>CAJOIE010000026.1 GCA_905234605.1 uncultured Bacteroidaceae bacterium | reverse complement strand
ACAACACGGCGAACCGACGGAGCAGCGAGCGCAGAGTGGAGCTTGCTCCAACTTTGCCGAGTCGCGACGGAGGAAGACTTTATGTCAAAAAGAATGGCTATTTTCTTGGTCATTCGGATAATGTGATTACTCTCTCTCTCTCTCTCTCTCTCTCTCTCCTTCTAATCTTCGGTCCACCTTAATACCACGACGCGCGCACGTGCGCCGTCAGGTCAGTATACGGCTTTCCATGCATTCAGCCATGGGAAGCCTCATTGTTTTTTGCCCATAACAATCACATCTCCTATAGAATGAAGCAATCAACACTCTCTCTTCTGCTGCTCCTGTCGCTCATGGGCTCGGTGGTGCCACCGGCTCGGGCACAGGTCGCCGGCCGCGACTATGGCCGTGGCTGGTACGTAGGTCTCCATGGCGGCGCCTCCTTCGGACAGGCCACGTTCCGCAGCATCACCGAGAGCACTACGCATGTCGGTGCGCAGGGCGGTGTCTTCGGCGGCTACCGGCTGAGCCGCCTGTTCTCCGTCGAGGCTCTCGCCACGACAGGCATCCAGACACAGACGTCGCTCGACTGCGACCCGCTGTGGCTCGCTGCCGACGGTGCGTTCACCTTCGCCCCAGTCCTGGGCAAGCAGGGCAGCTACTACCGCGACCTCGAGGCGAGGACCCGGTGGATGCGCCTGGGCCTTCAGGCCAACGTCGACGTGCTGTCGCTGCTGACACCTCCCGCCTGCCGTTGGAGCGTCACGCTCTCGCCGCAGGTGTCGGCTGTCACTACGCGCACCAGTCACCTTGCCACGGGCTGTGAGCATGCGTTCTCGCGGCAGTGGCACCTTGGCCTGGGCGGCCAGGCTGCCGTGGGCTGCCGCGTGGCCAGAAGCATGGTACTCCAGCTCTATGGCGGTCTCACTTGCCTTACTGGCGACCGCTTCGACAACATCCCCAGGTATCACCACAGGAGCAACCTCATCTACGAGGCCGGACTGGGACTGTCGTACAGCTTCGGCAAGAAGGTAGCCCCCGTCGCCGATGTGCCCGCCGCCGTCACTGAGCCTGTGCCTGTGGTGGAGCCGGAGCCCGTGGTGGAGCCGGAGCCCGTGGTGGATGAGCAGCCCGATGCCTTCGTCGAGGAGCTCCGTCCGGAGGATGTCACCGCTTCCGTTGCCGAGGCCGAGCCCGCTGTCGTCGGCCTTCCCGTCGTCTACTTTGCCCACGACAGCAGCCGCCTGACGCAGCGCGAGGCAGACAAGCTCGATGCCGTGGCCGAGATGCTGAAGGCGCACCCCGACGTGTCGCTGGGCATCTACGGCCATGCCTCCAATAGCGGCAGCGATGCCTACAACCTCCGGCTTACGCTCCGCCGTGCCAACACCGTGAAGATGCTGCTCATGCGGCGCGGCATAGCCGGTGCCCGCCTGCATCCCGTGGTGGGCCGCGGCATCGACCGCTCGGCGCCTACCGGCAGGGAAGCCCGCCGTGTGGAACTGATTGTCAACGGTCAACAGGGCTCACCACAATAAAACTCAGCGTACAGATATGAAGAAGATAATCCCCCTGATGGCGGCAGTGGCCATGATGCTGCCCGCCGCCTGCTATCACGACCAGCACGAATACACGCCCAACGAGTTCGACGGCCAGCCCGTGGGCTATGTCACTCCGCAGCTGCTGTGGGACGACGCTGCCGACGCCGATGCCGATGCCGTAGGCTCACTCGATGCCCTCTCCTTCTATGTGCATGGCAGCGGCGGGGTGAGCCGCGCCCGCTCTTTCACCTCTGTCGAGGCGAGTGCCGACTGGCTTCAGCAGTTGCCCGCCGGCGAATACGACATCCTCGTCACTGCCGACATGGACGAACCCTCTGGCTACATCCTCACCTCCGCCGGCACGCCCGCCGACAACATGCTCACCCCCACCATTGTCTCGCTCCTCGATGCCTCCTCGTCGCCCCGTCAGTCGTGGTATGCCGTGACCCACGTCAGCGTGCGCGAGGACTCCATCACCGTGGCCCAATGCAGGCTGCGGCGTCTGCTGCCCACGCTCACCGTCAACGTCACGGGCGTGCCCGTGGGCTCCACCGTGACGGTCGCCGTGGAGCATGTGGCCAAGAGCGTGCTGCTCACCTCGAAGGATGGCGATGGCCGCTACGGCGTCGTCCTGCCGGCCGAGACCGCTGCCGACTTCGGCGTGCTGCCGCCCGCTGCCGACGATGCCGCCACGCTCCGGCTGGACGGCCGCCGTCTGATGCCCACCGCCGGCGGCCTGAGCCGCTCGCTGCTGCGCATCACCGCCACCGATGCCCGCGGCACCGTCGTGACATCTGCCGCCGACTGTCCACGCATGGAGCTGGGCAAGCGCTACACTCTCGACATCCGGTATGCAGCCCTCGCTCCCTACATGCGCCTCGAGGCCATGACCATCAGCGACTGGCAGGAGGGATGGACCGTCAGCGGCGAAATCCCGGCACCCACGCAGCAGTAGCCTGTTGCCTGCGCTGCCGTCGCAGGCACCCCGCGCGCACACCTTTTAATGTGTCACATATTATCTAATCAACCCCAAACCCAAACCACAGATGAAAGCAACAAGATTCATCCCTCTGGCTGCCCTCGGCCTGATGGCCGCAGCGTGCAGCAACGACGAGTCGGCTCCCGCACAGCCTGCTGCCAAGTACATCACCATCGAGGCGAGCATCGGAGCCATGACCCGCGCCACGACCACGGGCGACGCCGCTGCCTTCGACGAGGGCGACCGCGTGACCCTCTACGCCTGGACGGGCTCTGCCACGGCCGTTCCCGCCGACAAGGTGGTAGATGGCGTAGCAAACACCCTCGGTGCCGACGGCAAGTGGACACCCGCCTCGCAGATGCTCTGGAGCGACATGGTGACGCCTCACTATTTCCTCGCCCTCTACCCCGAGCGCACCGTCACGGACTTCACCGCCGACCCCTACACGCTCGACCCCGCAGACTATGAGAAGAGCGACCTGCTCGTGGCCCGCCAGCTCAGCGGTCTGACCGCTACGGACAACCCCGTCTCGCTGACCTTCGACCACGCCATGGCGAAGCTCTACGTCAACATGAACTTCCGCAACCAGTGGGACCAGACGCCCGCCATCACCGCCTGC
>CAJOIE010000025.1 GCA_905234605.1 uncultured Bacteroidaceae bacterium | reverse complement strand
AACCCCCGTTATTCTATCCTTGTAACTTCTTACATGATAGAAATCCAAATTTGTTCTTTGGGAAAATGCCAAATTGTAATGTCGTTGAATATCATCGGAAGAATTCCAATGATTTAATTTGTAAGCAGAGTAAACGGTTATCCCTTCTAGAATGTAACCAGCAATATAATATAGTTCTAACCAGACATGTGTGTCCGAACTGTGTCCAGAATTATATGAATCCAAAAGTGATTTACATCCTTTTAGGTGCTTCTCTGCGCATGAAAGATATTCATTATATGTCATTTTGAACATTAGTTTTACGTTTAACGAGAAGTTCTCTAATGTCTAAATTTAGCAATTCTGAAATCTTTGCCAATGTCTGCAAATCTGGTTGTGTTGTATTCGTACACCATTTACTAATGGTCACAGGATCTTTGCCAAGTTGCTCTGCGAGCCACTTGTTCGTTTTGCCGGAATCAGCTAACACGGCTTTTAGTCGATTCAATTTCTCCATTCTTTAACGTATTAAATTCTGAAACAAAACCACTGAATTATTTTGATAAAACAACGGACTTGTAGCATAACTGGGTTAAAAGGCATTGTCTTTCTTGTTATATCACAGAACGTTGCTCTAAAAAGACTTTTTTCAAAGAAAAAGAAGTACCTTTGTGCCAAGCTTTTGGGCGTCTGATCCGTATGACAATAGAAAACATACAAGCATTGATTCATGGTGATGAGACTCGCACGTTGGAACTGAAGAAGACAACGGGTGAGTTGAAGGATGGCATGCGTTCTGTTTGTGCTTTCCTCAATACCGCAGGCGGCTGGCTGCTCTTCGGTATTGCCCCAACAACCTTGAAGATTCTCGGTCAGGAGGTGACAGATAATACACGAAAGGAGATTGCCAGAGAGATTGCCAAACTGGAACCGCTGATAGACCAGCCAGTAGAATACATTGATGTGCCAGATTGTCCAGGTCATCAAGTCATTGCCATTCATGTTAATGCAGCTGGCTATTGGAATGCGCCCTATACTTACGACAGCAAACCATACATTCGGATAGAAAGCACTACTGTTGTTATGCCCCGTGACATGTTTGAAGACAGACTGATGCGGAGCAAGGGCAATCGCTACAAATGGGAAGATCAAGTATGCGAAGGCATCACCATTGCTGACTTGGAGGAGCAGCGTATTAGGGGCGGAGTGCGTCTTGGCGTTGAACGTGGTCGAATGCCAGAATCTTCATTGATGGAAACAACGGAAAGTCTTGTCGAGAAATTGAAGCTGACTACTCCAGATGGAAAGCTGAAGAATGCTGCTGCCGCCTTGTTCCTGCATAACACCAGCCAGTTTCCTCAGTTTCTGCTTCGCATGGCTCGTTTCCGTGGCACGAACAAGAATGAGTTTTTCGACAATCAACGTGCTTATGGTAACTTCTTCACGTTATTGGATGCTGGCATGGCATTTTTCTTCAAACACCTTTCCATCAGTGGTAAGATTGTTGGCTTTACGAGAGAAGAGAAGTTGGAAGTTCCTGCTGAAGCCTTGAGAGAAGCACTGACAAATGCTCTCTGTCATCGATTTTTCCACAATACAAGTAGTTCTGTGGGCATAGCCATTTACGATGACCGCATCGAGATTGAGAATTCTGGTCATCTGCCAGAGGAACTGACTACTGAGACCATCAAACAGTCTCATCACTCCTTCCCACAGAACCCAACCATTGCCGATGTACTCTTCAAGACAACATTCTTGGAGAATTGGGGCAGTGGTGTCGGCCGTATCATTGATGCCTGTCGAGAGGCTAACCTTCCTGAGCCTGAGTATAATCAGAATGCATCTTTTGTTTGGGTTACGTTTAGAAGGACAACCATTCAAGCATACAGCCCCTCAACCCCCACAACCCCCACAACCCCACAAGATAAAAACCCCTCAACCCCCACAACCCCCTCAACCTCCAAGCGAGAGGATGCTAAGTTGAAACGGTTGAGAACATTATTATCTACAATAGGAGAAAATGGTGCTAGCCTGAAAGTCCTTATGGAAGCGATGCAGCGTAAGGACAGGAAGGGGTTCGTTTCCACATATATTACTCCTAACATAGAGACTGGATATATAGCAATGCTATACCCAGAAACACCGAATCATCCGATGCAGTCGTACTACTTAACCAACAAAGGTAGAGAGGCATTGAATAATCTTTGAGTGCAATTTCGAATTGTCACTTCCTGCGAAGGCGGAGGATGCAAGTTATAATTCGTTCGTCGAAACGAATAAATCCTTATTTGGCAGTTCAAACTGCCGAAATGATGATGTTTAATCGTATTGATTGGCGATTAAAGACATTTATTGGCTTCCTGCAATACACTCTTCATTCCAGAATAGAATTACAATTCATCCCAAATTCGTACTTTTCTGGTGGGGAAATGGGACTCACTTTGCACGAATCCTTGCAGATGTGGGCAAATGTGGGGAAATTTGAGGAAAGAAAAATCGCTAAACCTTTTGTTTTTAAGGTTTAGCGATTGCTGTCGAGTCGAACTCGTACCCTGAGCCGGGGTCGAACCGGCACGGGTTGCCCCACTGGTGTTTGAGACCAGCGCGTCTACCGATTCCGCCATCAGGGCGCGATGGAGTCGCACGCTCTACGATGGCGGCAAAGGTAGGGTAAAGAATTGACAACTTCAGAGGGCATGGGCAAAAAAATCGCGGTGAGTGTCGCGTGGAGCATTGGCTCATGCGGGCACGCCGGCCTGCATGAGTTGTTGCTGTGGCCCTGCACCAGCGATGCTGCCTCGCCCTGCATGGTGGTGCTGCTTATGCCCTGCATGGTGGTGCTGCTTATGCCTGCATGGTGATGTCGCTTTACCGTGCATGGTGATGCTGTATACTCTGCATGGTGATTTCTCTGCCCGCGAGCCTGTGTGCTTTGCACGGAGCTTCCTATCTTTGCTGCCATGAGATACTTGTCGGTCCTGCTGTGCCTGATGCTTGCGGCGGCCATGCTGTGCCTGCCATGCGCGGCCCGCGCGGGCGAGCGCATCGGCCACTGGGTGGTTGAGGCCGAGGACAGCGCGGCTGTCGGCGGCATCGGCACAGACACTATTGACATCGTCACGTCCGCCGGCCTCTCGCTGTGGTGGGATGAGCCTGTGCAGATGCCATGTGTGATAGCTTACCGCGCGTGTGTCGTGGTCGGGGGTGGCGTGTGCGACCGTCTCTCCGACCTCAACTGCTTCTGGATGGCCTCCGAGCCACCGGCCGGCACGTCGCCGCTGACGCATGCCGCACGGCGCGGCGGCCGCTTTGCCGAGAGCTACCGTCTGCAATGCTACTATGTGGGCTATGGCGGCAATCACAACACCACAACGCGCTTCCGCCGCTACGTGGGCGACACGCTTGCCGTGGCCGACGCGGCGTGCCGGCCGCCCGTGCTGGTGGAGTACACCGACCGTGGCCGCCTGCTGCGTCCCAACCACTGGTATGACATACGCCTCACCGTGGAACCGGAGGGGACGGGAGCACGTGTGCGCTACTGCATCGACGGCAGCACCATCGTCGACTATTTCGACCCGCAGCCTCTCGGCCGTGGCTGGTTTGCCTTGCGCACCACATGGAGCCACCTGCGGATTACAGCCTTCAACATAACTACTGCACGCACATGAGAAACCTTCCGCTGAAGCTACTGCTGCCGCTGGTGTGCCTCGCCTGCGGCCACTCCGACCGCGATGCCATAGGGCGGACGGAGGTGCTCATCGAGACCTCCGAGGGCGACATCGTGGTTCGTCTCTACGATGACACGCCGCTCCATCGCGACAACTTCGTGGCTAACGTCGAGGCCGGCATATACGATGGCATACTCTTCAACCGCATTGTGCCCGACATGGCCATACAGGCGGGCGACACGTCGCTGCGCCTGCAGCAGCGGGCTGCGGTGCCCGATGCAGGGCCTGCTGAGCGCACCGTGGCCGCCGAGATTGTCTATCCCCGCCACTTCCACAAGCAGGGTGCCCTGGCGGCAGC
Organism: uncultured Bacteroidaceae bacterium; assembly: GCA_905234605.1. GTDB lineage: Bacteria > Bacteroidota > Bacteroidia > Bacteroidales > Bacteroidaceae > Physcousia. The sequence continues at coordinate 2,882 of CAJOIE010000025.1, read as the reverse complement.
ACGTGAGCCCGACAGCATCAACCCGCGCCGTGAGTCGAGTGCGCTGCAATGGTATATCGTCACAGGCAAGAAATATGCCACTGCCGAGCTCTCCGAGCTGCAGGCTCTGCGCTACGATGCCAGCGTGGCCTCGCTCTTCGGACAGCTGCAGCGCGACCACGCCACAGAGCTGCACGCCCTGCGCTCCACCGACCATGCAGCGTGGCAGGAGCGCCTCTCGGCCATGCAGCTGCAGGCGGAGCAGACCGTGGCTGCCGCACCGCCGCGCCCCTACAGTGCCGTGCAGAAACAGGTGTATGCCCGTCAGGGCGGAGCTCCCCATCTGGACGGCGACTACACCGTCTTCGGCGAGGTCGTGGAGGGGCTGCCCGTGGCCTTGCGCATCGGCCGCACGCCTGTCGACAGCCGCGAGCGTCCACGCCGTCAAGTGGCCATCCGCCGCATCAGCGTCAGGCGTAAGTGAACCCTTATGCCTGATGCCTGTGCGCCCCGCAACTGTCGGCTGTGGGGCGCAGGCGTGTTGGCACTTTAGAGAGCAGGCCTACCTGCGTGGGAGTATGTTCATCGTGCTCACCAGGCCCAGAGAGAAGCACAGGCCGGAGGTGTTGATAGGATGGCGCATGACGGCATCATAGGTGGCGCGGTCGGGCAGGGAGACTTCGACATCGCCGTCGATGCCGGCAGCCAGCTGATAGCCCACCTTGCCCTCAAGGTAGATGTTGTTGGATAGCAGGCGAAGCGACAGGCCCACCTGTGGCTTGGCGTAGGGCAGCGTGTGTGAGTTCTTTTTGCTGGTGAGCCCTATGTCCTGGCTGATGCTGTAGTGGCGCAGGCCCATGTCGAGCGATGCCACGGGCGAGAGACGCTTGTCGGTGAGGCGCCACTGCCCACGGGCAAAGAAGTGGAAACTGTCGTGCTCAACGTCAGCGTAGGGGCTGTAGCCGCCGCCGACCTTGTTGCCCGAGAAGTGCACTTGTTCGGTATAGGCGTCGTCGGAGTCGGACCAGCTGTGGCTATAGCCGCCGCCGAGGCCGAAGCTGAGGTGTGGGTCCCACTTGTAGGTTACAGCCATGGCAGGGCCCAGGCCCGTGAACTGCTCACTATTGTCCATCTCTCCCTCCACGGTGAGCTGCATGCCTGAGTCGCGAATGGGCTTACGAGCGTGCTGCTCGCCGCGGTGGAAGTTGAGGGCTATGCGTGGCCCTATGTACACCGAGCCCTCACCGTTCACGTCGCCGCCCACGGGCACCATGACCCCCATCATGGCACCAAGGCTGATGTCCACCTGTCGCATGGCGGCTATCTGCATGCCGCCGTGGAGCGACCACAGCAGATAGTTGGGCATATGTATGACATCGTGGCTGTGGGGCACATGGATGTCGGCGGCGGTGTTGATGCCATAGCCGAGGCCGAGGCCTGCCGTGAGGCGCAGCTTCTTCGTCAGGCGCGTGTAGGCCTGCGTCTCAATCATCAGTGGCAGCACGGGGTCAGAGCCATCGCCGGTCGAGCTCCATACGCCGCCCACCAGGCCGAAGTAGAAGGAGTTGCTCAGTCGCTTGCCTATGGCGAGCTCGGCAGCGAACATGCCGTAGCCCTTGCTGTCGCCCATGCCGTAGAGATAGCTGCCGCGCAGCTCCACGTCGATGCCCCGGTGGCCGTCGAGGATGTGGGTGGCGGGGATGGTCGGTGTGGTTGATTGGGTGGGGATGGTTATGATGGTGGACTGCGCTATGGCGGCGGCTGGCATCAGTGCCAGCAGTGATGCTATGAGTGTGCGTGTCTTCATGGTTATATGGTTTTCGTGGTGCCGTAATATGTCTTGCCTGTGCCCGACTCGCTGCAATAGGCGCGATAGGTGTAGCCGCTGACGCTCAGTGCCGAGAACTCCACCGTCACGCTGTTGAAGCCTTCGCTGAAGCCCGTCAGGGGATATTGCTTGCCGTTAACCTCAATGCCTGCCTTAGAGCATAGGTCGGCATGGGTGACGTTGAAGTAGAAGTCGACCTTCTTGGTGCTTGCAAAGGTGGAGTAGACGTGGCAGTCGCCCGTCGTGACGCTGGGATGTGCGGCCACGTTGCGCTCCTGCTCGAAGGTGATTTTGAGCAGGCGTGTGCCTGTGGCCAGGGTCAGCGTGCAGCTGCGTGCTCCGCTGGTGTTAGGCTGTGTCTCCACCACGACGGGCTGGTTCGGCTTGCCGTCGAGCTGCTCGAAGGTGAGCCATGAGGGTGCGTAGCCCACGATGTGCCAGTCGTAGTTGCACCGGACGGGTATCTCCACCCGCCCGCCTGCCGCAGCCAGTGTGACACTGCGGGTAAGCATAGTGCCGGTGTCCCAGCCAGACAAATCCTCGGAGTTGAATACTAACTGGGTCACGTCGGGGGCGTCGCCCGAGCAGGAGCTGAGTGCACTCACACTCAATGCTGCGGCAAGCCCCATGATGCAGCCAAACACCAAGCGGCGTATGCGCCCCGTGGCATGCCGCGCATTGTCCTCTGGCAGGTGTCGCGTCGAGACCGCAAGGGGTTGTTGTCTGGTGGCTACGGTTGTCTTTCTTCTCATCGCTGTTGAATGGTTGAAAAGGGTTTGTAATAGGGTTGTTATATGTATGTGCATGTTCGTGTGGAACAAGGTGTGACGATGCACACCACCGCAGAGACGGCGCAAATATACCCCCTTGGGTGCAGCTCACCCCCCGCACAGTTAAACTTAGTTAATTATGTGAACATTAGTGTAGTTCACGTTGCACGCTTGGCTTCTCCACCATCATGTGAGGGCGGCATCCGCCCTGACTTCGTCAATGCGTCACCCAGCCTCATTCTATGCTGAGATCGGGCAGGTTGAATAGAGGCTCAATGGTCTTATGACGCTCGGTCAGGAAGAGT
>CAJOIE010000024.1 GCA_905234605.1 uncultured Bacteroidaceae bacterium | reverse complement strand
CACGCCCGCGTCACGACCTTCGACGCCACTCGCTCCGGCACCGAGTGGACATGGAGCGACGGTGCCGTGGTGTTCCTCCAGCTGCACAACGGCAGCAACGTCGTGCGCGGCCATGCCTCCTACGACGCCTCCGCCGACGCGTGGAGCATCGACTCGTGGGCCGGCACCATCGGCAGCGAGGGCACCTGCGAGGTCTACTACTTCGACGGAGCCTCAACAGCCAACAAGCAGCGCGTGGCACTCGGCTCCTCAACCGGCGTCTATGCCGACCGCTCGGGCTCCTACAGCACCGACGCCCATGGCAACCTCACCGTCGAGGCTTCGCTGACTCCCCAGACGTCGCGCCTGCGCATGGCCGGAGCCTCCGGCCTCGGAGTGAGCATCAGCGGCCTGCGCGTGCTCACGTCCTACGACGCCGTGGCCGACACCTTCGCCACCGACACCTCGGCCGTCGCGGCCTCGGTGGGCACCGACGGCTACACGCCCTACATCTACTGCACCTTCGCCAACACGTCGCAGCGTCGCCTGAGCATCGTCAACAGCACCGACGGCGACCAGATGCAGTTCAGCCACGCCTTCCCCGCCACGGTACTGCTTAGCGGGCAGAGCGGCTACATCGACATCCCCACCGAGGCTCGCAACCGCGGCTGGGAGGTGACGGTGCCGCCCCACCTGCGCCTCGCCTCATCCACACCGCTGACGCTGGCCTCCGCGGCCGCGACGCAGAGCGTGGCTGTGGAGGCCAACGTGGACTGGAGCGTGAGCAGCTCCGCCTCGTGGCTCACTGCCACCAAGGCATCAGCCACCTCCCTGACCCTCTCTGCCACGGCCAACACCTCCACCGCGGAGCGCACCGCCACCGTCACCCTCGCCGGCGACGGCCTGACCGCCACACTGAGCGTCACGCAGGCAGGCACGTCTATAACCTTCACCATCCCCGGCACGAGCGTCAGCTTCACCATGGTGCTTGTCGGTCACGGCACGTTCCAGATGGGCTCCACAAGTGGCGACAGCGATGAAGCACCCGTGCATTCCGTGACCCTGACCCAGGACTACTATATCGGGCAGACCGAGGTTACCCAGGCCCTGTGGTATGCTGTGATGGGCCAGAAGCCCACGTCGGGCGGCAGCCAGTGGAGCAGCAGCTACGGCCTTGGCGACAACTATCCTGCTTACTACGTGAGCTGGAACGACATCTGCGATACCTCCACGGGTTTCCTATCCAAGCTCAACTCGCTTCTGTCCTCCCAGCTTGGCGGCCGCCAGTTCCGCCTTCCCACGGAGGCAGAGTGGGAGTATGCCGCCCGCGGCGGAAGCGAGAGCAACGGCTACACATACTCCGGCAGCAACAGCATCGACGGCGTGGCGTGGTACTCCTCCAACAGCTCCAGTTCCACACATCCTGTAGGCGGCAAGACGGCAAACGAGCTCGGTCTCTACGACATGAGCGGCAACGTGTGGGAGTGGTGTTCCGACTGGTATGGCACTTACCCCAGCACTGCACAGACCGACCCGACTGGGTCTACCTCGGGTTCCTATCGCGTCTATCGTGGTGGCGGCTGGAGCAGCGCGGCTACCTTCTGTCGCGTAGCTAACCGCGACAGGAATACGCCGTCCAACCGCAACCTCAACCTCGGCTTGCGCCTCGTCCTCTGAGTTCCTGATGAAAAAACAACCAAACAAAACAAACTGAAGCAGCCCTCCATGCGGTGTGCTCCCGAGCAAGGCCGTCGAGGCCGCGGGAGCACACCGAATGGAGGCTGCGGAAAAACATAATAGAAACAGCCAATGCAATACAAGAAATTCCTGCTGCCGCTGACCGACGATGGTCGGCAGGAAGCCGAACTGAACAGTTTCCTCCGCGGGCACCGTGTGCTCAAGGTGGAGAGCCGCTACATCGACGATGCTGCAATGTGGGCGTTCCTCGTGAGCTACATGGATGGCGAACAGCAGCACACGGCTCCTCCGGCAGGGCGTAACGGAAGCAGCTTCGAGCCCGCCAAGGAACTCACCCCCGAGCAGCTGCGCCGCTATGAGCTCTACTCCGACGTGCGCCTCCAGATGGCACGTAAGCACGATGTCAAGGCCTTCATCATCTTCTCCAACAGGGATTTGGCTGCAATAGCCAAAAACGAGCCCTTGACAGTGGAGACGCTCCGCCAGGTGAAAGGCATAGGGGAGTCGCGCATAGAGCAGTATGGACAGGAGTTTGTTCAGACTGTCAATGACACCATAGCCGCCAGGAAGGCATCAGACGATGAAACGAGCGGGACACTTGATGGAGCTGGTGGCGCATCCTGACAACCTGCGCGAGGCTTTCCTGCGTGCCGCGCGGGGCAAGAGCAGAATGACCGAGGTTCAGCATTTCCGCCTTCATGTTGACGAGCAGCTGGAACGTATGGGCGAAGAACTGCTGTCGGGCAGCTATCGCTTTGGGGCGTACCACACCTTTGAGGTCTATGAACCAAAGAAACGCATCATCTGTGCCGCCTCTTTTCGCGACCGTGTGGCCATGCATGCCATGATGCGCATCTGCCACCCCGTGTTCGACGGCTATCAGGTGTTCGACAGCTATGCCAGCCGTGTGGGCAAGGGCACACACAAGGCCATAGAGCGTGTGCGCTCGCTCATTCGTCCGGACATGTGGTTTGCCAAGCTCGACGCGTGCGTCTATTTCTCCTCCATCGACCACGCTATTCTGCTCTCGCAGCTGCACCGCCTGTTCAAGGACGTGCGTCTGCTATCGTGCTTCGGGCAGCTCATAGCTACCCACTCCGACGGATGGCATCGCGGCCTGCCCATAGGCAACCTCACCAGTCAGTATTTCGCCAACCACTATCTCGCCGTGGCCGACCACTACCTCAAGGAGCAGCTCCACGCTCCGCACGCCATACGCTATATGGACGACACGCTGCTCCTCGACACCGACCGCAGCCGGCTGCTGCACACGGTGGAAGCCTACACGGCTTTTGTCGGGAGTGAGCTGCACCTGAGCCTGCATGAGCCTGTCGTGAACAGGTGCGTGGCTGGCATACCTTTTCTGGGCTATGTGGTGCATCCACACCGCATAAGCCTCAACACACGCAGCCGTCATCGCTTCCGCCATCGGCTGCGTGACCTGACAGCGGCATTCACTGCCGGACACATCACGGAGACGGCCTATCAGCAACGCCTCACGGCTCTGTATGCCGTTCTCGGTTACGCCAGGGCTGCACCGCTGTGCCGCAGTGTCGCAGCCGAACAAGGGCTTCTTCCGTAACCTCGGGCTCCAATCGCGTCAATCGTGGTGGCAGCTGGAACAACACGGCTACCAACTGTCGCGTAGCTAACCGCAACAGGAATACGCCGTCCAACCGCAACAACAACCTCGGCTTGCGCCTCGTCCTCTGAGCTCCTGATAACAAGATAACGTGGTGGCACATCAGGAACAGGAAGAACAGCCTGTCCGCCGGCATCGGTGTCTGCTCCAAGGCAGGCCACCGGCAGCTGGTGGCGAATGAGCAGAACGTGTTTCTGTGTGCGCCCGGGGGGTGTAGTAGGCACGTGCTACCGCAACGGTAGCTTCATCCTGCCGGACCACTCTCAGGGTGCTTTGTTATCCTGCCGGCCGCTGACCGGCAAGAATTAGCATGATTACAGCTACTCTTTGTCGACGCTCAGTCTGCCGGATGCAGCCACTCCGCCTCATGCAATGCCATGGCGCGCCGTGGCTGTGCAGCAGGAGAGGGTGAGGCTTATGGATGTGCTATTTATGCGCATTAGTGGATAGATATTATTGCGCATGGTTATCACATATAACCAAAGAATAGGAGTTTAAGCTATTTATGTCATACAGAACATTTACAGTATCAAGATACTATTAGTAGCTGATGTCGTCCGCTCGTATAAATGCTTCTATAACTCTTTTACGTTTTGATGAAACTCTTAGAAAAGATATATGTATGTTGAATGTCAACTACTTATATATCTCTTTTCTCGTTTCTCTTTTTCATTCCTTTTCTTTTCTGCCATCGTTTAACTCATATCTGCGATATGTCCTGCCACCAATGGTGGTTAATTCTTTTCCCACCATTTTATATACGGTGTTTCGCAAGTCTGCAAGTTCAACATCAGGAAGTCTTTCGGCTATTTCTGACATCCGACTTTTGGGATGCATCTTCAGGTCTTCAACAATCAATGCTTTCAGCGTATATGGCTCAATATTCTTTAATGTGGTTTTAACGTTAGCCTTGGAATTTGCAATGAGTTTCGGGTTGATGAAATAAGTGGTTCCCTTTCCTGTACCACGTTTGTTGATGAGTCCAAGGTTCAGCAAGGGGTCAATATAACTTCTGAGGCGTTCATCGTCAGAGAGCTGCAGATATGCAGACAACTTTGTAGCCAGCATTTTTGTTTTGTTGGCAAGTGCACCAAAGGTGATATAGCCCTTTTGCGTTAGTGCATAGTTCTTCAAGGTATAGTCCAGCAAAGGCAAAATGTCAGTATTCTGTATCCCTGAGAACTGTGTGACTTTGAATTCATTGAAAGAAGTTTCTGGAATTGGTGGATGTTTGCCTTCCATTGCATCCAGTTCATATATGAGATCGTAGCCAGACCCTTCACCCTCCATCAGTCCAAGGTCACTCATAATAGTGATGAGATAAGGATTTCTACGGTGGCGCTGATGTAGCAGATTATCAACTGTTACACCAAGAGGCAAACCGCCGGGGTTCGATATTTCCAGTCTGTCAGGATATACACATATCATTATATCACTTGAAATAGTAAAACTTTTATGAGCGAAAGCATTCAACAGTAACTCTCTTATCACCTTCGGATGGTAGTGTCTGATGGTTTTTCGGAACAAACCATTGGGGAACTCGTAAGAGTATTCAAGCTCGATGGCTTCCTTCTCTATCTCAAGCAGTAGTTCCTTAGGGTTATATTGGTTATCATGCCATTCAATCTTTCTTACCTTATGTTCCAGTTGGTCATACACAATATACTGCACAGATATTGGGAAGGATATTCGTCCCCGTTGTTTTGCAGTGCCAAGCCACAATACACCCAGGTTGGTCATTGTGCCGTTATCCATCAGATTGTAATGCTCAAGGATTTCTATGTCAGACATCTGTTTTACATGACTTTTCACTCGGTCGGAATGACGGATGTCATTAGTAAATCTTGCAATATTCTCATTCGGTATGTCTTCCAACTTAGTCCTTGTCAGCAGTAGTTCCCATTGATACGCACCTTTCTCTATAGATAATCTTTGCAAATCTTCATTCCTTACGGGCTCACATTTATCTCCAACTCGCATATATATCTTGCCGTCGGAAGTGGTTGCAATAGATTTTAATGATGGTGCCACATACACTTCAAAATATTGGGCACCATTCTGATGGATTAGTCGTTCTGATGCAGTAATACTTACATTGAAGCATAGACTCCTCAACCGAGATACGGTATTATTGATTTCTTCGTCTTCTACAATCTGATTTGGCAGCGGGTCTTTAGTCTCGTCTTCAATGCCTATGTATATTGTACCACCTTGAGCATTTGCCAATGCCACACAAGTTACGGAAAGGTCTTTGAATCCCTTGTCGCCAGAGCGTATTTTACGGATGCTCTTAAACTCCTTTGTCTGTTTCTCGATCATACATTAGTTATTCTCTTGGGTTGTATGTACTCCCAAAAATAAAGCCTCGGAGGTTCGTCGTATATGGATGTGCTATTTATGCGCATTAGTGGATAGATATTATTGCGCATTTGTGTCTTTGGCTTTTGTGCCGTGGCTTTTGTGTTCAGCCGACGTGGCTGTCGCCCTCGAGGCGGCGCAGCTCGCCCGAGCCGAGGCAGCGGTGGCACGCGCTGTCGTAGAGCACGCCGAACTGCCCGGGGGCTACGCCTTGCAGCGGCCGCTCGGTGTGTAGCTCGAGGCGTCCGTCGGGCCGCAGGCGTGCCGTGGCGGGGCAGAAGTCGGGGGTGTGGCGTATCTTGATGGTGCCGTGCCACGTGCCGCCGGCATCGTAGGGGAGGGGTGCGGTGAGCTCGTGGAGCGATGCTATGAGGAAGTGGTCGCTGTAGGCCTCTGTGGTGTCGTAGCCGTGGGCCACCCAGATGATGTTGCGTTCCACGTCCTTGTCCACCACGTACCACGGTCCGCCGCTGAAGCCCAGGCCCTTGCGCTGACCTATGGTGTGGAACCAGTGGCCGCGGTGTGTGCCCAGCACGCGTCCCGACGACCGCTCTATCACCTGCCCCGACTGCTCGCCGAGGTGGAGGCGCACATAGTCGTTGTAGTCGATTTGTCCGAGGAAGCAGATGCCCTGGCTGTCCTTGCGGCGGGCGGCGGTGAGATGCTCGCGCTCGGCTATGGCGCGCACCTCGCTCTTGTGCAGGTGGCCTATGGGGAAGCATGCCTTGCGCAGCTGCCACGGCATGAGCTGGGCGAGGAAGTCGGTCTGGTCCTTCACGGCGTCGGGGCTGGTGCACAGCCATGTGCGGCCCTGGGTGTCGACCTCGGTGGTGGCGTAGTGGCCGGTGGCGATGATGTCGTAGTCGTGGCCCACGCGCTCGTCGAAGACGCCGAACTTGATGAGGCGGTTGCACATCACGTCGGGGTTGGGCGTCAGACCCTGCCGCACGCGCTCCATGGTGTAGCTCACGACGTGCTCCCAGTAGGCGGCATGGAGATCCGCCACGCGCAGCGGCAGGCGGTAGCGTGAGGCCACGGAGCGCGCCATCTCGAGGTCCTCCTCGATGGTGCATGTGAGGCCGCCGGCGTCGCGCTCGGGGCCTATCTGTATGTACCACAGGTCGGGCTGCACGCCTTGCTCCACGAGCATGGCCACAGCCACCGAGCTGTCCACCCCGCCCGAGAGCAGGGCTGCCACGCGCTTGCCGCGCAGGTCTGTCGTCGTCGCCATCATGTGTGCCTGATTAGGTCGCAAAAGTAATATTTCTGCTGCGGCAGGCATATTTTTTGCCCGCAGGAAATGGTGCGCACGCGCCATTATGTCTACTTTTGGCACACCGCAAACCTATTGTCATCTCTGCTGCCATGCGCCATAACATCTGTGTCGATGCCCTCGTTGCCGTTGCTGCCATGGTCTGCGTGGCCTGTGAGCAGGTCAGCGTGGACGTTCCTGCTGCCGACAGGCCGGCCAATGTGCATCTACGCATCGCCGCGGCGGCCGCCTTCGACGACGGAGCCACGCGTGCCGCCGAGCCGGCAGACGCATGGTGCTCGCGCATCGACGTGGCGGTCTACGACAGCACGGCGCGCATCGTTGGCATGCAGCAGCGCAGTGACGAGGCCGGCTTCGGCTGTGTGGACCTCGCCCTGCCCGCGGGCTCCTACTATGTCGTCATCCTGGGTCACAGCTCGGAGGCTGCCGCCACTACCACCGATGCCGGGCGCATCACCTTCAGGAACAACATCGTCACGGACACGTTCATCTATGCCGACAGCATCACCATAGCCGACGAGGCGGTGGAGGAGGATGTCATTCTCTGCCGCTGCGTGGCCAAGGTGATGTTCTGCCTGCCGGAGCCGCTGCCGTCCGACATACATGCGGTGCGCTTCTACTACACGGGCGGCTCGAGCACGCTCTCTGCGCTCACGGGCTACGGCAGCGTCAACTCGCGGCAGACGGTGGTGGTGGACAACGTGGGGCAGACCACCTATGAGCTCTACACCTTCCCGCACTCCTACACGGGCACGCTCAAGCTCACCGTGACGGCACTCGCCGCCGACGGCACGAGCATGCAGACGCTGGTGCCGCGCTTGGTGGCCGTGCAGCAGAACTGCATATCGCGCTTCGCCACGTCGCTCTTCGGCGAGGACCCGCAGGCTGCCGCGGCATGCTCGGCAACGGTGATGTGCGACCCCGAGTGGACCGACACCTACGACTATACCTGGTAGGGGGCGCAGCCCCACCGCAGGCGGCAACAGCAGCGGTAGGCTGTCTGTGCAACAGCAGCAGGCGGCCTGTGTCACCACAGCGGCCGGCGGCCACGGCCGGCAGGCATGACGCCACGGGAGTGCATGGCAAAGCCCCTGCATGGTAGTTCTCAACCACCATGCAGGGGCTTTGCCGTTGATGATGCATGGTGATGGCAATCACCATGCAGGGGAGCTATCTGCTTGACTGTCAGCCGTCGGGATAGTGCCGCACATGATGCGGGCGGACGGCGACTGTGATGCGGGAGACTGAAATCACCAGCGACCACCGCCACCACCGCCGCCGCCGGGGCCGCCGCCACCGCC
>CAJOIE010000023.1 GCA_905234605.1 uncultured Bacteroidaceae bacterium | reverse complement strand
TAAATTGGAATTTACCCATTACCCCTCCACAAACGCCTTGATTTCTTGCTCCAAGAGGCGGAATACATTTGCAACCAGATAGCCATCAGCAATCGCATGATTCAGACGGACTGTCACTGGCATAACAAGCCTACCGTTTTCTTCCCTGTATTTCCCCCAGTTGACAATAGGCGCAAAATACAGATGCCCGTCAGGCAGTTCTATGTTCAGCGAATCGTACGAGAGCCATGATATGAACGATGCATCAAACCAGTTCGGGTGGTTCGCCATATCCAGTCCGTATTCCCTTGTTTTCTTTGAAAGCAGAAGCATAGAACTTTTCATAGTCCTCAAAGTATTCTGTATAGACAGGTGTGCATGTTTCCGTATCTTCATGAAAAACATACTGTGTGGGATTTATCACGTCGTAGCAGATGAGTTCATCCGTCTGCCAGAGATAGCCCATTCTGTAGTCTTCACGTGAATTCATCACATTGGAGAGAATATACAGGAAGTTGATATAAAACTTTGTCCCTGTTTTCTTGGAGTATGAAGCAAGTTCTGTTACGTCTATCCTCGCCGTTATGGAAGTAGAGCATTTACAATCTTCGGAAAAGTGACGGAAGACACCTTTCCTATAGTATTTATCTCTGTCAATTACCTTATAGTTCGTATTCATCATTGTAAACTGATTTATCTGTTTGCAAAAGTACAAATTTTCAACGGATTTTCCATCAAAAAAAACTATGTCATACTTTCCTTTCTTATCAAAGATTAACCTTGTTGACTGCATCAATGTATCTGTTTCAATACAAAAGAACCAAATCCCGTTTTGACTTCGCAATGAACAACACCTTGAAATTCGTTTCTTAGCCCATATTTCTTCTTTCCCTTTCTTCAATCATGGAACTTACCCCATGAAGGACGAAAGTAGGGAAGAATAATGAGTGTGCCATCACTCAACATTTTGAGGTTATGGAACATGAACAATCGGCGATAAGTTGCCTTAAAAAGTGTAAATTCACTGTTAAAAAGTGTTTAGCGGAAATTCATCAAAAAGGGTGTTTTGGAGCGTAAAAAACGAACGAATTTTAAGCCTAAAATATCGGGAACATACAGTAGAATTTTGGCATATTTCATCATTTTGCCTATATACTTAATGCTCTGTATATAAGCAATTTAGAAACGTAATTTCGCCATCATATTGCGATGACATCGCCATGACATCGCTGTAGAACGTGTCGACCACCTGTCCCTGCCGCACGAGCACGATGCCTATGCTGCACACGCTGCTGGCATGCTGGTTGGCTGTCTCGAAGTCTATGGCTGCGAAGGTGCTCGGGCATGGCTGTGTGCTAATAGTATTCGAGAAACAGCACGTCGCTCACCGGCAGGCATGGCTTCTGCGGGTCATCGTATGCATATATGATGCGCATGCCACGATATGCCCGTGGCACCAGCAGCGTCTCGAGCAGGTGCCATCGCGGCGGCCCGAAGTCGTAGGATGCACGGTCGAGGACAAGGCTGTTGGTGCTCCGGTGGAAGGCGTAGTAGCCGCCGCCGATGCACTTGTCGCCATATCGGAGCAGTTCTTTGTGCTGGTTCACCATGCCGAGGCGCAGGTGACCGTCGAGTGTGATTATGAATTTGGGCAGTGCCATGGCAAATGGTGTGGTTGCGTCTCTGTCGTACATCGGTTTTGCCGCCGTTGCGGCAATGTCCTGCAGCGCGGCCATCATGGCGGCCGGCAGGGCCATGCGCATGTCGCCGCCGCCGGCATCGATGGCGGCAAGGAAGTGGGGCATCTCTGAGGCATAGACACGCCGCATGCGCACGTTGGCCTCGTCGTCGGTCCGGCAGGAGAAGGTGACGTTGGCCAGCCTGTCGGCAAGCTTCACCATGGGGGCGTAGGGCGTGGCGCGTATGCCGGCGTAGTAGTGCTCCCCTGCCCTCTCGGCGCGCGTGCGCCCCTTGTCGTTGGTGAGGGCATACACTATCTCGGCTGCCATGCGTGCCTGGCGGTCGTCCATCCATCGGCGGGCAGTGGCAAGGACGTCGTTGTATGTCTGGCGGGCATCTTCGATGCTGTCGTGATAGTAGGCTCCGAACATGATGGGCACCACATCGGCGGCATCTGCACACACTTCGGCACCGTAGTGCCTCACGCCGTCGGCCACCATGTCGAGGTGGTGGCCGTAGGGGTGTATGCCGCCGTAGCGCTGCCCCACACTGTCGTGCAGGGCATGGGCGCTGCGGCGTATGTCGGCTATGTCGCTGTCGTGCTGCGCGAGAGCTGTCGAGTAGTCTGTCTGTTGCATGATGTGAGTGCAAAGATAGGCAAAAAGCGTGAGCCCTATGGCAACGGCACGGCTGAAAGTTGCCTGCGGCCATTGCTGCGGCGCAAGGTGTGGATGCCTGTGGGTGTGTCAGCCCAGCACCACGTCGAGCACCATCATCAGCACGAAGCCCACGGCAAAGCCCACCGTGGCCAGGTTGCTGTGCTCGCCCTCCGAGGCCTCGGGTATGAGTTCCTCTATCACGACGTAGAACATGGCTCCCGCAGCAAAGGCCAGCATGGCCGGCAGCACAGGCGTGAGCAGCGAGGCGAGCATCACCACGGCCAGCCCTCCGAGTGGCTCCACGGCTCCGCTCAGGCTGCCGAGCATGAATGCCTTCCATCGCGAGTTGCCCTCGGCACGCATGGGCATCGAGATGATGGCTCCCTCGGGGATGTTCTGTATGGCTATGCCGAGCGACACGGCCACTGCCGATGCCAGCGAGATGCCTGCCGCGCCCTGCTCAGCACCGGCGAAGACCACGCCAACGGCCATGCCCTCGGGCAGGTTGTGGATGGTGACGGCCAGTGCCAGCATCGCTGTGCGCGAGAGTCGCGAGCGTGGGCCCTCGGGGTGGCTGTCGCCCAAGTGCAGGTGGGGTGTCACCTCGTCAAGCAGCAGCAGGAAGCCCATGCCCAGCAGGAAGCCCGCCGATGCCGGCACCACGGCCCATGCGCCACGCCCTGCCTCCATGTCGATGGCTGGGATGAGCAGCGACCACACCGAGGCTGCCACCATCACGCCGGAGGCGAAGCCGAGCAGCATCTTCTGCATGCGCACAGGCATGTCGCCCTTCACGAAGAAGACGAATGCCGAGCCCAGCATGGTGCCCAGCAGCGGAATGAGCAGCCCCAGGAAGATGGCCATCTGTGTGTCAGGCTTTATTGAATTTGTCCTTGCCCTGCTTGCAGCGCGGGCAGCGCCAGTCGTCGGGCAGGGCGTCGAAGGGGGTGCCTGCCGGTATGCCTTGCTTGGGGTCGCCGACAGCAGGGTCGTAGGTATATCTGCATGGGCATTTGAACTTTGTCATGGGCGGACAGAGAGGTTAGGGTGCCTGTGGCACGGTGAGATGTAAATCAGGGAAACCAGGAAACGAGCAAGGACGATAGTCTCCTATACGTTAATAGTTGAATGGGTTAATGTGTATGCGCCTGATCTGCGTGGTTCACGCCGCAAAGAGACATAAATTCAGCCATACGGCCAACATGCAGACTTACTAAAATGTTACCCCGACCGTACTTTCGTATGCCTGCACGGCTGTATCCTTGCCGGGTGCTGAGTGCCCGCCATGAGGGTGCAGTATGTTCCGCCATGAGGGTGCAGGGCTGCTCCGTCGCGCGGTTGCTGTGGGCTTGCGTGCCCCTACTGCCCGTAGACGCGCGTGGTGTGCTTGATGTAGAGCCCGCCGAGCACGCTCTGGTCGATGTATTCCACGTGGGTCACGGTCGTGATGCCTCCCTGACGGGCTGCCTCGCGAATGTTGTTCTGCTGACCCTTGGTCGACCACAGGCCGAGGATGATGCCCGACTGTGCCTCGCCCACCTTGGTGCCGATGTGGCTGTTGGAGGATATGGCGGCACCGCTGTTGACGGTGATGCAGCTGCTGAGGGTGAACATGGCTACGGCTGCCGATGCCGCGAGTGTGAGAGTGTTCTTGCGCATAGTGAGTAATGGTTGATGGGTGTGTTTGCTTTATGCGCGACAGGGTGAATGTGGCTTGCCAATGCTGCTACCTGACTACGAGCTTGCGGCCGCGGGCGATGTAGATGCCTCGGGGCAATGTGCCGCCCGGGTGCTTGCCGCCTGAGCCGCTGACCTTTTGGCCGCTGAGGGTGCAGACGGCCGACTGGTCAGCAGACGGCTGGCCGTGAATGGCTGCCGGCACCGTCGCGAGCCCTGTGCGGAGGTCGCTGCCAAGATACGTGAGACGGAAGTTGTCGAAGAGCGTCCAGTCGTTGCTCACGGCGCGTGTCTTGCGTATGCCTATGCGCATGGTGCCGTCGAGCACGGCCACGCGCTGCGGCTCCACGGCATAGAGGCCGGCCTTGATGTAGGCCGAGGCTTCGGTCTGTGTGTTGGGCACGTAGCCGTAGGCGGTGGCGACACCCACGCTGCCGGCCTGGCCGGCTCCCTCGAAGATGGATGGCAGCGGCAGCTCGACGTCGTCGATGTAGAGGCATGCGTTGAGCTCCTCGGTGCCGGCGGCGCGCTGGGCGGCCGCGGCAGTGTAGCCGCCGTCGCGGTAGAAGCCTTGCACCGTCACTTCGTAGACACCGTGCGGGATGTCCTCGAGCTGCTGTCCAACGTCGAAGACGGTGTTGAACTTCTCGCCGTTCATGTCGGTGTTGTCGCCGCCCACGGTGGGCGCTCCCTCCCAGCTGCCGTTGCGGCGGTCGTTGCGCCCGAAGCCCCAGCCCGGCAGCAGGAAGGTGGCATCGGCGGGGTTGGAGGCCGTGGCTCCGGCAAGCCGCTCCACGAGCTCTGCCCGCGTGAAGAGATGCCACTGGGCGCGCGCTGCCGTGGGCGATGTCGCTGTGGTGAGCACGGTGGTCGGCCCGTCCGGAGCGGCGAGCCAGGCCTGTCCGTCGGTGCTCAGGGCGTAGGTGGGGCGTCCGTCGCGCGAGCCTGCTGGCCTGACGGTCCATCCGGCAGCCGGCGAGTCGAGATACAGGTTGGTGCCGAAATAGTGGTTGTCGCCACCGTTGGAGATGCGTGTGTCGAGACGGTAGGTCAGGCCGTCGGGCAGGAAGGCGACATCGATGCCTGTCTGTCCGAGCGACGACTGTGTGCCCCATGCGTTGGCCGCCGTGAGGAACTGTCCGGCCTCGGGGTTGTAGAGGTAGAAGGTGCCCACGACGTTGGCCACGCCCTGCGCGGCACAGACCACGTCGCGCGGCACGGCGCGCAGCCCCACACGGTCGCCCGAGTCGGTGCCCGTGGCGTTGGTGCGGTTGCCTGCCAGCCGCTCGCCCGCGCCGAAGTTCTTGTCGTTGTCCCAGAGCCCTACGTATGTGCCGTGGCCCACGTTGCGCACGACCCAGAAGTCGCCGCTCACGGTGTATTCAGGCAGGAAGGTGGCCCGCTCGGCAGCGGCGGTGTAGTCGGCATTGAGGGTGACGAAGTTCCACGCGGCAGGGCTGCACATGACGTAGTCCATGGCGGCGAGGCTGCGCATGGTGTAGCCGCCATAGCTGTTGGCCTCGAGGGTCCAGAGCTGCGTGAGGTCGGTGCCCGCTGTGGCGGGTGGCTGGTAGTAGACGTCGGTGGCGTTGCTGCCGCCGCCGAGGGTCCACACGAGGTCGGTGGCGGCCTCCTTGCTGTAGACCTGATAGAAGTAGTCGCCGGCGTTGACGGGCATATATGTCAGCTCCGTGACGGCATCAGTGTCGAGCAGGCGCATCTCGGAGGTGGCATACTCGCGGCCGTCGCAGACGTCGACCACGCGGAAGCTGCATCCCTGCATGTCGGCCAGGCCGACGGTGCAGCTGTTGACGACATCGGCAGGGCTGCTCTTGTCGACGGCGGCGGGACGCGCCAGCACCTGCCATGCCGACGAGCCGTCGCGGCGGCACTGCACCTGTATCTCGTCCATCATGTCGCCGTTGGGGTCGGTCCACGAGAGCGACAGGCTGCCGTCGGACAGCAGCGAGCCGACAAGCCCGTAGGGCGGCTTGAACACCACGGCGGGCACATACTCGTAGTCGCGGTCGTAGGCCAGGCCGCAGTCCATGCCGGCATAGTAGCTGCCCAGGGTGGTGAGGGCACCGTCGCAGTAGACCTTGGAGCAGTTGCGCTCACCGTTCCACCAGGCGTAGCGCTCCACATAGCCGCAGGCGTTGAGCTGCTCCAGGATGGGCTTGGCTCCGTTGTAGTTGGCAGCCTGGTTGGAGGCCGAGTTGGAGTCCCAGTCGGACGTGGCGGCGAAGATGCCCGTGCTGTTCCACGAGGCACCCCAGAGCATCTCCGAGATCCAGATGGGGCGACGGTACTTGTTGTAGTAGCTGACGATGGATGAGAATGAGCCGGCATCCCAGTAGCAGTGCATGTCGAGCACGTCGCAACGCCAGCCGCGCTCGTCGATGGCATTCATGAACTGTTCCTGCCATGTGTAGCCCGAGTCGTGCGACGACGGCGAGAGCAGGCGCAGGCCGGTGCGCATGGCATCTTCCCAGTAGGCCAGCACCTCGGCCACCGTGGCCGGCTCCTCGTCCGATGTGTTGGCCGGCTCGTTGTCGGTCTTCATGTGGCACGACCAGTCGGCGGCACCGCAGTCTGCCACGCCTGGCCAGCTCTTCTTGATCTTGTGGGGCACGCTCTCCACGTCGGGCAGCATGCTGCTGCCTACGCCCCAGGTGTAGGTCCACGACGAGCCCACGGCGGCATTGACCGACGCCGAGGCGTCGCTGGCCAGACCGTTCTTCCCTGCATCCTGCCATACGAAGAGGCGATAGCTCGACACCTTGCCGGCAAGCGGTGCCGGCAGATCCATCTCCAGGTCCTCCCTGTCGGCAATGAAGCAGCGCGAGTAGCCATAGCCGCTCAACCCTGTGGCAAAGGTGACCATGTAGCCGCGCTTGAGGCGGAAACTGCGGATGTTGTTGAGCAGCTCCGACGACGTGAGCGTCTTCATGTAGCCGCCCGAGCTGCCTGTGGAGTAGCTGTCGCAGGAGGCTCCGCTGAAGCCTGTGCCTGCGTAGCACGTGAGCGGGTGGAAGTCGGAGCCGTAGGGCAGCACGATGGTGCCCGTGCCATGCATCTTCACCTGACAGTTCCGCCCCACCACGGCAGCCTCGCCGCCGATGCGCACATAGCGCAGCCAGTCGCTGATGACCGCCGACGGCCTGAAATGCTTGAACACGATGGCCGAATGTGAGGCCGCGCCGGCAGGTATGTTGATGCTGCCCGTGGAGGAGAAGAGCGAGGCCGTGGCCGTGAGAGTGTAGTCGGTGTTGGCACCCACGCTGACGGCCGAGGTGATGACGGCCGAGCGGTTGGTGACAGTGTTGGCAGCCGTCATGCCCACGGACATGGCCAGGGCTGCAAGGAGAGTGATAAGGATGATGTGTCGGGGAGGCATGTTGACTGTGTATTAGGAGGGGCAGTGCTCACGCAGCTGTGATTACCGACTGCAAAGCAAATAAACTAATGCCGAACAGGAAGCATCCCGACGCTTTTTTTGCATCTTACTGAAGCCCTGGCGGCAAAGCAAAGACTTCTCCCCCCCGAAGCCGGACGGGGCATCTGAGGTGTGCCGGTTTGCACACAGCAGGAGCTCTCCTTGACGAGCGTCCGCTTAATCTCGTATATAGTGGTTTCCCGACATGCCTGCGGCTTCAGTGGGACAGATTAGTGCGGCGGGACGTGAGTGGGACAAATAGAAGAGAGAAGGGGGGAGAAAAAAGCCGCAGTGAAGCTCTATAGGTGAGGAGAGTCTTCAGCAGCTTGGTCTTGCCATGGTCACGGCTAATACTCAATGAGGTCGAGGCCCTGAGCGCGGTAGAAGGGGAACTTATCATCGCTCGACAGCAGGGGCAGACGCTCGGTGATGGCGTGGGCAATGATCATGTGGTCGCTGGGGTCGCGGTGATCCTGCCCGAAGTTCAGGCACAGACGGCTGTAGGCGTAGCCCACGTCACGTCGGACTGGAAGGAACTCGATGTCGAGTTCTTCCTCCACCACGCGGAGCACTTCCTCTGATGTCTTGTAGTGACGGTTGAGCAGCTTCTTGTTGTTGAAATGTACCACCAGTTCACGCATCGACTCGGCACTGGCGAAGAGTATATTATCGGGGTCTTCTATCAGCTCCTGCGCACCTGTGCTCAGATTGTCCATATCGATGAGCAGGTCGATGATGACACAAGTGTCGAGCATCAGCCTCATGGGCGTATGATCTTCTGTCCGTCCTTATAACTCTTGCACTGCTTCTGCAGTTCGGGGTCTACAACTTCTATTAACCACTTGTGGGCTCTGGCCCACCTTGCTGTTCTCGAAATCCGCGTCTTAGGAGCGGTCGTCGTAGTGTTCGTTGCTTCCATCCTTGTTGATATCTCTTTTTATAGTGCAAAGATAGTGTTTTCCCGACATGCCTGCGGCTTATGGGAAAAGTTTAGTGCGGCGGGACGTGAGTGGGAGAAAACAGAAAAGAGGGAGGGCGGCATCCGTGCGGCATGGCTTTCAGGGCTGCCATCCTTGGGGGGGCATTGCCTTACAGGGGAACAGCCCCTTGTGAACCGGGTCAAAGCATTCCGTTCACCCTCAGCCAATACTTACCTTTCGGCGTAAGACTGTTTTGCTTTTAATGAATGTTCGGCTGCAAGTATGCGATTAAGCGAGGGCCATGATGCTTGCATCGATGGCCGAGTGTGAGCAGACTCGCACGCTTTAGCGTGCAAGGATACAACAATCTACCGACATGCCTGCGGTTTCTGCGGAATTTTTAGCGTTGCACGGAGGAGATTGTGGTCACTGTTATTTCACGCTTCCAGACTTCAGTTCGCTGTCGAGGAAACTGTAGACATAGCGGGCACTCTGATGGTAGAGGCCGGTGGCGTCGCGCTGCAGAAGCTGGTAGGTGTCGGAGTTGGTGCCGTGATAGAGAATCATACCCTCCTTTCCTGTGGCAGTACTCGGCCACGTCGCTGACCATCGACTGGAACGACTGTGTGTGGCAGTAGTCGTAGTGCTCGTCGACGAACTTGATGCCCCCGAAGCGGCTCAGGTAGTTGAACGCCTGCTTGAGCGTCAGTCCGAAGCGGCGGCCAAACTCGGCGGCGAAGATGAGCGTCCACTCCATCTTGTCTGTCATGCTGTATGCCATAATCCTGTCATTTATGAGTTTTCGCATGCAAGTATGCGATTAAGCGAGGGCCATGATGCTTGCATCGATGGCCGAACCGATGGAGCTGTGAGCCTTGGATGGTCGAGTCGCGACAGAGGTCGGCGTAGCCATCGTGAGCAGACTCGCAGCCTTCGGCTGCAAGGTTACAACTTTTTCCCGACAGTCCTGCGGCTTCAGTGGATTTTTAGCGTTGTTCGGCTGGGAGGGAGAGAAAAGGAGGGCACCCTGTCGTGCGCCGTGGCATTCGGAGCCGCCCTCCTTGGGTTCATTTTGTCTGTCTGGCTTGTGCCTTTGGCTCACGTCTGGTGTCCCAGAAAGCGGCAATGTAGAGGGCATCGCCTTTGACATAATAGACAATCTTGTTGAGCCGACGTATTATAAGGCTGCGGTAGGTTTGTCTACGATGGGCGAAAAGAGGGTCTATCTTGCCCATCGTGGGCATGTCGGCCAAGGCATGCGTAGCCTGTTCCACCTCGTCCATGAATTCCTGCCGGATGCGCTCGCCAAAATCCCGCAGGACGTATCCCTCTACCTGATGCAACTGGGCAGCGGCTCGTTTGTGCCAGTGAATCTTCATACGGTTACATTCACCTTGTGGTGGAACACTTCGTCGTTAGTCAGGTAGTCACCGGCCTCAAAGGCGGCTTCTGCCTCGTCAAGCATTTCGTCAATCTCCTGCATCGTGTAGGGGCGCAACCGCTCGTTTTCTTCTTTCTTTTGCATACTCTATGAGATGTTCCCCCACCCAGCGCATATTGTTCGGCGAGAGTGTGCCATAGAGATAGTCAAGAAGACTTGTTAGTGTCGCTGTACTCATTACGTTTCCTTTCTGCTAATTTGTTCTTGGCTTCTATAATAACTAACCTCTGCAAAGTGTTATAAAATGCCTCTGCTTTCGGTCAGCCGAAAAGTTTGCTGCAAAGAAACAGCAATTTCCCGACATGCCTGCGGCTTATGGGAAAAGTTTAGTGCGGCGGGAAGTGAGTGGGAGGAAACAGAAAAGAGGGAAGGCGGCATCCGTGCGGCATGGCTTTCAGGGCTGCCATCCCGGTAGCACCGCTCACGGCGGAGAGGCACGTTCCCGTCCTCCAAGTAGCACCGCTCACGGCGGAGAGGCATGTTCCTGTCCTCCAAGTAGCACCGCTCACGGCGGAGAGGCATGTTCCTGCCCTCCAAGTAGCACCGCTCGCGGCGGAGGGGGAGCGGAATGTAGGACTATTGCTCCTTGACGAGCCTCGTCTGCATGAACTCGTCGAGCGTAACGAGGTTCAGTTGCGGGAACGGCGTATCGTGGAGTATGCGGAAATGGCTGTCCTCAGACACCAGATAGTCGGCTCCTGCGGCAAAGGCGCAGTCCACGAACTTGTTATCGTCGGGGTCTGCCGTG
>CAJOIE010000022.1 GCA_905234605.1 uncultured Bacteroidaceae bacterium | reverse complement strand
ATTTCATACGTAAGGTGCGCCTAAAGAAGGCTGCTGAACTGCTTGCCAGTGGCAAGATGAACGTCTCGGAGGTAACCTATACCTGCGGATTTTCCAGCCGCACCTCCTTCTCTGCCCTCTTCAAAAAGTTCTACGGTGTATCCCCCAGCCAGTATTACAAGTCGAAAACAGAATAGGTTATTCCTTATTTTAACCCAAATTGGTCATTAGAAATCAGTCAACTATTGTAACCTATCAGCAACCCTTGTCAACTCTGTCCACGATGTGGCAAATCTTGTGGATGCAAGAAAGGGACATGACCCAGGCGGACAGGTTGCCGTTGCTAATTAGTGCGCACTGCTTATCTTCGTCAAGTGTGTGGTGTGGGGGGGCGATTGGCGAGGCTGTGATGCAACGACTGAGCCACTGCGTGCACCAGCTCGCAGTGGCTCAGTCGTCGTTCTTGTTGCTGGCAAGGAGCGCGCCGCGTGAGTGCGTGCTGGTTCCTTGCTGTGTGGGGCGTGGTATATGTGCGCCTGTGTGCCTTAGAGGCTGATGGCTCCGGAGGGGCAAGCGTCGGCACATGTGCCGCACTCGGTGCACTCGTCGGGGTTGATGGAATAGATGTCGCCTTCGGAGATTGCGCCAACGGGGCACTCATCGATGCAGGTGCCGCATGCTACGCAGTCGTTGCTGATAACGTATGCCATAACAGATTGTTGTGTTTGGTGAATTGTTGTTGCTAACTTAGGTTAATACTCTCTTTCTCAGGGTGAATGGGTGGGCAGTGCGCAAAAGTGTGCATGCGTGCTCACTCTTTTGAGTGCGAAAATACTTACTTTTGGTGATATGCCAAACAAAAAGGACTCTTTTTCCATCGCCAGACATACCTAAAAGCAGTTAGCAGGCACTGTGACAGGCGCAGGTGAGTGTGGGTGCAGGCGCACGTGCCTGCACGCTTGCGGGGTGTGTCGGTGCCTGTGCAGGCTGTCTTGGTGTCAATCCTCGTCGAGGCGGCTGTCTGCTGTGGGACACCAGATGGTGGGTTGCCCCTTCTTTTGTGCGCTCATGGCGGCGAGCGTGCTTACATCAAGGTCACACTCGTGCACCGAAGACTCATGCCTCCACCAACCCATCGCGCAGACGGATGGTGCGGTCGGTGAGCGAGGCCAGGTGGTCGTCGTGCGTCACGATGACAAAGGTCTGGTCGTAACGGTCGCGAAGGTCGAAGAAGAGGTTGTGCAGTTCGGCCTTGCCCGCTGTGTCGAGGCTGCCCGAGGGCTCGTCGGCCAGCACCACGGCAGGGCGGTTGATGAGTGCGCGGGCCACGGCCACACGCTGCCGCTCGCCGCCGGAGAGCTGTGCGGGCTTGTGCGCAGTGCGCTCGGAGAGACCCATGAAGGCGAGCAGCTCCTGTGCACGCTCGCGTGCCGCACTGCGGGCGGTGCCGGCAATGAGGGCTGGCATCATCACGTTCTCTATGGCTGTGAACTCTGGCAGCAGCTGGTGGAACTGGAACACGAAGCCGATGCGCTGGCCGCGGAAGCGTGCAAGGGCTGTGTCGGCAAGGCGCGTCACGGAGGTGCCGTCGATGCATACCGAGCCGCTGTCGGCACGCTCCAGTGTACCTATAATTTGGAGCAGG
Source organism: uncultured Bacteroidaceae bacterium (assembly GCA_905234605.1). Classification (GTDB taxonomy): domain Bacteria; phylum Bacteroidota; class Bacteroidia; order Bacteroidales; family Bacteroidaceae; genus Physcousia. The sequence continues at coordinate 13,588 of CAJOIE010000022.1, read as the reverse complement.
GTGGTCTTGCCGGCACCGCTCGGACCCACGATGCTCACCACTTCGCGCGGAGCTATGTGCAGGTCTATGCCGCGGAGTACTTGCAGCTGTCCGAAACTCTTGTGTATGCCGTTGAGGTGTATCATGCTGTGGGGGGAAGAGAGAGGAATGGAGAACAAGTAGTCATGCCCGCAGGCGCGCGAGCCAGCTCTCGAAGAGCATCTGTCGCTGCGTCACGCTCTGTCCGTTGGGGGCGAACACGGAGAGCTGCTCGCCTGGGTCGCCATACTGGTCGGGATAGAGCAGGATGACGTTGGTGTGGGCGAAGCTGCGGCGTATCAGTGCTGGCAGGGTGGCATGGGCGGAGGTGTGGGAGATGAAGCCGGCACGGGAGCTCACGAGCACGAGCAGATGGTCGTGGCGGACGCTCTCTGACAGACCCACGAGCATTGCACCGAAGCCGCGCTCGGGCATGTAGGTGACGGTGAGCGAGGGGTGGTGAGTGAGGAGGTAGTCGCGCAGGTAGGGCATGGTCTCGGCACTGGCGTGCACATGCATCGGCTGGCGGGTCTGCTCGCCGATGCGGCATACGTGCTCGAGCCATTTGTAGAAGCCTACTTCATATTCGGCCTTGGGGGGGACGGCCAACACGATGCGACGAACTGTGCCCGGAGGCATCTGCATGTGCACCAGCAGAACCTCGCGGTGCGAGGCTGAGAGTATGCCCTGGGTGACAAAGCCAAGGGAGCCTGCAGGCGTGCCGTCGGCTTGCTGGTGCATGCCCAGAAGCACCTCGCCAGCATCCACCTCGCGCATGGCATGGACTACGGCACTGGCCACGTTGCTGCTCACACGGCTCATGGCCGACATCGTCACGCCTGCCGACGCAGCTATGGCACGCGCCTTGTCTAAGCACTGCTGGCCTTGCAGGCGCAGGGCTGCATCGGGGTCGTCGTCCATCGACACGGAGATACCCATCAGGCTGTCGGGTATGCGCGGGTTGCGGAGCATGATGGAGAGCTGTGTCAGCGTGTCGACCGTGGAGGGATAGACGTAGGCCGTGAGGCACTTGCCGTGGTAGGAGCCGCGGTTGCGCTCCAGCTCGGTGGTCTCAAGTGCCAAACGGCGCGCTCCGTGGTCTGTGGCCAAGGAGGATACAACCGACGACACCAGTATGAGCATCACGGTGGCACTCTGCATGCGCTCGTCCATGAGGCTCACTGCGGGTGCTGTGCCTATCATGACTATTGCGAGCGCACCTGCCGCGTGGGCATTTGTCAGCCCAAAGAGCAGCTGGCGGTCGGCACGGCGGCCGCGCGTGGCCTTCTGCATGATGAGTGCCGCCACCCACTTGCTGGCCATGGCGGCGGCTATAATGACCGTGACGATGCGCAGCGTGTCGCTGTCCGAGGTGAGCACGCGCACATTGATGAGCATGCCCACGCCGATGAGGAACCATGGCACAAAGAGTGCGTTGCCCACAAACTCCAGGCGCACTATCAGGGGGCCGCCGCGGGGAATGACGCGGCCGAGCGCAAGGCCTGCCACAAGCGCGCCAAGCAACCCTTCGAGGCCTACGGCGACGGCGGCCCATGCTGAGACGAAGACGAGTGACAGGATGAAGATGTACTGCTGCACGGCATCGTCGGTGCGCCGCAGGAACCAGCGTCCCACCTTGGGCAGTGCATAGCCTGTGGCTATGAGATAGACGGCTATGCCCAGCATGAGTTGCAGCCAGTAGGCCGGCGACGTGGCGGTCTGACGGCTGCGCACCACTATGGCCAGTATCAGCAGTGCACCGAATGAGGCCACGGCGGTGGCTATGATGCTCTGCACCACGCTCGGGTGCTTGCCCAGCCCGTAGCGACCCACGATGGGATATGCCACGAGCGTGTGCGAGCCCAGCAGGCTGCCCGTGAGCAGCGACGATGCCACGCCGAAGCCCAGCACGTAGCGAGACACGGCAGCACCAACGGCAAAGGGCAGGAAGAGTGTCAGCAGGCCGAAGCCCAGACCCGTGCGGCCGTGACGCCGCACGCTGCCCATGTCCATCTCCAGGCCTGCCAGGAACATTATATAGTAGATGCCCACCTGGCCCATCATCTCAAACGAGGCATCGCGCCCCAGGATGCCGAAGCCGTGCGGACCGAGCAGCACGCCTGCCACGATGTAGCCCACGATGTGCGGCACACGCAAGGGACGCAGCACGGCGGGTGCCACGAGGATTACGAGCAACATGACGAGGAATATCCACGTCGGATTAGTAACTAACGGAGTCACGCCACAAAGATAGTCAATCTGCTCTCAACGCCTGCGCCATGCAGCCACTTTGCGCTCCTTGACCGCCATGATGGACCTCACGGAACAATCAGCTGCCGCCCGCCGGCGCGATGGAGGCAGCTGCCTGCTGTCGGCACAGGCAGCCGTAGGCAGTGCTGTGCCGGTGGGGGCGACTCGTAGCTTTGTCGTGTGTCGGTGGTCAGGTTGCAGGTGAACGGCCTGGTGGCCGGCGGCCGGCAAAAGTAGCTAAATAGTAGGCGGCCCAGCCACCTGTATGCCCAAATTGTCCTACTTTTGCAGTCATAAACCCAAAATAACACACTAAAGGTATGAGAGTAGCCATCGTAGGCGCCAGCGGTGCCGTAGGTCAGGAGTTTCTGCGTGTGCTCGACGAGCGCCGCTTCCCCATCGATGAATTAGTCCTTTTCGGCAGTGAGCGCAGCGCAGGCCGCAGCTACGCCTTTCGCGGCAAGGAGCATCAGGTGCAGCTGTTGCAGCACAACGACGCTTTCCGCGGCATCGACGTAGCCTTCGTCTCGGCAGGTGGCGGCACGTCGAAGGAGTATGCCGAGACCATCACCCGCCACGGTGCCGTCATGATAGACAACTCCTCGGCCTTCCGCATGGATGAGGATGTGCCCCTCGTGGTGCCCGAGGTGAACGCCGCCGATGCCCTGATGCGCCCGCGCGGCATCATAGCCAACCCCAACTGCACCACCATAATGATGGTCGTGTGCCTGCAACCATTGGAGCGTCTGAGCCACATACGCCGCATACATGTGGCCTCATACCAGGCCGCCAGCGGTGCTGGGGCTGCCGCCATGGCCGAGCTGGAGCAGCAGTACCGCGACGTGCTGGCCGGGCGCGAGCCCAAGGTGGAGAAGTTTGCCTATCAGCTGGCCTATAACGTGATACCTCAGATAGACGTCTTCACCGACAACGGCTACACCAAGGAGGAGATGAAGATGTACGCCGAGACCCGCAAGATCATGCACAGCGATGCCGCGTGCTCTGCCATGTGTGTGCGTGTGCCCTCATTGCGCAGCCACTCGGAGGCTGTCTGGGTGGAGACCGAGCGGCCCATCAGCGTCGACGAGGCACGTGCCGCTCTGGCCGCTGCACCGGGCGTGACGGTGGTCGACGACCCCTCACGCCAGCAGTATCCCATGCCCCTCTTCACCGCCGGCAAGGACGATGTCTACGTGGGTCGCATCCGCAAGGACTTGGCCAACGACCACGGCCTTACCTTCTGGCTCTCCGGCGACCAGATCAAGAAGGGTGCTGCGCTCAATGCGGTGCAGATTGCCGAATATCTGCTCAAGGCCGGCGAGCTGGGGGCATAGGCTCCGCTACAGCACACTCTCGGCTATTGAGAAGGTGTCGCCACGGCTCATGTCGCCTGTGGTGAGGCCAGCCTTGAGCCAGCGCATGCGCTGTGCCGACGTGCCGTGGGTGAAGCTCTCGGGCTGCGAGTATCCGCGTGCACGCTCCTGGAGGTAGTTGTCGCCGATGACGCGGGCGCAGTCGATGGCTTCCTGGAGGTCGCCGTCGTCGAGCGAGCTGAACATCTTGCCTTCGTGGTAGCCCCAGACGCCGGCGTAGTAGTCGGCTTGCAGCTCGATGCGCACGCTCACCTTGTTGGCCTGCGTCTCGTTCATCCCAGCCATCTGTGAGTGTGCCGTGTTGAGCGTGCCCGTGAGGTGTTGCACGTGGTGACCCACTTCGTGCGCGATGACGTAGGCGTAGGCGAAGTCGCCGTCGGCACCGAGTGTTTTCTTCATGTCGGTGAAGAAGGAGAGGTCGATGTATAGAGCCTGGTCGGCCGAGCAGTAGAAGGGTCCCACCGAGGCGTTGCCCTCGCCGCAGCCGGTGCGCACGGAGCCTGTGTAGAGCACCATGCGCGGCGGCACGTAGGTGCGTCCGAGCTGTGTGCGGAACACCTCTGTCCAGATGTCCTCGGTGCTGGCCAGCACACGCGAGGCGAAGAGTGCGAGTTCCTCCTCCTCGGCCGTGAACTCACGCTGCTGCTGGTCGGAGGTGCTGACGTTCTGGTTGGTGATGGCCTCGAGGCCTCCTGCCTGCTGGAAGGCTTGGAACACGTTGCCTCCCGAGAGCCAGGCGATGATGCATGCGATGATTACTCCTGCCAGTCCGCCTGCACTGGCCTTGGTGGCTGTGCTGCGACGGCGGTCGTCAACGTTGCTGCTTTCTCGGCGTCCGGATAAGTCCATGGTTGTTGATGTTTATGTGGTTGCTATGTCTGTCGGTTCTGCCTGCCGCAACACGAGCAGCGACTCGGGTCCCATGTTGAAGAGCAGGTCCACGATGCTGAGGTTGGGGATGAAGCCGTGCCGCTGCGCATGTACCTGATAGTATGGCGGCAGGGTTGCCGTGGGCAGGCTGTCGGGGTGCATGGTGTAGCGCATGTCGGTGCATGGTGCTGCGCATGTCGGTGCAGGGTCGTCGTGTGAGAGGGTGCAGGGTGTTTCTGCGGGCGGTGCGAAGTGTTCGGTGAGGGCCACGGGGGTGTCGATGCCGATGAGAGTGCACATGAGCTGGCGCAGACGCTCGTTCAGGTCGAGCAGGAAGGTTGCCGGCTGCTCGTAGAACGGGGCGAAGAGGTCGGCATAGTACTCGAAGAAGGGTGTCTTGCCGTAGGCCGTCTGCATGGCATTCCAGTGGTGGTGCCGCCAGTTGCCGTGGTCGCTGACGCGCAGGTCGCGGAGCGGTGTGTGCGACGATGCCCCCGCAACGGGCACCACCAGGTCGCAGGGGCCGTCGGGCATGGCTATGCGGCAACGGTTGCGCCATGTCTGCTTCACATAGTGCTCGTGCTGCTCAATGGCGGCAGCCGGCGCGGCCTCGAGACGGGCGTACCACTCCACGGGGCCGAGGTACGTGGTTGAGAGCAGCAGGGGGCGCATGTCGCTGTCAGGCGGGCTCGTCGCCTAAGATGAATTGCTTGTAATAGGATATGAGCAGGGTGGTGAGCGGCAGGGCTATGATGAGGCCGATGAAGCCCAGCAGGGAGCCCCACACGGAGAGCGAGAGCAGTATGACGGCGGGGTTGAGCCCCATGGCCGACCCCATGATGCGTGGCACGAGCACCATGTCCTGAATGGCTTGCACCACGCACACCACCGCCACGGCGGGCAGGAAGATGAGCCAGAACGACTGGCCGGTGTCGGCTGCCTCGAGGAAGGCCAGCATCACCATAGGCACGAAGCCCAGTGTCTGCAAGTATGGCACGAGGTTGAGCAACCCCATGAAGAGCCCGAGGGCTATGGCCATGGGGAAGCCCACGATGAGGAAGCCTATGCTGAAGAGCACCCCCACGCAGCAGGCCACCATGGCCTGGCCGCGGAAGTAGGCGTTCATGCCGCGCTCCACATCGCCGGCCAGCTTCTGCACGAATGGACGCGAGGCGCGTGGCACGAGGCGCTGCCAGCCCTCGGAGATGGTCTCGTAGTCCTGGAGTATGAAGAAGAGGTAGAGCACCACTATGAGCGAGCTGACCAGGCCGATGGCATAGTCCACGGTCTGTGCCACTATGCCCCACAGCTGTGTGAGCACCGCCTTGGCACTGTCTATGAAGCTCTGCTCCTGCACCAGCGAGAGCAGCATGCTCTCATACTCAGCAGCATACTTGTCGATGAGCTGCTGCACGTAGGCTCCCATGCCGCTCGTGCCGAAGAAATGCTGCGAGTACTGTCCCAGCAACGTCACCACGCGCGAGAACTCGTCCACCATGGGCGGCACCACCAGCACGATGATGCCAGCCAGCACGGCCAGCACAATGAGCACGGCTACAATGATGCTCAGAGTGCGCCCGGGCAGCCGGCACCTGTATTGGAGGAAGCTCACGAGGGGGTACATCAGGTAGGCTATGAGCCACGCCACGAAGAAGGGCAGCAGCACGCTGCTCAGGCTGTTCACGGCCCATCCGGCAGCCGCCATGACCAACACCACCAACAGGCCGCGGATGAATGAGTCAAAGGTTATTGGTTGCTTCAGCATAGCACTCACGGCATAAAGGTTCATACTCATGTGTCTCTCCCAGCAGCACCTGACGGTCGCCCTCCACGATGCGATGGCTGACATAGGCCAGGGCACCGCAGCGCACACAGATGGCATGCACCTTGGTGACCTCGTCGGCAATGGCGCACAGCTGCGGCATGGGGCCGAAGGGCTTGCCCTTGAAGTCGAGGTCGAGGCCCGCCACGATGACACGTATGCCGCGCTGGGCCATCTCGTTGCACACCTCCACAATCTGCTCGTCGAAGAACTGAGCCTCGTCGATGCCCACGACGTCTGTGTCCGACCCCATCAGCAGGATGCTCGCCGCGTTGTCCACCGGCGTCGACGTGATGGCATTGCCCTCGTGGCTCACCACGTCCTCCTCGGAGTAGCGCACATCAATGGCCGGCTTGAATATCTCCACCTTCTGGCGCGCCAGCTTGGCGCGCTTCATGCGGCGAATGAGCTCCTCTGTCTTGCCCGAGAACATGGAGCCGCATATCACTTCCACACGGCCGCGACGCATCAGCTCGCCGCCGGTGTCTCTGTATGTTGTCATCCTTGGTTAGGTGTGATGGGGTTATCTGCGGCGAATGTAGCTGTTTCGACGCCGACGAACAAACAAACCACAGCAAAATGGACACTGAGGACACTCGCAACCATTAATAAAGGTTAATGCGTATGCGTACTTATAAATATATAGATACTTTTGCCGCGTGCTATACCTCGTACCCACACCCATAGGCAATCTTGAGGACATCACGATGCGCGCCCTGCGCGTGCTTCGCGAGGCCGACCTCATCCTCGCCGAGGACACACGCACCAGCGGCCTGCTGCTGAAGCACTTCGACATACACCGGCCTATGCTCTCCTACCACAAGTTCAACGAGCACCAGACCGTGGCAGCCATAGTGCAGCGGCTGCAGGCAGGAGAGACCATTGCCGTGGTGAGCGACGCCGGCACGCCGGCCATCTCAGACCCAGGCTTCCTCGTGGCACGCGAGGCCATACGCGCCGGCATCGAGGTGTCGTGCCTGCCAGGGCCGACAGCCTTCGTGCCCGCACTGGTGGCCTCGGGTCTGCCCGCAGACAAGTTCTGCTTCGAAGGCTTCCTGCCGCAGAAGAAAGGGCGGCAGACACGCCTCACGGAGATAGCCGCAGAGACACGCACACTCATCATCTACGAGTCGCCACACCGCCTGCCACGCCTGCTCGAGGAGCTGAGCCGCACCATGGGCGACGACCGTCAGGCCGCCGTGTGCCGCGAGCTCTCCAAAGTGCACGAGGACATACGCCGCGGCACACTCGCCGAGCTCGCCGCCCACTACGCCGAGACGGAGCCACGTGGCGAGATAGTGGTCGTCGTGGCAGGCAGGGAAGAGACGCCCGAGGAGCGGCGTGAACGCAAGCGAAACATTAACAACAAATAACACAACAAACATCAAAGCAGTCTTACCACAAGAGACAACCGCATTATGAAAAAGCTACTATTCATCCTGCCGCTCACGCTGATAGGCATGACGGCTTGCAACGACGGCAAAATCAAGCAGATGCAACAGGAGCGCGACTCACTGGCCCGAGTCAATGCCGAGCTACAGACTGAATACGACGACCTCGTGGGAGCCATCAACGACGTGCAGGATGGCTTCCGACAGATCAATGAGGCCGAAGGACGCATCACAATAGCCTCGTCTAATGACGAGGGAGCCTCCACACGCGAGGTCATCGAGGAGAACATAGCCTTCATCCAAGAGACCATGCAGCAGAACCGCGACAAGATAGCCCAGCTGCAGGAGCGTCTGCGCACGTCCAACGTCAAGGTGGACAAACTCACCAAGACCATCGAGATGCTCACACGCCAGCTCGAGGAGCAGACAGCACGCGTGCAGGAACTCGAGGCAGAACTGGCCGAGAAGAACATCATCATAGCCGAGCAGGGAGAGCGCATCAGCAGTCTGCACCGCAACGTCAGCGACCTGCAGGCCACACAGCGCAGCAACCAGCAGACCATGGACGAACAGGAGCGCGAGCTCAACACCGTCTACTTCGTCTTCGGCACCAAGAAAGAACTCAAGGAACAGAAGATACTACAGCATGGCGACGTGCTGCGCGCCTCCGACTTCCGCAAGGACTACTTCATGCCCATCGACCTGCGTGTGGACAAGGAGATACGCGTCTACAGCAAGAGCGCCAAGATACTCACCTCCCACCCCGAAGGTTCCTACAAGTGGGTCAAGGACGAGAAGAAGGAACTGCGCCTGATCATCACCGACCCGGCCAAGTTCTGGAGCATCAGCCGCTACTTAGTAATTCAGGTGGGATAAGCTGCCGCGCTACATGAGAGACCTCATCGTAACCTCGACAACAGCCGAGACCGCCATCCTTGTTGGTCTCATCACGCCCCAGCAGGACGAGCGCAAGACACAAGAGTATCTCGACGAACTGGAGTTCCTCGCCACCACGGCAGGAGCCGTCACCGTGCAACGCTTCACACAGCGTGCCAACGGCCCCTCCATGGTGAGCTACGTGGGCAAAGGCAAACTCGACGAAATCAAAGCCTTCATCATGGCCGAGCAGGACGCACGGCGTGATGTGGGCATGGTCATCTTCGACGACGAACTCACAGGGCGGCAGCTGCGCACCATAGAGAGCGTGCTCAAGGTGAAGATACTCGACCGCACGTCGCTCATACTCGACATCTTTGCCATGCGCGCCCGCACCGCCAATGCCAAGACACAGGTGGAGCTGGCACAATACCGCTACCTGCTGCCACGCCTGCAACGCATGTGGACACACCTCGAGCGTCAGGGCGGCGGCTCGGGCGGCGGAGGCGGCAAAGGGTCGGTGGGACTGCGCGGACCAGGTGAGACACAGCTCGAGATGGACCGCCGCATCATACTCAACCGCATGGCACTGCTCAAGCAGCGGCTTGCTGACATAGACCGCCAGAAAGCCACGCAGCGAGCCGGCCGCGGACGCCTCATCCGCGTGGCCCTCGTGGGCTACACCAACGTGGGCAAGAGCACACTGATGAACCTGCTGGCCAAGAGCGACGTCTTTGCCGAGAACAAGCTCTTTGCCACCCTCGACACCACCGTGCGCAAGGTCATCATCGACAACCTGCCGTTCCTGCTGTCCGACACCGTGGGCTTCATACGCAAGCTGCCCACCGACCTCATAGAGTCGTTCAAGAGCACTCTCGACGAAGTGCGCGAGGCCGACCTCCTCGTGCACGTGGTGGACATCTCGCATCCCGACTTCGAAGAGCAGATAGGAGTGGTCACCAAGACACTGGCCGACCTCGACTGCGCCGACAAGCCCGTCGTCACCGTCTTCAACAAGATCGATGCCTACACCTTCCAGCCAAAGGATGCCGACGACCTCACGCCTGCCACGAAGGAGAACATGCCCCTGCCCGAGCTCATGCAGACATGGATGGCGCGTCAGGGCGGAGACACCATATTCATCAGCGCGCGGGAGCAGACAGGCATAGACCACCTCAAGGAGCTGCTCTACAGCCGAGTGCGCGAGCTGCATGTGCAGAAATATCCCTACAACGATTTCCTCTTCCAGCACTACGAGGAGGAGATGGAGGGAGAAGAAGAGCAGGCAGACATTCAGCAATGAGGAAAAATATCACATCTCCCCCAAAGCAACCTTTTAACCATAACACATGTCCACACCCCAATTCAAGTACGCCCCAATGTTCCAGCTGGGCGAAGACACAACCCAATACCGCCTTCTGACACGTGAGGGCGTAAGCACCACCACCTTCGAGGGCCGCGAGATAGTCAAGGTCGCTCCCGAGGCCCTGACACTGCTTGCCCAGCAGGCCTTCCACGACGTTGAGTTCATGCTGCGCCGCGAGCACAATGAGCAGGTGGCTGCCATACTCACCGACCCCGAGGCATCGGACAACGACAAGTATGTAGCACTACAGTTCCTGCGCAACGCCGAGGTGGCAGCCAAGGGCATCCTGCCATTCTGCCAGGACACAGGAACAGCCATCATACATGGCGAGAAAGGGCAGCAGGTATGGACGGGCTTCGAGGACGAAGAGGCTCTCTCGCGTGGTGTCTTCAACACCTTCACGCAGGACAACCTGCGCTACTCGCAGAACGCACCTCTCACCATGTACGACGAGGTGAACACACGCTGCAACCTGCCGGCACAGATTGACATCGAAGCCACCGAGGGTGCCGAATACCGCTTCGTCATGGTGGCCAAGGGTGGCGGTTCGGCCAACAAGACCTACTTCTACCCAATGACAAAGGCCACCATCCAGAACGAGGGCACACTCATCCCCTTCCTCGTGGAGAAGATGAAGAGCCTCGGCACGGCAGCCTGCCCGCCCTACCATATAGCCTTCGTCATCGGCGGCACATCGGCCGAGAAGAACCTGCTCACGGTGAAGCTTGCCAGCATCAAGTACTACGACTCGCTGCCCACCACAGGCGACGAGACAGGACGTGCCTTCCGCGACATCGACCTGGAGCGTAAGCTGCTGCGCGAAGCACACAACATTGGCCTCGGCGCACAGTTCGGCGGCAAGCATATGGCACACGACATACGCGTCATACGCCTGCCGCGCCACGGGGCATCGTGCCCCATTGGCATGGGCGTCAGCTGCTCGGCCGACCGCAACATCAAGGCCAAAATCAACCGCGACGGCATTTGGCTCGAAGTCATGGACAGCAACCCCACCGAGCTCATACCCGAGGCACTGCGCCGTCCGGGCGAGGGCACCAAGGGCATAGAGATAGACCTCTCGCAGGGCATCGATGCCGTGCGCCGCGAGCTTGCCAAGTATCCCGTCAGCACACGCGTCAACCTGCGCGGCACCATCATCGTGGCACGCGACATAGCACATGCCAAGCTCAAGGCACGCCTCGATGCCGGCGAGGAGATGCCGCAGTACTTCAAGGACTACCCAGTGCTATATGCCGGTCCGGCCAAGACCCCCGAGGGCTACCCCTGCGGCTCCATGGGTCCCACCACGGCCAACCGCATGGACCCCTATGTGGACGAGTTCCAGGACCACGGTGCCTCGCTCGTGATGATAGCCAAGGGCAACCGCTCGCAGCAGGTGACCGATGCCTGCCAGAAACATGGCGGTTTCTATCTCGGCACCATTGGCGGCGTGGCTGCCACGCTGTCGCAGTCGAGCATCAAGTCGATAGAATGTGTGGAATATCCCGAGCTCGGCATGGAAGCCATCTGGAAGATTGAGGTGGAGGACTTCCCTGCCTTCATCCTCGTTGACGACAAGGGCAACGACTTCTTCAAGCAGCTGCGTCCACTCTGCTGCAAGAGCTGAGACGACACGGCATCGAACAGCGACCAAGGGTCGGGCGGTCTGCATCATGCAGACTGCCCGACCCTTGGTCGTCAATCAAAGTAGCCCGATGCGCATTGCGGCATCAAAGTCAACACCTACTCTTGCAAACCATCGGTATAGATTATCCTGATATTCTCAGCCACAAGTCTATGGCATGCTAACCCAGACTGTCTGATGCCAAAAGCGAAAGCCTGTATATATGCAAGGCTTCTCCATTATACCGTCATCCAGCTTTTCTGGCATGGTGCTACTCTTTTACCGCACGGATGCTCATGCCGAGACTGCGCATGTTGTAGGGACGTCCCATGGCCGTCGCTGGTGAAGACAAACCAACAGGCGTCGGTAGAGAATTCATGTGAGGATTGTTATTTGGCTTATAACCTGTGGCAAGAGAAAGGAATGAAGGGTTACTCTGTGACCGCACGAATACTTCGGCCGTAGTAGCGGTTGAAGTTGCTTGTGCTGTGGCTGCCGCTATGGAAGTAGAGGCTCTGACCGAAGTTGGAGTTGAACGTGTCGAGTGCCGATGACCAGTAGTAGCCATAGGAGTCCCAGCCGCTGCAGCTCGCCCCACTGCGCCAGCCCGCAGCGGGCAGGAACAGTTTGTGTCCGTTGGAGGCGGTAACCAAGTAGCCGTTGTGGCCGCCTTCGCTGATCCATGTCCATGTGCAGTTGTTGCTCAGGGCATCGAGTTCCGCTGTGGTGGGCATGCGCCAGGTGCCGCCCATGACGGCGCAGGCAGCGTCGTCAGTGAACTCCAACTGCGAGAGGCTGTCGACGGTGCCATAGTTGCTATTGGTGCAGTATTTGGTCAAGGTGTCATAGCTGCCGTTGCACCACTCGTAGGTGCTACTGTTGTAGGTGCTCTTTGGCATGGTCTCGCCCCAGGCGAAGTAGTAGCCGTAGTCTGAAGGAGTGTCGGCGCCAACGTTGCAGCAGGCGAACTTCACGCCGATGCCCATGTCTATGACATGAGGGTGGTTGGTGTCGGGGCAGAGGCCGAGCGGGTCGGTATCGGTATATGCAGCCTGCTTGACGCTCAGCGTTGCGGTCAGGCCGCTGCCGCTGATGGTGACGGTTGCGGTGCGCTCTGCGGTGGCGGTGTTGGCCGCGGCGGAGAGGGTGATGCTCTTGAGGTCGTTGGCCACGGTAGCTGTGAGCCATGCGGCAGTGCTCACGGCATCCAGCGTCGGGGCATTGGTGTTCACGCTGACGATGCGCTTCGAGGCAGCTGTGCCGAAGCTCACCTCAGTGGGCGTGACGCTGAGGTAGAGGCCGGCCTGCACCACGGTGATGGTGGTGGTGGCTTCGCCTGCCGTGATTGTGACGGTTGCGGTGCGCTCCGTGGTGGCGGTGTTGGCCGCGGCGGAGAGGGTGATGCTCTTGAGGTCGTCGGCCACGGTAGCTGTGAGCCACGAGGCAGAGGTGGAGACCTCGAAACTGTCGGCGTTGGTGCTCACGCTGACTGTCTGCTTCGAGGCAGATGTGCCGAAGCTCACCTCAGTGGGCGTGGCGCTGAGGTAGAGGCCGGCCTGCGTGACCGTGATGGTGGTGGTGGCTTCGCCTGCCGTGATTGTGACGGTTGCGGTGCGCTCCGTGGTGGAGGTGTTGGCCGTGGCGGAGAAGATGATGCTCTTGAGGTCGTCGGCCACGGTAGCCGTGAGCCACGAGGCGGAACATGAGACCTCGACAGAAGAAGCGTTGGTGGCGAGATCGACGGTCTGCTCCGAGGCCTCGGTGCCTGGGGTCACGTGTATGGTGGGAGTGACGCTGAGGCGCACACCGGCCTGCGTGACGCTGATGGTGTCCGTGGCAGCTCCGCCCGTGAGGATGACGGTGGCCGTGCGCTCCGCGATGGAGGTGTTGGCCGCGGCAGAGAGGGTCACGCTCTTGAGGTTGCCGGCCACGGTAGCCGTGAGCCACGGGGCGGTGCTCACGGCATCCAGCGTCGGGGCGTTGGTGCTCACGCTGACG
>CAJOIE010000021.1:24591-41118 GCA_905234605.1 uncultured Bacteroidaceae bacterium | reverse complement strand
CTGCTGAGCGTGGCGTCCTCGGCGGTGAAGGTGTCGGTGGTGCTGGCAGTGAGCTGGTACTCCACGGCCACGGCGGGGGCGTTCATGTAGTCAATCTGGTCGTCGGTGCTCTTCGTGCCGATGATGTAGCCGTTCAGCTTCTGTCCAGCGGTCAGGGTGAGACCCTTGAAGGCCGTGGCGCCCGTGGCGTCCTCCACGTAGTAGACGCCGGTCAGGCTGTTGTAGGCATTCACCTGGGCGTCGGTCAGGGTGAGCTTCACCACCTTGCCGTCCTCCACGGCGTTGAAGGCAGCGATGTCGGCGGCCTCCACGTCGAAGGCCTCGGTGGCGGGCTTCACCGTCTCGTCGTTCTCGTCGGCCGTGGTGACCACAAGTTTCAGCATCTGGCGGTTGGCAGATGCGGTGAAGAGCACCTCGGTGGCATTGCCCGTCCACACGTCGGCCTCAACCGTGCCGTTGCTGGGCGTCAGGTCAAACGAATTGCTCTTCATCGTCACCTCCACCTTCGTCAGGGCGCGGCCCGCGGCAGCGCTGAGCTCGATGGAGCCGTTCTTGTAGACGTAGAGGGCGCTGATGCCGTCGTTGGCACGCATGATGCGGGCGGGCTGCGAGGCGTCGCCCTGCACGTTAGTCAGCGTCACCTCGCCCACGGTGAGGGGATTGTTAAGGTTGCCGTCGGCGAAGTTCACACCCTCGCCCACGGGCCAGTTCTCAGGATTGTTCTCGAAGTCGAAGACGGCAGTCTGCGCCTTCAGGCCGACGATGCCCAGCATCATCAGCATGACAAGAGTAAAAAGTTTCTTCATTTTGCTTTCATATTATATTAAAAGATGTGCAAAGGTACACATTTCCCACTTCTGCTGCAATACCTATAATTAGGTATTTCATTTCTCCGTCAGTGCCTGGCGCATCTCTTTCAGCAGGTCGCTGGCGAAGATGAAGTCGGTGAGGCGCTTGTTGGTAGAGCCCATGATGTCGGCAGAGACGCCTTGCCACTCCTTCTGCCCTTCGTAGATGAAGATGATGTTCTCGCCGATGCCCATGACGGAGTTCATGTCGTGGGTATTGATGATGGTGGTCATGTTGTATTCGTGGGTGATGCCGTGCAGCAGCTCGTCGATGACGAGCGAGGTCTTCGGGTCGAGGCCGCTGTTGGGCTCGTCGCAGAAGAGGTACTTGGGGTCGAGGGCTATGGCGCGTGCTATGGCTGCGCGCTTCTGCATGCCGCCGGAGAGCTCGGAGGGCCGCTTGTGTCCGGCCTCGGAGAGGTTGACGCGGTCGAGACACTGGCGTGCGCGGCGCTGGCGGTCGCGCAGTGTCATGGCGGAGAACATGTCGAGGGGGAACATGACGTTGTCCATGACGGACATGGAGTCGAAGAGTGCTGCCGACTGGAATATCATGCCCACCTCGCGGCGGAGGCGTGCGCGCTCGTGCTTGTCCATGGCGAGGAAGTCGCGCCCGTCGTAGAGCACGTGGCCCGAGGTGGGTGTGAGCAGGCCCACGATGCACTTCATGAGCACTGTCTTGCCGGAGCCCGAGCGGCCTATGATGAGCGATGTCTGGCCGCCCTGGAAGGTGGCCGATATGCCGGCGAGCACCTGGCGGTCGGCGAATGTCTTGGTGATGTGGCGGAGCTCTATCATGACAGGAGCTGTGTTAGGAAGATGTCGGCAAAGAGGATGAGCATGGAGCAGTGCACCACGCTGTCGGTGCTGGCGCGGCCCACCTCGACGCTGCCGCCCTCGACGGTGTAGCCGTAGAAGGAGCTGACGGAGGCTATGATGAAGGCGAAGAAGAGCGACTTGATGATGCTCATCCATATATACCACTGGTTGAAGGAGTGCTGCAGGCCGTAGGTGAGGTCCTCGGCGGTGAGGATGCCTGCCATGGAGATGGCGTAGGCTCCGCCCAGGCCGGCCACGATGCTGAAGGTGACGAGCACGGGTGTCATGGTGACGAGGCCGAGTATCTTGGGCAGGATGAGGAACGATGCCGAGTTGACGCCCATGATGTCGAGGGCGTCGATCTGCTGGGTGACGCGCATGGTGCCCAGCTCGGAGGCTATGTTGGAGCCCACCTTGCCCGAGAGTATGAGGCACATGATGGACGAGCTGAACTCGAGCAGGAGTATCTCGCGCGTGGTGTAGCCCGTGGTGAAGCGCGGCATCCACGGGCTCTGTATGTTGACCTTCATCTGTATGCAGATGACGGCTCCGATGAAGAAGGAGATCATGAGCACTATGCCGATGGAGTCCACGCCGAGCTGCTGGAGCTCCTTGACATACTGTTTCCAGTACATGCGCATGCGCTCGGGACGGCTGAACACCTTGGCCATGAGCTGGAGGTAGCGCCCGAAGGTGGCTATGGGGCGCAGCATTGTGGAGAGGGATATCATAGGCTGTGTGGATGTGGCAATACGAGCAGCAAAAATAGACATAAAAAGGTTAACGCCTGCCCGCGTGCGAGAGTTTTTTGGCGGCGGGGGCGGCGGATAGAGGAATAATGTGTACTTTTGCATCCGCATTTTGCACCACGCCGCACATGGAAGCACCGACCATAGCCCCCGCCCCCGCCGCCGACCCTGCCAGCACGCAGTGGGTGGCACCGCATCAGGACGAGCCGCTGCGCCTCTCTGCCGAGCACCTGAAGAAGGTCTACGGCAAGCGCACGGTGGTCAACGACGTGAGCTTCCACGTGGACCAGGGCGAGATAGTAGGCCTGCTGGGTCCCAACGGCGCGGGCAAGACCACGTCGTTCTACATGACCACGGGCCTGGTCATACCCAACAACGGCCGCGTGTTCATCGGCAACGACGAGATCACCGACCTGCCCGTGTACCGCCGCGCACACAAGGGCATAGGCTATCTGGCACAGGAGGCGTCGGTGTTCCGCAAGATGACCGTGGAGGACAACATAGCCTCCGTGCTGGAGCTGCGGCGCGACTGCTCCGAGGCCTACAAGCGCGAGAAGCTCGAGCACCTCATCAGCGAGTTCCGCCTCGAGAAGGTGCGCCGCAACCTCGGCGACCGCCTCAGCGGAGGCGAGCGGCGACGCACCGAGATAGCCCGCTGCCTGGCCATCGACCCCAAGTTCGTCATGCTCGACGAGCCCTTCGCCGGCGTGGACCCCATCGCCGTGGAGGACATACAGCTCATAGTGTGGAAGCTCAAGCGCATGAACATAGGAGTGCTCATCACCGACCACAACGTCGAGGAGACACTCTGCATCACCGACCGGGCCTACATGCTCTTCGAGGGACGCATACTCTTCAAGGGACGCCCCGAGCAGCTGGCCGCGAACCCCACCGTGAAGGAGCGCTACCTGACCAACAGCTTCGTGCTCCGGCCCAAGGACTTCGAGGCCATGGAGCGTGCACGAGCCGGTGCGTGAGGCCGTGGCCGCAGCGCAGGCCGGCATGGCATAACCGCCTGCCACCCAGGCGGCAAACAGAGAGTAATTAAACAAACAGTAGAAAAATAGAATGAACATCCAATTCGACAAGACCTCTGCCGTAAGCGCAGAGCTCACCCTCACCCTCCAGCGCGCCGACTACCAGGAGCGCGTCGAGAAAGCAATCAAGAACTACCGCCGCCGCGCACAGATGCCCGGCTTCCGCCCCGGACAGGTGCCCATGTCGCTCATCAAGAAACGCTTCGGCGACGACATTGCTGCCGAGGAGATGCAGCGCGAGCTCTCCGAGCGCCTCTACGGCTACCTCCGCGAGGAGAAAGTGAACATGCTCGGCGAGCCCCTCGCCAGCGAGAAGCAGCCCGCCGTGGACCTCCGCGCCGACGAGCAGACCTTCGTGTTCGACATAGCCCTCGCCCCCGAGTTCGACGCCAAGGCCTCGGCAGCCGACCACGTGCCATACTACCACATCAGCGTGACCGACGACATGGTGGACCGCCAGGTGGGCAGCTTCGCCCAGCGCCACGGCCACTACGACAAGGTGGACACCTTTGCCGAGGGCGACATGGTCAAAGGCCATCTGGCACAGCTCGACGCCGAGGGCAACATCGTGGAGGGCGGCTTCCAGCGCGAGGATGCCGTGGTGCTGCCAGGCTACTTCAAGGACAAGGACGAACGCGCCAAGTTCGACGGCGTGGCCACCAACACTGTCATCACCATCAACCCCTCGCGTGCCTACGAAGGCAATGCCGTGGAGCTCGCATCGCTGCTCGGCATCGACAAGGAGCAGGCCGCAGGTCTCACATCCGACTTCTCCTACCAGATCACCGAGATCACACGCTACGTGCCCGGCGAGCTCAACCAGGAACTCTTCGACAGCATCTACGGCGAAGGACAGGTCAACAGCGAGGCCGAGCTGCGCCAGCGCGTGCGTCAGGACCTCGAGAAACAGTTCGACGCCGACTCGCGCCTGCGCTTCATCATCGACCTGCGCCAGGTGCTCGAGCAGCGCGTGGGCACACTCGAGTGGCCCGACCAGCTGCTCCGGCGCATCATGCGTGCCAACAACCCCGACAAGGACGACGCCTACTTCGAGAAGAACTACCAGCCAAGCATCCACGAGCTGGAGTGGCACCTCATCAAGGAGCAGCTGGCCGACCAGGCAAGCATCAAGGTGGAGCAGGACGACGTGATGGCCATGGCCCGCGAGCAGGTGCGCATGCAGTTCGCACAATACGGCATGGCCAACGTGCCCGAGGAACTCGTCAACCAGTATGCCGGCGAGCAGCTCAAGAAGCGCGACCAGCAGGAAGCCCTCGTGGCACGCGCCGTGGAGCAGAAGATAGGCGAGGCCATGCGCGGCGTGGTGACCCTCGACGAGAAGACCGTCACGCTCGAGGAGTTCAACAAGCTCTTCGAGGCCCAGGCCTGACATAAAAGCCCAGGCCTGACATGATGCCCCAGGCAGCCCAGACCATAACATCATCATTCATAATACGCACAGGCCACGGATGATACGGATTAAGCGAGTTGTCCGCTCCGCAGCAAGAGAGAGGGGCAGTTCGCTTAATCCGTGTGGAGCGTGGCCAACGTCCGCAGCGACACATCACTACCAAAGCAGACAGACACACATGTACGCAGACTTCCGCAAATATGCCACCGGACACCTGGGCATGAACGGCCAGGTGGTCGACGACGTGGCACGCTTCCAGAGCCGCCACATCACAAGCCAGTACCTCAACCCCTACATCCTCGAGGAACGCCAGCTCAACGTCACACAGATGGATGTGTTCTCGCGCCTGATGATGGAGCGCATCATATTCCTTGGCACCGAGATCGACGACTACACGGCCAACACCCTACAGGCACAGCTGCTCTACCTCGACAGCGCAGACCCAGGCAAGGACATCTCCATCTACATCAACTCGCCAGGCGGCAGCGTGTCGGCCGGCCTCGGCATCTACGACACCATGCAGTTCGTGGCATCGCCCGTGGCCACGCTGTGCTCCGGCATGGCCGCCTCGATGGCCGCCGTGCTGCTCGTGGCAGGAGCCGAGGGCAAGCGCAGCGCACTGCCACACAGCCGCGTGATGATACACCAGCCACTCGGCGGCGCGCAGGGGCAGGCATCGGACATCGAGATCACGGCACGCGAGATACAGAAACTGAAGCGTGAACTCTACACCATCATCGCCGACCACTCCCACACACCCTTCGACAAGGTGTGGGCCGACTCCGACCGCGACTACTGGATGACGGCCGAGGAAGCCCGCGAGTATGGCATGGTGGACCGCGTGCTGACACGCAAGTAAGGCCCGCCGCACCACGACACTTTCACCGACACCGACATGACCCAGAAGAAAGGCGAGATATGCGCCCTGTGCGGACGCCCCTCCGGCGAGGTGGGCTACTACATAGCCGGCCTGCGAGGAGGCATCTGCTCCGACTGCCTCCGCGAGGCCGTCAACATCTTTGGCAAGGACCTCAACATCAACGGCACCGACACTGCCGCGATGTCCGCACGGAAGCCCGAGGGCAGCAAGGCGGCAAAAGCCAAAGGCAAGACGCGCGACTGGCAGGCCGTGCCCAAACCCACAGAGATAAAAGCCTTCCTCGACCGCTACGTGGTGGGGCAGGACGAGGCCAAGCGCACCCTCGCCGTGGCCGTCTACAACCACTACAAGCGCATCAGCCGTCCGGCCGAAGCCGCCGACGTGGAGATAGAGAAGAGCAACATCTGCATGGTGGGCTCCACGGGCACGGGCAAGACACTCATGGCACGCACCATAGCCCGACTGCTCGACGTGCCCTTCACCATAGTGGATGCCACCGTGTTCACCGAAGCCGGCTACGTGGGCGAGGACGTGGAGAGCATACTCTCACGCCTGCTCCAGGTGGCCGACTATGACCTGGAGGCAGCACAGCAGGGCATCGTGTTCATCGACGAGATAGACAAGATAGCCCGCAAGGCCGACAACCCCTCCATCACCCGCGACGTCAGCGGAGAGGGCGTGCAGCAGGGACTGCTCAAGCTCCTTGAGGGCACCATCGTCAACGTCCCCCCAAAGGGCGGCCGCAAGCATCCCGACCAGGACTACATACACGTGGACACACGCAACATCCTCTTCATCTGCGGAGGCGCCTTCGACGGCGTGGAGAACCGCATAGCACAGCGGCTCAACACACACACCGTGGGCTATGACGCCGTGGAGCGACGCTCACGAGTGGACCGAGAGCACCTCATAGAACACGTGCAGCCGCAGGACCTCAAGAGCTTCGGCCTCATACCCGAACTCATAGGACGAATACCCATGGTGACGTTCCTCCGGCCGCTCGACCGCGCCGCACTGCGCGCCATACTCACCGAGCCACACAACGCCATCACACGCCAGCAGCAGCAACTCATGGCCATGGACGGCATAGCACTCACCTTCGACGACGATGCACTCGACTACATCGTAGACCGTGCCCTGCGCTACGAGCTCGGAGCACGAGGCCTCCGCTCCATCGTGGAGACACTCATGGTGCAGCCACAGTTCGAGCTGCCGGCCAGCGGCGCGACAGAGTTCCGCGTGACACTCGACTACGTCCGCGACCATCTGCCGACCGACGACCGCCTCTGAGCAAGAACGGGCAGCACAGGCGTGAGGCATTTTTATCTGCCTGTGCTTGCGTGCGTTAGCCGAAAAAGGTGTACCTTCGCCGCCGAGTTATCAGAACACCATAAAGTCTAACTCTGTTATCAACACATTTATCCCCTTTTAATTAACCCTATGTCCAACTTAAACAACATCCAGCCCCTCCAGGAATTCGACTGGGAAGGCTACGAGAAAGGTACGGCTCTCACCCAGCAGAGCCACGAAGAGCAGGCTCAGGCCTACGAGAAGAGCCTCACCGGCGTCAACGACCACGACGTGGTCGAGGGCAAGGTGATAAGCATCAACAAGCGTGAAGTGGTCGTCAACATCGGCTACAAGAGCGACGGCGTCATCCCCGTCAGCGAGTTCCGCTACAACCCCGACCTCGCCGTGGGCGACACCGTAGAGGTCTACATCGAGAACCAGGAAGACAAGAAAGGACAACTCATCCTCTCACACAAGAAAGCCCGTGCCACCAAGAGCTGGGAGCGCGTCAATGCCGCACTCGAGAGCCAGGAAATCATCAAGGGCTATATCAAGTGCCGCACCAAGGGCGGCATGATTGTCGACGTGTTCGGCATCGAGGCCTTCCTGCCCGGCAGCCAGATCGACGTCAAGCCCATCCGCGACTACGACGTCTTCGTGGGCAAGACCATGGAGTTCAAGGTAGTGAAAATCAACCAGGACTACCGCAACGTGGTCGTCTCGCACAAGGCACTCATCGAGGCCGAGCTCGAGGCACAGAAGAAGGAAATCATCTCCAAGCTCGAGAAGGGCCAGGTGCTCGAGGGCACCGTGAAGAACATCACCTCCTACGGCGTCTTCATCGACCTTGGCGGCGTGGACGGACTGGTGCACATCACCGACCTGAGCTGGGGCCGCGTCTCCGACCCCCACGAGGTGGTCGAGCTCGACCAGAAAGTCAACGTGGCCATCCTCGACTTCGACGAGGAGAAGAAGCGCATAGCCCTCGGCATCAAGCAGCTCACCCCACACCCCTGGGAGGCTCTCGACCCCAACCTCAAGGTGGGCGACCATGTGCACGGCCGTGTAGTGGTGATGGCCGACTACGGAGCATTCATCGAGATAGCCCCTGGCGTGGAAGGACTCATCCACGTCAGCGAGATGAGCTGGAGCCAGCATCTCCGTTCAGCACAGGACTTCATGAAGGTGGGCGACGAGGTGGAAGCCGTCATCCTCACCCTCGACCGCGAGGAGCGCAAGATGAGCCTCGGCATCAAGCAGCTCAAGGAAGACCCCTGGGAGAACATCGAGGTGAAGTACCCCGTGGGCAGCAAGCACTCGGCACGTGTGCGCAACTTCACCAACTTCGGCGTCTTCGTCGAGATAGAAGAAGGCGTGGACGGCCTCATCCACATCTCCGACCTCAGCTGGACAAAGAAGGTGAAGCACCCCTCTGAGTTCACACAGCTCGGTGCCATGATCGACGTGGTAGTCCTCGAGATAGACAAGGCCAACCGTCGCCTGAGCCTCGGCCACAAGCAGTTGGAGGACAACCCCTGGGATGTCTTCGAGACCGTGTTCACCGTTGACAGCGTGCACGAAGGCACCATCGTCGAGATGCTCGAGAAGGGTGCCGTCATCCAGCTGGAGTATGGCGTGGAGGCATTTGCCACACCAAAGCACCTCGTCAAGGAAGACGGCTCGCAGGCACAGCAGGGCGAGAAGCTCCAGTTCAAGGTCATCGAGTTCAACAAGGACAGCAAGCGCATCATCGTCTCCCACAGCCGCATCTTCGAGGACGAGGCACGCCGCGAGGCCCGCGAAGCCCGCAAGGCAGAGCGCGCAGCAGCAGCAGCCAAGCGTCCCGCCAAGGCACGCGAGGAGCAGCCCGTGATCCAGAACCAGGCCGCCAGCACCACACTCGGCGACATTGATGCCCTGGCAGCCCTCAAGGCCAAGCTCGAGCAAGGCGAATAAGCCCACTGCACAAGCATACAACACCCACAGGGGCGGCATGCGACCAGGCCAACATGAGCCGGCGCAGTGCCGCCCCTGCGCCGTTTCCCCTGCGCCGTTTCCCCTACGCAGCATAAGGGAAAATCCCCTCCCTTTTTCGGGCAAACCCCACAGGCAGACACCGGCAAAAGCCTTTCCTTTGCATCAGAGAACAGACAACACGAGTATTCACCCATCCAAACACACACACTACCATGCGCCGCATACTCTCAACACTGGCAGTCATGCTCATAGCAGCAAGTGCCATGGCGATGTCGTTCAGCAAGGCACGCCGCGAAGCCTACTTCCTCACCGACAAGATGGCCTACGAGCTCGGCTTGAGCGACGAGCAGATGGAAGTGGTCTACGAAATCAACTTCGACTACCTGCGCAGCCTCTACACCTATGCCGATGTCGAAGGCCCAGCCTGGTGGCAGCGCCGCGAGGACCTGCACTTCGTGCTCACCCCCTGGCAGTGGAACCTGTTCATCGCCACGCCCGACTTCTTCGTCCCCGTGCGCTGGGTGCGCCGCCACAGCTTCGACCTCCTGCTCCGCTCGCGCTACTTCACCGCTTCCCTCTACTACTACCCGCGCCCCATGGTCTACGGCTCCTACCGCGGCGGCCACAACCATGGCAACTACTACACACATCTCGACATCTTCCGTCCGGCACCGCCACCACCATCCGGCCACAACGCCCGGGAGCCTCACTCCACAACGCGCATACAGCCCACCAACCACCCCGTCAACCCCAACTACGGACAGCCCCATGCCGGCAACCAGCCCCAGCTCAACGGCGGCCATCAGCCCCAGCCCAACGGTACAGCCGGTCAAGGCAACGGATGGAGCATAGACACCGGCAACTCCAACTCCAACAACACGCGCACACTGACCACCGACGGCCGAGGACGCTCCGGCCGCTCCAGCACCACCGTCTCGGCGTCCACCTACTACGGCACCACCTCGCAGCCCGCAGCCGGCAGCACCACCTCGCAGCCCGCAGCCGGCAGCAGCGTGACACCATCCGCCACGGCTCCCGCCCCGCGCAGCAACAACACTGCAACGGCAGGCCGCAGCAGCACCACCTCGCGCAGCAGCTCCACCGCGACATCAGGGCGCAGCTCCACCACCTCGCGCAGCAGCTCCACCGCGACATCAGGGCGCAGTTCCAGCACCACCTCGCGCAGCAGCTCCACCGCGACAGCATGGCGCAGTTCCACCACCTCGCGCAGCAACAACACTGCAACATCAGAGCGCAGCTCCATCACCTCGCGCAGCAGCTCCACCGCGACATCAGGGCGCAGTTCCACCACCTCGCGCACCACGCCCTCCACCTCCACCCGCAGCGGTAGCAGCAGCTCCACCCCACGTCGCGGCGGCCGGTAACGGAATTCATTGTTTAACCGCGAGTTATGCGCATTATGCACATTCATAGCTGCAAGATGGTCTGATACAAGGCAAATCTTGAAATTCGTTTAGTTCGTGGGCGCAATCCAGGCAGGGGCTATGTCGTTCTTCTTGACATAGCCCCTGCTGTTTGCGTAGAGCAAGAGTCATGAGCGTATCTGTATGGTGCACAATGTGCTGTATAACTGCAAGATACACATATGCGCTGCGCTGGTTAGCCCATTTCCGTTGCGGCAGGCAAGGCGGCAGCGTAGGGGCGGGCTGCCACGGTGCGTGGTGTGCGCCGCGGGCATGCATGTGCTGACGGCATGAGCCTGCACTCTTCCTGTGGAGGAGGGTGCAGGCTCTTTGTTCATGCTGCAAAGGCAACTTTTTTTCTTGATTAACCAAGCTTTCAACAACCGGATCAATCTGCTGGGCTCTCTTTGTATGGCGGCAGCGGAGGGGGCGTTGCAAGTGGGAGAAGAGAGTGTGTGTCGGCAGGACTGGGGACGTGAGCACGTGGCTATTCCCTGAGTGGGAGGGGTAGGGGTGGATTGCCAGCTTCACATTGGAGCCCAAACAGGTGGGTTGTGTGTACTTACCTCTATGGCAAGGGCATTGGCGGGATGTAGCCCGGCCTGGCTCTCCTCGCTCACAGGCTGAGCACCTCGAGGGCTGTGATGAGGTCGCGCTTGAGGGGCTTGTCGCTCTTGATGGCTGAGGAGAAGGGCACGTAGACGACTTCGTCGTCCTTGATGCCTACCATGACGTTGCGCTGCCCGTCGAGCAGGGCGTTGATGGCTCCCACGCCGAGGCGCGAGGCGAGTATGCGGTCTTGTGCGGAGGGGCTGCCGCCTCGCTGCAGGTGTCCGAGTATGGACACGCGCACGTCGTACTCGGGGTATTCGTTGCGCACGCGCTCGGCATAGTAGAGGGCTCCGCACTTGGGGCTCTCGGAGACGATGACGATGCTGCTCGACTTGCTCTTGCGTATGCCTCGGCCTATGAATTGTGCGAGCTGGTCGACGGCGGTGTGGTCCTCGGGTATGATGGCTGCCTCGGCGCCCACGGCGATGGCTGAGTTCTGGGCGAGGAAGCCGGCGTCGCGGCCCATGACTTCGACGAAGAAGATGCGCTCGTGTGAGGAGGCTGTGTCGCGTATCTTGTCGACGCACTCCATGATGGTGTTGAGCGACGTGTCGTAGCCTATGGTGAGGTCGGTGCCGTTGAGGTCGTTGTCGATGGTGCCCGGCAGGCCTATGCATGGCACGTCCCACTCGGCGGCGAAGAGGCGTGCGCCGGTGAGCGAGCCGTTGCCGCCGATGACCACGAGGGCGTCGATGCCGTGGGCGCGCATGGTCTCGTAGGCGCGCTGGCGTCCCTCGGTGGTCTGGAAGTCCTTGGAGCGGGCGGTCTTGAGGATGGTGCCTCCGCGGCCTATGATGTTGCTGACGCTCTCGGTGGTGAAGTCGCGTATCTCGCCGTTGATGAGTCCTTCGTAGCCGCGGTATATGCCTTTGACGCTGAAGTTGTTGGCTATGGCGGCGCGTGTCACGGCGCGTATGGCGGCGTTCATGCCTGGTGCATCGCCGCCGGAGGTGAGCATGCCGATGGTGTGTATCTTGCTCATGGGTTTGTCAGGAGAGGATGTAGAGGGCGAAGGTCTTGGCGGGGATGGTTGCCTCGACGGTGGCGGCTGTCCATGGCATGTGTGTGGTGCGTGGCGCCACGCGCTCGGGGCGTGAGGGGAGGTTCTCGGCGTCGTAGTCGGAGCAGTCGAGGGTGATGACTTCGGCTTGTGTGGGCATGGCTTTGGCCTTGAGGCCTGTCAGGCTGATGCTGATGTCCTGGTGCCGGGCGGTGGTGTTGATGACCTTGATGATGATTTGTCCGGTGGTCTTGTCGGTCACGGCGGAGGCGAACACGCCGTCGTCGCCTTCGGCCACGGGGTTGGCTGCCGGCTGTCCGCCGGGCAGGCATACGGTGGTGGGCAGCACGTGGGTGCCGCGGTGCTGCATGTAGAGCTGCTGGACGTAGTAGGATGCTGTGCGGGCGGTGTGCAGGTTGTCGTACCAGATGAGGTCGGGGCGCCACTGCCAGCCGTCGATGTGCGAGAAGAGTGGTGCGTAGGTGGCCATGTGCACGACGTCGGCGTTGCGCTCGAGGTTGGTCATGAAGGCTGCCTCGTAGATGCTGGCTCCGGCGTGGTTCCATTTCTTGCCGCGGTCGTGGCATGCCCACTCGCCGGCGAACACTTTGGGGCCGCGGCGGTCGTAGTTGTCGTAGCGGTTCATGCTGTGGCGGAACCAGTCGATGTCGCGGTAGTAGTGTTCGTCCACCAGGTCGGCCTTGAGCTCGCGCATGGCAGCCCATCCGTTGCGGAAGTGGTCGTCCTCGGCGTTGGGGCCCGATGTGCCTATGAGTTTTATCTCGGGGTGTGCGCGGCGCACGGCGGGGGCTATGATGGCCAGACGGTCGAAGTAGGGTTTCTCCCACTGCTCGTTGCCTATGGCCAGGTACTTGAGGCCGAAGGGCTCGGGGTGGCCCATGTCGGCGCGCAGGCGTGCCCACTCGTTGGTGGCGGGGTCGCCGTTGGCGAAGTCGATGAGGTCGATGCAGTCGTCGATGAACTGGCGCAGGCCTTGCTCGGTGGCGGGGGCATGGGCCTGGTCGTCGTTCTGGTACTGGCATGCCATGCCTACGTTGAGCACGGGCAGCGGCTCGGCGCCTATCTCCTCGGCGAGCTGGAAGTACTCGAAGAAGCCGAGGCCGTAGCTCTGGAAGTAGTCGGGGAAGTAGCGGTAGGTGAAGGTGTTCTCCCAGCGGTTCTTGTTGATGGGACGGTTCTCCACGGGGCCTACGGTGTTCTTCCACTGGTAGCGGAGGTCGAGCGTGGTGCCCTCGACGATGCATCCGCCGGGGAAGCGGAACACGCCCGGATGCAGGTCGTGGAGTGCCTGTGCCACGTCGCGGCGCATGCCGTTGCGGTGGCCCTGCCAGGTGTCGGTGGGGAAGAGTGAGACGTGCTCGACGTCGACGGTGCCGCGGCCGCTGCGTCCGTTCTTCTCGCAGAGGAAGATGCGCAGCTGTGCCTTCTCTATGGTGCGGGGGCTCTTGAGGGTCACTTCGTAGCGTTGCCACTCGGCGGTGGTCACCTTGATGTCGGCCTGGGCGAACTCCTGGTGCTCGGCCTGTGTGTTCTGGTCCACGAACTGCACGCGCAGCATCTGCTCGCGGCTGCCGTCGGCGAGGCGGGCGTAGAGCGAGAGGCGGTAGTCGGCGTCCTTGTGGAGGCCTATGCCGAAGAAGCCTTCGTTCTGCAGGCCTGTCCAGAGGTCGTTGTGTCCCATCGAGGCGAGGCGCACGTAGTGTGGGTTGCGCTCGAAGGGGCCGTCGGCGCGCACTTCGACGCGGCCGAAGGCGTGCCAGCCCATGAGGTGGTCGGGTGTGAACTCGAAGGAGCGGTTCTTGATGAGTTCGGCATAGAGGCCGCCGTCGGCAGCATAGTTGATGTCTTCGAAGAAGATGCCGTACATGGTGGGCTGTATGGCTGCACCGGCTTTCTTGGCGTTGACGCTGATGGCTATGCGCTCTGTGGCTGTCTGTGCCGCGAGGCCTGTGGCGAGGGCCAGCATGGCGGCGATGGCTGCGTGGTGTTTCATGGGGGGCGTATGTGTGGAGGGGGTTAGAATTGTGCGTTGCCCGGTGTGCGGGGGAAGGGTATGACGTCGCGTATGTTCTGCATGCCTGTCACGAAGAGCAGCAGGCGCTCGAAGCCGAGGCCGAAGCCGGCGTGCGGGCATGAGCCCCAGCGGCGTGTGTCGAGATACCACTCGAGCGACGTGGTGTCCATGCCGCGGCGGTTGATCTCGGCCATGAGCTTGTCGAGGCTCTCTTCGCGCACGCTGCCGCCGATGATTTCGCCTATGGCGGGGAAGAGCACGTCGGTGCCTTGCATGGTGCGGCCGTCGGCGTTGAGCTTCATGTAGAAGGCCTTGATTTCCTTGGGGTAGTCGGTCATGATGACGGGGCGGTGGAAGTGTTCTTCCACGAGGTAGCGCTCGTGCTCCGAGGCGAGGTCGTCGCCCCACTGGCAGGGGAACTCGAACTTGCGGCCTGCGGCGATGGCTTGCTGGAGGATGTCGATGCCTTCGGTGTAGGTGAGGCGCACGAAGCTCTGTCCGATGACGCTGTGCAGGCGCTCGAGCAGGGTCTTGTCGATCATCTTGTTGAGGAAGGCGAGGTCGTCGGCGCAGTGGTCGAGGGCCCAGCCGACGCAGTATTTGATGAAGTCTTCCTCGAGGTTCATGAGGTCGTCCTTGTCGTAGAAGGCCATCTCGGGCTCTATCATCCAGAACTCGGCCAGGTGGCGCGGCGTGTTGCTGTTCTCGGCGCGGAACGTGGGTCCGAAGGTGTATATCTGGCCCAGAGCGGTGGCTCCGAGCTCGCCCTCGAGCTGTCCGCTCACGGTGAGGCTGGTCTGCTCGCCGAAGAAGTCGTCGTCGTAGATGATGCGTCCTTGCTCGTCCTTGCGCAGGTCGTAGAGGTTCTTGGTGGTGACCTGGAACATGTTGCCTGCGCCCTCGCAGTCGGAGGCTGTGATGAGGGGTGTGTGGAAGTAGAAGAAGCCGTGCTGGTGGAAGTAGGTGTGTATGGCCATGGCCATGTTGTGGCGTATGCGCATCACGGCGCCGAAGGTGTTGGTGCGGAGGCGCATGTGGGCGTGCTGGCGCATGTACTCGAAGCTCTGCCCTTTCTTCTGCATGGGGTAGTCGGCACCGCAGTCGCCGAGCACGTCGATGCTTGTGGCCTGCACTTCCACGGCCTGGCCGGAGCCTACGCTCTGCACGAGCTGCCCTTCGACGGCGAGGCAGGCTCCTGTGGTGGCGCGCTTGAGGAGCTCGTCGCTGAACTTGCCGGTGTCGGCCACCACTTGTATGTTGTTGATGGTGGAGCCGTCGTTGAGGGCTATGAAGTGTACGTTCTTGGAGCCGCGGTGGGTGCGCACCCAGCCGCAGACGCGGACGTCCTGGCCGGCGGTGGCGGTGAGGAGGTCGGTAATCTTGGTTCTCTTCATGTTGTCTGGGTTGGTGGGGTGGGGTTATTCGAAGGCTCCCATGCGGAGCATCTCCACTTCTTGCTCGGTGAGGTAGCGCCAGTCGCCGCGCTTCACGTTCTTCTTGGTGAGGCCGGCGAAGTAGGTGCGGTCGAGCTTGGTCACCTTGTAGCCGAGGTGCTCGAAGATGCGGCGCACTATGCGGTTGCGGCCGGAGTGGAGCTCGATGCCTATCTGTTTCTTGTCGGTGGCGTGGGCATACTCGATGGCGTCGGCGCGTATGTCGCCGTCGTCGAGGGTGATGCCGGTGGCTATCTGCTGGATGTCGGCGGCACTGACGTTCTTGTCGAGGGTGACGTGGTATATCTTCTTCTTGCGGTACTGTGGGTGGGTGAGCTTGCTGGCGAGCTCGCCGTCGTTGGTGAGCAGGAGCACGCCGGTGGTGTTGCGGTCGAGGCGGCCTACGGGGTAGATGCGCTCGTCGCACACGCCTTTGACGAGGTCCATCACGGTCTTGCGGTTCTGTGGGTCGTCGCTGGTGGTGACGTAGTCTTTGGGCTTGTTGAGCAGCACGTAGACTTTCTTCTCTATCTTGACGGCCTGGTCGTGGAACTTGACCACGTCGTTGCGCTTGACTTTGGTGCCGAGCTCGGTGACGACTTCGCCGTTGACGCTGACCACGCCGGCCTGGATGAAGGTGTCGGCCTCACGGCGTGAGCACACGCCTGCGTTGGCGAGGAACTTGTTGAGGCGTATGGGTGCCTCGGGGTCTATGTGTGCCTCGGAGTACTCTATGCGCTTCTTCATGCTGTACTTGGCCTGGGGGTCGTAGTCGCCTGTGCGGGGGCGGCGCTGGAAGCCTCCGCGCTGTTGGTAGCCTCCTGGCGTGTAGGCTCCTCGCTGCTGGTATGGGCGTGGCTGGTAGCCTCCTTCTCGCTGCTGGTATGGGCGTGGCTGGTAGCCTCCTTCTCGCTGCTGGTATGGGCGTGGCTGGTAGCCTCCCTCTCGCTGCTGGTATGGGCGTGGCTGGTAGCCTCCTTCTCGCTGCTGGTATGGGCGTGGCTGGTAGCCT
>CAJOIE010000021.1:0-24441 GCA_905234605.1 uncultured Bacteroidaceae bacterium | reverse complement strand
GGCGTGGCTGGTAGCCTCCTTCTCGCTGCTGGTATGGGCGTGGCTGGGTGTATGTGCGACGCTCGCCGTCGGCCGAGCTGCCGTAGACGGGGCGCTGTATGCGTGGGCGTGGTGAGCGGCCTGGCTGGCCGTAGCTGTTGTCCTGATTGTGTGATGCTGAGGGTGTGGTGCCTTCGCGGCGGTCGTTGTTACCCTCGTTGGCGGCGAACTGCTCGCGCCATTTCTCGTCGTTGGTTTCCATTCGGATTGTTTTTTTGATAGGTGAATGTTGTTCTTGTTGGTAAATGGTGGTTGGGATGGTGTGGCGGCATCTTCTCAGATGCCTGTGTATGTGCTTGGTGTGATGCTGAGCAGCTCCTGGCGCACGGCTGGGCT
Source organism: uncultured Bacteroidaceae bacterium (assembly GCA_905234605.1). Taxonomy (GTDB): domain Bacteria; phylum Bacteroidota; class Bacteroidia; order Bacteroidales; family Bacteroidaceae; genus Physcousia. Next base: position 24,066 of record CAJOIE010000021.1, on the reverse strand, counting down.
GACGTCGAGGTCGGTGATGAACTGGCGTATGGTGGCGGCGTCGATGGGGCGGCCGGTGCGCGTGAGTGCCTTGAGTGTCTCGTAGGGATGCGGGTAGCCTTCGCGGCGCAGTATGGTCTGTATGCCTTCGGCCACCACGGCCCAGTTGGCTTCGAGGTCGGCGGCGATGGTCTCGGGGGCGAGCTGCAGCTTGCCCAGGCCGCGCAGTGTGCTCTGTATGGCTATGAGGGCGTGGGCGTAGGGCATGCCGAGTGCGCGGAGCACGGTGCTGTCGGTGAGGTCGCGCTGCATGCGGCTGACGGGTAGCTTGCGTGCCAGGTGGGTGAGGAGTGCCACGGCTATGCCCATGTTGCCCTCGGAGTTCTCGAAGTCGATGGGGTTGACTTTGTGGGGCATGGCGCTGGAGCCCACTTCGCCGGCTTTGACGCGCTGGCGGAAGTAGCCCATGGCTACGTACTGCCATATATCGCGGTCGAGGTCGAGCACGATGGTGCAGATGCGTGCCACGGTGTCGAGCAGGGCGGCGAGCTGGTCGTAGTGTGAGATTTGCGTGGTGGGATACTCGCGCCCGAGGCCGAGGCGTTGCTCCACGAAGCTGGTGGCCCATGCCTGCCAGTCGGTGTCGGGGTATGCCACGTGGTGTGCGTTGAGGCCTCCTGTGGCTCCGCCGAACTTGGCTGTGTGGCGGGCCTGTGCGAGCTGGTCGCGCATGGTGGTGAGGCGTGCCACGTAGACTTGCAGCTCCTTGCCCACGCGTGTGGGCGAGGCGGGTTGCCCGTGGGTGTGGGCCAGCATGGGCACTCCGGCCCATGCCTCGGCTTGTGCTGACAGTGTGGCTATGAGGCTGTCCACGGCGGGCAGCAGCACGTCGCGCGTGGCGTCGCGCAGCGAGAGGGGCACGGCGGTGTTGTTGATGTCCTGCGAGGTGAGGCCGAAGTGCACGAATTCCTTCCAGGCGTCCATCTGCCGTGGCGTGACGTCGGTGTCCTCGCGCGAGGCATAGGTGTCGAGTTCCTCCTTGATGAAGTACTCCACGGCCTTGACGTCGTGGTTGGTCACGGCTTCTATGTCCTTGACGCGCTGTGCCTGCTCCAGTGTGAGCTCACGTGCGAGGCGGCGCAGGTGGGTCTTGAGCGTGGCGGGCACGGCGGCCAGCTGTGGCAGCGGCAGCTCGGTCAGGGCGATGAAGTACTCTGTCTCGACGTGCACGCGGTAGCGTATGAGGGCATACTCTGAGAAGTAGGCGTCGAGGCTCTCGGCCTTGCTGCGGTAGCGGCCGTCGATGGGTGAGATGGCTGTCAGTGGCGATAGCTGCATGTGGAGGGTATGGGTGTGTGGTTTTGAGATGGCAAATGTAGTGCTAAGCTGTCTTATGGCCAAATGAATAGTGGTGTAAAGGGCTGTCAGTGGCGCACCTTGGCCGAGTGCTGTCCGCGTGCGTCGTGCCACGTGACGATGTAGAGGCCGTGCGGCAGGCGTGCGAGCGAGGCTCCGTCGGCGGCCTGGAAGGTGATGCACAGCCGGCCGCTGCTGTCGACGACGTGTGCGGCGAAGGGCACGTCGGCTGCCGTGGCGGCACGGAAATGCAGGCGTGCCGTGGCGGGGTCGTAGGTCAGGATGTAGTCGGCATCGCGGCCGTCGAGGCCCACGACGGAGTTGCCTTGCCCGTCGCGTGCAGGCTCTATGTGCCACAGGCGGTTGGCCGACGTGGCGTCGCGGCTGTCGGAGGTGTAGGAGAGCACTGCCGTGCCGTCGGCTGCCGAGCCGCCGGAGAGGTTGGCGGCATGGCGTGTGTGGCGCGACACGAGGTTCCACCGCTCATTGCCCTGCGGCACGAGGTTCCAGTGCTGCCGCTTGTCGCCGCGGTCGGCCACGGCGGTGGTCAGCCGTGAGCCCACGTTGGTGGTGGCCGTGGCCTCGCCCTCGGTGGGGTCGGCGAGGGCATAGCCCGTGGCACGGTTGATGATGATGTAGTAGCCGCCGTCTGCCTGCTCCACGGTCCACTGCTGTGTGTGGCTGCCGGCGTCGGCGCGACGGGCCTCCACGAGGTCGGTGGCGGCGTCGATGGCGAGCACCGTGGCCGTGCCGGCGTTGGCTATGGTGTAGGCTGTGGTGGGGTCGGCGTCGAAGTAGGGCACGACGCTGTCGTCGGCATCGCTGCCCTCTGGCAGACGGGCGCGGAAGGTCTCGCGCAGGTAGGGCACGTGTGCCTGGATGAAGCGGCGCAGGTAGGCCACGTAGTCGTCGTAGCTGCTGTAGAGCACCACCTCGCGCAGTGTGCGTGAGCTGATGCCCCACCGCTGGTAGTTGCGCTCGGCCGAGGCCTGCACCACGGCGGCGAGCGAGTCTGTCTGCCGGAGCATGAAGCTCTCTAAGCCGGCTCCGAGCAGCTCGTCGTAGCGGCGGGCTATGAGGCGCTGGAACCACGGGTCCTGCCACATGCGCTCCACCCACGGGCGTGCGGCGTCGCTGCCGTAGCCCACGTCGACCATGAGCTGGCGCGAGGTGTCGCCCTTGCGGTTGTCGTTGGCGTAGGCTATGTCGTAGTCCCAGAGTGGGCCCCAGTAGAAGCGGTCGTCGCCGCGATGCTTATATAGATAGGTGGAGAAGAAGCCGTCGATGTTGGCACTCACTTCCGTGGCTATATACCAGTTGGCCAGTGTCGTGGAGTCCACGTAGGCGTGCCAGGCGCCGTCGTCGGGGAAGGTGGCCGAGCGCAGTGCCTCCTCAAACGAGCGCACGTGGGCTGCGATGTAGGCAAACTGCGAGGGGGCTATGTCGTCCCTGTCGGGGTAGTGTATGCGCAGGGCGGCATTGTAGTAGCGTGAGTAGAAGCCGTCGGTGCCGCTGCTGAAGTCCTTGAAGCCGTCGGCCTCGAGCAGGTAGCCGCCCGTGATGTCCGACGTGTCGGCCGTCGGCACGTCCTGCTCCTCCACGTCCACGCGGCGGCGGCGCACGTCGATATGGTCGGACACCTGGTAGGTGCCCTGATACTGCCCGTTGAGCGTGAGGTCCACCCACTCGGCGGCGGGGTTGAAGGGCAGGCCTACGAAGTCGCCGAGGCGTGAGGTCAGGGCGTTGCGGATGAGGGCTTTGTCGCCGTGGTTGGCCAGGAGTGTCCATTTGCGGGCATTGGCGCGTGTGGGTCCCAGGAAACGCTCCTTCTTCGGGAAGCGCAGGCGGTAGGGCTTCTTGGCCATGTTCCATGTGGAGTTGCCTCGGCCGCGTATGCCTAAGGAGTCCCAGTGCAGCACCGAGTCCTGGCGTGTGACCAGCCAGATGCGTGCCGGCACCTCTGTGGTCTTGCTCGTGACGGCCTGCCCGTTGAAGGTCTCTATGTAGAGGTGTGGCAGGTCGGTCAGCCGCTGGTGCTGTGCGCTGACAGCGAGCGTGCAGGCCGCCAAGGCTGCCAGGGCTATCATGCTGTTTGTCTTCATAGCGGGGGCTTTATAGTTGCTATAGTAGCTATAGTAGCTATAGTAGCTATAGTTCTTATAGTTTCTATAGTTCTCTGTTGTTTCTGGGGGGGAAGAGTATGGCTCGGTCGCGTGCCAGTGCGGCAGGTGCCCAGGCGCCGGGGCCGAAGCTCCAGTTGCGGCGTGGGGTGGGTGTGACGGTGCCGTGGCGGCGTATGGCTTCAATGAAGTGGTGCCGCAGGTCGTGGGGTGTGGTGGCCACGATGCGCTCCGGCAGCTCGGCAGTCGGTATGCCTGCTCCGCGTGTGATGAGCTCTCCGCCGCCGGTGCCTCGGTAGCTGTTGAGTGCCACGAGGTATGTGGCGTTGAGGGCGAATGGTGTGCCGTCGGCCATGGTGCTGATGCTGACCTTGTGGCCGTCGGGGCGCGAGGCGTCGACGGTGTAGGTGATGCCGGCGGCGGCCTCGAAGTTGAAGGCCATGTTCTTCAGGCCCAGACGGCGTCCGCCGTCGAGCACATGGTCGAGGAGCAGGATATGGTCGGCGGCCGAGGTCATGGTGTTGCACCACAGGTCGTAGCTCATCTCGAGCAGGCCGAGCACCTCGCGGCCTGTGAGGCGCATGGTGTAGAGCCGGTTGTCGAAGCGGTAGAGCTTGATGATGTCGGCCACGGTGAGCGTGCCCTGCTCTATGGTGGCATCGTAGCCCAGGGGTGCGGCGAGGCTGATGTCGGCTTGTGGCGCGAGCTCGAACTGCATGTCGTGCACGAGGTTGAGGAATGGTGATGGGCCGAAGAGTGCGTCGCGCTCGTGCAGTGTCTGTGTCACGGTGCCCACGGGTTGCCTGAGGTAGGCTCTCACGGCTTCGCTCTCGGCGGCGAACCAGCGGCGGCGGTCTATGGCGTGTGGCCCCGTGAGGGTGTCCATCTGCCGTGGCGTGAGCAGCTGTGCCGTGGTGCTGACGACTGTGGCGTGGCCGTTGGCATCGCGCTCCACCTCCATGTCCACCTGCACGAGTCGTGCTCCGTTGCTGGTGGGTGCTGCACAGGCGACGTCGCGCCCGTCGGGTGCCGTGACGGTGGCGATGTTGCTGCGGTGGTCGTGGCCGTAGAGGATGAGGTCGAGGCCGCTCACCTGTGTGGCCACGAGGCGTGTGGCGTTCTCGGTGCATGTCTCGGTGTGTATGCCGTTGTCGGCGTCCCAGCCGGAGTGGAAGAGGCCCACGATGAGGTCGGGCTGCTCCTCGGCGCGCAGCTTGTCCACCCAGTGGCGCACGGAGCTCACCATCTCTGTGAAGCTGAGGCCTGCGCGCTGTGCCTGCGGCACCCAGTGTGGTATGGCTGCGGTGAGCATGCCCAGTATGGCTATGCTCATGCCTTGGCGGCGCACTATGGTGTATGGCTTGAGGTGTGGCTCTCCGGTGGCGGTGTCGACCACGTTGGCTGCCACGACGGGGAAGCGGCACTGCCCGAGCCAGCGGCTGTAGACGTCGTGTCCGGTCTCTATGTCGTGGTTGCCGATGGTGGCGGCGTCGTAGCCCACGGCGTTCATGGCACTGGCCACGAGGTGCGGCGCGGCGGTGTCGACGTAGTTGTAGTAGTAGGCTGCGGCATGGCCCTGGAGCACGTCGCCGCCGTCGGTGACCACCACGGCGTCGGGCATGAGGGTGCGCTGCATGGCTATGTAGGAGGCTATGCGCGGCAGCATGTCGAGCACATGGCCGTGCACGTCGCTGGTGTGGATGAAGCGCAGGTGCATGTGTGTGTGTTGTTGCGGTGTGTGTGCTGGCCGTGGTGGCCGGTCAGTCGTGGTGCCAGTGTTGCTGCTCGCGGTGCACGACGGTGACGCGTATGTCGTAGCGCTCGCGCAGGTGGGCTGCCAGGTGCTCGGCCGAGTAGACGGAGCGGTGCTGCCCGCCTGTGCAGCCGAAGGCGAAGGAGAGGTCGGTGAAGCCGCGCTCTATGTAGCGTTCCACATGGGCGTCGGCCAGGGCGCGGACGTGGGCGAGGAAGCGCAGCAGCTCGCCGTCGTGCTCGATGAAGTCGCGCACGGGCTTGTCCAGGCCGCTGAGGTTGCGGTATCCGGCATAGCGGCCGGGGTTGTTGCTGCCGCGGCAGTCGAACACGTAGCCGCCGCCATGGCCGGTGGTGTCGGGCGGATAGCCGTGCTTGTAGGAGAAGGAGCAGATGTGCACGTGCAGGCGCGGGGCGGAGGGCTCGGAGTGCTCGGAGTGTTTGTTTTCCTTGGTGTCAGCTGTCTTCTGTGTCTTCTCGAGCATCTGGCTGAGCACGTGCCTGAGGTAGGGGTATTTGTCGGCGGCTCCGGCGTCGAGCGTGGCTTGCAGGCTGTCGAGTGCCGGCGGTATGCTGTCTATGAAGTGCTGCTTGCGCTCGGTGAGTCCGCGGAAGCCGTAGGCTCCCAGCACTTGCAGCAGGCGGAAGAGGCGGAAGAGGAGCATGCGCTCGCCGAAGTGGTTGCTGAAGGCCTGCCACTCGCCGGCTGCTGCCGTGGCGGCTTGTGGCTGCAGCTGCTCCACGGTGTGGCGGAAGCTGTCGAGATAGGTCTGTGTGAGTGCGGTGCGCAGGCTGTCGGGGTAGCGTGCCGATGCCTGATAGAGGAACGACACGAGGTCGTAGTGCACTGGTCCGCGGCGTGCGCCCTGGAAGTCGATGAAGGTGAGTGCGCCGTCGTCGGCGAGCATCACGTTGCGCGCCTGGAAGTCGCGGTAGAGCAGCTGCCCCTCGGCCCAGGGGCTCCACAGGGTGGGCGGTGCGGCCGTGTCGGCGGCGATGTCGCGGGCCATGGCGCAGGCGTCGGCGTGCAGGCGCAGCTCGTGGAAGTCGGTGCCGGTGGTCTTGAGGAAGCAGTATTTGAAGTAGTCGAGGTCGAAGTGCACGCACTGCTCGTCCATCTCGGCCTGGGGGTAGCACACGCTGTAGTCCATGCCTATGGCGCCGAGCAGCTGCAGGCGCGGCAGCTGTGCCACGGTGCGGTGCAGCAGCTGCTGCTCGGCGTCGCTGTAGCGGCCTCCGGCCTCGCGGCCCGCGGCTATGGCGTCGTAGAGCGAGCGGCGGCCGGCGTCGGTCTGTGTGTAGCTCATGCCGTCGGGTGCCACGTCGAGCACGTGCGGCACCGGCAGCCCGTGGCTCTCGAGGTGGCGTGCTATGTGGATGAAGGCTGCGTTCTCCTCGCGTGAGGTGCCCACGCAGCGTATGGTGGTGGTGCCGTCGGCGGCGGCGATGCGGAAATACTGGCGTGAGGAGCCTTGTGCCGTCAGCGGTGTCGCGGCAGTTGTGATGTTGTTGTCTGTTAGCATTTACGCGTGGCTTGCTTGCTGCCGTCAGCGTGGCGACGGCACGAGGTAGCGGTCGCCGGTCTGGCTGACGATGGCGCGGCGGTAGGCTTCGGGGTAGCCGGGGCGCTGCACGGGCACGTGGTCGCCGCCGGCGGTGCGGTCGTACTGCCCGTCGGTCATGGGCTTGACGGTCATGTCGTTGTAGCGCACTATGAGGTGGGCGAAGAGGTCGCGCCACGTGTTCATCATCAGTGCGGCTGAGCGCTCGGTGTAGGCTGTGAGGTGGGCTATGGCCTCGTCGCGGCTCATGGCGGCTGCCTCGGCCTCTATCTTGGCCTGCAGGCTCTCGAACTGGTCGTCGAGCGCGTCGCGTGCCTGCTCGAGGGTGGGGAAGAGCTGTGAGTAGCGCGGGTAGACGAAGTTGGAGAGGGCGTTTTGCAGCCAGTAGGCACTGTGGAGGGAGAAGGTGAAGGGTCCGGCGGTGCGCTCGGCGTAGGGCTGCGGGCACAGCGTGGCCGTGGCGTAGACGGGTGCGTAGGGCACCATGTTGGCGTCGTCGAAGCCCACCCACAGCACGGCACCTATGTGCTCTGGCAGCTGTGAGCGCAGCTGTGCTATGTAGGTCACGGCTGTCTGCTGCGTGGAGATGGGGCGCTCGTTGAAGTAGCGGCGGCCGTCGACGTCGAAGAAGAGCGGCGTGGGGCGGTAGGGGGCCTCGTAGGGGCCGGCACCGAGGTCGGAGGTCATGGCCATGGGCGTGCCTTCGTAGTGGTCGCGCATGGCGTGCTTGAGCTGCCGCAGCGTGACGGGCTTGGCGGGCTTGACGCACCAGGGCATCTCCTCGGCGTCGGCATCGGTGCCGAGGGCGTAGGGCAGGTAGCGGTCCATGCCGTCGGCCACGCGGTTGAAGAAGGCCCACACGCGGGCCTCGCAGATGCGGCGTGCGGAGAAGTCGTTGGGGGCGTAGGCGTCGCGGAAGGAGAAGTCGGCGTCGCGGCCCTTGAAGTAGCCGCGCTTGCGGGCGAAGGTGATGACGTCCTTGGAGTAGAGGCACTCGTCGGGCTTGTCGAGGGGGAAACGCGTGATGCGTGCCTGGTTGGCATGGCCGGTGACGCAGCCGTCGGGCACGCGGCGTGCCACCCACACGGCACCTTTCACGCCAGGCCCCTTGCCGATGAGCTCCATGACCCACACCTCCTCGGGGTCGGCCAGGGTGATGCTCTCGCCCTCGGAGCGGTAGCCGTAGGTGTCCATGAGCTGTGTCCACACGCTGATGGCCTCGCGGGCCGTGCGGGCACGCTGCAGGGTGACGTACATGAGCGAGCCGTAGTCGAGCAGGCCCGTGGTGTCCACGAGCTCCTCGCGGCCGCCGAAGGTGGTCTCCATGATGGCCAGCCGGTGCTCGTTGACCTGCCCTATGACGCCGTAGGTGTGGGCTGCCTCGGGTATGGAGCCGAGGTAGTTGCTGGTCTCGTAGTCGTAGAGGTCGCGCATGGCTCCGGCGGGATGGTCGGCGGCAGGGTAGTGGTGCAGGTAGCCGTAGGAGCCGTAGTCGTCGGCAGAGTAGGTGATCATCACTGAGCCGTCGGCCGACGCTCCGCGCGCCACGATGAGATTGGTGCATGCCGGGATGCGTGTGCACACCGTGCAGAGTGCTGCCAGCGTGAGTGCACGAAAGATGCTGTGTGTGTGCATGATGGACAGGTGTTCAGCGCTCCAGCTCGGAGCCGTCGAAGTTGAGGGGCAGCAGCGCGCCCATGCTGCTGATGGCGTAGACGTCGTCGGCACCGGCCAGCAGCACGCGTATGGGGCGGCGGTAGCGTGTCTCGGCCTCGAGCAGAGCCTGGCGGCACTGGCCGCACGGCGTGACGGGCCGTGGCGTGAAGCGGCCTGCTGTCTGTGCTGCTATGGCTATGGCCACGGGCGGCACGTCGGGGGCTGTGGCCTGCGCGGCGAAGAATGCGGTGCGCTCGGCGCACATGCCGGTGGGGTAGGCGGCGTTCTCCTGGTTGCTGCCGGTGAACACGCGCCCGTCGGCCAGGCGCAGGGCGGCTCCCACCTGGAAGCGGGAGTAGGGCGAATAGCTCGTCGCGGTGGCCTGGCGGGCCTGCTCCACGAGTGCACGCTCCTCTGCCGGCAGCTCGGCGATGGCGTAGCGGCGATAGGCGATGTCGATGTGGTGCTCTGTCATGGTGAGGAGAGGGGTTAGGCTTGATAGGCACTATGGTCACTATAAGCTTCTATGGCACAAATGTACGCCTTTTATTCCTGCCGGTAAGGATAATCCACTACTTTTGTGGCGCACAGCTGCTTTTTTGGCATATCCTCTCCCCACAGCTGCCTTTGGCTTAATCTCAACAACGATGCCCACACCCCGAGCCCTACTCTCCGCGCTGCTGGCCATGGTCATGGCCGCGAGCCTGTGCGCACAGAGCCGCCAGTCGGCACAGTGGCGCTACATAGAGAACTACAAGGACATTGCCATACGCCAGATGCAGCGCTACCGCATACCGGCTTCCATCACCCTGGCGCAGGCCCTGATAGAGAGCTCGGCGGGGCAGAGCCGTCTGGCGCGCGAGGCCCACAACCACTTCGGCATCAAGGTGGGCACGGGCTGGACGGGGCCGTATATGGTGATGGCCGACGACCGCCCCGACGACCGCTTCCGCCGCTACCGCAACGACGACGACAGCTACGAGGACCACTCACGCTTCCTCGCACAGAACGCCCGCTACCGCCCGCTCTTCGAGCTGCGCCTTACCGACTACAAGGGCTGGGCCCACGGCCTCAAGCGCTGCGGCTATGCCACCAACCCGGCCTACGCGCAGATGCTCATCGCAATGGTGGAGCGCTACAACCTGCAGCAGTTCGACAGCGAGCCGGGCACCTCGCGCCGCAGCCGCAAGGAGGCTGCCACCGAGGCCTTCTACCGCGACCACATCGTCTACAAGGTGAACGGCTGCTACATGGTCATAGCCATCCAGGGCGACACCTACGACGTGATAGCCCGCCACACGGGTGTCACGGCACGCCGCCTGCGCCGCTACAACGAGGTGCCGCGCGGCGCGCAGCTGCACACGGGCGACTACGTCTTCCTCGAGCAGAAGCGCAAGCGCGGCGACAAGGCCACCGCCGGACGGCCCCACGTGATGCAGGCCGGCGAGAGCGTCTACGACGTGGCACAGCACTACGGCATACGTCTCCGCAGCCTCTACCGCCTCAACGCCTGGCAGCCCGACCACGAGGCCGCGGCCGGCGAGCTGGTGTGGCTCAGGTAGCATAACTCCTTAACTCCTATAACATTACTTATCCCTATGGCCGACGACAAGAAAATAATCTTCTCCATGGTGGGCGTGAGCAAGACCATAGCCCAGACCCAGCGACAGGTGCTGAAGGACATCTATCTCAGCTTCTTCTACGGCGCCAAGATAGGCATCATAGGCCTCAACGGAGCCGGCAAGAGCACGCTGCTGCGCATCATCGCCGGCCTCGACCAGTCCTACCAGGGCAACGTGGTGTTCGCCCCGGGCTACAGCGTGGGCTACCTGCCACAGGAGCCGCAGCTCGACGATGCCAAGACGGTGCGCCAGGTGGTGGAGGAAGGCGTGCAGCACGTGGTGGACGCCCTGGCAGAGTATGAGGACATCAACCTGAAGTTCGGACAGCCCGAGTACTACGAGGACGAGGAGCGCATGGCAGCCCTCTTCGCACGTCAGGGCGAGTTGCAGGACATCATCGACGCCACCGACGCCTGGAACCTCGACACGCGCCTCAACCGTGCCATGGAAGCCCTGCGCTGCCCTGCGGCCGACACGCTGTGCGCACATCTCTCGGGCGGAGAGCGACGCCGCGTGGCCCTCTGCCGGTTGCTGCTCCAGAAGCCCGACATACTGCTGCTCGACGAGCCCACCAACCATCTCGACGCCGAGAGCATCGACTGGCTCGAGCAGCACCTCACGCAGTATGAGGGCACGGTCATCGCCGTGACCCACGACCGCTACTTCCTCGACGACGTGGCAGGCTGGATACTCGAGCTCGACCGTGGCGAGGGCATACCCTGGCAGGGCAACTACTCCAGCTGGCTCGAGCAGAAAGCACGCCGCCTGGAGCAGGAGGAGAAGACCGAGAGCCGCCGCCGCAAGACGCTGCAGCGCGAGCTCGAGTGGGTGCGCATGGCCCCCAAGGCGCGGCAGGCCAAGGGCAAGGCGCGCCTCTCGGCCTACGAGCGCATGCTCAACGAGGACACGCGAGAGAAGGAGCAGCGGCTGGAGATATTCATACCCTCAGGCCCGCGCCTCGGCAACAAGGTCATTGAGGCACAGGGGCTCACCAAGGCCTACGGCAGCCGCACACTCTTCCGCGACCTCACCTTCTCGCTCCCGCCCAACGGCATAGTGGGCGTCATAGGCCCCAACGGTGCCGGCAAGACGACGCTCTTCCGCATACTCATGGGCCTGGAGCAGCCCGATGCCGGCACCATCGAGGTGGGCGAGACGGTGAAGCTGGCCTATGTGGACCAGACGCACCGCGACATTCATGCCGATGCCACCGTCTACCAGACCATCTCGCAGGGCAACGAGCTGCTGCGCATGGGCGGCCGCGACGTCAACGCGCGTGCCTACCTGTCGCGCTTCGCCTTCATCGGTGCCGACCAGGAGAAGAAGTGCGGCGTGCTCTCCGGCGGCGAGCGCAACCGCCTGCACCTGGCCATGGCACTGAAGGAGGAGGGCAACGTGCTGTTGCTCGACGAGCCCACCAACGACATCGACGTCAACACGCTGCGGGCGCTTGAGGAGGGCCTCGACGACTTTGCCGGCTGTGCCGTGGTCATCAGCCACGACCGCTGGTTCCTCGACCGTATATGCACCCACATCCTGGCCTTCGAGGGCGACGGCAACGTCTTCTTCTATCAGGGCTCCTACACCGACTATGAGCACCACCGTCTCCAGCGTCTCGGCCTCGAGGAGCCCCGCCGCATTCGCTACCGCAAGCTGGACGACTGAGGAGAGGCTATAGGAGCTATAGTCACAATAGGAGCTATCTCAGTCTGTTTATCTTGGCGCGTATGGCAGCGGCGTGCAAGGCAGAGACAGCAATGCAGAGCCCCGCTGCGGCGACGATGGTGGGCGTGGTGCTGGCTTCGTGCAGCTGCGGGAAGAGCTCCCAGAGCAAGTCTAAGTAGGCAGCGCGCAGTGCCAGCGTGGCAGCCAGCGCGCCGGCAGTGGCCACGATGTTGAGGGCGAGCGTGAGCAGCTGGTAGGGCCGTGCCACGCGTGCCGGCGGGTAGCCCAGCAGCAGGAGCGTGTGCAGCTTGTCGGCATTCTTCTGCACGAGCAGGAATATGGACAGCATGAGCAGTGCTATGGCCAGGCCGCTGATGAGCACGCCCACGCCGCCCACAATGGCGGCCACGAGGCGCAGCAGCGATAGTGTGCGCGAGGCTTCGAGGCTGCCGTCGTCGACGTACAGGCGGTGTCCGCGCACGTAGTCTGTCAGGGCTGCGTCGGTGCCTCCGGCGGCCACCTCCACTATGATGCGCGAGGGCGGCGGTGCCATGCCTGGTGCCAGGCGGCGGTTGCTCCAGGCCATGAAGGCTTCGGGCACGAGCACCGTGTTGAGCCGTGTCGTGAGCCCCACCACGCGTGCCGGCAGGCGCAGGGCACGGCCGTCGGCAGCGGTCAGCGTGAGCTCTATGCGCAGCATGCCCATGAGGCTCTCTGTGAGGCGTGGCAGCTGTTGTGAGGGTGCGAAGCCGAAGTTGTAGAGGCTCAGGTAGGAGCGTGGCACCACGACGGGCACCTCGGCTGTCCACTCGCCGTCGGCCTCCACGGCTGGCAGCGGCGGCCATGCTATGTCGAGGAAGGCGTCGGGCACGCTCTCGAAGAACATGCGTGTGCCCACGTCCATCGAGCCCACCGTGAGCGAGGCGTAGACGCCGTAGGCGGAGGCGGTGAAGGGTGCTGCGCGCAGGGCGAAGGGCTGGGCGGCGATGTCGGCCACGTCGGACGGGCTGAAGGTGGCATCGTCGGCCTCGGGCTGGCGTGAGAGTATGACGTAGGTGCTCTCGATGACGCTGTCGCGGCCTGTCAGTGCGGAGCGCATGTCGGCATATAGCTGCATGGCGAGCAGCACGATGGTGGTGCCCACGAGGCTGGCGGCCACGAAGCCTGTCAGCTGTGGCATGCTGATGTGGTGGCGGAGAAGGCGGAAGAGGATGTGCATGTAAGTGGTGAGGAGCCACCCCTTGTCTCTTGCCGTGGCGGGAGTGGGGGAGCTGCTGCGTGGAGCGTGGTTGTGGGGTATGTCGTGTTAAGGGTTCAGGTCGCGTTGCTACAGCCGCAGCACCTGTGTCCATGGCAGGCAGGGCCGTTGCCCTATGCTGGTGGCTATGAGCATGGCCCGGCGTGCTTGCAGCTCGTCGGCGAGGAGGGCGGCCATGGCGGCGGCCGTGGCGGCGTCCACGTGGCTCACGGGCTCGTCGGCGAGGAGCACGTCGAAGGGCTGGCAGAGGGCTCTGACGAGGGCCACGCGCTGCTGCTGTCCCAGGCTGAGGCGGCCCACGGGGGCATCGCGCTTGTCGGCCAGGCCTACGCGGTCGAGCCATGCGGCTATGGTGGCTGTGGCGGCACTGCGGGTGAGCTGTGCCTTGACCATCAGGTTGTCCCACACGGTGAGCTCGGGGAAGAGGCGCAGCTCCTGGTGCACGAGGCTGAGGTGGCGTTGGCGCAGCTGTGTCCACAGGGCGGGGCGCAGCGTGCGTGCGTCGTCGTGGTTGAGGCGTATGGTGCCGGCGTAGTCGGTGCGCTGGCCTGTGATGAAGCTCACGAGCGACGTCTTGCCGGTGCCCGAGGCGGCCTCGATGAGGTAGAGGCCAGGGCGCGTGAGGGTCACGTCGGGGCGGAGCCACACGTCGGATGGCGGCTGCGGCGTGCGTCCGGCGAAGACGTCGGGCAGCACGTCGTGCAGGTGTATCTCGTTGATGGTGTTCATTGCTGTCTGAGGCGCATGCTGATGGTTAGCGTGGCTGCCGGCGTGACCCATGCGGCATAGATGTCGCTGGCGGCGAGGCGTGCCGTGTCGGCAGCCATGAGTGTGGCCAGCGGTCGGCGTGGCGGCCGGCGGCGTGAGGGTGGGTGAGTTGGTGACGTAGAGGGCAGGGCGCGTGGCGTCGGGTATGCCGAAGCAGATGTCGGGCTGCCCTGGCAGCCGCAGGCAGAAGTTGCGGCTGTCGGCCGTGGTGAGGCGCAGCGATGACAGCATGGCCGTGGAGCGCAGCCAGTAGTCGGCCTCGCGCAGCGGGCTGTCGCTTTCCAGACGTGCCGTGAGGCGCATGGGGGCGTGGCTGTCCGTGGGGCAGGCTGTCTCGATGAGCACGTCGCCGTCGATGGCGGCGAGCATCTGGTCGGCATCCACGATGAGGTTGGCCATGATGAGTGCCTGGCGCACGGTGTCGTCCTGCCGCAGTGCTTGCAGCAGTTGCTTGCCGCTGGCTGCCGCGACGATGGCTGCCGTGGTCCGGCTGTCTGTCCATGCGAGTGCCTCGCCGCTGATGGGCCTGAGCACGGAGGCCATGAGTGCCAGGCGCTGTGCCGCGGCCTCGTCGGCGGTGACTACCGAGAGGTCTATGTCGGTGCGGCTGTGGCCTGCCGGCGTGGCGGGCATGTCGATGGTGCCTGCGAGGTATGTCTGCTGCATGCGGTCGGTGGCGAGCAGGCGTGTGAGTGGCGTGCGCAGCATTGCCGGCAGGCGGCCTGCGGCGACGGCGAAGGCGGCTCCGGCCTGGCTGTGTGGTGCCCCGTCTGCGGCTTGGCTGAGGTGCTGCCACAGCGGTGTGGCCATGACGCTCTGGCTGGCGTCCTGGGTGAGCAGCTGGTGCATGAGGCGGCGTGTGGCGTCGTCGGCCGTGCTGGCAGGCGTGAGCAGCAGGGCGCGGCTGTCGTCGTAGGCCATGGCTGTCTGTGTGCCTATCTGTGCCCATGTGAGTCCGTGCTGGCGTTCGGGGGCGTCCCTGTGCCGCTGCCTGGCCTATGGCTTCGTCGATGACGGCCTGCCCGCCGGTGGGCATGAGCAGGCCTGTGTGCATGTCGGGCGTGACGAAGAGGTAGAGGGGCTCGCCTGCCGTGCTGTGGGCGGCCATGGCGCAGGCCTCACGGGGCAGCATGGCGGGCATGCCTGCGCTCTCGGCGGCGCGTGTCAGGCGGTGCATCGTGCTGTCGCTCACGTCTGCCGGCAGGCAGGCTATGGCCATGGCGTCGGCGGGCAGGGCGCGGGCGTAGTCGTGCTGTGGGCCGCTGCAGGCGGCGAGGAGGACTGCCGTGGCCAGCATGGCGGCACTGCCGCGCAGCTGACACCTCTCTCTGCCGTGGAGCTGGAGCCGCTCTGCCATGGTGCGGGGCTGTGGCTTTGTGGTGCTGTGGAAATGCATGCTCATGTGCTGTCAGCTTTCTCCTCTGTTGGCTATGCGCATCATGTGCACGGCAGCGAGGGCGGCTGTCTCGGTGCGCAGGCGGCTTGTGCCGAGGCTTATGGATGTGAAGCCGGCGGCGTGGGCGCGGCGCACCTCGCTGATGGAGAAGTCGCCTTCGGGGCCTATGAGCACGAGTGCCGGCTGCCGGCGTTGCAGCACGTCGTGCAGGAAGGGCTTGGCTGAGGGCGGGGGAGTCGGAATGGTCGGAGTATTCGGAGTACCTGTGTTGCCGTCGATGTCGGCCATCGTGTAGCAGTGGGCTATGAAGCGCTGTGCCGGCAGTGTGTCCTGACTGACGAGGGTGTCGAAGGGTGTCATCGCGTCGATGCGTGGCAGCCATCCCTTGTGGCTCTGCTTCATGGCGGCGATGGCTATGCGCTCGAGCCGTTCTGTCTTGAGCTGGCGGCGCTCGGAGCGGTCGCAGTCGAGGGGTGTGATGCGGTCCACGCCTATCTCGGTGGCTTTCTCTGTGAGCCACTCCATGCGGTCGAGGTTCTTGGTGGGTGCCACGGCGATGTGTATGCTGCCGTGCCACTCGGGCTCCATCGGCGTGGTGGCTGTGATGCGGTAGAGGCAGTGGTGGTTGGTGGCGGCGGTGATGACGGCCTGATGCAGGTGTCCGTTGCCGTCGAGCAGCAGCAGCTCGTCGCCCTCGCCGAGGCGCAGCACTCGCACGGCGTGGCGGGCCTCGTCGTCGGGCAGGCGGCCGCTCAGTGGCTCAGGGGTGTAGAAGTGGTAGCGTTCCTGCACTGGTCAGTCCTCCTCTTCTTTGGGCCGTCGGGCGAGCTCGTCGCGCAGCTTGGATGCGGCCTCGTAGTTCTCCTCGGCCACGGCGGTGGCGAGTGCCTGCTCGAGCATGCCCCGCGAGAAGAGGTTGAGGCTCATGGCGAATGAGTGCTCGCCGGTGGGGCGCAGGTATTGTGCCTCGAGCAGCTCCTCGTCGATGGTGACGGGGCAGCGTGCTGCCGCGGCGAGGGTGATGCCGTCCGAAGCCTGGCAGAAGTCCACCTCGTGCTCTTCGCCCTGTGCGTCGCTGACGTGCATGCGGCAGAAGAAGAGGCCGTTGTTGAGTGCCGTGAGCTCCACGCTCTTGAGGCTCATGTGGCCTGTGGCCATCATCTGCACGGCGATGTCGGCCACGGAGATGGGCAGGGGTATGGGCAGGTCGAACTGTGAGCGCATCATGCAGAAGAATGCGCGCCGCGACGACATGAGCACCGGCAGCAGGCGGTCGCCGTCGTGCTCCTTGAGTATGAGCATCGACTGGCTGCCGTCGGCCGAGGTGCCTGCCGAGCCGTGTATGTCGAGAGTCTTTAGCATGACGGTGGGAGTAATCGGAGACGGTCAGGCCTTGGCTGCCTTCTCCTTGAAGAGCAGGGCGAAGAGCACGGCCACGACGGCGGCGTAGACGGCGAAGATGTACCAGCACGTCTGCCATCCGGCAATGACCTGCTCGGGCGTGGCGCCAGCCTGCTGGGGGTAGTTGACGTAGTGGTTGATCACCTGCTGTGCCGCCTGTGTGCCTATGAAGGCTCCCAAGCCGTTGGTCATCATCATGAACAGGCCCTGCGCCGACGAGCGTATGCTCTCGTCCGTCTCCTGGTTGACGAAGAGCGAGCCCGAGATGTTGAAGAAGTCGAAGGCCACGCCGTACACCAGCATCGAGAGCACGAAGAGCCACACGCCGCCGCCCGGGTTGCCTGCGCCGAAGAAGGCGAAGCGCAGCGTCCATGCCACGAGGGCTATGAGCACCACGCGCTTGATGCCGAGGCGCGAGAGGAAGAAAGGTATGAGCAGTATGCACAGCGTCTCGCTCATCTGTGAGAGCGAGATGAGTATGTTGGCGTGCTGCACGCCGAAGGTGTCGGCATAGGCCGGCATGTCGCCAAAGCTCGTGATGTAGGGGTTGGCGAAGCCGTTGGTGATCTGCAGGCACACGCCGAGCAGCATGGCGAAGACGAAGAACATGGCCATGCGCGGGTTGAGGAAGAGCTTGAAGGCATCAAGGCCAAGTGCCTGGGCGAGAGTCTTCTGCTGTGTGCCGTCGTGCTTGATGGGCATGCGCGGCATGGTGAGCGCATAGGCGGCGAGCATCAGGCTCAGCGCGCCGCTCACGGCCCACTGCCCGGGCGTGCGCTGCAGGCCCAGCAGGTCGACGGCCCACATGGTGATGATGAAGCCCACGGTGCCCCACACGCGGATGGGCGGGAAGGCCTTCACCGAGTCGAGGCCGGCACCCTCGAGGGCGGCGTAGGCCACGCTGTAGCCCAGGGCTATGGTGGGCATGTAGAAGGCCACGGACAGGGTGTAGAGCGTGAACAGGGGTCCGAACTGCACGGCGTCGGCCGCCGAGTAGGCATAGGCCGAGGCTCCGAGCATGAAGACTCCCGCCAGCAGGTGGCACAGCGAGAGCACGCGCTGGCCCTCCATCCAGCGGTCGGCCACGATGCCCATCAGGGCTGGCATGAAGATGCTCACTACACCCTGCACGGAGTAGAACCACCCTATGCTGGTGGCGAGGCCTGCCCCTGCAAGGTATGTGCCCATGGAGGTGAGGTAGGCTCCCCAGACGGCGAACTCGAGCGCGTTGAGGAGCGTGAGGCGGAGTTTGATGTTCATGGTGTTGCGACGGTGTTGCTGTTGTAGTGGGCAAATGTAGCGACTTTGCGGCGAAGGGGCTTGCGCCGCGGCGGCTTTTTTTGAGCGTGGCTCCCTCGGGGCGGCACTGTCGGCGGCTCCCGTGGCTCTGCCCGATGCCGACGGCTCCCTCGGGGCGGCTCTTGCGGAAGGCTGCCGGCGGCTCCGGCCGAAAAATGTTGACACTTGCGGAGCTTTTTTTTCCGACAATCTATAGATATCTATATCTATCCCTTCTCTCTCTTAGCTTTTATTCTTTCTTTGTATACTTTCTTTCTTTTTTCGTTTCTCTGTCTTCATTCCGGTGGTGTGTGGAGCACGTTTTTCCGTGCAGGTGCATAAATCGTGACAGGCAACGGCGGCATGCTCAAGAAAAAGGCATGCAGGCGCGAGCGTGTTGGGCGGAAAGCATTACCTTTGCCCCGAATAGGCGCAAGCCTGCTGACATTTCAGCCTTAATAACTCAAACACTCAACAACATACAGACTATGGCATTGAAAATCGTTGTGCTGGCCAAACAGGTGCCCGACACCCGCAATGTGGGCAAGGACGCCATGACGGCCGAAGGCACTGTGAACCGTGCGGCTCTGCCCGCCATCTTCAATCCCGAGGACCTCAACGCCCTGGAGCAGGCCCTCCGCCTCAAGGAGCAGCATCCGGGCTCCACGGTGGGCGTGCTCACCATGGGTCCGCCGCGTGCCGGCGAGATTATCCGTCAGGGTCTCTACCGCGGTGCCGACACTGGTTGGCTGCTGACCGACCGCCTCTTTGCCGGTGCCGACACGCTGGCCACCTCCTATGCCCTGGCCACGGCCATCCGCAAGATAGGCGGCGTGGACATCGTCATCGGCGGCCGCCAGGCCATCGACGGCGACACGGCGCAGGTGGGTCCCCAGGTGGCGCAGAAGCTCGGCCTCAACCAGGTGACCTATGCCGAGGAGATCGTCAGCGTCAAGGACGGCCGTGCGCTCATCCGCCGCGTCATCGACGGCGGCGTGGAGACGGTGGAGGCACCGCTGCCCGTGGTCGTCACCGTCAACGGCTCGGCCGCGCCCTGCCGCCCGCGCAATGCGCGGCTGACGATGGCCCACAAGTGGGACCACTGCCCGCTGGAGGCCGAGTCCTTCGTCGCGCCCTCGGGTGCTGAGCGCGGCGCGCTGCTCAACCAGTGGAGCGTGGCCGACGTGGACGGCGACCCGGCCCAGTGCGGCCTGAGCGGCTCGCCCACGAAGGTGAAGGCTGTGAAGAACATCGTCTTCCAGGCCAAGGAGAGCAAGACACTCACCGGCGCGGACGCCGACATCAACGCGCTCGTGCAGGAATTACTTAACGAAAAAATCATCGGTTAGGCCATGCATAACGTATTCGTATATATAGAAGTTGAAGGCACACAGGTGGCCGAAGTATCACAGGAGCTCCTCACCAAGGGGCGCAAGCTGGCCAACCAGCTGGGCGTGGAGCTGCACGCCGTGGTGGCCGGCACAGGCATCCGCGGACAGGTGGAGCAGCAGATACTGCCCTACGGCGTGGACAAGCTCTTCGTCTTCGACGCCGAAGGCCTCTTCCCCTACACCTCGGCGCCGCACACCGACATCCTCGTCAGCCTCTTCCGCGAGGAGCAGCCGCAGATATGCCTCATGGGAGCCACCGTCATCGGCCGCGACCTCGGCCCACGCGTCAGCTCGTCGCTCACCAGCGGCCTCACTGCCGACTGCACGGAGCTCGAGATAGGCCCCTACGAGGACAAGAAAGCCGGCAAGGTGTATGACCAGCTGCTCTACCAGATACGCCCCGCCTTCGGAGGCAACATCGTGGCCACCATCGTCAACCCCGACCACCGGCCACAGATGGCCACCGTGCGCTCCGGCGTGATGCAGAAAGCCCTCTACGACGGCGCGTGCCGCAAGGAGGTGGTCTATCCCGAGGTCAGCAAGTATGTCAGCCCTGAAGCCTTCGTCGTGCGCGTGCTCACCCACGAGGTGCAGGCCGCCAGGCACAACCTCAAGGGCGCACCCATCGTCGTGGCCGGCGGCTACGGCGTAGGCTCTAAGGAAGGCTTCGAGCAGCTCTTCCAGCTGGCACGTGTGCTCCACGGCGAGGTGGGCGGCTCGCGCGCCGCCGTCGACGCCGGATGGATCGACCACGACCGCCAGATAGGCCAGACAGGCGTCACCGTTCACCCCAAGGTCTACATCGCCTGCGGCATCTCGGGGCAGATACAGCACATCGCCGGCATGCAGGACTCCGGCATCATCATCAGCATCAACTCCGACCCCGACGCACCCATCAACCGCATTGCCGACTACGTCATCAACGGCACCGTGGAAGACGTCGTGCCCAAGCTGATAAAATACTACAGGCAGAACAGCAAGTAAGCAGCCTCACCACCACGGGCAGGCCACCGCTTCAGGCGGCAGCATCCAGCCGGAACAGGAGATGTGTCGCTGCGCATGGGCTGCAAGGTCGTAACGGTTCACCGATGAGGCTGTGCCGGACACCATACAGCAAGCAATGCCAGATATTCAACAAGAGTTAATAACGCAACAATAAAGTCCTCAGTACCTCCGTATTCGACCCTCCCCACTCCCACGGGAGAGGGGCGGGGGTGAGGCCGACAATTATGGACAACAATAACTACATGCCGGAAATAGCGTTCCACCTTGAGCACCCCCTCATGGAGCGCATCGTTGAACTTAGAGAGAAAGGCTACGCCGACGCCAAGGCAACAGTCACCCCCTCTGCCGCGGGAGAAGGGGCGGGGGAGGGACGCCTCTATCCCGATGCTCCCGTTGACTACGAGGACGCCATCGAGAACTACAAGGCAATTCTCGACATCACGGCCGACGTGGCTGCAAACATCATCGAGCCCAACGCCGAGAGCGTCGACCTCGAAGGACCGCACCTCGAGAACGGACGCATGATCTATGCCTCCAAGACCTACGAGAACCTCGAGGCCACACGCCGCGCCGGCCTCCACGGCGTGAGCATGCCACGTCGCTACGGCGGCCTGAACCTCCCCAACACAGTCTTCTCGATGCTCAGCGAAATCATCTCCGCCGCCGACGCCGGCTTCCAGAACATCTGGAGCCTGCAGAGCTGCATCGACACCCTCTACGAGTTCGCCTCCGAAGAGCAGCGCCAGCGCTACATACCCCGCGTGTGCGCCGGCGAGACCATGTCGATGGATCTCACCGAGCCCGACGCCGGCTCCGACCTCCAGCGCGTCATGCTGAAGGCAACCTACTCCGAGGAAGAAGGCTGCTGGCTGCTCAACGGCGTCAAGCGCTTCATCACCAACGGCGACTCCGACATACACCTCGTGCTCGCACGCTCCGAAGAAGGCACACGCGACGGCCGCGGACTCTCCATGTTCATCTACGACAAGCGGCAGGGCGGCGTCGACGTCCGCCACATAGAGCACAAGCTCGGCATACACGGCTCGCCCACATGCGAGCTCACCTACAAGAACGCACGCGCCGAGCTCGTGGGCTCACGCAAGATGGGACTCATCAAGTACGTCATGGCACTCATGAACGGCGCACGCCTCGGCATAGCAGCACAGAGCGTAGGCGTGGAGCAGGAAGCCTACAAGGAAGGCCTCGCCTACGCCCGCGAGCGAGCACAGTTCGGGCAGAAAATCATCGAGTTCCCAGCCGTCTACGACATGCTCTCACGCATGCGCGCCAAGCTCGACGCCGGACGCTCACTGCTCTACCAGACAGCACGCTACGTCGACATCTACAAAGCCCTCGAGGACATAGCCCGCGACCGCAAGCTCACACCCGAGGAACGCGCCGAGCTCAAGACATACTCCCGACTGGCCGACGCCTTCACGCCACTGGCCAAGGGCATGAACTCCGAGTATGCCAACCAGAATGCCTACGACGCCATCAGCATACACGGCGGCTCAGGCTTCATCATGGAATACAAGAGCCAGCGGCTCTTCCGCGACGCACGCATCTTCTCCATCTACGAAGGAACGACACAGCTCCAGGTAGTGGCAGCCATACGCTACGTCACCAACGGCACATACATCGACATCATACACCAGATGTACGACCAGTGCCTCAACCTCGACAACTACGTCAGCGCCAAGACAGAGAGCACCGCAGCCATCGAGCAGCTGCGCCCGCTGCGCCACCGCATAGCCACCATGACAGAGCTCTACGAGCACGCCGTGGCCTACGTCAAGGAAGCCGACGACGCCGAGGTGCACGACTTCCTCGCACGCCGCCTCTACGACATGACAGCCGAAATCATCATGTCGCTCCTCATCGTCGACGACGCAGCACGCGCAGCCCTCACAGGCTCCGAGTGCGCCGACCAGTTCTTCCGCTCCGCAGGCGTCTACGTCCGCATGGCAGAGGAAGACGTCATCGGCAAGAGCACCTACGTCACACGCTTCATACGAGAAGACCTCGCCGCCTTCCGGGCAGCACAGCCCGCCAAGGAGCCCCAAGCCTGAAGCAAACGATAGTTCCTATAGTTCCTATAGTTTTCTATAGTTCCTATAGTTTCCTGTCCCCCCACCGCAGCGCGGCCATAGCCCCACAGCTATGGCCGCGTTGCCGCACATGCGGCACGCAGCCACGCGGCGAGACACGCCAACGCACGCCTGCGCCCACCCCCCCCTCCGCACGGTCATACCTTTGCATTGTCAACGAGGAAACAAGAGCTCTTAACCACCCCACGCGACAAACAGACAACCATTCATCAACCACCTAACAACAACACAACAATGATCGACTACGGAGTAACACTCATGCGCAACCCAGCCCACGACGACGAACCCAAGCGCGCCTACGCCTTCCTGCAGAGCCGCGGCACACTCAACATCAACGAGATAGCCGACCACATGGTCAGCCACGGATGCCAGTACGACCGAGGCGACATCTCAGCCATCATCACAAAGCTCGTCTCCTGCACCAAGGAGCTGCTGCTCGACGGCTACCGCATCAGCCTCGGCGACCTCGGACGCTTCTACCTCACATGCTCCAGCCTCGGAGCAGCATCGCTCAGCGAGTTCAGCCGTGCCAACATACAAAGCATCAAGGTCAACTTCGGAGCAAGCAAGCAGTTCGCCGACATCGTCCAGCGCGCCTCACTCCACAAAGTGCCCACACGCCGTGCCGCTAACGCGACACTCGAGGCACAGACCGAGGGCAAGACCACTGCCGACTGGACACCCGTGGAGCCCGTCGACACCACCGACACCAGCGACACCAGCGACAACGGCAACTGAGCCCCCGCCGGCAGCCAAGCCACGCTGACAGCCAAGCCACCGCTGACAGCCAAGCCCCCCGCCGGCAACTGAGCCACGCTGGCAGCCAAGCCACCGCTGGCAGCCAAGCCACGCCTGAAAGCCTCCCCCTCGCTACACGGCGAGGGGGAGTTTGTTTCACCCTCCAGCCAATTCACCCATAAAGCCCATTCACCCCCATAGCCCATTCACCCATGTCCTCCACCGTACAGACCCGCACCGCCATCGCCATGCTCGCCGCAGGCGTGGCCCTCGCCACGGCAGGCTTCATCGTGCCGCCCACAGGCGAGATAGCCGACTCCGTGCTACTCTTCACCGCCCAGTGCTTCGTCTATGCAGGCTCAGCCCTCGGCATCAACGTCTATATCGACCAGCGTCTCGCACAACTCCAGAAACAATGATCAACCTCATCATCATACACTGCTCAGCCACACCCGCAGGCAGAGCCTTCACCGCCGCCGACATCGACCGCTGGCACCGCCAGCGAGGCTTCAGCTGCATAGGCTACCACTACATCGTCCGCCTCGACGGCACCGTGGAGTGCGGCCGTCCCGAGAGCCAGACCGGCGCCCACTGCCACGGCCACAACACCGGCAGCATCGGCATTTGCTACATAGGCGGACTCGACACCGACGGCCGCACACCCATGGACACACGCACGCCGGCCCAGCGCCAGGCACTGCTCACGCTCCTGCGCCACCTGCGACGCCGCTATCCCTCGGCTGCCATACGCTCACACAGCGACTTCGCCGCCAAAGCCTGCCCCTGCTTCGACGCCACACGCGAGTATGCCAGCCTGTAAGGCGGCCATGCTTTTTTGTGTGGCAAGCGGCTCACGTTTCGCAAAATAGCACTACCTTCGCAGCACGATTAAACAGTCATGGCAAGACCAATTAATAGAAAGGAACCAACGTATGTATAAGAGCACTCCAATTCCCGTACTTGAAGGTGCAGCCGCACAGCGCTTTGAGCAACAGGCACTGCAGAACGAGA
>CAJOIE010000020.1 GCA_905234605.1 uncultured Bacteroidaceae bacterium | reverse complement strand
ATAACTGTTTTACTTTTCCCATAAGTTCTACTCCTATATATAATAGAACGCAGAACGGAATCTTTTATTTTGTATAAACTAATTTTGTTCACTTACTTATATGAATATAGACGATATACGAGCATTGCTCAACGACATTGAGAGCGACAGAGTGGAACGCACGATTTCCACTACTAATACGGATAAGTTCGGACAGGCTATCTGCGCTTTTGCCAACGACTTGCCCGACCACAGGCAAACTGGATATTTATTCTTGGGCGTTAAGGACAATGGCGAGGTTCAGGGGCTTGATGTAACAGATGAATTGCTGAAGAATGTGGCTGCTATTCGTACTGATGGAAATATCCAGCCCCAGCCATCGATGACAGTTGAGAAGGTGGCGATGCCAGAAGGTGACATCGTGATTATACGGGTGGAGCCGTCGGTATTTCCTCCCGTCAAATATAAAGGTCGTATCTGGATAAGGATTGGGCCTCGCAAAGGTGTGGCCAACGATGAAGATGAACGTATCTTGCTGGAGAAACGTAGTGCAAACGTTATGGCATTTGACGCATCGCCCTGTCTAAATGCGACCATTGATGATATGGACTTGCAGAAGTTCAAGCATTACTTCTTGCCAAAGGCGATGACGGACGATGAGATAGAAGAAGACCGCAAGGAGGGACGGACTATAAAGGAACAACTATCATCGTTCGGATTCTTTGATGTGAAATATGATTGCCCTACGAATGCTGGTATGCTATTTTTTGCCAAGAGTCTGCGCAGGTTTATTCCTGGTGCATATATCCAATACGTACGATTTGCGGGCAAAGACCGTGCAGGCGATATTATGACGGAGCATGAGTTCAAGGGGAACTTGTGTACAACATTAGAGGAACTGGATACTTTTGTGGAAACCACGATTGCCAATCGCCGTCCAATACCCGTCAGCTCCACGCGCGAAGACCCGTTTGTGGACTATCCATACTGGGCTACTCGTGAGCTGCTGATGAATGCCATCTGCCACCGCGACTATACCAGTAATGGGCCGATTCAGTTCTATCAGTATGATGACCGCATTGAGATTATGAACCATGGTGGTTTGTACGGACGAGCCAATGAACAGAACTTCCCGAAGGTGAATGACTACAGAAACATCGTTGTTGCCGAAGCGATGAAAGTGCTGGGCTTTGTGAACCGCCATAGTCGTGGCGTACTGAGGGTGCAGAAAGAGTTGAAAGCTAATGAGAACGGAGAGGCTGAATACGATTTCAGTTACCAAACAGCAGTAATGGTGAAGGAAATGAAATCGCCTCGCGGAGAGCGAGCTTTGCAAGAAGCAATAGCACAGGGGTTCGTGACAGCCAGTGGAGAAAAACCGTCAAATATGACGAAAAATAAAGAAGGAAAATCTCAAAAACCGTCAAATGTGACGGAAAATAATGAAGGAGATTCTCAAAAAAGGTCAGAATTGACTATTTCTGATTTCCCGACAATGCTTACATGGAATGTATATCACGCTATAAAGCAGAATCGTAAAGCAAAGTATTCGTGGCTTCAAGATAATCTTGGAGTAAGCGAAAGCTCAATCATTCGTGCCATTAATGATTTAAAGGAACTTGGATACATCAACAAGGAGCACTCGAAGATAAAAGGTGAATGGCAATTGCTGAAGTAGCCAAATTGAATCCATGTCTGGGGTGGTAAGGAATCAAAATGTATGTAGAGAAAAACCAGATTGGTGATTTGCCAATCTGGTTTTTTGAATGAGGTAGCTTAGCGTTTCTCGCCATACACCCTCTCGCACACTTCGTCGATGCCATCTTTGAGGATGACGGAATCCATGGTGTGGATGAACGGCGCATACTTGCGGTCTTGCTTCAAGACTGGCTTGATGATGTAGTACTCCTTGACTACGGCTTCAAGTTGCCATTGTCTGTACAATGAGGCTGAAGCAAGCACGAAGCAGCATAAGGCGATGGTATAGGCGAAGCACTTCCACCATGAGGTCACCATGTCACTCCAGACGTGACTCCAGAACTGACGCAGTCGGGGGTGTTTCATGGGTTGCTTTTTAGTTGCTTCTAATGGGTGTTTGGGAGCCACATCAAGTTCGTTCTCAGGCACCTTATACACGGTGTCCTTGCCAAAGGTTATCGCCTTACCATGCGGAGTGCTGTTTGGGGATGGTGCATTGTTCAATCGTGACACGGTTTCATTGCCAATGTTCTTCACCCATTTGGCCCATTCCTCACGGGCAAGCGACATAGAGGTCTCGTTATTCGCCATATGCACAGAAGTGTCGAAGATTGCCTGAATATGGACGGGCGAACTTTCCACTGCATTTTGCAGGGCCTTCTCAACAGGCTCCTTCAAGGCGTTTGCCAACTTGACGTAATCAATGCCTGGTTGGTCAGGCGGTTGATTTGACGTTCTCTGCATCTGGGCGAATGATTGTTGAGTCTGGGTGGGCCCTTTTACGAGTTGGCTTTCACTTTCACCCCGCTCAACAGTCACTTCGCCGTCCTTTTCATTGTAGGTCATCTTGATTCCAAGAGCCTCTGCAAGGGCGACGAGCATCTGTATCTCAGCCTTGTGGGACAGGTCACTTTTACGAAGATAGCCAAGTGTGGCTGCATCATTGTCAGCCACTTTCTGAGTTTTTTGTTTATTTGTTGCCATAGTTTATCGTTTACGTTTGAATGTAGGTTTATTAGAATGTGAGAAATTAAAGCAAAAGCGGTACTTCTCCTTGTCATCATCGTCAAGGTCGCGCCAGCCACGATTGTTGCCGCCGCCACCTCCACCACCGAGGGAGAGGGGTTGGGCGTATGGCATGAGCAACAGGTCGCACAACAATTCAAGACCAATGAAGGAGGTTTTGCCATCCTTTGAGTTTTCATGTTCTTCTTGAAAATCTGTCTGGTATTCCAAGGATAGATGGGACAACAGACCATCGGGTGAAGTGTAGCCGTTACTCGGGCTTGCTCCATTCGGAAACAACTTGTCGAAGTCTGGGTAGGCGTTGTCGATAGCCTTGCAGTCCTGCCAGTCATTGACTTGGTGAAGCAGTTCTTTCCGTTGTTCGTACCATTCACGTACATTGTCATGGGTCATCTGCTTCAGGTCTCCGAACTTCTCCGTGAGGGCAGAGAGTTTCAACTCATTGTCGAGCTGCCTTCCACTGAAGGTGTATTTCCCATCGGTGAAGACAACGCCCATCAGTTTGCCGTTGACATTGTTGTAGTGAAAACGCAACTTCAAACCGTCGGCACGGAGTGCCTTGTCGAACTGCTCCCAGTCGGCAGACTTGGCTTTGCAGCGCATCACCTTGTCATAGAACTGATATTTCAGTTTCTCCCTGCCACGTAGCTTGTCTCTGTTGACGTTCACCTTGCCCGCGGAGATGTAGAGTCCGTACTTCTTGGTAAGATACTTGCAGATACGTGCATTGCGCTCCTTCTCATAGGCTGTGCTGATAACGTGACCGTCTCTATCCACCATAGAGCACATCATGTGGGCGTGGTCATGGTCGGTGTCATAGTGACGTGTCATGATGAACTCTGTGTTCTTGATACCCATCAGTTCCATGTGCTCACGGACAATCTTGCGTATCAACTCGTCGGTCACTCTGTTGCCATCTTTTTCGTGGAAAGAGTAGGCATAGTGTCCCACAGGTTCACGGATATTGTTGTTCCCCTTGCCAGCGTATGCCTCGAAGATTTGGGCTACAGTTTTGTTGTCCAAGACTGTGCATGATGACTTTGGCCTGCTTGTCCTTGTCGTACTTCCCTGTGATGTAGTCGAGACATCCTTGGAAGTCTTGCCCATGTTTTATCTTGCAAATCATAGTTGCTCCTTTCGTTAATAGGTGATACAGTCGTCTGTTGCACTTATAGGCTCTGACAAGTCGCCACCGCGTAGGATTCTGCGGATGAGTTCAGTCAAGTAAACGACAAGTTGCTCAGCCTTGTTACATACAGAGGAGAACCCTCCGGCATTGGCTTGATGCGCAATCTGGTTGGTATTGTTTGCCATGCCGCACACGTCTCTCAGTTGTTCTATGTTCTCGTCGCTCATGTGTGCCTGAACGATGGCATCCAGCCCAGCCTCGTGCAGATAAACGTCATCAGGCTTGCCAGCCTGTTCAGCTTTGTACTGGATGATATTTTCTTCCTCGTCGTTGTAGCTCACCTTGTGATGGTGGTGGCGACGTTCGTATCTGGCAAGTTTCGGACGACCTCCGCTGCGACGGGTGTCGATGCTGCCTTTATTATTGTTTGCGTTACTCATATGTAATTCTTTTTTTACTGTTTGTGAAACAATCTAATGATACCTATTTATAAAGGTAGGGAAAGAAGACGTTTTAAGGACAGCAAGTTTTCTGTCTGGCTCGGTGGTGTGCAAGGCATCATCAGCGTGCCTGACACCATGCAGGGCTAAGCCCGTTGCATCTGAGGAAGCGGCTATACGTGGACGTATAGTGGCTGACGTGGTTTTTGGCGACCAAAAACACAAACTTGCTTCCTTAAAAAACGTCTCAATCATTCTGAAAGGGAGTCGCGTTTTGCGACATCCTTTTTGTCCAACTCCCTCAGCCACGATTTAACGAGCGGAGTCTGCTTAGTCACATTAGCGTTTTGCCAATGTGGTCTCGGAGGTTCAACCTGTAACTGACCAGCGAAGAGATCCGAAGCCATGGCTGTGGCATAGTCTCGGTTCACGGAACGGTCGGGAGTCGCATCCGCTTTACCATCATAGATATGACTACTGTCATGGTGTGTGGCATCGTGGTTGTCTGGCTGTTCATTGGTAGAATGGTCTGCCGGACTACCATCAATGCCATTAGACACGGTACTGCCATCAGGCAAGAGCCATGAAGTTATACAGGTCATGTCGGCAACAGTAGCCAGACGAGAGCGGTGCATACGGATGATGGCGTGTTGCTCCATCTTGCGCATGATAGCCTCGAACTTCTTGCGTCTGATTCCGAACTGAGCGCAGTAGGAATGGATGGAACACTCCACCTGGCCCACATCAAGCGTGATGACATTTCCACGCTTGGAGGTGGAACTGGGAGTTACGGACGTGTTCGTTATCAGTTGTCCGAGAATGGCAAAGTGGTTTGTGCCGTTTGTTGTCTCGGATAGGAAGTCTATCGCCTCGGAGGTGAGACTAAGGTTTACCTTGGTATAAGGTTGTGAAACGGAATTTGTCTTCATTGTTTTTCTGTTTTTTGAATTTGACATTGCTTTGAAAAGAGAAAGGTTTGTTATCTCGATGCCAGCTTCTCTGTCAGTGGAATTGGTTAACAGACAGTTGTAGCAAGCGACGACCCAAAGTTGGGAAGGGCATGGGGCTTGTCCCAAGTTGTCCCTCGGTTGGGAAAACACTTCTTGTTTTTTTTCTAAGCATCTTGTTTTTTTTCTTTATTGATAAAATCTTTGGGACAAAGGGACAAGGGACAGTAGAATGCTATGAAGTCAGAATGGCAGTTCGGACTCTATGCTTTCTTCTTTCCCTACTGTCAAACCTTGCGTAGCATAACCTGTCCTTACCCAAGGGTGCTTTGCCCATCCCGTCTTGTCGCAGTAGGCAGGGTGCAAGCCCTTGACCTTCTCCTGCTCGCTCCGTTCCCACCCATCTACCAGAGACATCAGTCGGTTGATGTACTGTGCGGTGTACTTGGCAGGATTTCGACGCACCAAGTCGTTGGGCAGCTCTTCTATGATTTGTCGGGGACAAACCATGTTGAGCAACACCTCTGGCTTGCCGTTGGGTGCAGATTCGGTATATGCACCTTTCTGATAGGCAGCACGCATTGGGATGCTCCAAGTGGAATAGGCTCTTGGCACCATGCGCTCCAGATAGAGACGGATGTCATCAAGGATTGGGTCATTGTGGATGCTTGAATGGTTCAGTTGAACGGCGTTTGCCTCTGCTTCCAGTTCGGGACTGAGATAGAGGTTGGTTCCCTTATCATAATAGGTATAAGCCTCTGCCCACAACTGGTTTACCACAGACTGCAATTTGGGCAACCATGTAGAGACATGCCCATTGCCATTTACTGTGACAATCCACCAACGGCGGTTCCCGTTGTCACCCTGGAGGAAATTGGTCTCGTTGGTGGTGGCAGCAAAGACATTGTGACGCAGAAACTCAACCACCTTGCGCCCGTAGGCGGGTCGCATGGAATCGCTTCTGCGGCTTAGGAAAGCCTTTGCCGCCTCTGCGTCATTGGCCCTCTTCATACCGTTGAGTTCGCTGATCTCAATAATCCATCCGTTGGTGATGGTCTCCACCTTCTCCTTGTCGCCACTGGCGAAGGAGAAAGAGTCGTTGAACCATCGGTCGCCAATGGTTTTGAAGAAGGTGCTCTTGCCGATGCCCTGTGGCCCCGGCAAGGTGAGCACATTGTCGAACTTGCACCCAGGCTCGAAGGCACGAGCCACGGCAGCCACGAACCACAACTTGGTCTGCTCCC
Organism: uncultured Bacteroidaceae bacterium; assembly: GCA_905234605.1. Classification (GTDB taxonomy): domain Bacteria; phylum Bacteroidota; class Bacteroidia; order Bacteroidales; family Bacteroidaceae; genus Physcousia. The sequence goes on along the minus strand of CAJOIE010000020.1, from coordinate 24,116 downwards.
TGACAAGGGGAGTGTCTTCGGCACCGAGGTAGTCGATGATGGCAGTCTCGATACGCGGCACGCCATCCCACATCTCCTTGCGTATAAACTCTTGGACGGGATTATAGCTGCGCTCTGAGGCTGTTGTCTTCAGCAACTCAAACACCTTGTTCTGGGTCAGGCGGAGTTGGTAGGTCTGCTCCAGATAGTCCTGGATCTTTCCTACCGACTCCTCATCTACCTTACTGCCGTTGACGTTGAGGAACAACGGAGAGAAGGAGATGTCATCCTGACAGAAGGTGTCGAAGCGAATCTGGCTCAGGTTCTCATCGTGAGTGAAGATGGCCCTGTAGTTGCTGATGCTCTTCGTCAGATTACCCTTGTCGTCAACCGACAGGCTGTCTTTCCAGTCGCTTTCCATACTATTTCTTAATAGATATGGTCGTACCAGCTTCCTTGGCAAGGCTCAGAGCCAGTTCGGAATCAACGGTAATCTTTCGGTTCACCTGAGTGATGGCTGCATCAATAACCCCGCTTTTCTTGATGCGATTGGCGGTAGGGATGCTACATACGAAGATTTTGGCGATTCCTGCTATACCATATTCATAATGCTTCTCTGGCACCACCTCGGCAGGCACCTTTGCCGTTTGCTTCTCAGCATTCTGGAGGAGCAAGACGAATTCTTGTCCCGACATCATGCAGATGGGCTTTTCCAGCAATTGCTCTATTGTCACTAACTTTGTAATCATACTTAAACATTTTTTGTGGTCCGTCAGTTGTACTTCCTGACATTCCGATTTAACTTGATATTACGGTTCGCGAACAATCTTTGAGCTCCTGTGATTTGGAATCCGATGGCAAAGGTAGTCTATTTAATCCATGAAAGAATTATGAGTGCTATACGCCAAAAACTGAGTAAGTTTAAATTGTATGGTTTTGAAACACAATTTAAGGAATGGGCAGGTCAAAAAGCTGAAAATGACGCGAAAAAGGTACTGCCATTCCTCTTAGCCAGCTCCAAATTCTGATGTTATGACAAGACGAAAAAACCGCAGATCTCGAAGTAGAGTTCTGCGGCACCATAATCTTTCCCCTCGATGGAAGGCTATAATATAAAAGGTGTTTCTGCTTTTGGAAGAAGTTAGGAGTAGGGAAGAATGTATATGCTTAAAGGGCAAAACAGACAGAATCTTGTTTTCCCAACTGTTTTTCCACCGAGATTTTGATACTCAGAGAAACCTTATTAACATGTCTTACTTAGGCTGATATGATGCCAAGTTTATCAAAAAATCATGGAGTTTTCAAAAGCGATGTGTTTTCCCATTGTTTTCCCGAAAAGCTTCTAAGTTGCTGATTTTCAGTGTGGACCAGCCAGGGCTTGAACCTGGGACCTCCAGATTATGAGTCTGTTGCTCTAACCAACTGAGCTACAAGTCCGTTTTGCGGAGCCATACGTGGACAATGTGAACAACGTGGTGGCTTTCGTGGATGCAAATGTAGAGGTTTTGTGGCTGGTTGACAAATCTGATGCTGTTTTTTTAGCATTAGAGTGTTGATTTCATAGTGGGCAAGCTTGTTTATCATGTTTACTGAGTGCGGGTTTTATGCTGGACTGGCTGGTTTGTCATGCTAATTGAGTGTTAATTTTATGCTGGACTGGCTGGTTTGTCATGCTAATTGAGTGTTAATTTTATGTTGGACTGGCTGGTTTGTCATGCTAATTGTGTGTTATTTTTATGCTGGGCTGGCTGGTTTATTATGTTTACTGAGTGTTGGTTTCATGCTGGGCGGAATTCATTTGGTTGGCAGTTTTATGGTGTGAATTGCTTGCCTGCTGTAGATAAAGGTGTCGAAAACGTTGTCAATGGATGTTTACTGAAGGATGACTGACGGAGGGGTGTGGTGCTAAGTGGCTGAATGTAAAATAGTGTGGATTGCGAAAGTATTTATGCAAGAGTTACATGCTATTTATTGACAGGTTTTTATACTTTTATTGACAGGCTATGTTGTTGGAAATGTTTACTTTTGCGGAGTTTTCTACATTATCTACAGGATATTATCATCAACATATCGCTTTCTCGCTTTGAAGAGAAATGAACAAGAATAATAATATGATGTGTACAACTGGCGAAAGAGGGTGCAGGGTGGCTGATGCTGGATTGCAGGGTGCTGTGTGTGACGGTGCAGGGGGAATTGCTTCCCGATGCAGGGTGGCTGATGCCGGATTGCAGGGTGCTGTGTGTGACGGTGAAGTGGGAATTGCTTCTCGATGGAGGATGGCTGGTTATGCTGATGAGCCTGTTCCCGAGGGTATCGACTTGGCCAAGGAGATACGGCGGCTGGCTGGTGAGAAGCGGGCTGTCATCATGGCTCATTATTATGTGGACGGTTCGGTGCAGGATGTGGCCGACTTCGTTGGCGACTCGCTGGCGTTGGCTCAGCAGGCGTCGCGCACGGAGGCCGACATCATTGTGCTTTGCGGTGTGCATTTCATGGGTGAGACGGCGTCTATACTGTGCCCTGGCAAGAAGGTGCTGGTGCCCGACTTGAATGCTACGTGTTCGCTTGCCGAGAGTTGTCCTGCCGACGAGTTTGCGCGCTTCGTGGCTGCTCATCCGGGCCACACTGTGGTGTCGTATGTCAACACTACGGCTGCCACGAAGGCTGTCACTGATGTTGTGGTGACGAGTTCCAACGCCCGCCAGATTGTTGAGTCGCTGCCTGCTGATGCTCCCATAGTGTTTGGTCCCGACCAGAACCTCGGTGCTTATATCAATGCTGTCACGGGCCGCAACATGGTGCTCTGGCCTGGTGCGTGCCATGTGCATGCCCGCTTCAGTGTGGAGAAGATAGTGGCTCTGAAGCAGAAGCATCCTGCGGCCAAGGTGTTGGTGCACCCTGAGTGCAAGGGTCCTGTGGTGCGCCTGGCCGACAAGGTGGGCAGCACGGCGGCGTTGCTCAAGTATGCTATTTCTGACACGGCCACGGAGTTCATCGTGGCCACTGAGAGCGGCATACTTCACGAGATGCAGCGTCAGGCTCCGGCGAAGACGTTCATACCTGCTCCGCCCGACGACTCTGCGTGTGGATGCAACGAGTGTGAATACATGAAGCTCGTGACGCTGCGCAAGCTCTACTTGTGCCTGCGCCACGAGTGGCCTGTGGTGAGTGTCGATGCCGACACTGCTGCCAGGGCCATTCGCCCCATTGAGCGTATGCTCGACATCAGCAAGCGTCTGGGCTTATGAGCACTGTCCACCGCAAGCTGCGCATCACGGAGATGGGCCGCATGAGTGTGGCCGACTTCCGTGCGGCTGCTAAGGTGCCGCTCGTGGTGGTGCTTGACGGGGTGCGCTCGCTCTATAATGTGGGCTCGGTGTTCCGCACGGCCGATGCCTTCCGCCTTGCCGGCATCGTGCTGTGTGGCATCACGGCCACGCCGCCGCACCCTGAGATACACAAGACAGCTCTCGGCGCGGAGGACTCTGTGGCATGGCGCCATGAGGCCGACACGGTGGCTGCCGTGTGTGCGTTGCAGCGTGAGGGCTACATTGTGCTGGCTGCCGAGCAGTGCGAAGGCTCCACGGCGTTGTGGGACTTCACCGCGGAGCCAGGTGCCAGGTATGCCGTAGTGTTTGGCCATGAGGTGTTCGGCGTGCAGCAGCAGGTGGTGGATGCCTGCGACGGCTGCCTCGAGATACCACAGTTCGGCACCAAGCACTCGCTCAATGTCAGTGTCACGGCCGGCATCGTCAGTTGGCACTTTGCCCAGCAGCTGTGCCGCTGAGGCTGAAGGAGGTTAATTATTCCTGAACACCAGCCAGGGGATGATGCCTTGCCACCTTTGATGTGGGTAGTCTTCAGGGTTGCCTATGTCGTGGCGGATGCCGTCTTTGTCGCGGCAGAAGCAGTATGTGGTGCCTCCGGTGATGTAGATGGCGTCGATGAAGCCGTACTCGCGGAGGGCGTCGGCGAAGTCCCAGAGGGTTTCCTTGTGTCGGCTGGCTATGAAGTAGATCTGGTCGCCGATGCGGCCGATGGCGCGCCGTTCCACCTTGCCGTGAAGATAGAAGCGGGCGGGGATGGTGCCGTCGCTGACGAGGGTGTACTGGCGGAAGAATGAGCCGCCCCGCTCCCTGACAAAGTCTTTCACCCTTTCGCTCCTGGATATGCCAACGACGCTGGCAGTGCCTAACATGGCCATATAGCCCAGTCGGCTGTCGTCGCTCTGGTATTCTTTGCCATCGACAACGAGCGAGCCTATGTATGTGCTGTCGGCCTTGTGGTCGACAGAGCGGCAGTAGAGATAGACAGAGGTGTCGGCCGTGTCGGGCTCCTCGAACTCGATGGTGGCTTTGAGTGCATGGATGGCAAAGAAGTCGAGTGCCACGCCGAGTATGCTGTCGCTGGTAATCACCACCTCCGGTGCCTCATGGCATGCTGCTTTCTGCAGCTTGCTGATGTTCTGCTTAGGTGTGGCAGAGACGGAGACACCTATATTATAATGGTAGTTCCAGAAGTGGTGGCCTGCGAGTGCTGCGACCATCATGCAGCCTACAGCAGCGAGCGCACCGAGCCGCATCAGCCACGACGGCCTCGCTGAGGGGCGGGCAGTCTCTGGTGCCGTCTTGCTGTCCTGTGACAGATTGTCGCGCTCGATGATGATGACGGGCACTTCCGGCTTCTGCATGTTCAGTTCATCCATTGTCTGCCCCTTTCTCGTTTTCAAGTAATACCTTCAACAGCCTCAATGCCTCGCGCGAGACGCTGACTGGCTTGATGTCGCCCTTTATCTGTTGGCCGGAGAATACCAGCATCTGCTCCGTCAGGTTTATGACATGGATATAGCGTTTGTTGACGATGAGGCTCCTGCCTACGCGGACGAACATGTTGTTATGCAACTGCTGGAACACCTCGTCGAAGAAGTGCAGCTGGAACGTCAGCTTGCGGCTCTTGCCATTGGTGAGCACAAGGTCAGAATAGTTGCCGTCGGCACGGACGTAGACTATCTCGTCCGTGGCGACCCGCACCAGTTCGGTGCTGGTAGATATTCTGAGCCATTCCATGGCACTAACGGATTTGGATATGTAAAAATACACCTTGTCTGCGAGAGGACAGTTGCAAAACTGCTTTTTTAACTCTATTTATTTACTGACGAAGTTCCATAGCAGCAGGGGCTTCTGCTCACCCATGATGAGCTGATGCAGATAGTTCATGCCTTTTGTTGACACCGTGACGCAGCCCAGGCAGCACTTCCCGTTCATCGGGATATACCGTTTCCAGCAGTTCAGGTCAACCCATCGTGCGCCGTGTATCATCAGTCCACGGTCGTAGGCCGACAGGTTGTCTTCGTCCAAGCCCTTGATGCGGAAGCCACTTTTGTTGCGGTTCCCGTGCTCCTTGGTCACGAGAAACCTGCCGAGGGATGAACAGTAGCTGCCATGCCGGTTGCTGAACTGCGGACGCTCGTCGGTAGAGCCGCCTCCGGGACCGTGCATCACGTAGGTGCTGGCTACTATCTTATGCTGATGAAAGTCCCACACGAAGAGGCGCGGCGTGCCCGACGGTATGGCATAGTCAACAAACAAGGCGTAGTTCTCGTTCATATTGTGCCGTTTTGCAAAGGCCAAGGCTTTCTCAGCGCGTTCCTCGATGGTTGTATACGCCTTGTGGTCAGGCCATTCCGGCAAGCCACAGTATTTCCATGCCCAGTGCAGGCCGAATCCTCCGACGAGCAACACGGCTGCCAGCACTGTCATGGCGCATCCCCATTTCTTCTTTCGACTCATGTCATTTCTCCATTTCTTTGATTGGGTTAATATAGAAAGTTAAGGCACAATCACCGCCAGCCCCAAGTTATGGGCAGTAGCGTTGTTCTGTCATATAAGCCAGATAGCTAATCCATTATTCAAAATAGGCAATGTCCTTCGGAGGATAAGCAAAGTCATTGAAGCTCGGATTATCAATCAAGTATTGAAAGTCTTGACAGATAACTTTCCAGGGCTCACACTCATAATCAATCACCGTATTTTGGCGACTCGCCATATTTATTGGCTACTACATCAGAATCTTGGCACATCCAAACCAAAACAATAATTGATCCAATTAAAGGAATTGCGGCCCATAGGATGTTCCAGCCGCTCTTTCCGATGTCGTGTAAACGTCGAACAGTAACTGCCAGCGACGGGAGAAACAAGCCTAATCCCAAAATCATGCTCACAGTCTGAAACATGCTAAAGGTAGAATCGTAATAGGACATTTCTCCAAAAATGGCACCAGCAATCATTCCTAAAGAAACAATGTTAATAATTAACTGAAGAACGAAATAGCAGATAGCAAACCACCAATACTCCGACCGTCTGGCCCGGCCAGAAAATGTGGCATACTTGTTAAACACGGAGGTTAAAGACTCTCCAAGAGACATACTTGGCTTTACATTTTGTGAATACATACTATTAACCTTATTGTGAGACTTACCCGTAGTCTCGTTAAACAATTGTTCCGGCATCGGGATTGCCTACTTACTATGTTCTTTAATGTAGTCCTTTATGAACTGCTTCTTTATATTGTATGCCAAGTCATTAAGATGGTTCTTGTCATTAAGTCCCATAATTGCAGGGCCAACAGTAAATCCTGTAAAGAGTCCTAAAATGACGGCAAACAGATATATGATATTAGCTCCTATACTAAATTGTTCTAAGCCCAAGGAAGCAGATATAAGCATTCCCACAATGAAAGATAAGGTAAGGCAGACAATGCATGATGTCCAAATTGCAGATGCCTGACGTTTCTTCTTTGTCTCGAAGAACCCATAATGGTTCAATATCCTGATATCATTCTTCTCATAATAGGCCAAAGCCTCTTGCTCCAAGTCGGCTGTTGATTTATTGATGTTAGATATATCTTCATAATCAGTATACTCCTTGTCAATAATATTTGATTTGTCCCAATTATCAGTATTTCCAAGAAATACATCAACACTATCAGCTCTGTTGCTTTTTAGGGGTTTGATAGACGCATTCATGTTATCATTTATTTCAGGCGAAAGTCTCTTACTTATTTGCAAAGCAGCACCTCCGGCTCTTTGAACAGCAGAAACAGGTTGCTTACATGTAGTAATCATAGTTGCTCACCCCGTCGGAGAAGAACCAGGCATCGCCGGCTATCTTGAGGCGATATATATTAATAGGTGTGTTTCTTATTTTGCTGCTCAGTGACGGCGGTATCACCCCGAGCGTGCGCACCCCGCTCTCGTATACCACCACGATGGCGTCGTCGGTGACGCATGTTGCCCATACCTTGCCATATTCACTTATTCTATCAGCAATCCATTCCTGTATTCTTGCGTCGGAGGCACAGATGTAGTTGGTCGACACAGCCACCCAGTCACCATCGTCGTTGAATGACAGCGATGTGATGACCTCTCCGCCGCTGTTCCATTCCCGCATCTTTCTCTCAAGGCTGTAGGGTATGTTGCTGTACATCACCCCATTGTCGCCATATAGCACCAGCCAGCGTCCTTGCTCCGTGAGCTGCACATCGTCGATGTATTCGCCTCTGCTGTTGAGCTCGTTGAGAGCTTCAGTAAGGTCTTGAGGGCATCCGCTGGCAGCCCATCCGTTGGAGCCATAGAGCATGACGTCGCCATTGTATTTCGTGATGGCCACGTTGCGGCATTCGCCGTGGTATTCTATCTGCTGCTTGATGAATTGGCGGCTCGTCTGTGCTTCCGTGTGTGCAGCCATGAGCATGGCTAACAGGCCAAGGCAGGCGCGTAGGCAGAAGCGAAGATGTTCCATAGCATATGTCTTCATACGGCGTGATTGTTGTCCGGTTCTATCCGTTCCTTCCTTTTGTCACAAAGGTTAATATAGCCTCTTTCAATGCAAAAAGTGAGGTGGCTCGCTGTATGGAAGGCTCTTTTTATTGTACGAAAGATGCTCAGGCATAGGTGTAAATGCATAATTACCACAATAGCGGTATTGCGGTGCCATGCTTGTGTGCCGACCTTTGCAGCGTCGAGATGACACAGGCGCATTCACGTCACCAAGCATTAACTCATATAATCCACCACAACAATGTCAAAGATCTACAGCCAGCTCACAGAGCTTATCGGCAACACCCCGTTGGTTGCCATCTCACGCATCAGTAAGCAACATGGTGCCAAGGCCGAGGTAGTGGCCAAGGTAGAATACTTCAACCCTGGCGGCAGCGTCAAGGACCGCATCGCGCTGTCCATGATAGAGGATGCTGAGAAGCGCGGCCTGCTGCGTCCTGGAGCCACCATCATAGAGCCTACGTCGGGCAACACCGGTGTGGGTCTGGCATGGATAAGCCGCGTCAAGGGCTACAAGGCCATCATCGTCATGCCCGAGACCATGAGCAAGGAGCGCCAGAACCTGCTCAAGGCTGCCGGCGCACAGCTCGTGCTCACTGACGGCAGCAAGGGCATGAAGGGTGCCATAGCCGAAGCCACGCGCCTGCGCGACGCAACCCCCGGTGCCATCATTCTGCAGCAGTTTGAGAACCCTGCCAACCCTGCCGTGCACTCTTCCACCACAGCCCAGGAGATACTGCGCGACACGGACGGAGAGGTCGACGTGTTCGTGGCCGGCGTGGGCACCGGCGGCACCGTGAGTGGCGTCGGTCGTGCGCTCAAGGAGAAGCACCCAGGAGTGCGCATCATTGCTGCCGAGCCGGCATCAAGCCCCGTGCTCAGTGGCGGCAACGCAGGTCCGCACAAGATACAGGGCATAGGCGCCGGCTTCCAGCCAGCCACCTACGACCCTTCGGTCGTGGACGAGATAATACAGGTCAGCGACGACGATGCCATCCGCACAGGCCGCGAGCTCTCGCTCACCGAGGGTCTGCTCGTGGGCATCAGCTCAGGTGCCGCCACATGGGCCGCCTTGCAGGTGGCCCAGCGTCCGGAATATGCCGGCAAGCGCATCGTGGTGCTGCTGCCCGACACCGGTGAGCGCTATCTCTCCACGCAGCTCTATGCCTTTGAGGACTATCCTCTCTGATGCCGTGATGCCAGAGTGCTCACCACAGACACTTTCCTCTCATGAAATAGGTGTGAGTTGAACAAAGAGGTGCCCGTTGCTACCTGTGGGGAGAGCAACGGGCACTTCGGTGGCTATGAGCACCTAAGGTGATCTCGTTGGGATTCGAACCCAAGACCCACAGCTTAGAAGGCTGTTGCTCTATCCAGCTGAGCTACGAGACCTTTTGTATGGCACGGTGCATGCGGTGCCTTTGCGCCACGACGGTGCAAAGGTATGCAGATTTGCCGAGAGGGCAACTCATCTTGGCTTACATTTTGGTTGAGGCTTCAGGGCATGTAGGCAAGGGTGTGCGTGTCCGCCTTGCTGAAGAGTGCCTGTGCCGTGGTGAGGAGCTGCTCGGGTGTGAGCTGGTCGAGCTGTGTGGCGATGTCGGCTGTGGTCACCACCTGCCCGGTGTGCAGGTAGCGTTTTGCTATGGCTATGGCGGCGTTCTCGGTGTCGGCGGCGGCCACGGCCATGCGTCCCTTGAGTGCTGTCACGGCGGCTCTCAGTGTGCGCGGTGCAAGTGGTGTCGTTGTCAGTCGCTGCAGCTCGTTCATCACGAGGCGACGGCAGCGTCGTGCGTCGGCAGGGTCGCAGCCGAAGTAGACTGCCCAGTAGCCGGTGTCGGTGTATGTGGTCAACGAGGCATCGACGGTGTATACCAGCCCGCGTCGTTCACGCAGGCTTGTGCCCAGGCGTGAGCTGAGGGCTGGCCCGCCGAGCACATCGAGCAGCAGTCTGGCGGCTGCTTTCTGCGGGTCGCTCATGGCAAATGCCCGTCCGCCTATCACTACGTGTGCCTGGTGTGAGGGGCGGTGTATGATGGTCTCGGAGGTGCTGCCTGTGGTGTCTCTACTGTGTGAGAATTGTGTGCCCGCTTCGGTGTGTGCCCGTGCGGGCTGATGTGCTTGGGCTGATGTGCCATCAGAACTGTCTGCTCCTCTCCTCTCCCACTGCCATGGCGGCGGTGTGGCTTTTGTGGCTTTCGGTCCTGCCACGAACATGAGTGCCTGCTCTGGCCGGTAGTGTCGCGCAGCGAAGGCTCGCAGGTCGGCGGCAGTGTGGTGTCGCAGCAGTGAGGCGTCGCCCAGTATGTTGCGGCCTAAGGGGCTGGAGCTGAAGAGGTGTGCCTCGAAGTCGTCGAATATCTGCTCGGTGGGTGTGTCGAGGTATAGGTCTATCTCGTCGCACACTACGTCGACCTCGTGTTCAAGCTCTGCCTCGGGGTATGTGCTGTGGAACACTATGTCCGTGAGCAGCTCTGTGGCGCGCCGCTGGTGTTCGGGCAGGCATGTGCAGTAGAACACGGTCTCTTCCTTGCCGGTGAAGGCTCCGAGGTCGGCTCCCACGCTGTCCATGCGTCGTGCCACCTGTGCTGCGGTGCGCCGTGCGGTGCCCTTGAATGTCATGTGCTCCACGAGGTGTGCCATGCCGCTCTCCTGCGGCTGTTCGTGGCGTGTGCCAGCGGCGATGGCTATGCCCACGGTGACGAGGCTTGTGCCTGGCCGTTCCATGGTGAGCAGCCGCATGCCTGATGGCAGTGTGGCGGTGTGTGTGTTGATGTCAGGAAGCATAGCTGTGCATGCCTCCGAGCACGTAGTTGACGCCGAAGTAGGTCATCAGCACTGTGGCGAAGGCGGCTATCATGTATATGTCGTAGGCGTGCCGGCTGTGTAGCACGGGCAGCATGCGGCGGTGGAGTGGTATGGCGTAGACTGTGAATGTGATGAGTGCCCACACTTCCTTTGGGTCCCAGCTCCAGTAGGTTCCCCATGAGCGTCCGGCCCACACGGCTCCGAGTGCTATGCCCACTCCGAGGAGTGCCTCGGCAGCGAGCAGCAGGTTGTGTGGCAGTGTGTCGCGGTCGGTGTGTGTGCCGTGTGTGTGTGGTGTGATGAGGTCTGTCAGTGCTGCGATGAATGTGAATGCCAGTAGTGCGTAGCTCACCATGATGGTGCTGACGTGTGATGTGAGCCATGGCGAGCGCAGCACGGGCATGAGTGGTGTGAGCTGCGGGTTGGCCTGGCTGAGGTGTGCCACGAGGAGTGCGAAGCCTGCCACTGTGAGTCCTGCTGCTGCTGCCATGAGGCGGTGCTGTGGCTGTCGTGCGCCCACTATGGTTGCTGCGAGCAGTGCCGCGAGTGCTATGGTGAGCATCGACTCGAAGCCTCCTGCCATGGGTGGCTCGCCTGCAACGTGCCATCGCAGTGTGTAGTAGGCGGCGAGCATCCATGTGGCTGTGACGGTGGCGAAGTAGAATGCCGTTGCGGCGAGCTTGGTGGCGTGTGGTGGCTTGCTTTGTGCTCTGCGTGTGGTGTCTGCTATGAGCCATACGAAGGCTATGAGGCCTATGGTGAGGCATCCCATGAAGAGCATGTCTACGATGGGCAGGCGGTTGTAGAGCAGTTCGGCTTCTGTGTGTGCTTCTGCCGGTGGCTCTTGTGGCTCTTGCCAGAGGGTGCCGCGTATGAGTTGTGCCACGATGCCCACGCGCTCGTCGAGCTCGCGTATGGAGCGTGCGGCCTTGCTGCGCTGGTCGGGCAGACGGTCGTAGAGGCTTTGCAGTCGGTAGCGTTCTGCGTCGTAGAGCTGGCTGACAGCTACGTAGCGACCTTTGTCCGCTCCGAGCTGACGTCGCAGCAGCTTGTCCTTGACGATGAGCATTGGGGCGCGGTTCCACACGTCGGGGTATCGCTGCCATGACAGGAGCACTTGCTCTGGTGTGTAGCCGTAGGGTCTCCGGTGTCCGTTGAGCTTGAGCACTACGTCGGTGGCGCATGTGGCGAAGGGGCACACGCGTCCGTTCCACACCACGAGGTGCCGGGCCATGCTGTCGGCTTCGGCGCGGCTCACGCAGGGTATGCCCTGGCTGCCTGTGGTGGTGCTGCGTGTCGTGGCCAGGGCTGCCGCGGCGATGATGACGGCTGCCGTGGCTGCCGCTGCGAGCAGCAGGGCAACGTGTGTGTGTGTGGTGGCGGCCGGCGTGGCGTGCGTGCTGTGCCGGTGTCTGATGCGCTGTGCGGCGAGCCAGAGCATGGCGATGGCGAAGAGTGCGAAGCCGGTGTAGACGATGTGCCGGCCGTAGGGGTCGTGGCTGACGGTGATGATGGAGCCGCGCAGGTCGGCGTCGTAGCTGGTCTGGAAGAGCCGGTAGCCGTGGCTGTCGACCACGTTGTTCATCGAGAGCCGCTCCTGTGTGGCGGTGCCGTCGGGCTGTGTGATGCTCAGGTGGCTGACGTAGTCGCGCGGCACGGTGGTGGAGGCATAGTGGTCTATGCGGAAGGTGTCGAGCTCTATGGTGAATGGCAGGCGGATGATGTGGCCGTCGGAGCCGACGAATGAGTGTGCAGGGTGATGGGCTCGCAGGTGCATGGTGCCTCCGCTGTGGGTGCACCCTGTCACGGCACCCCCTGCAATGACTGTGAGCAGCGAGAGGTGGGTGAGCATCACGGCGGGCCGCCGCCACAGGCGTGCTCTCCAGCATGCGATGGCCATGGTGGTGGCCACGGCGGCCCACAGTGCCTGCATCCACCATGCGGCGTAGACTGCGCGTGTGGCCTCGGCTGGCGGCTGTCCGGCATAGATGATGGTGGCTGTGCCCACGACGGCTGCTGCGATGAGCAGGAGTGTGAATGGCAGGTGGCGTCGCATGCGGGTGTGTCGTGTGGTTTTGTCGTGGCTGTGGCTGGCTGTGCGGCGGTGTGTTCAGAAGCTGCGGTACTGTGGCTGTGTGGCTGCCTTGATGGCCACGCATTCCATCTCGATGAGCCATGTGGGCCGGCACACGGGGGCGAGGGTGATGACGTAGGGCGTGGCGGGGAAGCGCTCGGCGAACATGGCTGAGACGGTGGCGTAGTCGCCTACGTCGCGCACGTAGACTATGATTTGTGCCACGTCGGCGAAGGTGAGTCCGGCCTCGGCAAGGAGTGCTCCGACGTTGTCCCACATGCGCTGTGTCTGCCTGACGATGTCGCCCACGTGGACCACTTCGCCGCGGTTGTTGATGCTTGCTGTGCCGGAGATGTAGACGTGGCGGCGGTCGCCGTAGTCCACGCGTGTGCCGCGCTCGAAGGTGACGCCATACTCGTAGGTGCTGTTGAGGTGGGTCTTGGCGTAGAGGTAGCGTTGCTGCTCGGGCTGGAAGCCTGTGAGTGCGTATGTGCCGAGCTGGACGAGTGCCCGTGTGTCGGCCGGTCGTCCTCCGATGCCGGTGCTGGCGATGTAGTGTGTCTGCTCCGTGAGGCCTTGCTCGATGAAGTTCTGCCGTCGGGCGCGCACCATGCCGGCATATTGTGTGTCGACGTCGCGGACGTAGAACCATGTGCGGATGCAGTTGCCGGCGAGTGTGGCGTCGAAGCGCTGCAGCAGTTCCTCGTAGCCTATGAGCAGGTTCTCGGTCTGGCAGGCGCTGTCGCCGCTGTGCTCGTGCATGCCCATCTTCCAGAGGTGCTGGTAGCCGTTGTGGCGTGCTATGATGAGTCCGTCGTGGTGTTCCACGTCCATGTCGTGCACTATGTAGAGCCATGCTGCCACCTTCGAGCCGTCGAGCGGCGGCTGCTCGATGCAGCTCACGGAGCATCGGGTGTCGGCCTTGACGAGGGGTTGCTGGTTGGTGGCGTCGCTGAGGAAGTAGCGCTTGAAGATGATCTGGCAGCCGCTGCACTCGGGGCTGTCGAGCAGTGCCTGCTCGGCCTGGCAGATGCGTGCGTACTGCTGTGCGAAGAGTTCGCCCCGCGGCTCCACGTGGAGTATGGCGTGCTGCTCCTTGATGCCTCCGTCGGTGGCGAAGGTGGCGAGCTGTGCGGTGACGCCTTGTGCGGCGAACTGTAGGGTCTGGTATTGCATTGTGGTGGTAGTGTTGCGTGTGGTGTGTGTTCAGTCGGCCGGTGCGCCTTCGCTGATCCATCTGTCGATGACGGCGAGGGGGTATGTTGTCCTGAAGATGGCCGGATGGTTGACACTTATCTCCTGGGTGTGGTGGTAGGTGCTGTCGAGCATGAGGTGGAGCACGCTCTGCCCGGCATCGCCCGGCACCACGCGCTTCATGCCGGCGAACTCGGCGCGGTAGGCGTCGGCACCCACGAGCTGGTCGTGGGCGTGGGCGCGGTCGAGCAGCAGGTTGGCTGCTGCGCCTTCGCCGTGGCAGCGTGTGCAGCTGTTGCCGAAGAGTTGCAGCACGGTGCCGTAGAGGCTCACGTCGATGCGGCCCGCGTCGAGGCGCACGGTGTCTGTCGTGGCAGGGTCGATGTCGGCCTTGGCGAAGGTGACGATGCGCTCCCTGAGTGGCGTGACGAGGCATAGCTCCACGCTGGCTGCCGTGGGGTCCACCTCCCACGTCAGTGTGGTGTCGCGCCCTTCGATGTCGGCAGGCAGACGCTGCTGCGAGATGTTGTAGACGCCATCGTAGCGCTCGGCGTCGGAGTCGAAGGTGGCCAGCACGAGGCTGTAGCCGTCGCCCCATGCGCCTGTGCCGGTGAGCGTGGCGTGCAGGCTCACGGGGCGTCCGTGCTCATAGATGCGTGTGTGCTCGGCTATGTCGCCCTCGTCGCATGCCGTGAGCATGGCGGCGAGCGGCAGTGCGAGCATGAGTAGTGGGTGTGCGTTCATGTCGGTGGCTGGTGTGGGCGTGTCAGAATGTGTACTGCATCATGACCACTCCCTTGTGTGTGGCTATGCCGAGGTCGTCCATGTCGCGGTCCACCTGTGTGTCGTGGGCCCATCGGCCCACGTACTCATACATGGCGGAGAGCTTGAGGTTGGTGCCTGGCACGAAGTAGTTGATGCCTACGGCAGGGCAGTTGAGCACGCCGGAGCGGCCGGTGGAGCCGAAGCCGTTGCGGTCCATGAAGTCGTAGCGCAGTGCGGGCTGCAGGTGTGGCGTGACGAAGTAGCCGGCCTGTATGTAGCCGCCGAGGTAGTGGTACTCGTCGTGTATTTTCTGCCGCTGCGTGAAGTCGACAGTCATGCAGTAGGCCTCGGCGGCGAGGTATAGACGGTTCCACATTATGGCCACCTCGGCTCCGAGGCGCAGGTCGTTGGTGCTCTCGCTCTCGCTCTCCACGTTGTAGTTGGCCGAGAGGGCGAAGAGCATCTTGCGCTGCCCTATGAGCCGCGGGTTGCCCTGCGAGGTGGGCATGGCTCCGTAGGGCTGGTAGGAGATGCGTCCGGCATAGAGGAGTGCGGGTATGTGGGCATCGTCGGAGAGCGTCTTGGTGGCAGCGTTGGTGGTGATGCCTGTGCCGTTGAAGAGTCCCACCTCGTAGCCCAGGCCGCAGCGTGTGAGTCCGTGTAGCTCCACCCCGAGGTCGAAGCCTGTGGCGAAGGATGGCGTGACGGCGTTGAGGGCGTGTGGCAGTATCACCTGCTGCGTCATGCTGTTGGGCAGTGCGGGCATGAGTGTCTCGCCCAGCGTGGTGAGGTAGGCGTGGGAGAATGGTGTCTTGAACTTGCCCACGCGCACGTGTGCAGTCGGAGCGGCGGCATAGTCGACCCATGCCTGCTGGAGTATGGCTCCGCCCGATGCGGCGGCGTTGATGCACAGGTTGTAGTCTACCTTGCCGAAGGCGCGTCCCGTGAAGCCCAGTATGGCGTTGGGCATGGCGAAGCCCGAGTTGGCCACGTTGTCCTGGTTGTAGGCCTTGTCGAGGCCCTCGTCGTCGTACCAGTTGAAGCCGGCGGTGGTCTGTAGCATCAGGTAGGGCTTGAAGACGAAGCTGCCGTCGGCGCTCTGGAGCGTGAAGCCACGGTTGTCGGCTATTGGCACCACGCCGTTCTGCATGTCGAGGCGTGGCTCGCGGTTGTCACCGTCGGTGGGTCCTGCCATGGCGGCGGTGGCCAAGGCCAGGCAGGCTGTGAGTGTTGAGATGTGTTTCATCTATCTTGGAGAGTTGTTGGTTGCTTGGTTGGGGGCTTGGGAGAGCTTAGGAAAGCGTCCGGCTATAGTGAGCCGAGGAAGTCGAGCATGGCGGCACGCTTGTGCCATGGCATGCGGAGGAAGCGGTTCTTCGAGGCCTCGCCCTCGCCTCCGTGCCATAGTATGGCCTCGGTGAGTGAGCGTGCGCGACCGTCGTGGAGGAAGTAGGTGTGCCCGTTCACGCGCTCTTGCAGGCCTATGCCCCAGAGCGGCGTGGTGCGCCACTCGTTGCCGCGTGCCAGGCCGCTGGTGAAGTTGTCGTTGAGGCCTACGCCCATGAGCTCAGAGCCCATGTCGTGGAGCAGGTAGTCGGAGTAGGGGTGCACGGTCTGCGAGCCCAGCCATGGCAGCTCGGTGCCGTTGAGTAGCGTGGCTCCGCGCGGACGTGTGTGCAGCGTGGTGACGTGGCAGAGGTGGCATCCGGCCTCGTAGAAGGCTTGCTCGCCGCGCTCCGTCCACTCGCGCTCGGTCAGGGTGAGCGTCTCGCTGTTGTCGTAGCTGCTGTGTGTGCGGGTGCGTGTGGTGGAGCCCAGGCGGCGTGCGGGCACGCCCAGGCCGTGCATGTAGAGGTCCACGTCCTCCATCTCCTCGGTGCTGACGTCGAGCTGGTCGTAGAGCAGGCCCATCATGGAGCCTTCCTCCATCTGTCGCTGCCCTTCGCATATCTCCTCAGGGTAGCGGCTGTTGGTGATGCCCATGTCGGATGAGAAGCCCAGCTCCACGGTGAGGTCGGCATGGTGGGCCTTGTTGCCTGAGAGCCCGAGGCGCAGGCGTCCGCGCTCGTTGATGTAGTTGGCGCGCCCGCTGATGCCCCACTCAGGGTAGTTGCTCTTGCGTGCCAGAGCCTCAATCTCGGCAGGGTCGAGAGCCATCATCTGACCCATGCCCACGTGGCGCAGCGGCACGCGCACGGTGCAGAAGAGGTCCTCGGGCCGGACGCTGTCGGCATACCAGTGGGTGATCTCGAAGTGCGGGCGGCGCAGCTGGTAGGGCTCGCCGTCGGCAAAGGTGAAGTCGGCGAAGGACCATGTGGCGTGGAGCTTGCCCTCGGCATGAACGCCGCCGAAGGTGAGGTCGCGGTCGGTGTTGTCCTCGTATATGGCGTGGTCGTGGATGACGCGTCCGTAGTTGGGGAAGAATGTCCCGTTCTTGCGCACTATGTAGATGAGCATAGTGGAGTAGCCCGTGGCAGGGCTGTCGCCGCCCTCGTCGGCGGCGAAGGTGGGAGTGGTGCGCCCTGCGTTCTGGTGGCAGAAGCCGCAGGCATAGCCTGCATACACGGGTCCCAGTCCGGTGGCAGGCGTGTAGCCGTTGTCGTAGAGGTTGTCGCCGCGGTTGAAGCGGCGTGTGAGCTCGGCGCTGGAGCCTATCCAGTCGGCATCGGTGTCGTAGGCTACGGCTGAGGTAAGGAACACGGTCGACGTGCCTGCCGAGAGGGCGAAGCCTTCCTGCGGCTCTATGTCGGCCATGGTGAGGCCCTCGGTGTCGGAGCAAGCTGCCATGAGCGCGGCGGCTGCGAGGGCTGTGATGTAGCGGTTGAGGCTGTGCATCGTGGTGGTGATGGGTCGTGGTGTTGCTTGGTGTGGCGTGTGGTCTTGTGGCACGGTGGCTCAGAGGCCACACAAGTGGAGGGGCAGGAATGGCCATGCCGGCGTGCGGCTCTGGCTCCTGCGCCTCCACTCGGGTGGTGGTGTGGTTATGATGGCGGCATGCCGCCTGTTGGTGTGCCTACTCGGCTACGATGGTGCGTGCCTTGCCGTCCTTGAAGATGAGGAACTCCAGGGTGTGGAAGCCGCGCAGGTTCTGTGCAGCCTCGATGTCGTCGTCGTCGTCGCCGTCGGTCCAGTTGATGTTGTCGAAGTTGCCGGCCTTGATGTTGTTCTCAATGCCGTCCTGGTCGAGGGGCCACGAGTCCATGTTGGGGTCGAGCTGCAGCTCGTCGACGGGGCCGAAGAGGAATGCCTCGGAGCTCTCCCACGGGCGGCGTGCTGCCATCCATGCGTTGGCCAGTGTCTTGAAGCCGGCGTCGGAGGGTGCGGCGATGAAGTTCTCCACGGCTTTGGCCAGTGCGCTCACCTTATTGTCGAGGTCCTCGTAGGTGGGCACGACCACGTTGTTCACGTAGTTGGTGATCATGGTGTTGACGGCAGCCTCGTTGCGCTCGGTCAGGCGGCGCATGTCGGGCAGGAGGGTGTTGGTGAGGAGTCCCTCGAGTGTGGCGCAGGCCTCGATGGCTGCTGTCACCTTCTCCGATGCTATGTGGTTGCGGAAGGGTGCGGGTATGGCCTGTATGGCAGCGATGGCGGCATCAATGGCAGCCACTATGTCGGTGTGGTCGAGAGGGAAGTTGGTGTTCATGAGCTGTGCCATGGAGCCAGCCTGGATGGCCACCTTCTCGCTTTCGCCGAAGTACTTGCCGTAGTAGGCGTTGCGGATGGAGCGTATGTTGTTGGTGTAGTCGTCGATGGAGTGCCAGCTGTACCACGACTCCACCTGGAGCACGGCAGCCTTCTTGTTGCCTTGTGCCCACTCGTCGGCAGGGCCGCCTATCTTGCTGTCGCCCACCTCGGAGGCTATGTCGGCCATGGCCTCGACGATGGCGTCGATGCAGTCGGTGGCACTGTTGTAGCCGTTGCCGTTGTGGTTGCTGAATGTCTCCCGGAAGGCGTCGCCGCTCTTGTAGGAGTATGTCCATGCCTCGTGCAGGTCGTGGGCATCCTTCTTGAGGAGCTTGGCCACCTGGTTCATGTAGTTGTTCCACGATGCGCGGTAGGCATTGGTGTAGTCGAGGCTCTCAATGGTGATGACTTCCTCGGAGGGGTCTGTCTTTGGGTCGTCGTCGCTGCCGCAGGCTGTGAAGAGTGCTGCGGAGCTGAGCATCAGTGATGCCAGGAAGAGGTACTTCTTCATGATTGGTTGCTTTTTAGGATTATGGTTATTGTTCTCTATTTATAGTTCCTATAGTTCTTATAGTTTCTATAGCTGTGGTTGTCTCTATCTCTTTGCGAACCAGTCGGTGAAGGCCACGCCCACGGCGAGCTCGTTCTCTCGGTGGTAGCGGCCGGAGCCTATGCGGCGTGTGGTGTAGTCGGCCTTGACCACGAGTGTGGGCAGTGCCCTCCAGTTGATGCCGGCCGTCCACATGTCTGTCTTGAGGCGCGGGTCGGGCGTGTAGCTGCCCTCGACGGAGCGTTGCGGGTCGTAGTGCTCATAGCGGCAGAAGGGTGTGATGTCGGGCATGTCGGCGCGCACTATGCGGCGCAGGTTCAGGCCAGCCTCGGCACCGTAGGAGAGTGTGGTGTGTGCTATTGGCACTTGTGTGCTGTATGGCGACTTGCCGAGGCGGTTGTTGCGTGCGTTGACGCGGTCGCTCTTGTCCATCTGCCCGTAGATGATGTTGGCGCGGGCGGTGAAGTAGCGGTGCCGCCACTGCGCGTCGGCCGTGAGCACATATAGCGGTATGCTGCCGTACTGGGCATACATGTTGGGCTTGTCGCTGTTGGCGCCTATGTCGGCGCAGTAGTATGCTGAGGCTCCTATGCGCAGGCCTGGCATGTTGTAGTCGAGGCGCAGTGTGTAGGCAGGGCTGGTGAAGTTGTCTTGCTCGAAGAGTCCCTGCGAGGCTCCGTTGGCCCATTTGTTGCGGCTCATGCCGTTGGCGTTGAGGCCGGCGGTGACGTAGGCTTCATAGGAGACGTAGCTGCGCTGCCCGCCCACGCGGCCGAAGACGGAGAGGCCTGTCTCGTGCCATGTGGAGGGCAGTATGGCTGTCTCGCTCTCGGGGCGCACGGTGCCGAAGAAGTTCACGGGCTCGTGGTGTGCGTTGGTCAGGCCCACGGGCAGCACCATGTGGCCCACGCGGACGTTGAGCCAGCGTGCGCCGAGGTATGTGATGTGGAACTGCTCGATGGCCACCTCGCCGCCTTTCTCCACGTCGGTCTCCCACTCGCCGTTCTCGGTGTTCTCTATCTCGTAGGCTATGCCTGTGCCTCCGCTCTCGAACTCTATTTCGGCTCCGAGCACCCAGCGGCGTGCCATGCGGTAGTCGCCAGCGAGCACGAAGCGCGGTATGCTGATGGTGTTGCGGCGCATGTAGTCGTTGCCCTCGGTGGAGCCGGAGAAGCGGTTGATGCCGTAGCCCTTGAAGGCAGCCACCATCTCGCCGTAGCCGCCGATGCGGTAGCGGTCGAAGTTGTCGTAGGCGTTGTCCTGCGCCATGGCCGTGAGTGTCGCGGCGGCAAGGGTCAGCGTGGCGAGGAGCTTATGTGCAGCGGTGTTGCTCATTGTGTGTGCTATAAATATAAAATGTATGTGGCGGCTGTCGTGAAGGCCGTTTTTTGGTGGACGCAAAGGTAATGCTTTTGTGTGTGCGGCAAGCGTGGCGGCTGTCAAATACCCACTATTGATGAGTTCCTTGCACATGGCGGCAGCCTCGTGCCGTGGCTCCTTTCACAGAATATGGGTATAACGGGCCGCCGGCGCCATGGCGGCAGCAGAAGAGGGTGCAAAGGTTGGCCGTGTCGGGCAAAAGGTGTTACTTTGCGGCGTAAAAGCATATCACGACAGCTTTTCTCTATGCCTATGGCTTTCCACTGCTTCACTGAGGACACTCTGATGAGTGAGCTCATCCACGACGACTACCGCCTGCTGCAAGTCATCTCGCGCTTCGGCATCGGCCTGGGCTTCGGCGAGCACACCGTGGCCCAGACGTGTGAGCACGACGGTGTGCATGCGCCCACGTTCCTTGCCGTGGTCAACTTCGTTGTGAGCAACGGCCGCGTGGACACGGCCGAGCTGGCTGCCGACGTCAGCGTGGGCCACCTCATGGCCTACCTGCAACGCTCCCACAGCTATTTCGTGGACTTCCGTCTGCCGGCCATACGCCGCAAGCTTATCGAGGCCGTGGACTACTCTGCCAGCAACCAGATGGCCTTCCTCATACTCAAGTTCTACGACGACTATGCTGCCGAGGTGACGCGCCACATGGAGTATGAGAACAGCCACATCCACACCTACGTGCAGAGCCTGCTCGAGGGCCGCCGGCCGGCGGGCTCGGCCACCTATGCCGCCCTGGCACAGCAGCACGAGGACAACCATGCCAAGCTCACCAGCTCGAGCGACGAGCTCAAGAACATCATCACCAAGTACTACCCCGGGCGCACCGACTCGCAGCAGCTGGCCGACACGCTGATGGACATCTTCATCATGGAGGAGGACCTGCTGTCGCACTGCCGTCTGGAGGACACCCTCTTCGCCGCCGCCGTGCAGCAGCTGGAGCAGCAGCTGCGCGAGCAGCACGAGGCTCCCGCCCTGTCCGGCCAGTCCCACGGTCCGGCCGGCCCTGTGACAGCCTCGGAGCTGTCGGAGCGTGAGAAGGAGGTGATATGCCACGTGGTGCGCGGGCTGAGCAACAAGGAGATAGCCGCCAGGATGTTCATCTCCACCAACACGGTGATGACCCACCGCCGCAACATTGCCCGCAAGCTACAGATACACTCGCCGGCAGGTCTCACCATCTACGCCATCGTCAACGGCCTCATCGACCTGGTGGACGTGAAACTGTAAAGCCCCTGCCCTGCCCCATGGACCAGTCACTCAACAGCATCATACGCCCCGACACGGCAGCTGCCGCACCGCGTGGCGGCCGCGATGCCGCCATGGCCTCCGACCGCGACTTCGAGCAGGCTCTGCGCCCGCTCTCCTTCGGCGACTTTGCCGGCCAGCGCACCGTGGTCGACAACCTGCGCGTCTTCGTCGAGGCTGCCAAGTACCGCGGCGAGCCGCTCGACCACACCCTGCTGCACGGCCCCCCCGGGCTGGGCAAGACCACGCTCTCCAACATCATTGCCAACGAGCTCGGCGTGGGTTTCAAGCTCACCAGCGGCCCTGTGCTCGACAAGCCCGGCGACCTGGCCGGCATTCTCACCTCCCTGGAGCCGCGCGACGTGCTCTTCATCGACGAGATACACCGCCTCTCGCCCGTGGTGGAGGAGTATCTCTACTCGGCCATGGAGGACTACCGCATCGACATCATGATCGACCGCGGCCCCTCGGCGCGCAGCATACAGATCGACCTCAACCCCTTCACCCTCGTGGGGGCCACCACGCGCTCGGGCCTGCTCACGGCTCCGCTGCGTGCCCGCTTCGGCATCAACATGCACCTGGAGTACTACGACGCTGCCACGCTGCAGGGCATCGTGGTGCGCTCGGCCGACATACTGCGCCAGCCCATAGAGGAGACCGCCGCGGCCGAGATAGCACGCCGCAGCCGCGGCACGCCGCGCATAGCCAACGCCCTGCTGCGCCGTGTGCGCGACTTCGCCCAGGTGCGGGGCAACGGGCGCATAGACCTCGACATAGCCCGCTATGCCCTCGAGGCTCTCGACATCGACCGCCACGGCCTCGACCTGATAGACCGCAAGATACTCCTCGCCATCATCGACAAGTTCAAGGGCGGCCCCGTAGGCATCACCACCATAGCCACGGCCATCGGCGAGGATGCCGGCACCGTGGAGGAGGTCTACGAGCCATTCCTCATCAAGGAAGGCTTCATCAAGCGCACACCCCGCGGGCGCGAGGTCACCGACCTGGCCTACGACCATCTGGGCAGACCCGCCCCCACCCCCTCCCGTGATGGAGGGGAGCAGTCACTCCTCGATTTCAGATGACACACAGCGACACATGCGGCCGCGGGCCAGCCTCGCTCCGCGCCGACTTCCCCATCCTTGCGCGCTCGGTCTACGGCCACCCTCTGGTATACCTCGACAACGGTGCCACGACGCAGAAACCGCGCTGCGTGGTGGACGCCATGACCGACGAGTACCTCAACGTCAACGCCAACGTGCACCGCGGCGTGCACTACCTCTCGCAGCAGGCCACCGACCTCATGGAGCAGGCACGCGAGCGCGTGCGCCGCTTCGTCCGCGCCGCCAAGGTCGAGGAGGTGGTGTTCACGCGCGGCACCACGGAGAGCATCAACCTCGTGGCATCGAGCTACACGCAGGCCTTCCTGCGCGAGGGCGACGAGGTGGTGCTCACGCAGATGGAGCACCACAGCAACATCGTGCCGTGGCAGCTCATGCGCGACCGCTACGGCATACGCCTGCGCGTGTGCCCCGTGACCGACGACGGACGCCTCGACCTCGACGCCCTGGCCGGACTGCTGGGCGAGCGCACGCGTCTGGTGTGCGTCACCGCCGTGAGCAACGTGCTGGGCACCGTCAACCCCGTGGCACGCATAGCCCGCATGGCACACGCCTGCGGAGCACACATCCTCGTCGACGCCGCGCAGGCCGCGCCCCACCTGCCGATAGACGTGCAGGCCATGGACTGCGACTTCCTCGCCCTCTCCGGCCACAAGGTGTACGGCCCCACCGGCATCGGCGTGCTCTACGGCCGCGAGGAGCTGCTGGAGCAGATGCCGCCCTACATGGGCGGCGGCGAGATGATAGGCACCGTCAGCTTCGAGCACACCACCTTCAACCGCCTGCCCTACAAGTTCGAGGCCGGCACGCCCGACTACGTGGCCGCCACAGGCCTGGCACGGGCCATGGACTACGTCGAG
Organism: uncultured Bacteroidaceae bacterium; assembly: GCA_905234605.1. Lineage (GTDB taxonomy): Bacteria > Bacteroidota > Bacteroidia > Bacteroidales > Bacteroidaceae > Physcousia. The sequence goes on along the minus strand of CAJOIE010000020.1, from coordinate 610 downwards.
GCCGCGGGCATGGAGGCCATCATGGAGCACGAGCACGACCTCACGCTCTACGCCCTGCAGCGTCTGCGGCAAGTGGAGGGCATGCGCATCTTCGGCTACGGCAGCCTGCCCGCCGCGCCCACGGCAGCCTGGCCCGAGACGGGAGGCGCGGGCTCGGTGGTGAGCTTCCTCGTCGGCGGCATACACCATCTCGACATGGGCACGCTGCTCGACCGCCTCGGCATAGCCGTGCGCACAGGCCACCACTGCGCCGAGCCGCTAATGCGCCGCCTCGGCGTGGAAGGCACCGTGCGCGCCAGCTTCGCCCTCTACAACACACGCTCCGAGGTGGACACCCTCGCAGCAGGCATAGAGCGCGTGGCCCGGATGTTCTAAGCATCAAGCCCGTTCACCATCAGGCTGCGCACCCTCCGCCATCAGCTTCCCGACACCCCGCAGGGCACCGCCGGCATCCATGCATGGAGCGCGCCCGCACACCGCACTCTGCCGTTCATGCAGGGTGCAGGGAGTTTTTTCCTGACTTCATCACTTTTTGTGCCATCAAATAGCGTCTATTGGAAATCAGTTAGTTACAAAAGTATTTGGGTGATGCAGGGTGATGCAAACGGAT
>CAJOIE010000019.1 GCA_905234605.1 uncultured Bacteroidaceae bacterium | reverse complement strand
CGCGGCAGCTATTGGTCGTCGACGCTCTACACGTCCAGCTCCAACCACGGCCAGAGCCTCTACTTCAATAGCGGCAGCCACGGCACGGACATCTACTACCGCTTCTACGGCCGAAGTGTTCGCGCGGTCACAGAATAACCCTTCATTCAATATATTCACTTTATTCCCCGCGCAGCGGGGAGGCACCCTTGAGACATCCTGACCTGCCGCCGTGGCACCCTTGAGACACGCAGCCCTCGCGGCACCCGCGCGTCAGGCCGGAGGCAAAAAGACCGGCCTGTGGGCCGGTCGCTCGCAGCGCAGCCGCCAGCACCCATGCTGTGGCACGCCGCTTGAGGACTGCACCGCCTTACTGGCGGGCAGCGAGGTCGTCGAGTATCTTCCACACGTTGAGCAGGCCGCGGGGCACGTGGAAGCAGCCTTTCCACTTGCCGCCCTTGAGCGGCAGGAGCACTGCGCCCTGGCGGTTGAGGTAGCCGTACCACTCGGGATAGTCGGGGTCGCGGAAGTGGCTCCATGTGTAGTCGTGCACGCGCTCGAACCAGTCGAGGCAGCGCTGGTCGCCGGTGAGCTGATAGCCCTTGATGAGTGAGATGAGTGTCTCGAGATGCACCCACCATAGCTTCTGGTCCCACTCCAGCTCGTGGCGCGGATGGCCGAGGCGGTCCATGAAGTAGAAGATGCCGCCGTACTCCTTGTCCCAGCCGTAGTCCACCTCCTGGAGGCAGATGTCGACGGCCTGCCGGATGAGTTCGGGACGGCCGAGGCGTTTGCCCAGGTCCATGACGAACCACATGGCCTCGATGGCATGCCCGGGGTTGAGCTTGCGGCCGTCGAAGCAGTCCACGAGCTGGCCGTCCTTGCCTACTGCCTCGACTATCAGGTGCAGCTCGGGGCGATAGAACACGTCCATCACTTCGTGGAGGCAGTCGTCAATGGCTTTCTGCATGAAGGCGGGGTCGAGCAGCTGCTCAATCTCCAGGGCTACGTTGCAGAGTATCATGGGCAGGTCGAAGGTCTTGAGCGAGCGTGCTCCGGCAGCAGCCTTGTTCCAGCGGCCCTTGGGGTTGTCGGTCTTGGAGAGCACGATGTCGAAGGTGCGGCGTGCAATGGAGGCATACTCCTTGCTGCGCTCCTGCTGCCCGGCGGTGGCGAGGGCTATGCTCAGCTGGCCGAAGGCGATGGTGGCGAAGGTGTAGGAGAAGATGTTGTATGGCTCCACAAGGGGATGGCCTTCGCGGTCGAGGGCAAAGTACCAGTTGAGGTTGCCGTCGTGGCCGTGCTGCTTCAGGAACTCGGCGCCCTGAATGGCGGCGTCGAGCCACTCCTGCCGCGCCTCGACGGTGTTGTAGAGCTTGGCGAACATCCACACCTCGCGGCCTTGCAGCCAGATGAACTTGTCGGTGTCGTAGACCGAGCCGTCGCGGTCGAGGCAGGTGAAGTAGCCGCCGAACTCCTTGTCCTGGCTCTTGGTGAGCCAGAAGGGTACGACGCGGTCGAGGAGCTCCGTGCGGTAGAGAGTGGATAGTTGCTTGAAGTTGGTCATGGGTGTATGAAAATGGTTAAGCTATGTTGAGGCAAGACATGAATATAGGAGACGATATAGGCCTTTCATGTGGCGGTCAGGCAAGACACATTCATTCGTCTCGTGGAAATAGGCATAGTGTTCTCCTTGCAGTGTGGGTCGCCCTGAATTGATGAGCAGGCCTATTGGTGACTGTGTCAGTCGCATATAGTTGAACAGCTGTGCCCTGTGTGCATGGATGAGGTCTGACACGGTCTTGTCCTTAGTCTGCTTGCTCGGGGCTGAGAGTCTTCCATGTGAGTCCTTTCTGCTCCTCTGTCTGTGGCATGAATATGCTGATGATGAGGGCCACGAGTACGCTGACGAGCATTGATACGCAGCCGAAGAGGAGGAAGTTGGCCTGCGTGCAGAAGTTCATGTAGAAGACGGTTGCAGTGCCGCAGAGAAATCCTACGAGGGCTGCCGTGGAGCCGATGCGTGGGAAGAAGATGCCCATGAGGAACAGGCCTCCTATGGCTCCGCTGAGCAGGCCGAGTATGGTGTTGAAGTAGTCGAGCAGCGACTGTATGTCGACTGTTGCCATGAGCCATGCTATGGCCATGCCGATGAGCCCTGCGCAGATGCCTGCCACGCGTGCCACCTTCACCTCGCCGCCGTCGTGCAGGCTGCGTGAGCGTGCCTTGCTCCACAGGTCGACGGTGAAGGCTGTGCTGATGCTGTTGATGTTGGATGCTATGGTGCTCATGGTGGCGGCGAAGACGGCGGCGATGAGTAGTCCGGCGAGTCCTGCCGGCAGTTGGCTCATCATGAAGAAGGGGAATATGGCGTCGCTCTTGGCCATGGTGAGGTCGAGCTCGGCGGGGTGCGTCTTGAAGAAGGTGTAGAGGCCTGTGCCTATGGTGAAGAATGCTATGGTCACTACGACCGACATTATGCCGTTGGTGAGGATGCCGCGTGCGGCGCTGCGCTCATCGGATGTGGTGAGGTAGCGCTGTATGACGGTCTGGTCGGAGGTGTAGCTGATGAGGTTGTTGGCCAGTCCGCCGAGTATGACCACCCACCATGTGGCGTTGACGAAGTCGAAGGGGTTGTCGGCGTCGAAGAGGAAGAGGCGGAACTTGTCGTTGTCGGTGGCTATCCGGAAGAAGTCGGTGGCTCCGTTGTCGCCGGTGTTGACTATGAGATAGACGGCTGCGAGCACGGCACCGCCCACGAGGATGATGCCCTGGATGACGTCGCCCCAGACCACGGCCTCCACGCCGCCCATGGTGCAGTAGACTATGGTGATGAGTGCCATCAGGGCTATACATATATATATGTTGATGCCGGTGACGGCGGTCATGGCTAACGACGGCAGGAAGAGCACGAGGGCTGTGCGTGCCACCATGAAGACTATGAAGAGTATGCTTGCCATGAGGCGCGTGGCTGCGTTGAAGCGTCGCTCGAGGTACTCGTAGGCTGTGGTGACGTTCAGGCGGCGGAAGAACGGCAGGTAGTACTTGATGACGGGGAACGAGACTACGAGTATGCATATTTGCATGGGGTAGTAGGTCCAGTCGGTGGCGTATGCCTTGGCAGGTATGCTCATGTAGGTGATGGCCGAGAGCATGGTGGCGAAGATGCTTATGCCTGCCGCCCACCAGGGTATGCGTCCGCCGCCTTTGAAGAAGTCGTCGGAGGAGTTGGAGGCGCGGCGCATGAAGTAGTAGCCGAGGTATACCATGCCGAGGAGGTAGAGGATGAGCACGGTCCAGTTGAGCCAGCCGAAGTGTGCGGTGTAGGCTATGTCCATGCGTGTGACGTCGGCACTGCGCACACCGGGCTTCTCTTCGCCGCCCACCACCATTGCCGCCAGCGCGCCCGATGGTGCTGCCATGGGCACGAGGGCGGCTCCGGCGCGTGCCAGTGCGGGGTGGCAGAACACCTCGGCCCACGAGTCGGTGATGGTGTGGTAGGCCAGTATGCGGCGGCGGAAGCGGTACCAGCTGGCGGGCTGTGTCATGTAGGTGTATGCCTGCTCGCGCAGCGTGGCCAGTGTCTCGGCAGCCGCCGTGGTGTCGGCCAGGGCGGCGTTGCGTGCCAGTGCAGCCTCGAAGATGTCCTTGTCCACGCCGCCGATGCAGAGTATGTGTGCCGCGCCCGAGGCTATGGCTGCCGCTCCCACGAGGGCTGCCTGCGGGGCGTGGCTGCCGGCGGGTTCGATGAGCGATGTGGGCATCCACTTGCCGGCGCGTGGGTCATAGTATGCGCCATTGCTCACGGCGCGCCCGTAGCGTGGGTCGTAGCCGCCGAGGATGTAGAAGTTTGTGCCCACGGCTCCTTTCTGCACCACGCCCACGGGTTGCACGCGTGCCGGTCCTGGCATGTCGGGCAGTTCCTCCCATGCTGCACCGCCTGGCCAGCGCAGGCGGAAGGCCTTGTGGTTGGGCATGCCGTTGTGCTGTCCGCCGGCTGCATAGATGTAGCCGTCGCCGTAGGCTGCGGCGAAGTTGTCGAGGCTGAGTGGCAGCGGCGGCATGTCCTCTGTCTGCAGGCTGCCGTCGAGACCGCGTGAGAGCAGCAGGGCCAGGTCCTCGCTTTTGGCACCGTCGGCTGTGCCGCCGAGGCAGAGCACTCCCTCGGGCACGGTGATGCTGGCGCCGTAGGCTATGGGGCAGGGCAGTGAGCCCGCGCGCTGCCAGGTCTCGCCTTCGAGGGCGTAGATGTCGGTGTAGAAGACCTTGGCACCGCCGTCGGCAGCAGGCACGTCGGGGAAGTTGCACCCGCCGCCGGCCACTACAGTGCCGTCGGGCAGTCGGCCGGCGAAGGCTCCGCTGACGCCCTGCCCGCAGAAGGCATCGAGGGCGGGGGCTGGCGTGAAGGTGGCCTGGTTGAAGCGGTGGGCTGGCGTGCCCGCTGCTTCCTGGGCATAGAGGGAGGAGGCCCCACTCCCTGTGCTTCCTGTAAGGGAGGGTGTGAATGCCTGTGCCGACAGGAGCAGAAGCAGTGTGAGTAGTTTGTTTGTTGTCTTCATAAGGGCTGGTGGTCTTTGGCAGGTTGCTCAACAATGTGATAGACAGAGGGACCCCGATGTGTCAGCATGTCGGGACGGTGGCAGCTCACGCCATGTGGCGGAGGACTGTGGCAGGACCCTCTTTCACTTGTTGCAGTGTTTGAAGAAGTCGATGGCCTCAAGCTCGCGGCGAAGCTGCTGCTCCTCCTCGTCGGTGACGTTCTGGAAGGGTGTGCGGTTGGGCCCGAGGTCCAGGCCTATGAGCTTCATGATGCGCTTGCCGCCCACGATGTTGCCGCGGAAGTGGCATATTACGTCGATGACGTCCTGGGCGTAGTTCTGTAGCGCACGGGCGCGCTCCAGGTCGCCATTGGCCCATGCCTCCTGTATGCCCACGAGGCAGCGTCCGTTGTAGTTGGTGGTGCCGCCTATGCCGCCCTGTGCGCCGCCCATGGCCAGACAGGGCAGTATGGTCTCGTCCTGTCCGTGGAGCATGTCGAACTTGCCGTCGGCATAGCGCCGGCAGCGGTTATACTCGTAGAGGCTCTCGAAGGTGTACTTGATGCCGGCGAAGTTGGCGATGCGCCCGTCCACGGCGCGCAGGAAGTCGTACATGGAGAGGAAGGCTCCGTTGAAGGCTGGTATGTGGTAGAAGTAGAAGGGCAGGCGTGGTGCGGCCGAGGCTATCTCCTCGCAGTACTTCACCAGCTCTTCCACGCGGCTCACCTTGGGGAAGGGAGGCGCCATGGCTCCGATGCCGAAAGCGCCAGCATGCTGGGCGTGCTCGGCCAGGTGGCGTGCCGAGCGCACGCATGTGCTGCCCACGTGGACAATCACCTTGAAGTCGGAGGCCAGGCCCTTCGCCTTGAGGTCGGCCACGGCAGCTATCCAGGCCTCGGCCAGGCGGATGCGTTCCTCGTCGGTGAGCATATAGCCCTCGCCGCTGGAGCCATTGATGAACACACCCTTGAGGCCGTTGCGGGCAAGGAGCGCGGCGTAGGCAGGAATGACTGAGGGGTTGATGTCGCCGTTGGGCAGCATGGGCGTGAAGGGGGCATCGATGAGGCCTTTGATTTTTTCCATAGCGATGTAGTGGTTAGGTTTGATGGTTAGTATGTGGCAAAGATATGCCTTTGCGTGTGGTCGGCCAAAAGGCGGCACCCCCTTTTTTGGCGGCAGGGCTTGTGCATTCGGCAACTTAGTGCTACTTTTGCGCCAGCTAACACATTCAAGGGGTATCTTGCTCAACCCCCTTGTCCTTCGCCCTGCGGCGATGCCGGCAGCAGACTGCACCCTCTGTGGAGAACACCATGCAGGGACACTCACGCACACCATGCAGGCTCACGGCCATGACCCTGCACCCTGCGGCGAGCCAGTGTGCACACTGCTGTCTGCCACCCACGGCGAAGGAAGAAACAAAACAAGAACTATGCAACAGCGCGACAACAGCCTCGTGAGCACCACGTTCATGCTCCTTGGCATCACCTTCTGCGTTTGCCTCATTCTGGCAAACCTGCTTGCAACAAAACAGCTTCAGTTCGGACCCGTCAACCTCACGGCAGGTGTGCTGGTCTTCCCCGTGTCCTACATCGTGGGCGACTGCATCACCGAGGTGTGGGGCTACGACCGTGCCAAGATGCTCATCTGGACGGGCTTCGCCATGAACTTCCTCTTCGTGGCCATTGCCTTTGTGGCCGACATCATCCCGGGTGCCCCCTACTGGCCCCACCAGGAGGGCTTCCACGCCATCTTCGGCCTGGCCCCGCGCGTGGCCCTTGCCTCATTCGCTGCATTCATCGTGGGCTCGCTGATAAATGCCTATGTCATGAGCCGCATGAAGATAGCCCACCGCGGACGCCACTTCTCGCTGCGTGCCATAGCCAGCACCGTGGCGGGCGAGGGGGCCGACTCGCTGATATTCTTCCCCATAGCACTCGGGGGCATAGTGCCCACGGAGAACCTGGCGTGGATGATACTCTCGCAGGTGGTGGCCAAGACACTCTACGAGGTTTTGCTCCTGCCGCTGACGCGCCGCGTGGTGGCATGGCTCAAGCGCACCGAGGGAGCCGATGTCTACGACCACGGACTGCGCTACTCATTGGTGTAGAGGCAGCATCACAGCCGCTCTACGGCCTCCAGCCCGACTCCTCTCCGGCAAGAGAGGGGAGAGGGATGACAGGGCAGAGTGGGCATACACCCTACACACCCCTATTAGCATACAACAACCCATGTCGCAGAACCATACTCAAGACATACAGGCAGCCACCGCTCCCTCGCGCGGCGATGCTACACTCTCACACGGGAGAGGAGCAGGAAGTGAGGCCCTCATAGTCTTCTCCGGAGGGCAGGACTCCACCACGTGCCTCTTCTGGGCACTGCGCCGCTTCAGCCGCGTGGTGGCCCTCACGTTCATCTACGGGCAGCAGCATGTGCAGGAAGTGGCAGCCGCACGCACCATAGCCGAGGAGGCCGGCGTGGAGTGGCACTCCATGGATGTAGGCTTCATTGCCGCACTGAGCCGCAACGCACTCACCGACAGCTCCATTGTCATGGACCAGGAGAAACCCGAAGCCACGCCGCCCAACACCTTCGTGCCAGGGCGCAACCTCTTCTTCCTGAGCATAGCCGCAGTCTTTGCCCGTGAGCGAGGCATCAGCAACATAGTCACAGGCGTGTCGCAGACCGACTTCAGCGGCTATCCCGACTGCCGCGACACCTTCATACGCTCACTCAACGTGACCCTCAACCTCGGACTCGACACACAGGTGGTGATACACACGCCACTCATGTGGCTCGACAAAGCTCAGACATGGGCCCTGGCCGAGGAGCTCGGAGTGTTCGACCTCGTGCGCAGCCGCACCATCACCTGCTACCGAGGCATCCCCGGCGACGGCTGTGGTCACTGCCCCGCATGCCTCCTGCGCCGGCGTGGACTGCAAGAATATTTGCACAGCTCGCAAAGCCCCGCTAAGAGCTACCGGCTATAGTCCCTATAGTCCCTATAATTATCTCAGCCCCTCCGACTTGCAACCATTCACAATACATATCCTCGGCTGCGGCTCCGCCCTGCCTACACGCCGCCACATGCCCTCGGCACAAGTCGTCAGCCTGCGAGACAAGCTCCTGCTGCTCGACTGCGGCGAAGGCACACAGCTGCAGTGGCGATACACAGGGCTCAACTGGCAGAAACTCGCACACATATTCATCACACACGCCCACGGCGACCACCTCTTCGGCCTGCCAGGACTGCTGTCAACCATGGCACTGCTCGGGCGCACACAGCCACTCTTCATCCACGGGCCAGAGACCATACGCCCATTCCTCGACTGCGTGCTGCAGCAGTTCTGTGCCACCTTCGACTACGAGGTGCACTACCTCCCCGTCGACACCACACGCCACGCCATAGTACACGAAGACCGCTCCATGCAAGTGTGGTCGCTGCCGCTGCAACACCGTGTGCCATGCTGCGGCTACCTCGTGCGCGAACAGCCCGGACAGCCACACATACGCCGCGACCGCATAGACTTCTACAACGTGCCCACATGGGCCATCGGACGCATCAAGATGGGCCACCCATGGCACACACCCGACGGCCGCTGCATACCAGCCACGGAGCTCACAACGCCGCCCGACCCCGTGCGCGCCTACGCCTATTGCTCCGACACTCTCTTCACGCCGGCACTGGCCGACATGGTCGGCAGCGTCGACGTTCTCTACCACGAGGCCACCTACGCCTCCACCGAAGCAGACCGCGCAGCAGCCTACGGACACTCCACCGCCGCACAGGCTGCCGAGATGGCACGCCGAGCAGGCGCAGGCAAGCTCATCATAGGTCACTTCTCTTCGCGCTACGACGACGAGCAGATACTCCTGCAAGAGGCACAGGCCATATTCCCCGACACCATCCTCGCCGAGGAACATATGCAAGTGCAAGTGCTGAATGGAAACAGCTCCAAATAGCTGTCACACTCACTTTTCGCCCTCTAAATTTGCAACACACAAGGGGATAACATACTTTTGCCAAGGAAACCACCCGTCTATAGCGCAATGACACGTCAGCACCACCGCAGCATAGCCGTAGCAGCCATCATCATGGCAGTCACACTGCCCGGCATGGCAGAGACAGCACCAGCGCAGCAGCCGTCGCCACGGACGGCAGCCGATATGCCACAGGAGGAACCCTCCATCAGCGTGCAGGGAACACAAGTGCACGTGGCCGCAGCAGCAGGGCAGATGCTCGAGGTGTACGACCTCGCCGGCGTGCGCGTGGCAGCCATACGCATAGACTCCGAAGACAGCACCATAGCACTGCGCCTCACACGCGGCTGCTACATACTCCGAGTGGGCAAGGTGGTGCGCAAGATATCCATCAAGTGAGAGCCTCCAGGCAGATGAAAGCCTCGCAACAGACCATCCAGCAGCTGCAACGCGCCATCCGCAAAGTGGCCGACAAGTTCCCCGCCACGCACGACGCCCTGCTCACCGACATACACCTCCAGGTGAAGCCCGACAGCGGAGAGCTCCTCGCCTACGACGACGACATGCAGGAGCTGACACGCATCGTGGTCGATGAGTGGCTGCACTACACGGCCGACGACATCTACGACACCGCCACCACAGCCCTGCGTCACGCCATAGCCAACATGCGCAGCGAAGTGGAAGCCATGAGCATCATGCGTCCATTCTCATTCGTGCTCATGAACGAAGAGGGCGACACACTCCACGACCTCTACCTCGTGGACGACGACATACAGCTGCTCGACACCGAACTCCTCGCAGGCCTCGACAAAGAGCTCGACGACTTCCTCCGCCAGTTGCTGGAGGAATAGGCAGCAAGACGTTCCTTACCACCCCATTCCATCCCTCTCAACCAATCCCTCTCATCCATCCCTTTTATCCTCCGCTTGCCAAACAAGCGGACATGCCATGGTACGCAGGCGGCCCACCTGCGTACCACAGCACGACAGCCAGCTGACTGGCTTCTACATCCTACATCCAGCACGGCTGGCAGTCTATTCGATGGCTACGTCTGTGACCGCGCGAACACTTCGGCCGTAGTAGCGGTAGTAGCTGTACGTGCCGCGGCTGCTGCTACCGAAGTTGAGGTACTGGCCGAAGTTGGAGTCGGACGTGTAGAGCGTCGACGACCAATAGCGGCCGCAGGAGCCCTCGTCGTAGAGGCTCGTCCCATCGCGATAGCCCGCAGCGGGCAGGAACAGCTTGTTGCCGTTGGAGGCGGTGACCAAGTAGCCGTTGTGGCCGCCATTGCTGGTCCATGTCCAGGTGCAGTTGCTGCTGAGGGCATCGAGTTCTGCGATGGTGGGCATGCGCCACGTGCCGCCCATGACGGCACGGGCTGCGTCGTCGCTGAGCTCCAACTGCGTGAGGTTATCAAAGGTGCCGCAAGAGCTATCGGTGCAGTATTTAGTCATGGTATCATCGCTGCCGTTGTACCACTTGTAGGTGCTACTGTTGTAGGTGCTCTTGGGTGAGGTCTCGCCCCAGGCGAAGTAGTAGCCGTAGTCCGCAGGAGTGTCGGCACCAACGTTGCAGCAGGCGAACTTCACGCCGGTGCCCATGTCGATGGCATGAGGGTGGTTGGTGTCAGGGCAGAGGCCGAGCGGGTCGGGAGAGGCGGTGGCAGGAAATGTATGTGCCACGCTATCAGCATCGCCACCATCCTGTGTGCAACGTCGCATCATGAACACTGCGGGAAGGCCTGCGACGATGAGGCCCGCGACGAGCAGCGCGCCCCATGAGAGCTTGCCTCCCTGCGGCTTGGACGTTGCCTCACCGGCCCCATATAGAGCCGCAGTCTCCACTCCGGCCTGTGTCCGGGGTTGGTGCTTGGGCTGCGCCTGTGCCATTGGCCGCGGCACGGTCTCGCCTGCTGTGATGACGGTAGCCTCATCTTCGGGCTGGCTCTCAGTGGCAGCCAGCAACCATTGGCGTATGTCGGCCACGCTCTGCGGGCGTGCCTTGCGGTTGAAGTCCATCATCCATAGTATGAGACTGCGCATCTCGCTGCTCACGCTGTCGGGGAACAGGAATGCGGCAGTGCCCTCCTCTACTATTGCCGAGGCAAGGGGCGGCATACGCCTGGTGAGCAGGTTGTAGAGCGTGGCACCGAGAGCATAGAAGTCGCTCCACGGACCTATCTTGTCGAGGTCCTGCGCTATCTGTTCGTGCGGGGCATAGCCCTTGGTGTAGGCTATCACGGACGATGTTACGCCGTCCGACGACGGATCCACCTGCTTGCTGGCTCCGAAGTCTATCAGTGTCACACGCCCGCCCTTGTCGATGAGTATGTTGGCTGGCTTGAGGTCGAGGTGCTGCAAGTGCTGGCTGTGTATGGCCTCCAATGCATCGAGCAGCTGCGACAGTATCTCGCGCACCTTGCCCTCGCTCATGGCTCCGTGTGCCTCCACGTATGCTTTCAGCGAGCATCCGTCGATGAGGTCCATCACGTAGTATGCTGTGCCGTTCTCGCGGAAGAGGTCGTGTATGTGCACTATGTGGTCGCCGCGCAGCTGCCACAGGCGCCTGGCCTCCTTCACGAACTTCAGCAGCTGGCTGTCGAATGTGGCTCGGCTCCTCGTGGTGGGCACGCTCACCGCCAGGCCGTCGGCCTCACGCTCCGAGATGCCTCGCATGAAGAACTCCTTGACCACCAGACGGCTGCCCAGCTCCAGGTGTGTCACCACGTAGGTGTTGCCGAAGCCTCCCGATGCGAGATAGGAGTCGATGCGATATGTGTCGCGCAACACGGTGCCTGCCGGCAGCATGCCTGCGGTGTCGAGGTTAGCGATGATGTCCATTATGCACCTTAATTATATATATACCCCTGCAAATGTCCGCATTCTGCCTGTTACAGACAACTTTTCAGCCTGCCTCCTTCCCCAAAATGCATATCTTTGCACATCCAACCGACAACGTTATGGACAGAACGCAAGACAACCTCCGCCAGCTCGGCCGCCAGACCGACTACCACTTTGACTACGACCCCTCGGTGCTCGAGGCCTTCGACAACCGCCACCCCGACAACGACTACTGGGTGCGCTTCAACTGCCCCGAGTTCACCTCGCTGTGCCCCATCACCGGCCAGCCCGACTTTGCCGAGATACGCATCGCCTACATCCCTGCCCGCCGCATGGTGGAGTCGAAGTCGCTCAAGCTCTACCTCTTCAGCTTCCGCAACCATGGCGACTTCCACGAGGACTGCGTCAACACCATCATGAAGGACCTCATCCGCTTGATGCAGCCCAAGTATATAGAGGTGCTCGGCCTCTTCACTCCTCGCGGCGGCATCAGCATCCATCCTTACGCCAACTACGGACAGCCTGGCACCAAGTATGAGGAGATGGCCGCCTATCGGCTGCTGCACCACGACCTGTAGGGCATACCGCAGGCGTGTCCGTCTCTCTATGGATATACCACCATGCCGCAGGCACCTTCAACCAAGGACTTCCGCGCCGAGGTCTACGACGTTGTCCGCCAGACACCTGCCGGGCACGTGCTTTCCTACGGCCATATAGCCCGCCTCGTAGGGCACCCCAACCACTCACGTCTTGTAGGCCGCGCCATGCACGATGCACCCATGGAGCTGCTGCTGCCGTGCCACAGGGTGGTGGCTGCCGACGGCCGCACGGTGCCAGGCTGGCACGCACAGGCCCTGATGCTCATGTCGGAGGGTGTGCGCATCAAGGCCAACGGCTGTGTGGACATGCGTGCCCACGAGTGGCAGCCCGAAACAACGCTCTGACATCACGATGAACACCCCTGCACCACACCCGCCCGCCACGCCCACAGCTGCAAACATAGAGACATACATGGAGTCGCTGCTGTGCGAAGAGCAGCGACAGGTGCTGATGCGTTTCTTCAAGACCGGTCCGGGCGAGTATGGCGAGGGCGACGAGTTCCTTGGCCTCAAGGTGCCCGAGACACGTGCCGTGGCGCGCCTCGTGGCCGACGACTGCCCGCTCGCCCAGGTGCCGGCCTTGCTGCACAGCCGGTGGCACGAGGTGCGCCTGTGCGGACTGCTTCTGCTCGTGCACCGCTATGAGCGTCTGCTCTCCAAGCGTCTACGCTCCGATGCCGAGGCATGCAGGACGCGCGAGGCCATCATCAGCATGTACCTCAGTCATGCCCGTCAGGCCAACAACTGGGACCTGGTTGATCTCTCTGCGCCCAAACTGCTCGGCGCATGGGTCGTGGAGCAGACGTCGATGGGCGACAGCGGCAGGCAGCGTGCCATGGCCTGCCTCGACACGTTGGCCGGCAGCTCGTGCCTGTGGCTGCAGCGGATAAGCATGGTGGCTACGCTGCGCCCCACACAGACGGGCGACCCATCATGGTGCCTGCGCTATGCCGAGTGGCACCTCGCCCACCCTCACCCACTGATGCACAAGGCCACAGGCTGGATGCTGCGCGAGATGGGCAAGCATTGCGGCTTGGAGCTATTGCGCGACTTCCTTTCCCGCCATGCCTGCCGTATGGCGCGCACCACCCTCCGCTACGCCATCGAGCGCATGGACGAGGCAGAACGCCGCCATTTCCTGCTAATGCGGTGAGAAGGCCTTACATCATGTTCCACACGTCGTCGTGCCAGCGCACCACGGGCGGTGCCCCGGCCTCGCCCGCCACTACGGCCAGGGCTGCATAACGTACAGGCATGAGCGAGGGGTGCTGTGTCTTCCATGCCATCATGGCGCGCCACATCAGTGCTCGTTTCTTGTCGTTGACGGCCTCTTCGGCATTCCATGTCTCGCCGTGGCGTGTCTTCACTTCCACGAAATAGAGCGAGCCGTCGCTGGCAGCCACGATGTCAATCTCCTTGCGCCCGTGCCGCCAGTTGCGTGCGAGAATGTCGAAGCCATGCTCGAGGAGCCATGCAGCCGCCACATCCTCGCCCCAGCGACCGAAATCGTTGCTTGCAGCCATCGCTGTAGGCTCCTGTCGTTCTTATTGCCTGCCACCTGCCATACGGCGGCCTACTGCCTCCCAGTCCACAATCTGCCATAGCGCGGCGAGATGGTCGGCACGGCGGTTCTGATAGTCGAGGTAGTAGGCATGTTCCCACACGTCGAATGTCAGCAGCGGGTGCAGACCCCGCTGTATGGGGTTGGCAGCAGCGGCCTCCTGCGTGATGACGAGCTTGCCTGTGCTGTCGGCCGACAGCCACACCCATCCTGAGCCGAAGAGCGTCAGGCCCTGTTGCCGGAACTCCGCCATGAACGCCTCCACCGAGCCGAAGTCGCGCACAAGAGCTTCGGCCAGCGTGCCCGCCGGCATATTGTCGGCCCTGGGCGGGGCAAACTGCCCGAAGTAGAGCTCATGGTTGAGCACCTGCCCGGCATTGTTCAGCACGCCGCCCGTGGCCTGGCACACCGTCTCCTCGAGTGTCAGCCCCTCCCACGCCGTTCCGGGCAGCAGGGCATTCAGGTTGCTGACGTAGGCCGCCAGATGCTTGCCGTGGTGAAAGCCAATGGTGGCGCGGCTGATGACAGGTTCGAGAGCCTCCGCTGCATAAGGCAGCGGCATCAGTTGATACTGTTTCATTGTTGCATGCTTAGCTACACGGCAAAGGTATATGTTTCACACCTTTGGGCATCACGCCGCATGGCATATTTATCATCAACGCTTGCAAATATGAATAAAGAACTATCTTTGCCAGGGAGGGGCAGCAGAGCCTGAACTCTCACCCTGCACACACCATCCGCACCACCCTGCACACTCACCCGCCGACACCCTGCACACTCACAGGCATCACCCTGCACCGTATGCACCACACACATAACCTCCTAATTATCAAGTACCAACAAACACAATCACAAGTCATGAAAAACATCTATCAGCTCAAGGCACATTCAAACCGTGGCACAGAGCCCGGTTTCGCCCAGGGGGCAAGGTGCTGCTCAGCAGCGGCACCGCCAGCATGTGCGGCTTCATCCCCCCGTTTGCCGGCCCGAGCGCATGGCAGCCTACATCGAGGCCATGCCCGGCAGTGAATGACAGCATGCCTCACCGACACGCCTGCCACACTCTTTCCTCCCTAAATTCTCACCCCTACACACACCGACAAGCATTATGAGCAATCCACTCTTCAACATCCAGTATGGCCTGTTCGTCGTGACCACCCGCGACGGCAGCCGTGACAACGGTTGCATCAGCAACACCGTGACACAAGTGACAGCCCAGCCGGAGCGCATCTCCGTGGCTCTCAACAAGAGCAACCTCACCACCGAACTCATCCGTCGCTCAAGACTCCTCACCGTGTCCATCATCAGCCAAGCCGCCGACTTCGGACTCTTCAAGCACTTTGGTTTCCAGAGCGGCCACACGGTGGAGAAGTTCGGCACAGACGGAGCAGCCACGTTCAGCGACTGCCGCCGTGTGGCCAACGGCACACTGGCCATCACTCGGGGCACCAATGCCTACATCTCGGCCACCGTGGAGCAGAGCATAGACCTCGGCACGCACACACTCTTCGTATGCCGTGTCACCGAGACGGCAACACTCTCCGACACCCCCTCGGCCACATACAGCTACTATCAGGCCCACATCAAGCCCCAGCCTCAGCCCGCCGCCGACAATGCCGACGGCAAGACCGTCTGGCGTTGCACCGTGTGCGGCTACGAATATGTCGGCGACGAGCTGCCGGCCGACTTCACCTGCCCCATCTGCAAGCACCCCGCAGCCGACTTTGAGCAAGTCAAGGCCGCCGCTGGCACTGCCGCCACGCCCAACAAATATGCAGGCACACGCACCGAGAAGAACCTGCAAGCCGCCTTCGCCGGCGAGTCCATGGCACGCAACAAATACACCTACTATGCCTCAGTGGCCAAGAAGAACGGCTACGAGCAGATAGCCGCCCTCTTCCTCAAGACCGCCGACAACGAGAAGGAACATGCCAAGCTATGGTTCGACCACCTCGGGGGCAACGGCTCGACCGCCGAGAACCTCCTGCACGCCGCCGAGGGCGAGAACTACGAGTGGACCGACATGTACGACACCTTCGCCCGCGAAGCCGACGAAGAAGGCTTCCACGACCTCGCCGCACAGTTCCGCAGCGTGGCAGCCATCGAGAAGCATCACGAGGAACGCTACCGTGCCCTCCTGCACAACGTAGAGGCAATGGAAGTGTTCAGCAAGAGCGGCGTCAGCGTGTGGGAGTGCCGCAACTGCGGACACATCGTCGTTGGCACCTCAGCACCCGCCGTATGCCCAGTATGCTTCCATCCGCAGGCATACTTCGAAGTCAACGCCGAGAACTACTGAGATATGCCGTAACACATACGCACGAGTACCCTGGTGTCCGCCTGCTGCTTGCAGCAGGCGGACTTTGTGTAAGGAGCCATCCCTTGCTGCTCCTTGCAGCAGCCTGCCGCAAAGCTCTCATCGAGGTGTCGGCCTCTTACACAGCCAGCGTGCAACGCGTCACGGTATTATTCCTTCAGCCCCCCACCTCGTTGCGAAACGCGGTGGGGGCTTTCTGTCGCCCCCTTTGCCTGGCTTTGTCGTGCTGTCAGGCCTGCCTCCTCGTGCTGCCTGGCTCGGCTGCATACGCGCGACGGAGCCACGGCGCGACATCGGTTCACGTTTTTATGACTATCTTTGCCGCCATGAGCGTGAGCAACCCAGAGATGGATATGGCACGGGCATACGCCCTGCACACCAGCCGCTGCCTGTTTGTCACAGGACGGGCGGGCACAGGCAAGACCACACTGCTGCACTCCCTGCAGCAGCTGTCGCACAAGCGCATGGCTGTGGTGGCTCCCACGGGCGTGGCAGCCATCAACGCCGGCGGTGCCACCATACACTCGTTCTTCCAGATAGCCCCGGGCCTGTTCCTGCCCGGCCACACCATGGCCCCGGCAGGCAGGCACTATGCCCTCTCAAAGGAGAAGCTGTCCGTGATACGCGCGCTTGACATGCTCGTGGTGGACGAGGTGTCGATGGTGCGTGCCGACCTGCTCGATGCCGTCGACGCCCGTCTGCGCAGCCTGCGCCGCTGCCCCGACAAGCCCTTCGGCGGCGTGCAGCTGCTGCTCACAGGCGACATGAGCCAGCTGCCGCCCGTGACGACCGACGAGGAGTGGCAGCTGCTGAGCCAGGTGTATGCCACGCCATATTTCTTCTCCGCCCTGTCGCTGCGCGAGGTGGAGCTGGTGTGCATAGAGCTCAGGCACGTATACCGCCAGCACGACGAGGCTTTCATCCGCCTGCTCTCGGCCGTGCGCGACGGCCGCCTCACAGCTACCGAGAGGGCCATGCTGGCATCACGCCACAAGCCCACGTTCACACCTGCGCCGTCTGAGCAGTGGATAACTCTCACCACACACAACGCCCGCGCTGCCCGCATCAACGAGCAGCATCTGGCAGCCCTGCCGGCACCGTCCGTGGCCTACACGGCCGCCGTCAAGGGCGAGTTCCCCGAGACATCGTTCCCCACGAATGCCACCTTGCAGCTCAAGGTGGGAGCACAGGTGATGTTCTGCAAGAACGACCCCACGCCCGCCAAGGCCTACTACAACGGCCTCATAGGGCGCGTGGTGCGCCTCACGCCAAAGAGTGCCACCGTCGAGACCGACGGGCGCACCATAGAAGTGGGCATCGTGCAGTGGACAAACGTGCGCTACACCACCGACCCCGCCACGGCCACCATCAAGGAGACGATAGTGGGAACCTTCGCACAGATGCCTCTGCGGCCGGCATGGGCCATCACCATACACAAGAGCCAGGGACTCACCTTCGACCACGCCATCGTGGATGCCGGACGTGCCTTCTCGCCAGGGCAGGTGTATGTGGCACTCTCACGCTGCCGCTCCCTCGAGGGGCTGGTGCTCACCACCCCCATCGCGCCCGACACGCTGCACACCGACCCCTCGCTGCAGGCATTCCACTCCTACACCCTGACCCGCCAGCCTGATGCCTGCTCGCTCGCCGCCGACCGCCGCCAGTGTGCCACGCAGCTGCTGTGCAGCCTCTTCGACTTCAAGGCCATCAGCATGCGCCTGCGCCATCTGCTACGCCTTGTGAGCGAATATGCCCCCTACCATCCCGAGTACCTGCAACGCATGAGCCTGTCCGCGACGCAGACCGACAGCCAGCTCGCCGCCGTAGGTGTGCGCTTCCAGCAGCAAATACACACCCTGGCTGCCGCGGCTGCCACCTACGAGGACAACACACAGCTGCACGAGCGTGTGCGCGCCGCCTGCACCTACTACCTCAGCCACACCACGGCCATACTCACCTCGCTGCTCGATGCCCCGCTGCCCGAGATCGACAACAAGCGCGGACGCGAGCAGATAGTGACCGAGCTCCAAGCCCTCCGTGCCGACGTCGACGAGAAGACAGCCATCTTCGCGGCCAGCATAAACGGCTTCACCATGGACACCTACTGGGATGCCAAGGCCCGCAGCCATAGCTCCCTCCCGACCTCCGCCAAGGGGGGCGGAAAGAGACGCCTGCAACCGCAGGACGGGAAAGGCAGCACTGTCCGTCGGCTTCCCGGAACAGACGAGTCCCTCCCCTCCGTCCGAGGCCGCGAGGGGCGGACAGTCTACCCCGCACTCCTGCATTGGCGCATGGCCGTGGCGGAGGAGCGGCAAGTGATGCCGTCGCAGGTGCTGCCCGTGCGCACCCTCAAGGCCATAGCCACGGCCATGCCCCGCACCCTTGATGAACTGCGCGCCGTGCACGGCGTCGGCGCATCCACCATCAGCAACTATGGCTCCGAGCTGTTAAACATATTGCACTCACACACATGAAACAAGCACTCGTGCTCGCGGCAGGCCTCGGCACACGCCTGCGCCCCCTCACCGACCACCGCCCAAAGGCACTCGTCGAAGTGGCCGGCCACCCTCTGCTGCACTACACCCTGTGCCGCCTCGAAGCCGCCGGCTTCACCCACGTGGTAGTCAACGCCCACCATTTTGCCAGACAGATAGAGGACTACGTGCGCACTCATGCCCACAACTATGATATGGACATACGCATTAGCCTCGAGCAGCCGCAGCCGCTTGAGACAGGCGGAGCCATCGCCCATGCCGCCCACCTGTTCAACATGGAGCTGCCGCTGCTGGTGCACAACGTGGACATACTGAGCAACCTCAGCCTGGCCGATGCACACGACGCAGCCGCGCAGCAGGGACGCTCCATGATGGTGGTGAGCCAGCGGCCTACCAGTTCGCAGCGCTATCTCGCCTTCACGCCCGCCATGCACCTGAGCGGCTGGGTGAACCAGGCCACGGGTGAGGTGCGCGGCAGCGTCGTCGAGGGCGAGTCGCGCCTGCTGGCCTTCTCGGGCATACACGTCATCATGCCCAGCCTCATCCGCCAGATGGCCACGTGGCCGGAACGCTTCTCCATCATCGACTTCTACCTGTCGCACTCCGACTCCGTCAGCGGCTACCTTGCCGACGGCCTCTGCCTGCTCGACGTGGGCAAGACAGGTGCCGTGGAGCAGGCAGAGCGGCTGCTCCTGGCTCAGCAGCATTGAGCCCACCAGCCCTGGCGCCACGCCACCTGTCTAACTTCCGGAGCCAAAGTAAGTGGCCGTTTCTCTATTTAGTCTTACCTTTGTCCGCCCTTCCTTATACATAGTGTATGCAAAAGATAATCATCCTCGACTTCGGCTCGCAGACCACACAGCTCATAGGCCGCCGCGTGCGTGAGCTCGACACCTTCTGCGAGATCCTGCCTTACAACAAGTTCCCGCTCGACGATGCCGACGTGATAGGCGTCATACTCAGCGGCTCGCCCTTCAGCGTCAACGACCCCGAAGCATTCCGCGCAAACCTGCGCCCCATCCTTGGCCGCTACCCGCTGCTCGGCATCTGCTATGGTGCTCAATACATCAGCCACGCCATCGGCGGCAAGGTGGAGAGCGCACCCACACGCGAGTATGGCCGTCAGCACCTGCGCAGCCTCGACACCACCAGCCCCCTGCTGGCAGGCATCAGCGAGCACTCACAGGTGTGGATGAGCCACGGCGACACCATCACCGCCCTGCCCGAAGGCTTCCGGCGCATAGCGTCGACAGAGACCGTGGCCAACGCCGCGTTCCAGTTCATGGAGCAGCAAGTGTGGGGCGTGCAGTTCCACCCCGAGGTGTTCCACACGGAGCAAGGCACACGCCTGCTTGAGAACTTCGTGTGCGGCATCTGCGGCTCACGCCGCGAGTGGAGTGCCGCCTCGTTTGTCGACACCACCGTGGCAGAGCTGCGACAACAGTTAGGCAGCGACAGCGTCATCCTCGGCCTCTCGGGCGGAGTGGACAGCTCTGTGGCGGCAGTGCTCATCAGCCGCGCCATAGGCGACCGCCTCACGTGCATCTTCGTGGACCACGGCATGATGCGCAAGGATGAGGCCACCCAGGTCATGGCCGACTACAAGGCCCTCGGCCTCAACGTGCGCGCCGTGGATGCCTCACGCCTCTTCTTCCGCGACCTCAAGGGTGTGACCGACCCGGAGCGCAAGCGCAAGATCATAGGCCGCGACTTCGTGCAGGTGTTCACCGACGAGGCCAAGAAGGTGAAGGGCGCACGCTGGCTGGCACAGGGCACCATCTACCCCGACCGCATCGAGAGCCTCAACATCACGGGCAAGGTCATCAAGAGCCACCACAACGTGGGAGGCCTGCCCGACACGCTCCAGCTACAGCTATGCGAGCCACTGCGCTGGCTCTTCAAGGACGAGGTGCGCCGCGTGGGCCGCCAGCTCTCCATGCCCGACCATCTCATCGACCGCCACCCCTTCCCCGGCCCAGGCCTCGCCGTGCGCATCCTGGGCGAGGTGACACCCGAGCGTGTGCGCATACTCCAGGAAGCCGACGACATCTTCATCCGCTCACTGCGCGAGCACACCGATGAGCATGGACACACGCTCTACAGCCAGGTGTGGCAGGCCGGAGCCATACTGCTTGCCACCGTGCGCTCCGTGGGCGTCATGGGCGACGAGCGCACCTACGAGCATCCCATTGCCCTGCGCGCCGTGACCTCGACCGACGCCATGACGGCCGACTGGGCCCGCCTGCCCTACGACTTCCTTGCCCGCGTGAGCAACGAAATCATCAACCGCGTGCACGGAGTGAACCGCGTGTGCTACGACATAAGCTCCAAGCCGCCAGCCACCATAGAGTGGGAATAGCCCATCACACATCTACCCGTTAAGTCACTTATTCATTTACCCTATTACCCCCACACATGTCCAACGAATGGTTCGAATGCAAAGTGCGCTATGAGAAGACCATGGAGACAGGTCTGCTCAGGCGCGTCAGTGAGAGCTACCTCGTCGACGCCCTGAGCTTCACCGAAGCCGAGCGCCGCTTCATCGAGGAGCTCAAGCCGCTCATCAGCGGCGAATATACCGTCACCGACATCAAGCGCGCCCGCCTGGCCGAAGTAGTGGAGAGCACAGATGCCTCGGCCGACAGGTGGTTCAAGGCCAAAGTGGCCTTCCTCACCCTCGACGAGAAGACAGGAGCCGAGAAACGCACCACGCAGCAGTTGCTCGTGCAGGCCACCGACTTCCGCGCCGCCGTGGCAGCTCTCGACAAGGCCATGGCCGGCACCCTCGGCGACTGGGTCATAGTGAGCATCGCCGAGACCGGCATCATGGACGTCTACCGCTACCGGCAGGCCGAGGCTTCGTGACGACAGCACCCTAACACCCACCCCATCCACACAATGATCAGCACAGCCATCAGAGAGCTGCAAGCGACCCTGCCCGAGGGAGTAAGCCTCGTGGCAGTGTCCAAGTACCATCCTGCCGACGCCATACGCGAGGCATACGCCGCCGGACAGCGCACCTTCGGCGAGAGCCACGCCCAGGAGCTGCAGGCAAAGGCCGCAAGCCTCGCCGACCTCGACGGCACAGAGTGGCACTTCATTGGCCACCTGCAACGCAACAAGGTGCGCCAAGTCATACCGCACGCAGCACTCATCCACTCCGTCGACTCGCTGCGCCTCCTCTATGAGATAGACCGCCAGGCAACGCGCGCAGGCCGCACAGTGCCGTGCCTGCTGCAGCTCCACGTGGCAGCCGAGCAGACCAAGTACGGCTTCACACCCGACGAGGCCGAGGCACTGCTGCGCGGCACAGCATGGCAGGCCATGCAAGGCATAACACTCGCAGGCATCATGGCCATGGCCACCAACACCAGCGACGAGACACGCATAGCCGCCGACTTCCACGCCGCACGCACCACCTTCAACCGCCTGCGCGAGCTCATCTTCCAAGCACACACCGAAGCCGCACCACCCTACTCCGCAGCCTCGGTGCGCCATCCCTTCAACCAGCTGTCGATGGGCATGAGCCACGACTACCGGCTCGCCATAGCACAAGGCTCCACACTCGTGCGAATAGGCACCGCCATCTTCGGGTGAAAGCACCCGGCACACTCGCCCGCCGACACCCTGCACACCCAAGGCAAAGAGGGTGCACCCTGCAACACAAACAGGGTGCACCCTCTCTGCATACACACTGCACCCACCTCCACCACACACTGCCACTGTGGCAGCATCACTCTATTTTGCACACAATATTTGGCGGTGTGCAGAATAGAGGCTACTTTTGCACAACATTTTGAGGAGTGTGCAGCCACATTGCCGCACAACCAGCATTCATGCCAATACACCACATGCAACCACAAAGCTTCAACGCCTGCCTCCAGCAAAGCATCCACGACCACTGGGAACTGGATGCCATGACCGACTTCGGCTCCAACACATATAAATACAAGGACGTAGCCCGCATAATAGAGAAAGTGCACATCCTGCTCGAAGCCTCCGGCGTGAAGCAAGGCGACAAGGTGGCCATCTGCGGCCGCAACTCCGTGCGATGGGCCGTGGCCTTCCTCGCCACCGTGACCCACGGAGCAGTGGCCGTGCCCATCCTCCACGAATTCCTGCCAGAGCAGATACACGACATCGTCAACCACTCCGAGGCCAAGCTCCTCTTCGTGGGCGACCAGGTGTGGCCCAAGCTCGACGCCACAAAGATGCCCCGCCTCGAAGGCGTGTTCTCCAACTCCAACGACGAGTACAAACTGCTCGTGGAGCGCACCGAGAGCGTGCGCTATGCCCGCGAGAACCTCAACCGCCTCTTCGGCGAGCGCTTCCCCATGAACTTCCGCGCCCACCACATCGACTACTACCACGACAACCCCGACGAGCTCGCCGTGCTCAACTACACCAGCGGCACCACCTCACGCTCCAAAGGCGTGATGATACCCTACCGCGCACTGTGGAGCAACGTCGAGTTCGCCCGCGAAGTATACAGCACACACGTCCGCGCCGGCGACAACGTAGTCTCCATCCTGCCCACAGCCCACATGTACGGCATGGCCTTCGAGTTCCTCTACGAGTTCTGCTGCGGAGCCCACGTCCACTTCCTCGGCAAGACACCGTCGCCCACCGTGCTCCTCAAAGCCTTTGCCGACCTGCGCCCCAAGGTGATTATCGCCGTGCCGCTGCTCATAGAGAAAATAGTCCGCAAGGCCATCTTCCCGCAAATCAAGGCTCCCGCCATACGCCTCGCACTGATGACACCCTTCCTGCGCGACCGCGTCAAGACACAGATACGCCGCCGCATGCAGCAAGCCTTCGGCGACAACTTCTCCGAGATAATCGTCGGAGGCGCAGCACTCAACCAAGACATCGAAGTGTTCCTCAAGGGCATAGGCTTCAACTACACCGTAGGCTACGGAGCCACCGAGTGCGCACCCATCATCTGCTACGCACCCTGGGACAAATACCGCGCCGGCTCATGCGGCAAAGCCGCGCCACGCATGCAAGTGCGCATCGACAGCCCGCAGCCCGCCACCGTGCCAGGCGAGATACTCGTGCGCGGCATGAACGTCATGCTCGGCTACTACAAGAACGACCAGGCCACGCGCCAAGCCCTCGACGCCGAAGGATGGTACCACACAGGCGACCTCGGAGTGATGGACGCCGAGGGCAACGTCTACATCAAGGGACGCTCAAAGAACATGCTGCTCGGAGCCAACGGCCAGAACATCTACCCCGAGGAAATCGAAGACAAGCTGTCATCACTGCCCTACGTGACAGAGTGCGTCGTCATACAGAAAGGCGAAGCACTCCACGGCCTCGTATACAGCGACCCCGACGAGCTGCGCCGCCAGCACATCACACCAGAGCGTCTCGCAGCCATCATGGAGCAGAACCGGCAGCAGCTCAACCAACTCGTGCCCGCCTACGCCCGCGTGGCTGAACTCCACCAGATGCCTGCCGAGTTCGAGAAGACACCCAAGAAGAGCATCAAGCGCTTCAAGTACATGAACTACCCCGCCTAAGGCAAGGCCCGCGACAGTCACCCCATCCCCTTATATCACCCGCCTCACCCCAATGTAACCCATACCAATACCGACATATCAGTCTTACAGACAAGCATCCGCTTAAGTCTTGTTCTTGAAAATCGCCAATTCACAACAAGGACAGCAAGAGTAAAAGCTCGGATGCTCACGCCGATGGCGTGGGCTTTTACTCGTATATGCTGTCAGGTGTTTGGCGATACCTCAAGAACGTAGACGCAGTGGAGTCCACGTTTTTTTATACCCATACCTCTGAGTTACCACACATATCGCATAAAGTATTCACCAACACCACCCAACCCATGAAGAAGTACATCCTCCTCTCCATCCTGGCCATCTCCACCACCCTGCATATCCATGCACAGCGAAGCCAGCTCATCGCCGTACTAAACCACGATGGCACCAACACCACCTACTATGGTTCATCGGCTCTTCAGGAAGCCAACGAGGCAGCCGCCGATGGCGACATCATCACCCTCTCGGGAGGCATCTTCCTGCCTGTCAACCTCTCCAAGGCTATCACCATACGCGGCGCAGGCATGTCGCACAACGACAGCACAAACATACACCGTACACAGATTAGTGTGACCATTGCCGACAGCACAAGCAACCTCTCAATAGAGAACCTGTGGATAGAGGATCTCACCAACACAGGCAAAGCCCTGGCGCACGTCCGCTTCTTCAAAGTGGGTACATACGGACTGAATGTCTATGAAGGCAGCAACGTCATACTGATTAACTGTATAATACAGAATACCCTCTTCTGTGCCGACAACGCCACAGTGAGCGTTTTCAACAGTGTTATCTATTTCCCACATGCAGACACAGTCAATAGCAGTGCCTATTACTGTAATTGCTTAATATCGTTTCCTTACGACGGTTCTCACAGTCGCACACACAATACTCGGGAGTGCAACCAGAGTTATACAGTTTTTGAAAACTGTGTCATCTATGATTACAGAGAGGGCTTCTGGGAGTTCGCATTCGAAGAAACAATTACAGCCCACCACAATGTTGGGCGCGGCGCGGACCTATTCTCACGTGTCTTTGATAATACAAACACGACCCTCTCCTACGACGACTTTCTATCCATATTTGGAGGCAACGCATGGTATGAAGGATATAACGACGCCAACACCTACCGCCTGACCGACGCGGCTGCGGCAACATACCTCGGCAGTGACGGCACACAGGTGGGCATCTATGGCGGACTGTTTCCTTTCGACTCAAAGGCTCACCACCCAGTTATAACCAAGGCAGACATAGCCCGGCACGACGACAACGGCAAGCTAAAAGTCATGATAGAAGTTAGCAGCTACGAATAAGCCATGAGACGCCTGCACACTTTGCTCTGCGCATACCTATGTCTGATAGGCCTGGCGCGGGGACAAACCGACTACGCATACCGCTTATGGTTCGACGGCGATACGGCCACCGAGCGCACGGGCAACATGACGGGACGGACAGT
>CAJOIE010000018.1 GCA_905234605.1 uncultured Bacteroidaceae bacterium | reverse complement strand
GCCTTCACGAGCCACATTCGCCACTACGCCTTCATCGCCCTGTTCACCGCCGGCTCCGTTGGCCTCTTCTTTTCTGCCGACTATCTCGTGGCACACCTCCAGCCACACCAGCGCGACCGTGTGCAGGTGCTCCTTGGGCTCAAGGACGACCCCTCGGGCGTGGGCTACAACGTGATACAGGCCCAGATAGCCATCGGCTCGGGCGGTCTCGAGGGCAAAGGCTTCCTCAACGGCACACAGACAAAGCTCAAGTATGTGCCCGAGCAGGAGACCGACTTCATCTTCTGCACCGTAGGCGAGGAACAAGGCTTCATAGGCTCGGCAGCCGTGCTGCTGCTCTTCCTCTTCCTGCTGCTGCGCCTGCTCCATCTGGCCGAGCGGCAACCCTACGCCTTCGGCCGCGTCTACGGCTACTGCGTGTTCTCCATCTTCTT
Organism: uncultured Bacteroidaceae bacterium; assembly: GCA_905234605.1. Classification (GTDB taxonomy): domain Bacteria; phylum Bacteroidota; class Bacteroidia; order Bacteroidales; family Bacteroidaceae; genus Physcousia. Next base: position 50,680 of record CAJOIE010000018.1, on the reverse strand, counting down.
CTTCCACGTGCTCATCAACATAGGCATGGTGCTGGGCCTCATGCCCGTGATAGGCATACCGCTGCCGCTCTTCTCCTACGGCGGCTCGTCGCTGTGGGGCTTCACCTTCCTCCTTTTCACCTTCCTGCGCATTGATGCAGGGCGCAGCCGCTCACCTCATCAGGCGTGAAGCCGCGTTGCGCGGCAAAGGCCATGATGCGATGCCACCGCGCACGCTCGTCCATGTCGCCCAGCGTGCGCGCCTTAGCCTCCACCGTCTGCCTGAGCACACGGCGATACTCATCGTCATCGAGAGCGTCGAGAGCCATGCATATGCTGCGCTCCGGCAGGGCGGCAGCACGCAGGGCACAGGCAATCTTCACACGTCCCCAATGGGCAAAGCGCAGGCGGTCGGAGGCAAAGGCACGCGCATAGCGGTCGTCGTCGATGTAGCCGTCGTGCCGCAACTGCGCCACAATATCGTCGGCCTCATCGGCATCCACGCCGGCCACCCTCAGCTTCTGCCGCACCTGACTCTCGCAATGCTCACTGCGGGCGCAGAGCGACATCATACGCCGCAGCATAGCCTGGGAGTCCATACAAGACAGCGACTTGCTTATTCCTCAGCAGCAAAGTCCTCCTTGCCAACACCACAGATGGGGCACACCCAGTCTGCAGGCAGGTCCTCGAAAGCTGTGCCGGGAGCAATACCATTGTCGGGGTCGCCAAGGGCAGGGTCATAGACATAGCCGCAAGGCTCACATACATACTTCTTCATAGTCAAGGGTTGAAGGGTTGAAGGTTGAAGATTGAAGGTTGAAGATTGAAGGTTGAAGATTGAAGGTTGAGAGGCTGTGCGGTATCATGATACTACGGCATATCGGTATTCCGTCACCACGTAGCCTCTTGTCACCACAAAAATAAGGCAACGACACCGCCTTTGCACAGCAAAAGCACCCGCCAGAAGCTCTTTTAAGGATTATTAACTAATAATACTCACACCCCGTGCATCACACATTGCCATCTATTCATACTTTTGCCATGCGTATGGCTAAGAGTAGCCATCCCCTTTCACGCGCGTACATTATTACTTATATACCCTTTCACTTATTATTAACTTACAACTTTCTAACAACATGAAGAAAATCAAACTTCTTCTGGCCGCTGTGGCGGCTATGTTCACGTTGGGCGCACAGGCTCAGTCGTGGACAGCTCCAGTGGCTCCCACGATAGAGGGTTCAGACCCTGTATCGGGAGGTACCTACAAGATTATGAACACAGGTGCTGGCATGTTCCTTGACATGGGCAAGGCTTGGTTCAGCTGGAGCACAACAGCTATCCTCTCCGACACTGGCATCAACTTCACCGTGAATGCCGATGGCAGCAACTGGAAGTTCATCCGCACAGGCAATCAGGGTGTCTTCACGTCAGGCAATGACATCGCCGGCGATGCCATGCACGTGGACAACACTGCCAACTCCTATGGCATCACTAAATTAGCCAACGGCTACTACCACATCCACGATGCTGGCGGCGACGCTTCATCGACATGCTGGGGCTGGAAGGCCGCCTTCCACGCAGTTGGCGTAGTTGCACATGCCGACGCCACTGCCGAGGGATGGAACTGCGATTGGGTATTCCTCATCCCCGCCGAGGCCGAGACGAAGGTTGATGCCTACAACGCACAGCTGTCTCTCTACAACGCCCGCGTTGCTCTCTACAACAACCTCACCGCCGCCGCAGATGCCGCAATCGACTATGCCGACGAGAGCAGTGTCTACGAAGCATCCACAAACGTTGACGCGCTGAATGCAGCCACTACGAACCTCACCCGCAAGCTCAACAAGGCCCGCTTCACCGAGCTCTTTGCCGGTGCTACCAACGAAAATCCCATCGACGTGACTGCCTACTGCCTTGTCAACCCCGACTTTGAGTCTGGCAACATCAGCGGTTGGGAGACCAACTATGTCGAAGGCCAGCAGGCCAAAAACATAGGCTATCAGGGTGCAAGCTACACCAATGGCGATGTCACCATCAGCAAGTTCATTGAGGCTTGGCGCTGGTCGCCCGCCGTTGGCGACGGCTATCTCCGTCAGACCGTACTCGGCCTGCCCGAGGGCAAGTACTTGCTCGAGGCAGACGCCATCGCTGCCGACCAGCCAGGCGGTACAATGCCTACAGGTGCATACCTCTACATCAACGCCGGCGGCGTGGACTTCAAGACCGCTATGGCTACAGGCGACGGCAAGCCCGAACACTTCTCAACAGAATTCCTCTGCACGGGCGACGACGATGTCGTGTTTGGCCTGAAGACCGAGAGCAGCACTGCCAACTGGATTTGCGCTGACAACTTCACCGTCAAGTACTACGGTATCGACCTCTCTCCCTATGCCGCACTGCTTGCCGAGGTCGTCGCTGCTGCTGAGGCCGTTGACGGCACCGTTCCTGCCGCTGTATACTCCACGCTTGCTGCCGTCGTGAGCGAGCAGAACCAGGACTACGACACCTCTGCCGCCTACGCCACTGCCATCTCCGCCATCCAGGAGGCAACAGCAACAGCCAAGGCTCTCCAGAGCAGCTATGCCCGCTATCAGACCGTGAAGACAGCAGCCTTGGCCGTCTCCGAGAATGTGGATGTTGCCGCTGCCGATGCAGCTGTGGAAGCAGCCACCACAACAGAGGCTGTCAACGCCGCCGTGGCAACCCTGCGTGATGCATTCCTCGCCGAGCTGCCCAATGTGAAGGCAGCTACATCGACGTGACCGCCGTGCTCGTGGACAACGCCTCCGTGCGTCAGAACACCAACTACTGGACCATCGAAGGCACACAGGTTGGCAACGACAGCTTCGGCAAGGTGGGCGATGAGGAGTGTGAGTTCTACAACCAGAACTTCAAGTTCTACCAGACCCTGACCCTGCCGCTCGGCACATGGGAGTTCGGCGTGACGGGCTTCCACCGCGGCGGTCAAGGCGACTACACCACCTACTTCTATGCCGGCGAGGACCGCGTGCTCATCCCCGGCGTGGAGAACACCGTGGTCAACAGCATGGCTCAGGCCAAGACATACTTCGACAATGGCAACGGCAAGGTGGCCCTCAAGTTCTCCCTCGAGGAGACACCGACACCCAGACCGACAAGTGGACCATCTTCCGCGACTTCACCCTGAAGTACTACGGCGCATACGTCGACCTCACCATGTATAAAGCAGCCTACGATGAGGCTGCTGCCGCAGCTGAGGCTGCTCTCGAAGATGAAGCCTACGTCAACGTGACCGGCGACGAGCTCACAGCACTCACCGACGCTCTGGAAGCTGACGAGGGCGAGACCAAGGCATCCATCCTCGCAGCCACCAACGCCATCGTCGATGCAACAGCAGCCTTCACCGCTGCAGCTCCTGCCTACGATGCCTTCGCAGCCCAGATGGCTGAGGCCGAGGCAGCTTGGGGCGCAGAACTCTTCGCAGCCATCGTTCCCGCTACGGCTGCCGAGGCTACCGCTGCCTACGCTACCATCAACCAGACAATAGCTGACTATGTTGCCGCCAACTACACCTACTCCCTCACGGGCAAGATTGGTGAGTTCGACACATGGACTGTCACAGCTATCTCCAATGGCGAAACAGACTCTCAGCAGACACTCAGCACAGAGCACTACAGCGGCGTCACCCACAACTACTACGAGCAGGGCAAAAACGGTTGGGGTTCCAACACCTGGAGTGTCGTAAGCACCAAGCTGGCCAACAATCTGCCTGCCGGCAACTACGTGCTGAAGGTGGCAGCCCGCGCATCGGCTGATGTGGAAGGCACACTCTCTGCATCTGCTACCGAAGTGACCGTATCACTGCCCAACCGTGGTGCTTCCACCAAGGGTATCACCACCGACGGCACCGCCAGCTATGACGAGGGCACATTTGCCAACAACGGCAACGGCTACGGTTGGGAATGGCGTTTCCTCCCCTTCACCATCGATGAGGCCGGCAATGTCACTCTGACCATCACCCTCGAGGGCAAGCTGTTGCACAACTGGGCTTCGCTTGCCGATGCACAGCTCCTCTCCGACGCTGACAAGAACACCAAGATTACCCTCAGCGAGAACGACGACCTGACCGGTGTCATCGCAGCCAACGAAGGCGAGACAGCCACCGTGACCATCGACCGTGCTCTCGTGGCAGGCTACAACACCGTTGTGCTGCCCTTCGCCCTCGGCGAGGCTCAGGTGAAGGCCCTCTTCGGCAACAACGCCGTTGTCTACAACTTCTCTGAGAACAGCACTGATGCCAACGATGTTACCGTGAACTTCGCTACCGGCAACGGTGCCATCGCCGCCAACACTCCTGTGCTGGTGAAGATTGACGAAGTACCCGCCGAGCTGGCTGTTGACGGTGTTGTCATCGAGGCTGCCGAGGCTGTCGTCGAAGGCACCAATGTCAACTTCGTGGGTACCTATGCTCCCCAGTTGATAGAGGATGGCAACTGGTTCCTCAAGGATGCCAAGATCTACAAGAGCATCGGCATGAGCAACATCGCAGCCCTGCGCGCATACATCGCTCCTCAGGCTGAGGTTGGCGAGGTGAAGGTCTTCATCGACGGTATTGCCACCCGCGTGGCCGGCCTCCAGACCGAGAACGCCGGCGCAGCCATCTTCAACGTTGCCGGCCAGCGTGTAGCCCGTGCCCAGAAGGGTCTCTACATCGTGAGTGGCAAGAAGGTGCTCAAGTAAACCATTACGGTATAGCTAACACAAGTAATCATCCGACGCTCAAGCCCTGTTCCCTCCCCTTGCGGGAGGGGCACGGGCAGGGTTCCAAACAACTTTACTCACAATGAAGAAGACATATATCACTCCCGCCATCGAGGCAGAGGCCTACGCCATGCAGAGCATGATAGCAGCCTCCATCAAGGGCATTGGCGGCGTTAACGACATAACCATTGCCGGCGAGGACACTGAAGGTCTCGACGCCGACGTGAAGGGTATCTGGTAAGCCACGCCACCTGCACAGCAATAACAATGTTCTCCAGGGCTCATGCCCTGCGGCACGACAGCCAGGAGAACTGACATAATCCTCCAATCGGGGTCCCGCCACCACGGCAGGGCTCCGATTGTTGTTCTGCACACGGCGCACGCAAGAGCAGCCCGTGTGCGCTGCAAGACCTGGGCGAGCTTGAACAGACAGGCACGTCGTGCGACGCGCTCTCCCCCACAATTAGACTGCACCTCATGCAGGCATGTCTAAGGCGAGGCCGCATGCAAATCAGGCAAATGGCTTGCATGCTGACGACAGGAGGCCGCATGCTGATGACAGGAGACCTGCATGCTGACGACAGGAGGCCGCATGCTGACGACAGGAGGCGAGCGAGGCCGTTGACAGATTGCCGCTGATGGTCGTGGCGCACCGGCGGGTGCCTCGATGGCGGCAGATGGCGTATGCACTGCTGATGTGCCTATGGCGGCAGGCACCGCATTGCCATGTGAGCCTACGCATCAGGCACTATGTATCATCTGCTGAACGCGCAGTGTCGGCGGCACACCCTGCTGGGTGTGCGGCACACTCCGTGCATGGACACAAGAAACACCCTGCAGGGTGTGAGGCACACTCCGTGCAGGGACACAAGAAACACCCTGCATCCTCCACAGCAGGAGGGTGCAGGGTGTTGTGGCGTGACACGGCATGGTGCCTGCCACGAAGGTGCACTATGGCGCAAGAGCTGCCGCAGGGCGGCGTCAGATGTGCCTCAGGACCACTGGCTTGGGTCGTGGCTGCGAGGAGCACGCCCTGCGCCACGGTGTTCAGAATGTGGGCAGCGTGTTGGCTATGAGGATGAGCACGAGCAGGCCGAGGATGGCGTAGAGCTCGGGGAACACGGCGAGCACCATGGTTGTGCCGAAGGCGTTGTGTCCGGCTCCGATGGCCGAGATGCCGTTGGCGCACACCTTGGACTGGCGGATGGCTGAGATGAGGGCCACGAGGCCGCATGCGAGGCCTGCACCGAAGACGGCAGAAGCGGAGGCCATGGTCATGCCCGCGCCGATGTGGCTCATGAGCATGAAGTAGCCCACGAAGCCGTAGAGACCCTGTGAGGAGGGCAGTGCGGACAGGCCGATGTAGGAGCCGCTGGACTCGGGGTTCTTCTTGAATGCGCCGATGGCGGCATTACCGCAGATGGTGACGCCATAGGCACTGCCGGCACCGGAGAGACCTACGCAGAGGGCTACGCCCAGATAAGCAAGTAGTAGTTCCATAGGATTTTGGGTGTTGATGATTGTGGATTGATGATTAAGATTCAGTGACAGTGGTCTTCAGCTCAGCACGGGGCTCTTGCGACGGAAGGGGTTGAAGGCCTTGCCGCCGCCCTCGAAGTCGGCGTTCTTGAAGAACTCCACGAAGGTGAGGCGCATGGGGTGCACGAAGCTGCTTATCATGCACAGGCCGAAGTTGATGCCATGGCCGAAGAGCAGTATGAGCAGCATGGGCAGCCACCGTATGGCCCACGGCAGTGGCGCTGTGAGCTCGGTGGCAAGCTGGTTGAAGACGCCGCCCAGCACTCCTCCCGTGAGGCCGAGTGCGAAGAGGCGTATGTAGCTTAGCAGGTCGCCGAGCAGGCCTGTGGCCATACCGTAGATGCTCCACAGACCGCCGCCGAAGTTGACGAAGATGTTGCGGTCGGGGTTGTTGTAGAACATGATGCCGAGCGAAGCCACGCCGATGATGGCGTAGAAGCAGTATTGCACCGCCATGGGCAGGGCCACTCCGCAGGCCGGCAGGCCGAAGAGCAGCGTCGCGCTCGTCAGGGCTGCCACCCACGCGAACTTGCCCACGCCATAGTGCCAGCCGCCGTTCTTCACGGCCTTGGCACCGGCGAGCGTCATGCCCAGCAGCACCTGCACGAGGCCTATCACCACGGAGAACACCATCATGGGTGCGTAGCCGAAGGGCTTGTAGTTGGCCTCGTTGATGAAGAGGTGCCTGACGGGAGCGAGCACAGCCCAGTCCTGCTGCGAGAGGTCGATGCCGAAGAAGGAGCCTGTGAGCAGGCCCACCACCATGGTGGTGGCTCCGAGCCAGCATCCGAGGCGTGCGTAGGCCTTCATGTCGGGCTTGGCCCTGAGCAGGTAGAGGCAAATGAGCATGATGAGCAGTCCGTAGCCGGCATCGCCCATGCAGAGGCCGAAGAAGAGCATGAAGAAGGGTGCGAAGAACACCGTGGGGTCGAGGTCGCGGTAGTTGGGCAGCGAGTACATCTTGAGTATGGGCTCAAAGAGTGTGGAGTAGCTGTCGTTCTTGATCTCGATGGGCACCTTGTCGGTGGTCTCGGGCGCGGTGAGCTCATAGAAGATGCCGGCCGCGTCGAGAGCTGCCGTGACGGCAGGAACATCGGCGGTGCGTGTCCAGCCCTGCATCATGTGCACGACGCCGTCGGCAATGCCCTCGGAGCTCAGCTGCACCTGCTCCAGGGCTATGCGGTCGTCGCAGCACAGCTTGGCAGCCTCAACCAGCTGGCGCTCACACAGTGCCGTGCGCAGCTGTTGCTGATGTATGTCGCTGAGACGCTGCTGCTGCGCCTTGAGCTCTGCCTGATAGTGGCTCAGGCTCTGCTCGGGCAGTTGCAGATGCTCTGCCGATATGGAGGGCTGTCCGTCAGCGAAGGTGACGAAGTATGTCTTCTTGCCGTCGTCGCCCACGGGTGTGGCGAAGTAGGTGTCGGCCCACTCCTGACGGAAGCTCTTGGGCGAACAGCGGAAGAAGTCGATGCGCATGCCAGTGTCTGCCTCCAGCGCATGCAGGTCGCCCCATGCGAACTCGCCGAAGGGCTCGAGCTGTGCTATGGCCTTTGCCGCAGCGTCGATGGCGTGGCGCGTGGCCGTCTCGTCGGCTGCCAGCTGCTCCACACGCTCCACCACGGCCAGGCCGCGAGCCTCGATGTCGGCACCACTCACGGCAGCGGCGGCGGCAGCAGCCTCGGGGGGCGCAGCAGCAGCCTCGGGGGCCGCAACGGCAGTGTGTGCTGCGGCAGCATAGCTCATGGCCTTGAGTGCGGCCTTGTAGCGCTCGTCGAGGTCGAGGGCGGCTTGCAGCTCGGGGCTGGTGGCACCGGCCTGCAGCTGTGTGACATGCACCAGGCCTATCTCCCTCAGCTGCTCGATGAATGGCTGATACTCGCGGTCGGTGACCAGGAATGTCAGCTTGCTCATGTCTTGTATCATGCTATGGCCTCCTTTCTGTCGTTAGTCTGCATGTCGGCCTCCTCTGCCTCGGCACGCTTCTGCTGAAGCGACTTGAGAATCTTCTGGCTGCTCTTGGAGAGGTTCTCCTCGTCCTCCATGAAACGCTTTATCTTGCGCACAGCCTCCTGGAAGCCAGGTATCTGCACTTTCTCAAAGAGGTTCACCTTCTGCGTTGTCTTGCGGCGTGCGTGGTCGAGCAGGTCCTGCTTGGCCACGGCGAACTCACGCTCCACAGCGGTCTTGGCCAGCCCGTGCAGGAGGTTGATGCCGTCGAAGTACCACTTTGGGGCACTGAAGATGCCGAAGGGGCGTGCCTCCAGCTCTATGTTCTTGAGCACAGGCACACGCACACCAGCTATCTTCCTGACGTCGAGCTGCACGTCGCGCAGCTGCACCAGCGATGCATCGAACTCCCCCCAGAGGGCATACATGCTCTCGTAGCCCGCTATCTGCTGCTGGAGCTTGGCCTCGAGGGCGGCCACCTCCTCGCGGCAGCGCTTCACCTCGAGGCGCAGTGCCGTCTCCTTGTTCTTGATGATAGGCAGCGTGCGCTGACGCATCTTCAGCTGCTTCTCTATCTGCTGGAGCGAAGTCTTGTTGTATTGAAACCGTATCATTAGAAATGATAATGTAGAATGTAAAATGTAGAATGTAACATCAGGCCTCCTGCTTACACTTCCTTATAAACGCAGCAAGGATAGCTCTTAGCTCCTGAGTCAGTATTGATGGGTTGGTGCTCTGCATCGGTGTAGGTAGGATGTGCTTCCATATCGCCAAATGCCATGAGCTTCTTGACTTTACATTCTACATGTTTACATCCGGGGTCTACTTCCAGTAAATATCGGTGAACTCCTTCTTGATGTTGACCTCCTCGAGCTTGAAGTACTTGCGGAAGAGAGTCCATGTGACGTCGAGCATCTCGGTAGTGTCGACATTGACGTCGATGGCCAGAATGGCTGTGGCATAGTCCTTGGCGAAGTCGAGGCAGCGGTTGTCGTAGTCGGTGAGGTCGAAGCCGTTCTCGAGCTTGGTCTTGGCATTGGCGGCATCGGAGTACAGGCGTATGGCGGCATTCATCACCTGCGAGTGGTCCTTGCGCGTCTTCTTTCCGGCCACAAGCTGCTTCAGTCGTGAGAGCGAGCGGAAGGGGTCGACGATGACCTTGCCCACGTCGGAGTCGCGGCGCAGGTAGAGCTGGCCCTCGGTGATGTAGCCAGTGTTATCGGGCACGGCATGTGTGATGTCGCCGCCGGAGAGGGTGGTCACGGCAATGATGGTGATGGAGCCGCCACCGGCTTCCTCGGGGAACTGGACAGCCTTCTCGTAGATCTTGGCCAGGTCGGAGTAGAGCGAGCCAGGCATGGAGTCCTTCGACGGTATCTGGTCCATGCGGTTGCTCACGATGGCGAGCGAGTCGGCATATGACGTCATGTCGGTGAGCAGGACGAGCACCGTCTCGTGCTTCTCCACGGCGAAGTACTCGGCAGCGGCCAGAGCCATGTCGGGTATGAGCAGACGCTCCACGGCAGGGTCCTCGGTGGTGTTCATGAAGGAGATGATGCGGTCGAGGGCACCGGCATTGGAGAAGGTGTTGCGGAAGAAATAGTAGTCGTCGTTGGTCATACCCATGCCGCCGAGGATAATCTTGTCCACCTTGGCGCGCAGGGCCACCATGGCCATCACCTCGTTGAAGGGCTGGTCGGGGTCGGCAAAGAAAGGTATCTTCTGCCCCGAGACGAGGGTGTTGTTCAGGTCGATGCCGGCGATACCCGTGGCAATGAGCTCGCTGGGCTGCTTGCGCCGCACGGGGTTGACGCTCGGCCCGCCAATCTCTATCTCCTTGCCCTCAACGGCAGGTCCGCCGTCGATGGGCTGGCCGTAGGCATTGAAGAAGCGGCCTGCCAGCTGCTCGCTGACCTTGAGCGTAGGAGCCTTGCCGAGGAAGACGACCTCGGCGTTGGTGGGGATGCCGCCCGTGCCCTCAAAGACCTGGAGCGTGACATCGTCGCCCACTATCTTCACCACCTGGGCCAGCTTGCCGTCGATGGTGGCCAGCTCGTCGTAGCCCACACCCTTTGCCTTGAGGGAGCATGTTGCCTTCGTGATCTGGCTTATCTTGGTGTATATCTTTTGGAATGCTTGTGCCATAACCTATAGATGTATAATGCTTAATGTAAAACGTGTAAGGAGTCGTCCGTGTGTGCCCTACATTCTACATTGCCATAAACTCTTTGATTTGACGGAGGAAGTCGTAGTACTGCTCGCTCTTGTAGACCGAGTAGTTCCACTGCTTGCACAGGTTGATGAGCTTGCGGAAGTAGTCGGTGGCCTCAAGGAAGGTGTCGAAGTGGAACTCGTGCTCGCAGATGTCGGTGACCACATTCAGTATCTCCTCCTGGCGCTCGAGCGGCGTCACGGCATCGACCTCGTCGAAGGCATCCTGCTGGAGGATGACGTAGTCAATGACCTCCGACTTCCAGAACGTGACGTGGTAGTCGACAGGCACGCCGTCGTCGCCAAGTATGTTGATTTGCTCCGCTATCTCCTTGCCGCGCTGCATGCGTGTCTTGAGTGCCATCACCTTGGGTATCCACTGGTCGTTGATATGACCCTTGATGTACTCGGCGAACTCGGGGTACTCGAGGTACTTGGAGTAGGAGTCGATGGGGTTCACGGCGGGGTAGCGTTTCTTGTCGGCACGCTCCTGCTCCAGTCCGTAGAAGCAGCGTGCCACCTTCTTGGTGCTCTCCGTGACCGGCTCCTTGAGGTTGCCGCCGGCAGGCGACACTGTGCCAAGGAAGGTGATGGAGCCCGTCTTGCCGTTGTTGAGGTAGACGTAGCCTGCACGTCCGTAGAAGTTGGAGATGAGTGCCGAGAGGTCCATGGGGAAGGCATCGGGGCCAGGCAGTTCCTCCATGCGGTTCGACATCTCGCGCAGAGCCTGTGCCCAGCGGCTGGTGGAGTCTGCCATGAGCAGCACACGCAGCCCCATTGAGCGATAGTACTCAGCCATGGTCATGGCCGTGTATACCGATGCCTCACGCGCAGCCACGGGCATGTTGCTGGTGTTGGCAATGATGATTGTGCGCTCCATGAGCTTGCGGCCAGTGTGTGGGTCCACGAGCTCGGGGAACTCGGTGAATATCTCCACCACCTCATTGGCACGCTCGCCGCAGGCTGCTATAATCACTATGTCTGCCTCGGCCTGCTTGGATATGGCGTGCTGCAGCACCGTCTTGCCCGTGCCGAAGGGGCCTGGGATAAAGCCTGTGCCGCCTTCCACAATGGGGTTGAAGGTGTCTATGGTGCGCACGCTTGTCTCCAGCAGCTTGAAGGGACGTGGCTTCTCGCGGTAGTTGGTCATGGCAAACTTCACAGGCCAGTGCTGCACCATGTTGACAGGCAGCTCTGTGCCGTCGGCCAGCGTGAGCGTGGCTATGGTGTCGTCCACCTTGTACTGTCCGGCCTTGGCAATGCTCTTGACCACAGCCGTGCCCTCCATCTGGAAGGGCACCATGATCTTGAGGGGCTGGGAGTTCTCCTCCACCTGTCCGAGCCAGTCGGATGCCTGCACCTTGTCGCCCACCTTGGCTATAGGCTCGAAGTCCCACAGACGCTCACGGTCGAGCGGGTCGGTGTACTGGCCCCGACGGAGGAACACGCCCTCCATTTTGTCGAGGTCGTTCTGCAGGCCGTCGAAGTTCTTGCTCAGCATGCCCGGTGCAAGCTGCACCTCCAGCATGTGACCTGTGAACTCGGCCACGGAGCCAACCTTGAGGCCTCGTGTGCTCTCGAACACCTGCACATAGACATCCTGCCCGACCACTTTGATGACCTCGCTCATCAGGCGGTCGCCACCGGTGACGATGTAGCATATCTCGCCCTGCTTCACCGGTCCGTCCACGCGTAGCGTCACCATGTTAGAGATAACGCCGCTAACAGTTCCTTTTGTCATAATGAAAAAAAGACTCTCCCCCAGCCCTCCCTGAAGGGAGGGGCAGAAACCTTTGCTATTTATTGTTAGATGAATACATATATATGTCTTGACGGTGACACTCTCCCTAATGTCTGTGGAGAGCCCCTTACTTCCTCACGAACTCGTCGGGCACACGTGCCTCGCCGCGCAGGTTCTCTATGATTTCGGTGAAACGCTGCCGTCCCTGCTCCACGTCGAGCCTGCTCCATCGCTCCAGCATCTCCGTGCGTGCCAGGTAGCTGAATAGTGCGTTGATGTCGAAAGGCTCCAGGAAGGTCTGTTCCTCAAGCCACTGCCATCGCAGTGCATCAATCTGTCGCTCCTTGTCCACGGGGTCCGTGGTCTCCACGGCACGCATCAGCTGTCGCATGTAGTCGAGCTCGCTTGAGAGGCCGAAGTCGGCCATGTTGGCCTGATTGAGTATGGTTTCGACCACCTCGCCGCTGCCTTGCACATAGTTGGTCAGCGGCCAGCCTTGCTTGCGCGCTATGAGTGCTGTGAGTATGTTCTGTATGTCAAGGTTCAGCTGGTACCACTGTGCCATCATTCTGTTTGGCACCTTGCATGCATACTGGTAGTAGGCCAGCATGAGCACATCCTTTGCGAACCAGCCTTCCTTGCCGCTGTTGTATGCATACTCGCGGGCGAATATCGACATGAACGAGGGGTAGCGGTGCACGTTGAAGTTCAGCTCACGGGCACTGCGCATGAGGTCTTCCTGCTGCTCGCGCGTGAAGTTGCCCCGCTCGTCGAGCCGGGCCTCAGGGTCTTGCAGCAGTCGCACCAGGTTCTCGCAGTCGAAGCGCAGGAAGTAGTAGTAGAGTAGTTGCTTGTCCTTTGGCACGACCACCTCGTCCATCTCTTCCTTGAGCTGCATGATGGTGCGCACTGGCGCCGCAGCCCGCAGCTCGATGTCCGGCAGTCCTGCCATTAAGCAGTAGTAGTTGGCCATGTATCTGCGTTGCTATCAGAAGAGCATGTCGATGAGCTGTGGACGCAGGAAGCTCTTGAAGTAGTCCTCCAGTTCCTGCTTGCCGAAGTCTACACGGTAGCTGCCGTCGGCGGGACTGATGGTGAACAGTGCCGGATGTCCGCCCACCTCGTTGATTGTCACTCCCTTGTCAAGCAGTTCCTTGGCCTGTGTGGCGAAGTAGCTCTTGAGCTCCTTGCCCTGTGCTGTGGTGATAACGATGTCGCCCTGCCCTGCCCACTCGCGTGCCAGCTCCACCGTGATGCGACCTATGAAGTCCTTCTCTGCCGTTGCTCCGTCCACGGCCTGTGCCACCACTTTGTCGGTGACAATGTTGGCAATCTCGCTCTTGAGAGCATTCACGGCCTGTGCCATATACAGCTTGAGCTCGTTCTTGGTGTTTGTCTCAAGCTCTGTGGCAGCCTTGGCAGCCTGTTGCGCTATGGCATCGGCTTGTGTCTTGGCGTCGGCCACAATCTTGTCGGCCTGCTGCTGTGCCTTGGCTATTATCTGGGCGGCTTCGGCCTCACCTCGTTCCACTCCTTCGCGACGTATCTTGTCGGTGAGTTCCTGTAGTTTTTCCATGCTTCTTGAGCTGTATTTGGGGTTGTTAGTACGTTTGTGCGCAAAAGTAGGCAATATTTGCAGAGCCCCAAAGCAATGGCTTAAAAACGTGGGTGCACGGACACCTGGCACGACGGGCGTCCATGTGCCGTGCCGGCATGCAGCGCAACTGAAGAAGGCAACCATCCCTCGCGGACAGTTGCCTCAATGCAAAATCATTTACCTTATAAACTAACTAACTAAAACTCTCATTGTGGCAGCAGGTTGCAACCTCCCAGCCTTGCCTGCTTGTTTTGTGTATGTGTTGCTCAAACGTTACACTTTGCAACGTTTGTTGGTGCAAAAGTATCCATTGTGTCACTGCCACCAAACGCCTACCGCCCAAATTGTCACCTTGCGGCCTATTTCTTGACCTGCATCAATTGGCTGGCATGGACATGGCATTCCCCGCACATCTGTATGCCTGCCGCTCCGTGGAGCATGGCGCACAGTTGTGCGGGGAATGGCGGTGTTGCAGGTATGTCTGCGACTATCCCACCTGGCAGCCCGGACGCACGGCCTGCTCGGGTGTCACGACGCGCAGTGTGCCGTCGTAGTCCACGGCCGAGAGTATCATACCCTGACTCTCTATGCCCATCATCTTGCGCGGCGGGAAGTTGGCGATGAAGCACACCTGACGCCCCACGAGCTGCTGCGGCTCGTAGTATGCGGCTATGCCGCTGAGTATGGTGCGGCGTTCCATGCCGTCGTCGATGATGAACTGCAGGAGCTTGTTGCTCTTCTTGACGCGCTGACACTCGAGCACCGTGCCCACGCGTATGTCGAGCCGCTCGAAGTCGTCGTAGCCCACTGGGGCTTTCACCTCTGCGGGCCGGAAGGCTGCGGCGATGTTCTCCTGCTTGATGCGTGCCAGGCGGTCGGTCTGTGCCTGTATGGCTGCATCGTCTATTTTCTCGAAGAGCAGCGAGGGTTGCGGCAGCTGGTGCCCCACGGGCAGCAGGTCGGTGCTTCCCAGGCGGTTCCATGCGAGCACGACGCTTGCTTCCACCTTTTCCTCTGGCCGTGTCTGCATGCTTGCTGCGAGCATACCAGCCAGCCTCTCGCTGCTGTTGGGCAGGAATGGTGCGAAGGCTATGCAGAGGTTGGCCGTGAGTTGCAGGCTGAGGTTGATGACGGTGCGCACGCGGTCTGGGTCTGTCTTGATGAGTTTCCACGGCTCGCTGTCGGCGAGGTACTTGTTGCCGATGCGTGCCAGGTTCATGGCTTCCTTCTGTGCCTCGCGCAGCTTGAAGCTGTCGAGTAGCGTCTCCATGCGTGCCTTCACGTCGGCAAACTCGGCCAGTGTCTGGCGGTCGTAGTCGTTGAGGGCCTCGGGCTGCGGCACACGTCCCTCGTAATATTTCTGCGTGAGCTGCAGTGCGCGGTTGACGAAGTTGCCGTAAACGGCCACGAGCTCATTGTTGTTGCGTGCCTGGAAGTCGGCCCAGGTGAAGTCGTTGTCCTTTGTCTCTGGTGCAGAGGCCGTGAGTGCATAGCGCAGCACGTCCTGCTTGCCGGGGAAGTCGCGCAGGTATTCATGCAGCCACACGGCCCAGTTGCGGGAGGTGGAGATCTTGTCGCCTTCAAGGTTAAGGAACTCATTTGCCGGCACATTGTCGGGCAGGATGTAGCCACCGTGTGCCTTGAGCATCACAGGGAATATGATGCAGTGGAACACGATGTTATCTTTGCCAATGAAGTGCACGAGGCGTGTGTCCTCGTCCTGCCACCACTGCTGCCACGTGCCCCATCGTCCGGGGTTGCTCTCGCAGAGTTCCTTGGTGTTGCTGATGTAGCCTATGGGGGCGTCGAACCACACGTAGAGCACCTTGCCCTCGGCTCCTTCCACAGGCACGGGTATGCCCCAGTCCAGGTCGCGCGTCATGGCGCGTGGCTGCAGGTCCATGTCGAGCCACGACTTGCACTGTCCGTAGACGTTTGTGCGCCATTCCTTGTGTCCTTCCAGTATCCACTCCTTGAGCCATGCGCTGTACTCGTTGAGTGGCAGGAACCAGTTGTTGGTGTCCTTGAGCACGAGTTGCGCTCCGCTCTCCTTGGAGCGCGGGTTGATGAGCTCGGTGGGGTCGAGGTCGCGCCCGCATTTCTCGCACTGGTCGCCGTTGGCCTCAGGGTTGTGGCAGTAGGGGCACTCGCCCACGATGTCGCGGTCGGTCTTGAACTGTCCTGTGGTCTGGTCGTAGAACTGCTTGGTGGTGCGCTCCACAAGCTTACCCTCATCGTAGAGCTTGCGGAAGAAGGCAGCGGCAAACTCATGGTGCGTGGCCGACGTGGTGCGCGAATAGACATCGAAGGATATGCCGAACTCGGCAAACGACTCCTTGATGAGTGCATGGTAGCGGTCCACCACGTCCTGGGGCGTGATGCCCTCCTTGCGGGCGCGGATGGTGATGGGCACGCCATGCTCGTCGGAGCCTCCCACGAACATCACGTCCTGCCCACGCATGCGCAGGTAGCGGGCATAGATGTCGGCGGGGACGTAGACACCGGCCATGTGGCCTATGTGCACACCGCCGTTGGCATAGGGCAGTGCGGCGGTGATGGTTGTGCGTTTGTATTGCTTCATGTGGAAGTGTATGGTTTGGTGGTTACTGTCGGTTGCCTGTGTGTCTAAAATAGTAAGGGGCTATCTCACGACAGCCCCTCACTTGTGTCAAACAAAAACAGAAATACAAATGATGATAACATGTAGTTTCACAACTACCAGAAAGAGTGTAGCGGGAATGGGGATTGAACCCATGACCTCATGATTATGAATCATGCGCTCTAACCAGCTGAGCTATCCCGCCGTGCGCCGTGCAGCCGCGCCAGAGCCAGGGGCTTGCGTGCCGCGTTGCTTCAACGTGGGTGCAAAAGTAGCACATTCTGCCGTATTGGCAAACTTTTGCCCATGTTTTTCTGTGCTGTGTCCATCGCGGACGCGTGCAGGAGCTGCACCGGCGGCACGCACACTGCCGTCCATACAGGGTGCACCCTCATCGCCATGACCGTGCAGGGTCTGTGGGGATGAGGGTGCAGGGTATGCGGGTATGAGGGTGCAGGGTGTCGTGCCGCTGCCGGCAGGTGGTGTCGGCGGTGTGTCGCAGGAGGCTGTCAGCGCACTGCCACCTTGCGGCCTGCCACGATGTATATGCCGGGACGCTGTGGCTGCCGTGTGGCGAGGCGCACGCCTGAGAGGGTCACTGCGGCAGGCTGTGCCTCGGGAGCTACGGCCTGGAGGGCGTCGGCCCTGACGGACGTGTTGGCACCGTAGTAGAGCAGGCTGAAGTTGTCGAAGATGGTCCAGTAGAATGAGCCTGTGGCGGCCGAGCGCAGGCCGAGACGCAGTGTGCCTCGCTCCGTGGTGGTGGCAGTGAGGGTGTTGGCATAGAGGCTGTTGGCGAAGTAGGCCGCGGAGCCTGTCATGCTGTTGGGTACATAGGTGCCGTCGGCACACTGCACGTCGCCGCTCCAGTCGTCGGTGGTGTAGAGTGCCGTGGCCTGCCTGTCGCGGGCTATGTGGGCTATGGGTGCCGACGTAGAGCCTATGTAGAGCTGTGCCGACACGCCGGGTGTCCCGCCGGCGAAGGCCGCATAGCTGTCGGCTGCGGTGCCAGGGCGCTGGAATGCCTGCACGCAGAGGGCATAGTCGCCGGCTGGCATGTCGGGCAGCTGCTGGTAGATGTCGAAGGTCTTCTCGTAGAACTCGGCGCATCCGGCTCCGAGGGCCGGCACGGTGCCCTCCCACCCCGAGGTGCCAGTGTCGAAGGCAGGAGAGACCAGCAGCGGCGTGAGGTCGAAGCTGTAGCCGTCGCAGGCTCTGACATAGCTGAGGTAGTCCATGACCTCTGTGCGCACGGCGGCCGTGAGCTCCTCGATGGCTGCTCCGCCGGCGGTGGCTGCAGCCGTCTCGGCGTCGGCGAGGGCGGCGTTGAGCGTGGCGTCGACAGGGAAGAGTTGCGTGTGGGGCACGGCAAGCAGCGTGCGTGCAAAGGCTGTCATGGCCTGCAGGTCGGAGAGGGCCGCCTTGCGGTATGCCTCGTCGAAGGCTGCTGTCTGCGCGGCCGTGACCACCAGCCAGCGCTGCTGCGATGCCGCGGCTGCCAGGTCGTAGTACGCAGCCCCCACGGTGGTGGGCGATGTGGCCGTGAGTGCTGCCGGCGATGTGCCTGCCGAGGGGCGCAGGATATGGTAGGAGCCTACCTGCTCTGAGCCTACGCTGATGAGCGAGCGTCCGCGCATGAGCTGCACGCCGGAGGCCAAGGCCGACGCGCGGAAGGTGGCGGTGGAGGTGTTGTAGGCCAGGTAGTGGCCGGTCTGTGCGTTGCGGAACCGGTAGGTGCGCGTGGCAGGGTCGAAGAGCACATACCACGCGGCGGCATCGGTGGCCTGGGCTGTCTCGCTGTCCATGACGCGCTGCTGCAGGCTCAGTGCCGTGCCTTCGCAAAGATACGAGGTGAGGCCTCCGAGAGCCTCGTCCTCAGTCTTGATATAGCACTTCACGGCATCATCCTGCTGTAGCACGTAGGCCGGTGTGGCGAAGGCTCCGCTGTAGGGCGGCAGACCGTCCTCGCCGAGTGCCTGAGCTATTAGCGAGGTGATTATGTAGAGCACGTTGGAGCCTGTGTCCTCGTGTGTGCCGTTGATGCCGTAGGGCCACAGGTGGGTGTTGTCGCCCGTGAGCACCTCCGTGTCGCTGTCGTCCCAGAAGCGGATCACCTCGGTGGCACGCGTTCCGAGCCAGTCGCCACGGTCGCCGTTGGAACGCATCTCCCCGTTCCACCACAGGGAGCACGTGCCCACGCCTATGCCGTGGAGCATCTCGTGCATGATGGTGCCGGTGCGCTGATAGCTCGCATTGGGTCCCACACGCATGGAGCCGCCATAGGAGCAGTCGGCCGTGGGAGTGCCGGAGCCGTAGGAGCACGACACAGCGAAGCCGCTGATGCTGGTGAGGCGGTTCCAGTAGGCCACGGCATCGGTCAGCGCGTTGCTGATGCGCGTGTTGGCGTCGGCATCGGCTCCGTTGTCATACCAGAAGGTGATGGTGCCACGGGGTATGGTCACTATCTTGAGAGCCTGCCCGTAGGCCACGGCGCGTGTTGAGGTGATGGCGTAGGGGCGCACATAGTAGGCCGTGGAGGGCTGCAAGGCCGGCAGCACGTAGACATCGCCGTTGTAGCTGAGCGTCACTGTGGAACGCTCGTCGGCCACCGTGGGTTCGGCCGTGGCAGAGCTCCAGCAGAAGCCACGCTCCACGATGTTGCTGCCCGTGAAGGTGGCACGGCAGAAAGCTACGTCGGCACCGCGCGTGTAGCGCTGGCCGGTGGTCACCACGGGCTTGCTGCCCGAGCCGGCAGCATAGGCATACACGGTGTCGGCATGGCGCAGTGCCGCCAGGGCTTTCTGTAGTGTGGCGGCCGTGGCATTGTCCGATGCAGCCACAGCCTCGGCGGCCTCGATGGCTGCGGCATAGTCGTCGCGCCCTGTGGCCGACCCGCTCTGCACGGCGGCCTGCGAGGCAGCGACAGCCTCTTGCAGCACAGCCTTCAGCTCGGCCTTGGCGGCCGTCAGGCCCGTAGCCACCTGGGTGAGGCGGAAGTTGTCGAAGGCAAGGTAGTTGCCCGTTGCTCCCGATGCCATCAGGCCCACCACGGTCTGCGCCGATGCCGACGTGACGGTGAAGCGCACCTCGTAGGTGGCGGCAGTGGTGATGAGCGTGCGCTCCGTGCCGGCAATGAGATATGCGCCGGTCTGCGCGGCCGCGGGTGTGTTCTCCTGTATGTTCTGCGCCACGGCCGAGAGCACGTAGACGCCGACAGGCAACGATGTGAGCACCTGGCTGACGTGGGCCGAGCCCACGCTGGTGCCGCGTGCGCTCCACCGTTCCATATAGGTGGTGCCGCTCTTGAGGCCGAAAGCCGTGTTGGTCTGGGTCTGGAGCCCGTAGTGGGCCCACGCTGCCCATCCCGACTCAAAGTCGGGGTTCTGGAGGGACGACGTCATGTCGGTGTCGGCCCTCGACGTCGTGGCGGCGCATAGCGCGGCAGCCACAAGCATGACGTGCAGGTGCTTCATGGCATGGTCAGTAGGTCTGGAGTGTCAGTGCGGCGGCGCGGAGTCCCGGGGCTGTTGCCCTGACGGTGACGCGCCCTGGCTGCTGCCCTGCGCGCACGATGGCCAGAGCATGGCCCTCATAGAGACGGCGGTGTGTGGTGCATGTGAGCTCGTCGCTGTAGTGGTCGGCCGAGCTCACTGCCACGAGCGTGGCGTCGCCCTCGAGGGAGAAGGCGACCTCGGCATCGGCCGTTGGCACGACACGCCCATGCTTGTCGACAGCCTCCACCGTGATGTGCTGCAAGTCGATGCCGTCGGCATGCCAGCAGGCAGTGCCCTGAGCTGAAGCCTGGGTGGCGGCCTGAGCCTTGCCCTTGCCACCCTTCGTGGCCGGCAGCTGCGCCGGCAGGTCGGAGCGCAGGCGCAGGGCCACGGCCGGCCCCGCCGTCGCCACGCGGTGGCGTGCCACAATGCGACCGTCGGTGCGTGCTATGGCCTCGATGTAACCTGCCTCATACTCCACAGGCTCCCAGCGCACCTGGTTGCGGGTCTTGGGGTTGCCTTTGTCGTTGACCTTGCGGCCCAGGCTACGCCCGTTGACGAGCACCTCCACCTCGTCGGCGTTGGTGTAGACGGTGAGGGGCACACGGTCGCCGTCGCGGCGTGTCCAATGGTCGGTGAGACGGCGTATGCGCTGGCTGACTCCGTTCCACTCTATGTCGCGCGCCTCCTCCTGGAAGCACATGTGCACCACCGCCTCGTCATCGCGGAAGATGCTGCGCGCCAAATAGGCATTGGGCTTGGGCGTGAGGTCGATGTAGAACACTCCCTGCGCCCAGCCCTTGGCGGGCCAGCCCTGACTCTCGCCAAGATAGTCGATGGCTCCCCAGTAGGCCAGACCTATCACACGGTCAAGGTCCATCTCGTAGAAGTTGGGACCCATGGCGGCCGTGGTGGCCTCGCTCTGGTAGAACATCATCCACGGGAAACGGCGGCCGTCGCCAGGGAAGTACATGTAGCGGTAGTTGTAGGCGGCAATGTCGGTCTCCATCACGAGCGGTGCCGGCAGCGAGTCGGTCTCAAGGGAGCGGCCGCGCGGATGCATGGCCACGGTGATGAGGCGTGTGTCATCGTAGCGGCGCAGGAGCTGCTTCTGCATACGGTAGGGCGTGACACCCCAGTCGGCAAAGGGGATGTTCCAGTAGGTCTGCAACTCGTTGCCCAGGCTCCAGAGCACGACCGAGGGGTGGTTGCGGTCGCGGCATATCCACTCGGGAATGTCGTGCTGCCACAGCTCGGTCCACGGACGGCGACCGCCGGTGTACTGGGTGAGCCACTTGTCGTAGAGCTCATCCACCACAAGGATGCCGAGCTCGTCGCACAGGTCGAGCAGGCTCTCGGAGTAAGGGTTGTGGGATGTGCGTATGTGGTTGAAGCCGTAGTCCTTGAGCAAGCGCAGCCGCTTCTCGATGGCACGCGGATAGGCGGCGGCACCGAGTGCACCGAGGGTGTGGTGGTTGGCAATGCCCTTGAGCAGCACCTTGCGGCCGTTGAGCTTCAGGCCGAAGGCCGGCGAGAAGTCGAGCTGGCGTATGCCGAAGCGCGCGCTGACGCTGTCGGCCACGCTGCCGTCGGCCCGATGAACGGTGACCACAGCGGTGTAGAGATATGGGTCGTCGACATCCCACAGGCGCGGTTTGTCTATCGTGATGACAGGAGCGGCATACTCACGTGTGCGCTGGTTGCCGCGCACAGTCTGTGCCGTTGTCTGCGTGGCCACCACATTGCCGTCGGCATCAAGCAGGCGTATGTCCATGCGCATCTGCCGCATGTCGCGGTCGGCAACAGCCACCTCGGCTGTTATGGCCACGGTGGCCGAGTCGGCACCACAGCCATCGGCGGCAAGAGCCGGAGTGGCCACGATGTACAACGGGTGGCGCGTGAAGTGGAGCTTGGCATCGGTCACGACGATGCTCACATCGCGGTAGAGACCGGCACCCGTGTACCAGCGCGAGTTGTTGGCAGCGCGCGTGTCGGCCTTCACGGCAACGACGTTGTCGGCATCCCAGCGCAGATGGCGCGTGATGTCGGCATCGAAGCCTAAGTAGCCATAGTCGGTGGAACCCACGAGCTGTCCGTTGACATAGACGTCGCCCGTGTAGAGAATGCCCTCGGTGTCGATGAGCACACGGCGACCCTGCCATGATGCGTCGGGACGCAGGTGCAGGCGATACCAGCCTATGCCCATCTCCTTGAAGCCACGCGGCGAGAGGCGGCTGCGCACGTTGGCTCCAGGGTCGCTGTTGTCGGGCCGCTCGGAGGCATCGGGTGCCACCCACGGCTGCTCAATCTGGAAGTCGTGGGGGACGGACACGCTGCGCCACGCGCTGTCGTCGAGGTCGGGGTGCTCGCCGCCGGCCACGTCGCCGGCATGGAAGAGCCAGCCCGTGCGCAGCACGGTGCGTGTGCGAGGTGCAGCAACTGTGGAGCCTGCATTGGCAGCGACTGCGAGAAGAACACACAATGCTATCAGCAATGATGTGCGGAAACAGCGGATGGACATTATAAATATATGTATTAGGAGGTGGATGCTGAAAACTACCCTCTGGGATGGGAGGCCTTATGCTGAATGATGCGCGTGCCTGGAGCCACGTCCTCAGTGACCCAGATGTTGCCGCCGATGACGGCATCGTGGCCTATGGTGATGCGGCCGAGGATGGTGCTGTTGGCGTAGACTATGACACAGTCCTCGAGGATGGGATGGCGCGGTATGCCCTTGATGGGGTTGCCGGAGTCGTCGGTGGGGAAACTCTTGGCACCGAGGGTGACACCCTGGTAGAGCTTGACGTGTGAGCCAATGATGCATGTGGCACCTATCACGACGCCTGTGCCGTGGTCGATGGTGAAATGGTCGCCGATGGTGGCATTGGGGTGTATGTCGATGCCCGTCTCGGAGTGCGCCATCTCGGTGATGATGCGTGGGATGAGGGGCACGTCGAGCATCACGAGCTCGTGGGCCACACGGTAGTTGGTGAGTGCCTTGATGACGGGGTAGCACGAGATGACCTCACCAAACGACTCGGCGGCAGGGTCGCCGAAGTAGGCTGCCTCAACGTCGGTGGCCAGGGTCTGGCGCAATGCCGGCAAGCGTTGCAGGAAGGCACGGGCCAGCTGGGCGGCCTTGCGCTTGCGCTGCTCCTGTGCCGAGGCGTATGTCTGCCCATAGGCCTCCACCTCGCTCCAGCCTGCGGCAAAGCACAGACCGGCCTGTATCTGCTCGCACATGATGCAATACAGGCGCTCCATGGCCACGCCCATGTGGTAGATGAGGTTGTGCGTGTTGACGGTGCTCTTGCCATAGAAGCCAGGGAAGAGCATGCTGCGGCACAGGTCCATGGCCTTGGCCAGTTCGGGCTGTGATGGCAAGGGGTCGCCGTCGCGGTGCTCATGGAAGAGCCCTTGCAGCGAGTCGGGGTGTGACAGCTGCGCTGCCACGTCGGTGAGCATGGTTTGCGTGCTGATGTTCATAGTGGTCGGCGTGATGGTTGGTGTGGATGGAGGCGTGGCGCGGTCACTGCTGTGCACGCCGTGCTTTCTTACGTGCCTTGCGGGCGGCCTTGGCGTCGCGGGCGGCCTGGCGGTCGGCAGCTTTCTGCTCACGTGCCTCCTGGCGCATGCGCTTCACCTGGCGTTTCAGCTCACGTGCCTCACGGCGTATCTGCTCCACCTCGAGACGTTGCTCATATCTCTGCCGCCGACGCTCGGCTCTCTCAAGGCGTGAGCTATGGCGGCGGGCACGGCTGTCGTCGTCGAAGGCTGTGGCAGCCACTGCGGGTGCTATGGCAAAGAGGATAGCCATGAGCAACGGAGCTGCATGTCGGACTATGGCGTTCATGGTTGATGCTGATGGGCGGGTGTTAGCGTGAGACCAATGTCGGTAATTCCTTCAAGAAGCTGCCGCGGCATGAGATGGTATACCAATAGCTGCACGGCCGAGTCGGGGGTGAGGCGTATCGTTGCTGCCGGCTGCTCGCAGGTGTGCAGCGTGGGGTGAGGCGTGAGCCACTGCCCCGCCGCGTTGGCCAGAAGCAGGTGTATGGTGTCGCGACGGGCGGTGGTGCCATGACGACCTGCCGTGCGTTGCTCCAGTGCCACCCAGAGCTCGGTATATGGGTAGGCCTCTGTGTGACGCACCCCAAGCATTACGCCGTAGGCTGCCGGCAGCTCTTGCCGTGGCAGGTCGAACCGGAGGGTGTCGGTGGAGCTCCAGCCATGGGCATCAACGGCCTGATACTCGCTGAACGGCTCCTGCGGACGGCAGGCAGCCATGACCAGCGCGACGGCCAGCGCGACGACGAGCCCACAGGTGCAGGCGGCCATGCTTATGCTATGACTGGCGGGACGCATTCGCTGAGGGTCCTTGCTGTTCGTGCTGGCGGCGTGGCTGCTGGTCTTGCGGCGCGGAGGCGGACTGTGGCTTCTTCTTGTGCTTCTTCTTCCGCTTCCTGGCCTGGTCGAAGCGTGTGAGGTCGTCCTGCGTGGCAAGGTCCACGGGTCCGGCCGGCTGCGTGCGCACGCTGTCGTCGAGGGCGTCGGGCTTCTCGCCGCGCCGGTTCATGGCAATGACATCGAGAGCTCTCTGTGCCGAGACAGTGACGAGGTTGGCAGCTATGCGCCTGTCGGTGGAATAGGTCACCGTGCCGGCGAGGATGTCGGCCTTGAAGAAGAAGTATTCGCCGTCGGCCGTGGTGAGCGTCACCTCGCGCGAGGGCAGACGCCGCGATGCCTCGACATACTGGTCGACCTCATAGTTCATGCAGCACTTGAGCTTGGCACACTGGCCGGCCAGTTTCTGTGGGTTGAGCGAGAGGTCCTGATAGCGTGCCGCTGTCGTCGACACGCTGACGAAGTTCTTCATCCACGTGGTGCAGCACAGCTCACGGCCGCACGGCCCGAAGCCACCGATGCGTCCGGCTTCCTGCCGCGCGCCTATCTGCCGCATCTCGATGCGGACGTGGAAGGCATCGGCAAGCACCCTGATGAGCTGGCGGAAGTCCACACGCCCGTCGGCGATATAGTAGAAGATGGCTTTCTGACCGTCGCCCTGATACTCCACGTCGCCTATCTTCATGTCGAGGCCGAGGTCCTTGGCTATCTGGCGGGCACGTATCATGGTGTCGTGCTCACGCGCCTTGGCCTCCTCATACTTCTCCATGTCGAGCGGCCGCGCCTTGCGGTATACGCGCCGCACTTCGTCGGCATTGCGCACGGCGGAACGCTTCATCTGTGCGAGCACGAGCTTGCCCGTTAGTGTCACGGTGCCTATGTCGTGACCTGGCGATGCCTCGACGGCTACGATGTCGCCCTTCTCAAGCGGCAGGTTGTAGGCATTCTGATAGTAACCCTTGCGTGTATTCTTGAACTGCACCTCTACGAGGTCGGTGGTAGTCGCGTTGCCTGGGATGTCGGCCAGATAGTCAAACACGTTGAGCTGACAGCTCTGCCTGGGGCATCCCTGCCGTGTGAGACCTCTGTCGGCCATGCCCAGCGTCCACGTCCTCTGCTGGTGTGTGCCTTTTGGTGCGGGTTGGTATGTCATATTCACTTGTTGTGTGTTGCTGGTGTTATTATGAGCACGGTCATCTTGAGTGCGAGGTCGAAGAACACCATGCGGGCATTGGTGTTCTGCTCCAGGTCGCGCTGTGCCTGTGCGAGTTCGTCGGTAATGCCTATCACGTTCCACTCGTTGACGAAGCGTGCGAAGTTGCGGCTGAAGGCTTCTTCCTCGGGTGTCTGGTCGATGAGGGCCGGCTGGCGGAAGTTGTATATGAAGTTGTCGCGCACCTGCCCCTGGCAGAAGCTGAGGAAGGCACGCTGCTGCTCACGCCCCAAGGCTGCCAGTTGCTCTGCCCATGCCCGCATCTGTCGCACGTCGCGCTGATAGGCCAGGCGCATGAGCGTCACGAAGAGCTGCATGCACTCGCTCTCGTCGCGCCATGGCTGCGTGGACTCGCGCTCCTGGCGCGTCAATGGCGGGAGCATCACGGTCTGCACGCGGCTGCGTATGGTGGACAGCAGCAGGTCGGGCTCGTCGGAGGCCATGACGAAGTGTGTGCCTGCCGGCGGCTCCTCAAGCAGCTTGAGCAGTTTGTTGGCCACGTCGGGTCCCATCTTCTCGGGCAGCCACATCACCACCACCTTGCGCCCGCCCTGACTGGACTTGAGCACAAGCTTGCGCTGGAGGTTGTCGCTCTCGGCCACATAGTATTTTGCCTGGCGCGTGCCGCCGCACATGGCCTTGGCCCACTCGTCGGGCGTCAGCCACGGCGACTGCCGCAGGCGTTCACGCCACTCCTTGATGTAGGCATCGGATATGGCATCCTTGGGCGCACTGACACGTGTGCCGGTGCCGGTGGCTATGGGGAAGGCGAAGTGCAGGTCGGGGTGCTCGAGGCGTGCTGCCATCCGGCACTGCAGGCACTCATGGCATGGCGTGCCGTCGGCATGTGGTGTCTGGCACAGCAGTGCCTTGGCCAGCTCCACAGCCATGGCCAGCGTGGCCGTGCCGTCGGGACCGGTGAGCATCAGTGCATGCGGCACGCGCCCTGCTGCCACGTCGGCCATCAGGCGTTGCCATGTGGGTCGCAGGCTGTCTATGTCGGCTATGCTGTGCATCGTGGCGTCTGTCATTATCCTTTTCCCTGACTCTCTCAGTATATCTGCTCGGCTATCTGGCGTATGCTGTCCACGGCACTGAGGGTATAGAAGTGCAGGCTGGGCACTCCATAGCGCATGAGCTCGCGGCACTGCTCCACGGCCCATTCCACGCCCACACGGCTCACGTCGGCATCGGTGCGACACCGCTGAAGCTCGGCATACAGGGGCTGTGGCAGGTCGCAGCGGAAGGTCTTGGGCACAGTGGTTATCTGTGTCAGCTTGGTGAGTGGTTTCAGGCCCGGCACAATAGGTATGGTGACACCTGCTGCCCGCGCACGGCGGCAGAAGTCGATGTAGCGGTCGTTGTCGTAGAAGATCTGTGTTATGGCCACTGCTGCTCCGCGCCGTTGCTTCTCGAGGAGCACCTGTATGTCGCTGTCCATGTTGGGTGCCTCCTCGTGCTTCTCCGGATAGGCTGCGACACCAAACTCAAAGGGTGCCCCTGGCGCACGCATCTCGGTGCCGTCGGCAAAGCGTCCGCTGTTGAAGGCGTTCACCTGGTCGATGAGCTCGAGGGCGTGGGTGTATCCGCCTGGCGTAGGCTCATAGCGGGCTTCCTCACGTGCCTTGTCGCCACGCAGGAGGAACACGTCGGTGATGCCGAGGAACTGCAGGTCGAGCAGCGCATACTCGATGTCCTGCTGCGTGCTGCCAGCACACACTATATGTGGTATCACCGTCACGCCCCACCGCTGCTGTATGGCAGCGGCTATGGCTATGGTGCCCGGGCGGCGGCGCAGGCGGCGACGCTCCACGAGGTCGCCTTCTATCTGTCGATACACATACTCCGCACGGTGCGTCGTGATGTTGATATGCCTCGGGGCGAATGGCGCCAGCACGTCGATGGTGTGGAAGAGCTGCTGCGTGCCCGTGCCCTTGAGGGGCGGCAGCACCTCGAAGGAAAAGCCTGTGTGACCGTCCTGGCCTGTGCCGTATATCTGTGACAACATGATGCAGACAAAAGAGGAATTTGCAGCAAAGATATACATAACAAGCAAAACACAACCACCTTATTGCCCACAAACAGATGAAAGGGCACCGTCAGCCACCCTGCGCAGCCCCTGCGGCAAGTCGTGTGCCCGTGGCGATGCCGTGCAAAAAGGAGAGGCCGAGCTTCGCAGCCAGGCCTCCCCGAAGAAAACTATTACTGTTACTCTATATATGTGTGTAACTATAGAGCCTTGATGGCGGTCACTTGCTCCAGTCGTCGTTCCAGACGTTGTAGCCGTCGCGCTGCGTGCGGTCCTGCTTCGTGTACTGGGTGCCGGTCTCGGTGCCTGTGTCGACGGTGAGCGAGTTGGCCACGAGTGCTTCCGTGAGGATGCGTGTGGCGCGTAGGCCTGGTGCCTGATATATCTTCTTGTTCATGGTTTTTGTCGATGCTTTACATTCTACATTCTAACATAACATTCAACGGACGACCATCTTCCTGCCGCCCACAATGTAGAGGCCGCGTGATGGTTTGGCTACACGCTGTCCGGCGAGGTTGTAGGCAGCTCCGTTGAGGCTTCCAGCCACCTGCGTGTCGCTGATGGCTGTCGGCGTGCCGAAGCTGAAGGCGAAGCCCTTCACGCCAGATGATGGCATGTCCATGTATGCCTTGAAGCCGCCAAGCTCAGTGCCGCTGTAGGTGTAGAGTCCCCAGTTGTTGTCGCTCTTGCCGAGCACGAGCACGGAGCTGGCACTCACTGTCGTGGCTGCTATTTTGCCACTGAGGTCGCTTGTGCCGTCGGTTGTGGTGTTGGCTATGGCGAAGGTCTTGGTCTTGTCTGCATCATCCATGCTGGCAAAGTCATCCTCCAGCTCGAGTATCACACCCGTGTTGTGAGGAATGGTGCCCGAGAGCTCGGTCAGGTTGAAGCGCGTGCCTGCGGCGTTGAGCTCTCCGGTGTAAGCCTTCACGCCATCGGGGATGGTGAGATCCACCGGACTGTATAGCGACGCATACTGGCCAGCAAAGGTGACGGGCAGGGAGGTGACGGCCTCAACCTGGAAATTACTACCTACCTGATTACCTTTACTCCAGCGATTGAGGGTATAATCAGCTGTATCATCCTGTACATACCATGGGGAACCAGTAGATGGATTAACATTCATTTGCCCAAAGGTTCCCTGATTCGATTTGGTAAATGTGAATGTAGCAGCGGTAAGGCTACGACTTACTTGATTAATGTAATATCCTCCATTATAAGCAACCAAAGTGCTTCCATCCCAATAGAATACAGATTTCTTGGCATGACAAGTGCGGAACCTGTGTCTGTCAGATACTTTTTTGTTCCACCTGATGTAACAGCATGATAGATGCGATAGAAGCCTGCCGAAGGCGTATTTATATCTGTCTCAGCGAGATAGGCAGCATAGTATGTGGGTAGGTTATTGTAGTCGTCTTCTGTAAAAACGCTTGCCTCAGTGAGTATGCTGGCCAGGTTGGTATATCCGGTAGATGTTGTTTTGGGATAACCTATCTCGCTTTGATATGAATGGACGAAGTCCGTCATGTAACCTTTATAGGTTGCATAATCTGCTACGCGCTGGCCGTAGTTGGTAAACGCAGCAAGAGCGGCGGTGTTGTCGAAGTCGGCAGCCTCAATGATGGCGCATACATTACCTGCGTCTTTCGTGCTCCATGTTCCTGTTCCGAAGTCGGGAACACTATTGACATTGATGTTGTGTGAACTGTCGAAGCTGAAGAACCACTTGTGATTGTCGGGAGCACCTGTGTATGTTGCTTCTGTAATGGTCACAGAGTCAAGCGGAGAAGCATAGAGCGAGTTAGCAGCAGTGAGATACTTACCAGCGTTGACGCTATAGAGATAGTATGCCTCGCCCTGCTTGATGATGGCTATCTGCAATGCGGTGTTGCCACGGTCTGTTTTAGGATTAACCGATGCGTTTGCCGAGAATGCTGTTGCCGAAGCACTGGCTACCTGCCAGGCTGCACGGGCATTGGTGACGATGTATGCCTTTCCGTTCTCAAGGCTGGCAAGGTCGGTGATGTATGCTATGGTTGCTATGGTGTACGTGACCTTGAAGTTGGAAACTCTGACATAGGCACCGCTGACGTCAAAGGTGGTTGTCTGCGCATTGAGTCCTGTGACATCGACTGCCGTCCCTCCTGCAGGAATATTTATAGCACTCGAACCTGCCGGCGTGACGCTCATGCCTGTTGTTCCCGTTGATGGAGTGGCTGTGAAGGAATAGCCCGTTATCCTGTAGCCCGCCGGAACGCTTAGTTTGTATGTCTGTGTGTGTAATCCACCGTCAGCTATAACTATATTATTAACATCTGTTAACAATGTCAGCTGAGGTGCTGTAATGTTGGAAACCCATTCTGAAGCATATGCTCCACCATTTGTTTTGGTGTATGTTCCCAGTCCGGCACTGTAAGCTATCTCGCCTGCTGCGTTCTCTTCGTCATATTCCACCCACTTCAGAGCTGCCAAAGCATCTGTGGCATCGAAGTCCGAAGCTTCAGTGATGGTGAAGGTGTTACCTTCGTCCGTCGTTGAATGGGCGTCTACGACGAGTCCTGCATCGTATCCACTGGATACATTGATGTAATTGCTGCTGCCCAGCTTGAGTTTGAAGTTGCTGCTGCCCAAGTCTTCGAAAGTGAGGGCTGAAGACGATGTCACAGTGTAGGCGAGAGCACCCTCACTGGTGACAAACTTCTTGGCTGCTACGCTGTAGAGGTAGTAAGCACCACCGTAGCTGACAATGGCAAACTCAGAGGCCGTGAAGTCTTTGGCCGTGGAGACGAATGTGCTCCCATTCACGCCAAGCGTGCCACGCGGGGTTGAGAGTGAGTAGCTCTTGGCGTTGCTGAGGTTGTTGAGGTCGCTGATGACAACTGCCGGTGCAACATAGTACAACTGGACACTGCCAAGGCCGGCATAACAACCATTACTGTCCGTTTTTTTCAAAACGACCTTGATGTAGAGCGTAGCGGTGGCATTCTCATTAGAAGCAGCCATTTCCCAGGTCTTGTGATAGAGGCCGCCATCACTGTTCGTTACTGTGCAGATATCATTGCCAGCCTGAGACACAAACGAGCTGACACCGTCTGAGGTGGAACCCGTCAGGACATCGAAAGTCCATTCGCGAACAGTATTTCCTGTATTGCCTTGTGCGGCTCCTCCACTCGTCAGTGCATAAACATCTAAAGCCGCATAATTGTAGGTGAACTCCGTGGAGAGACCCGTCACGCAGAAGGTGTATTCGATGGTGGAGTTCTGGTTATTTGCATAGCCCGCATTGGGAGCCAGCACAGCATTGGAGGTTCTGCTGAGTGCTGCTGCCGAACCGGTCTTCAGCTGCGTAATAGTTGTAGAAGCCAATGTTGCAGATACGCCTGCGATGGCATTGCCGTCTTTGTCGGTGACGTTCACTGTGACATCACTGACTGCGTCTGTGGCTGTGCCACTACCCGCGTCTGCACGGGTGAATGTCAGCTTGATGCCCGTGTAGCCGGCATCGGCCCATGCTCCGCTGGCAGCTGTCAGCAGCATGGCGAGTGTGACAAGTAGAGATTTGTTCATGTGCATAGAGGTTTTGAATGTTGTGGTTTGTCGTCTCACTGTGTATGGCGTCCTGCGGGGGCGTTCTCCCGCGCTGCACGATCCGGCGGCAACAGCATTCACTTCTGTGCACACAAAAAAAGCGCAGACCTGCCATATTCCTGCCAGGCCTGCGACAGCCTCTGATACGTTATGGGAAAGCCTGCGCTGAAAGCGCATGCTCTTATCACGTATCAGCCTTTGCCCATTGGCTTTCCCTTTCGAGGTCGCAGTTCGGCAGGAAAATGAGCAGATATGTCGTTGTGGGCCATCATGCCATTCATGAGGCTTCCACGCCGCAAATGTAGCAATAGAGTTGCTACTGGCAGCAAACTTTGGGCAAGTTTTTTTGACACCCTCCGCCACCACGGGTCGCGATTGACCACTGTGCATAGCCGCCAATGGCACGACGCTCCGGCAGGCCGGAGCACCGCCCCGAGCCATGCACTCCCGCGGCAGGGTCGGACACAGGGCCGCCTGCGCTACGCACACGCCTGTGCACACTGATGCCTAATCAACGGCAGGCTGCATGCAAAACAGGGTGCAGGGCCATGCCGCCCACCATGCTGTGTGTGGCGGCATGACCCTGCACCCTTATGCCGGCTACCCTGCAGCCCCCGGACAGGCGACATGCGGGCAAAAAAAAAGGAATAAGCACTGCCATAATTGCAGGAGTGTGGGTGGAGGGGTGGCAGGCTCCTGCGGCAGCGCCTATTCGTCTTGCTTGAAGAATGTGTCGACACTTGGACTCGAACCAAGGACCCCCACCATGTCAAGGTGATACTCTAACCAGCTGAGCTATGCCGACTCTGTATGTATGTCTGTCCCGGGCCTCCCTGTGGGCTCGCACCGCCATGTACGCCTGATAAGACTCGAACTTACACGCCTTGCGGCACCAGATCCTAAGTCTGGCGTGTCTACCAATTCCACCACAAGCGCTCGGTTAAGACGCGGCAAAAGTAGGACTTTCGCGCTGCACGGCCAAGCGTTTGGCGGAAAAATGTGATGGCAGCGCACGCGCATAGTCGGGAAAGCCGTACCTTTGCCGCGCCAAGGCGCGGCGGCACCGGACGCTGACAGCCCGACGGCGCGGCATATATCAACCACCGTGGCGTCGTCCGACAGCCTCAACGCCATCCGCCCCCGACGACCCTGCTATAAACAGTAATATAGGTATAACACCGTCACACACATGGACAACCTCAGACATATCTTCGCCGGCAAGCTGCTCGGCGTTAAAGCCATCAAGCTGCAACCCACCAACCCCTTCACGTGGGCCAGCGGTTGGCTGTCGCCATTCTACTGCGACAACCGCAAGACACTATCCTACCCCGCACTGCGCTCCTTCGTCAAGGTGGAGACGACACGCCTCATCATGGAGCACTTCAGCGACGCCGAGGCCGTGGCCGGCGTGGCCACAGGAGCCATACCGCAGGGGGCCCTCGTGGCCGACGCCCTGGGCCTGCCTTTCGTGTACGTGCGCTCCAAGCCCAAGGACCACGGGCTGGAGAACCTCATCGAGGGCGAGCTGCGCCCAGGCATGAAGGTGGTGGTGGTGGAAGACCTCATCAGCACCGGCGGCAGCAGCCTCAAGGCCGTGGAGGCCATACGCCACAACGGCTGCGAGGTGGTGGGCATGGTGGCATCGTTCACCTACGGCTTTGCCGAGGCCCGCAAGGCCTTTGCCGATGCCGGCGTGGAGCTGCTCACCCTGACCGACTATGAAGCCGTGGTCGACGAGGCCCTGCGCACCGGCTACATCAGCCGCGACGACGTGCAGCTGCTCGCACAATGGCGCAAGAGCCCCGCCACATGGCAGGTGGCAAACCAGACACTATAGACACCGAAGCCATGACAAAGTTCGAAAGCACCATCAAGCAGATAGCCTACCCGCAGACGGCAGTATACGCCCGTCTGGCCGACCTGAGAGGCCTGGCCTTTGTCCGCGAGCGGGCCACCGACCCCGCCTTCGTGGAGCAGGTGCGCGCCACAGGCAAAGTGACCGACGAGCAGATAGCACAGCTGCAAGCCGCCGTCGGGCGCATGGAGTTCAGCACAGACAGCGTGAGCCTCGCCGGCACGCCATTAGGCAACGTGACGCTCCAGGTGGTGGAGCGCGACGAGCCCAAGTGCGTGAAGCTCGAGGTGCAGGGAGCACCCATCATGGCGAGCGTGTGGATACAGATGCTGCCCGTGACCGACACCACGAGCAAGCTCAAGTGCACCATCGGTGCCGACCTCAACTTCCTCATGAAGCAGATGGCCAAGAAGCCCCTGCAGGAAGCCGTGGAGCGGCTGGCCGACATGCTGGCGATGGTGCCGTATTGAAACAGCCTCGCCACCCACGCCCCCTCTTCCGCGCAGGGGAGAGAAGCAGACAGTCCAAGGAATATACCATAATCATATATGCCGCCCATGCCACAGGATACCACACACACCATAGGAACCGACACGCCACAGCACGCCGGCGAGACATCTCCCCTCTGGCACAAGAGCACCACGATGACCGAGGAGATAGCCCGCTTCACCATCGGGCGCGACCGCGAGCTCGACCTGCTGCTGGCCGACTGCGACGTGCTGGGCTCCATAGCCCACACGGCCATGCTCACCGAGATAGGCATGCTCACCCCTGCCGAGCGCGACATGCTGCACACACATCTGCGCCACATCCTGACAGAGATACGGCAGGGACGCTTCGCCATCGCCGACGGCGTGGAGGACGTGCACTCGCAGGTGGAACTGATGCTGACCCGACGCCTTGGCGACGTGGGCAAGAAGATACACTCCGGCCGCTCGCGCAACGACCAGGTGGCACTCGACATAAAGCTGTGGACACGCCATCAGCTGGCAGCCACCATACGCCTCGTGCGACAGCTCTTCGACACACTGCAGCGGCAGAGCGAGCACTACCGCCACGTGCTCATGCCCGGCTACACACACCTGCAAGTGGCCATGCCGTCGAGCTTCGGCCTGTGGTTCGGAGCCTACGCCGAGGCTCTCGCCGACGACATGGCCATGCTCACCACCGCCTACCGCATCAACGACCGCAACCCGCTCGGCTCCGCCGCCGGCTACGGCTCCAGCTTCCCACTCCGGCGGCAGCGGACGACAGAGCTGCTGGGCTTCGACACCATGGCCTACAACGTGGTCTACGCACAGATGGGACGCGGCAAGACAGAGCGCAGCGTGAGCTCGGCAATAGCCGCCGTGGCCTACACACTGAGCCGCCTGGCATTCGACGCCTGCATGTACAACTCGCAGAACTTCGCCTTCATCAAGCTGCCCGACGAGTGCACCACAGGCTCCAGCATCATGCCCCACAAGAAGAACCCCGACGTGTTCGAACTCACACGCGCCAAATGCAACAAGCTGCAAGCCCTGCAGGCACAGGTGACACTCATCACCAACAACCTGCCCAGCGGCTACTTCCGCGACATGCAAGTGCTCAAGGAAGTGGTCATGCCTGCCTTCAGCGAGCTGCACGACTGTCTGCGCATGACAATATATATAATAGAACGCGTGCGCGTGAACGAACACATTCTCGACGACGCCCGCTACGACAACATGTTCTCAGTGGAAACTGTGAACCGCCTGGCCGCCGAGGGAGTGCCCTTCCGCGACGCCTACCGGCGCGTGGGGCTCGACATAGAGAACGGCACCTTCAAGCCGGAGAAACAGCTGCACCACACACACGAAGGCAGCATCGGCAACCTCTGCAACGAACAGATACGCCAGCGCATGGACAGGGAAATGGCCGCCATAGACCTCACACGCGCCGAAGAGGCCGAGCAACGGCTGGCCGAAGGATGAGCCGCCATCTGAACATAAGGCATGAACGAACTGACAGGCATACAGAACCTTATATCCGAGACACGTGGCTCACGCGTCATGCCATGCACAGCATGGCTGGCAGCGGCCATGCTGTGCTTGGCAGCCGTGTGCGCCTGCTCCAAGGCCGAGAACACCTACAGCAGCACGCCGGCCTACTTCGCCTACGTGGGCACCAACACCGTGCCGCAGCTCAACAAAGCACTCAACTCATCGGGGCAATACTGCACCGTGAAGCAGGATGCCAGCCACTTCATCTTCACCTCGACGACAGGGCAGGACGTCACCAACCGCGAGGCCATACAGAACTACCGCAACTTCCGCCTCGGCCTCGGCGTGGGACTCATCGTGGGACTGCCCACCATACCCGAGATGGGAGCCGACGTGCCACGCGTGGTGTGCTTCGACCTGGCCTGCCCCAACTGCTGGGAGAGCGACCACCGCACCCTTGAGCTCACGCTCCACGAGGGCGGCACAGCCACCTGCCACCGAGGCTGCCAGCGCGGCTACGACCTCAACAACCAGGGGCTCGTCACCACCGGAGCACAGGGACGCTCGCTCTACCGCTACCGCGTGACCTATGTGCCCTACACACTGCGCGTCGTCAACCAATGAAACCATACCTCCTGACTGAGCTATGAATATCATCAACTTCGCTGAGAGCAACACCATCATCAACACCTACGTGGCAGAGCTGCGCGACGTGGCCGTACAGACCGACCGCCAACGCTTCCGCAACAACCTGCAACGCATAGGCCACGCCATGGCCTACGAGATAAGCAAGACACTCGACTACTCCGCCAAGCAGGTGACAACACCCCTCGGCACAGCCACCGCCAGCACACCCGACGACAGCCTGGTCATAGGCACCGTGTTCCGCGCAGGACTGCCACTGCACACAGGCTTCCTCGACGTCTTCGACAAGGCCGACAACGCCTTCGTGTCCGCCTTCCGCTACTACCGCGACAAAGAGTGCCGCGAGGTGGACGTGCGCATCGAGTATATCGCCACGCCGGCACTCGACCAGCGCACACTGCTGCTCGTAGACCCCATGCTGGCCACGGGCGAGAGCATGGAGCTCGCCTATCGCGCCTTCCTCACCAAGGGCACACCACGGCGCGTGCACTTCGCCTCGGTGATAGCCTCGCAGCAAGGCGTGAACCACCTGGCACGCACCTTCGCCGGCCGTGACGACATAACACTCTGGTGCGCCGCCATAGACGCCGAGCTCAACGCACGCTCCTACATCGTGCCAGGGCTGGGTGACGCCGGCGACCTGGCCTTCGGCGGGAAACTCTGAGCCGGGCGCAAGGCCGCCCTGCATACGGCTCCACCCCTACGCACTAACCACACTTTAACTCACTAAACTACACACAATATGGCAAAGAAAGCACTGCTGATGATCCTCGACGGATGGGGCATCGGCAACGGTGGCAAAGGCGACGTCATCGCCCAGACACCCACACCCTACATGGACTACCTCAACGCTACCTACCCGCACAGCCAGCTACTCGCATGCGGCGAGAACGTGGGCCTGCCCGACGGACAGATGGGCAACTCCGAGGTGGGGCACCTCAACATCGGCGGCGGCCGCATCGTATACCAGGACCTGGTGAAGATAAACCGCGCCTGCCGCGACGGCTCCATCATGCAGAACACGGAGGTGCAGCGCGCCTTCGACTATGCCGTGCGCGAAGGAGCGTCAGTCCACTTCATGGGCCTCACCTCCGACGGCGGCGTGCACTCATCGCTGGAGCACCTCTTCAAGCTCTGCGACATTGCCGCCCACTACCACGTGCGCAACACTTTCGTGCACTGCTTCATGGACGGCCGCGACACCGACCCGCGCTCCGGCGTGGGCTTCATACGCTCGCTGCAAGAGCACTGCGAGCAGACCGGCGCACACATAGCCAGCATCGTGGGCCGCTTCTATGCCATGGACCGCGACAAGCGATGGGAGCGCGTCAAGCTGGCCTACGACCTGCTCATCGAGGGCAAGGGCGTTCAGGCCACAGACATGGTGGAGGCCATGGAGCTCTCCTACGCCGACGGCGTCACCGACGAATTCATCAAGCCCATCAACAACGCCAGCGTCGACGGCACCATCAAGGAGGGCGACGTGGTCATCTTCTTCAACTACCGCAACGACCGTGCCAAGGAACTCACCATCGTGCTCACACAGCAGGACATGCCCGAGCAGGGCATGCACACCATCCCCGGCCTGCAATACTTCTGCATGACGCCCTACGACGCTTCGTTCAAGGGCGTACACATCCTCTTCCCAAAGGAAAACGTGAGCAACACCCTGGGCGAGTATCTCGCCGCACAGGGCCTCAAGCAGCTACACACAGCCGAGACAGAGAAGTATGCCCACGTGACATTCTTCTTCAACGGCGGACGCGAACAGCCCTACGAGGGCGAGGACCGCATCCTCGTGGCATCGCCAAAGGTGGCCACCTACGACCTCAAGCCCGAGATGAGTGCATTTGAGGTGAAAGACAAACTCGTGGCCGCCATCCGCAGCGATGCCTACGACTTCATCGTGGTCAACTTCGCCAACGGCGACATGGTCGGACACACCGGCATCTACGAGGCCATAGAGAAAGCCGTCGTGGCCGTGGACCAGTGTGTGCACGACGTGGTGGAAGCCGCCAAGCAGACGGGCGACTATGAGGTCATCATCATTGCCGACCACGGCAATGCCGACAATGCCATCAACCCCGACGGCACACCCAACACCGCCCACTCGCTCAACCCCGTACCATTCATCTACGTCACCGCCGACGACGACATCACCGTCGACGACGGCATACTGGCCGACGTGGCACCCAGCATCCTGCACATCATGGGCCTCAAACAACCCGAGGAAATGACCGGCCGCTGCCTGATACACTCGGGCAAATGAAAATAGAACGGCGAAAGTTGAAAGGGAAGAGTGGAAAGTTGCGGGCAAAGCACTACTTTTGCCCCAACAACCACATATAGGCCCTGACAGCCACACACCTATCCCCCCTGCTACACTTCAGCACTACAACAATAATCGTTAAACACTAAACAATAACACACAACTATGGCAAAGTTTGACGCCTCCATTTTGGAGAAGTATGGCATCAAAGGCAGCTCCGTGATTGCCTACAACCCCTCTTACGAGTTCCTGTTCGAAGAGGAAACGAAAACAGGTCTGGAAGGCTTCGAGGTCGGCAAGGAGACCGAGCTCGGTGCTGTCAACGTGATGACCGGCATCTACACCGGCCGCTCGCCCAAGGACAAGTACATCGTTGACGACGCCCAGAGCCACGACAAAGTGTGGTGGACCACCGAGGCCTACAAGAACGACAACCACCCCATGAGCGAAGAGGTCTGGGCCAAGGTCAAGGACATAGCCCTCAAGGAGCTCTCCGGCAAGAAGCTCTATGTCGTAGACGCTTTCTGCGGTGCCAACGAAGCCACACGCCTCGCCGTACGCTTCGTCGTCGAGGTGGCCTGGCAGGCACACTTCGTCAAGAACATGTTCATCCAGCCCACCGAGGCCGAGCTTGAGAGCTTTGAGCCCAACTTCGTCATCTACAACGCCTCAAAGGCCAAGGTGGAGAACTACAAGGAACTCGGCCTCAACTCGGAGACCTGCGTAGCCTTCAACACCACCAGCCGCGAACAGGTCATCATCAACACATGGTACGGCGGCGAGATGAAGAAGGGCATGTTCTCCATGCAGAACTACTACCTGCCTCTCCAGGGCATCGCCAGCATGCACTGCTCGGCCAACACCGACATGGAGGGCAAGAACACAGCCATCTTCTTCGGACTCTCCGGCACCGGCAAGACCACCCTCTCCACCGACCCCAAGCGCCTGCTCATCGGCGACGACGAACACGGATGGGACGACGAGGGCGTGTTCAACCTCGAAGGCGGCTGCTACGCCAAGGTCATCAACCTCTCGAAGGAGAATGAGCCCGACATCTACGGTGCCATCCGCCCTGGTGCCCTCCTCGAGAACGTCACCGTGGCCGAGGACGGCAAGATCGACTTCGCCGACAAGAGCGTCACCGAGAACACCCGCGTCAGCTACCCCATCGAACACATCGAGAAGATAGTGAAGAAGGTCAACGGCAAGAGCGCAGGCCCCGAGGCTAAGAACGTCATCTTCCTCTCGGCCGATGCCTTCGGCGTGCTGCCCCCCGTGAGCATCCTCACTCCCGAGCAGACCAAGTACTACTTCCTCTCTGGCTTCACAGCCAAGCTTGCCGGCACAGAGCGCGGCATCACCGAGCCCACACCCACCTTCAGCGCATGCTTCGGTCAGGCATTCCTTGAGCTGCACCCCACCAAGTACGCCGAGGAGCTCGTCAAAAAGATGGAGAAGAGCGGTGCCAAGGCATACCTCGTCAACACCGGCTGGAACGGCACAGGCAAGCGCATCAGCATACCCGACACACGCGGCATCATCGATGCCATCCTCGACGGAAGCATCCTCAAGGCCGAGACCAAGAAGATACCCTACTTCGACTTCGAGGTGCCCACGGCTCTGCCTGGCGTGAACCCCGCCATCCTCGACCCGCGCGACACCTACGCCAATGCCGCCGAGTGGGAAGAGAAGGCCAAGGACCTTGCCGCACGCTTCATCAAGAACTTCGGCAAGTACACCACCAACGAGGCCGGCAAGGCCCTCGTCGCCGCTGGTCCCAAGCTGTGATAGCAGCCACCTTACACACACCGAGCCCCACTGCTGCATGCATGACATACGGCAGTGGGGCATTTTATATAGCCATCCCTACTTCTTTTCTCACCTGAAACCACTACACACCGACATACTGGGACGAAAGACGAAAGACAGTGCAGTGTCTGCTGTATCGTCTTTCGTATTTCGTATTTCGTCTTCACGGCCTCACAAACACGAGATATATGCGTTCTTTCCACAGCTGACGCATATACGTAAGAAGACCGCACCTTGCAGATTACTGACTGTCAGCATGTAACCAAGCAGCTTGGCACACTCATTTTTCCGTATGTGAGCCTTGTGATAAGAGGCACAAGGGCATATCTTTGACACATGGTTATGCGCAGACACATCCTTCTCTTGCTCCTCTTTGCTGCAGCAGCCACCATCTCGTGCCGCCGTCCGTCAGTGCAGATGCCGTTGCTCATGGAGGCCGAGAGCCATCTGCCAGCTGATGTCAGAAGCGCCGACAGTATTCTCAAGCTTGTGAAACCACAAGAACTTCATGCTGGCGACGAGCGTTCCCTCTACGCGCTGCTACTTACATTATCCGATGGCCTGCGCGGCTCTTTCCAGGTGCCTTGGTATATCGCTCACAACGCTTACAGCTACTACACGCAGCTGTCGCAGGCCGGGCATACAGGCACCTCCACCACTAAGCGACGCTACATTCAAGCAGCCATATACATGGGCGACTGGTATGCTGCCCACGATAGCATCAAAGCTTGCGAAGACTGCTACAGGGCCGCCATAGACTGCGCCGCAGGATGCTCCAATCACCACTACCACTACATTGCTCTACAGCGACTGGCCGAACAGCGACAGTGGACAGACGAGTTAGAGGCCGTACGACTCATACAGCAGGCTTTGACCACCTACGAGAGTCACCCCGACAAAGTCACCAACCTGCTGGCCCTTTACGCCAGTGCTGCAAAATGCTATCTCGGGGCAGCCTGCTGCCATGATACCACATACTATACTGCGGCCATCGACTACGCTCATCGTGAACTCGACATGGCTGTCGGGCATGGACTCCCGGAGTATGAAAGTGAAGCCCTGAGCATGCTGGCCGAAATATACACCGCGCGTGGTGAACACAAAAGAGCGCTGAACTATGCGCGCCTGTTGCCTACGAATTCGCTCACCACCGACCTCGAGCTTGACTTCAACCGCACACTCGCCACATGTTACCTGCAATGCGACTCTCTGCCACAGGCCAAGGCTTTGCTGGTAAGGCCTGTGCATATCAAGACCAAACGGATGGCTTACCTCTACACACGCTCTCTTGCCGAAGTGACGATGAAGATGGGTGAGTACGACTCGGCGCGGTGCTATCAAGACTCCGCCTGCACGTTGGCCGAGGAAATGTACCTCGATGCCTTGCGCGCCAAGGACGACTACTACCGCAAGGTGCTCCAACAGGAGCAAGAAGCTACTACCATGCGCGGGCGAGCCCTCAGGAGACAGGCATCCATGTGGGTCCTGCTGTTTGCAATCCTCTTCTTCTGCGTCATACTGTCACGCCGCATATATCGCGCATGGCAACGACAAACCGAGCGGTGGCGTGCTGCACTGCGGCAGCAACGTTCTGCAATCCACCATCACCGCGACCAGATGCACCAGCAAGCACTTCAGACAAGTCTGTTGCAAGAGCGCCAACAACAGCTGCTTGAGCATGCGAAGGAGCGAGATGCACTCATAAAGCATCTGCAAAGCTACATTCTCAACCGCAACGCCATCGTCAAGAAGCTGCATGGCAAGACCAGACTCACGACCTCGGAATGGGCCGACATCGAGGCTCTCATCAACGAGATAGATTACAACAGCATAGCCAAGCTTCGCCGTAGCAAACCAAGCTTCACAGAAGATGATATCCGCCTGTGCGTACTAACGCATATTGGTTTCTCCAACGCTACCATCGGTGAACTATTCTGCATAACCCCCTCAGCAGTACAGCATCGGAAGCTCACACTGAAGAAGACAGGATTCGGTATAACGGACCCACGTATCGCACTTAGTGACGTACTTAATAGTCTCTGAATGTAACTACGAATAAGGCCACTTCCACATACCAATATGGAAAACTATACTTTTACAGTTAGCAATAGCCTAAGACTCACCGAATAGCAGCAGTCATTACATCCTTACCCTTTCCACACATGGCTATTGCGCGAATGCCTATCCCGCCATACCTTTGCACCAGCACTTTCATAATACACCAACCATGATGTCCTCATTGTTCAAATATCTCCACGTCTTCATGCTATCATTTGTCTTGTGCACAGCCTGCTCTCCCGAGCATGACCGCTTTAGCGTAAAGACAAAGCCGACTCACATACCATCTTTTGACAACCTACAACTTTATAGAATATCCGTTGAACTGGACAGCAGCACAAAACAGCTATTCATATATACCTCTGACTACAATGGTTCAGTATCTATCCAACTAATTAACTCACAAAATACCGTAAGCCTATCCCACATAGAGGTTGTCGTATCACCTACCCTCATTTCGCTTGACCTCTCCAACCTACCTTCTGACATATACATATTGAAAATAGAGCTGAAT
Source organism: uncultured Bacteroidaceae bacterium (assembly GCA_905234605.1). Classification (GTDB taxonomy): domain Bacteria; phylum Bacteroidota; class Bacteroidia; order Bacteroidales; family Bacteroidaceae; genus Physcousia. The sequence goes on along the minus strand of CAJOIE010000018.1, from coordinate 8,488 downwards.
GACGGTGAACATGGTTTGTGGAAGCTACAGATATAAAAACACATCTCCTATGAAACACCTAATTCACATGAAACATCTCATCACCTTCCTGCTTACATTATTTATAGTATTTGGCTCACCATTACATGCACAAAAGACAGGTTATTGGTATGGAAACCATTTTGTTGAATTCACAAAAGTAAACAGGACAAAGCCAGCCCTCATAGTAAACAAGGAAAGAATACGGGCACGACTACACGGTGTTGTTACATCTCCCAATTACTTACATTATTTGAATGAACCTGTTAATTTGGCCGAAAAGGATATTTATACGTCTGCTTCTTATCTCATAGGAGCAACTGATAGTGCCTATATATTACCTCGTATTTTGTTAAAACTTAAACCCCTCCATTCCATCGAATACATAACATCACTATTCGAAGGACAACTGGAACCACATGAATACAAATACGGTGTACACCGTCTTGACTGCAACGTCTCAAATTCCGACGAGGTCTTCAGGATAGTCTCTCTTATATCTAAGGAGGAGGGTATCGAATGGGTTGAACCTGTGATACAACTCCCCATCAAACTGTCAGATGATTTGTATTATAAACAGTATTATCTAAAAAATACCGGAGCTTTTGGTGGAACAGCCGGAATAGATATAAATGCAGAAGAAGCATGGCACTATATAACAGGAGACTCCACAATAACCGTTGCTGTTATTGACACAGGTGTGGATGAAGACCACGAAGATTTACTTGGTGTCGTTGAAAGCGGTTATACGGCAGGATATCCCACACAACATGGCCAACCTTTTAATACAACCACACAACAACCCAAATCGCATGGAATAGCTTGTGCGGGCATAATTGCTGCAAACAATAATGGTTTAGGTATCACGGGAATAGCAGCCGGCGTTAAAATACTGCCCATTAATATTTTCCCAGAGTACCCCACGAATGATAATCTTGATGGTATTAGTGAGTTTATTGCTGATGCAATAAACTGGGCATATCCAAGAGCAGATATATTAAGTTGCTCATGGCACTTAAATGAAGTTAACAACTATGTTACGGATGCTATAAACAATGCAACCCTTTTGGGGCGTAATGGAAAAGGTACAATCGTAGTCTTCGCTGCTGGAAACAAGTCTTCCTCTTCTTTGAACTACCCCGCATCACTCCCAAATGTGTTCGCTGTCGGTGCCATTACACGTAACGGATATAGATATGAATATAGTAACTATGGCACAGGGCTGGATATCGTTGCTGTTTCTGCTTTGTATGAGGAGCTCGGGATAGTCACTCTTGACCGAATGGGGGTACTCGGAAAGTACGAGGGCAACTATAATGAACACTTCAACGGCACCTCAGCAGCCTGTCCGCAAGTTGCCGCCGTCGCAGCTCTGATGCTTTCTGCCAATCCCGACCTGACTGCATCTGAAGTTAAAAGCATCATTCAGTCAACAGCACGCAAGTTGCCAGCATACACATATACTAATGGGTGGAACAACGAGACAGGATACGGGCTGGCAGATGCCGGAGCTGCTGTATTGCAGAGCTTTAATTATCAGATTGCCGGTCAGGACATTCCTGAGGTCAATTCTGTGTACACTATCAGCAACCTGCCCCAGGACAGTGCCATCACAGTCTCGTGGTCATGGACTGGCACGCAGCTTGCCATACAGCACAACACACCATCCGCCTACCAAATAACCATCAACAACAGCAGTAAGCAATACATCAAAGGCACACTCACCGCAGCCATTAAAAGGAATGGAGTTACCTATAAGACACTGACAAAGTCTATTGATACTGCTGATGGCATACAGGCAACGATACATCAGGCTGCATTCAACACATCCACATGGAGCTATCCCGAGTTCCCGACAATACCCATTTACTTTGGCAACACGTACAACCTGTACAAGAAAGGGCTGATAACCCTGCATGTGCCGTCTGATGCCATCGTTACTTACACGAGCATACATGGCGTCACCCCCACGGCATGGACGGATAACGGGCATGGCACTATCTCTTTCTATTTCAACTACTTCTCTCCCTCTGTTCCCATCATATTGGAGTCGGGTGAGCCACAAGTAATACCTAACGAGGACTATGCTGAGATTCAGGTAACTGGACGCTTTGCATACAACTACAAATGCTTCCAGTTCAACATCAAGGCGCAGCCACCGACAAACGGGACGTCTGCCACATCGTCCCTGATGGCAACCTCGCACAATGGCATCATTGAGGTTTCCGTGCCTGAAGATGCCACTGGCGATGGCGGCGTTATCATCACCATCGCCAATGCCCATACCGGCGAGGTGAAGATACAGGACATCGTGACTTCAGGCACACATCGCTACGCCGCAAATGGATGGCCTAAGGGCATCTATGTGGCAAGCGTCACGCAGGCAGGACAGACACAGTCACGCAAGCTAATAGTAGAATAACACACCTTATAAACCATAAACACATCTGTCATGAAAGCTTCATTTCTTCATTTAACTATGTTTGCATGCGTGCTGCTTGGCATGACGGCATGCGGAGGCGACACTGACGGCATAGCCATTCAAGACGCAGACAATAATGACTCCATTTTCGCCACGGGCACGACAAAAGAGCTCGCCGAGGGTCGGCGTGTGGTCTTCGATGGCGCACGCGACATCACGAGCACAGCAGACGGCGAGGTCTTCTATGTTATGCGAGCTGACGACGAGACGACCGAGGTGCTGGGCCTGCCGGTCATTGACGGGCGAGGGCTGTGTCTCGTGGCAGCCTCCGAGCTTCAGCGCTATAAGCGGCCACTTGGTTTGCTGAGCACCACCATCATCTCTTTGGAGCGGGTGGATGATGCCTGCCTGCTGGCAGCCTCTCCCACAGACATCCTCGCCCATGTGCTGCCGGCCGATGCGGTGGCCACATCCGGGGAGCCGTACTACATCACGAAGGACAACCACGTGATGATGGTGGTGCATGAGGTCTATGAGAACGAGGAGGCTGGCGCCGTGGTCTACATGATGCGTGTGTCACCCGAGTTGAACCAGGAGGCGGAGCTGGGAGGCACGCATCTCTGGCGGGGTCGGGGGCTGCTGGTGCTCGCCTCGGAACTGGGCGATGCCGTCTACACGGCAGGCGACGTGGTCTGCATGACCATTGTAAGCCTTGAGTCGCGGGCAGGATTGTTCTTTGAAGACCTTGAATCTGTCACCGCGCTGGCACATGTGCGCCCCTGCTGACATAAAAAACTGACACATACCCACCAACCCACACGCCGGCTCTCACACACGCCCGGTTCCTGCCCACGGAAAGACGAAAGACGAAAGAAAACTTTCAGCTCTTACGTGCCGCGCTGCCGCACGGCCTCATAGAGCAGCACGGCGGCACTGACGGAGACGTTGAGCGAGTCGGCCATGCCGAGCATGGGGATGCGTATGTGGGCATCGGCAGCCTCGCGCCATGCTGAAGTGAGCCCTGTGGCCTCGGTGCCGAGCACTATGGCTGTGGCGCGACGCATGTCGGTGTCATAGTAGAGCCTCGAGTCCTGCAGCTGAGCCGTAAGGATAGCCACCCCGTGGGCACGGAGGTAGGCTATGGCTTCGGCCGACGTGCACGCCACCGTTGGCACACTGAAGCATGTGCCAACGCTGGCGCGTATGAGATTGGGGTTGTAGAGGTCGGTGTGCGGGTCGCTGACGATGAGGGCATGTGCTCCTGCGGCATCGGCCGAGCGCATGATGGCACCGATGTTGCCGGGTTTCTCCACGCTCTCCACCACCACGACGAGTGCGCCCTCGGCCGGCAGCACTAACTGGCTGAGCCGCGCGTGGCGCTGGCGCACTACGGCCACGATGCCCTCCGTGGTGCCACGGTAGGCTATGCGCTCGTAGACCTCGGGAGTGACACGCCATCTCTCCTCTCCCACGGGAGGGCTGTCGGAGGTAAGGCTATACGCCTCCACCACCTCGTAGCCGGCGGCCACGCAACGCTCCACCTCGCGCCGCCCCTCCACCACGAAGAGCCCCGTGCGGCGCCGCTCCGACGCTTTCTGCGTCAGGGCTATCACCTGACGTATGCGCGGGTTGTGAACGCTGCTGATGACCTGCTCCTCAACCATCCGTAATTACTTCACTTCCCAGACGTCGTTGGTCTCGAGCAGCTCGGCAAAGGTGTGATACTTCTTGGCAGCCGACACCTCGGCGAGCTGTGCCATGACAGCCTCGTCGTAGGTGGGAGCCTCCACGTCGCGTATCACGCCGAGAGCCACGGGGAAGCCGTCGCCGTCGCCCATGAGAGCGAGCTTGAGCTGGAGGGTGTTGTCTGCGGCATGGGCGTCGTGCACGAGAATGTCGTCGATGGTGTAGCCGTCACGGCCTATCTCCACGCGCTTCAGTCCGAAGCCGTCCTGCACGAGGCCATACTCCTTGTTGGGGCCGAACACGAGTGGCTCGCCATGGCGCACGTAGATGGCGTTGTGCTCGCGGCCGGCCTTGTCGTAGACACTGTCGTGGGTGCCGTTGTTGAAGATGACGCAGTTCTGCAGTATCTCGCACACCGCCGTGCCCTTGTGCGCATGGGCGGCCTTGAGTACCTCGATGGTGCCAGGGGCATCGGTGGCCACGGCACGGGCGAAGAAATGGCCGCGTGCGCCGAAGCACAGCTCAGCCGGACGGAAGGGGTCTTCCACTGTTCCGTAGGGGCTCGACTTGCTCACGAAGCCGCGCGGCGACGTGGGCGAGTACTGTCCTTTGGTGAGGCCATAGATGCGGTTGTTGAGCAGCACTATATTGATGTCTATGTTGCGGCGGTTGGCATGGATGAAGTGGTTGCCGCCGATGGCCAGGCCGTCGCCGTCGCCGCTTACCTGCCACACCGACAGGTGGGGGTTGGCCACCTTGGTGCCTGTGGCTATGGCTGCTGCGCGCCCGTGGATGGTGTTCATGCCGTAGGTGGCCATATAGTGGGGCAGGCGCGAGCTGCACCCGATGCCGCTGATGACGGCTATGTCGCTGGGTGCCACGCCTATCTCGGCCAGAGCCTTATGGAAGGAGGCGAGGAAGAAGTGGTCGCCGCAGCCGGGGCACCAGCGTGGCTGTCCTTTCTTGTAATCTTGTGCTGTACGTTCCATACTGTCACATGTTGTATATCAACTCCATTCGGAGAATTCGTGTAATCCGTTAAATTCGTCCTTAGATTAAAGGCTTTTAATTATCGGCCTAACTGTTGGGTTAGGTAGGAAGTGAGCTCGCTGACCACGAATGGCTGGCCCTTGACCTCGTTGTACTGCTCGGGTGCAAAGCCGTCGATACGCATACGGAGGTAGGCAGCCAGCTGCCCGCAGTTCTGCTCGGCCACGACCACACGCGGGTAGCGGCGCAGCACCTCGGCGGTGTTGGCAGGCAGGGGGTTGATGTAGCGGAACTGCGCCAGAGCCACCTTGTGGCCTTGTGCGCGGAGCTCGTCCATGGCAGCATGGAGGTGGCCATAGGTGCTGCCGAAGCCCACGATGAGCAACTCGGCATCGTCCTTGTCGCCCTGCACCTCAAGGTCGGGCACACTGATGCGCGCCACCTTCTCGGCGCGTAGGCGTGTCATCAGGTCGTGGTTCTCGGGATTAGTGGAGATGGCACCTGTGGCATTGTCCTTCTCCAGGCCGCCGAGTATGTGTGTGAAGCCTTCGCGTCCAGGCACGGCCCAGTAGCGCGCGCCGGTCTCGGGGTCACGCTGATAGGGTGTCCACGTGCCACGCAGTTCCTCGGGCACATAGTGCGGATGTATCTCGGGATATTCGTTCAGGTCGGGCAGGCGGAAGGCGGCCGAGCCGTTGGCCACGAAGGCATCGGTGAGCAACACCACGGGCGTCATATGCTCAAGGGCGATGCGTGCGGCGTCGTAGGCAGCATCGAAGCAGTCGGTGGGTGAGAGCGCGGCCAGCACGGGCATGGGGCTCTCGCCATTGCGACCGAAGAGCACCTGCAGCAGGTCGGTCTGCTCCGACTTGGTGGGCAGGCCTGTGGCAGGTCCGCCGCGCTGCACATCGATCACCACGAGGGGCAGCTCCATGATGACGGCCAGGTTCATGGCCTCGCTCTTGAGACATATACCAGGGCCGGAGGTGCTCGTCACGGCGAGTGCGCCGGCAAACGATGCTCCCAGAGCCGAGGCGCAGCCCGATATTTCATCCTCACACTGCACCGTGGTCACGCCGAGGCTCTTGTGCTTGGCCAGCTCGTGGAGTATGTCGGTGGCAGGCGTGATGGGATAGCTGCCGAGGTATAGCTTGAGGCCGGCACGCTCGGCAGCTGCTATCAGGCCGTAGGCGGTGGCCTTGTTGCCTGTTATGTCCATGTAGCGGCCGGGCACCTTCTCGCGGCTCTCTATGCGGCGCACGTTGTTGGCGGTGCTGTGGGTGTTGTGCCCGAAGTCGTAGCCGGCCTGTATCACCTTGATGTTGGCCTCGGCCACGGCGGGCTTGCGGGCGAACTTCTCACGTATGAAGGCGTAGGCCACCTCAAGGTCGCGGTCGAAGAGCCAGCATACGAGGCCGAGTGCAAACATGTTGCGGCACTTGAGCATGCTCTTCTGGTCCATGCCGCTGTCGGAGAGTGCGTCCTTCACCATGGTGGTGAGGTGGCACGCCACGACACGGTCGCTGTCGATGCCCAGCTCCGCGATGGGGTCGTCGGTGGCAAAGGCTGCGCGCTCCAGGTCCTTCTGCTGGCAAGCATCTATGTCTACTATTATGGTGGCATCAGGCTTGGCATAGCGCAGCTGGGTCTTGAGTGCCGCGGCATTCATGCACACGAGCACGTCGGCCAGGTCGCCGGGTGTGTACACCTTGCCTGCACCTATGTGCACCTGAAAGCCAGACACACCTGTCAGCGAGCCCTGCGGGGCGCGTATGTCGGCCGGATAGTCGGGAAAAGTGGAGATGCTGTTGCCTACGGTGGCACTAACGGTGGAAAAGATGTTTCCAGCGAGCTGCATGCCGTCGCCGCTGTCGCCGGAGAAGCGCACCACCACTTGCTCCAGCTCTTGGATGTCTAAGTGTTCTGCCATATATGTCTGGTTGGTTATGTTTGTGTCTTTAAGGCTCTTGGAGCAGCCTGTGCGGCTGCAAAGGTACGCTTTCCTGCCCGTTGGCGAGCGCGGCAGCATCAACTTTTAGATGTCGTCTGTGTCTTTTTGCCTACCTTTGCCCTGTCAACAGCAAACCACACACACTGAGTATATGCTTACAACCATCACCACGGACATCAGCTACATCGGTGTCGACGACCCCGACATGCACCTCTTTGAGAGTCAGTATGCCACGCCACAGGGCATGTGCTACAACTCATACCTCATCACCGACGAGCGAATGGCCATCCTCGACACCACCGACTCGCACACCATCGAGGCATGGCTCGCGCATCTCAGCGAAGCCCTCGCCGGCCGCACGCCCGACTACCTCGTCGTCCACCACCTGGAACCCGACCACTCCTCGGGCATAGCATCGGCCCTCGCGCTCTACCCCGCGATGCAGATTGTGTGCTCGGCCAAGGCCGCACAGATGCTGCCCCTCTACATCGACGGCGCACTGCTGGAAGGCCGTGTGCAAACAGTCAAGGAGGGCGACACGCTGCCTCTGGGTCGCCACACGCTGCGCTTCATAGGTGCCGCCATGGTGCACTGGCCCGAGGTGATGATGAGCTACGACGAGACCGACGGCGTGCTCTTCTCGGCCGACGGCTTCGGCAAGTTCGGTGTCTACGATGCCGACCCCGACGACTGGGCATGTGAGGCCCGCCGCTACTACTTCAACATCTGCGGCAAGTATGGCTCGCCCGTTGCCGCCGTGCTGCGCAAAGCATCCGCCCTGCCACGCCTTGAGGCCATACTGCCGCTGCACGGACCAGTGCTCAAAGGCGAGGCCATGGCCGAGGCCATACGCCTCTATGGCATCTGGAGCAGCTATGACGTGGAGACAGAGGGCATCTGCATAGCCCACGCCAGCATACACGGCCACACCGCCGAGGCAGCCAGCCTGCTGGCCGACATGCTGCGGCAGCGTGGCTGCCCGAAGGTGGCTGTGGCCGACCTCTGCCGCGACGACATGGCAGAGGCCGTGGAGGACGCCTTCCGCTACGGGACACTGGTGTGCATGGCCGCAAGCTACGACGCCGGTGTCTTCACGCCCATGCACGATTTCCTGCACCGACTCACCATAAAGGCCTACCAGCACCGCCGCGCAGCACTGGTGGAGAACGGCTCGTGGGCTCCCTCCGCTGCCAAGACCATGCGCGCCATGCTCGATGCCATGAAGGATATTGAGGTGGTGGAGCCTGTGGTGACACTGCGCGGACGCATCACCCCCGAGAGCCGCGAGCAACTGGCCCTCCTGGCTGACGTGCTGACCCAGACACCACCTCAGGCATCGTAGCGGCAGGCCCTCACACATCACCCTCAGAGAACACTCGCGCACCCCCTGCACCGTCTTCGTCAAGACCGTGCAGGGGGTG
>CAJOIE010000017.1 GCA_905234605.1 uncultured Bacteroidaceae bacterium | reverse complement strand
ACTCTTCCTGACCGAGCGTCATAAGACCATTGAGCCTCTATTCAACCTGCCCGATCTCAGCATAGAATGAGGCTGGGTGACGCATTGACGAAGTCAGGGGTAGAGCCACTGCCTGCCCGAAAATTTGGCTGTACGTGTGAGAAACGTTATTTTTGCGCACCTTATGCCTTAGGAAAGCAACAATAACAACCATATATGGCGAACAGATTTCCAGAACACAGCCACCTCAACCTCACCGAGGTGAACCACGACATACTCCGCATCTGGGACGATGAGGACCTCTTCCACCGCAGTATAAGCGAGCGCGAAGGCTGTCCCTCATTCGTATTCTTCGAGGGTCCCCCGTCGGCCAATGGTCACCCCGGCATACACCACGTGCTGGCACGCAGCATCAAGGACACCTTCTGCCGCTTCAAGACCATGAAAGGCTGTCAGGTGCACCGCAAGGCCGGATGGGACACACACGGCCTGCCCGTGGAGCTCGGCGTGGAGAAGGAGCTCGGCATCACCAAGGAGGACATCGGCAAGACCATCAGCATCGAGGACTACAACCGCCGTTGCCGCCAGAACGTGATGATGTACACCGAGGAGTGGACCGACCTCAGCCGCCGCATGGGCTACTGGGTCGACATGGAGCACCCCTATATCACCTACGACAACAAGTACATAGAGACACTCTGGTGGCTGCTCAAACAACTCTACCAGAAAGGCTTGCTCTACAAGGGCTACACCATACAGCCCTACAGCCCTGCCGCAGGCACCGGCCTCTCCTCACATGAGCTCAACCAGCCTGGCTGCTACCGCGACGTGAAGGACACGACCGTCACAGCCCAGTTCCGCATCAAGGCCCCTTCAGCATCATCCAAGGGGGAGGGCAGGAGCTATCCCGAGAGCCTGGTGCAGCTGTTCGGCATGGGCCTGCCGGTGTATATCCTTGCATGGACAACCACGCCGTGGACCTTGCCATCGAACACAGCCCTGTGCGTAGGCCCGAGGATCAAGTATGTGGCAGTAAAGGGACAGAACCCCTACAGCAAGGAGCAAGCCATATACATCATCGCAGAGTCGCGCAAGGATGCATACTTCCCCGAAGATGCAGAGGTCGTCACCTCCGCTGAGGGCTGGGAGGGGGCTGCACTCGTCGGCCTCCGCTACGAGCAGCTATTCCCCTGGGTGAAGCCATGCTCGCTCGACGACGGCAAGGTCGTCGTGCGCTCCGACGAGGCCTTCCGCGTCATCCCCGGCGACTACGTGACCACCGACGACGGCACAGGCATAGTGCACATCGCACCCACCTTCGGTGCCGACGACGCAAAGGTGGCTAAGGATGCCGGCATACCCTCACTCTTTGTCGTGGACAAGGCCGGTGACACCCGACCCATGGTTGACTTCACAGGCAAGTACTTCGTCAAGGACGACATGGACGCAGCCTTCGTTCAGGCATGTGTCAACGACAGCTACTGGCACCACGCCGGCGACTATGTCAAGAATGCCTACGATCCGCGCTATGCCAGCCTCGACGAGAAGGCACTTGCCAAGACAGAGGACCTCAACATAGTGCTGTGCATGGAGATGAAGCAGGCCGGCACGGCCTTCAAGATAGAGAAGCACGTGCACAACTACCCCCACTGCTGGCGCACCGACAAGCCTGTGCTCTACTACCCCCTCGACAGCTGGTTCATACGCTCCACGGCAGCCAAGGAGCGCATGATGACTCTCAACAAGACCATACTCTGGAAGCCCGAGGCCACCGGCACGGGGCGCTTCGGCAAATGGCTCGAGAACCTCAACGACTGGAACCTCAGCCGCAGCCGCTACTGGGGCACACCGCTACCCATTTGGCGCAACCGCGACACACGCGAGGAGCTGTGCATAGGTTCTGTGGAGGAACTATATGAGCAGATAGAGCGTGCCGTGGCTGCCGGAGTGATGGCTGCCAACCCGTTGAAGGACAAAGGCTTCGTGCCAGGCGACATGTCGCAGGAAAACTACGACCGCATCGACTTGCACCGTCCCTACGTGGACGACATAGTGCTCGTGGGTGACAGCGGACAGCCACTGCGCCGAGAGACAGACCTTATCGACGTATGGTTCGACAGCGGGGCAATGCCCTATGCACAGATACACTATCCCTTTGAGAACCGCGAAGCCCTCGACAGCCGTGTCGTCTATCCAGCTGACTTCATAGCCGAAGGCGTCGACCAGACACGAGGCTGGTTCTTCACCCTGCACGCCATAGCCACCATGGTGTTCGACTCCGTGGCCTACAAGGCTGTCATCTCCAACGGTCTGGTGCTCGACAAGAACGGCCTGAAGATGAGCAAGCGTCTCGGCAACGCCATCAATCCCTTCGACAACATCGAGAAGTTCGGCACCGACGCCGTGCGCTGGTATATGCTCACCAACTCGCAGCCATGGGACAACCTCAAGTACGACGAGGCCGGCGTGGCCGAGGTGCAGCGCACCTTCTTCGGCAAGCTGTTCCAGACCTACTCGTTCCTGGCCATGTATGCCAATGTCGACGGCTGGAGCTACGATGAGGCCGATGTGCCCATGGCTGAGCGCCCCGAGATGGACCGCTGGATACTCTCCGAGCTCAACTCACTGGTGCGCGATGTGGACGCCTGCTACGGCGACTATGAGCCCACACGCGCAGGACGCCTCATCCAGGCCTTCGTCGTCGACAATGTCAGCAACTGGTTCGTGCGCCTCTCACGCAAGCGCTTCTGGGGCGGTGAGATGACCACCGACAAGCTCTCGGCCTACCAGACGCTCTACACCTGTCTCGAGACAGTGGCACGCCTCATGGCACCCATAGCACCATTCTATGCCGAGCGTCTCTATCGCGACCTGCACGCCGTGCGCCCTGCCGAGACACAGAGCGTGCATCTCGCACAGTTCCCCGTGGCCGACGAGGCAAAGATCGACAAAGAGCAGGAGGCACGCATGGAACTCGCGCAACAGCTAACATCAATGGTGCTATCGCTGCGCAAGAAAGAGCAAATCATAGTGCGCCAGCCGCTGGCACGAATAGCCATACCCGCCCTGAGCAAGGAACAACAGCAGCGCATAGAAGCAGTGAAGCAGCTTATCCTCGATGAGGTGAACGTGAAACGCCTCGAGTTCGTGGAAGGTGAGGGCCTGCTCACCAAGCAGGTGAAGTGCAACTTCCGCACCATGGGCAAGAAGTTCGGCAAGCTCATGAAGGAGGTGAATGCCGCCGTGACCACACTCGACCAGGCAAGCATAGGCAGGCTGGAGCGTGAGGGACAGTTGCAGCTCACACTGGCCGGCGGCGACGTGGTCACCGTGGAGGCTGCCGATGTCGAGATCTTCAGCCAGGACATCCCGGGATGGACCGTTGCCAACGAAGGCGCGCTCACCGTGGCACTCGACATCACCGTCACCGACGAGCTGCGCAACGAGGGCCTGGCCCGCGAGATAGTGAAGCGCATACAGAACCTGCGCAAGGAGAGCGGTTTCGAGATCACCGACCACATCAGCATCGTGATGCAGCACCAGGCCGAGGCAGACAAGGCCATAGAGGGCTTTGCCGACTATATCAAGGCACAGGTGCTTGCCGACAGCATCACTCTTGCAGACGCACTTGCTGAACCCTCGACCCTTGACATTGAGGGACTCACACTCAATATCTGCGTTCAAAAAGTCTAACCATCAATCATCCAACCCACTATGCCTGAAAAGACACGCTATACCGACGAGGAACTCGAGGAGTTCCGTCAGTTGATACTGGACAAGCTCGCCGTGGCTGAGAGCGACTATGAGAAGACCATGGACCGCGTGATGAACCGCGACAGCAACGAGAACGACGATACCTCACCAACCTACCACACACTGGAAGAGGGGTCTGAGACACAGTCAAAAGAACAACTGATAGCCATGGCCATGCGCCAGCAGAAGTTCATTGCAGGACTGAAGGCTGCACTCGTGCGCATCGACAACAAGACCTATGGCATCTGCCGCGAGACAGGCAAGCTCATACCCAAGGAGCGGCTGCGCGCCGTGCCTCATGCCACACTCAGCATTGAGGTCAAGAACGACAAACGGCGTAAACACTGATGCAAGGCAGCTAACGTATTGCGGACAAGACGAAGGTGAAAAGCATGTTGTCAAGAAAGCGAGCTCAGCTGATTGCCGTGGCAGCCATCTTTGGATGCGGCATCATGCTCGACCAATGGAGCAAGATATGGGTTAAGACGCATATGCACCTCCATGAGTGCCGGCGCATCACCGACTGGTTCTACATCTCGTTCATAGAGAACAACGGCATGGCTTTCGGCATCGAGCTCTTCGACAAGCTGCTGCTCACAGGCTTCCGCATCATTGCCACCATAGCTGTGGCATGCTACATCGTGAAGCTCATTCGCCGAGGCGTGCACTGGGGCTACCTCGTCTGTCTGGCAGCTATCATGACGGGAGCAGCCGGCAATATCGTCGACTGCATGCTCTATGGCATGATATTCACCGATCCTCCCTATCCGCAGGTGGCGGAGCTGGTGCCCCTCGGCCAGGGCTACTCCACGTGGTTCTACGGCAGGGTGGTCGATATGCTGTCATTCCCGATTGCCGAGTGGGACTGGCCGCAGTGGATGCCTCTTGTGGGCGGCTCGCACTATGTGTTCTTCAGCTACATCTTCAATGTGGCCGACGCGTTCATCTCGTGCGGAGTGATTGCACTGATGCTGTTCTTCCCCAAGACCCTGTCCCGAAGCCTCAGATGAAAGCGTGGCCTGCCACCATAGCATGTTGCTGCATTGCATGCTGTATGCTCCTCTGCACAGCATGTAAGCCCAGATTGCCCAAGGACGTGCTCCCGGCAGGAAAAATGGAACGTGTGCTCCACGACTTCCATTTCGCACAGGGCATGGCTGAGGCATCGCATGCCGACGACGGTCTCACCATTGACGAGCGACGCTACAACTTGCAGCAGGCGGTGCTGCGCAAGCACGGCATCACTCAGGCTGAACTGGACTCTTCGCTCATCTACTACAGCTCCGACCTTGCTGCCTTTGCGCGTATATACCAACATGTGTCGGAACGGATAGAGAAGGAAGCCCAGGCACTCGGCGCAGCAGCTGCCGCGTCAGCCGACATCTATGCGGGACTCTCCGCAGTGGGCGATACGGCCAATGTGTGGGCCGGACAGACAGTGATGGCAGTGAGAGGTGCGGTGAGGCAGAATTTCGTGGCATGGTCCATGCCGTGCGACTCTACATGGCTTATCGGCGACGACCTGCTGTGGCGTTTCAGCACATACTGCTTTGCTGCACAGCGACACAGCGAGCTCTATGCGCAGCTGTTAGTGACGTATACCAACGACTCCACGCGGGCCGCGCAGCAGGTGATTGCTCACAATCTCAAGGCTGAAGTGCGTGTGCCCAATGAGAAAGGATGGACACCACGCCAGGTGGACGGCATGCTCTATCTGCCGGCCGGCGAGCAGGCTGCCACCTCGCTCTTTGTCGCAACGGGTATTACGTTGATACGCTTCCACAAGAGTGAGGCTGTGCGCTCGCAGCTTGCTGCCGACACGATGGCAGTAGTGCCATTCTCGGTTGAAGGAGATACCACAGCACTCGTTATGACAGGAGCCGACAGTGCAGCCGTGATGAAGGCAGACACGCTCAAGGCACTGCTGCCTGCTGGCATGGCATCATCTTCGGACAGCGTCAGGCGCGCAACACGCCCAGTGCAACGGAAGATACAGGTCGTCAAGGATAAACCCTATACGCCGCATCAGCGCAAGCCGTTGCGAAGGCGTAAATAGGAACATAAAGGAATAATGAACGCGCGCGCGTACAATTATATTAAGATGCCCGGCAACAAGGTTGAGAGACAGGTTGTGGTGGTCACCGATGACAATGGCAGATACGTCAGTCACCACAAACTGACAGCCGAGGAGCCTTTCACAGAGTGGGTGGGAGGATGCTATGTGGTGGACAGCGAAAGTTGACTGCTGGGGCAACTTTCTACTGCTTTCCTTTGCTCAGTAACCCAAATCTTTTAATTTTGTGCGCACTTAATACAACCCCCACGCTTCCATTATGAAAGAGACAATCCTCGTGACAGGCGGAACAGGCTTCATCGGTTCCCACACAACAGTAGAGTTGCAGAATGCAGGCTACAATGTAGTCATTGTAGACAACCTTTCCAACTCACGTGCCGATGTGATAGACGGCATAGAGAAGATAACTGGCGTGCGTCCGGCCTTTGAGAAAGTGGATCTCCGCGACTTCGATGCCACAGAGGCTGTGTTCAAGAAGTACCCCAATATCAGCGGCATTATCCACTTCGCCGCAAGCAAGGCTGTAGGTGAGAGCGTGCAGAAACCCCTGCTCTACTATCGCAACAACATAGTATCCCTCGTCAACCTTCTTGAGCTCATGCCCAAGTACGATGTCAAGGGCATCATCTTCAGCTCCAGCTGCACTGTCTACGGCCAGCCCGATGTGCTGCCAGCTACCGAGGAGACTCCCATCAAGAAGGCTGAGAGCCCTTACGGCAACACCAAGCAGATTAACGAAGAAATCATACAGGACACCGTGGCCAGCGGGTCGCCCATCAAGGCCATCCTGCTGCGCTACTTCAACCCCATAGGCTCGCACCCCACCGCCATCATCGGCGAGATGCCCAATGGCGTGCCGCAGAACCTCATCCCGTATCTCACGCAGACAGCCATCGGCATCCGCGAGAAACTCAGCGTCTTCGGCGACGACTACGACACTCCCGACGGCTCATGCATACGTGACTACATCTATGTCGTTGACCTGGCCAAGGCACATGTCTGCGCCATGACACGCATCATGGAAGACAAGATTGAGGAGCCCGTCGAGGTCTACAACATTGGCACAGGCACAGGCACCAGCGTCCTTGAGCTCATACACAGCTTCGAGCGTGCCACCGGCGTGAAGCTCAACTATCAGATAGTTGGGCGTCGTGCAGGCGACATTGAGAAAGTGTGGGGCAATGTGGACAAGGCCAACAGGGTGCTTGGCTGGCGTGCCGATACCCCGCTCGACGATGTGCTCGCTTCTGCCTGGAAGTGGCAGCTGGCATTGCGGGAGCGCGGCATCATGTAAGTAAACACCTTATAAACCTAACTGACTTATATCTCTCATTTTGTGGTTCTTCCTAACCCAACTATGTTTACCGGACATCTGGACAGTGTGTGCAACGATGCGGCATGCCGTGCGTGAAGCATAACAGCTTGCAGCCCTCTGCTCCTGCACCGCCTTGAATATTCTGGCGGATGAATGCGAAGGTGTCAATACAAGGTAACATATTGTCGTGTTTTATTTTGTGTTTGTGTTGTGGCAGCCCTCCGACGTGAGTCAGGGGGCTGCACTTTTAGTATGCTCCACGGAGGTTATTCTGCATGGAACTCTTTCATGCATCAGATTGTTTAGTATTTTTGCATAGCCGTTATAATGCAAGAGCAATGACTAACAGCAGCTATCAGGAGTGTACTATAACGATGATGCATCCGATCAACTATTAAACAGCATTTGCCTATGGGCGATATACGATGAACTAACATACAGGTGAACACCAACTTTTGATTCTTGTTGTTCGATAATTGGGGAATTAGACAACATCTATCAAGAACGAAAGTAGATGGTTCACGCCAACAGGCGTGGACATTTGCTCGTTTAGATAGATAGGTCATCCCCAATACCTCGAACAACGTAGACGGAGTAATTTGTCCACGTCTTCTTTGTATATATATGACTATGAAACATTGCACCTGCACTTATCTCCTGTTGTCGTTGTTCTTCATTGCTGTTAACGTCATCACGATAGATGCTTTGCCTCCCTGGATAGACGAGGTGATGTTTGCCGACACATCCTACAATGCGGCTGTTCATGGCTCATGGGCGACTACGGCATGGTATCGTGTTGCCGGACAATATCCTTTCTCAACATATCCACCGCTCTATCAGATGCTGCTCACTGTCTGGATATGGCTCTTTGGTGGTAGCATGGTGGTGGTAAGGAGCATGAATTTGCTCATCATGTTCATGTTGGGTGGTGTCTGGTTGCGGCTCATGAGGTGCAGCGGGCTGCCACTGACCTGCTTGACAACAGCCCTGTTCACGGTGTTGCTGTGGGGCACAGGTGAGATGGCCTGGATGTATCGCAACGGGCGTCCCGACATGTTGTGTGCCTTGGCTTGCACCGTCACCATCTACGCCATTGTTGTGCATCTGTCGGCTAAGTCGCGGTTGAGCGGCATGGCTGTCATGGCGGCATCTGCTATCGCTCTATGTGCTGGCATTCAGGCGGCAGCCTATCTGTTTGTGCTATGGCTGTTTGCCTTCATTGTGCTGTCAGGCAGGCGCAGGATGCTCTTTCGGCTGCTCGGTCTCATTCTTTCTGGTTTCTGCGGCGGGCTGCTCATGGTGGTGGCTTTCATGGCTGCTCATGGCCGGTTGACAGCCTTTGCCAGCAGCATCATACAGTACTCGGACACGCTGGCAGCAATAGCCTTGGCCGTGCTGCCATGGGCGGGCGATGTGTTGGGTTTCTCTTCGGAGCCATACGTGCAGAAACTGACGGTACTGACTTCGGGCTCAGGGCTCGGCGAGAGTCTTGCCTCAATTGTTGCAAACCGCAGCTACGTGGTTCTGTTCATTGCCTCGGTGACAGCCTATGCCGTTTGTTTCAGGGCGAACCTGCGTGGGCTCTTGCATGACAAAGGTGCTCTTATGTTGCTCCTTGCGCTCTCTGTGCCTGTCTGCATGAGCGTGGCAGGGCGTTTTGCCGTTTACTACCACTGGATGGCATATCTCCCTCTGCTGGCTGCTATAATGTCTATAGCTGTGCGCCACAGGTCATGGTGCGGCATATTTGGAGTGTTGGCCATATTGCTGACTGGCTGTGGCATACAGTCAATGCAGCCCGACCGGCAGTGGCACTATGCTGATGTACGCTCGTTTGTGCAGCGCCATCACTTCCAGCCATCCGATGCCGTGGTCTGCCCGTTCTCCTTGTTCTACGAGCTGAAGCCCCTTTGCGACACCTGCTACTTTGTCGGTATCTTCCCTGCTGAGTTCGTTGGACATGTGGACTACATCATCGAGGCAAACACAGGTGATGCCTATGACTTGCCCATCACGGACTATGTGAGCAAGCAGAGGGCAGACACATCGGTTGTGCTCACGCCTGTGGACAGCTGCCAACACCCATCACTAACCCTTTATCAAGTTAAGCATTGCGATGAATAGCAACATAATCAGGCTGATACGACCGCACCAGTGGCTGAAGAACATGTTTGTCCTCACTCCGTTGTTCTTCGACCGTCATGCCACAGACTGGTGCTATGTGCGGCCCTGCATGCTGGCGTTTCTCGCCTTCTGCATGGCTGCCAGCGGAGTATACTGCTTCAACGATATCCACGATGCCGATGCCGACAGACGTCACCCTGTGAAGCGGTTGCGCCCTGTGGCCAGCGGCGCAGTCAGCAAGCCGTTGGCCTACGCTGTCATGGCGGCATTATGGATGTTGGCCTTCGTGCTGATGGCACTGGGTAGTTTTGGCAGCCGGGGTGCACAGGCGGGACTGGCAGTCACGCTCCTGCTGTACGTCATGCTTAATGTGGCCTACACGGTTCGGCTCAAGCACATTGCCATCCTCGATGTGTTCATCATCGCCACAGGCTTCGTGTTGCGCACCGTGGCAGGCGGCCTGAGCACAGGCATTAGTCTGTCCCACTGGATTGTGCTCATCACCTTCCTGCTGGCACTCTTTCTGTCACTGGCCAAGCGCCGCGACGACGTGGCAATCTTTGAGGCCTCGGGAGTAACGACCCGCAGGGCTGCCGGCCGCTACAACATGGACTTTCTCATGGCGGCAATAGGCATCATGGGCAGTGTCACCATCATGTGCTATATCCTCTACACCGTGTCCGACGATGTCGTAAGCCGCGTGGGGAGTCCCTACCTTTACGCCACGTCGGTGTTTGTGTTGGCAGGCATCTTGCGCTACATGCAGGTCACCTTCGTTGACCATCAGAGTGGCAGCCCGACGCAAGTGCTGTTGCGCGACCACTTCATCCATGCGTGCATCGTAGGCTGGATAGCTGTGTTCGCCATAATCCTCTATATGTAATGTGGGTAACCTCTATGGCTGGTGAGGCGGGGAGGGGTAGAAACTTAAACGGTTAATGGTTGGAATGATGGCAGAGACGGTTGTGGCAGCCTTCGACTTCGACGGCACCCTGACGACGGCCGACACGTTGACGGCCTTCGTCCGCTTCACCCACGGGCGGCTGCGCTTCCTCCTTGGTGTGCTGCGTAATGCCCCTTGGCTGATGCTGATGAAGCTGGGTCTCTGTCCAAACTGGAAGGCCAAGGAGAAACTGTTCGCCTGTTTTTACAGGGGAGTGTCGCACGAGCAGTTTGCGCTATGGGGTAGCACCTTCGCCCCTGTGGCAGCATCCATGCTGAACACCCACACGGTAGCGTTGCTGCGACAGCATCAGGCCGACGGCCACACGGCGTGTGTCGTCACGGCCAGCATCGACGAGTGGGTGCGACCCGTGTGCGAGCGTCTGGGCGTAGGTATAGTCATCGCCACACGCGTTGAGGTGTCGCCCGACGGCATCCTGACGGGCCGCTTCCTGTCTGTCCGCCATGCAGCATCGCACGGAGAGAGCGTCAACTGCTATGGCCCCGAGAAGGTGGCACGCCTGCTTGAGGCGTTCCCCAATCGCGCGGCCTACACGCTCTATGCCTATGGCGACAGCCGTGGCGACGATGCGCTCCTCGCCTTCGCCGATGTGCCCACCCGCATAGGCCAGCTTTAGACCACTCTTGGCTCTTCACACAAACAGCGAGGCCCTGCTTCACAGCAGAGCCCCGCCTCTAACTTTATTAACTTATCACATCCTTGCAGCACGGAGCTGCAAGATGCTCCTTTGGCATCCGCGCGGCACGGGCGGTGTAGGCCCGTGGCGGCGGATGGCACATGCTTACCTGAGTGGTGCGCCTGGGCGCTTATTTGTCCCAGTCGTCCCACACCACGGTGCCGCGGTGCTTGACGGCATCGCCGCCTGAGCCCCCAGTCATGGTGCTTGGGTTGAACTCTATGCTGTTACCGTCGGAGGCGACCTTGTTGGAGGCTGCTACGGGGAGCTCTGCGCCAATCACCTTGACGCGGAGCTCAGGAGTAGAATAGATGAGCTTATTCATGTCTTGCTTGTCTTTACGTTATATATTCTGCATTCACTTGAAGGCCACCTTCTTGCCGCCCACGATGTAGATGCCCTTCGGAGCGCGTGTCATGCGCTGTCCGGCGAGGTTGTAGAAGGCACCGTCGTGCATGTTGCCATCGGCATCGATGGTGAGGAGCCCTGTTGTCATGCCGTCGAAGCGCACCACGAGAGCCTTCACTTCGCCGCCGGTGGGTATGTTGAACACGGCGCGCAGGCCCTTGATGCTGCCCGATGTCAGCTTCTTGATGCTGCTGTCGGTGGTGGAGACATACGCCACGCTGCCGTCGGTGGCCAGGTCGGTTGCGTAGAGGTGTGCCTGGAAAGTGTATGCACCGTCGCCACAAGTGACTTCATCCGGATTGCTCACGGCAACGCCGCTGAATGTCGGGTTCTCGATGTCATCTTCAGCGGGCTTGACAAGGTATGGCTTGCCGGCCACAATCTCGGTGGCATCTTCCAGGGTGATTTCGTTGTCGCTCGCGGAGCTGAACTGCTTCACGCTGGCACCGTCGAGAGCAGAGCCTGCTACGGTGAAGCCGAAGGGCACGCTGAAGCCGTTCCACTGGCCACCCTTGAGGGTGCGGGTGAGGGTGACATTGGCCATCAACTGCTCAACAGGTGCCGCTGTCTCATCTTCAGAGATGGAGAAATCTACTGAACCCAGATAAGTCAGCTGGAAGTTATCCAGTAGCATCTGGAAGTGACGACCTCCGTCTGCTGCGCCAGGAACCATGTTAGCAGTAATAGTGAGCGAGGTAGAAGCCGATTTCTTCTCAACGGTAAGCGCCCATTCCGTCCACTCGCCTACAGCAGTAGTTGTTGATGAGGAAACCTCAGTCTCGCTCTCCTCCTGAGCAGAAAGCGAATAAGTCGTTGTTTCTGCGCTGGCGTAGGTTGCCATGCGGCATGACAGCCTGTAGTAGCCTGCGGGAATATTGTTGACTGTCTGTGACAGTGTGTAGTCGGTTCCTGCATTCCAGTTGCTGCGGATGTAGTAGTAGTTGTCACCTGCGTATGGATTAAATGTGGTTGCTATGCCAGAGATTGTTGTGCTGGCATTGGCGGTGCCCCATTGTGCATTTTCAGTGCCAGTCGTAGTCAGCGTCCATCCTGTCGGGCTCGTCTGTCCTGATGTCAGATCAGCGATAGCAGCATCTGTCTCAAACGAAGGATTAGTGATGTAGTCTGTCACATCAGCCCCTACCTTGCGATAGTTTGCTAATGCCGACATATATGCAGCCTTGATGGCAGCTTCCTGCGCATCGGTGCCTTCGTATGTGCCTTCGTAGTAGGGTGCAACGGTGGCATCGCTGTTGAAGCTGGCCAGACCTTCTGCGGTCAGGTTTGCTACGGCCTTAGCTTCATAAACGGCATAGGCGGCATAAGCATCGGCTGAAATCTCGGCATTGGTCTTAGCTGCCTGCAGGGCATTGTAGTTCACGGCTGTCTTGCTGGCTGCGTATGCGCTGCTGGATGCATTCAAAGCTGTCTGCACGCTGGGCTTCATGGTCTTGGCTGCAAGAGCGGTTACATCCACATCTGGGAGTGTGGTGTAGTAGGTCAGAGTGAAGTTGTCGAAATAATGATAGGTATAAGTTGGCGCTTTATTATAGCTGACAGCAATGTCGGCAACCTCATTCGTCTCATAAGCTACAGTATATGTGGCTGCATTCCTATCAATGGGAATCGAGGTGGTATTGTCACCTAACCCGAGCGTTGCCGTACCGGCATTGTCTCCGGACTTTGTTAAACGGGCGTTAATGCTTAGTATATATTTGCCAACAGCCAGATCTTCGATTGTCTGAGTCAGGCTCCTTGTTCGATTGTTGTTTAGGTATGCATAGTATGTACCATCCTTGGTGCTGAGATCACTTCCATTAAGTATAGAGAAATCACTACCAGTCCAACCCGTCAGGTCGCCTGTCTCAAACGATGGGTTCGTGATGACGGCGGTCATGTCAGTTCCATTTTCAGGATTAGCTTTCAAGGCACTGATGTAGGCAGCTGCAATGGCTGCAATTGCGGTTTCGCTATCGGTATATGCCCCATTAGTGTAATCCGTTACTGCCGAGCTGCTGGAGAATGCGGTTTGGCCAGCAGTGGTCATATTAGCCTCTGCGAGGGTTGCATACTCGTCGTAGGAGGCTGTGATTGCTTCATATATAGCGATGGAAGCATTGGCATTTGAGATGGCTGTAACAAGAGTGTTATAATTAGCTCCGGCTACATAGGCACTCCCTGTTGACTCAGCTGTGGTAACATTGCTCTGCAAGGCATCAATCGCATCAGTGAGAGCTGTTTGAACATCAGCGTTCATCTTGGAGTCCTTGATGCCGTTGGCCACACCAATTACTCTTTCTGCTTCTGTGACAGCAATCAGAACGTCTGTGTCGATGTACTTCAGCTCAAAGTCGGAGAAGATAATCCATTTGCTGTCGCCAGTTGTATTACCTCTAAATCCGAACTCAAGGCTGCCGCCATCTTCAGCAACGATGGCACGAGCTGAGACTACATAATGACCGTCGTCAAACCATGCACGTGCACCCGCCATTGAGTTGGGGATATAGTAGTCCGTCTCATTATACGTAATCTTAGAATCACTTTGCCAGCCACCTTTATTATAAATCTGTGACGTTCCTGCTTCCGACCAGATGTGCGTAACGCTTGTTTCCTCAGCAGTCGTATAGAGTGTGCCTACGGAGGTCCAAGTGCCGGCATTGTATGCTGTTGCCAAGTCTGTGTTTGCAGCACCGGGGCGCTGGAATGCGTGGAACGTTATCTCATAGGTGCCTTTCTTCATGCCTGTGAGTGTCTGAGACATATCAAACTCCTTATTGAAAAACTCGCAATCCTTGGCACTCGTATCTACTGTGGGCTCGGATTTGCTGTGGAAGTTCCATGCCGTAAGATCACTTGTAGAGAAGTCGGGGTTGGAGATAGCCCCTGTCCAGTCAGAGTTTATGGTGGTCTGCGATTTCACGGCAGCCACGTAAGCCGTCTGTGCCTCGGTAACGGATGTCAGCGTACCATTGTTATATGCATCCAGCGTGCTTGCGTATGCGGCCACGCCACTGGCATCCAGAACAGCAGCCTTGGCATTGACGGCAGCAATCTGTGTGTAAACAGCAATGCTGGCAGGAGCCGATTCATTGACAGCCACTAAAGCGTTGTATGCATCGTTCAAATCATCCTCATCAGAATTGGCAGTCAGCCCTGCGGCCGTAGTGATGGCAGAGTTAAGGGCAGACTCTACACTGGCATTCATCTTTTGGCCGGCGTAGGTATCTGCGATTGCCTTCTGGGCCATCATTTTCTTATAAACGGCAACGTTTATAGGACCATTATAGACAATGTCGAAACCTTGAAAGAGAACCCACTTGTCCGTGCCTGTAATGGCCAGTTGGATGGTAAGACAGCTGTCTTTTACCTGGACATTATTGATGTTTGCTACGGCATCGCCGAGGGTCATGGCCTGGTTAGCAGGAATTTGGTGATTGGGCAAACCTTCTGCAGTCCATAGTCCGCCATTTGAGTTACCATTAGAGACACTCCACATAGATTGCAGTGCTCCGATGGTATTAAGGTCATCTTCCATTACGTTGGTTCCTGTGACAGTCAGGTGTGGCGCAGTTTCTGCACTACCATCTTGTCGATATAGCCCATGGAATGTGACGTCGTATAGTCCATTAGGTATGTCTGTCTTAGTCTGTGATAGCGTATAAGCTATATGATAGCGTTCGAATACACCATTAGTAACGGTGAACGATGTCCCCCAATCCGTAATAGTGTTATTCCCGAGGATATCAGCGTTGGTGAACAGCGAATTGGCATTGACAGGATTTTCGATACCATCGGCAACAGCAATTAAGAGAGCACGTGTGGCTGCACGAAGCTCAGCCTTCGTTGCAGAGCTACTCACATATACGGCATTGGCTGTTGCGAGTGCAGTGGCATAGGTTGAGACCTTGTCGTTATCTGCTAACTCTTTATAGATGGCATACATGGCTTTACGTTCCTTATATTTGGCATAGGAACCGTCGGTAACAGACGTAGCGGGAATGAATGCCCAATCGGTGAAACCCTGGCCGCCGTCGAACGTCAAGCGACCACCATAAAGCCACTGCACATCCAGCATCTTAGAGTGTGTGACGCTTGTCAGTGTGTAAGCATTGGTGTAATTGGCCGATGCTGCAGGAGTCCAAACATTATTGTAGGTGTTGTCCGTCCAGATGTCGTTGGTCGTCCCTGCACCGCAGAAAATAGTTTTGTCAGACTTGTCTTTCAGCGACATCTTGATGTTCGACCCATCTACGGTGACTGTCATCAGGTGGCGTGATGATGCGGTCTCATCGCCTGATAACAGGCGTGTTGCGATGGCCTGTGTGTTCCAGTTCATGCCATAGTTCACAAAGGCATCAGCTCCGATGTTGTAGAGATACATGTCCCCACTTGTGGAAAGTGGATTTACGCCAGGCACGGCAGGTGCTGTCCATGTTCCCTGTGCCCACGCCCCGGCCGCGCACAGCAGTGCCACGGCCATTGATAGTAGTTTTCGTTTCATGAGTGTTGTTAATGATATATTAATATAATAATGTTTGCGCGCGTACGCGGGAGTGTGGGCTTATGCATAGACCCTCAAAACGGGGCAAAGGTATATAGATGGTCACTCTTCACCCTCCCATTCCGTTAATGTCTGTTAATTATTGTGCTTTTTTTTGCAGATGCGCGGAAAGGACCAAATAAGGGGTCGGATTTGTGTCCACGCGTCCGCCATAATCACCCTGCATGGTGTGGGTGTGGCTCTCTGCATGGTGTTTGCCGGCAGGATGCACTGTGATGGCTGTCGCCCTGCATGGTGGTTGAGGATGCTCTTGCTGGCTTCTGCTCCGCAGAAACCATGGTGTGTGGCGGGTGTGTGTGCGCCGGCTGTGGCCATGCGGGTGAGTAGCCGTAGGCTGACCGCGGGTGTGTGCGGCAGTCGGCGTTGGGCATGGCCGGCAGAATGGTTAATGCCGGTGTGCTGTCGGCACGGTGAGGGGGCGTGATGGCTTGAAGTAGAAGCCGCCGCAGATGTTGAGGGTGCCGAAGGTGTTGGTGAAACGCAGGTCGCTTCGCCGGTAGTTGAATACGTGGCCCACGGCGAAGAGGCCTGCAAACCAGTGTCCGTTGTTGTAGATGATGCCTGTTCGGGCGGTGGCGTTGACGTTCACGTTGCCGCGCCGGCGGAACAGCTGGTCTAAGCGCCTGCCTACGGCTGAGGTGTGTGTGTCGTCGTCTTCGAGGACTACGGTGCGCTGGCTCGTGCGCTTGTAGCCCAGTGCCGGCGTGGCGGCGATGCCTATGCACCAGTTGCGGCGTGGCACCCAGTTGTAGGCGTAGCCCACGCTGAAGCTTATGTCGGTGTATTTCACGCGCTCGAGCGTGGCGATCGAGCCGGCCTCGTGGGTGGCGAAGAGCTGTGGCGGCAGTGCGTTGTAGTCGAAATGGAGGTCGTGCCTGGTGATGCTGGCTCCGGCCAGCCACGAGCCTGCCGAGCGGCGTTGCACGGTGCTCTGCGAGTAGATGGCGGGGTTGGAGAAGCGTGTGTGGTTGGCGACGTAGTAGACGTTGGCTCCTGTGACGGATGTGCGCAGATACTCGCAGTCTGTGCCTTCGGTGGTCTTGGCTTCAGAGCCCAGCCCTGTCACGCGCCGGAGGTAGAAGTCGCTGCCGGTGCGGCGGTGTATGAGGTCGAAGCCGAGCATGGATGTGTAGACTGACAGCTCGAAGCGTGTGCTCTGTTTGCGCGAGCTGCCGAGGAGCCGGGTGTCGAATGTCCAGCCGAAGAAGAGCCACTTCCAGCCGAAGTAGGGGCCTGCGCGCAGGTCGGGATGCTGTGCGAAGGAGAGTGTGCGGGCGTAGTCGGCAGTGCCTATGTTGTAGAACTCGTAGTTCGACGTGGCCTGTGCCATGAGGGTGAAGTCGTAGGGCGGGCGCTCCACGTAGTTGCTGTCGATGTCGTCGAAGGTGTCCACGAAGCGCACCAGCAGTGAACCGTACTTGCCGAACTTGCCCAATGGCTGCGAAATGGTGTCGGCCATGATGTCGCGCACCTCAGACAGGCGTGGCAGTGCCAGACCGTGGGTGCGGGTGGCTGTGGTGTCGCCGTTGAGGCATGGCTCCTCGTTCATGCCCGGTCTTGCGGCCAGACAGTGGTGCCCCGTGAGGCAGATGAGTATGAGCAGCCATTTAGCCATTGCGCTGTGTGCCTGTTTGCTTTGTCTGTTGACGGCTTGCCGGAGGGGCTATATCTTGCCCAGTATCTTGTCCATCACCCAGTTCACGGCTGTGGCACTGACGCTGTCGAGGTCGCATGTGCCGATGCCTTGCAGGTGCTCCACCACCTCGCGTATGAGCGGCATCTGCACGTGTGTGGGGTTCTCGATGGTGATGGTCTGGCAGCCCTCCTGTGTGTTGAGCTCGATGGGCTCGTAGGTGAACACCGAGAAGCGCACTGAGCCACGGTCGCCGATGATCTGAATGCGGTCGGTGCGTGCCGAGTCGTGTGCGCAGAAGCACCATGTGCCGCTGCCCGGCAGCCCGTCGGCAAATTGGAATGCGGCACTCACGGTGTCCTCGGTGTCGTAGAGGCCGGCTCGGTTTGTGCAGAAGCCGCTCGCTCTTGTGATGGGTCCGAACAGCTGCTGCAAGAGGTCGAGCTGGTGGGGTGCCAGGTCGTAGAAGTAGCCCCCGCCGGCAATGTCGCGCTGCACCCGCCATGGCAGTGCGCGGCGGTTGTAGTCGAGGTCGCGCGGCGGCACGGCGAAGCGCACCTGCACGCCCACGACCTTGCCTATCTGCCCGCTGCGTATGATGTCGCCCACGCGGGTGAAATAGGGCAGGCGCCGGCGGTAGTAGGCCACGAAGCACGGCACGCCGGTCTGCTGCGACACGCGGTTGATGCGCAGGCACTCCTCGTAGTTGGCGGCTAATGGTTTCTCCACATAGACGGGCTTGCCGCTCTTCATGGCCATGATGGCGTATGTGGCGTGTGACGACGGGGGTGTGGCTATGTATACGGTGTTGACCTCCGTGTCGTTGAGCAGCGACTGTGCGTCGGCATACCAGCGCGCTATGCCGTGGCGCTCGGCATAGCTGCGGGCGCGCTCGGCATTGCGGCTCATCACGGCCACCACGCGCGACCCCTCAATGAGCGAGAAGGCCGGTCCGCTCTTCTTCTCGGTCACCTCGCCGCAGCCTATGAAGCCCCAGCGGATGTGTTGCCTGTCGGTTGTGCCCATGTGTGCTTGATGTATGGTTAGTGCAAAAGTACGACCTTTTCGTCAAGCACAGATGGCAAGGTGCCCGCATTTTGTCCTGGCACGGAGGCCGAGGCGGCCTTGTGGCGAAATAGTGGCGAAGGAATTACTGCGTAGTTAGGAAGAAAGGTTATCTTTGCCGCTATGAATAACGCTTCAGAGAGAGCGATGCCCCTTGTGGGCTACCGCTCCTTGGGTTCTCTTTTGGCCGACGGGTGGTCGCTGCTGTTCAGCGACATGTGGACTATCCTCCGGCTGTCGTGGCTTCCTCTGCTTGCTGCTGCCGTGCTGGGCGGCGTAGCCTCGCTTGTCATTGTTGCCTTGCGCGGCACGCCATGGGCGGCAGTGGTCTTTGCCCTGCTCCTGCTGTCGGCCGTGGTCATATCGGCGGCCTGGGCCGTGCTGCTCATCAGCCACAGGCACATCGATGGTACCTTTGCCGCACCGTCTGTGCGTAGCCTGCTGGCAACGCGCCGTGCGGCGATGCGTGCGGGGCTGAGCCAGCTGCGCGCCGTGCTCACTCACGCCGGCAGCTGGGGCGTGCTTTGCGGCCTGCTGCTTGCCGGTGTGCTGACGGCAGCGGCCTTGTCGATAGTGGGCGGACTGCCATACATGGTGGTGGCCTACGCGCAGAGCGCAGCGGCAGAGGCGGCAGCAGCCGGCGACAAGGTGGATGCTCCGTCGTGGCTGCCACTGGCAGGTGTCGTGCTCGCAGCAGCCTGGTGTGCTGTCTGCGTCGTGGCATCGTGGCTCGTGCTGTTCCCGCTGTCGCTCTATTGTGGACGCCTGCGCCACGAGGAGCGACTGACAAATTCCTGATTATACTCCATTCTCACCAATTCCCACATCCCATGTCCCTATTAGTCGTTTTCAAGTTGCTGGGTTCGCTGGCATTGCTCATGTTCGGTATGAAGGCCATGAGCGAGGCCTTGCAGAAGATGGCCGGCCCGCAGTTGCGCCACGTGCTCGGCGCGATGACCACCAACCGCTTCACGGGTGCACTGACAGGCATGTTCGTCACGGCCGCCGTGCAGTCGTCCACCGCCACCACGCTCATGACTGTGTCGTTTGTCAACGCCGGCCTGCTCACCCTGGTGCAGGCCATCTCGGTGATTATGGGTGCACACATAGGCACCACGGTCACGGCGTGGATTATGTCGCTCGGCATGGGCTTCAACATCACCGACTTTGTCTACCCCGCCTTCTTCGTCGGCATCATACTTATATATATGAAGAAGCGCCGCATCGTGGGCGACTTCCTCTTCGGCGTCGCCTTCCTCTTCCTCGGTCTGGGCACCTTGAAGGAGACAGGCTTCTCCCTTGTGCAGGACCCCGATGCCAACGCTGCCATCTCGGAGTTCTTCAAGAACTTCAACGAGCCCACGTTCCTCAACTCGCTGTTCTTCCTGCTCATGGGCACGGTACTGACGCTCTGCGTGCAGTCGTCGGCCGCCATCATGGCCATCACCATGATGCTGTGCAGCACCGGCGTCCTGCACATCGACCAGGGCGTCATGCTCGTGCTGGGCGAGAACATAGGCACCACCATCACCTCGAACATCGTGGCCCTCTCGGCCAACACACAGGCACGCCGCGCCGCCTTTGCCCACATGACCATCAACGTCATAGGCGTGCTGTGGTGCCTGCTGCTGCTCAAGCCCTTCTTCGCCATGGTGTGCCGCATGGCAGGCTTCGACCCCGCAATGACAGCCGACCAGCCAGGCTTTGCCATACGCGCATCCGTGGCACTCGCCACCTTCCACTCCGCCTTCAACGTCACCAATACCCTCATCCAGATATGGTTCATTCCATACATCGAGCGCTTCGTGTGCTGGGTAATAAAGCCTAAGAAACAGGATGAGGAAGAGGACTTCAGCCTCCACTTCATCACCTCCGGCATCATGAAGACCCCGGAGCTCTCCGTGCTTGAGGCCCACAAGGAGATAGAAGCCTTCTCCGACCGCATGCAGCGCATGTTCGGCATGGTGCGCGAGCTGCTCACCCTCTCCTCCACCGCCACCGGCAAGAAGCGCGACAACCAGGAGACGGAGTTCAACAAGCTCTACTCGCGCATAGAGAAATATGAGAGCATATCAGACAACATGGAGCTCGAGATAGCCGCCTACCTCGACCAGGTGAGCGACGCACACCTCTCCGACGAGACCAAAGCCAAGATACGCGCCATGCTACGTGAAATATCGGAGCTCGAGAGCATCGGCGACAGCTGCTACAACATGGCCCGCACCATCTCGCGCAAGTACCAGGGCAAGGAAGACCACTTCAACGACCAGCAGTACACACACCTGCACCAGATGATGGAGCTCACCAACAACGCGCTCACCCGGATGAACCAGCTCATGACCGGCCGCAAGGAAGCCTTCGACGTCAACCGCACCTTCAACACCGAGCACGAGATCAACAACTACCGCAACCAGCTCAAGCAGCAGAACATCATCGACGTGAACAACCACGAGTACACCTACGCCGTGGGCACCATCTACATGGACCTCGTCAACGAATGCGAGAAGCTCGGCGACTACGTGGTCAACGTCGTTGAGGCACGCATGGGCCTACGTCAGCGTGAAGCCTGAGAGCTGCCCTTGAGGCTCGTCCTGTGATCCTGCGCACTCTCTGTCCATTACGCCGATGGGCGTATCTATGCTTCTGCATCCGCAAGTGGTGGCGTGCGCTACTGCCGGTTATGATGCTTTCGGGCGCCTGACGGAGATAACTGACGCACAGGGGCATGCGCTCGGCTACGGTGCCTATGGGCGTCTCATCAAGGGACAACGTCATGTCGGCGGCTTCTCCACGCTCTACGGCGTAGGCTACCAGCCGTCGCTACACTACTATTTCCGGAACCACCAGGGCAGCAACCGCGTCGTGGCTCGCGGCGACGGTAGCGTTGAGCAGGTGAACACGTACTACCCCTTCGGTAGCCCGTGGGGCGGCTATGCCGTGCCGCATCGTAAGTACCTCGGCAAGGAGCTTGACCGTGTTCACGGGCAGGACTGGTACGACTACGGCGCGCGGCGTTACGACCCCGCGCTTGGTCTCTTCACCCAGACAGACCCGCTCTGCGAGCAGTACCCGCATTTTAACCCATACCTTTACTGTGCGGCCGACCCCGTCAACCATGGTGTCTCGGTTAGGCTTCTATGCGATGTTAACATCAAGTCTGGCTCATGCCTTTACAAGAGATAACTCTGTTAATATTGTGCAAATGAGGTATTAATTGAACCGGCAGTGGTGGCACCTTTGCTTGAGCTCTGTTCTTTCTGATGTGCATTGCTGGTGGCTTCAGGAAGCGTTTATGTAGGCATGGCGCGTGATGGGGCAGGAGGCTCTGGCACGCTCTTTGCATGAGAGCATGGAGACATCTGTTATAACCAAACTCAATACACATCATGCAAAAAGGTAATATCGGAGTAACGACAGAGAACATCTTCCCTGTCATCAAGAAATTCCTCTACTCAGACCACGAGATATTCATCCGTGAGATAGTCTCCAACGCTGTCGATGCCACACAGAAACTCAAGACGCTTGCCGGCAAGGGCGAGTTCACGGGTGAGTTGGGCGACCTGAAGGTCACAGTGAACATTGATGCCGAGGCCGGCACCATCACCGTCAGCGACCGTGGCATCGGAATGACGGCCGAGGAGATAGACAAGTACATCAACCAGATAGCCTTCTCCGGTGCCGGCGACTTCCTCGAGAAATATAAGGACGATGCCAATGCCATCATCGGGCACTTCGGCCTTGGTTTCTACTCCAGCTTCATGGTGAGCGACCGCGTGGACATCATCACCCGCAGCTATCGCGACGGTGCTCAGGCCGTGAAGTGGAGCTGCGACGGTTCGCCCGAGTTCACGATAGAGGATGTGGAGAAGGCAGAACGCGGCACAGACATCGTGATGCACATCGCCGACGACTGCAAGGACTTCCTTGAGCGCCAGCGCATGGAGACACTGCTGCGCAAGTACTGCCATTTCCTGCCCGTGCCCGTGGTCTTCGGCAAGAAGCAGGAGTGGAAGGACGGCAAGATGCAGGACACCGACGAGGACCTGCAGGTGAACGACACTGCGCCACTCTGGCAGCGCAAGCCCTCGGAGCTCAAGGACGACGACTACACCAAGTTCTACCGCGAGCTCTATCCTTCGGCCGATGAGCCCTTGTTCTGGATACATCTCAACGTTGACTTCCCCTTCCATCTCACGGGCATACTCTACTTCCCCAAGATAAAGAGCAACATAGAGCTCCAGCGCAACAAGATACAGCTCTACTGCAACCAGGTGTTTGTGACGGATCAGGTGGAAGGCATCGTGCCCGACTTCCTCACGCTGCTCCACGGTGTCATCGACTCGCCCGACATCCCTCTCAACGTGAGCCGCTCCTACCTCCAGAGCGACCAGAACGTGAAGAAGATCTCCGGCTACATCACCAAGAAGGTGGCCGACCGCCTGGCCAGCCTCTTCAAGAACAACCGCGACGACTTCCAGCAGAAGTGGGACGACCTGCGCATCTTCATCGAGTATGGCATGCTCACCGAGGACGACTTCTACGAGAAGGCACGTCAGTTCTTCCTCCTCAAGGACACCGAGGGCAAGTACTACACGCTCGAGGAGTACAAGACACTCATCGCCGATGCGCAGACCAACAAGGACGGTCAGCTCGTCTACCTCTACGCCTCCGACCTTGAGGCACAATACACCTATATTGATGCAGCCAAGGGCAAGGGCTACAATGTCCTTGTCATGGACGGCCAGCTTGACACCGCCATGCTTCAGCTCTTGGAGCGTAAGCTTGAGAAGAGCACATTTGCCCGCGTGGATGCCGACACCATGGACCGCCTCATTGAGAAGGACGGTGCCAAGGGCGAGGAACTCGGCCAGGAGCGCGCTGACAATCTGTCAGCCCTCTTCCAGACGCAGTTGCCGGCGACTGACAAAACGACCTATCACGTGGAGACGCGTGCCATGGGCACCGACGCCATGCCTGTGGTCATCACCCAAAGCGAGTATATGCGCCGCATGAAGGACATGGCCCGCCTGCAGCCAGGCATGGCTTTCTACGGCGAGATGCCCGACTCCTACACCCTCGTGCTCAACACCGACAACCGCATCGTGCGCGACATACTCGAAGCCTCCGAGCAGGCCACGGGCGAGGCACTGAAGCCCATCGAGGCCGAGCTGCGCGGACTCAATGCCCGCAAGCAGGTGCTTCAGGCCGAGCAGGACAAGAAGAAGTACGACGAAATCACCGAGGCAGAGCGCAGCGACATGCAGCAGTGCCGCGACCAGATCAAGGAGCAGGAGGACAAGCGCCGCGACGTGCTGGCCGCCTACGGCACCGGCAACGAGCGTCTGCACCAGCTCATAGACCTGGCTCTCCTGCAGAACGGACTGCTCACAGGCGAGGCCCTGACACGCTTCGTGAAGCGCTCTGTGGAGCTCCTGTGATGCACATTTCCCTCAGAAAGTTTGCGCAATATGGTCCGTTGACCTACTTTTGTGCGCTTCTTGAGGGTATAGGCTCCTTAGCTCAACTGAATAGAGCATCTGACTACGGATCAGAAGGTTATAGGTTTGAATCCTATAGGAGTCACTCGTGAAGCCAGAAGGAGACCACACAATCAGACAACAGCCTAAGCACATCACCCTTTACGGTCTATACCTGTTATGAGCTTCATGCCTAATGGGTGTAACCTTTATACTACTCTTGCAAGAACATGGATAGCCGAATATCACCAGCCATCAACCAAATTCTGCAATACAGCAAGGAAGAGGCTATGCGCTTGCGTAGCCATGAGATAGAGCCCACCCACATCCTCCTCGCCCTTCTGCGTGAACAGGAGAGCACCGCAGTGGCCATACTGCGAGCCCTCAACGTAGACCTTGGCAGCCTGAAGGCATCGCTCGACAGCGAGGGACGTGGCAACGACTCCAACCCCGACCCGCTGCTCAGCGTGTCTTCGTCGCGCATCATACGCCTTATGCTGCTCGAGGCACGGGCCATGAAGGCCGAGTCGGCCGAGACGGAGCATCTGCTGCTCGCCTTGCTGCGCGACGACAGCATCGATGTCGGCCGTCAGCTGCGCGAGGCCGGTGTCGACTATGCCGGCGTGAAGGCCACACTGACGCAGAAGCAGGGCACGCAGCCCACTTTCGGCTACACCGACGAGGACGAGGAGGACGACGAGGAGGAGAACCTTCACGACACCGGCCGTCCCTCGGGCAAGAGCGGGCAGCAGGCAACAGCCCGCCGCTCTACTGCCGACGCCTCCAAGAGCGGCACGCCGGCACTCGACACCTTCGGCACCGACCTCACCAAGGCCGCTGCCGATGGCCTGCTCGACCCTGTCGTCGGCCGCGAGAAGGAGATAGAGCGTGTGGCACAGATACTCACGCGCCGCAAGAAGAACAACCCCATACTCATAGGTCAGCCAGGTGTGGGCAAGAGTGCCATTGTCGAGGGACTGGCACTGCGCATCGTGCAGCGCAAGGTGGCACGCCTGCTGTTCGACAAGCGTGTGGTGGTGCTCGACCTGGCCGGCGTGGTGGCCGGCACCAAGTACCGCGGCCAGTTTGAGGAGCGTCTCAAGGCCATCATCAACGAGTTGCAGGCACACAAGGAGATAATACTCTTCATCGACGAGATACACACCATCATCGGTGCCGGCTCGGCGGCAGGCACCATGGACGCGGCCAACATGCTCAAGCCTGCTTTGGCGCGGGGCGAGGTGCAGTGCATCGGAGCCACCACCATCGACGAGTACAAGAAGAGCATCGAGAAGGACGGAGCCCTTGAGCGACGTTTCCAGAAGGTGATGGTTGAGCCCACCACCGTCGATGAGACTATACAGATACTCCAGAACATCAAGGACCGCTATGAGGAGCACCACAACGTGCGCTACAGCGACGAGGCACTCCGTGCCTGCGTCACTCTCACCGACCGCTACATGACCGACCGCTGTCTGCCCGACAAGGCCATCGACGCCATGGATGAGGCCGGCTCCCGCGCACACCTCACACACATGCCCATCAGTGCCGACATAGTGCGGCAGGAGGAGCTGTGCCAGCACTTGCAGGAGATGAAGGCCAAGGCTGTCAGCGACCAGAACTTCGAGCTCGCTGCCGAGTACCGCGACCAGCTGGCCAACGAGCAGGAGCGTCTGTCGCTCATGAAGAGCGACTGGGAGCATCAGCTCACCGAGGTGCGCGAGCCCATCGGTGAGGATCAGGTGGCCGACGTCGTGGCCATGATGACAGGCATACCCGTGCAGCGTGTGGGCGAGAATGAGAACGACCGCCTGCGCCATCTCGGGGCGAAGCTCAAGGGCAGCGTCGTCGGGCAGGACGATGCTGTCGACAAGCTCGTGCGCGCCATTCAGCGTTCACGCGTAGGCCTCAAGGACCCCAACAAGCCCATCGGCACCTTCATGTTCCTCGGCCCCACGGGTGTGGGCAAGACATATCTCACCAAGCGTCTGGCCCTCGAACTCTTCGGCACCGAGGACGCGCTGATACGCGTCGACATGTCGGAGTACATGGAGAAGCACACCGTGAGTCGCATGGTGGGTGCCCCTCCGGGCTACGTAGGCTATGAGGAAGGCGGGCAGCTCACCGACCGCGTGCGCCGCAAGCCCTACAGCATAGTGCTGCTCGACGAGATAGAGAAAGCCCATTCCGACATCTTCAACGTGCTGCTGCAGGTGATGGACGAAGGACGCCTCACCGACGGCAACGGCACCACGATAGACTTCCGCAACACCGTCATCATCATGACCTCCAACAGCGGCACGCGGCAGCTCAAGGAGTTTGGTCAGGGCATAGGCTTCACACGCGGCGACGTCACCGACCGCGACCAGGCGCGCAGCATCATCCAGAAGACACTCCAGCGGCAGTTCTCCCCTGAGTTCCTCAACCGCCTGGACGACATCATCTTCTTCGACCAGCTTTCGCGCGACAGCCTGTCACGCATCGTCGACATAGAGCTTTCGCCATTGCGCCGCCGCATCAGCGACATGGGCTACACGCTCACCCTCACCGACGGTGCCCGCGCATGGCTGGCCGAGAAGGGCTACGACGTGCAGTTCGGTGCCCGCCCGCTGAAGCGTCTGCTTCAGACCACCATCGAGGATGCCTTCTGCCAACTCATCCTCGACGGCAAGGTAGCCCCAGGCCAGAATGTAGTGGCCGACGTGCGTGCCGACGGCAGCGAGCTGACGCTCGAACCACAGGATGCCACCGCCACGACGGCAGCAGTAGAGGCATAGACGGCCGCGAAGACGATCCTGCACCCCATTTTCACCGTTCACACCCCTTGCCGATTGCCCTAAAAGCGTTACTTTTGGAACGCTTTTAGGGCTGTCGGCATTTCAGCTTATGCCCGTTTTGCCCCATTTAAGGCCCTACAGGGACTTTTGCGACACCCTGCATGGAGAAAAATGTTTACATGCACGCTGTCGGCCCAACACCCTGCACCCTCTCTGACAAACTCATTTCATCCATACTACTAAGACATGCAAGACTCTGAAGACAGAATTATCAAGGTCGACATTGAGCGGGAGATGCGCTCCTCGTTCCTCGACTACTCAATGTCGGTAATCGTGGCCCGTGCACTGCCCGATGCGCGCGACGGTTTCAAACCCGTGCATCGCCGCATACTCTACGGTATGCGTCAGGACGGCAACACCCACGACAAGGACTACCGCAAGTGTGCCCGCACGGTGGGCAATGTGCTCGGCCACTACCATCCGCATGGCGACTCCTCGGTCTATTTCGCCATGGTGCGCCTGGCACAGGACTGGAACATGCGCTACACCCTTGTCGACGGTCAGGGCAACTTCGGCTCCGTCGACGGCGACTCGCCGGCTGCCATGCGTTACACCGAGGCACGCCTCTCGCTGATGGGCGAGGCCATGATGCAGGACCTGGAGAAGGAGACCGTCGACATGGACGACAACTTCGATGGGTCGCTCAAGGAGCCCAGCGTGATGCCTACGCTCATCCCCAACCTCCTGGTGAACGGTGCCACAGGCATTGCCGTGGGCATGGCCACGAACATTCCCACCCACAACCTGGGCGAGGTGATAGATGCCTGTATCGCATATATCGACAACCGCGACATCGACGTCGAGGGCCTCATGCAGTATGTGAAGGCTCCCGACTTCCCCACAGGAGCGTTCATCTATGGCATGCAGGGCGTGCGCGAGGCCTACGAGACAGGGCGCGGACGCATCGTCATGCGCGCCCGCGCCGAGATAGAGCCTGGCGAGCAGCACGACAAGATTGTCGTCTCCGAGATACCCTATGGCGTCAACAAGGCAGAGCTCATCAAGTATATAGCCGACCTCGTGGGCGAGCACAAGATAGAGGGCATCAGCAATGTCAACGACGAGAGCGACCGCGAGGGTATGCGCATAGTCATCGACGTGAAGCGCGACTTCAATGCCAACGTGGTGCTGAATAAGCTATATAAGCTGACACAGCTACAGACCTCGTTCTCCGTGAACAGCATAGCCTTGGTCGGTGGCCGACCCAAACTGCTCACCCTGCGCGACATGATCAGCTGCTTCGTCGACCACCGCCACGACGTGGTGGTGCGACGCACGGAGTACGACAAGCGCAAGGCCGAGGAGCGTGCCCACATACTGCAAGGCCTGATAATAGCCTCCGACAATATCGACGAGGTGGTGCGCATCATCAAGGCCAGCCGCAGCCCACAGGCAGCACAGGAAGCCCTGCAGCAGCGGTTCAGCCTCGACGAGCTGCAGTCGAAAGCCATCGTCGACATGCGCCTCTCGCAGCTCACGGGCTTGCAGCAGGAGAAGCTGCATGCCGAGTTCGACGAGCTCATGCGCAAGATAGACTACTACACACAGATACTCACCGACGATGCCCTCTGCTGGAAGGTCATCAAGGACGAGCTCATCGATGTGAAGGCACGCTTCGGCGACCCGCGCCGCTCGGAGATTGTCTATTCGAGCGAAGAGTTCAACCCCGAGGACTTCTATGCCGACGATGAGGTGGTGATAACCATCAGCCACATGGGATATATCAAGCGCACGCCACTCTCGGAGTTCCGCACACAGAACCGTGGCGGCATAGGTGCCAAGGGCTCCTCCACGCGCGATGCCGACTTCATAGAGCACATCTATCGAGCCACGATGCACAACACCATGCTCTTCTTCACCCGCAAGGGACGCTGCTACTGGCTCAAGGTCTACGACATACCCGAGGGCAACAAGGCCTCGAAGGGACGTGCCATCCAGAACATGCTCAACATCGAAGCCGACGATGCCATCAACGCCTGCCTCTATGTGCGCAAGTTGGCAGATGCCGACTTCACGGCTAACCACTATATCATCTTCTGCACACAGCAGGGCATCGTCAAGAAGACATCGCTCACAGCCTACGCCCGTCCACGTGCCAATGGCATCATAGCCATCAACATAGAAGAGGGCGACCGTGTCATCGACGTGGTGCTCACAAATGGCGACAACGAGATAGTGCTGGCCAACCGTGCCGGACGTGCCATACGCTTCAACGAGTCGGCCGTGCGCGCCATGGGACGCGGTGCCACAGGCGTGCGAGGCATGCAGCTCGATGAGGCCGACGAGGTGGTGGGCATGATAGCCGTCAACGACCCTGAGCGCGAGACCATCCTCGTGGTGAGCGAGCGCGGCTATGGCAAACGCTCATCCGTGGCCGACTATCGCGTCACCAACCGCGGCGGCAAGGGCGTGAAGACGCTCGAGGTGACCGAGAAGACAGGACAGCTCATGGCCATCAAGCTGGTGCGCGACGACGAGGACCTGATGATTATCAACAAGAGCGGCATCACACTGCGTCTCAGTCTCGACAACATCAAGGTGCAGGGACGTGCCACACAGGGCGTCAAGCTCATTGAGCTGCAGAAGCGCGGAGACACCATTGCCAATGTCTGCGTGGTGCCTGCCGACGAGGAAGGCACCCCCGAGGAAGACCGAGCAACCGACATCCCAGACCCCACCCAGCTCTCCGACGGGCAGACGCTGACACTCGACCGCAAGACACCCACTGAGGAGTAGGGGAGAGGCCGCGACGAGCCGCCCGAAAGCTAAATTTGCTTAATAAGTGTGCAAAAGAATGCGATGCAGGCCATCTGCTCTGTACATTATTGCTTATTTAGCCGTCGAAAGGCAACAGACGTCTAACCGTTTCACCTCTCACAGACGGCATGCGCGACACTCTCACTAAACATAAACAATAAACCTTCTACATAGAACACAAAGTATGAAAAAGCTTTTACTGACTCTCGTCCTTGCAGGCATGACCATGTCAATGGCCGCACAGGACAAGGTGGTGCGTAAGGCGCGCTACCTGAAGGAAGAAGTGCAGAACCTCGTTGCCAACAATCAGCGCACTCCCAAGGAGGATGCCGAGTTGCAGGCTAAACTCGCACAATGCATGGCCATGGTCGATGCCGCCGTCAACAGCCCCGAAACGGTCAAGGAACTGGCTAACGCATGGGACATCAAGGCCTCGCTCCACACATACATCTTCAACCCTCTGCTCAACAACATCATTGCACACGAGCCAACCGACACTGCCGCCTTTGCGGCAAACGTCTTCGCTGCTCTCGATGCCTACGAGGAATGCTATCAGGCCGTGCAGAGACTGGGCCTGAAAGGCGACAAAGATCCCTACACCCAGCCCAACAAACTCAATGTGGTGCGCTTCCGCCCATATATAGCTTATTGCGGACAGATGTTCTTCGGCAATCACGACTATGCCAAGGCCAAGGAGGCCTTCTTGCGTTGGCTCGACTATCCCAGCCGCTACACCATACTCGGTGCCGATGCGCAGCAGCTGACCGTCGATGAGCAGACTCCGCAGATTGCCTACTACGCCTGTCTGGCAGCATACTTCGACAACAAGGACTTCAAGACCATGGCACACTACATCCCACAGGCCAAGGCCTATGAGGAGGAGAAACAGCAGGTGAACCAGCTGTGGCTCACGTCGCTCATCGAACAAGGTGACACCACCGCATGGCTTGCCGCCGGCCAGCAAGTGGTGCTTGAGGACCCGACAGCCAACGATGCCCTGGCGCAGAATATCCTGGCCTACTACTTCAACCATGAGGATGTGCCTTCTGCCACAGCTTTCGTGGATGCCCTCCTGGAAGCCGACGAGGACAGCCGTCTCGGCAACTATGCCCGGGGCCTCGTGTACATGAACAACAAGGAATACCTCACCGCTATCACATACTTTGACCGTGCCATAGCTGCCGATCCTGAGTTTGCCGATGCCTACTACAATGCCGGCGTGTGCTACTCCAATCATGGCTACGACCTCAACGATGCCCTCAACGGTCGCAACATGACCGTAAAGCAGCGCGAAGCAGAGATTGCCAAGGTGCGTGCCGAGTATGCCAAGGCCGAGCCCTACTTCCTCAAGGTGCAGGAGCTGGAACCCGGCGAGGTGATGAAGTGGGCCACACGACTGCGCACCGTCTACTATATCCTCGACAACAAGGCCAAGGAAGCCGAGATGAATGCCATCGTAGGCGACTAAAACAGCAGAGCTGGCGGCAGGCAGGCAAGATGCCTGCTGCCGCCAAGCTGCATCCCGCTCCGTCTGCTGCTGCCAGCTTTGTCTGCAGCATCCCGCCAGCTTCGCTCCATTCCAGCACATTCCTATATTCCTATAGTTCCTATTAATTCCCTATAACCCCTATCCCAAAAATAATTACCATGAACACACAGCAGAAACGCTATTTCCTTGCCGAGGACGACATACCTCGTCAGTGGTACAACATTCAGGCCGACATGGTCAACAAACCATTGCCGCCGCTCAATCCAGCTACCAAGGAGCCCTTGCGCCCCGAGGATCTGTTCCCCATTTTTGCCGAAGAGCTTGCACGACAGGAACTCAATCAGACCGATGCGTGGATCGACATCCCCGACGAGGTGCGCGACATGTACAAGTACTACCGCTCTACGCCTCTCGTGCGAGCCTACGGACTCGAAAAAGCTCTCGGCACCCCGGCACATATCTACTTCAAGAACGAGAGTGTCAGCCCCGTAGGCAGCCATAAACTCAACTCAGCTCTCGCCCAGGCATACTACAATAAGAAGCAAGGCGTGACCAATATTACCACCGAGACTGGTGCCGGACAGTGGGGAGCCGCACTCTCCTATGCCGCCAAGGTGTTCGGCCTCGAGTGTGCCGTATATCAGGTCAAGATAAGCTACAACCAGAAACCATACCGACGCAGCATCATGCAGACATTCGGTGCCAGTGTGGAAGCCTCGCCATCCATGAGCACACGCGCCGGAAAGGACATTCTCACCCGCGACCCTGCCAACCAGGGCTCGCTCGGCACTGCTATATCCGAGGCTATAGAACTCGCTGTGAGCACTCCAAACTGCAAATATACCCTCGGCTCCGTACTCTCGCACGTCAGTCTGCATCAGACTGTCATCGGTCTGGAGGCAGAGAAGCAGATGGCCATGGCGGGCGAATACCCCGACGTCATAATAGCATGCTTCGGTGGCGGCAGCAACTTCGGCGGTATTGCCTTCCCATTCATGCGCCACACCATTCTTGAGGGACGTGCCACGCAGTATATAGCCGCCGAGCCTGCGTCGTGCCCAAAGCTCACCCGAGGCCAGTTCCAGTATGACTTCGGCGACGAGGCAGGCTACACCCCTCTCTTGCCCATGTACACCCTTGGCCACAACTTCATGCCTGCCAGCATACATGCCGGAGGTCTGCGCTACCACGGCGCAGGCACCATTGTCAGCCAACTGCTCAAGGACGGCCTCATGAAGGCTGTCGACATACAGCAGATTGAGAGCTTCGATGCAGGGGTGCTCTTCGCACGTGCAGAGGGCATCATACCCGCTCCCGAGAGCTGCCACGCCATAGCTGCCACCATACGCGAGGCCAACCGATGCCGTGAGACAGGCGAGGAGCGTGTCATTCTCTTCAACCTCAGCGGACACGGCCTCATCGACATGACGGCCTACGACCAGTACTTCGCCCACAGCCTCCAGAACTACGAGGTCACCGACGAGCAGGTGGCTGCCAATCTGGCCAAGCTGGAGAAGGTAATATAAAACGGTTGTCATTTGCCGTTTGACCAGGTGTCATTTCCCTGACTTTCACCAACGGTGAAAGTGCACAGGTCTGTGGAGTTAAGCCAGATGGTTTCATGTAGGAGCACTCACTATATGAACCTTTGGCTTAACTCTTGAGTTACTGAAAGTCGTGCTGACGGCTCAGCGGATTTACCCGGTTGGTGAAAGTCGGTTAATCAAGAATAAAGTGCTACGTTTGCAGCATGAATCATACCCAATGTGCTGATAGACAACTTTGAGGTTGCCAAATTTGAGAAGACAGCCTCTCGTTTCGACATATGGCTTGACGAGAAGAAGATTCAGATGCGTGAGGACAAGAAGAACTCCTCCATCATCTCCCATGGTTTCGGCGAGTACCATACAATCCAGGACTTTCCGATTCGGGGGCGTGCCACTCACTTGCATGTACGCAAGCGTAAGTGGCTTGACAAGGATACTGGTGAGATATTCAGCTACGAGTGGGAACTGTCAGAATACGACGAGACGCATCTGAACGCCGAGTTCGTATCTTTTTTAAAAGAGGGAGATTGAGTCCACGCCCGTAAGCATCTCCACACTTGCTGCTCGCAATGGTCTGAACGGCCAGACACTCCGCAAACAGTATAAGGAGAAGATCAGCGACTACCGGCAGTGGGAGCAGCTGGAGCATGCCGAGGAGTACATGCTTTTCCCCAAAAATATCGGTGATGACATGAGCCTGGATGAAACCTGTCTGTCCAATGGCGAGGTCTATACCATCCTGACCAACAAAGCGGCCCATGGCGGCAAGGGCACCCTGGCTGCAATGGTGCGAGGCGTGGCTTCGGACGTTGTGTCAGCGATACTCAAGAAAGTCCCTCGTGAGATTCGTCGCAGGGTAAAGACCGTAACGACGGATTTGTCCTCAGCCATGATGCTGACAGTGAAGACTGTGTTCCCAAAGGCGGTGCTCATCAATGACCGCTTCCATGTCCAGCAACTGGTGACGGATGCCATTGACCAGATGAGGATAGGCTTCCGCTGGCAGGTGCTTGCCGAAGAGAACAGAGCCGTCAAGGCACATCGCGCCAAGCACAAGGCCGCACATACCAGGGCAGAAAAAGACCTTGTCGGCGAATGGGAACCTCAGAGGATGGAAAACGGAGAGACAAAGCCGCAGATCATGGCACGCAGCCGCCACATCATCCTCATGCACAAGTCGAAATGGAATGCCCAGCAGCAGGCAAGGGCCGTCATCCTCTTCAGGATGTTCCCAAAGTTGGAGCAGGCATACAACATATACCTTGAACTCGTTGACATCTTCAACAAGAAATCCAAACCGGCAGAGGCCAGGCTCAACCTTGCCAGATGGTACAACAAGGTGGAAGCCTTTGGCGATGATGGATTCAGCAAGGTCATAGAAACATTTGAAAACCATAACGCCACCATCGTCAACTACTTCCAGAACAGGCTCACAAACGCATCAGCGGAATCATTCAATGCCAAGATCAAGGCTTTCAGAACACAATTCAGAGGAGTTGGAGACATCAAGTTCTTTATGTACAGGCTGGCCACACTTTATTCTTGATTAACCGACTTTCACCAACCGGGTAAATCC
>CAJOIE010000016.1 GCA_905234605.1 uncultured Bacteroidaceae bacterium | reverse complement strand
GAGCGGGGACTTTTGTGTGAAAATGCTTAGCGATAACTATGTTGCAGTTATCGCTAAGTGTTTAAGTCACTATCAGAGCAGG
The DNA here is from genome assembly GCA_905234605.1 of uncultured Bacteroidaceae bacterium. Classification (GTDB taxonomy): domain Bacteria; phylum Bacteroidota; class Bacteroidia; order Bacteroidales; family Bacteroidaceae; genus Physcousia. The sequence continues at coordinate 34,161 of CAJOIE010000016.1, read as the reverse complement.
CGGCGTGCGCCATCGCCGATGACTACATCGATGATGGTCGGCTCCTTGCCGAAGCGTGCCTTGAACTTGTCGCGGGCAGCACGCACGAAGCTGTCGTAGTAGTGCTCATCGACGAGGTTGATGGTGCATCCACCGAAGCCGCCGCCCATGATGCGTGAGCCTGTGACACCCTCTTCCTTGGCAACGTCGTTGAGGAAGTCGAGTTCTTCGCAGCTCACTTCATACTCCTTGCTGAGTCCCTCGTGGGTCTCATACATCATGCGGCCTACGGTCTCGTAGTCGCCACGCTCGAGGGCGTCGCAGACTGTGAGAACGCGCTCGCGCTCGCCGATGACGTAGTGTGCGCGCTTGTAGTCCTCTTCGCTGATGGTGCTCTTCACTTCGTCGAGCTGCTCATAGGATGCATCGCGCAGGCTCTCCACTTCGGGATGCATGGCGTGGATGGCTGCTGCTGCACGCTCGCATGAGAGGCGGCGGTCGTTGTAGGGTGAGCCTACGAGGGCATGCTTTACGTTGCTGTTCACGAGCACGAGCTTGTAGCCTTTAGGCTGCCAGGGGAAGTAGGCCACTTCGCCTGAGCGGCAGTCCATGCGCATGAGGTTGCCGGCCTTGCCGAGGCATGAGATGGCCTGATCCATTATGCCGCAGTTCACGCCTATGTACTTGTGCTCTGTGCGCTGGCCCACCTTGGCAAGTTCGAGGCGGTCTATCTTGTTGCCGCCGAAGAGGTCGTTGAGGCCGTAGGCGAAGCAGCTCTCAAGGGCTGCCGAGGAGCTCATGCCGGCACCGAGGGGCACATCGCCGGCAAAGGCGGTGTTGAAGCCTTCCACGGGTACGCCGAGAGCCATCATCTCACGGCATACGCCGAAGATGTAGCGTGCCCATGTTGCCTTGGGTCCCTGCTCATCGTCGAGTGAGAACTGCACGCGGTCCTTGAGGTCGATGCTGTAGGCATCCACTGTGCGTGTGCCATTGGGCTTGATTTCGGCTATCATGCCTTGCTCAACAGCACCGGGGAACACGAAACCATTGTTGTAGTCGGTGTGCTCGCCGATGAGGTTAATGCGGCCTGGGGCTGCATACACGTTGCCTGTGCTGCCGTCGAAATGCTTGATGAAACGGCTGCGTACGTCGTCTATTGTAAGTTTCATAAGGATTGAGATTTGAATATGGGGTATTGGGAATTAGTCTACAGGAATGTCGGTGTTGACGTTCTTGGAGCCGATGAGGGCGTAGTAGAGGATGTACACAGCGCAGAGCAGGGGCACCCAATAGCTGGTGAGATAGCTGCCGGTCATGTCGGCAACCAGACCCTGGATGCCCACCATGATGGCGAAGCCAACGACCATTGTCATGAATGCGCCGGAGGCGATGGCCGTGTATTTGCCCAGTCCCTCGGTGGCGAGGTTGAAGATGCCGCCCCACATGACGCTTGCGCACAGCCCGACGAGGAGGAAGCAGAAGATGCCAACGGGCACCTCGCCCCATAGGATAGCCATGTTGGTGTAGTCGATGCCCGGGACGTTGACGGTGGTTGTTGTGGGAAGGTAGATGCCGAGCAGCAGCAGTATGATAGCCATCGAGCTGACGAATGTCATCATGGCCTTTGTGCTGACCTTGCCGCCTACGCTTGCGCCGACGAAACGACCTATGAGCATGAAGAGGAAGTAGATTGACCCGAGCGTGCCGACGTAGCCTGCATCCATTGCGAGACCTGGTGTGGCAGCATCTGCGGTTGCTGTGAGGTACTGCAGGATGTAGCCAGGTATGCCCATCTCGATGCCGCCATAGAGGCCTATGGCAAGTATGCCGAGGTTGAAATGGCGGAATGAGAATGCGCTATGCGGGTCTTTCTGTCCGTCTTTCTTTTCCACGGGCTGCTGCGGCTCTTCAATCTTTGTGAAGAAGATGACGACGAATGCCACGACGAAGATGGCGAGTGCTATCATCAGAGCAGGTGTGGCATCGGATATCTTGGCCTTTGCTGCATCGCCGATGAGGGCACCCATGATGATATATACGGCCACGGCTGCGGTGCTGTTGAACACGCCGCCGGTCTGGATGAGCTGGTTGCCCTTGTTGCCGCCGCCGCCGAGGAGGTTAAGCATGGGGTTGACCACGGTGTTGAGGATGCACATGCAGCAGCCAGAAATCAGTGCGCCTACCAGATAGACAGCCATGCCGCCCCAGCCGGAGAGCCATTGCACCAGGATTCCGGTGATGCCGACCAGCAGGCCGATGAGTGCAGTGCGCTTGTAGCCCCACTTCTGTATCATCATGCCTGCGGGGAAGCCCATCAGCAGGTAGGCTCCGAAGTTGCCGTAGTTGCCAATCATGGCCATGAAGTTGGTTGTGCCGAACTGGTTCTTCACTATGACACCCATGGGCGAACATAGGTTCGTCACGAAGGCAATCATTGCGAACAGGGCTATCATCACGATGATGGCACCCCATTGTTTCTTTTCTTGACTCATAGTTATTTAAGTTATTTAGTGTTTATCAGTTTGTCTGACGCTTATTCCACGCCGAAACGGTAGATGGTGGTCTGCGTGTAAGTCTCTCCGGGATGCAGCACCACCGAGGGGAAGTGCGCACGGTTGGGGCTGTCGGGGAAGTGCTGTGCCTCGAAGCAGATGGCCGAGCGGCGCGGGAACGTGGCTCCATTCTGTCCGGGGTAGCCTGTTGCCCAGTTGTCGGTGTACACCTGCACGCCAGGCTCTGTGGTGTAGACTTCCATTGTGCGGCCGCTGTTTGGGTCGTGTATCTTGGCAGCAAAGGAGAGCTCTCCGTCCTCACGCTTGTTGAGCACAAAGCAGTGGTCGTAGCCAGCACCGTTGCGTGTCTGCTCGTCGTCGGCATCTATCTGGTCGCCCACGGCGTGCATGGTGCGGAAGTCGAAGGGCGTGCCTTCCACGCGGCGTACTTCGCCTGTGGGGATGCTTGTCTCGTCGATGGGAATGAAGAAGTCGGCATTAATCTGGCATTGCAGGTCCATGATGTCGGGCGTGGGGTTGGCAATGCCTGCCAGCGAGAAGAAACCGTGGTTGGTGAGGTTGACGATGGTGGTTTTGTCCGTGGTGGCCTTGTAGTCGATAACCAGCTCGTTGTCGTCGGTCCAGCGGTAGACCACTGTGATGTCCAGGTTGCCGGGGAAACCTTCCTCGCCGTCGGCAGAGAGATAATGCAAGGAAAGTGTCTGTGCGTCGGTCTGTGTGGCTTCCCAGACGCGGGCGTGGAAGCCTGTGGGTCCGCCGTGCAGGGCGTTGGGGCCGTTGTTGATGGCTAAGGAGTAGCTTTTGGCATCGAGGGTGAATTGCCCGCGGCAGATGCGGTTGCCGTAGCGGCCTATGAGTGTGGAGAGGAATGGCTCGGGGCTTTCTACTACGCCCTTGATGTTGTCGTGGCCCTGAATGACGTTGGCTATGCGGCCGTCCCTGTCGGGCACCATGATGGCAACGAGCGCGCCTCCGTAGTTGGTGATGCTCACCTCCAGCCCTTTCTTATTAATTAAGGTATAGAGGTCTGTCTCTTTACCTTGTACTCTGGACTGAAAGTCGGTTCGTTTCAGTCCAGACAATGTGCTTATGTCCATGACGGGTGGGTATGTAATAGGTTAGTTAAGTGTGACGCAAATTAAGCCAAATCTTTTCAGCATGACAAACCTTTCCTAAAAAAACACGCAAAAGGCTCTCGGTTCGCTGTGGATACACTACATTTGCCCAACAAACCTGCATCTAATCAGCAAGTAGCTTATGCCTTCAATATCACAGCGTGGCGTGGAGATGCCCGCATCGCCTATCCGTAAGCTGGCTCCTTTGGCCAACGATGCCAAGCGGCGGGGCATCCATGTGTTTCACCTCAATATCGGTCAGCCCGACCTGCCCACGCCACGGGCTGCCCTTGATGCCATCCGCGGCATTGACCGCACCATCCTCGAGTATTCGCCTTCGCAGGGCTATCAGAGCTACCGTGAGAAACTGGTGGATTATTACAGGAAGTACAACATCGATGTCACTGCCGATGATATTATTGTCACCAGCGGTGGCTCGGAGGCTGTGCTCTTTGCGTTTCTCTCGTGCCTCAATCCGGGTGATGAGATTATCGTGCCGGAGCCTGCCTATGCCAACTACATGGCCTTTGCCATAAGCGCAGGTGCTGTCATCCGCACCGTGACGACCACCATTGAGGAGGGCTTCTCGCTGCCCAAGGTGGAGAAGTTCGAGGAACTCATCAATGAGCGCACCCGTGCCATACTCATCTGCAACCCCAACAACCCAACGGGCTACCTCTACACGCGCAGGGAGATGAACCAGATACGCGATCTGGTCAGGAAGTACGACCTCTATCTCTTCTCCGACGAGGTCTATCGTGAGTTCATCTACACGGGCTCCCCCTATATCTCGGCCTGTCATTTAGAGGGCATTGAGCAGAATGTGGTGCTCATCGACTCCGTGTCGAAGCGCTACTCCGAGTGTGGCATCCGCATAGGTGCGCTCATCACTAAGAACAAGGAGGTGCGCCAGGCTGTGATGAAGTTCTGCCAGGCACGTCTGTCGCCTCCGCTCATCGGGCAGATTGCCGCCGAGGCATCGCTTGATGCCGGCGAGGAGTATGCCCGCGAGGTCTACGACGAGTATGTGGAGCGGCGCAAGTGTCTCATTGACGGCCTCAACCGCATCCCGGGCGTGTACAGCCCCATTCCCATGGGGGCGTTCTACACTGTGGCCAAGCTGCCTGTCGATGATGCCGAGGACTTCTGTGCCTGGTGCCTGCGCGACTTCAACTATGAGGGCCAGACCGTCATGATGGCTCCTGCCGCAGGTTTCTACACCACTCCTGGCCTTGGGCGCAACGAGGTGCGACTGGCCTATGTGCTCAACAAGGACGACCTGACGCGTGCCCTCTTTGTGCTGCGCAAGGCACTGGAAGCCTATAACAGTAAGTAGATGTCGCTTGCCACAGCCATAGCCCGTCGCCTCTATGGACAGAGCGGCAGCCAGCACCGTGTCTCGCGCCTGCCTGTCAGCGTGGCTGTGTGGGGCATTGCCGTAGGGCTCATGGTGATGGTGGTGTCGGTGTGTGTCATGCTTGGCTTCAAGCGCGAGATACGCCTCAAGGTGGAAGGCTTTGCCGGCGATATAGAGCTGCTCAACGGCGAGTCGGTCTATGCAGCCAACGCCTCGCCCATTGTGGTCGACTCCACTGTGGTGCAGATGCTCGCTGCCGTGCCAGGCGTGGAGCATGTGCAGCGTTTCGCCTCCATTGGTGGCATGCTCAAGACCGACGATGCCTTTCAGGGCATCATGCTCAAGGGCATTGCCGAGGACTACGACACTGCGTTTCTGGCCCGTCATGTCGTGGCAGGGTGCCTGCCGCGCTTCTCGGCCGACAGCCTGTCGCAGCAGATAGTGGTGTCGCGTCTCGTGGCCGATGCCCTGCATCTGTCTGTCGGCGACCGTGTCTATGCCTATTTCTTTGCGCAGGCGGTGCGTGCCCGCCGCTACACAGTGGCAGCCGTCTATGAGACCCATCTGCGCGAGTTCGACTCGCGTGTGGTGTATACCGATATGCCTGCCGTGCAGCAGCTGGCGGGGTGGGCTCCAGGGCAGTGTGCCGGTGCCGAGCTGCGCCTGACCTCGTTTGATGACATCGGGCAGGTGCTGGCCGATGTGCATGCGCTCATGCACCAGTCGCGCGATGCCTATGGAGCTGTCTATGTGCCCTACAGCATCGTGGAGCTCTACCCAGGTCTCTTCTCATGGCTCGATGTGCTCGACACCAATGTCTATGTCATACTTGTGCTGATGCTCCTGCTGAGCATCTTCACCATGACGGCCGGCCTGCTCATCATCATCCTGGAGCGCACACGCTTCATAGCCATAATGAAGAGCATCGGGGCCACCAACGCACAGCTGCGCAGCATCTTCCTCCGTCTGGCCGCCATGCTCGTGGGCAGGGGCATGCTGTGGGGCAATGTGCTCGGCATTGGGCTGTGCCTGCTGCAAGCCCATTTGCACCTTGTACGTTTGGACGCCGCGACCTACTATCTCGACTCCGTGCCCGTGGCGTTGCCCTGGCCCGTCATAATCCTCATCAATGCTGCCACGCTCCTCATCACGCTCATGGCACTCATTGTGCCCACACACCTCGTGGCGCGCGTGCATCCGGCCCGCGTGATGCGCTTCGAGTGAGGCCTCACGGCAGCATGCGGACACACACATGCTAACCACAATTTCTCATGTAAGATAATATGTATACTGTAGACGAACTCAACGACCGCCTCATTGACCTGGCCTTTGCCGAGGATATAGGCGATGGCGACCACACCACACTGTGCTGCATTCCTGCCGATGCCATGGGGCAGAGCCGCCTGCTCATCAAGGAAGAAGGCATCCTGGCGGGTGTCGAGGTGGCCAGACGCGTGTTTGCGCGCTTCGATGCCGAGATGCAGGTGGAGGTGTTCATAGGCGACGGCACGCATGTGCGGCCGGGCGACGTGGCCATGCTGGTGCACGGACGTGTGCAGAGCCTCTTGCAGACGGAGCGCCTCATGCTCAATATCATGCAGCGCATGAGCGGCATTGCCACCATGACTCACCGCTATGTGGAGCGCCTCGAAGGCACCGGCACGCGTGTGCTCGACACCCGCAAGACCACGCCCGGCATGCGCATGCTGGAGAAGGAGGCCGTGCGCATCGGCGGCGGCGTGAACCATCGCATCGGTCTCTTCGACATGATACTGCTCAAGGACAACCATGTCGACTTCGCAGGTGGTATAGCCAATGCCATCAGCCGCTGCCACGACTATCTGCGTGCCAAGGGCAAGGACCTCAAGATTGAGATAGAGGTGCGCAACATGGACGAGCTGCGCCAGGTGCTCGCCATCGGCGGCGTGGACCGCATTATGCTGGACAATTTCACGCCAGAGCTTACACGGCAGGCCGTGCAGCTCATCGGCCACCGCTACGAGACGGAGTCAAGCGGAGGCATCACTATCGACAATCTGCGCGACTATGCCGAGTGTGGTGTCGACTTCATCTCAGTGGGTGCCCTCACGCATAGCGTGAAGGGGCTCGACATGAGCTTCAAGGCTTGCTGAGGCTGCACCGGCACACGGTAGCCATCTATCCATGCACTATTGACTGACACACCCTGCACCCACAACGCAAACACCCTGCATGGTCTGTGTGATGACCTTGCAGGGTGTTTGCGTTGTGGGTGCAGGGTGTGTGGTGCTGAGTGTGCATGTGGCTGCCGGCACCGGCACGACGCTGGCGAGGCATGCTTAGTGGCGGCAGCAGTCACTCCGTGCTCCACACCTGCACTGCGCCCTCAAGCAGAGGCGCGGCGGCATGCATGGTAATCTCGGCGGCACTGCTGTCGGGCTCGATGTAGGCTGTGAGGCGTCCGCCGTGGGCGCGCCGGTGGCGCGAGGCCGAGGTGCACGAGGTGTCGCGCACGTCGGCATTCTCGAGGCCGAGCAGGTGCGCGCCGCTGACGGTCACGGTGATGTCGTTGTCGGCAAGGGTGACGTGGTGGCCGTCGTCGTCCACCACCTCGATGTCGGCCACGATGCACTCGTAGCTGCTCAGTGGCTGTCGGTCGCGGTGCTGCCACTGCTGGCGGGGCACGATGCGCAGTGCCGCCGGCCGGCCGCTGGTCTGGAGCGCGGCCGTGGCCAGAGCCTTGCCGTTGACATCGTTGGCCTGACAGTCAAGGCGTCCGGCCCTGTAGTCGATGTCCCAATAGAGTATGCCGTCGCGGCGTGACGGCTGGGCAAAGATGGTGTCCTTCCCGTCGGCGGCATGAAGGGTGAGTGTGGCCGTCGGGGCATTGGTGTAGCACACCACGCGCACCGGCTGGCCATCGCTGAAGTTCCACACGGCAGGAGCGTAGGCCGACACGTAGTCCTGCCGCTCGCGTTGGCTGCTGCTGCCTGTGCGCCGGCCTGCACGGCGTTGCGGCGCAACGGGGTAGGCTCCGATGTAGCACACGGGCTGACAGGCCCATAGCGATGCACGGTAGTAGCCGTTGGGCTTGATGTGTCCGGCCAGGTCGAGCAGGCCTGCCTCGGAACCTCGTGCAGGCCACGCGCCGCTCTCGCCAAGATAGTCGATGCCTGTCCATAGGAACTGGCCGAAGATGTGGTCGCGTGTGGTCACGGCCTGCCATGCGGCCAGGTCGTGGCGGTTCTCACTGCCATAGATGACGCGGCGTGGATAGCGGCGATGATCGTCGTCGTAGCGGCTCTCGGTGTAGTTGTAGCCCACCACGTCGACGGCTTCAGGGTAGGCCGTCTCGTTGCTCATCACCACGCCGGCCAGGGCTCCTGTCACGGCGCGTGTGCCATCGTGGCTGCGCACCACGGCTGCCAGCCGCTGTGCTATGGTGCCTATGCGCTCGGCGTTGGGCTGCTGGGGCTTGTAGCCGCCGTACATGGGTTGTGTGAAGTCGCTGCCGCCATGGTCGAGCACGGGGTGGGAGTAGGGGTCGTTGGGATAGTCCACCTCGTTGCCGATGCTCCACAGGAAGATGCTGGGATGCCGGCGGTCACGACGCACCATGTCGGCCACATCGCGGTCTATCCACTCGTTGAAGTAGTCGAAGCTGCCCTCGTAGCCAGGGGTGCCGCGGTTCCAACCCTCGAGCCACTTGCGCTTGGGGAACTCCCACTCGTCGCTGGCCTCGTCCATCACGAGGAGCCCAAGTGTGTCGCACAGGGCATAGAGCGACGGAGCGTGAGGGTTGTGGCTCATGCGTATGGCGTTGACACCCAGGCTCTTCAGCGTGAGCAGACGCTCGCGCCACACGGCGGTGGGCACGGCTGTGCCAAGCACACCGGCATCGTCGTGGAGGCATACGCCCTTGACCTTCATCCACTCGTCGTTGAGGGCAAAGCCATGCTCCGGCGAGAACTGCAAGGTGCGCAGTCCGAGCGGACTCTCGGTGACGTCGACTTCGTGACCGTGCATCAGCAGGCGCGCGCGCACATTATATAAATATGGTGTGGTGAGTGTCCAGCGTTTGGGATGCGGTATGGACAGTGACAACACGCTCGCGCTGGTGGCACCGACAGTGAGCGTGTGGGCTGCCTTGGAGGTGGCTACCACCTTGCCGTCGGCATCCACGACCTCGACGGCTATGGTGCATGCTTGCCGTGGCTGCGGCTGCGCCGAGGCTGTCTGCTCCGACGCTATCTCAAGGCCAACCTCTACCACTGCCTTGGCCTTGCAGATGCTCTTGAGCTTCCATGTGGTGCCCCACAGGGCGAAATGGGTGTCGGCAGCAGCCACGAGCCAGACGGGACGGTAGATGCCCGACCCCGTGTACCAGCGTGAGTCGTCCTGTCGGGAGTGGTCGACACGCACTGCCAGCACGTTGTCGGCGTCGGTGCGCAGGTAGGGCGTGAGGTCGTAGAGGAAGGAAGCGAAGCCGCTGGGGCGATGGCCCAGAAGGTGCCCGTTGAGGTAGACCGTGGAGCGGTTGTACACGCCCTCGAAGTAGACATAGTGGCGGCTTGCGGCCTGCAGCTCGGCAGGAGTGATGTGGCGTCGATACCAGCCGATGCCTCCATGCAGATAGCCCTGACACGAGCCGCGGTCGGGCGACATGGGCAGCGTCACACCCCAGTCGTGAGGCACGCGCACGGCTGTCCAGTGGCTGTCGTCGAAGTCGGGATGCAGGGCGGTGGAGTCGTCGCTGAGCGCAAAGAGCCAGCCGGCGGAGAGCTGGTGAGCCCGGCCGAACCCCGCGGGCGACTGAGCCACGGCCGCATGTGGCAGCAGCGACAGTAGCGCGCTGATGCAAAGGATGATGCCTCTCATGGCGTGTATCGCTTCTGCTTATTCGTGCTTCACTTGCCCGCCAGCGTGCCGAGATACTTCTCGGCCTCAATGGCTGCCTTGGCACCGCTGCCGGCGGCCACTATGGCCTGACGGTAGTGGGGGTCGGCAACATCGCCGGCGGCATACACTCCAGGAAGACCCGTGCGCGGCGACGAGCCTTCGGTGATGATATAGCCCGTAGCGTCGGTCTGCACCCAGGGCTTGAACACATCGGAGTTGGGCTTGTGGCCGATGGCAAGGAAGAAACCGTCGATGGGCAGGTCGTAGTGGCGCTCGTCGGCCTCGCCCTTGCGGTGCACCACATGCGCGCCTTCCACGCCGTCGGTGCCATAGAGACCCTCGGTGTTGTGCTCGAAGAGAACGTCGATCTTGGTGTTGGCGAGCACGCGCTCCTGCATTATCTGCGAAGCACGCAGGAAGGGCTTGCGCACGATGAGGTAGACCTTCGCGGCGAGACCTGCCAGATAGGTGGCTTCCTCGCAGGCCGTATCGCCGCCGCCCACCACGGCCACCGTCTTGTTGCGGTAGAAGAAACCGTCGCAGGTGGCACAGGCCGAGACACCGGAGCCGCGATACTTGTCCTCGTCGGCCAGCCCGAGGTATTTGGCCGTGGCACCGGTGGCTATGATGAGGGCATCGCAGGTGAGCTCGCTCGAGTCGTCAAACCACAGGTGATAGGGGCGGGCGGAGAGGTCGCTGCGCACGGCGGCTGCCTGGCGTATGTCGGCACCGAAACGCACGGCCTGCTGCCGCATGGCATCCATGAGCTCGTTGGCATCGATGCCTTCGGCAAAGCCGGGATAGTTTTCGACCTCGGTGGTCGTGGTGAGCTGGCCGCCGGGCTGGAGACCTTCGTATAGCACTGGTGAGAGGCCGGCGCGCCCTGCATAGATGGCGGCAGTGTAGCCTGCGGGACCGCTGCCGAGAATGACAAGCTGATGGTGTTGCATGGTGTGTGGATTATGGCGTCAGGGTTAACGCAAGTCTATTACCTCCACGCCGGGGAAGTCGTTGGCGGGGAAGGTGAAGGCCGATGCAGGCAAGTCCTGCCGCGTCTGGATGGAGAGAAGCGACAGACGCAGCCAGTTGCCATCGCGCTTGGCACGGATGCAGAGCGGGTCGTTGGTGCCCTTGTCCACATCGACGTAGATTTCCGTGAAAGGCATGTCCTTGCGCTTGGCTATAAGGTGCACCACGTGGGTGGCTCGCCCGCGCAGGGTGGCCGACGAGATGCTGGCGGCATAGCCTTTCTTGTATATGCCGATGAGCGTGGTGGGGTTGATGGCTGCCAGCTCTTCCTCGGTGGGCTCGGCGATGTTGACCTCGCGGGTGTCGGTGAGCAGTGTCCACTCGGTCGTGCCGTCGAACCAAGCCTGCATCTGTGCCGTCTGCATGTGGAACCTCGCGCCGTTCATGCGTAGTGTGCCGGTGACCTCTTCCTGCGGCACCGTGCCGGTGAAGGCTGTGGCCTTGAACTGTGCCACCACGCCGCCTTCGCCTGTCAGGCGGCCGGCTGCTGCATCGAGCACCTTGCGGGCACTCTGTGCCATGACGTTGCAAGGCAGCAGCATGGCAGCGGCGAGGAGTATGCTTAGAGTGTGTCTCATAATGGCTGATGTGTGTTGATGGTGTATGCATGTAGTGGGTATGCCGCTTGCCGGCAAAGGCGCGTGTGGCTGCTACCCGATGTTGTTGAGCAGAGCCTCGAGAGATGTCTCATCCTGTATGAGCACGTCGCGGGGCTTGGAGCCTTGTTGCGGACCCACCACGCCCATCCGCTCCAGCTGGTCCATGAGGCGGCCGGCGCGGTTGTAGCCTATGGCAAACTTGCGCTGTATGAGTGAGGTGGAGCCTTGCTGTGAGGTGACGATGAGGCGTGCTGCCTCGGCGAACATGGGGTCGAGGTGCTTCACGTCGACGTCGGCAGCACCGTCCGACATGCCGGCATCGTCAATGGGAGGACGCGGCAGTGCAAAGGGCCTCAGGTAGCCCTGCTGTGTGGCGATGAAGCTGCAGATGCGCTCCACTTCGGGTGTGTCCACGAAGGCGCACTGCACGCGGATAGGCTCGTTGCCGGCAAGGAAGAGCATGTCGCCCTTGCCCACGAGCTGGTTGGCACCGGGGCGGTCGAGGATGGTGCGCGAGTCCACCATGGCACTCACCTTGAAGGCCATGCGTGCGGGGAAGTTGGCCTTGATGGTGCCGGTGATGATGTTGGTGGTGGGGCGTTGGGTGGCTATTATCATGTGTATGCCCACGGCGCGTGCCAGCTGTGCGATGCGTGCTATGGGCAGCTCTATCTCCTTGCCTGCCGTCATTATCAGGTCGCCGAACTCGTCGATGATGACCACGATGTAGGGCATGAAGTGGTGGCCATGCTCGGGATTGAGCTGCCTGTTGCGGAACTTCTCGTTGTACTCCTTGATGTTGCGTGCACGTGCCCGCTTGAGCAGGTCGTAGCGCGTGTCCATCTCCACGCATAGGCTCTTGAGCGTGTTAATCACCTTCTGCACATCGGTGATGATGGGCTCGTCGTCGTCGTCCTCTATCTGTGCCAGGAAGTGGTTGATGATGGGTGAGTAAATGCTGAACTCCACCTTCTTGGGGTCCACCATCACGAGCTTGAGCTCGGCTGGGTGCTTCTTATATAATAAGGAGGTTATGATGGCGTTCAGGCCTACCGACTTGCCTTGTCCGGTGGCACCTGCCACGAGCAGGTGCGGCATCTTGGTCAGGTCGGCCATGTAGACCTCGTTGGTTATGGTCTTGCCCAGTGCCATGGGCAGCTCCATGGTTGTCTCCTGGAACTTCTTGTTGTTGAGGATGCTTTCCATGGATACTATCTGCGGCTTGGTGTTGGGCACCTCGATGCCTATTGTGCCCTTGCCGGGTATGGGTGCTATGATGCGTATGCCAAGGGCGGCGAGCGACAGGGCTATGTCGTCCTCCAGGTTGCGTATCTTGGATATGCGCACACCTGGTGCCGGTGTTATCTCATAGAGTGTGATGGTAGGGCCTACGGTGGCTCGTATGGAGGCTATCTCGACACCGAAATTGCGCAGCACACCCACAATCTGGTCTTTGTTCTTGGTCTGTTCCTCATAGTCGATGGCTGCGTTGGCGTCTATGTCGTAGTGCTTGAGCAGGTCGAGGGTGGGGTAGCGGTAGTTCTCGAGGTCGAGTTTAGGGTCGTAGGGCTCGAGTGCTGCCACTCCCTTCGGGTCGGCTTGCGGCTCTTCGTGTATGGGGTCAATCTCGAAGGGCGTATCAGGCGTGCCGGCATCGGCAGGGGTGTTGTCGTCGTGAGCGGTGATGTCGGGCTCGGTGGCTACATTGATCCACGATGTGTCGTCGGTGCTCTCGCCGCTGTCCTCGGTGGCCACGATGGCGTCGGGTATGTCGTCGGCCACGATGTCGGTTGCATCTGCTTGCACGCTGCTTGCAGGCTCTGCGCCGGCTGTCTGCGGCATCTCTGCCGGCTCCTTGCCCTGGCTTTTCAGCCGGCTGCGTTTGCAGAGCGTGACTATCTGTGCGAGCAGCGGATAGCGGTGCTTGAGGTCGTGCATGGTGTCCACGGGGTTGAGCAGCATGCGTATCACCTTGATGGTGTGGCTGCTCACTATGAGCAGGTAGGTGAGCATGCTTATCAGCACCAGCATCCATGCCACGAAGGGCGTGCCGGTGTGTGTGTCCAGTGCATCGACGATGGCTGTGCCCAGTTTTCCGCCAGGAGAGATGTGCGATGTGCTGAACGCTGTGCGGAAGCAGAGGTCGCAGGCTATGCTTGTCCAGAGCGTGAGCAGTTCCAGGTGCACGAGCCATTTCCACCATCTCAGCTTCAGTGCTATGGGCAGCACGCGCAGTGCGCTCACGAGCATGAGTATTGGCAGCCCGAATGCGCCGAAGCCCAGGCATCCGTTAATCCACCAGCATGCCCACTTGGCACCGAGTATGCCCATCATGTTGTGTGCTTGTATGTCGGTTACGCAGTTGCCGTGGATGAGTTTGTCGTCGGCTGCGCCTGTGCTGATGTATGATGCGAAGCTGACAGCCGTGAAGATGGTCAGTCCCAGCAATATGGCACCGATGATTATCTGCGCTTTCTCCTGCCAGTTCACTGTCTCGGGCTGCTGTCCGCGGGCTGCTGCCTTGGTTGTGGTGCATGGCTTGGAGTTTGTGGCGCGCTGTCTGCTTGTCGGTTGTGAGTTACGTTGTGTCTTAGGCATGTTCCTTGCTATTCCTTTCGCAAATGTAAGGACAAAAAGTGTCGGATTGTGCTAAAAGCACTATTTTTGTGCGCTTTTTGCAGCCATCTCGCAATATGCTGACATCCATACTGTACGTTCCGTGAAGACCATATACTCCCGTTTTGCCAAGGAAACTATCGCAGGCCTGCCGCGTGTGCTCTTCGAAGGCCGCATCGTTGTCATTCAGAGTGAGGGCGAGGCGCAGCGCGCGGTGAGTTTCCTGCGCACGTTTCCCCGCCTGGGGCTTGACACAGAGACGCGCCCCTCGTTCCGTCCTGGTGCCATGCACAGCGTGTCGCTCCTTCAGGTGTCGGCTCCGGAGATATGCTTCCTCTTCCGCCTGAATGCCATAGGTCTGCCCAGGTGCATAGTGGAGCTGTTCACCGACCGTGCAGTGCAGAAGGTGGGGCTCTCGCTCCACGACGACTGGGCCCAGCTGCGGCGGCGTGCCGACTTTGAGCCTTGCAACGACCTGGAGCTGCAGCACTACGTCACGCGGCTGGGCATTGAGGACATGAGTCTCCAGAAGCTCTATGCCAACCTCTTCGGCCAGAAAATATCGAAGAAGCAACGGCTCTCGAACTGGGAGGCCGACGTGCTCAGCGAAGCCCAGAAGCGCTATGCCGCCACCGATGCCTGGGCCTGCCTGCAGCTCTACGACGAGATAACGCGTCTGCTAACCACGCGCGAATATGCCCTTGTCGCATCACAATAGTATCACCCAGCTTATAGTCGAAGCTTCCGTTAACCCCCTCTCACCTTGATTACCATTCATCTCAAGCGCGGCAAGGAAGAGTCCTTGCGCCGTTTCCATCCCTGGGTTTTCTCAGGAGCCATCCAGCATATCAGCGACCATCCATCCGAGGGTGAGCTGGCCCGTGTGCTCGCTGCTGACGGCACGTTCATCGCCATAGGCCACTGGCAGGTGGGCTCCATTGCCGTGCGTGTGCTCACGTTTGCCGACGAGAGCATCGACGGCCGTTTCTGGCAGCAGCGTCTGGCCGTGGCACTCGACGTGCGTCGCGCCATGGGCGTGGCAGGCCGCAGCGACAACAACACCTTCCGCCTCGTGCATGGCGAGGGCGACAATCTGCCCGGACTGGTGGTCGACGTGTATGGTGCCACGGCCGTGATGCAGGCTCACAGCGTGGGCATGCATGAGGCACGCCATGAGGTGGCAGCTGCCCTCAAGGCAGTGATGCCCGAGTTGCGCAACATATACTACAAGAGCGAGACCACGCTGCCCTTCAAGGCCGACCTCGGGCAGGAGAACGAGTTCCTGCTCGGTGGCGATGCCGACGACGTGGCCGTGGAGAACGGTCTGCGCTTCCACATCGACTGGCTGCGAGGGCAGAAGACGGGCTTCTTTGTCGACCAGCGCGACAACCGCAGCCTGCTGGAGCACTATGCCTCAGGGCGCCGTGTGCTCAACATGTTCTGCTACACGGGCGGCTTCTCGGTGTATGCGCTGCGCGGAGGCGCACAGGTCGTGCATAGTGTGGACAGCTCCTCTAAGGCCATCGACTTGGTGCGCGCCAATGTAGAGCTCAACTTCCCTGGCGACGGCCGCCACGAGGCTTTTGCCGAGGATGCTTTCCGCTTCCTCCAGCAGATGGAGCCCTCGGCCTACGACCTTATAGTGCTCGACCCGCCGGCCTTTGCCAAGCACAAGGATGCCCTGCGCAATGCCATCAAGGGCTACACACGGCTCAACGCGCGTGCCTTCGAGAAGATAGCGGCTGGGGGCATACTTTTCACGTTCTCATGCTCGCAAGCCGTGAGCAAGGACCAGTTTCGCATGGCCGTCTTCACGGCAGCGGCACAGAGCGGGCGCCGCGTGCGCATACTCGCACAGCTGCATCAGCCTGCCGACCATCCTATAAACATTTATCATCCTGAAGGCGAGTACCTGAAAGGCCTGGTGCTGTATGTGGACTGACCTGCGCACGCTCCGTCAGTGAGCGGCGTGCAGGCACGGCCTTCACTGCCTTGAAGCAGCAAGCCCATCACCGTGCATAGCCTTTCCGTTGACCGTGCATAATCTCCATGACTGCCATGCATGGTCCTGCTCTCTTGCCGTTTATGGTGCTGTTGATTACCCTGCATGGTCTTTCTGATCACCATGCAGGGTCAGGCTATATGAGGGTGCACCCTCCTGTGCGTTACCCTGCATGGTGTTTTCCGTCGCTGTGCCGAGGCTGCTGCAAGTCCATGCATGTGTTTTGCTGAAAAGACCAAGTTAATTTGTTTAACACTTGCCGCGAATGGCGGTTGGCGGTGTCTTAAAATATATTAAACCGCAGCTGCCTACCAGCGTGGAAATGGCGTAAACAAAGGGATAATGCTACTTTTGCATCGTGTTTTTCATGGTATTAGATTTAAGGTTAATTGGAGAGGGGTCTGTCGTGAGACAGGCTCCTCTTTTTGTTGAATGATGCAGGGTTAAGAGTGTGCGATAGGAGATGCTTCTCTTTTTGCAAGTGGGTGCTCTTATTCATTTGTGGAGGGCTACAGACAGCCCATCCGTCACTCGCCGTGCGATGTCACTGCAGG
Source organism: uncultured Bacteroidaceae bacterium (assembly GCA_905234605.1). GTDB lineage: Bacteria > Bacteroidota > Bacteroidia > Bacteroidales > Bacteroidaceae > Physcousia. The sequence continues at coordinate 17,516 of CAJOIE010000016.1, read as the reverse complement.
GCCTTTGCCAGGAACGCGGCAGCCAGCGTGGCGGCATGCTCGGGGTCGGGGTTGAAGCCGTGGTCGTAGCGGTCGAGCTGGTGGTACTCGCTTCCTCGCCACAGCTGATGGAAGCGGAGCCCGTAGGTGTAGGGCACCACGCGGTCGGCTGTGCCGTGGATGATGCATGCCTTGCCCTTGTAGGCCGCTGCCGTCTCATAGATAGGCAGCCAGAAAGCCGATGTCACATAGTCACGCCCGATGCGATGGCCCCACACTTCGACGGTCTCGGGCGGGTCGAGCGGGTCGCCGTGGTTGCCTGGCTGCATGAGTAGGTTGCCGCGTATGACGTCGTCGCGTATCACGGCAGCCGGAGCGAAAAGCACCACGGCGCGCAGTGCCTTGCGTGTCAGCGTGCCCGCCAGCATGGCAGCCACCACGCCGCCCTGCGAGTGGCCGGTGACGGCGATGTGGCCAAAGCGCGCGTCGGCACGTATGGCGTCGTAGACACAGCGTGCGTCGGCTATCTCGTTGGGGATGGTCATCTGCTCGAAGGCTCCCTCGCTCTCGCCGTGGCCGTTGAAGTCGAAGCGCACGCTGGCTATGCCCTGCTGCTCGAGGGCATCGGCCAGGAGGCGGTGCAGACGCTCGTTGCGGTTGCCCGTGAACCCGTGGCAGATGATGACCACGGGGCAGCGGCGTGGCATGGCGTCGGGTGTCTGGAGCTCGGCCACGAGCTTGCCATGGTGGCCTTGCAGTGTCATGCGCTCGATGCGGGCCGATGCAGCGGCGGCAGAGGCTGCCATGAGCAGCAGTGTGATGAGATGTCGCATAGTGAAGTGGTTTGCTCGGGCACAAAAATAGTCATTTGCGACTGATGGTGTATCGCTTCGAGAGTGTTATCTTTGCCCGTGGCGATGCAGCGACTGCGTGGCATACGCCTTCACACACACCATACCTCACTCTTCATGCTGGGCACTATCACAAACACCGTCGCCATCCTCGTAGGGTCGGCCATAGGCGCAGGCCTCAAGCGCGGCATCAAGCAACAGTATCAGAGTGCGCTCTACACCGCCATGGGCCTGGCATCGCTGTCGCTTGGCGTGAATGCCGTGGTGCGCACCATGCCGCAGAGCCGATATCCTGTGCTCTTCATTGTGAGCATAGCCCTCGGCGCACTCGTGGGCACGATGCTCGACATCGACGGCCGCTTCCACCGATTGGTGGATCGCATGGGTGCCACTGCCGACGGCCTTGCCAAGGGGCTGAGCACAGGCATCCTGCTCTATTGCATAGGCACGTTCAGCATCGTGGGCCCCATGCTCAGTGCCCTTGAGGGCGACAACACGTTCCTCTACACCAACGCCACCCTCGACCTCATCACCAGTGCCGTGCTGTCTGCCACCTACGGTTTCGGTATGGCATGGGCGGCACCGGTGCTCTTCTGCTGGCAGGGCATGTTCTATGTAGTGGCCTTGTGGTTCGGACCCATCATACCCGATGCCCTCGTCGCTGAGATCATCACCGTGGGCGGCACGCTCATCGTGGCCTCGGGGCTCTCGTTGCTCGGCATCAAGGACTGCCGTGCGCTCAACCTGCTGCCGGCTCTGTTGGTGCCTGTCGTGTGGTTCCTGCTGGTGGCAGGCTTTGGTAACGCTTAGTGGCAGCCACTTGCAGCAGGAAAACGATGCACAGGCCTATGGCCACCTTGTATGGAGCTGCGGTGTCGTCTGAGTCAAACAGTGTGCGGGCAAGGGGGCTCACGAGCAGGGGGCTCACGAACTGACCGGCATAGAGGGCGGCAGCCAGCAGCGGCATCACGGTAGTGGCCGAGTTCCTGCCGCCCTTGATGGAGGCGATGGTGTTGAGGTATGGCACGCCCACACCATTGGCGAAGCCTATGCACACACTGCCTGCGATGAGCCATGCCATGCTGCCGCCGAGGTAGCAGGCATAGCCCAGCATGAAGCCCACGGGAGCCATATACTTGATGCTGTGGCGGAAGTGCGACATGAGAGTGCCGAAGGCCAGTCCCACGGCAAAAGCCACCAGGTCGAGACCCACCATGATGGCTGTCACCGTTCCTACACTAAGGCCTGCGGCAGAGGCCGTGATGGCAAAGTTGGTGGGGAAGACGAAGAAGATAGTCATCAGCAGCATCATGCCCACCACCGACGGGTGGAACTTAAGCAACTGGCGTGGCTCAAAGGCACGTCCGCGCTTGTTGGCCGAGCCTATATGCTCGTCGGGCAGAAAAGCCACCACCATCACTGCCGACACCAGGCCGAGCAGGTAGACCAGGAACGCCATGCGCCATTCCACCGCCGCCAGCACGCCTGCCAGCATCGTGGCCACCACGCCACCCATCTGGTTCATGGCTGCTGAGAGACCCATGAGGCGAGCCTGCTCGGCAGGAGGAAAGTAGTAAGCCAGCAACCCCGTGGAGAGAGGCATGATGAGCCCTACGCTCATGCCCAAGAGAGCTCGCAGGCAGAGCAGCACCCAGATGTCAGCAGCAAAGAAGCAGCCTGCGCCAGCTCCCACATAGACCGCCAGCCCTGTCAGTGCCATGGTGCGCGTGCCCATGCGCCGGCTTAGCGGCAGGAACAAGCCGCTGGTGAGGATGATGAACAAGGCAGGAGCCGACACAATGAACTGTATCATGATGTCGGGCTCATTGCAGAAATGCTGGCGTATGATGCCTAAGGCAGGTGCGATGGCAGCTCCGGCCATCACTGTGAGCAGCGACATGGAGAGGATGGTCGCCGTCGTCAGCTTGGTAACATGTGTCATGTGTAGTGTAGTAAATAGAGATTAGTGCAAGTGTGTCGGTTATGCCGCATGGGCTGTCATAACTGGACTTACATGCTACGGCCCGCAGTGGCATGTGCGGGCGTCTACACTACTCGTTACGACCCTATCGTTTTAATGTTTCGTAACGCAAAGGTAGCTTGAAGGCAGCTGCAAGGCAAATGATTTAGCAAAGTTTAGCCTTGACGTTGCAACTTTTTAGCACTCAGGTTGCGTCCCAACAATAGGATACCCCCTACTTTTGTGCCTCGCTATGATACATCTGGAACGCCTCCATAAGACCTACTTCGGCGCGCAGCCGCTGCATGTGCTCAAGGGCATAGACCTCGACATCGCGCAGGGAGAGCTCGTCAGCATCATGGGAGCCAGCGGCTCGGGCAAGTCGACCTTGCTCAACATATTGGGCATACTTGATGACTATGATGAGGGCACCTATATGCTCGACGGGACACTCATCAAGCATCTCTCAGAGACACGTGCTGCCCACTATCGTAACCGCATGATTGGTTTCATCTTTCAGTCGTTCAACCTTATTAGCTTCAAGACGGCTGTGGAAAACGTGGAGCTGCCTCTGTTCTACCAGGGAGTCTCCCGTCGCAAGCGTCACGCCATAGCTATGGATGAGTTGGACAAGATGGGGCTCACCGACTGGGCCACGCACTATCCTGCTGAGCTCTCGGGCGGACAGCGGCAACGTGTGGCAATAGCCCGTGCTCTGGCCACGCGGCCGCGCATCATCCTTGCCGATGAGCCCACGGGTGCACTCGACTCCAAGACGGGCGTGGAGGTGATGCAGCTGTTGCGGCGGCTTAATGCTGATGAAGGCATCACGATGGTGATAGTTACCCACGACCCTAATGTGGCTGCGCAGACAGGCCGTGTCATACGCATCAAGGACGGTGTTATAGAGCATGCGGCACGGTAAATGCCCAAATGGCATTTGGTAGTAATAAGGTGAATGGCTAAAGGGTAAATGAAGGATGCTTTCGCTGCTGAATGAGATATGGCAGACCGCGCGCCGCAACCGCTTGCGCACGGCACTAACAGGCTTCTCCGTGGCCTGGGGCATCTTCATGCTCATAGTGCTGCTCGGAGCAGGCAATGGCCTCATCAATGCACAGATGGCAAACGTCGAGCAGTGGGTGGACAACTCCATGACAGTGTGGGGCGGCACCACACGAGTGCCCTACGACGGGCTGAAGGAGGGCAGGAGCATTGACCTGACAGTGCGCGACATACATGTCACGGAGACGCACTTCCCAGACCATGTCCTGAAGGTAGGTGCAGTTATCAGCAGCAGTTCTGGCGAGCTGACATACGGCGACCGCTATGTCAGCTGCGCACTGCGTGGTGTCTATCCCGTCCTTGCCGACATCAACAAGGTGAAGCTGATAGCCGGTCGCTTCATCAACGAGACAGACCTACGCTACCGTCGCAAGGTGTGCGTGCTGGCAGGCAGACAGGCTCGCGAGCTGCTGCCCTCAGCCCCGGAGCGGATGGTGGGTGAGGTGGTGTGCACCGGCTCGCTGGCTTTCACTGTCGTGGGTGTCACTAAAGAAGACCCAAGCGACATGAACACATCGCTTGAGGTGCCGTTCACCACGTTGCAGACCATATATAATAAAGGTGCCTACATCGGCAACATCAGTTTCTCCTTCCACGGACTGCCCACGGAGGAGGCCAACGAGACCTTCGAGACGGCCTACCGCGCTGTCTTAAACAAACAACACCGTGCTGCCCCCGACGACCGTGGCGCACTCTATATATGGAACCGCTTCACCGATGGCTTGCAGATGGCCAAGGGAGTAAGCATAGTGCGCACCGCCCTGTGGGTCATAGGTCTGTTCACGCTCCTGGGAGGCATCGTCGGCGTGGGCAACATCATGCTCATCACGGTGCGCGAGCGCACTCATGAGTTCGGCATACGCAAGGCCATAGGTGCCACGCCGGCAGCATTGTTGCGCGTCGTGATTGCGGAGAGCATCATCATCACCGCGTTCTTCGGCTATATAGGCATGTTGCTGGGCATATTGGCGAACCTCTATATGGACCACACGCTGGGCTCCCGTGTCATAGGTAATGGTATATTCAGCACCACAATCTTTGTCAACCCGACGGTCGACCTCGCCACATGCCTTGAGGTCATGGCAGTGCTCATCGTGGCCGGCACTATGGCCGGACTGATGCCTGCACTCAAGGCGGCCCGCACACGTCCCATCGAGGCCCTCAGGGCAGACTGATGATGACCTGGGCTTTCGGACATGATAATAGTTAATGGCTGTAGATGCGTATAGACATAGACACATATCACGAACTGTTGCAGACCCTCTCGCGCAACAAGACACGCACTTTCCTCACAGGCTTTGGTGTCTTCTGGGGTGTGTTCATGCTGTTAGGGCTCATCGGCGGCGGGGCCGGGCTGGAGCAGATGCTCTCATCGAACTTCGAGGGCTTTGCCACCAACTCGGCCTGGGTTTTTGAGCAGCAGACCACGAAGCCCTACAAGGGGCATCGCAAGGGGCGTTGGTGGTCGTTGTGCCTGAGCGACGTGGAGAGGCTGCGCCAGCAGGTGGCAGGGATAGATGTGGTGACGCCTGTGCTGTCGCAGTGGGGCGTACATGCCGTTGTGGGCGACAAGGTGTTCTCGGCAGTGGTGAAGGGCATCTATCCCGACTATGCCCGTGTGGAGACGCCTAAGTTGCTCTATGGCCGCTACCTCTCTGATGCGGACATGGTAGGGCATCGCAAGGTCTGTGTCATTGGCCGCCGTGTCTATGAGTCGCTCTTCCCATACGGCGGCGATCCTTGCGGCAGCAAGTTGAGGTTAGACTCCACCTATTACACTGTCATAGGTGTCAATGTAGCCAGTGGCGGCATCAACATCAACGGCTCCGCCAACGAGAGTGTTTACGTGCCGATACCACTTATGCGGGCCACCTTCAACCGTGGCGAGCAGGTGGACCTGCTGGCACTCACCGTGCGTAAAGGTGTCACCGTGACGGATATTACCCCCGCCGTCAAGCACACCATACAGCGTGCCCATGAGATTGCCCCCACCGACGATGATGCCGTGATGGTGTTCAACACTGAGGTGATGTTTGGCCTGATGGAAAGCCTCTTCTCGGGTGTTAACCTGCTCATACTGCTTGTGGGCATAGGCACGCTGCTGGCCGGAGCCATCGGCGTGAGCAACATCATGATGGTCACGGTGCGTGAGCGCACGACCGAGATTGGCATACGCCGTGCCATAGGAGCCACGCCGCGCATGGTGCTCGCGCAGATACTCTCCGAGAGCCTGCTGCTCACCATCGTGGCAGGCTGTTCGGGTATTGTCTTTGCCGTGATAGTGCTACAGATGTTGCAGATGGGGGTTGACGCCTCGGGCGGTGCCACGGGCCACTTCCAGGTGTCATTCGGTGCCGCCATAGGGGCGGCTGTGCTGCTGTCTGTGCTTGGCGTGGTGGCGGGTCTTGCTCCTGCCATGCGCGCCATGACCATCAAACCTGTTGATGCCATGAGGGAAGACTGAGTTCGTCTGTCACCTGTCCATGTAGCCATTTACAAACCACTGTTTCACCGTGCCGAAGGCACTCTCACCTGTTACTCACCATACTCCATACACAATGAAACGTGCACTCCGCATCATCGCATTCTGCCTCGTTGGAATATTGTTCCTCGGCACCTTCGTGTTCCTCTATCTCAACTCGCGCCCCAAGCCTGTGCGCTACCATATCCTCGCCGTGACACGCCAGGACATACGTCGTATCACGGTAGTGACGGGCCACATTGAGCCACGCGACGAGGTGGCTGTGAAGCCGCAGATGTCGGGCATCATAGCCGAGATGCTCAAGCAGGCAGGCCAGTATGTGCAGGCCGGCGAGGTGATAGCTCGCCTCAAGGTTATCCCCGACCAGGCACAGCTGTCGTCGGCCGAGAGCCGCCTGCGTCTGGCGCGCCTCAACCTTGAGCAGTCCACGCGCGACTATGAGCGGCAGCGTGCCCTCTACGACAAAGGGCTCATTGCCGCCAACGACTATGAACGTGTGCTGCAGGCCTACCGTCAGGCAGAGGAGGAGGCACAGATAGCCCAGGAGCAGCTCGAGCTGACACGCGACGGAGCCTCGGCACGCAATGCAGAGAGCTCCAACACTCTCGTGCGCTCCACCGTGGCGGGCATCATCCTCGACATACCTGTCAAGGTCGGCAACTCCGTCATCCTGGCCAACACCTTCAACGACGGCACGACAATAGCCACGGTGGCCGACATGAGCGACCTCATATTCCGCGGCAATGCCGATGAGACCGAAGTGGGGCGTCTAAGCACGGGCATGAGCATGGACATCAGCATCGGTGCGTTGCCCGACGTGCATCTGCCGGCCAGCATAGAGTACATCAGCCCCAAGGCCAACCAGACCACCGGCGGTGCCAACCTGTTTGAGCTCAAGGCGGCCGTGATGGTGCCCGACACGGCGGGCGCAATGGTCATGCGCAGCGGATACAGTGCCACGGCAGAGATTGTCCTCGACGAGGCTCGCGATGTGCTCACTGTGCCCGAGGCGGCACTGGAGTTCGTGGGCGACAGCACCTTCGTGTATGTCGCTGTGGCTGAGGGCGACAACCCTGCCTTCGAGAGGCGTGCCATACGCACAGGACTCTCCGACGGCATCAACATCGAGGTGCGCGAAGGGCTGACGGGTGATGAGCGTTTGCGCGGCGGAGTGATGGTGGAGATGGAATAAATAGCTACTTTTGCGCGATGCCATGCCTGCATGTCAGTCGGTGCAGACACGCAGGCTGGCCCTGGCGCACCCTGCATGCCCGCCGCAGACACCCTGCACGGTGGCACCCGCCTCCCTGCACCCTCTGTGACAGACACCCTGCACGGTGACCGCCATGTCCCTGCACGGTGCAGAATACCACCTAACACACATCATGCCATGAACTCTCTTGCCATCTGCATTTCAGCCTTGCTGTGCCATCTCGCCGTAGCTGCCGGTGCCGCGCCGGCGCAGCATACCCCGGCCGGACAGCGTCTGCGCGTAGCCTGCGTGGGCAACAGCGTGACCTACGGCTACGGTCTGCCCGACCGTGAACACACAGCCTATCCCGTGCGCTTGCAGCAGCTGCTGGGCGACGGTTACGAGGTGGCCAACTTCGGCCACTCGGGAGCCACGTTGCTCGCACGCGGCCACTGCCCATACACGGCGACACCTGAATACCGGCGCGCCGTGGACTTCGGAGCCGACGTCATCGTGGTGCATTTAGGCCTCAACGACACCGACCCCCGCAACTGGCCCGACTGGAAGGAGGATTTCGTGGGCGACTATCGTGCGCTCATCGACTCTCTCAGGCAGCGAAACCCCGATGCCCGCGTGCTGCTGTGCCGCATGACACCCATCTTTGAGCGCCACCCGCGCTTCAAGAGCGGCACCCGCGACTGGCACGCACAGATACAGCAAGCCATAGAGCGGACGGCTCGCGGAGCAGGCGCACAGCTCGTGGACCTCTATTCGCCTCTGCACGTGCGCCCCGACCTCTTCCCCGATGCCCTTCATCCCAACGCCGAGGGAGCCATGATTATTGCCCGCACCGTGTGTGCGGCCATCACCGGCGACTATGGCGGCCTCAGCCTGCCCGTGACCTACACCGACCACATGGTGCTCCAACGCGACATGCCCCTGCGTGTGGCCGGACGTGGCAATGCCCGGCAGACGGTGAGCCTGCGCCTGCTGACGGCTGACGGAGCAGGGGAGGAAACATACACAGCCACGGCCGATGCCTCCGGAGAGTGGAGCATCGTCATGCCGGCACACGAGGCCGCCGAGGGCTACACGCTCACTGTTGCCACTACGGACAGCACGGTGACTCTGCGCGACGTGGCCTTCGGCGACGTGTGGCTTGCCTCAGGGCAGAGCAACATGGAGCTGCGTGTGGACCAGGTGCTGTCGGCTGCCGACGATGTCGATGCCTCAGCACGATTGCCGCGGTTGCGCCTGTTCAACATGCCGGCGCGAGCACGCACCGATGCTGTGGAGTGGGACGACTCAACGCTGCTATATACCAACGAGCTGCACAATGTGCGCATAGACACGTGGCAAAATGCGTCGCCATCCACCGTGCCGCCGTTCTCCGCCGTGGCATTTGCCTTCGGCCGTGTGCTCTGCGACAGCCTCGCCGGTGTGCCCATAGGCATCATCTGCAATGCCGTGGGAGGCAGTACCACGGAGTCGTGGGTCGACAGGACAACGCTCGAGCAGGAGATGCCCGATGTGCTTACGGCTTGGATGACATCCGACTACGGCCAGCCATGGGCCAGAGGGCGTGCGAGGCAGAATGTGGCACGTGCCCTGCGCCAGGACAGCCCCGTCTATAATCCACTGCAACGCCATCCCTACGACCCAGCCTGCCTCTACGAGACAGCCATAGCACCGCTGGCAGGCACGGCTCTCTCTGGCGTGATATGGTATCAGGGTGAAAGCAATACACACAACATAGAGCTGCATGAGCGTCTCTTCACCCTGCTTGAGGAGTCGTGGCGCAGCACCTTCGCGTGCAGGCAACAAGGCATGACGGGCATTCCGTCAGCAGCAGACAGCCAGGGCACTCTGCCGTTCTACTTCGTGCAGCTCTCAAGCCTCAACCGCCCTTCGTGGCCTGCCTTTCGCGACAGCCAGCGACGACTGGCCGCACGGCTCCCTTCAACATGGATGGCTGTCACCACCGACCTGGGCGACCCTGCCGATGTCCATTACACGAATAAGCGGCCTGTGGGTGAGCGGCTGGCCCTGCTGGCTCTGGCCCACACCTATGGTCATGCCGGCATCGTGGCTCACGGTCCGTCGGTGGTGAATGCGCGCCTGGCCCGCAGGAGTGATGGGCATGATGCCGTCGCGGGGCACGATGTGGTGCTCACCGTGACCGACGCCGAAGGGCTGCGGGCGACACGTGGTTTCGAGGTGGCTGGTGCCGAAGGTCTCTTTGTAGAGGCACAGCCGCAGCTTCTGCGCGGCGGGCAGCTGCTGCTGCGGGTGCCGTCGGCTGTGGCTGTGCCGGCATGTGTACGCTATGCCTGGCGCGGATACACTGATGCCGACATGCATAATGCCGCAGGCCTGCCGGCATCCAACTTTATCATGGAAGTGGGCACTGACGACTGACACCATGATGGCACCTAAGCTCTGGAACCGCAACTACTGCTGCGTCATGGCGGCAAACTTCGCGCTCTTCTTTGCCTTCTATCTGCTCACGCCGCTGCTCCCAATGTATCTCGTAGAGCGGTTCGATGCTACCAAGGACGTGGTGGGCATGGTGCTCAGTGGCTACACGCTGACAGCCTTGCTGGCACGCCCCTTCAGCGGTTTCCTTGTCGACACCTTCCCCCGCAAGCGGGTGCTCATGGTGTGCTTCGCGCTCTTCGTGGTCTTCTTCGGCGGATACCTCGGTGCCGGTTCGCTGTTGCTCTTCACCATTGTGCGCACGCTCCATGGAGCACCCTTTGGCGCCCTCACGGTGGCCAACTCCACAGTGGCCATCGATGTCCTGCCAAGTGAGCGTCGGGGCGAGGGCATCGGCTACTATGGACTCTCCAACAATCTGGCGATGGCCATAGCTCCTACTGTAGCCATCTATGTCTATCGTGCCACGGCGAGCTTTGAACTGCTCTTCTGGCTGGCTCTCATCATTGCGGCCCTGGGCATGGCTGTCGACAGCGCGGTGAAGGTCCGTACAGGCCGTGAAGGGGCAGGGGGCAGAGTGCCGGCAGCACAGGCAGAGGCTGGCGGATGGCTGCGTCTGGACCGTTTCTTCCTGCTGCGCGGTTGGCTGCTGGCTGTCAATATGGTGTTCTTCGGTTTCTGCTTCGGTGTCTTGTCCAACTATGTTGCCATCTACTCGCACGATGTCATGGGCATAACCGGTGGCACGGGCACATGGTTCCTGCTGCTCTCGCTCGGTCTTGTGGCATCGCGCCTGAGCGGAGCTAAGTCGTTACGCGAGGGGCGCATGGTGCGCAACGCTGCCCAGGGCGTAGTGGTGTCATCCGTTGCCTACAGCCTGTTCGTGCTCTCGCCGAATGCCGCGGGCTACTATCTCTCGGCACTGCTGTTGGGTCTTGGCAATGGTCACATCTGGCCTGCCTTCCAGAACATGATAATCTCGCTGGCCCACCATAATGAACGGGGCACAGCCAACAGCACCCTGCTCATCTCGTGGGATGTGGGCATTGGTCTGGGTGTGGTCGCGGGCGGTGTCGTGGCCGAGCATCTGGGCTACATGGCTGCTTTCGGTATCACGGCTGTGATGCAGCTTGCAGGCACCGTCCTCTTCTTTGTCGCCACGAGGCAGTTCTATCAGAGAGTAAGCGTGCAGCTGCAAGCCGCATAACCCGCGAGTGGCCAGCCTCTGCGAGGCGGCGAGGGCGGCTCGCGGGAAGTTGTAGCCTCAAGCTATCTCAGCCACCACTTCAATCTCAACAAGGGCTCCCTTAGGCAAACTCTTGACTGCCACGGCCGAGCGGGCAGGGTAGGGGGCTGTGAAAGCCTCGGCGTAGACAGTGTTCATGGCTGCAAAGTCGTCCATGGATGCGAGCATCACGGTGGTCTTCACTGCATGTGCCAGGTCGGTGCCTGCGGCTTGCAGTATTGCCGCGACGTTGCGTAGCGACTGTCGTGTCTGTGCCTCGATGCCGCCTTCGGGGAAGGTGCCAGTGGCAGGGTCTATTGGCAACTGGCCGGAGCAGAACACGAGGTTGCCCACACGTATGGCCTGTGAGTAAGGGCCGATGGCAGCGGGAGCGGCCGCTGTGGCAATGGGTTGTGACATGTAGATGAGATAGTTGGTAGGTTAAGCCCCCTTCCAGCCACCCTCTCAGTGGGTAGGGTGCGGCGGCACAGCAAGATGGCCGGATGGGGTGGCCGAATGGCTGACAGTTTTCTTTGCAAAAGTAGGCAGATATGCTAATATCCTTTACTTTTGTGACACATTTTGCACTGACTCCTCCTTTTCACTGCACCCTGCATGACACATACAACCATCTTCGCCCTCATGCTCGCCGTGGCAGGCACCTCACAGCTTGTAGCTGCCCCCGCGACAGATGAGGGCGACATGTTTCGCGATTCGCTGCTGCATGATGTCGTGGTCACAGGCACACGTGCTGCCACCTCTGAGGCCGACATCATATCCACCGTGACCACTGTGCCACGCTCACAGCTCACCGCCCTGGAGCGTGTGAGCATGCTGCCCACCCTCTCCGAGCTTGTGCCAGGCCTCTATGTCACCTCGCGTGGTGTCATGGGCTACGGTGTCAGCACAGGAGCCGCCGGCAGCATCACCCTGCGCGGCCTCTCGGCGGGCAGCGGACAGGCAGTGGTGCTCATCGACGGTCAGCCGCAGTATCAGGGCATCTTCGGCCATAGCATTGCCGATGCCTATCAGACGCTCCTTGCCGAGCGCGTGGAAGTGGTTCGCGGGCCGGCCTCACTGCTCTATGGCTCCAACGGCATGGGCGGTGTGGTCAACATCATCACGCGCCAGCAGCACGACAACGGCGTGCGCACCGACTTCACCCTTGCCGGCGGCAGCTACAACAGCGTGAGCAGCGAGGCTCACAACAGCGTGCGCGCAGGCCGTTTCTTCAGCGATGTGGCTGCTTCCTACCAGAGTTCCGACAACCACCGCCCCGACATGGGTTTCTACCAGTATGGCGGATATGCCAAGCTGGGCTACGACCTGTCGGCTCATTGGCGTGCCACGGCGCAGGCCGACTTTACCCATTTCGCCGCTTCCAACCCTGGGCCTGAGAGTGCTCCCCTTGTTGATGCCCGCCAGTGGATTAACAGGGGCGTGGCGCAGGTGAGGGTAGAGAACAGCTACGACCGCACGGCCGGCTCGCTCAGTGTGTACCACAACTTCGGCCGTCACAAGATAAACGACGGGCACACGGCCGATGCCCTGCCGCGCGACTACCTGTTCCGTTCACGCGATGCCCTTACCGGCGTGAGCGTCAGTCAGGGCGTGAGCCTCATCCCAGGCAACTGGATAACCGTTGGTGCCGACTACCAGCGCATTCATGGTGAATGCTGGAACAGCAAGCTGCTCACCCACGAGCACTGGGCCCGCCCCATGGAGCAGAACATGCACTATCCTCTCGACCGCACGCTCACCGAGCTGGCAGCCTATGCCGACCTGCGTCAGGACATCACGTCGTGGCTCACCATCGAGGCAGGCCTGCGCTACGACCATCATAGCGAAGCCGGCACGGAGCTCGTGCCTCAGGGCGGCATCGTGGTGCGCCCCGTGGCCGACGGTCAGCTCAAGCTCACTGCCGGCAAGGGCTTCCGTGCTCCCACGCTGCGCGAGATGTACCTCTACGGCATTGCCAATCCCGACCTTGAGCCTGAGCGTCTGTGGAACTATGAGGTGGCTTGGAAGCACCATCCGGCCGACGGCTCTCTCAGCTATGGCATCAACGTGTTCTACCTTCGTGCCGACAACCTCATAGCCACCACCATGGTGCCGGCCCTCGGGCGTGCGGCCAACTACAACACAGGCCGCCGCGAGCACTATGGCATGGAGCTTGAGGCCTCATACGCTATCAATGCCCATTGGCGCACCAATGCCAATGCTTCCTATCTGCACATGGACACGCCACTGCTGGCAGCCCCCGAGCTGAAGGCCTATGCGGGTGCTGCCTACAGGTTGCGTGCCCTCGAGGTGAATGCCGGCGTGCAGTATGTCGCAGGCCTGTGCACAGACGTGGCCACGGGGCACGAGGAGAATGTCGTGCTGGTCAATGGTGCCGTGGCATACCGTGTGGTGCCGCAGGTGAAGGTATGGGTGCGCGGAGAGAACCTCCTTGCGCGGAAGTATGAAATCAATGCAGGCTACCCCATGCCGCGCGCCACGCTGATGGCCGGCATACACACCACGTTCTAATCCTCACGCTGGTAGACGCGCACATAGTCCACCTCATAGGTCATCGGGAAGGCTGCCATGTCGGGCGTGCCTCCACTGGAGCCTATGGCCAGATTGAGCAGGATGTAGTGGCCGAAGCCCTCCACATCGTTGGCAAAGGGATTGACGTCGTGATGCCGTCCGCCGCCGCGGTCACTCTCCGAGGTGGCTATCAGGCTGAGCCGTTCATCGTCAAGGCAGATGCTGATGCTGTCGGGTGTCCAGTCCATGCTCCAAGTGTGGAAACGTTCCGCCCACAGCGAGTCGCGCTCGGTGAAATGGCCGTAGGGCGTGCGCGTAGTGTTCCATGCGTCGCGCCCGTTGCTGCCCTGCCAGCAGGCATTGGCCAGTATGACGGGCACCGAGCGCTCACGGCTTTGTGTCTCATGGTGTATGCCCATCTGCGCAGGTGGCACGCGGTAGAACTCCATCACGTCTATCTCGCCGCAGGCCGGCCAGCCCCATCGGTTGCCCAATGTCCATATCGCCGGCCACGCGCCCGAAGCCACGGGGATGCGTGCGCGCACCACAAGGCGGCCGTAGCGGAAGCTGAAGTGGCGGCGCGTGTGTATGCACGCACTGGTGAAGGCACCCTCGCGCCGCGCACGCCGCCAGTCGTGGCTGCCGGCCTCATAGTGCGGGTTCGCGATGCTTTCGGCGCGTGCCGTGATGCGCAGCACGCCATCGGCCACACGGGCATTGTCCTCCTGATACCATTGCAGCTCCTGGTTGCGCACGAAGCCATGTTCGAAGTCCCATCGCGCCGTGTCGGGGCACCCCGTGTAGTCGAACTCATCGGCCCACACCAACCGCCACTGCTGCTGCGCGAGGGCATGGCAGAAGGGTGAGAGCAAGGCGCCGCAGAGGCATGCATAAAGGACTGACTGGTGGAAAGGCTTGTACATTGGGATGAAGCTATTGTTGGTGCCGACAGTGTTCGGAGGAGGCGTGTATGTTCGTGGCCAATCACCCTGCATGGTGATGTCGTACGCGGTGCACGGTCTTCGGCATCACCCTGCACAGTGCTGCAGGCATACCCTGCATGGTGTCTGCGGGCAGCGTGCGGAGCTGCCGCAGGCACCTGGCAAGGTGTATCGCAGCCACTTGTCGACGCAAAGATAGCTGTTGCTATATGTTTTTTGCTCATTAAGTAAGGTTTCCATCATACTTTCAATACATTTGCAAGAAATATGGCAAATGCATAAACATTCACCTATCTTATGATGTCTACACACCAACACCCTGTGTGGAGCAAAGTGCGCAAGGCACTGGCACTACTGCTCCTCGTCGCCCATGTGCCGGCTATGGCCCAGCAGGCCACCATGCGTGTCGTCTCCTTCGAGGCAAGCTCCTTCGACATGTCCGCACAGAATACGGCCAGACGTATGGACGTAGCCAATGGCATCCCGTTTGCCCTCATCAAGGTGACGTCGGCCGTGCCCAACGATGACCTGCGCGCCTACCACTTCGACTTCGGCTGGATTAACTCTGAGATTGACGCCGTGAACCACGATGATGGCCTCTATGTCTACGTCCAGAAAGGAGCCAAGCAAGTAACCATCACTCGTCAGGGCTACGCTAAGATAGAGAAATACCCGTTAGGCATGACGCTGCAAGCCGGCGGCAACTACACGATGATCCTGTCCACCACGGGGCCGCGTGTGCTCACACAGATAGTCTCCTTCGAGCTGCGGCCGGCCGATGCCAAGGCAGCCATCTTCATCAAGGCGGAGCAAGGCAGCGAGGAGATGTTCGGCGTGGCAGATGACAACGGCGTGGCATCGCACAGCCTGCCTTTCGGCACATACACATATCGCATCACCTCGAGCGACTATCTGCCTGCCGAGGGTCGTTTCACCCTCAACTCGCGCCGTGACATCCACACAGAGGCCGTCACCCTCCTGCCCAACTATGCTGAGGTCACCCTCAAGGGCGCGGCAGACGATGTCGACATACTGCTCGACGGGCAGCAACTGGCGCGCGGCTCTTGGTCGGGCAGACTGGCCGAGCGGCCAGAGCCCTATCATGTGGAATGCCAGCGGGCTCGCCACAAACCGGCCACGGCCTACATCAACGTGAAACGCGGCGAGGCACAGACCGTCACGCTGCCTGCACCGACGCCCATAACGGGCATCATAGGCGTAATAACGTCCCCCTCGGGAGCCACCATCGAGCTCGACGGCAAAGAGGTGGGCACCACGCCCATGAACATCCCCGATGTCATCATAGGCCGCCACCAGATCACACTGCGGCGGGCCAACCACCAGACAGAGACACGCACCGTGGAGGTGGAGGAAGACCAGACCACGGCGGTCGAGGTGGCACTCTCCGACATGACCCGCATGACCATAGCCTCCACACCCTCGCAGGCTCGCCTCAGCATCAACGGCAAGGATGTAGGACGCACACCCTATAGTGCCGACATGGCTTCGGGCGACTACGACCTGCGCCTCACACTGCCTCACTACCGCACATACTCGCGCCGTGTGCACCTCGACAGCTCCAACCCCCAGCTGACGCTGTCGCTGCAGCGACAGCGGCTGACACCCATGCAAGCCTATGCCTACGGCATGTTCCAGGCCGGCAGCATGACGGCCGCAGGCGGCGGAATGGGTGCCTACATCGGTGGCATCAACATCGATGTCAGCTACGGCACGGGCCTGCAGGAGAGCGAGACCGTCTACTGGAACAACGCCTCCGGCACGGTATCACGGCCGCGCGGGTGCACCTATAAGGCCAATGCCATAGGCGTGCGAGCCGGCTACGGCATCATCCTCGGCACCAGTGCGCGACTGACGCCGCAGGCAGGTGCCACCATCGTGCGGATGAAGAGCGACGACGGAGACTCAAAAGGCCATGCCGTGGCTGCCACAGTGGGCCTGCGCGCAGAGTATGCCGTGCTCAACCACCTCGCACTCTTTGCCGCGCCTGAACTCTTCCTGCCCGTGCAGAAGTCCGATGTCTATGAGCAAGTGGCCGACATCTCATCTACCGTCAAGGGCTGGAGCTCAGGCTTCAACGTGCGCCTCGGCCTGAGCTTAGTGTTCTGAGCAACGGCCATGCTGCGCAGGCATCCCGTTTGCGGATGGTCTTCAACCACGAATAGGTAACAACAATACACCGGATATGACAACTCTCAATATACAATGGCGCACCCAGGCATACGCTCGCTACCCATTTCCCGCCTCCCTCCGCCGCACACTGTGGCTCGTGCTCGCCGTATGCTGCCTCAGTGCCTGCGAGGACGGCAACGCATGGGGCGACGGCTGGACGGCATCGCGCAATGGCAACTATCTCATACCCTCTGGCACTGTGGCGACACTGCCACCTACGGGCGGCAGCCGCCGCTATAGCCTCGACACCAATCTCGATGTCGAGGTGAGCACCGATGCCTCGTGGCTCACTGCCGTGAAGTCGGGTGCTGCCGACATCGTGGTCACAGCAGCAGCCAACACCACGACCTCGGATCGCACCGCCACCGTCATCCTCATCGGCGGTGGCCTGACCGCTACGATCAGCGTCACGCAGGCCTGCTATGGCCCCGACCCGCTCGGCCTCTGCCCCGACAACAACCACCCTCACGCCATCGACATGGGCACCGGTGTGAAGTTCGCCTGCTGCAACGTTGGTGCCTCTACTCCTGCGGACTACGGCGACTACTTCGCCTGGGGCGAGACCTCACCCAAGAGCACCTACTATTGGAGCACCTACAAGTGGTGCAACGGCAGCGAAGATACCATGACCAAATACTGCACCTCCAGCTCCTACGGCACCGT
>CAJOIE010000015.1 GCA_905234605.1 uncultured Bacteroidaceae bacterium | reverse complement strand
GGAGCACAACATCACCACCATCATCAACACCCACGACATGAACTCCGTGCTCGGCATCGGCGACAGCATACTCTTCATCAACCAAGGCCGCGAGGAATGGCTCGGCGACAAGCACCACGTGCTCACCTCACACTGCGAGTCGCTAACCGACTTCGTCTTCGCCTCCGACCTCCTCCGCCAGGTGAAGGACAAGCTCGACCCCAGCTCCATCTGACCCGCCCGCCCCGCACCACGCCACTCCCGCCCTGCACCCCATTCCTCCCCCTTATCGCCCCTCCCCTATAGTCCCTATAGTTATTGTAGTTCCTATTAGTTCCTATATATTAGTTCCTATAGTTACTATAGTCCCTATAAAATATAAAACCTATAGTTCCTATAATCCCCTATTCCCCCAAGCTATACCCCCGACAACCTCCGCAAAGAACTCGGCGACCTCATCTGGCGCATGGCCACAAACCTCGTGCACGGAGACCCTGCGGCCAACCGCCAGGGCAAGATACAAGCTGTGGTGGAGCGGCTGAAAGCCTTCTTCAACAAGTTCTCCGACATTGCCGACGCCGACTTCTCTGCCACGGCCCGACAGGAAGAGCCCGACAGGCCAGACACGGGACGTAAACAGTAAACAAAGAATCTGCACTTAAGTTTTTCACTATGCTATCCTTCACCCTCTCACTCGTAGCCCTCATCGTGGGCTACATGGTATGGGGCCGCGTGGCAGAGCGCGTGTTCGGCCCCGACGACCGCCCCACCCCAGCCAAGCGTCTGGCCGACGGCGTGGACTACATCGTGCTGCCGCCATGGCGCATCTTCATGATACAGTTCCTCAACATTGCCGGCACGGGCCCCATCTTCGGTGCCATCATGGGAATGTGGTTCGGCCCCGCAGCCTACCTGTGGATAGTGCTGGGCTGCATCTTCGGCGGTGCCGTGCACGACTACGTCAGCGGCATGCTCTCGCTGCGCCACGACGGCTGCGGCCTGCCCGAGCTCACCGGCCGCTACCTCGGCAGCACGGCACGCACGGGCCTGGTGGTGTTCACCATGCTGATGATGATGCTCGTGGGAGCCTTCTTCGTCTACTGCCCTGCCATCATCCTGGCCTCGATGTGGGGCGACCGCATGCTGTGGGTGCTGATAATCTTCGCCTACTACGTGGCCACCACGATGCTGCCCGTGGACAAGGTGATAGGGCGCGTCTATCCCGCCTTCGCCCTCTCCATGCTCTTCATGGTGGCGGCACTGGCCGTGGTGCTCTTCATCAAGCAGCCCGTGCTGCCCGAGGTGTGGCACGGGCTTCACAACTGGGGTGCCGAGCGGCTGGGCCTGCAGCAGCCGCTCTTCCCCGCCCTCTTCGTCACCATCGCCTGCGGTGCCGTGAGCGGCTTCCACGCCACGCAGTCGCCCCTCATGGCGCGCTGCATGAGCAGCGAGCGCCAGGGCCGCCCCATCTTCTACGGCGCAATGGTCACCGAGGGCATCGTGGCACTGACGTGGGCCACCATCTCAAGCTATTTCTTCTTCGCCGACGGATGGCGCACAGTGTGCCCGCCAGAGGTGATAGCCGCCTTCCGGCAGTCGGGGCACTCGCTCATACAGCACTTCGACGCTCCCACGGTGGTCAACATAGTGTGCCAGTCGTGGCTCGGCACGGCCGGCAGCGTGCTCGCACTGCTCGGCATCGTGGCAGCACCCATCACCACCGGCGGCAGCTCCTTCCGCGCCGCACGCCTCATCCTCTCCGAAGCCTTCAGCCTGCCACAGACCAGCGTGCGCTCACGCCTGCTGCTGAGCCTGCCCGTGTTCGCCTGCGGCATAGCCCTGCTGGCATGGCAGATAGGCAACCCCTCGGGCTTCGGCACCGTGTGGCAGTATGTGGCGTGGGGCACACAGGCCATGGCCGTGGTCACACTCTGGGTGTGCTCCGTATACCTCGCCACAGAGCACAAGGCATACGTCCTGACGCTCATCCCTGCCCTCTTCATGACCATGGTCGTGGTGACCTTCCTGCTCTGCTCGCCGACAACCTTCCATGTGCCCTACACGCCCTCCATCATCGCCGCAGCCGTCGTGACGGCGACAGCCGCCGCTGCCTTCGGGTGGAAAGTAAGACACATGAGCCAAACAGACGACAAGCAATGACAGAGAAGGAGAAGATGCTTGCAGGCCTCGTCTACAACGCGACAGACGAGAGCCTGCGCCGTGAGCTCAACGCGATGAAGGTCATGTGCCAGCGCTATAATGCACTCCCTGCCACCGACCTGCCCGCACGCAACGCCCTGCTGCGCCAGATGCTGGGGCAGGCCTACGACGACACATTCATCAACCAGCCGTTCTACTGCGACTACGGCCGCCACATACGTGTGGGCCGCCGCTTCTTTGCCAACTTCTCGCTCACGGTGCTCGACGAGGCCTGCGTCACCATCGGCGACGACTGCTTCATCGGCCCCAACGTGAGCATCTACACCGCCTGCCACAGCACCGACCCCGAGGAGCGCAACGGACGTCAGGAGTGGGCACAGCCGGTGACCATCGGCAACAGCGTATGGATCGGCGGCAGCGTCACCATACTGCCCGGCGTGACCATCGGCGACGGCTGCACCATAGGTGCCGGCAGCGTGGTGGTGCACGACATTCCGCCCTACACCATCACCGCGGGCAACCCCGCCCGCGTGGTGAAGAGCGCGCCGCACAGGCAATCTTAACAACATCGTAACAGGGCGGGCACGGCGGCAAACAGGGCGATGGGCTTACTTTGCAGGCTGCAACAGCAAACCTGCACATCCATGGAATCAGACATCGCCACCTCACCGTCCACCCTCACCCTCGTGTGCCGCATGCTGGGCTCGCTGGCCCTGCTCGTCTATGGCATGAAGCTGATGAGCGACACGCTCCAGCAGATGGCCGGCCCAGGACTGCGCCACCTGCTGGGGCGCATGACCACCAACCGCTTCACGGGCATGCTCACAGGCATTGTGGTGACAGCATCCGTGCAGTCGTCCACAGCCACCACGGTGATGACCGTGTCGTTTGTCAACGCCGGCCTGCTCACCCTGGCACAGGCCATATCGGTGATCATGGGTGCCAACATAGGCACGACGCTGACGGCATGGGTGATGTCGGCAGGCTTCGCCTTCAACATCACCAACCTGGTGTGGCCGGCATTCATAGCAGCCATGGTGCTCATCTACCGCAAGCGCCACGAGACGCAGGGTCTCTTCCTCTTCGGCATGGCCTTCCTATTCCTCGGTCTGGGCACACTGCGGCAGACAGGCATCGACATGGCCATCTTCGCCGTCTATGCCGTGGTGTTCCTCGTCTTCGAAGACTACGACCGCAACGTGCTCCACCCGCTCAGCGAGCGCAGCGACTGGTATCTGCTGGCCTTCTCCGTCATAGTGATGGCCGCCGTGGGCATGCTGCTGCACCGCTATGCCCGCCGCATGGACCAGCGCATCAGCCGCGAGCAGGCCGCCAAGGAGAACATCATGCGCCGCGAGCTGACACAGAACATAGCCCACGAGTTCAAGACACCCGTGGCAAGCATCATGGGCTTTGCCGACACGCTGCTCGCCACGCCAACCCTCAGCGAGGAGCAGAAACGCCACTTCATGCAACGCATATACGCACAGACACAGCGCCTCGCGGCCCTGCTGCGCGACATTGCCATGCTCAACCGCATGGACTACGCCGCCGCACAGCCCATACAGCGTGAACGCATCGACGTGGCAGAGATGGTGGCTGCCATCGTGACCGACGTCACTCCGGCCGCCGAAACACGGCAGATGCACATCCACAACTGCCTGCCGCACGACATCAGCCTGCACGCCAACCCCGACCTCGTATACAGCATTTTCCGCAACCTCCTCGACAATGCCATCGCCTATGCCGGCACACACACCACCGTGCGCCTCACGGCACGCCGCAAAGGCAGCCGCTGGCACTTCGCCGTGACCGACAACGGCATCGGCGTGGCTCCCGAGCATCTGCCACGGCTCTTTGAGCGCTTCTACCGCACCGACAAAGGACGCAGCCGACAGCAGGGAGGCACAGGCCTCGGGCTGGCCATAGTGAAAAACGCCGTCCTCCTCCACGGCGGCACCATAGCCGCATCACTCGTGCCTTCAGGAGGCCTGCGCATCGACTTCAGCCTGAACAGGTAGCACGGCGCGACACAGCCTGCACAATGCCGCACACGGCACCATGCACAGTCATGTCGGCCACCATGCACAGTGATATGCACAGGCATGCATGGTTCATGCGCATCACCATGCAGGGAGAAGACTGAACCGTCAGCCCTGCTCCTCACCCACGATGTTCACTTCGGGCTCGATGGCGATGCCGAAGCGACTCCTGACGTCGGCCTGTATGGCGCGGCAGAGGCGGAGAATGTCGGAGCCTGTGGCATGGCCGAGGTTGATCAGTACGAGAGCCTGACGGTCGTAGACGGCAGCAGGGCCGAGCGCACGCCCCTTCCAGCCGCATTGTTCAATGAGCCATGCGGCGGGCACCTTGACATGGGCAGCGTCGACATCGTAGCATGGTGGCTCCTGGCCGGCCTTGCTCCTGATGTGGTCTATCTGCTGACGGTCGACTACGGGGTTCTTGAAAAAGCTGCCGGCGTTGCCGAGCACGCGAGGGTCAGGCAGCTTGGCGGCACGCAGGCCCATGATGGTGTGGCGTAGCTCGGAGGGGCGCAGGTTCACCTCGTCGAGGCCGCGCTCCTGCAGGGCAGCGCGCAGGCCGCCGTAGCTGAGTTGCGGGCGGAAGCTGTGGGAGAGACGGAAGTGGACGTGTGTCACGGCATAGCGGCCCCGCAGCTCCTGCTTGAAGATGCTGTCGCGGTAGGCGTAGCGACACTCGGCGGCGGTGAAGTGGCGCACCTCGCCGGTGTGCAGGTCGACGGTGTCCACGTATATTATAGCGTCGCAGGCTTCCACGCCGTAGGCACCTATGTTCTGCACGGCCGAGGCGCCCACCTCGCCGGGTATGGCAGAGAGGTTCTCAAGGCCATGCCAGCGGCTGTCGATGGCATACTGCACCCAGGCGTCCCACTCCACTCCGGCCCCGACACGCACGTAGACATCGTCGCCCTCCTCGGCCGTCACGGTGATGCCGGCAATGCGCGAGTGCAGCACGGTGCCTGCGTAGTGGCCCGCAAAGAGGAGGTTGCTGCCGCCGCCCATGTGGAAGAGTGGCGTGCGCTTGCCCTCGGCGCGACGGCGGGCTATGAACTGCTGCAGCGCACCGACGGTGGCATACTCAAAGTAGTGGTCGGCCGTGGCGGCGAGGCCGAAGGTGTTGGCTATCATAGGCTTCAGTTGGAGAAGGCCGTGAGGCGCCAGGTCAGGCCATCGCGGCGGAAGGTGAGCAGGTTCTGCATGCTGTTGCTCAGCCCCCGCACCTGCATCACTATCTGGGCGGGGTCGTGGTAGGTCTGGCCGTAGCGCACGTTGACAAGCATGTCGGCAGGCACCTCGGGCGCGAACTCGGGCCACTGCTCGGCAGCTATGAAGCCCTCAATGGAGCCTTCCTCGGTGTTCTCGTCGGCCATGGTGTAGCGCAGCGTGTGGGCCAGATGGCGGCACTGATAGACGCTGTCGGCAGCCCAGCGGCGGTAGAAGTCGAGGAACGAGGCCAGCTCGGAGTGGTCGAAGCCCGTCTCGGTCTGTGCCGTGAGCATCCAGCGGTCGGTGATGCTGTCGCGCTCAAAGGCATAGGCCGTGATGGTGCGCCGCAGCAGCGATATGTGTTCGATAGCCGCATAGCGGCTGTTCACGTCGTCGTAGCTCTGCATCTCGGCCTCGGTGTTCCACAGCACGGTGCAGTAGTCGAGCCCGAGGAAGAGCGTGGGATGATGCCACTGGCGGCTGTCGTAGGTGACGACGGAGGTGTCGGTGGTCACGGTGATGGGGAACACCACGCGGCACCGTTGCAGCCGCTCGCTGGCATCGAAGGCAAAGGCAAAGTCGTCGAAGAGCTCGTCGATGCTGCCATCGTCGCAGGCATCCTCCTCCGCCTCGGGGCTGGCCGTCATGCCGGTTGCGAGCAGCTGTGTGTCGGGCTCGTCGTCGAAGACATCCCACAGGCTGTCGGCAGCTGCCACGACATCGCCAAGGCTTGAGCTGCGCCCGCCACACGAGGCTAAGCCGAAGAGAAGGGTAACGAGAACGGAAAGCACCAGCGACGACGCGCTGAAACGGCTGATGGCCGGCTGCAAGCCCATGCTTGACATAAAAGTGTGTGAGGCGTTGTGAAGACAGTTTTGCTGCTAAGAGCATGCAAAAGTATGCTTTTATGAGGCCCTCGCGACATCGTTGCCCGATAATTACTACCTTTGTGCCGCATTAATTGACACGTATCAACATACCCACAACCCTACCATGCTCGACAAGATACAGCAACTGCTCAACGAGGTGAACAGCCTCACGGCCGCATCGGCCGACGATGTGGAAGCCCTGCGCATCAGATACCTCAGCAAGAAAGGCGAAGTGAACCAGCTCATGGCCGACTTCCGCACCGTTCCCGCCGAGATGAAGAAGGAGATAGGCATGCGCATCAACGAGCTCAAGACTCGCGCCACGGAGCGCATAGCCGAACTGCGCGACGCCGTGGCCACCAAGGAGACAGCCGCCGACGACGTCGACCTGACACGCACGCCCTACCCCATAGCCCTCGGCACACGCCACCCGCTCACCATTGTGCGCAACGAGATAGTGGACATCTTCTCGCGGCTGGGCTTCACGCTGGCCGAAGGCCCCGAGGTGGAGGACGACTGGCACGTGTACTCGTCGATGAACTTTGCCGACGACCATCCTGCACGCGACATGCAGGACACATTCTTCGTCGAGGCACACCCCGACATCATACTGCGCTCACACACCTCGTCCGTGCAGGCCCGCACCATGGAGCGCCAGCAGCCGCCCATACGTGTCATCTGCCCCGGACGCGTATACCGCAACGAGGCCATCTCGGCCCGCGCACACTGCTTCTTCCATCAGGTGGAAGGCCTCTATGTGGACCGCGACGTGAGCTTCAAGGACCTCAAGCAGGTGCTGCTGCTCTTCGCCCAGGAGATGTTCGGCAAGGACACCCGCATACGTCTTCGCCCCAGCTACTTCCCCTTCACCGAGCCCAGTGCCGAGATGGACATCTCGTGCAATATATGCGGCGGCACAGGCTGCTCCTTCTGCAAGCACACCGGATGGGTGGAGATACTGGGCTGCGGCATGGTGGACCCCGCCGTGCTCGAGGCCAACGGCATCGACAGCAGCGTGTACCGCGGCTATGCCTTCGGCATGGGCGTGGAGCGCATCACCAACCTGAAGTATCAGGTCAAGGACCTGCGCATGTTCTCCGA
Organism: uncultured Bacteroidaceae bacterium; assembly: GCA_905234605.1. Taxonomy (GTDB): domain Bacteria; phylum Bacteroidota; class Bacteroidia; order Bacteroidales; family Bacteroidaceae; genus Physcousia. The sequence continues at coordinate 36,014 of CAJOIE010000015.1, read as the reverse complement.
GAACGACGTGCGCTTCCTCGAAGAGTTCACAGCCGCCCACTGATGCCGGAGCTGCTCACCATCCGCCATCTGCACCTCCGCCTCGGCGGCAAGCAACTGCTGCGCGGCCTTGACCTCAGCATAGGCCGCGGCCATGTGGCAGGTGTCAGCGGCGAAAGCGGATGCGGCAAGACATCACTGCTGCGCGCCGTGCTGGGCTTCGTGCCCACGCAGAGCGGCAGCATCAGCATCTGCGGCACCGAACTCACGCCACAAACGGCACCACGCCTGCGCCGCCTCACAGCCTACGTGCCACAAGAGCTCATGCCCGTGGCCGCCACAGGGCGCGACATGGTGCAGCTGACACACACGCTCGAAGCCAATCTCCAGCAAGCATCGCACGAGGCTCTCGACCGACAGATGGAAGCCCTCGGCCTGGAGCCATCGCTCCTCGACCTCGACACAGCCAAGCTCTCTGGCGGACAGCGCCAGCGTCTGCTGCTCGCTGCCGCCCTCGCCATGGGCAAGCCTCTGCTGCTGCTCGACGAGCCCACCTCGGCCCTGGATGCCGAGAGCCGCGAGCGCGTGGCCGCAGCCATCGCCAGCTACTGCCGCCAGGAAGAGCGTGCCGCCATCATCGTGTCGCACGACCAGGCCCTGCTGCAACACTGCCACAGCGTGGTAAACCTGCGATAGCACCTGCATAGCCCATTAAGGCACGCCCCTTGCCATAGCAGCCGCAAGCGGCATCGACATAATGCCTGTTGCATGCTGCGCACCAGACAAGCGCAAAGAGCGAGTTCCCCAAATATCCAACGAAACAACCGTCTATCATGCGAATAGCCGTCATACAGCAGGCATGCAGTGCCGATGCCGCAGCCAACCGCGCCAAGCTGACACAGTCCATCCGTCAGGCTGCCGCACAAGGCGCACAACTCGTGGTGCTGCAAGAGCTGCACGAGAGCCTCTATTTCTGCCAGACCGAGGACGTGGACAACTTCCGCCTGGCCGAGCCCGTTCCAGGCCCATCCACCGACCACTACGGACGTCTGGCACGCGAGCTGGGAGTGGTGATCGTGTGCAGCCTCTTCGAGCGTCGTGCCGCAGGACTCTACCACAACACCGCCGTGGTGCTCGACACCGACGGCAGCATCGCCGGCACACACCGCAAGATGCACATCCCCGACGACCCTGCCTACTACGAGAAGTTCTACTTCACACCAGGCGACTCCGACTTCCGCCCAATAGACACCAGCGTGGGACGCATCGGCGTCATGGTGTGCTGGGACCAGTGGTACCCCGAAGGCGCACGCCTCATGGCCCTGGCCGGTGCCGACATGCTCGTCTATCCCACCGCCATAGGCTATGAGAGCACCGACACACCCGAGGAGCAGGCACGCCAGCGCGAAGCCTGGCAGACAGTGCAGCGCGGCCACGCCGTGGCCAACGGCCTCTATGTGGTGGCAGCCAACCGCGTGGGCCACGAGGACGACCCGTCGGGGCAGACACGCGGCATCAGCTTCTGGGGCACCAGCTTCGTGGCAGGCCCGCAGGGCGAGCTCATTGCCGTGGCATCACAGACCGGCGAGCAGACACTCATCGCCGACATCGACACGGCACGCTCAGAGCATGTGCGCCGCTGGTGGCCATTCCTGCGCGACCGCCGCATAGACGCATACCACGACATCACCCTTCGCTACCGCGACTGAATGGCCATCCACTACACACCCACCACACCCACCGTCAGCGACCTCACGCTGCACCTCCAGATGAGTGCCGCTCCCGTCGAGACACCGCAGGCACTGCGCGACACCTTCTTCCCTGCCGAATGGCACCCCCAGAGCGGCATACAGCTCACATGGCCGCACGCCGGCACCGACTGGGCTCCGCTGCTGCACGAGGTGGACAACTGCTTCGTCGGCATAGCCCTCGAAGTGCTCACCCACGGCGAGCGGGTGCTCATCGTGACACCCGAGCCCACACGCGTCAAGGCCCTGCTGCACGAGCGGCTGCCACAGCGGCTGCTGGCACATGTCAGCTACTGCGAGTGCCCCACCGACGACACCTGGGCACGCGACCACGCCCCGCTCACGCTCGTGACACCCCACGGGCCGCGACTGCTCGACTTCCGCTTCGACGGATGGGGCCTCAAGTTTGCCGCTGCCGCCGACAACCAGATAGGCCGCCACCTGCGACACTGCCTCAAAGCCTCCTATGAGGCACACCTCGACTTCACCCTCGAGGGCGGCAGCATAGAGAGCGACGGATGCGGCACACTGCTCACCACCACCGCCTGCCTGCTCTCGCCCAACCGCAACCCCATGCTCACACAGCAAGAGATTGAGGCACGCCTGCTGCGCTACTTCCACGCACGACGCGTGCTATGGCTGCACCACGGCCGTCTGGCCGGCGACGACACCGACAGCCACATCGACACGCTGGCACGCTTCTGCACCGCCGACACCATAGCCTACGTGCGCTGCACCGACACCGCCGACGAGCACTACGCCGAGCTCCAGGCCATGGAACAGGAGCTGCACGCACTGCGCACCACGACCGGCGAGCCCTACCACCTCGTGCCGCTGCCCATGCCCGACGCCATCTGCGACCCCGACGACGGCCACCGCCTGCCAGCCACATACGCCAACTTCCTCGTGCTCAACAACGCCGTGCTCATGCCCACATACCGCCAGCCAGCCAACGACGAGGCCGCACGCCAGGCACTACAGCACGCATTCCCACGCCGCGACATAGTGCCCGTGGACTGCCGTGTGCTCATACGCCAGCACGGCTCACTCCACTGCTCAACAATGCAGTACCCAACACACGTCATGTGACATGGACCTATCACTCGCCTCCCTCGCCACAGGGCTCCTCCTGCTGCTCATACCACTCTTCTTCCTGCGGCTGCTGCGCACCAACCTCGTGCACCCCACACTCATAGCCGCCGCACGCATGATAGTGCAGCTGACACTCATAAGCATCTACCTGCGCTACCTCTTCGAGTGGGACCTGCCCTGGCTCAACATGCTCTGGGTCGTGGTCATGGCAGCCATAGCCACACACACCACCATAGAGCGCACAAGCCTGCCACGCAGCATAGTGGCCGTGCCCGCATTCGCCGGCTTCATGATAGCCGCCATGGTCGTGGGAGCCTTCTTCCTGCTCCTCGTGCTGCGCTTAGACAACCCCTTCACCGCACGCTACTTCATACCCGTCATGGGCATACTCATGGGCAACATGCTCGGCGTCAACGTGCTCTCACTCAGCACCTTCTATGCCGGCATACGCCGTGAGCAAGCCACCTACTACTACCTGCTCGGCAACGGAGCCACCCACTTCGAAGCCTGCCGACCCTTCCTCAGCGAAGCCGTGGTGAAAAGCTTCACACCATGCATAGCCAACATGGCCGTGATGGGCATCGTGGCACTGCCAGGCACCATGATAGGCCAGATACTCGGCGGCTCACCGGCCGACGTGGCCGTGAAATACCAGATGATGATAGTCATCATCACCATGTCTGCCTCCATGCTCTCGCTCGTGCTCGCACTATTCCTCTCTGCCCGCCGTGCCTTCGATGCATGGGGCCGACTCACAGAAGCTTGAGAGGACTGCTTTTGTCTGTACATCAAAAAGGCAGGTCGTCACACGCCGGCTCACACATCAGATGATGCTCAAACGGTTCCGCTTTGGCTATATCCCTTATGCGAGAACGGTAATTCTGGTAAGTGTCAAACTCTCCTATCCTTTCTCTCCTCTGTTTGCCCATATCAACAAACTCAAGTTCCTGCTCTATCCCTAAATACCGACGGCCAACTATGTTTGCCGCTATTCCCGTTGTAGAACTACCTGCAAACGGGTCAAGAACCCATGCATTCCTGACGGTTGAAGCAAGGATTATTCGTGTTAATAATGAAAGTGGTTTCTGTGTCGGATGCTTCTTACCGTCCAGTTTTTCCCATGGAGCAATGGCAGGCAAGCGCCAGACGTCGGTCATCTGCTTGCCATCATTTATGGTCTTCATCAGTTCATAATTGAACGTATGCGCCACCTTCTTCTCACGTCGCGCCCAGATGATGAACTCGGTTGAGTAAGTGAAGTAACGGCAGGAGATGTTGGGCGGCGGGTTGGTCTTTGCCCATGTGACTACGTTGAGTATCTTGAAGCCCAGTTCGGTGAGGCTGTTGGCTACGGAGAAGATGTTGTGATAGGTGCCGGAGATCCAGATGGTGCCATTGTCCTTCAACTTGTCGCGGCAAAGTCCAATCCACCGCTTATTGAAGTCATTGATTTGCTCTGGCGTACCGCCTCTGTCCCATTCGCCCTTGTTGACGCTGACGATTTTTCCAGCCTGTACGCTAATCCCGTCGTTGGAGAGGAAGTATGGCGGGTCGGCAAATATCATGTCGAAATGGAAATTGAACTGCGGGAGCAATTCAAAGGTATCGCCATGAAGGAGGGCAAAGTCATGGGACGCGGAGCGGTAGTAGGGGGTAATCATTCTTTGGGGAGGATCCTGTAACGGGCAGACTTTACAAGATGTATGCTGTTGTAATCATCCTTGTCGGTAAACTCGAACTGCCAAATGTAGTATATCTTCTCGTTGTTGATAATACGCTTCTCGAAGAAAAGAGGATATACGGTCTTTCCCGTCTGGTCTTGCCACTGACGATAGGGGAAATAAAGCTGGCGTATGATGGTATCTGTGTTTGCAGAGTTCTTTGCTTCGATAAGTACGATTTTGTCTTTTCCTTCATAGCCAGCATCCACTTCGGTCTGTACGCTGGAGATTTCGAGCGTAAAGTTGTTGACTTTGCAAGTAAATGTCGGCGTGTATTTCCGTCCTCGGATAGTCAGCACAAGAGACTCATCGCCCATGAAAGTCCTAATGAGGGAGTTCGCATAGGCATAGTCGAGGTGTTGCATTTCAGAGTCGCCGACCTCAGAACTAAGCAGTTCAAAGTCCAGTTTCTTATGGTAGTCCAGTATGGGCGATGTGATGTCGGGCACGTCAATGTAGCCCTCGCCTTTAAGGATGTAATAAGAGCCGTTGTGCTTGGGAAGGATAAACAGACCCTTGTCTTTGAAAATCTGTGGACGGCTGTTTCTCTCGTCCTGCTTACAGAGGATACGCACTTCCTTCTCTGCCGTTTTAGTGAATTCCTGACATGCAGCCTTTATTTGGTCTGCCGATAATTCGTAAGGGGCGGCGTCGAAGTCGTGATTATCCATCCCTGTATGCTCAAAAATCTTTTTCCAGGATTTATCGCTTGCCATAATCTTTATATTGCTTCGTTAAATAGTTCGTATTCTTCTGTTCTTTGTTTAGGCATTACCATCGACCTTTGCTTTGCTTCATAGTTTGTAATAAGAAGCTCCGTCAGCTTGCCGCGCTTGCTGGCGTTGGCGTTGACCATGCGAGAGGCATAGACACGCTGAATATTGAAGCCCTCGTAGATATCCTCGAAGAAGGTGTCAGCGGGATTCTTTGCAGAGCAGTCAGAGTTCGAGAGCATCCATTTTACATTTTTGTGGGTGTTCAACTGTCGGCAGAAATCCGCGAGGTCTCGCTGGCTGTCATCGTTGAAGTCCTCTTTGACGTAGGAGTTGAAACTTGAAGTTGCACTGAGAGGGCGATATGGCGGGTCGAAGTAGAAAAAGTTCAGCCCTGTTTCGTCAATTGCCTTTGCCGTATCCTTGAAATCTCCGTTGAATATTTGCACGTCGAAGTGGTTCAGTAACTCGCTGTCGGCATAGATAACTTCCTCATTGCAGATGGTCGGGTTTGCATAGCGGCCAAACGGAACATTGAAAAAGCCCTTCGCGTTCTCGCGGTAGAGACCGTTGAAACATGTGCGGTTGAGGAAGATTAAGAGGGCGGTTTTGTCGAGGCTGCTTAATGCCTCCTCGTTGAAGCAGCGGCGCATTTCAAGGTAGAAAGCCCTTTGCTCTTCGTAGTCCTCGATTGGCAGATACTGCTGTTCGATGTGTTTCAAGCGATAGACAAGCCCCTCCGGTTCCTGCTTGATAACTCTGTAGGCTTCCGTCAAGTTGCGGTTGATGTCGTTTATAATTACCCGCTTGATGTTAGGGAACTTCTGTAGCATGAAAAACAACATAGCACCGCCACCAACGAAAGGCTCGATATAGGTGAAATCTTCATCGTGTAATTCTGCAGGCAGAGCGACCTCCAACTGAGATAGTAATTGACCTTTCCCGCCCACCCATTTGATGAATGGCTTTGCAGTTGACGCATGACGTTGTGAAATCATTGCTTTATATTCTTGTTGACAAATATACTACTAATTGCCATATAATTCGCTTTGAAGGAATATTCATGCACCTGCTGCTTCATATCCAGGCACAAAAACACCATGCAACGTCTCGCGGTGAGAGGATGCATGGTGGGTGGCTTTACGGTGCAGGCATGATGGCGACAGCGTGCAGGGTGTATGCGAGGCTGCATCAGTGTGCCCGACTGACGGCGTGCCGGGTATATACGGGGCGGCGCACTGGTGTGTGCGCATGGGTGTTACGCCTGGATGTCGAGCACGAAGCGTGTGCCTTTGCTGAAGGTGGGGTCGATGGTGAGGTCGCCGTTCATGCGCAGTGCCATCTGCTTGCATATTGGCAGGCCGAGGCCGTCGCCTGTGGTGAGGTCGCGCACGGCACGGAAGGGCTTGAAGAGTTCGTCGCGCTGCTCCTCGGGGATGGGTGTGCCTGTGTTTGTCACGACGAACTGGTGCTTGCGCGCGCTGCGCTTCTTGTACTCGAGGGTGATGTGTCCTCCCTCTGGTGTGTGCTCTGCTGCGGCGTGCAGGAGGTGGAGCAGTATGTGCTCCACGTGCTCGCGGCGTAGGGGGGCGTTCATCTTGGGTGCGCTGACGGTGAGCGTCACGCCTGGCTTGAGGTTTGGGCGCACACGGTCGGCGAGTGTCTGGCAGAGCGGTGCCACTGGCGTGTCGGTCGGCTCGATGGTGGCTGGTGTGCCGTTCTCAAGCTCCGACAGGGTCTGCACGTGTGTGGCGAAGGCTTGCAGTGCCTGCACTTCGGGCTGCCGCTGGTCGAGCCGGCGTAGTGTGGGTTCCATCTGTGCGGCTATGTTGCTGATGAAACGTGCCTTGAGTGCTCCCGTGTCGGCAGCGAGGCGCAGTGCTTTCTTCTGCTTGCGTGTGAGCACGATGTAGCGCATGAGCACCATGCCTGCCAGTGCGAGGGCCACTGCCAGTGCAGCAGCGAGCACGCCGAGGCTCAGGATGACGTGCTGACGGGCTGCGAGTGCCTGGTCGCGCTCTTCTATCTGTGCCTCGGCCTCGGCTGTCTGCTGCCTGAGCGCATCAATCTGGGCTGCATGGCGGAGTGCGTCCACGGAGTCCTTCCATGCCATGTAGCTGCTGTAGCTCTGTGCCACGAGGCTGGCACTGCCTGAACGCTGCCCGCTGGCTATCAGTGCCTGATAGACTTCGTCCGCCTTGCCGTATTCCTGCTTGGCGGTGAGCCTTGCCACCATCTGGCTGAAGGCTGCTCCGGCCTTGTCGTTTTGCCCGAAGGTGTAGTAGTATAGGGTGGTGTTGTAGAGCAGGTCGTCGCGCAGGTCGCTGTTGGCTGCTGCCGCTGCATGCCGTTCCATGGCGGCCAGCTGCTCGTGTGCGCTGGCACTGCGGCGCATCTTGAGGTACATCCGGAAGCGCTCGCGCACCGTCTGGTAGCGCAGGGCGGCAGCCTGTGCTGTGCCTAAGGCTGCATCGGCGGCTATGCTGGTGTCGATGCGCCGGAGCATGTCGAAAGCTTCCTGATAACTGTTCTCCTTATAGTATAGCTGTGTGGCTCTCACGCCACACTCCACGGCCTCGGCTGTCTGCCTGCGGCGGGCGTAGTCGTCGAAGGCGCGGATGAAGAGTGAGCGTGCCGCGGGCACGTTGCCCTTGCCTGCCTCGGCTTCGGCTCGCTGCCTTGGGCTGTCCTGGGCTGCCTCCTCTGCACAGAGCATCATGGTGCCTGCCATGATGGCCATGATGAGCACTGATAGTTTCTTACGCATGTGTATGTTGCTTCATTACTGGTTTCACATCCTGCACCTGACCACTGCGCTGTCGGTGATGAGATAGGCCCGCAGGTGTGGGTTGGCTTCAAGCACTCGTCGCGCCCGCTCCTCGCCCATCACCATGAAGCTGGTAGCAAAGGCATCGGCTTCGGCGCATGTGGGTGCTATCACGGTGGCCGAGAGCAGCGCGTGCTGCACGGGCTGTCCGGTGGCGGGGTCTATGGTGTGGGCTATGCGCCGTCCGTCGGCGGTGATGCGGTAGTTGCGGTAGTTGCCGCTCGTGGCCATGGCGCAGTCGGTGAGCTGCAGCACCGTGTCGAGCTCCTGGCTCGTGCCGGCGGGGTCGTCGACGGGTCGGCTCACTCCGACATGCCACAGGTGGCCCTTGGCATTATGGCCTGCCACAGCCACCTCGCCGCCTATCTCCACCATGTAGTTCACCACGCCACGCCGGCGCAGCAGTGCTGCCACCACGTCGACACCGTAGCCCTTGGCCACAGCTCCGCAGTCGAGCATGACGCGCTCGTCGTCGCGCTCCAGGCGCCCTGCCTCGGTGAGGCGCACACGCCGGTAGCCCACGATTTGCAGCAGGCTGTCGACGGCCGTGCTGTCGGGCAGGCTGCCGCTCTTGCTGCCGAAGCCCCAGGCGTTGACCAGAGGTGCCACGGTGATGTCGAAGGCTCCGTCGGTAGCCTCCGACACGTGCTGTGCCAGGCGGAACACATTGGTGAAGAGTGTGTCGGAGGCCACATCGGCAAGCTCCCCGCGGTTCACCCGCGAGAGCGTGCTCCCCGGGTTGAAGAGCGAGAGGCTGGCATCGACCTCTGCCAGGGCAGCCTCGATGTCGGCACTGAGGTCGTCGCGGCTCTGGTAGCTGACGTGGTAGATGGTGCCAAACACGGCCCCCTCATGGTGCTGGTAGGGCACGGGAGCACCACGACGGAGCAGGATAAAGGCCGTGCCTATGGCAAAGAGAAGCAGCACGGGCAGGTGCCAGCGCCGCCACTGCGAGGCAGGAGGCACAGCCTGCTGCCCTTGCGATGATTGCTGCATGTCGGACATGATGGTTAAGCGTTGTGCAAAGGTGACACTTATTCTCCACACTCTGCCTTCAGCTCCCTACTTTCTTCCTCCCGGCCATGGCAATGAGTGCCGTGGGCAGGGCAAGCACGGTGGCCATGATGAGGTTGAGCAGAAGCAGCTGCAACGCTATCTGCGACGGCGGCGTGGCGGCAAAGGCATCGAGAGCCTGCCCCACGAGAGCATCCACGTCCTGCCCTGGCAGCAGACGCTCCAGCATGGCGTGCCCCTCGGGCATGGCCACGAGCTCGCTGTAGGCCATCACCACGCGGCCGCTGTCGAGGAAGGCGAAATAGACGTACTGCACGAGCGTACACACCATGGCGGCTCCTCCGTAGGCGCCCCACGCCAGCCGCCATGACGTCAGGGCTGTGAGCCGCGACACCGACATGTCGAAGCGGCGCATGAGGCGTATGCACACATAGACCGACATGAGCCCGACAATGAGCCCCAGGTCGCTCAACAGCGGAGTGGAAAGGCCGTACACGGTCATCAGGAAGCTGGCCGACCACATGGAGCCCACGATGAGCCCGTATTGTGCCGCATAGGCACGTGTCTGCTTAAGAAGAGAGGACATAGAAGGGAGTATGGGTAAATGGGGTAAATGGGGTAAATGGGGTAAATGGGGTAAATGGGGTAAATGGGGTAAATGAGTTGTGGTTAGAGGATATATGCCATTACTCCAGTTCGACGACGGTGATGCCGGCTCCGCCGAACTGTACGTGCTCGTCGTGGGCGGCGGCCACAGCCGGCACCGTGAGCAGATACTGACGTATGAGCTGGCGGAGAGCCCCCGTGCCAGTGCCATGCAGTATGCGCACCCGCGATGCCCCCACCTGTGTGGCATCGTCAATGTAGTGCATCACGGCCGACAGGGCTTCATCACCCCGCATGCCGCGCACGTCAATTTCCTGCCTGAAGGCGAGGTTCTTCTCACGCATGGCAGCGCGGGTGTCACGCCCCAGGAAGGTGTAGGCCTGCGCCGGAGCCTCTTCCTCAAGAGGCTTGGGTGCCGACGCAGGCACGAGGCGGTCGGTGGCCACCGTGGTGCGCATCTGCCCGAAGAGCACAGCTGCCTGCTTGCCGTCGATGCGTTCCACCACGCCCACACTGGTCTGCCCCTTGATGCGCACGTAGGAACCCACGCAGGGCTTGGTGGCCGCGGCGGCATGCGCGGCCGCCGGTGCCGCAGGTGTCTGCGCCGCAGCGGCAGGAGTGCCACCCTTGCTCTTGCGGTCGGCATGCCGCTGCCGCCGTGCCTCTATCTGGCGCATCTTGCGCTCTATGGCCTCGTCGGCCGCGGCATCGTCGCTCTCCACCTGCCGGATGCGGAAGTCGTCGAGGCTCTGCCGCGCGCGGCGAGTCTCATCGCGTCCGGCCTGGGCCTCGCGTATCTCGCGTATGGTGCGCTCAATGCGGGCATTAGCCTGCGAGAGCAGGTCCTCGGCCTGCGCCTTGGCCTGACGCATGATGTCGCGGCGCTGCGCTTGCAGCTCGCTCATCTCATGCTCGTAGCGCGCGATGGTCTGCTCCATCTGCTTCTCCTGCGAGTGAATGGCCTGTCGCTTCTGCTCCCAGTAGCGGCGGTCGCGCACGATGTCCTGCAGCCACTTGTCGGCATTGACATAGTCCTGCCCCACGATGGCCGTGGCGTCGGCTATCACATCCTCGGGTATGCCTATCTTGCGGGCTATCTCCACGGCAAACGAGGAGCCAGGCTGGCCTATCTGCAACTGGAAGAGAGCCTGCATCTGGTGCCGGTCGTAGAGCATGGCACCGTTGACCACGCCCTCGGTGGCATCGGCAAAGTGCTTGAGGTTCTGGTAGTGGGTGGTGACGATGGCAAAGGCACCGCGGCTCACGAAGCGCCGCAGCATGGCCTCGGCCATGGCACCGCCTATCTGTGGCTCTGTGCCGCCGCCGAACTCGTCGATGAGCAAGAGCGTGGCAGGGTCGGCATGGCGCATCATCTGCTTCATGTTGAGCAAATGGGAGCTGTAGGTGGACAGCTCGTCCTCGATGCTCTGCTCGTCGCCTATGTCTATCATGATATGCTGGAAGACCCCCACCTGCGAGCGCTCGCCCACGGTGATGGGCAGGCCGCATTGCAGCATATACTGGAGCAGGCCCACGGTCTTGAGGCATACGCTCTTGCCGCCGGCATTGGGACCGGAAATCACCAGTATGCGCTGCCTCCGTGTGAGCTCTATGTCGAGCGGCACCACCTTGCCGCCATGGGCGGCCAGCGTGCGTGCCAGCAAGGGGTGCACGGCCAGTGTCCAGTCGATGAGCGGGTGCGAGGCTATCTGCGGCTCCGTGGTGGTGAAGGCCTGCATCTCCATGGCCAGCAGTGCCTTGGCCCGCACGAACTCCACGCCGGCCATCATCTCGTAGCTGCGCAGCAGCTGCGGCACAAGGGGGCGCACGGCATCGGTGTACTCATGCAGTATGCGCATCACCTCGCGGCGCTCCTCGCCCTCGAGCTCACGGATGCGGTTATTGGCTTCCACCACTGCCTGTGGCTCGATGTACACGGTCTTGCCTGTGGCACTCTCGTCGTGCACTATGCCGTGCAGCTTGCGCTTGAGGGCAGGTGCCACGGGAATGACCAGACGGCCGTCGCGCACGGTGGGAGCCACGTCGGCGGCCACGGTGCCCTCAGCCTGTGCCGAGCGCAGGATGGCCGTGAGGGTGCGGCTGATGCTGCCCTCGGTGCGGGCCAGCTCGCTGCGTATGCGTGCCAGCTCCGGCGACGCTGTGTCGCGCACATGGCCGAACTTGTCGAGGATGGCATCGGCACGCCTCACCAGTGCGGGGAATGTCAGCACGCCCTCGGCCAGACGTGCCAGCGAGGGATAGGTGGGCTGGTCGTCGGGCGTGTCGGCACCGCGACGCAGGTAGTCCACGATGCTGCCTATGGCCACGAGCGAGCGGGCCAGGGCATGCATCTCGTCGACCTCCATGTAGGTGCCTTCGGGACGTATGCGGTGCAGCACGGGGCGCACGTCGTGATAGCCGTCGGAGGGGAAGTCGTCGGCTGTGCTGAGTATGCGCACCATCTCGCCCACCTGTGTGTGCTGGAGGCGCAGTGTGCGCACGTCGGCTGTGAAGGTCATGGTGCCCACGCGCTCCTCGCCGAGTGGGCTCAGGCAGTGGGAGCGCAGCATGGCACGCACCTCGGTCATGCCTATCTTGTCTTCGAAGCTGTTGGGGTATATCAAGGGTGATTGAGAAGTTGAGAGTCGGACTAATAATAAGGTGACTGACCAGCGTATGCTCCTACCAGCGCGGACGGCAGCGCATGTAGGCTCCGAAGGCGAAGTTGGCATGCCATGCCGCTGGCATGGTGGTGCCGTCGGCCATGGTGAGCCGTCCGCTGTGGGTGGGATATGCATCGAGCTTGACGCCGAACTGGTAGTCGTCGGCAAAGGCGCGGCACCACTCGAGTGCCACGTGCGGCACCGCCGTGTGCGAGTAGCGGGCACCCTCATGCTTCTGCGACACTGTGCTGTGGAAGGGCACGGCGTAGAGAGCGGCAAAGCGGCGAGCGGCCATGAAGCCCGCCTTGAGGTGGAAGCCTCCTGACAGGTCGGCACCGATGTCCACGCTCCCGCCCCACCCTGTGTCGAAAGGCCACAGATGGCCGCTCTGCTGCCACGAGCCGAGCAGCGCGGCCTCGGCGGTGAGGGTGCGCAGCAGGCGGCTGCCGGCGCGCCAGCGCAGCCCTGCGCCCACGGCTCCGTTCACGAGCGTCTGCACGCCCATGTCGGTGATGTCCTGCTCGCCGCCACGATGCTGGGCGAGCACGTCTACGGGGATGTAGGCGTGCCAGCGGCGAGCCGTGTCGGTGAGGGCTATGCGCTGGCTCACACCTATGGTGAAGGCCTCCTGGTGCGTGTCCTCCTCAAAGATGTAGCTCTGCCATGCCACCCAGGCATCCATGCGGTAGCGGCTGGCGTCCACCATCAGCTGGAAGCCGGCCTCGGGGTCCTGCGTCAGGTTCACCTCTGGGTTGTAGATAGCCTCCAGCAGGCGGTGGTTCGCACCGCCGAAGATGTTGCCCATCACGACCTGCACGCAGCCCATCTGCGCCTGCACACGGAAGAATGGCAGCACATGGGCTCCCCGCTGATACTGGTTGCCTTTCCAGCGGCCTATGTCGTGGTAGGCATAGCAGGGGTACTTGCCGGCACCGTCGTAGATGAGCGCATTGAAGCCTGCCTGCAGGCGCACCTGCGGCAGCGGCTGATAGCTCACCGTGGGCTGCAGGCGCACGCCGGGCAGTGTGTAGCCGCGGGCATGCTCGCTGCCGAACTCGTTGTCCTTGAAGAAAGTAAGTGCATCCACCTCAACGCCGAAGCGGCCTGTGCGCGAGACATCGGGCACATGGCTCTCGGTGGCCATGCGCGTGGCCAGGTCCTGGGCGGTAGCGGGGGTCATGACGGCCACGGCAAGGACAGCGGCCAGTGTGCGGAGTTGCATAGCAGAAGTGTGTGGGTGTTATGCCGGCAGGTGCGGCAGTGGGTGTGCAAAGATAGGTGTAAATATGTAATCCATAATTGGCCGCAGTGCATTACTTTTGCTGCCATGACACGCCAACAACGCTACGATGCCGTCCTGACCCACTTTGCCAAGACTATGCCCGAGGTGCAGACGGAGCTGCACTACGGCTCGGTGTTCCAGCTGCTGGTGGCTGTGGTGCTCAGCGCGCAGTGCACCGACCGCCGCATCAATGCCGTGACGCCAGCCCTCTTTGCCGCCTACCCCACTCCGGAGGCCATGGCAGCAGCCTCAGAGCAAGAAATCCTGCACTACATAGCCTCCGTCTCCTACCCCAACGCCAAGGCCCGCCACCTCTCGGCCCTGGCACACAGGCTCGTCGGCGACTACGGCGGCGAGGTGCCGCAGCAGAGGGCGGCACTGGAGAGCCTGCCAGGCGTGGGCCGCAAGACAGCCAACGTGGTGATGAGCGTGGCCTTTGCCGCACCCACCATTGCCGTCGACACCCACGTGTTCCGCGTCAGCCACCGCATGGGCCTCGTGCCAGAGAGCGCCACCACGCCATTAGCCGTGGAGAGGCACCTCGTGCGCCACATACCCGAAGAGCTGCGCCACCGTGCCCACCACTGGCTCCTGCTGCACGGACGCTACACCTGCCGCGCGCTCCGCCCCGCCTGCGACAGTTGCCCCCTGACCGCCGTCTGTGCCGAGCATACTAAAAAGTCTTAATCGCTTGCGCCGTACACACATTAAAGGTACTTTTGCACACCCGTTAGGCTATTATGCCGAAACATGCACCTACGGCAATCATCAACCAACAACCATACAACAAAACATTCACAACCCTATGACAATCTCTCAGTACAACTTCGCTGGCAAGAAGGCCATCGTGCGCGTAGACTTCAATGTGCCCCTCGACGGCAACGGCAACATCACCGACGACACCCGCATACGCGGTGCACTGCCCACACTGAAGAAGATACTCGCCGACGGCGGCGCACTCATCATCATGTCGCACATGGGCAAGCCAAAGGGTAAGGTCAACCCCAAGCTCTCCCTCAAGCAGATAGTGCCCGCCGTGAGCGCCGCCCTCGGTGTCGACGTACAGTTCGCCCCCGACTGCGCCAAGGCAGCCGACCAGGCTGCCGCCCTGAAGATGGGCGAGGCACTCCTGCTCGAGAACCTGCGCTACTATCCCGAGGAAGAAGGCAAGCCCGTGGGCATCGACAAGGAAGACCCCGCCTACGACGAGGCCAAGAAGGCCATGAAGCAGAGCCAGAAAGACTTCGCCAAGACACTCGCATCATACGCCGACTGCTACGTCATGGACGCCTTCGGCACAGCCCACCGCCGCCACGCCAGCACAGCCGTCATCGCCGACTACTTCGACGCCGACAGCAAGATGCTCGGCCTCCTCATGGAGAAGGAAGTGACAGCCGTCGACAACGTGCTGAGCAACATCAAGCGCCCCTTCGTGGCCATCATGGGCGGCTCCAAGGTGAGCACCAAGATAGGCATCATCGAGAACCTGCTCGGCAAGGTGGACAAGCTCATACTCTGCGGCGGCATGACCTACACCTTCATGAAAGCCCACGGCGGTGAGATAGGCAACAGCATCGTGGAGCTCGACAAGCTCGACGTGGCACTCGGCGTGGAAGAGATGGCCAAGAAGAACGGCGTGGAGCTCGTGCTCGCCGAAGACAGCGTATGCTGCACAGGCTACGACTTCGCCACATTCAGCGTCAAGCCCGGCGCCGAGATCAAGACATTCCCCTCCAACGCCATCGCCGACGGATGGGACGGCCTCGACGTAGGCCCCAAGAGCCAGGCCAAGTTCGCCAAGGCCATCGAAGGCGCAAAGACCATACTCTGGAACGGTCCCGCCGGCTGCTTCGAGTGCGACGACTTCTGCGCAGGCAGCCGCGCCGTAGGCGAGGCCGTGGCCAAGGCCACCGCCGAAGGAGCCTTCTCCCTCATCGGAGGCGGCGACAGCATAGCATGCGTGCACAAGTTCGGACTCGAAGACAAGGTCAGCTACATCAGCACCGGCGGCGGCGCACTCCTCGAAGCCATCGAAGGCAAGGTGCTCCCCGGCGTGGCAGCCATCAAGGGATAAGACACCCACACTGACAATCACGACAAACCACCATCAAGAGGGCAGCAGCACAACGGCTGCTGCCCTCTGCCTTTTCACCCTGCACACCGTGCCAGACTCACCCTGCACCCACATGAGCATCACCATGCACTCACAGCGGCAACACCATGCACCCCTGCGGACCACACACAACAGGGTGCTCGCGGCAGCATGCACAGCCGCCATCGTGGCAGCAGGCACGCTCCTCACAGGCTGCCGCCAGACAGCCGCACCCGCCGACAGCGACACCGACTCGCTGGCACTGCACATAGCACTCCTGCCCACTGCCGACTGCCTGCCCTTCTACGTAGCACAACAGACAGGCATCTACGACAGCCTCGGCCTCGACCTGCGCCTACACACCTATCAGGCACAGCTCGACACCGACACAGCCCTGCTGCGCCACCACGCACACCTGGCATACACCGACATCATCCGCGCACTGCTCCTGCAACAGCGCGACTCGCTCAACCTGCGCGTCGTGGCCGCCACCGCCGGCACACACACACTGCTCACACCACAACGCTCACGCACACGCCGCACGGCACAACTGCGGGAGCGCATGGTGGCCGTGGCGCGCCACTCCGTGACCGACTTCCTCTCCGACGCCCTCACCGACAGTGCCTCACTCGCACGCAACGATATATTCCGCCCACAAATCAACAGCCTGCGCATACGCACCGACATGCTCTGCAACGCCACACTCGACGCAGCGTTCCTGCCCGAACCCTACGCCACCGAGGCACGCCTGCGCGGACACACCGACCTCTACACCACCAGCCACGACGGACCACGCATGCTGGCCTTCGCCACCACAGCATCATGCCTGCACGACAGCCTGCGGCAGACACAGCTACGCCTGCTGCTCGAGGGCTACGAGGCAGCACGGCAAGCCATCAGCGAAGGCCACCGAGGCACACTGCCGGCACTGCTCACCCGTCTGGCACAGACACCCGACACACTGGCCGACACCATAGCCACCCTCCTGCCCGCACCACAGCCACTGCTCGCACCGCGACAAGCCGACGCCGAGGCCGCACTCCAGTGGCTGCACTCACGCCACCAGGCCAGGACAACGTTCACCGCCGACACCCTGCTGCACGACATCACAGCCAGCACCGCCGCGGCACACAACACCACAACAGCACCATAGGATGAAACTACACACCATACTACACCTGCGCGACGAGGCCGAGACAGCCATTGCCGAACACCGCTTCGTCGATGCCGCCGACCTCACCGACAGCATCTTCCTGCCCTACGACCCCGCATCGCCACTGCTCGCACAGCGCGAGCACGTGCGTCAGCTCTACGCCGAAGCCGTGCAGAGCCTACTCGAACACACCGACAGCGACACGGCAATAGCACGCCAACAAGAGGCATACCAGCTGCTGATAGACTACCTGCAGGCAGCACTCACACAGAGTTTCATCGAGAACGCACCATCCTTCGCCACACGCCGCATAGCCGAGACACCCGCCGACGCACCGGCACCATCGGCACTGCTCGACAGCCTCCTGCTGTGCCCGCCCGGCAGCGACCAGGCAGCCACACTCCGCGCCGAGCTCTTCGACACGCTATGGACATACCAGGGCGGCACCGAGAACCCGCAAGCCCTGGCCGAGCAACTGTCACTGCTGCCCATGCCCGACCTGTGCGCACAGACCGGAGCCCTCACGCTCAGCCTGCTGCGCCACTTCCACATCGACAAAGTGGAGACACTGCTCCACCTCGCCGCATGGTCGGACCACACCATGCAGCACAACGACAGCCCCACAGCCATGCAGCTCACACTCCAGGCACGCATCGCAGTGGCACTCGCCCTGGCCTTCAAGCGCTACCACCACTTCATCGCATACTACCCTGAGACTGAGACACGTATAGAAGCCTTCTTCCAGTCGCCCTCCATGCAGCCACACCTGCCACAACTGCTGCTGAGCATCTGCGCACAAGGCTATGCACCCAAGACCCTGGAGCACATAGTGGAGACCATGCCCTCCAGCATCCGCGAGCTGCGGCAGGCAGCCGAGGAAGCCAGCAGCGACACGGGCGACGAGCCACACGTAGTAGTGTCCGCCATGCCACAGGTGCTCGTCAACAAAATAATGTCGCGCCTCGGCAAGGGAGCCACCATGCAAGACAGCATGATGGCCATGAGCCTCTTCTCGCTGCGCAGGCAGCAGTGCATCGAGGCAAGCCTCGACGTGCACTTCGCACAATACCCCGACTCACGCGGCAAGGTCACAGGCTTCAGCAGCCACGAGGACTACTTCCGTCTCTTCGACCCCGATGCCGCCGACATGCGCGAAGCCTTCACCTACGGCGACGACCAAGACGACATAGTAGGCCGCCACATGCTGTACACCAGCCAGATGGGCGACACGGACAGCCGCATCTTCGCACACATGCTCGGAGAGATGCACCGCTCCAGCCAGACATCGCTCACCGAGCAGATGGAGCAGCAGTTCGCAGCACAGCACGGCGACCTCGACGACGAGGAGATGCAAGAGCAGATAGAAGCCGCACAGCAGGCACTGCACCATGTGCACTACGAGCAGGAACCCTACCGCAGCTTCTGCCAGTCGCTGTTCCGCTTCTTCCAGCACCCCGACGCCGACCACGACAGCACCCGACACTTCCATCCAGCCGCCGTGCTGGCCACCGACCTGCCCCTCTTCGCACGCCTCTACACATCGCCCGCGCAGGTGGAGCCCACGCTGCACATGCAACAGCTCATAGGAGCCGACAAGCAGGTGCTTGAGCTCACCACATTCTGCCTGCAGCACATAGGCAGCACCACAGCCATCATGCAGGCACGCAGCAACGCCTTCCTGAACATGGGACAGTGGGAAGAGGCCATCCAGGCCCTGCAGCACCTGCACCTGCTCACCGACGAGCCCGGGCTGCTGCTCACCATGGCCACCCTCTTCTCGCGGCAGCAGCGATGGGCCGACGCCCTCAGCCTCTACGACCGCTACGCGCAGGCCGACGGCGAGCGCACTGCCGACTTCGTGATGCAACGCTCCATCTGCCTGATGCAGCAACGGCGGTGGGACGACGCCGTGCAAGGCTTCTATGAACTCGAACTCGGCGGCAACAACGACACCACCGTGGCACGCGGCATAGCATGGTGCGCACTCCATCAGGGCAAACTCGAGAGGGCACACACCTACTACGAGCGGCTGCTCGCGCGCCGCCATCCGTCGTGGGAAGACCACATGAACATGGGGCACACGCTATGGCTGCAAGGACAGGCGGCACAGGCCCTGGCCAGCTACAAGCACTTTGCCCGCCTCTTTGCCCGCGCGGGCAAGGCACGCCGCGCCGGCTTTGCACACTGGCAGGACGCCTACGAGGCCGACGTGGCCTCGCTCCTGCACGAGCATAAGCAGCCGGCTGAGATAGCACTGATGAGAGACGCCATACGCTTCGCCATCGAGGAAGCAAACAGGCAGAACGACCCTGGCAGGTTCTGAGACACTCCCACGAACCCTGACACCAAGAACCTTGCCGCCTGGTGCAAAGAGCCCTGCCGCTTGGTGCAAAGAGCCCTACGGCCCTACATGAAACCACGAAAGAGGCTGAACACGTGGCCCACGGCACGATGGCCGAAGGAGAAGCGACGGCGATAGTCGTCGGCACTGAAGATGACACAGTTGGCCTTGTCAGCCTCGAAGATGTCCTGTAGCTGCTGCGTGGTCGGGGCATCAAGGATGAAGCTGTTCACCTCATAGTCGAAGAGGAAGCTGCGTGCATCCAGATTGGTGGAGCCAACGGTGCAGAACACGCTGTCCACCATCATCACCTTGCTGTGGTGGAAGCCAGTCTGGTTATAGTAGACCTCAGCCCCGCGGCGCGCCAGCTTCTTCATCTCGAGAGCCACCACGTCGGGAGTTATCGGCACATCGCTCTTGGCCGACACCATTATCTCCATGCGCACGCCACGCTTCAAGGCACGACGGAGGGCACGGCGCACACTGCGCACGTTGGTGGGGTACGGGTTGACAATCTGTATGTGGCTCTGTGCAGCGTCGATGGCTGCCACGTAGGCCCGTCGCATGGCCTTTGACTCGGCATGCGGACGTCGGTCCACCACACCAATCACCTTGCATCCTGCCGTGGCCGTGGTATCGGTCAGCGGCACCACCACACTGGCAGCTGTCATGCTGTCTGCGTGCACCGTCTCGCCTGTGACCTTGTGCCACATGCCGGCAAATATCTGCCCGTAGGCAGCCACGACATCGCCAGTGAGCTGCATGTGCATGTCGCGCCACTCGCCATACTCGGGGCGTCCGTGTATGTAGTAGTCGGCCACGTTCATGCCGCCGGCGAAGCACACCTCGCCGTCGATGACTACGATCTTGCGGTGGTCACGGTGGTAGGCGTGGTTGATCCAGGGGAAGCGTATGGGGTCGAACTCGTGCACCTGGACGCCCGTCTGGCGTATGGCCTCTATGTGACGGCGGCGCAGGGGGCTGTCGTTGCTGCTGTTGCCGAAGCTGTCGAAGAGTGCACGCACCTGCACTCCTTCCTGCGCTTTCTCGCCGAGCAGCTGGAAGAGAGCGAGGCCGATGCTGTCATTGCGGAAGTTGAAATACTCCAGGTGGACGTAGCGGCGAGCCTGGCGTATGGCGTCGAACATGGCACGGAACTTCTCCTCGCCCGTGTGGATGAGCACCAGCGAGTTGTTGGCACTGAAGCTGACGCCCATCTGCTCCAGCGCATGGCGCACGAGGGTGTCGGCCGGCAGGGTGTGCTGCCGTTCTTGCGCATGTGCACCTGCGGCGACTCCTGCAAGCAGGGCTGCGAGCAGGGCCATGCGCCGGAGTGAGTGCAGTGATGCTGTGCAACGTGGATGTCTCCGCGACGTGATGACCATCGGCTCAGAGCATGCAGGAGAAGGAGTCCACGATGCCGATGAGCTGCCCTTGCGGGTCGGTGACGAGCACGGCGTGTATCTTGCAGCGGTGCATTATGGCCTGCACCTGCGTTATCTTCATGGTCTCGGGCACGCACTTGGGCGAGTGTGTCATCACGCTCCGCACTGAGGTGTGGAAGAACTGCTGCTGCAACGTCTCCATGGCTCGGCGCACATCGCCGTCGGTGAGTATGCCTACGACCTTGCCTTCCTCGACGGGCACCACGAGTCCGAGGCGTGAGCGCGACACCTGTGTGACGGCTTCTGTCAGACTGGCTTCGGGCGAGATGACGGGCAGGTCCTCGGTGCGCATCACGTCGTGGGCAGTGGTGAGCAGACGGCGTCCGATGGAACCGCCGGGATGGAACTGTGCAAAGTCGGTGGCCTCGAAGTGACGCACCTGCATGAGTGCTATGGCCAGCGCATCGCCCAGTGCGAGCTGTGCCGTGGTGGAGCTGGTTGGTGCGAGATTGAGCGGACATGCCTCGTGCTCAATGTGTAGGCGTATGTGTATGTCGGCGTGGCGCGCGAGCAGCGAGTCGGCATTGCCTGAGATGCCTATGAGCGGTATGCTGTGCTCCTTGATGTAGGGCACGAGGCGCAGGAGTTCATCGGTCTGTCCGCTGTTGCTCAGGGCGAGCACGACGTCGTCGGCTGTCAGCATGCCGAGGTCGCCATGGAATGCGTCGAGGGGGTTGAGGCAGAACGCCGGCGTGCCTGTGCTGGCCAGCGTGGCGGCTATCTTTGCGGCTACGTGTCCACTCTTGCCTACGCCGGTGACGATGACACGCCCCGTGGAGCGCAGCATGAGAGCCACGGCTTGCTCGAAGCTGTCGTCGAGCTGCGCCACGATGCTCTCCACTGCTGCGGCCTCGTCGTGCAGGCAGCGTGCGGCCACAGCCATTACATCTATATTGTTGAGCATAGTGTGTCGGTCAGTTGTTGATTAGCGAGTCGACGACGGCATCCAGGTCGCCGAGATGCAGCATGTTGGGGCCGTCACTGAGGGCATGGTCAGGGTCGGGATGCACCTCGAAGAAGTAGCCGTTGGCACCGAAGGCCTTGGCGGCGAGTGCCATGGCCGGCACGTACTCGCGGTTGCCTCCCGTGGCGCCTCCTGCCGCGCCAGGGCGTTGCACGGAGTGTGTGCAGTCCATGACGACGCGGTGTGTCCAGCGCCGCATCTCGGGGATGTTGCGGAAGTCCACCACGAGGTTATTGTAGCCGAAGGTGTTGCCTCGCTCCGTGAGCCACACCTCGGTGGCTCCGGCCTTAGTGCACTTGTCCACAGGGTACTGCATGTCGGTGCCGGAGAGGAACTGTGCCTTCTTGATGTTCACCACGCGCCCCGTGCGCGCTGCCGCCACGAGCAGGTCGGTCTGCCGGCAGAGGAAGGCGGGTATCTGTAGCACGTCGGCCACCTCGGCCACGGGAGCGGCCTGGCACGACTCGTGTATGTCGGTGAGCAGGGGCAGGCCATAGGCCTCCTTGATGTCGGCCAGCATCTGCAGGCCGCGCTCCATGCCCGGGCCGCGGTAGGAGGAGAGGCTGGTGCGGTTGGCTTTGTCGAAAGAGGCCTTGAAGTAGACCTCGATGCCATGCTTGCGGCGCAGACGCACCAGTTCGCGCGCCACCTCATGGAGCACCTCGGTGCTCTCGATGACGCATGGCCCCGCGATGAACAGGGGCTTCCCTGTAGGCTGTTCGGACATGCTTGTTAGTAGGTTTGCTGTGAAAGGTTTGCTGTTGAGGTCTGCAAAAATAGCCGAAAGGCACTCGCCCTGCAAGTTTTGCCACTAAAAAGCAGGAGCCATGAGGCTGTTTAGGACAAAAGTGCATACCTTTGTAGCTGTGAACGCGCAACGCGTTTGCCCTGCACTTTTCATCAACACCATGAGCCAAGTAATCATCAACAGCTATGCCGACTTCGAGCAGCTGCTGGGCAAGGAGATAGGTGTCTCCGACTATATCCAAATCGACCAAGACCGCATCAACCTTTTTGCCGACGCCACGCTCGACCACCAGTGGATACACGTCGACACCGAGCGCTGCAAGCAGGAGAGCCCCTTCGGGCAGACCATCGTGCACGGCTACCTCACGCTGTCGCTCTTGCCCTACCTCTGGGACCAGATCATCAAGGTCAACAACCTGGAGCGCCTGGTGAACTACGGCATGGATGCCATGAAGTTCGGCCAGCCCGTGCTCAGCGGGCAGAGCGTGCGCATGAGCACCCGCATGGAGGCTCTGGCCAACCTGCGCGGCGCCATACGCATGAGCATACGCTTCCGCATCGAAATCAAGGAGACCGGCAAGACAGCCCTCGAAGGCACTGCCACCTTTGTCTACTTCTTCAAGAAAGAGGCCTGAGCAGCCACCGCCGCGTGCCAAGCGGTCCACCGTGGGAGCACTGCGCCGCCACGCGCCGGACAGCCTGCACCCACTCGCGCCGCACCATGCACCGTAGGCCCGCCCCACCCTGCACCCTCTGCGGCAACACCCTGCACCCCCTTTCGCGCCACACAACACACACACCGACACGACAACCCATCACCGCACACCCCACCCTCAGAGATGGCACAGAACAAATTCCGCGGGCTCGGCATTGCCCTCATCACACCCTTCCGCTCCGACGGCAGCATCGACCAGGATGCCCTGCTGCGCCTCGTCGACTACCAGCTGCGCTGCGGTGCCGACTTCCTCTGCATCATGGGCACCACAGCCGAGACACCCACACTGACAGCCTCCGAGCGCCGGTGGCTCAAGGATACGCTGGTGGCACG
Organism: uncultured Bacteroidaceae bacterium; assembly: GCA_905234605.1. GTDB lineage: Bacteria > Bacteroidota > Bacteroidia > Bacteroidales > Bacteroidaceae > Physcousia. The sequence continues at coordinate 12,579 of CAJOIE010000015.1, read as the reverse complement.
CGTGGCAGGCAGAGTGCCGCTGCTGATGGGGTGCGGAGGCAACTGCACGGCCGCCGTGGTCGAGGAGCTGCAGACGGCCGACTGGAGCGGCATCGACGGCGTGCTCTCGGTGTGCCCCATGTACAACAAGCCCTCGCAGGAAGGCCTCTACCAGCACTTCAGTGCCGTGGCCAAAGCCTCTCCCGTGCCCGTAGTGCTCTACAACGTGCCGGGTCGCACCGGCGTCAACATGACGGCCGAGACCACCCTGCGGCTGGCCCGCGACCATGAGAACATCGTAGCCATAAAGGAGGCCAGCGGCAACATCACGCAGATGGACGACATCATCAAGAACAAGCCCGAGGGCTTCGACGTCATCTCCGGCGACGACGGCATCACCTTCCCCCTCATCACGCTCGGTGCCGTAGGCGTCATCTCGGTGATCGGCAACGCCCTGCCGCGCGAGTTCTCGCGCATGGTGCGCCTCGCACTCAACGGCGACTACGCCTCGGCACTCCACATACACCACAAGTTCACCGAGCTCTTCAAGCTCCTCTTCGTGGACGGCAACCCCGCCGGCGTCAAGGCCATGCTCCACGCCATGGGCATGATAGAGAACCAGCTGCGCCTGCCCCTCGTGCCCACACGGCTGACCACGATGGAGCAGATCACCCGCATACTCAACGACTTAGGCATCAAATACTGACACACGCACTATGCAGTTCGCACAACTCGTAAGCACACGGCGCTCCATGCGCAAGTTCACCACCGAGCAGCTCACCCCCGACGAGCTGCACACACTCCTTCGCGCCGCGCTCATGTCGCCCTCCAGCAAGGGCAAGCACGCCTGGCAGTTCACCGTCGTCGACGATGCCGCGCTGCTCACGGCTCTCTCGCAGTGCAAGGCCGCCGGTGCCGACTTCCTTGCCGGTGCACCTATAGCCATCGTGGTCTCGGGCGACACGGCCGAGAGCGACGTGTGGATAGAAGACGCCAGCGTGGCCGCCACCGTGCTGCTCTATCAAGCCGAGGACCTCGGCCTCGGAGCATGCTGGATACAGGTGCGTGAGCGCTACGCCGCCGACGGCACCCCCGCCGCCGACATCGTGAGCCGTCTGCTCCAGCTGCCGCCCCACGTGCAGCCGCTGTGCATCGTCGCCGTAGGCCACAAAGGCATGGAGCGCAAGCCCTTCAACGAAGAACGCCTGCTCTGGGAGCGCGTCAGCGTGAAATGACAACCATAGCCATCGCAGGAGCCGGCCGCCTGGCCACACAGCTCGCCACGGCAATAGCCACCCACAGCACCGGCACAGCCACCATCATCCAGGTGTGGAGCCGCAGCAAGAGCCACGCCACAGAGCTGGCAGGCCGGCTGGCACGATACAGCCACGTCGATGCCGCATGGGGCACGCCGGAGAGCATCACCACCGAGGCCGACGCATACATCATCGCCGTGGCCGACGACGGCATAGCCGCCATGGCGCAGGCACTGCACCGCGGCCGCGAGCACGCACTGATAGCCCACACCTCGGGCACCACACCCCTCGCCGCCATCACCGCCACAGGCCATGAGCGCGCCGCCGTGCTCTATCCGCTACAGACCTTCAGCCGCGAGCACACCACCGACTTCGCCCGCCTGCACATATTCATAGAGGCCGCCCGCGAGGCCGACCACGAGCTGCTCGCCACCCTGGCCGCCACGCTCACGCCACGCACCAACATACACACCTCCACGTCAGCGCAACGCCGGCAACTGCACATAGCCGCCGTGTTCGCCTCCAACTTCGTGTGCCACTGCTGCACCATAGCCGACAGCCTCCTGGCCGACGCCGGCCTCGACTTCAGCGTGCTGCAGCCACTGGTGGAAGAGCAGGTGGCCAAACTGCGCACCATGCCCCCCGCCGAGGCACAGACCGGCCCCGCCGCGCGAGGCGACAGCCACGTGATGGGCACACACATGGCCATGCTCGCCACGCAGCCACGCCTGCAACAGCTCTACCGCATGCTCTCGGAGAGCATACAGGCCACGGGGCGCGAGCGAGCCACACGGCACTGAGCAATCAACAGACATCAACCCACACAACGTCATCCCGGCAAGTGATAAACTACGACCTCAAGCACATACGCGCCCTCGTCTTCGACGTCGACGGCGTGCTCTCGGCAGAGACCATACCACAGAACACCGACGGCGAGCCGCAGCGCACCGCCAACATCAAAGACGGCTACGCACTGCGCCTCGCAGCCATGAAAGGGCTCCACGTGGCCATCATCTCCGGCGCACGCGACGAGAGCCTGCGCCGACGCTACGAATACCTCGGCGTGACAGACATACACCTCGCCTGCTCCGTCAAGACCGAGACCTACGAAGCCTTCAAGGCCAAGTACGGACTCAGCGACGACGAGGTGCTCTACATGGGCGACGACATCCCCGACTACCAGCTCATGCGCCTCTGCGGCTGCCCCGTGTGCCCTGCCGATGCCGCCCCCGAAATCAAGGCCATATCGCTCTACACCAGCGACCGGCGCGGCGGCTACGGCTGCGTGCGCGACGTGGTGGAACAGGTGCTCCGCGCCCACGGCCTGTGGATGTCGGACCAACAAGCCTTTGGCTGGTAAGCAATCAATGCCACACCCGCTATGAAACTCATATTAGCATCAGCATCACCACGCCGCCGACAGCTCATGGAAGGGCTGTGCCTGCCATTCGAGACACGCCTGCTCCCCGGCATCGACGAGTCGTTTCCCGCCGGACTGCAACGCGGCGACATACCGCTCCACATCTGCCGCAGCAAAGCCGCGGCCTACATGCCCACACTGGCCGCCGACGAGCTGCTCATCACGGCCGACACCATAGTGTGGCTGCAAGACGAGAGCCACGACGGCGAAGACGGCGGCACACTGCTCGAGAAACCTGCCAGCGACGACGAGGCACGCCACATGCTCGCCAGGCTCTCGGGGCGCACACACCAGGTGTACACTGCCGTGTGCCTCACCACGACGGCAAGGCAGGAGAGCTTCGTGTGCGCCACCAACGTGACCTTCGCCACGCTCACAGCCGCAGAGATAGACTTCTACGTAGACCACTTCCACCCCTTGGACAAAGCCGGAGCCTACGGCGTGCAGGAATGGATAGGCTACGTCGGCGTAGAGCAGATGCACGGCTCATTCTACAACGTGATGGGCCTGCCCATACAACGCCTCTACCAAGCCCTCAAGCTCCACTTCGGCATCATGCCAGCAGCCGCCCCGCACGGCACCTCAAGCCTGAACGACACCAACCCGACAACAACAGTATAAGCAATGACACACCTGAAAGCCAATAGAACGCGCATCGCCACATGCTGCCTCGCCGCAGCGATGCTTGCAGCCATCGGCGCATGCACCGAAGTGGACAGCGAGAGCATCGTGCCCCACTTCTCAGCCATCACCTGCGAGCCACAGCATCCAGCACCAGGCGACAGCGTGACCCTCACTGCCGTGCAGGACCAGGTGGGACACCTCATCAACGCCACCACCTACACGTGGGAGCTCACCTACACACAGCCCACGATGGCCGACACCACAGTGACCATCAGCAACCACATCGTCTACGACCTCGAAGGCGGCAACGCCAACCCACAGGTGGGCTTCCGCATACCCGCCGACACCCCAGGCCGCTACCTGCACGTCACGCTCCGCGCCACCTACAGCCTGTCGGGGCAAGACCGCAACGGAGCCATCTACGGCTCGGCCACACGCTCCACCGACATAGTAATACAATAGCACCACCACCCACATGCGCCACACTATAGCCATGCTCGCCACGGCAGCAGCACTGACGGCACCGGCATACAGCACCGACGAGTTCAGCACCCACTTTGCCGACTCCACGCTGCGCATAGACTACACCTTCGCAGGCAACGCCCGCACACAGCACATCACCGTCGACGCGCTGTCAATGACCGCAGGATGGTATGGCCGGCACCACCACCTGCGCGAGCTTCCCCTGGAAGGCAACGGACAAATCACCGTCGTGGACACCGAGAGCGGCGACACACTCTACCGCCACTCCTTCTCATCGCTCTTCCAGGAATGGCAGGAGACAGAGGAGGCCACACAAGTGGACAAGGCATTCGAGAACACATTCGTCATACCCATGCCACGCCGCACCGTCGACGTGGTGTGCCAGCTCGTGGACACACACCGCCGTGTGCGCTCGCAGCTGCGCCACCGCGTCAATCCAAAGGACATACTCATACGCGACCGCAGCCATGAGCAGCAGACACCGTGGCGCTACGTGCGCCGCAGCGGCGACCCTCGGGAATGCATCAACGTGGCCTTCGTGGCCGAAGGCTTCAGGGCCGACGAAATGGACAGCTTCCTCGCTATGTGCGACAGCAGCATCATGGCCATCACCGCCCACGAGCCCTTCCGCTCACTGGCCGACCGCTTCAACTTCGTGGCCGTGATGCCCCCGTCGCGCGACAGCGGCGTGTCCATCCCCCACCAGGGCCTATGGGTGGACACCCCACTCATGTCGGCCTACGACACCTTCTACATGGACCGCTACCTGACAACGCTCCACCTGCGCCGCCTCTACGACATCATGACAGGCATACCCTTCGAGCACTTCATCATCCTGGCCAACACGGAGGAATATGGCGGCGGCGGCATCTACAACTCCTACACCATGGCCTCGGCACGCAGCCGCCGCTTCAAGCTCGAGGTGATAGTGCATGAGTTCGGCCACTCCTTCGGCGGACTTGGCGACGAGTATGCCTACGACGACATGTACGAGACACACTACCCCGCCGACACCGAGCCGTGGGAACCTAACCTGACCACCCTGCACGACTTCAGCTCCAAGTGGGCCGACATGCTGGAAGCATCCACACCCGTGCCCACCCCTCCCGACGGCCGCGACCCGACCACCCGCGTAGGCGTCTACGAGGGAGCCGGCTACCAGAGCCGCGGCGTGTACCGCCCTGTGCAGGAGTGCCGCATGAAAGTGAACCAGGTGAAGGAGTTCTGCCCTGTGTGCCAGCGCGCTATACGCCGCATCGTGGACTTCTACACCAAGCCCTGACAAAAGAACCGCCAGCCATGAACACCCGCGTCAAGGGAGTGACACTCGGCTCGATAGCCGCCGCCAGCTACGGACTGAACCCGCTCTTCGCCCTGCCCCTCTATGCCGACGGCATGACAGCCGACAGCATGCTCTTCTACCGCTACGTGCTGGCCATAGTGATGCTCGGCGGCATGATGCCAGCCCAAGGCCGCAGCCTGCGCATCACGCGGCAACAAGTGGTGCCGCTGGCAGTGATGGGGCTGCTCTTCAGCGCCTCGTCGCTGTTGCTCTTCCTCTCATACCAGCACATGGATGCCGGCATAGCCTCGACCATACTCTTCATGTACCCCGTGCTCGTGGCACTCATCATGTGGCTGGCCTTCGGCGAGCGCGCCACGCGGCAGACATGGCTGTGCATCGTCATGGCCTTTGCAGGCATCGCCCTGCTCTACCGCGGCAAGCCCGGAGCACCGCTGTCGGCCATCGGCATTGCCCTCGTGCTCTCATCGTCGCTGGCCTATGCCCTCTACATCGTGGGCGTAAGCCGCTCCGCCCTACAGCACATACCGTCGCAGAAACTCACCTTCTATGCCCTGCTCTTCGGCTCGTCGCTCTACTTCGTGCGCCTGACCAGTATCGACACAGCCACCGCCACCGTGCACTTCAACCTCCAGACACCCACCGAGACATGGCTCTGGCTCAATCTCGTGGCCCTGGCACTGTTCCCCACCATAGTGTCATTAGTCACCATGAACCTGAGCATCCACTATATCGGCTCCACACCGGCAGCCATACTCGGAGCACTTGAGCCCATCACCGCCCTGGCCATAGGCATCGGCGTCTTCCACGAGACACTCACCCCACGCCTTGCCATGGGCATCGCCATCGTGCTTGCTGCCGTGACACTGCTCGTGGCAGGCAAGAAAGTGAAACGTTTGCTTGGCTCGTTACGGGCATTGGGCTAATTTTGCAACGCACTGAGCCGTGCACCGGCACTGTGCCCACAATGCGCTTCCACCGCACAGTTACACCTTTAATATATTATATACACATGACAAAGAGTGCACTTCAAATTGCCCGTGCAGCCTATCAGCCCAAGCTGCCCAAGGCTCTGCAAGGCCCCGTGGTGGCCAAAGAGGGCGCAGCCACACAGAGTGTGGGCGACCAGGAGAAAATCAAGCAGCTGTTCCCCAACACCTACGGCCTGCCCGTGATAGAGTTCGAGGCATCGGCAGCCACCACGCAACAGCCCGCCGTCAACGTGGGTGTCATCCTAAGCGGCGGCCAGGCTCCCGGCGGACACAACGTCATCAGCGGCCTCTTCGACGGCGTGAAGAGCATCAACCCTGCGAGCAAGCTCTATGGCTTCATCCTCGGCCCCGGCGGCTTGGTGGACCACAACTACATGGAGCTCACGGCCGACATCATCGATGAGTACCGCAACACCGGCGGCTTCGACATCATCGGCTCCGGCCGCACCAAGCTCGAGAAGGAAGAACAGTTCGAGAAAGGCATCGAGATACTGCGCGAGCTCAACATCAAGGCTCTCGTCATCATCGGCGGCGACGACTCCAACACCAACGCCTGCGTCCTGGCCGAGTACTATGCCGCCAAGAAGTATGGCGTGCAGGTGATAGGTTGTCCCAAGACCATCGACGGCGACCTCAAGAACGAACAGATAGAGACCAGCTTCGGCTTCGACACCGCCTGCAAGACCTACTCGGAGCTCATCGGCAACATACAGCGCGACTGCAACTCGGCACGCAAGTACTGGCACTTCATCAAGCTCATGGGTCGCAGCGCGAGCCACATTGCCCTGGAGTGCGCCTTGCAGACACAGCCCAACATCTGCCTCGTGAGCGAGGAGGTGGAAGCCAAGGAGCAGAGCCTCGACGACGTGGTCAACTACATTGCCACCATCGTGGCTGCACGCGCTGCCAAGGGCGACAACTACGGCACGGTGCTCATCCCCGAGGGCCTCATCGAGTTCATCCCCGCCATCAAGAAGCTCATCAAGGAGCTCAACGAAGTGCTCACCGACCCCGCCACGGGCGAGCCCCGCGAGTTTGCCGGTGCAGAAGAGCAGATAGCCTTCGTGGAGAGCCACATCGCCAAGGACAACCTCGCCGTGCTCAAGAGCCTGCCCGAGGACGTGGCACGACAGCTGTGCCTCGACCGCGACCCCCACGGCAACGTGCAGGTGAGCCTCATTGAGACCGAGAAGCTGCTCTCCCGCATGGTGGCCAAGCGCCTCGCAGAGTGGAAGCAGGCCGGCAAGTACGATGGCAAGTTCAGCACACAGCACCACTTCTTCGGCTACGAAGGCCGCTGCGCCGCTCCCTCCAACTACGATGCCGACTACTGCTACAGCCTCGGCTTCAACGCCAGCCGCCTCATCGCAGCAGGCAAGACGGGCTACATGAGCATCATACGCAACACCACGGCCCCTGCCGCCGAATGGGTGGCCGGCGGCGTGCCCATCACCATGATGATGAACATAGAGCGCCGCAACGGTGCCGACAAGCCCGTCATCCGCAAGGCACTCGTGGAGCTCGACGGAGCACCCTTCCGCTACTTCGCCGCACACCGCGACGAGTGGGCCCAGGCCACAAGCTATGTCTATCCAGGTCCCATCCAGTACTTCGGCCCCACCGAAGTGTGCGACCAGAGCACCAAGACCCTCCAGCTTGAACAAGCCCGATAACCACATACGCACACCACGTCAGCGCGCGACTTCATCGCCACGCCCCGCCATGCGCGAGAGCCAGGCAGCGAAGCCGCGCGCTTCCATTGCCACACCTTCGGGCACCACCAGGACCGGCACCCGCAGGCAGCCACGCCGCCATGCCGGCAAGCACCCGCGCCGGCACAAGCAGCGTCCGTGGTGGCGCCGAGTGCCCGTGTGGGGCTATGCAGCAGGCATAGCCGCGGCACTGGCCATCTATGTGGTGCTGCTCAACAAGTTCATCGTTGCACCCTTCTCACTGCCGTGGCAAGGCATCTTCGGCGAGCATCGCAGCCCCGAAGGCTTCGAGGTGCGCGGCATAGACATCAGCCATCATCAAGGCACCATCGACTGGGACGCGCTTCCCGCCGCCGACGTCGACGGGCAACCCCTCAGCTTCGTATTCATGAAGGCCACCGAGGGCACCGACCTCGTCGATGAACACTATGCAGCCAACCTCCGGCAGGCCCATGAGCACGGCCTCGTGTGCGGAGCCTACCACTTCTTCAACCCCGACAGCGACGCACGCCGTCAGGCACAGCACTTCATCCGCCATGCCGGCCTGCTGGCAGGCGACCTGCCGCCAGTGCTCGACGTGGAGAAACGAGGCCACCTCTCAGAGGGCGAGCTGCAGGCAGCCGTCATCACATGGCTGCGCATCGTGGAGCAATACTACGGCGCACCGCCGATACTCTACACCGGAGCCAGCTTCAAGCACCGCCACCTCAACGACGCACGCTTCACGCCCTACCCATACTGGATTGCACACTACTACGTGCAGCGGCCCAGCTACGACGGCACATGGGCCTTCTGGCAGTACACCGACGTGGGCAACATGGCAGGCATTCGCGGCCACGTGGACCTCGACATCTTCAACGGCACCCCAGCCGAGCTGCAAGAGCTGACGCTGAAAGAGTGAACGGCGAGGAGCGAGGACTGAAGAATATAGCTTACCTTTGTCAGAGCAAGGAGCACATCATCCTTCACGCCCCCACTCCACACCCTTCACTCCCAATCCTACATGCACACACCATACTACCTGCTCGACGAGACACGCCTGCGCCGCAACCTCGCCCTCATACGCCGCACTGCCGAGCGCAGCGGAGCCGAGATCATCCTCGCCTTCAAGGCCTACGCCCTGTGGCGCACCTTCCCCATCTTCCGCGAGTACATCAGCCACACCACAGCCAGCTCGGCCGATGAGGCACGCCTGGCACGCGAGGAGTTCGGCTCGCTGGCCCACACCTACAGCCCCGCCTACACCGAGGCCGACTTCGGCGAGGTGATGCGCTCATCGTCGCACATCACCTTCAACTCGCTCACGCAGCTGCAACGCTTCGCCCCCGCCATCGAAGCCTGGAACGCCGATGCCTCGCACCACAACATCAAGACAGGCCTGCGCATCAACCCCGAGTACAGCGAGATAACCACCGAGCTCTACAACCCCTGCGCACCGGGCTCACGCTTCGGCGTGCTGGCCGACGCACTCCCCACGCAACTACCATGCAGGGTGAGCGGCCTGCACGTGCACTGTCTGTGCGAGAACGGTGCAGACACCCTGGCCCGCACCCTGCACCGTGTCGAGGAGCGCTTCGCGCCATGGCTCAGCCAAGTCAGCTGGCTCAACCTCGGCGGAGGCCACCTCATCACGCGCGAGGGCTACGACACCGACCTGCTCGTCAGCACCCTGCGCGCCTTCCAGAAGCGTCATCCCGCCATACACCTCATACTCGAGCCCGGCTCAGCCTTCGCCTGGCAGACAGGCGAGCTCGTGGCCAGCGTCGTCGACATCGTCAGCAACCACGGCATCCAGACAGCCATACTCGACGTGAGTTTCACCTGCCACATGCCCGACTGCCTCGAGATGCCCTACCATCCCGCCGTGCGCGGAGCACTGCTGCGCGACGACCACCACCCCTCAGCCACCCACACCTGCGCCTACCGCCTCGGAGGCAACTCATGCCTCTCAGGCGACTACATGGGCACATGGCTCTTCCGCGAGCCGCTGAACGTGGGCGACACCATCGTCTTCGAAGATATGCTCCACTACACCACCGTCAAGACAACCACCTTCAACGGCGTGCACCACCCATCAATAGCACTGCGCCACACCGACGGCACCATCCAGGAGCTGCGCCGCTACACCTACGCCGACTATCGCGACCGCATGGACTGAAAACAGCCAAAAACCGCGACCACAGCAAAAAAAAACCACAAGCCCCTTGCACATACCGCCAAAACACCTACCTTTGCATCCGCAATCAGGGGATTGACCACAGACATCTTGACTTACTGACAAAGCATCCATGCACAGCAGCCCTTAGCGGTCAGCGGCCGCGGCAATAGCTCAGTTGGTAGAGCACGACCTTGCCAAGGTCGGGGTCGCGAGTTCGAGTCTCGTTTGCCGCTCACACCGACAGCCCAAAGCCCACACCACTAAGGCAGCACAGTTGCATGCGCCGTGCAAAAGCTTATCCTTCAGAGCCTGCCCAGGTGGCGGAATGGTAGACGCGCTCGTTTCAGGTGCGAGTGTTGAGAGACGTGCAGGTTCGAGTCCTGTTCTGGGCACTGAGCCGCCAAGATAAGCAGCCGCGGCACAGCAGCACACCACACAATGGAGAGATGGCGGAATTGGTAGACGCGCTACTTTGAGGGGGTAGTGTCAATTGTGACGTGGGAGTTCGAGTCTCCTTCTCTTCACCAGCACGCACGGACAGCATAGTCAGTAACAGCAAAGCGCACAGCACGACACGGCAACAGCCACGTCAGCGCAGAGCACAAGAAGTCCGAGTCAATCCCCTTTGCCATATACATGCACACAACATACACAGCGGAGCACACTGCCACATGAGCAGCAACAGCACCAACGACATCACACGGCAGCTGCAAGACCCAGCACAACGCACAGCTGCATTCACACAGCTCGTGGAGCAACACAAAGAAAAGCTCTACTGGCAGATACGCCGCATGGTGCTCTCACACGACGATGCCGACGACATACTCCAGAACACCTTCATCAAGGCATGGACAGCACTCGACACCTTCAGGGGCGACGCACAGCCATCGTCGTGGCTGTACCGCATAGCACACAACGAGACCATCAACCACCTCGAACAGCAACGCGCCATGCTCTCCATCGACGACGACAACGCACAAGCCCTCGCCGCCAGCCTCGCCGCCGACCCCTACTTCGACGGCGACGAGACCGAGCTACAGCTACAGCAAGCCATAGCCACACTGCCCGACAGGCAGCGCGAAGTGTTCAACCTGCGCTACTTCGGCCACCAACACTACGAAGACATCAGCCAAGCCCTCGGCATCAGCATAGGAGCCCTCAAGGCATCCTACCACCTCGCCGTGCACAAAATAACAGCCTTTTTCAACTCACACGATTAAACCAACCAACCCGCCGACATGTCTAAAGCATAGACAAAACCCAACACAGAGCTATGCAGCAAACACCTAACAGCAACCCCTTCCGTGTGCCAGAAGGCTACTTCGAGACCTTCACCCCACACCTACTCGACCGCATGCAAGCCGAAGGACACATGCAGCCACGCGAGCAGGCACAGCCACGGCCGCGACCGACACTGCTGCGCCGCATCAGCCACTACGCAGCCGCCGCCATACTGACAGGCATCGTGGCCACGACAGCCACATACCTCTACACCAACAACACAGCTGCCAACCAAAACACCGACAGCAACACCGAAGAATATCTCACCGACGAAGACCTCAACACACTCTTCGACTGCGAGATGATTGGAAACCAGCAGATAGCCTACTACCTCACCGAAGCCTACTGACCAACCCACCAGCAGGCAAACAGCAACCACACACCATGACACTACGCCACATAGCCACAATAGCCATCATCACACTCACCGCCGCCAGCACCCTCGCACAGCCGCAGCCCAGCCACCGCCCCACCATGCAGCCGCGAGAGTTCCAGCACAAGATACGCCAGGAACTGACACGCCAGGCCGACTTCACCGCCGAAGAAGCCGACGCCTTCTTCCGCATCTACAACGAGATGCGCGAGCAGCAACGCACACTCGGACAAGAGATACACCAGCTCAAACAGCAACAGCCCGACACAGATGCCGAGCTATCCACACTCATCCTAACAATCAAGCAGAAACAAGTGGCCATGGCCGAACTTGAGCACGACTACTACAAACGCCTCCTCAAAGCCGTGCCGCCCGCCAAGCTACTCCGCGCCATGCGCGCCGAGGACGACATACACCGACGCATCGTGCAGGGACGACGCCGCGAGCACACCGGAGCCCCGCACTGAAGAACAGCCACACAACAAAACGGGTAGAGGTACACCAGCCTCTACCTTTTTTTATGCAAATAATCAGGCCGCACAATAACCCCGAAAAGAAGAACGACTATCTTTGCAACATGCATCCAAGGTGATGCACACATCATAGGCTCTATTTTCCGCTCGAACTGCAACCTCGACTTTGGAAAAAGGAGAGCACACACTCATAATCAACGGAGTCAGCGCTATCAAGCGCAGACTTCTCTGTAGATTATGAAGGCTGTTGCAGGCCTGAGCGGAATACGATGAAGGCTGCGCTTTTTTCTATGCCGTTAGAGTTAGTGCCGCCTCGCCCCAAACGAGCATTCACACCCTATTCCATTAACTCTGGCATATTACATGATTATGGCTCAGCGGATTTATTATGCGTCACCCCTTGCCCGTCTACTGTCCGCCGCGCTGCTCGCTGCCGCTCCGCTGCACGGAGCCCTTGCCGACGAGCCGCGCTGGCAGCTGTTCGTATGGGAGACCAGCGGCCAGCGCCTCGGCTACGACCTCACC
>CAJOIE010000014.1 GCA_905234605.1 uncultured Bacteroidaceae bacterium | reverse complement strand
ACTCTTCCTGACCGAGCGTCATAAGACCATTGAGCCTCTATTCAACCTGCCCGATCTCAGCATAGAATGAGGCTGGGTGACGCATTGACGAAGTCAGGAGGGCACCGCCGGCATCCATGCATGGAGCGCGCCCGCACACCGCACTCTGCCGTTCATGCAGGGTGCAGGGAGTTTTTTTGGCTCGTGTGTGGCTGAAAAACACTACCTTTGCGCGAACAACCCCAAAAGAACAATCCACTCCCCCACGACAATGACCATCGAAGCAAGAATAGCCGCCGCCGTGCAAGCCGCCATCAGCGACCTCTACGGGCAGAGCGTGGCTCCTGCCGCCGTGCAGTTAGGAGCCACCAAGAAGGAGTTTGAGGGACACCTCACACTCGTCGTCTTCCCCTTCCTGCGAGCCTCGCGCAAGAGCCCCGAGCAGACGGCAGGCGAGATAGGCGCCTACCTCACGAACCACCTGCCCGACGTGGTGGCACGCTACAACGTCATCAAGGGCTTCCTCAACATCGTCGTGGCCGGACAGGCATGGCTCGACCTGCTCGCCGACATCGACGCGCAGGAGCACTACGGCTTCACGCCCGTGGCGGCCGATGCCCCGCTGGTGATGATAGAATACTCGTCGCCCAACACCAACAAGCCCCTCCACCTGGGTCACGTGCGCAACAACCTCCTCGGCTGGGCCCTGGCCCAGGTGATGCAGGCCACCGGCCACCGCGTGGTCAAGACCAACATCGTCAACGACCGCGGCATACACATCTGCAAGTCAATGCTCGCATGGCTCAAGTGGGGCAACGGAGCCACACCCGAGAGCACCGGCAAGAAAGGCGACCACCTCATCGGCGACTACTACGTGGCCTTCGACCGCCACTACCGCGAGGAGCTGCGCCGCCTGCACGACGCCTACGTGGCAGAGGGCCTCAGCGACGACGAGGCACAGCAGCGCGCCGAGCACGACAGCCCCCTCATGCAGGAAGCACGCCAGATGCTCGTGCGCTGGGAGCAGGGCGACACGGAGGTGCGCCAGCTCTGGCAGCGCATGAACAGCTGGGTCTATGCCGGCTTCGACGCTACATACCGCGCACTCGGCGTCAGCTTCGACAAGATATACTACGAGAGCCAGACCTACCTCGAAGGCAAGGCCACCGTGCTCGAAGGCCTCGACCGAGGCCTCTTCAGCCGGCGCACCGACGGCAGCGTGTGGGCCGACCTGCGCGCCGAGGGTCTCGACGAGAAGCTGCTGCTGCGCGCCGACGGCACCAGCGTCTACATGACACAGGACATCGGCACAGCCAAGCTCCGCTTCCAGGACTACCCCATCGACCAGATGATATACGTCGTGGGCAACGAGCAGAACTACCACTTCCAGGTGCTCTCCATACTGCTCGACCGCCTCGGCTTCCGCTGGGGACGCTCACTCGTGCACTTCTCCTACGGCATGGTGGAGCTGCCCAACGGCAAGATGAAGTCGCGCGAAGGCACCGTGGTCGATGCCGACGACCTCATAGCCAAGATGGTGGCCGACGCCAGCGACATGAGCCGCGACAAGGTGAACCGCCTCGACGACGTCAGCCCCGAGGAAGCCGCCGAGATAGCCCGCAAGGTGGGCCTCGGAGCACTCAAATACTTCATCCTCAAGGTGGACGCACGCAAGAACATGCTCTTCAACCCCGAAGAGAGCATCGACTTCAACGGCAACACAGGCCCATTCATACAGTACACCTACGCCCGCATACGCTCCATCCTGCGCAAGGCCACCGAGGCCGACATGGTAGCCATAGCCGCCGGCAAAGCACAGTCCGGAGCCCAGCCCGACGAAGCCGAGACAGCACTCATACAGCGCCTCTCCACCTTCGGCACCACACTGCGGCAGGCCGCCGCCGACTACAACGTCAGCGTCATCGCCAACTACTGCTACGACCTGGCACGCGACTACAACGCCTTCTACCACGACCACCCCATCATCCGCCTCGACGACGACGCCACACGCCGCCTGCGCCTGCGCCTCTCGCGCTCCGTGGCCAAGGTGCTCGCACTCGGATGCGGACTGCTCGGAATAGAGATGCCGGAGAGAATGTGATGGGAGAAGCTCTCTGTGTCGACGCCGCATGCTCGGGCAACCCCGGACCCATGGAATACCGTGGCGTGCACCTGCCGTCAGGACGCGAGGTGTTCCACTTCGGACCCGTGCACGGCACCAACAACATAGGCGAGTTCCTCGCCATAGTCCACGCCATGGCACTGCTCAAGCAGCGCGGCCTCACGATGCCCGTATACAGCGACAGCCGCACGGCCATCATCTGGGTGCAGAAGCGCAAGGCAAAGACCACACTGCCGCCCACACCAGAGAACAGGCCACTGCTCGACCTCGTGCACCGCGCCGAGGCATGGCTCCGCCAGAACGGCACGCCAGTGCCGCTGCTCAAGTGGCAGACCGACGAGTGGGGCGAGGTGCCTGCCGACTTCGGAAGGAAATAGACCTTAATACTCAGAATACTCTGAAGACTCAGAATACTCCGATTACCCTGAAGCCATGTCCTCAATGAAAGAGTTCCTCTCCATACTGCGCCGCTTCGCGCTGCCCTACAAGCGCTACATGGTGGCCGCCGTGGTGGCCAACCTGCTCTCGGCAGTGCTCAACGTGTTCTCCTTCGCCAGCATCATGCCCATGCTGAGCATGCTCTTCGGCATGGACACCACGGCCTACGAGCTCATGCCGTGGAGCTCCGAGGCCGGCATCAAGGACGTGGCCGTCAACAACCTCTACTACTACACCCAGGTGCTCATCAGCAACTACGGCGCACAGACGGCCCTGCTGCTCATAGGCCTCTTCCTCGTGGCGGCAACGCTGCTG
The DNA here is from genome assembly GCA_905234605.1 of uncultured Bacteroidaceae bacterium. Lineage (GTDB taxonomy): Bacteria > Bacteroidota > Bacteroidia > Bacteroidales > Bacteroidaceae > Physcousia. The sequence goes on along the minus strand of CAJOIE010000014.1, from coordinate 83,809 downwards.
AAGACGTCGGCCTACTTCGCCGCCTCGGCTGTCATGGTGCCGCTGCGCACAGGCATCGTGCGCGACATCCGCGTGATGGTCTACGACAAGGTGCTGCACCTGCCGCTGGCCTTCGTCAGCGACGAGCGGCGCGGCGACATCATAGCCCGCATGAGCGGCGACGTGACCGAGGTGGAGAACTCCGTGACATCGTCGCTCGACATGCTCATCAAGAACCCCATCCTCATCGTGTTCTACTTCGCCACGCTCATCTTCGTGTCGTGGCAGCTGACGCTCTTCACCCTCTTGGTCATACCGCTCCTGGGCTGGGCCATGGGAGCCATAGGGCGCAAGCTGAAGGCCAAGAGCCTGATGGCGCAGAGCAAGTGGAGCGAGACCATGGCGCAGCTCGACGAGATGCTGGGCGGCCTGCGCATCGTGAAGGCCTTCACGGCCGAGGAGCGCATGTCGGAACGCTTCCGCCGTGTCAGCGACGAGTACCGCACGGCCACCAACCGTGTGGCCATCCGCCAGGCATCGGCACACCCCGTGAGCGAATTCCTCGGCACGTGCATCATAGTCATCGTGCTGTGGTTCGGAGGCACGCTCATCTTCTCCGACCACTCGCCCATCGACGCCCCCACGTTCATCTTCTACATGGTGATACTCTACAGTGTCATCAACCCCCTCAAGGACTTCTCCAAGGCCTCCTACGCCATCCCCAAGGGCCTGGCATCGATGGAGCGCATCGACAAGATACTCTCTGCCGACAACCCCATACGCGACCCTGAGCGCCCCGTGCCGCTCACAGGGCTGGAGCAGGGCATTGAGTACCGCGGCGTGCACTTCGCCTACGGCAACGCGGCGCAGGAGGTGGTCTGCGGCGTGGACCTCACGGTGCGCCGCGGCCAGACCATAGCCCTCGTGGGGCAGTCCGGCTCGGGCAAGTCGACGCTGGTCGACCTGCTGCCGCGCTACCACGACGTGACGGCCGGACAGATACTCATCGACGGCGAGGACATACGCCACTTCGGCATCCACGACCTGCGACAGCTCATCGGCAACGTCAACCAGGAGGCCATACTCTTCAACGACACCTTCTTCAACAACATAGCCTTCGGCGTGCCCGATGCCACGATGGACGACGTGGTGCGCGCCGCCAGGATTGCCAATGCCCACGAGTTCATACTCCAGAGCGAACACGGCTACGACACCTACGTGGGCGACCGCGGCTGCCGACTCTCCGGCGGGCAGCGGCAGCGCATCAGCATAGCCCGCGCCATACTCAAGAACCCGCCCATACTCATCCTCGACGAGGCCACGTCGGCCCTCGACACAGAGAGCGAGCGGCTTGTGCAGGAAGCCCTGGAACGCCTCATGCGCGACCGCACCACCATAGCCATCGCCCACCGCCTCTCCACCATACGCCATGCCGACGAGATATGCGTGGTGCATGAGGGGCGCATCGTGGAGCGCGGCACTCACGACGAGCTGCTGCGCCGCGGCGGCTACTACAAGCATCTCAACGACATGCAGCAGGCATGACACCTGCACAAAGACACTGCCACGACAATGACATCACGCAAAAGCAAGAAACGCACGGCCGCCGCCCACACTGAGTGGCGCGCGCTGCGCATGCTGTTGCACCTGGCTGTGGCATGGGTGGCAGTGATGGCCGCAGGCAAGGTGGTGTTTGCCGTCGTATGCCACGGCACGGAGCCGATAGGCGCGGCAGACGTCGTGGCGGCATGGTGGCACGGCTTTGCCATGGACCTGAGCACCACGGCCTACCTCACTGCCCTGCCGCTCGCGTGCAGCTTCGCGGCTGCCGTGTGGCCGCGGCTGTGCAAGGGCCTGGTGTGGGTCGTGGGTCTCTGGCAGACGGCGGCCACGTGCGCCGTGGTGGCAGCCGTCATGGCCGACGTGGCACTCTATCCGCACTGGGGCTTCAAGCTCGACGCCACGGTGTGGCTCTACGCCGACTCGCCGCGCGATGCCGTGGCAAGCGTGCCGGCACTCTATGTGGCCGCCATGGTGGCAGCATGGCTCGTGGTGAGCCTCCTGCTGGTGTGGCGCACGGTGCCACTGGCCGTGGCCGCGCTGCCCCGTGTGCGCAGCATGAAGCGGTGGGCCGTGGCCGTGGTCTACACGCTGGCCGGTGCCATAGCCTTCGTGGCCATGCGCGGCGGCGTGACGGAGGCCACGATGAATGTGGGCAACGCCTACTTCTCGCCGCGGCAGCTGCTCAACCACACCGCCGTGAACCCCGTCTTCTCGCTCCTCTCGTCATCCCTCAAGAGCGAGCGCTACGGGAGCCTCTATCAGGTGATGCCCGACACGGACATGGCCAGGACGCTGGCCGGACGCTACCCGCTGACGGCCATCACCGCGACGGACACGCTGCCGCCATCGCAGCAGCTGCTCACCACGTCGCGACCCAACATCGTGCTGCTCTTCTGGGAGAGCCTCGGCGGCCAGCTCACGGCATCGCTCGGCGGCACGCCGGGCATCACGCCGAGGCTCGACAGCATAGCTGCGCAGAGCCTGCTCTTCACCAACGTCTATGCCAACAGCTTCCGCACCGACCGCGGCACGCTGAGCACCCTGTCCGGGCATGTGGCCTACCCGCTGCACTCGCTGATGAAGATGCCCGTGCGCGCCGCACAGCTGCCGTCCGTGGCACGCACCCTCGCCGCCGAGGGCTACCGCACGCACTTCACCTACGGCGGCGACATCAACTTCACCAACATGAAGGGCTACCTGCTCTCGACAGGCTTCCAGGGCGTCACGGCCGACGTGGACTTCACGCTCTCGGAGCGGCGCTCGGCCAAATGGGGCGTGTGCGACAGCATCATGCTCGACCGCCTTGCCGACGACATCCTCGCACGCCACGACGGCAGCCGTGAGCCATGGCTCGAAGCAGCCATCACGCTCTCCAGCCACGAGCCGTGGGACGTGCCCGCATCATACCGCCGCCCCTCCGATGCAAGCCCCAAGCTGGCCGCCTTCCGCTACACCGACGCCCACGTGGGCCGCTTCCTGCGCCGCCTGCGACGGAGCTCCCTGTGGAGCGACATGCTCGTGGTCATCGTGGCCGACCATGGCGTGGTGGCTGCCGACGTGATGCAGACCGACACGCCGCGCTTCTTCCGCATACCCATGCTCTGGACCGGCGGGGCCGCGGCGGCGCCAGGCCGCGTGGACGTGCTCATGAACCAGAGCGACCTGGCAGCCACGCTGCTGGCACAGATGCGCTTGCCGCACGACGACTTCGTGTGGAGCCGCGACGTGCTCTCGCCGGCCTACACACGTCCTCATGCCTACTGCACCTACAACGACGGCTTTGCCATAACGGCATCTGCCGAGACCTTTGCCGCCACCACGCAACCGTCTGGCACAGAGGCATCTGCACACCATGCACACTCACCCCGTGCCACTGTGCAGCGAGTGCCGCCGGTGCCGGCAGGGAGCGTGCAGGAGCCTGGCATGGTGTCGTGGCCATACACCACGGTGGTCGTCGACAACAAGTCGGGCAAGGCTGTCACCTACGGCGACGCTGCACTGACGGAGCCTCTGCTGCAGCTGGGCCGCGCCATCCAGCAGCGTTCCTATCAGGAGCTGGCCGAGTGAGGCCCTGATAGCAGCGATGCAGCAGTTGTGCAGGTAGATAGAGAGCATGCGGCTGAGAGCCGCTATGGCTCCTGCTTGCTCCCAGAGCACGAACAAAGAGAGCGGCTCTTTTCACAAAGAACCGCTCTCGAATTAGCTATGAACAAATCAGTTTCTAATCTCCTAATGAGGTTAATCGGGATGTGCTTATGTGTGTTTTGCTTTTTCTCACTTGCCGCATCACTGCGTTGGCTTAAAGTGCTAAACAGCTCATCACGATGTCTGATTTCCTTACTAACCTATTAAAACTAACCTAATACCATGAAAAACCGTATGATGATGGGATTTCAATGTGTCTTGTGTGTGTGTTTCCCTTTTAGCGATGCAAAGGTATGGGTTATGAGTGTACGGGATACACCTTTGCTCCCCTTTTTTGCTCTGTGCCCTTCGTTTCTTGATATATGTCAACATGGGCAAAATGGCTGCCGTGTTTCATGCTCCAAACGTGGAAAGAGGTTACTTTTGCAGGCACAGAGGCATAGGATACCATAGGAACTATGTATACTATAGGGACTATAGGCTCTATGGAAAAGCTGTGCTTTGCTGCGGCAACAAATGTCTAATTCCATAACAATTACTCTTTATGAAGGATTTTCTCAAGTATGTTTTCGCCACCGTGGTGGGCCTCGGCCTGGCCATGCTGGTGGCTACGGTGCTCGTGGTGGTGTCGCTGGCGGGCATGACGGCCAGCGAGCAGGCTGCCCAGGGTGTGCGCAAGGGCTCGGTGCTGCGCATAGTGCTGGCCGGGGAGCTCAGTGAGCGTGTGCCGGCCGACAACCCCTTCGCTCAGTTCATGGCCAACGGCGAGGCTCCTCTGGGTCTTGACGAGCTCACGGCGGCCATCAGCGAGGCTGCGTCGAACAAGAAGGTGGAGGGCATCTATCTCGAGGTGGCCACGTCGTTTGCCGGCGGCACGCCGGCCATGCTGCAGGAGCTGCGCCAGGCTCTCGTGGACTACAAGGAGAGTGGCAAGTGGATTATGGCCTACGGCGATGTCTACTCGCAGGGTGCCTACTACTTGGCCTCGGTGGCCGACAAGGTGGTGGTGAACCCTTCAGGCGTGGTGGACTGGCACGGCCTGGGCGGTGTGCCGGTGTTCTTCACCGACATGATGCGCAAGGCCGGCATCAAGATGCAGGTGTTCAAGGTGGGCACCTTCAAGAGTGCCGTGGAGCCGTTCATCAGCACTGAGATGAGCGCGGCCAACCGCGAGCAGGTGACTTCCTACCTCACGTCCATCTGGGGCCAGATGCTTGCCGAGGTGGGTGCCTCGCGCGGCATTGGCGTGGACGAGCTCAACGCGCTGGCCGACACGTTCACGGCCATGCAGCCGGCTGCGATGCTGGTGGAGAGCCGCCTGGTGGACACGCTGGCCTACCTGCCTGGCTTCAAGGAGATGCTGCGTGCACAGCTGGGCCTGAAGGAGGGCAAGAGCATTCGTTTCTGTGCGCCTGCCGACCTGGCTGCCGTCCACGATGGCGGCAGCGGCAAGGGCCGTGTGGCTGTCTACTATGCCTTCGGCGACATCGTGGACCAGGCTTCGCAGAACCCTCTCTCGGCCACGACGCCTGTCATCGAGACCATGCCCACCATACGTGAGCTGCAACGCCTGCGCAACGACGACGACGTCAAGGCCGTGGTGCTGCGTGTGAACTCGGGCGGCGGCTCGGCCTATGCCTCCGAGCAGATATGGCATGAGGTGCAGCTGCTGCGCGAGGTGAAGCCTGTGGTGGTGTCGATGGGCGGCATGGCGGCTTCAGGCGGCTACTACATCAGCTGCGGTGCCGACAGGATCTATGCCGAGCCCACCACGCTGACGGGCTCCATAGGCATCTTCGGCATGATACCCGACGGTTCGGAGCTGCTGCAGGACAAGCTGGGGCTGCGCTTCGACGTGGTGAAGACCAACCGCCACTCCGACTTCGGCGGCCCCTCCATGATGGGCTTGCTGGGGCGCGCGTTCACTGCCGACGAGGCTCGCCTGATGCAGGCCGAGATAGAGCGCGGCTACGACCTCTTCATCTCGCGCGTGGCTGCCGGCCGCGGCATCAGCAAGGACAGCGTGGATGCCATCGGCCAGGGCCGTGTGTGGACGGGTGAGCAGGCTATGGAGCGCGGCCTCGTGGACGAGCTGGGCAACCTGGACGATGCCATAGCTGCTGCTGCCGCGATGGCCGAGCTCGACAAGTATGGCGTGGATGCCTATCCCGCACCGGCCAGCTTCATCGACCAGCTGCTGATGCCCGTCAGGGAGAGCTACTTCGACGAGCACCTGCGCACGCAGCTGGGTCAGCTCTATCCCGTGGTGCAGACCGTGGGCCGGATGATGAGTGTGCAGCGTGTGGACCAGTGTGTCTACGCCCGTGTGCCCTTCTCGCTTATTGCCTGGTGAAGCATCGCGAGGAACTCGCCCTCCTGGTGGCGTAGGAACGTCACCCCGACGGGCAGCACGTAGATGTGGCGGCGCACGATGGTGCTCATCGTGTGCACTTGCGAGAGGCGCGCCGCGTCCTTCTCCGTGGTGACAATGAGGCGTTTGCTGCCCTGCATGGCGGTGAACGCCTCTTCTATGCGCTCTATGTCGCGGGCGGAGAAGGGGTGATGGTCGGCAAAGGTGAGAGGGCGTATGTGGCGTGTCTGCCGCTGCATGTCGGCCAGCATCTGGCGCGGCGAGGCTATGCCCGTGAGCAGCAGCACGTGGGTCTGCGGCGTGAGCTCCTCGTCCTGTCCCGGCGTCTCGGCGAAGAGCGGGCGCAGGCGGCCGTAGGTGAGCGTGGTGAAGAAGAGACGCTGGTAGGGCTTCAGGCGCAGCGACTCGGTGAGCACGCGGTAGTCCATGGGCGACAGCGTGGCCGGACACTTGGTGACTATCACGGCATGTGCGCGGTTCATGGCCGACACGGGCTCGCGCAGGCGTCCGGCGGGCAGCAGGCAGTCGTCGGTGACGAGGCGGTGGTAGTCGGTGAGCAGCAGGTTGAGGTCGGGCTTCACGTAGCGGTGCTGGTAGGCATCGTCGAGCACGATGATGTCCACGTCGCTTGTCTGCGGCATGCTCAGCAGTGTGCGTATGCCGCGCCGGCGGTTGGCGTCGACGGCCACGATGGCGTCGGGGAACTTGTGCTTCATCTGCCACGGTTCGTCGCCCACGACGCTCATGGGTGTGTCCGCCTCGGCGATGTGGAAGCCTCTCGACTGCCGCCGGTAGCCCCGTGAGAGCATGGCCACGCGGTAGTGCGGCAGCAGGTGCGCGAGCAGCCACTCGGTGTGCGGCGTCTTGCCTGTGCCGCCCACGGTGATGTTGCCCACGCACACCACCATGCGCCCGAAGCGTGTCTGCTGGAGCAAGCCCTGGTCGAAGAGCAGGCCGCGCAGCCACACGGCGGCTCCGTAGAGCCACGAGAGGGGGCGCAGCCACTCGTTGATATGTATGAGGTCGCTTTCCATGTGCTCACGTCGCCAGAGGGTTCCATCCCTGGGCCTTGAGGTCGAGCTCGGCACCGTCGCGGCCTATGAGCAGGAGGCCCTGCCCGGGCGGTGTCATGTGGCCAATGACCTTGATGCCGGGCAGTGCGGCGGCGCGGTCGTGGTCGGTGAGCGGGAGGGTGAAGAGCAGCTCGTAGTCCTCGCCGCCGTTGAGGGCGCAGGTGGTGACGTTGAGGTTGAGCTCCTCGGCCATGGCGGCGGTCTGGTAGTCGAGCGGCAGGCGGTCCTCGTAGATGCGGCATCCGGTGTTGCTCTGCGAGCATATGTGGTGCAGCTCTGAGCTGAGTCCGTCGCTGATGTCCATCATTGCCGTGGGGCGCAGGCCGGCGTCGGCCAGGGCTTTGACGATGTCGGCGCGTGCCTCGGGCTTGAGCTGCCGCTCGAGAATGTACTCTCGTCCGGCGAAGTCGGGCTCGAAGGGCGGCAGCTCGTCGGGCTTCTGCCCGCGGTCGATGGCTTCTTGCAGCTGCTGGTTGTAGACGGCTTTCTCGCGCTCTAAGAGCTGCAGGCCCATGTAGGCTGCCCCGAGGTCGCCCGAGACGCAGATGATGTCGTTGGGTCGTGCGCCGCGGCGTGTGATGGCCTGCCCTGCGGCCACGTCGCCAATGGCTGTGATGCTGATGGTGAGGCCTGTGCGCGAGCTGGTGGTGTCGCCGCCCACGATGTCGCAGCCGTGGGCCTGACAGGCTCGGCTGAGGCCTGAGTAGAAGAGCTCCATGTCCTCGACGCTGAAGCGCGACGAGATGCCTATCGACACTGTCAGCTGGCGCGGGCGGCCGCCCATGGCGTAGATGTCGGAGAGGTTGACCATGGCACTCTTGTAGCCGAGGTGCTGGAGGGGGGTGTACTGGAGGTCGAAGTGCACGCCCTCGAGCAGCAGGTCGGTGGTGACGAGTATGTCGCGCTCCTCGCCGTAGTGGAGCACGGCGCAGTCGTCGCCCACGCCGAGGTGTGTCTCTGTGTTGGCGGCTGTCAGGCCGGCGGTGAGGCGGCTGATGAGGCCGAACTCACCCAGTTCCTTGATTTGCATGTGTGTCGGTCAGGCTCTGGTTAGCATCTCGCGCATGATCTCGGCCATGAGGGGCTGCACGGCGTCGGCTGCCTGCTGCACTTCCTCGTGGCTGACTTCGACTATCTTGCCCTCGACGCCGAGGTCGGTGATGATGCTCACGCCGAAGACGCGTATGCCGCAGTGGCGGGCCACGATGACCTCGGGCACGGTGCTCATGCCCACGGCGTCGGCTCCGAGGCGGTAGAACATTCGGTACTCGGCAGGCGTCTCGAAGGTGGGTCCCTGTGTGCCGAGATACACGCCGTGCTGCACCTTGATGCCGCGCTCGGCGGCGATGGTGTCGGCCAGGCGTATGAGGTCGCGGTCGTAGGCTTCGTGCATGTCGGGGAAGCGTGGGCCGGTGGGTATGTTGGGGCCGTGGAGCGGGTGCTCGGGGAAGAAGTTGATGTGGTCGGTGATAATCATCATGTCGCCGATGGCGAAGCCGGGGTTGGTGCCTCCCGAGGCGTTGCTGACGAAGAGTGTGCGCACGCCCAGCTCATACATGACGCGCACGGGGAAGGTGACCTGCTGCATGGTGTAGCCCTCGTAGTAGTGGAAACGGCCCTGCATGGCCAGCACGTCGCGCTCGCCGAGCCGCCCCACGATGAGGCGGCCGCTGTGGCCTTCCACGGTGGAGACGGGGAAGGCGGGGATGTCCTTGTAGTCGAAGCTCTGTGTCACGGCTATCTCCTCGGAGAGGCGGCCCAGGCCTGTGCCCAGGATGATGGCTGTGGTGGGGTGCGAGGTCATGCGCTCGCGCAGCCACGCTGCGGTGGCTTGTATCTGCTGGTACATTAGTGTATTTAGTGGTTATAGGGTTAATAGGAACTATAGATACTATAGATACTATAGATACATATAGGCACTATAGCTATGTTCCCACGTCGCTCAGGTGGGCGAGTGTCTGTAGGCGGCGCATTGCGGCGGCATCGTCCTTGGGGCATATCATGAGCACGCCGTCCTGCTCCGTGACGACGTAGCCCTCGAGGCCTGATATGGCGGCGAGGTGTCCGGATGGCAGGCGCACGATGTTGCCGGAGGCGTTGTCGAAGAGGGCTTCGGTGTGGAGTGTGATGTTGCCGCGGCCGTCGGTCTTGATGTCCGACGGCGGGCGTGGCGTGTTGCGCAGCGGGGCCAGCAGTATGTCGGTGGCTATGCCTTGCCAGGTGCCCAGGTCGGCCCAGCCGAAGCGGCATCGCTGCACGTAGCGGTGGCCGGTGTGCTCGAGCAGGGCGTGCTCGATGCTCAGGTTGGGCAGCGACTCGTAGTAGCGCGGCACCTGGCCTGTCGATGCCTGGCTCGAGGTGAGCTCGGGGAATTCGTCGGCATAGGCGTCCACGTGTTTGAGTATGTTGTGGAGCATGTAGTGTGCGCCGAAGACGAAGAGGCCTGTGTTCCATAGGAACTCGCCGCTGTCCATGAAGAGGCGTGCGAACTCCTCGTTGGGCTTCTCGGTGAAGGTCTTGACGTGGAAGATGCGGTCTGACGAGGCCACGGGCTCGCCGGCCTGCACGTAGCCGTAGCCTGTCTCGGGCCGCAGCGGCGGCACTCCGAGGATGAGCACTCCCTTGTGGGTGGCCACGCTGTCGAGGCCGTGGAGCACGTCCTCGGCGAAGCGTTGCGGCTCGTAGATGACCTGGTCGGCCGGTGTGACGACGATGCGTGCCTCGGCGTCCATGTTGATGATGGCTCCCGTGGCCCAGCTCACGGGGGCGAGGGTGCCGCGGCGCACGGGCTCGGCCAGCACGTTGGCCTCCGGCAGCCCGGGCAGCTGCTCGTGCAGCAGCGGCAGGTAGGCCACCTGGGTGGAGACGTAGATGTGGCTCTCGGGCAGGAAGCTGGCGAAGCGGTGGTAGGTCTGCTGGAGCAGTGTCTCGCCTGTGCCGGCCAGGTCGATGAACTGCTTGGGGCGGCAGGCGCGGCTCGTGGGCCACAGGCGTGAGCCCACGCCGCCGGCGAGTATGAGGCAGTAGTTGTGTGTGGAGTCGGGCATGGTTTGGAGCATGAACTGATTTGTCTGTGCTAAGATATGCCTTTTTGCCACTGCTGCAAAGCTATTAAGGATTTTTAGCGGCAGTGCGGGCTTTTGCCTATCTTTGCTGCCATGGATGTACGCATCGAGAGCAGCTGGGGCGAGCGTCTGCGCCCCGAGTTTGAGCAGCCTTATTTTGCTGAGCTGGCGGCTTTCGTCCGGCAGGAGTATGCCACGGCGGAGTGCTACCCGCCGGCGCGGCGCATCTTTGCCGCCATGGACATGGTGCCTTTTGGGGCGGTGCGCGTGGTGATACTGGGGCAGGACCCTTACCACGAGCCTGGGCAGGCCATGGGGCTGTCGTTCTCGGTGCCCGAGGGTGTGGCGCTGCCGCCGTCGCTGCGCAACATCTTTGCCGAGGTGTCGCGGCAGACGGGCACGCCCGTGGCCACGAATGGCGACCTGACGCGCTGGGCGCGGCAGGGCGTGCTGCTGCTCAATGCCACGCTCACCGTGCGCCGCGGCTGTGCGGCGTCGCATCAGGGCCGTGGCTGGGAGCGGCTGACGGATGCTGCCATCGCGGCTCTCTCGCGGGAGCGTCGGGGCTTGGTGTTCATGCTCTGGGGGGCCTATGCGTGCCGCAAGCGTGAGCTCATCGACGCTGGCCGCCACCTGGTGCTCACCTCGGCGCATCCCTCGCCGCTGTCGGCCTCGCGCGGCTTCTTCGGCAACGGCCACTTCAGTGCTTGCAACGACTATCTGCTGCGTCACGGGCTGCCGCCCGTTGACTGGCGGTGACAACTTTCCTTTATCCCGTTGACAGAATGATTCCCTTGATAGAAATAGGTGGCGTGGTGCTCTCCACGGAGATTATCACTGAGTGGTTTGCCTGCGACCTCGACGCGTGTCTCGGCGCATGCTGCGTGGAGGGCGATGCCGGCGCGCCGGTGACGCTCGACGAGGTGGCTGGCATCGAGGCGTCGCTCGATGCCGTGTGGCCCTGCCTCTCGGCCACGGCGCAGGCTGAGGTGGAGCGGTCGGGCGTGGCCTATACCGACGTGGAGGGCGACTTGGTGACGACCATCGTGCGCGGCCGCGACTGTGCCTTCACGTGCTACAATGTGGGTGCCGGTGCCGTGGCCTCGCTGCCCGAGGGCTGCTGCCTGTGTGCTCTGGAGCGGGCGTGGCGCGAGGGGCGCAGTGGTTTCTGCAAGCCTGTGTCGTGTGCTCTCTATCCTGTGCGCGAGAAGCGTTTTGCCTCGGGCCTCGTGGGGCTCAGCCTGCACCGCTGGGACATCTGTGCGCCTGCCTTCGAGCGTGGCCGCCGCGAGGGTGTGCGTGTCTATGAGTTCCTGGCGGGGCCGTTGCGGCAGCGTTTCGGTGCGGAGTGGTATGAGGAGCTGTGCCTCGCGGCGCGGCAGGTGTTGCTTCAGCGCTGAGGGTCGTCGTAGCGCAGCTGCAAGGCTTCGAGGCGGCGGTGCATGTCGGCCTGGAGAGCGGCGTGGGTAGGCTGGCCGTAGAGGTTGTGCAGCTCGTGGGGGTCGGTCTGCAGGTCGTAGAGCTCCCAGTGGTCGATGTCGTGGCCGTAGAAGTGGATGAGCTTGTAGCGGTCGGTGCGTATGGCATAGTGGCGGCGCACGGCGTGCTCGGCGGGATACTCGTAGTAGTGGTAGTAGATGGCGTCGCGCCAGTGGCTGCGGCGGTGGCGCTCGTCGGCGTTGGCGCGGCTGCCGCGCAGCAGTGGCACGAGCGACTCGCCCTGTATGTCGGCGGGCACCTCGGCGCCGGCCATCTCGAGGAACGTGGGTGCGTAGTCGATGTTCTGCACCATCTCCGTGATGTCGCCGCGGCGGTCGTAGCCTTCGGGCAGGCTCATGATGAGTGGCGTGGAGAGGCTCTCCTCGTAGGCCATGCGCTTGTCGAACCATCCGTGCTCGCCCATGTAGAAGCCCTGGTCGGAGGTGTAGACGATGAGTGTGTTCTCGCTCATGCCGGCCTCGTCGAGGTAGTCGAGCAGGCGTCCCACCTCGCGGTCGAGCGCATGCACCACCTTGGCGTAGTCGCGCATGTAGCGCTGGTATTTCCAGTCGAGCAGACAGGCCTCGTCGCTGCCGGGGGCTGTGGCTGCCTGCGGCGGGTTGAAGGAGCGCATGTTGCCCCAGCGGGCGTAGAAGCGGCGCGACAGGGGCTCGTAGAAGGCGTCGTAGCGGGCGCGCTGCTCGGGGCTGAGGCGGCCTATCATGGCGAGGTAGTTGGGCGTGAGGGGTGTGCGCGGGGCAAGGTCTGGGGCGTACATCTTGGTGTCGTAGACGATGTCCATGTCCTTGCCTATCTCCATCTCCGTGGCGGCGGCGGCCGGCCGGCCGGCGTAGGCGTCGAGGAAGGTGGAGGGGTGTGTGAAGGTGCGGTCCTCGTAGAGCGTGATGTCGTCGAGGTCGGGCAGCCATGCGCGGTGGCATGCCTTGTGGTGTATGAAGAGTGCCAGCGGCTTGTGCGGCTGTTGCTGCCGGTGCTGCCCGATGTAGGCTATGGCCTTGTCGGTGATGATGCGTGTGACGTAGCCGCTGTCCACGGCGCGCGTGCCGTCCTGGTGTATGAACGTGGGGTTGTAGTAGTCGCCCTGTGCAGGCAGTATCTCCCAGTGGTCGAAGCCGGTGGGTGCCGACACGAGGTGCCACTTGCCTATGATGGCTGTCTCGTAGCCGGCGGCCTGGAGGAGCTTGGGCATGGTCTGCTGCGAGCCGTCGAAGACGCCGTGCTCGTTGTTGGTGAAGCCGTTCTTGTGGCTGTGCTTGCCGGTGAGCATGCAGGCTCGCGAGGGGCCCGAGAGCGAGTTGGCCACGTAGCTGCGGGTGAAGCGCACTCCGCGGGCGGCTATGCGGTCCAGGTTGGGCGTCTCCACGTAGCGGCTGTCGTAGCATGAGAGCATCTGCGCCGTGTGGTCGTCGGTCATGATGTAGACGATGTCGGGGCGTGTGGCCTGTGCCCAGAGCTGTGCGGGCACGGCGGCGAGGATTAGGACTGGTGTGTTGCGCATGGTGTGGCTGTTGGTGTTCAGGGGCAAATGTAGGCAAATGTGGCGGAAAAAGTGCCGCCCGTTGGCTGCGAGCAGCTATATTTGTGCCTGTGTTTCACTCTCCACCCCCCTGCCCCACCCCATGCGCTACTGTCTGCTCCTTGCCGCCGCGCTGCTCCTTGCAGCCTGCTCGCGGCCATCGGCTCCTGCTGCCGACGATGCTTTCGACGCCTCTGCCGCCATTGCCTACTGCCACCGCCAGGTGCTGCGCTCACTCGCCCAGATGACGGCGGCCGACGGCACCGTGGACTTCACCGTCATGCCGCGCTGCGTGGCTGCCGGCGACACGGCCTGGACGCTGCGCCCCGTGTGTGCCGAGGAGTGGTGCTCGGGCTTCTATCCGGGCATACTGTGGCTCGACTACAGCCTGACGCCCGACCCTGCGGTGCGCCGTGCCGCCATGGCTGCCACCGACGCCATGCAGGTCATCGTGGAGAAGCCTGTGTTCGACCACGACCTGGGCTTCCTCGTCTTCTGCTCGGCAGGCACGGCACTGCGTGTGCTCACGCGTGAGCTGGCCGATGGCGGCCTGCCCGACAGCCTGCGGCGCGCCGACGAGGCTGCCCTGGCACGCTACCGCCGCCTCTGCGAGCGTGCCGCCGACTCGCTGGCCACGCTCTTCCGCCCTGCCGTGGGCACCATCCTGTCGTGGCCGCGTGCCACGGCCAAGTATGGCGGTCACAACACTATCATGGACAACATGCTCAATCTGGAGCTCCTCTGCTGGGCGGCCGACGAGGGGTCCTCTGCCCTCGCCCACCGCGACTCGCTGCGCGCCATGGCCGTGAGCCACGCCCGCACCACCATGCGCCACCACTTCCGTGCCGACGGCTCCACCTATCATGTGGCTGTCTACGACAGCGTCGACGGCCGTTTCATCCGCGGCGTGACGCATCAGGGCCTGAGCGACAGCTCCACCTGGGCACGCGGGCAGGCCTGGGCCGTGTATGGCTTCACCATGATGGCTCGTGCCACGGGCTCCAAGGCCTTCCTGCGCCAGGCCTGCACGGCGGCCGACGTGTTTCTCTCGCGGCTGCCTGCCGACGGTGTGCCCTTCTGGGACTTCAGCGACCCGCGCATAGCCACCTCGCCCGAGGGGCCTGCGCCGGCCACCGTGACCTCGGCTCCGCGCGATGCATCGGCGGCTGCCGTGGTGGCATCGGCACTCGTGGAGCTCGCCTCGCTGACCGGCGATGCTGCCGATGCTGCCTGCTACATGGCTGCGGCGCGCTGCCTGCTCTCCGCGCTGTCGTCGGCTGACTACCAGAGCCGCGGCGCCAACAGTGCCTTCCTGCTCCACTCCACGGGCAACCTGCCGCGGGGCTCGGAGGTCGACGTGCCTATCGTCTATGCCGACTACTACTATCTCGAGGCTCTCTCGCGGCTGGCTGAGAGGTGAGGCCGCGTAGCTCCTGATGCTCGCGCCACACTTCGCCTGCAAGATACTTGTCGCTCCGGCAGTGAAGGTCGGCGATGCCAGCATTGGCACACCTTCACGGCATTGCGCCACGAGGTCCGGCCACTCACGGTCGTAGCTGTCGAAGTGCTTGATGCGCCATGCTCCGGAGGCTGCATCGAGGTCGTATGTGTTGAGCCAGGCTTACTGACCTCCGCCAGCTCACTCCTTGTGGTCGTCGTAGGCGTGGCGCGGGTAGTCGACGGTGTAGTGGAGGCCGCGGCTCTCCTTGCGCTCCATGGCCTGGCGGGTGATGAGGTAGCCCACGTTGATCATGTTGCGCAGCTCGCAGATGTCGCGTGTGGCCTTGACGCGCTTGAAGAGCTCCTCGGTCTCCTCGTAGAGCACGTCGAGGCGTGTCCAGGCGCGGTGGAGGCGCACGTCGGAGCGCACGATGCCTACGTAGGCCGACATGATCTGTCCCACCTCGCGCATGGCCTGGGTGATGAGCACGCGCTCCTCGCCGCTCATGGTGCCGCGGTCGTCCCACTCGGGCACGGCGTCGTGGAAGGTGTAGGCGTCGATGTGCTCTATGGAGTGGCGTGCGGCGGCGTCGGCGTAGACCACGGCCTCGATGAGTGAGTTCGATGCCAGGCGGTTGCCGCCGTGCAGGCCTGTGCATGAGCACTCGCCCACGGCGTAGAGGCGGTGTATGGTGCTCTCGCCGTTGAGGTCGACCTTGATGCCGCCGCACATGTAGTGGGCCGAGGGCACGACGGGGATGTAGTCGCGTGTGATGTCGATGCCCAGGCCGAGGCAGTGGGCATAGATGTTGGGGAAGTGGCGGCGTGTCTCCTCGGCGTCCTTGTGTGTCACGTCGAGGCATACGTGGTCGAGGCCGTGGAGCTTCATCTCGCGGTCGATGGCGCGGGCCACGATGTCGCGCGGGGCGAGCGAGAGGCGGCGGTCGTACTTCTGCATGAACTCCTCGCCGTTGGGCAGGCGCAGCACGCCGCCGTAGCCGCGCATGGCCTCGGTGATGAGGTAGGCGGGGTGTGTCTCGGCGGGGTTGTAGAGGGCGGTGGGGTGGAACTGCACGAACTCCATGTCGCGCACGATGCCCTTGGCGCGGTACACCATGGCTATGCCGTCGCCCGTGGCTATGTTGGGGTTGGTGGTGGTGGCGTAGACGGCGCCGGTGCCGCCGGTGGCCATGAGGGTGACGCGCGAGAGGTAGGTGTCGATTTTCTGCGTGTCGGGGTCGAGCACGTAGGCTCCGTAGCACTCTATGTCGGTCTGGTGGCGGTTCACCTCGCGGCCCAGGTGGTGCTGGGTGATGATCTCGACGGCGAAGTGGTGCTCGAGCACGGTGATGCGCTTGTCGGCGCGCACGGCGCGGATGAGGCCCTGCTGTATCTCGTGGCCGGTGTCGTCGGCATGGTGCAGGATGCGGTGCTCGGAGTGGCCGCCCTCGCGGTGCAGGTCGAAGCGGCCGTCGCTGTCCTTGTCGAAGCTGACGCCCCACTCCACGAGGTCGGCGATGCCGCGGGGCGCGCCTTTCACCACCTGCTCCACGGCGGCTGGGTCGGAGATGAAGTCGCCGGCAACCATGGTGTCGTGGATGTGCTTCTCGAAGTTGTCCACCTGCAGGTTGGTCACCGATGCCACGCCGCCCTGGGCGCGGTCCGTGTTGGCCTCGTCGATGGTGGTCTTGCAGATGATGGCCACGCGGCCCTTGCCGCTGCGGGCCACCTTGAGGGCGTAGCTCATGCCGGCCACGCCGGAGCCGATGATGAGGAAGTCGAATTTGCGTATCATGTGGATGGGGTCTGAGTATTCCGAGCCTCTTGCTGCTCGGTGCTGCAATAGTACGCATTTCTGCCCGTGTGGCCAAACTTTGTGGCCTATGGCTCGCCGATGGCGTCGAATATGGTGCGCACCCAGTGGGGGCGCAGCAGGCGTGAGGTGGGGTTCCAGCCCTGCTGGCGCAGGCGGTCCATCAGGCCGGGGTAGCGCTCGAGGTCCTGTGCCATGAGGCGGCGGGCCCATGAGCTGGTGCAGTGGGGGTAGTAGAGGCTGGCAAGTTCGCTCTTGCCGTAGGCGCGGATGAGTTTTTGCATAGTGGCGAAAGGGGTTAAGGGTTAATGATGGTTTGATAGAGTTCTTATAGTTCCTATAGTCCTTATAGTTTCTATAGTTTCTATAGTCTCTATAGGTCTCTATTGCTTTGGCTGCCAATGGTTTAGGCGGTGCATGGAGGTGGCTGTCGCGGTGCAGGGTGAGGGCGGCCGGGGGGGCATGGTGTGCGTGGTGGCTATATGGTGCAGCGTGGGCCGAGTATGCGGCGTATCTCCTCCACGGTGGCTGCGTGCTGGCGGGCGCGGTCGCGCTCGGCGTCCATGCGGCGGTGCTCCTGTTCCTCGGCCTGTCGTGCGAGCTGGCGCTGGCGCTCGGCGCGTGTCTGGGCTTCGTCGCGGCGGCGGTCCTGTGGTGCCTGGTCGTAGTTGCCTTCCATCACGCGGCAGAAGTTCTTCTCGCTCATCAGCCACTCGAATGTGGCGCGGAAGCCGTATTTGTTGTAGCCGTTGAGGAAGGGGTTGACGGCGGCCTTGGCGAGGTAGGCGTTGATGTATGGCTTGCCGTATTTGCGCACCATGCCTTGCACCATCTTCCGGCGGGCGGGTGTCATGGCGATGACTCTGGGTATGATGCTGCCGTGCTGCTGCATCACTTGGTTGAAGTAGAGCATGAAGGCGTCGTAGTTCACCCGCGTGGCCTTGCCGCAGTCTCGGGTTATAGCTTCTGCGGCTGATGTGTTTTCGTCAGGCAATCTATAGATATCTATATCTACCTTCTCTGTTTCTTTTCTTTCTTTGGTTCTTTCTTTCATTTTCTTTATCTCTTGAAATGTGGTGTTGTTTTCTCTTGCCGTGACAAAGGTAGTGGCGGCAGCAACGGCGGGAGGGGCTATATAGCGGTCATGGCGACGGCTATATAGCCCCTCCGTGGGGTGCTGTCATGGTGGCTTGGCTGCTGTGTGGCGGCCTGTTGGCTGCTGTGTGGCGGTCTGCTGTGTGGCTCAGGGGTTAGCGCAGCAGGTATCTATCTCTGTGGCGTGTCGCGGCAGGCGTCCGCTGTCTTTCATCTTCTGCTGGAGCTGGGCCAGGTTGCGTGTGTGCCACATGGCTTCGAAGGGTTTCCAGCGTGTCTCGCCCCAGAGGGTGTTGCTCATCTGGAGGGCTATGTACATGGCTGTCTGGCGTGTGAGCGAGGGCAGCAGGGCGCGTGTGCTGTCGACGAGGCCCGCTTGCTCCAGGCGGTGCCAGATGAGGCGTGCTTCGGGGGTGTCGAGCTCGGGTGGTATGGCGGGCCTGGCTGTGGCCGAGCCCACGGCGTCGCCTTCGCGCACGGCCATGGCGGCCATGAGTGAGCATATCTCGAGCAGGAGCTGGCGCGGTATGTGGTGGTAGTAGACGTAGGCGAAGAAGGCGTCGGGCATGTCGGTCCAGGTGTGGAAGAGGTCGAGGGGCAGGCCTTGTATGGCGCGGTCTATCTCTTCGTCGGTGAGCTGCATGGCGCGGCGTGTGAAGGCGGTGTCGGCGGTGGAGCCTGTGGCGAAGTCGCTCCAGTAGGCTGCCACGTCGCCGCCCGGGCCCACGCGGGTGCCTGTCTGCGATGTGATGCGGCTCATGCGTGCGGCCCACTCGTGCATGCCCTGGCGGCGCAGCAGGGTGGCCACGGTGGCCACTTCGGAGCGCACCTCGAAGGAGATGTCGAGCGCGGCGGCTGTGGCGTAGGCTTCGAGGATGTAGGCTGTGTCGGTGTGCTCGTCGGGTGTCCAGGGCTGGGGGCGCGACAGCTGCTCGGTGATGGCGCTGTGGAGCACGTCGTACTGCCGCATCTGGTGGGTGCGTGGCAGGCGCGGCCCCGGCCACTGCCATGCCGGTGCCTCCACGTGCTGGAGCTCCGGCAGGCGGGCCACGCACAGGTCGCTCTCGACGTGGCACGTGAGGCTGTTGTGCTCGCGGCTGACGCTCTCCACCTGTGCCCTGAGGTGGCCTGTGTCGGAGTGTGCCAGCAGGTGCCACAGCAGGGGCAGCTCGTCGTGTGCCACGTAGCCCACGTGGCGGCAGCGCCAGTCGTAGGCGGCGATGGCCAGGGCATCGAGTGTGTTGTCGGGGTCGTGGCGCAGCATGAGCCAGCGGCCTGCCACGGCGGCGTAGAAGCGTGGCAGGGCTGCTCCCTCGAGGTCGCGGCGGTGGGCCATGCCCACGATGTGGAACTGGTGGCGTTGCACGGCGCTCGGCGGTGTCACTGTGCTGTGAGCAGGAAGTAGTTCTTCTTGCCTCGCGAGACCACGATGTAGCGGTCGGCGATGAGGCTTGCCGTGGTGATGGGTGTGAAGGCGTCGGCCAGGCGCTCCTTGTTGATGGCCACGCCGCCGCCCTGGGTGGTCTTGCGCATCTCGCCCTTGGAGGGGAACACGGCGGCGTGGGCTGTCAGCAGCTCAATGGCCGGTGTGCCGGCACCCTCGAGCAGCGAGCGGGCTATGTCGAAGCGCGGCACGCCGTCGAACACGTCGAGCAGTGTGCGCTCGTCCATCTGCGTCAGAGCCTCGGCCGTGCCGCGCCCGAAGAGCACGCCCGAGGCTTCCACGGCGGCCTGCAGGGCTTCCTGCCCGTGCACCATGCGTGTCACCTCCTCGGCCAGTCGGCGCTGCAGCTCGCGGCGTCCGGGGTCCTCGCGGTGGGCGGCGATGATGGCTTCTATCTCCTCGCGCGTCAGTGAGGTGAAGATCTTGATGTAGCGCTCGGCGTCGTCGTCGGCCACGTTGATCCAGAACTGGTAGAAGCGGTAGGGCGACGTGCGCTCGGCGTCGAGCCACACGTTGCCCTGCTCCGTCTTGCCGAACTTGCGGCCGTCGCTCTTGGTGATGAGGGGGCATGTCAGGGCGTAGGCTTCGCCGCCGCCCATGCGGCGTATGAGCTCGGTGCCGGTGGTGATGTTGCCCCACTGGTCGGAGCCGCCCATCTGGAGCTTGCAGCCGCGGTGGGTGTTGAGGTAGTAGAAGTCGTAGGCTTGCAGCAGCTGGTAGGTGAACTCGGTGAACGACAGGCCGTCGCGTGCCTCGCCGTTGAGGCGCTTCTGCACAGAGTCCTTGGCCATCATGTAGTTGACGGTGATGTGCTTGCCGACGTCGCGCGTGAAGTCGAGGAAGCTGAAGCTGCGCATCCAGTCGTAGTTGTTCACCAGCTCGGCGCGGTTGTCCTTGCCGCCGACGGCCGAGGTGGAGGGTGCGTCGAAGTCGAGGAAGCGTGACAGCTGCTGCTTGATGCAGCTCACGTTGTGTGCCAGCGTGGCCTCGTCGAGCAGGTTGCGCTCCTGGCTCTTGCCCGAGGGGTCGCCGATCATGCCTGTGGCACCGCCCACGAGGGCCAGCGGCTTGTGGCCGCAACGCTGCAGGTGGCGCAGCATCATCACGCCGCACAGGTGGCCGATGTGCAGGCTGTCGGCCGTGGGGTCGATGCCCACGTAGGCCGTCACTTGTTCGCGCTCAAAGAGCTCTTCCGTGCCCGGCATCATCTGGTGCACCATGCCGCGCCATTTCAGTTCGTCAACGAAGTTCATTATGAGTTAGGGGTTATGAGTTGTGGTTTTGAGGGTTGTCGGCTTTTTGGGGGGAGGGTAGGCCTGAGTGTTCCGGTGGGGCACGGCGGCCTCGGGATTGCAAAGGTAGGGAGTTTTCGCCGTGGGCTCGTGCCTTGGTGCTAAGAAAAAGATTGTGCGGCGATGCTTGCCTCTCGGCAAAAGTGTATATCTTTGCCGCGCTTTCCGCCGCGGAAAGCCACGGGATTGGGATATGGTGTAATGGTAACACAACAGGTTTTGGTTCTGTTTTTCCTGGTTCGAATCCGGGTATCCCAACCAGCAGCAAGAGGGTGGCAGCCACACGGTTGCCACCCTCTTGCCGTTTGTATGGGCTTCTGCATGTTTCTATGGAGCTGTCTCTATGGGGCTCTGCAGATGTCTATTCCGGTGTTTCTTGCCAGGAGCTCGCGCAGGGGGCCGCTGACGAATGGGCGCTCTGTGATGCGCGGGTGGGGTATGGTGAGCTCCGGTGTTGCCATGTGCAGGTGTCCGTAGAGCAGTATGTCGATGTCGATGGGGCGGTCGGCGTAGGGCGGGAGGGGGCCGGCGCTGCTGCCTGCGGCGTCGATGCCTGCGGCGGCGCTGCCTGCGGCCGGAGTCTTGGCGGTGCGGCCGAGGCTGTGCTCTATGGCCTGCGTCACGGCGAGCAGGCGTGCGGGGCTGAGGCGCGTCAGGTGGAGCGTGATGGCGTTGAGGTAGGCGTGGGTGCTCTCGTAGCCCCATGGCTCGGTCTGCACCACGGGCGTGGCGGCCACGATGGGGCCCACCTCGCGGCACAGGGCCTCGACGGCGCGCATGATGGTGGCGTGGCGGTCGCCAAGGTTGCTGCCTAAGGCGAGGCACACGGCCACGCTGCCTGCCGTTGCTGCCGTTGCTGGCTGTGCTGCCATCTCTGCCTGTGCTGCCGTGCTGCTGTCAGTCATTGATGATGAGCATGGCGTCGCCGTAGACGCCGAAGCGGTAGCGCTGGTCGTAGACGGCTTCCTTGTAGGCTTTCATCACCATGTCGTAGTCGCCGAAGGCGCAGGCCAGCATGAGCATGGTGGAGAGGGGCAGGTAGAAGTTGCATATCATGGTGTCGGCGATGCCGAAGCGGTAGGGCGGGTAGATGAACTTGTTGGTCCATCCGTCGAACTCCTTGAGGTTGTTGTTGGCGCCCATGGCGGTCTCGAGCACGCGCTGCACGGTGGTGCCCACGGCGCACACGTGGTGGCCGGCGGCCTTGGCGTCGTTGACCATGCGGCATGCCTCGGCGTCGACGTGCATCTCCTCGCCTTCCATCTTGTGCTTGGAGAGGTCCTCGACGTCGATGCTGCGGAAGTTGCCCAGGCCGCAGTGGAGGGTGACGTAGGCCATGTCGATGCCTATGAGCTCCATGCGCTTGAGCAGGGTCCTGGAGAAGTGGAGGCCCGAGGCGGGGGCTGTCACGGCGCCTTCGTGGCGGGCGTAGATGGTCTGGAAGTCCTCAAGGTCCTGCGGTGTGGCGGGCCGGCTGATGACCTGTCGCGGCAGGGGTGCCTCGCCCAAGGAGTAGAGTGTCTCCTTGAACTCTTCGTGGGGGCCGTCGTAGAGGAAGCGCAGGGTGCGGCCGCGCGACGTGGTGTTGTCGATGACTTCGGCCACGAGGGTCTCGTTCTCGCCGAAGTAGAGCTTGTTGCCGATGCGTATCTTGCGGGCGGGCTCCACGAGCACGTCCCACAGGCGGTGCTCCTGGTTGAGCTCGCGCAGCAGGAACACTTCGATCTTGGCTCCGGTCTTCTCCTTGTTGCCCTCGAGGCGGGCGGGGAACACCTTGGTGTCGTTGAAGACGAAGACGTCGTGCTCGCTGAAGTAGTCGAGTATGTCGTAGAAGTGGTCGCGGTGCTCGATGACACCGCTCTTGCAGTGGAGCACCATCAGGCGGCACTCGTCGCGGAAGGGGGCGGGCTCCTGGGCTATGCGCTCTGCGGGCAGCTTGTAGCGGAACTGGGATAGCTTCATAGTGGGGTGATTGTCGGGGTGTTCGGGGTGGGGTGGGGGAGTGTCTGGAGCCAGGCGTGGAAGGCGTCGAGCGTCATGGCCTGGTCCACAGCGTAGGGGCCTATGCGTGTGCGGCGCAGTGCCAGCAGGTGGGCTCCCGAGCCGAGGGCCTGGCCTATGTCGCGGGCCAGGGCGCGTATGTAGGTGCCCTTGGAGCACACTATGCGCAGCGTCAGCTCGTGGGGCAGGCGTGAGGCGTCGGTGACCTCGAGCTCGTCGATGACGAGTTCCTTGGGTGCCAGCTCCACGTCGCGGCCGCGGCGTGCCAGGGCGTAGGCGCGGTGGCCGTCGACCTTGACGGCCGAGAAGGCTGGCGGCACTTGCTCTATGCGGCCGCGGAACTGCTGCAGGGTGGCGTGCACGAGCTCTGCGGTGATGTGGTCCACGGGGTAGCGGGCGTCGATGTCGTGCTCGAGGTCGAAGCTCGGCGTGGTGGCACCCAGGGCCAGCGTGGCCACATACTCCTTGGTCTGTGCCTGGAGCGTGTCGATGCTCTTGGTGGCGCGTCCTGTGCACACCAGCATGAGGCCGGTGGCCAGGGGGTCGAGGGTGCCGGCATGACCCACCTTGAGCTTCTTCACGCCGAGGTGGCGGCACAGCTCGCGGCGTATCTTGTTGACCACGTCGAAGGAGGTCCACGTGTAGGGCTTGTCGATGAGCAGCGTGGTGCTCAGCGCGGGGCCGTCGGCCGGTGAGGGCGGGGTGGGGGTGTGGCTCGCTGTCATGTGCGGTCAGAATATGCTGGCGAGGATGAGCAGCGTGCCCACCACGGCGCAGTAGATGCCGAAGCCCACGAGCTTCTGCCGACGCACCAGGCCTATCATCCAGCGGCAGGCGGCGCAGCCGCTCACGAAGGCTGCCGCGAAGCCCGCGGCAAGGGGCACGAGGCCTATGCCGGCGGTGGCAGCGGCGGTGCCCTCATGGGTGGCCTTGACCACGTCGAGCAGTGCCTCGCCGAGGATGGGGGGTATCACCATGAGGAACGAGAACTGTGCCAGCTGCTCCTTCTTGCAGCCGAGCAGCAGGCCTGTGGCTATGGTGCTGCCGGAGCGCGACACGCCGGGGAGCACGGCCACGGCTTGTGCCAGGCCTATCACGAAGGCGTCGGCGGGGGTGATGTAGGCTTTCTGCCGCGGGCGGGCATAGTGGCTGAAGAGCAGCAGCGCGGCAGTGACGAGCAGGCAGCAGCCCACGACCAGCAGGCCGGCACCGAACACGTCCTCGACCGTGTCCTTGAAGTACACGCCCACGATGCCCACGGGCACCATCGACACGGCGATGCACAGGGCATAGCGCTGCTCGGCGTTGATGTGCCCGTCCCAGCGGAAGAGGCCCTTGAGCAGCCATGACACCTCGCGCCACAGGATGACCAGGGTGCTCAGCACCGTGGCCACATGCACGGCGATGGTGAACGTCAGGTTCTGCTCGCCGCCGATGCCGAAGAGGGCGGCGGCGATGGCCAGGTGGCCGCTCGACGACACTGGCAGGTATTCCGTGAGCCCCTGCACGAGGCCCATCAGCAGGGCTTCGAGCGTGCTCATGGGCGGGCCTCCTTGTCTCGTTTCTTGTACATGATGCCTGCGATGATCCACACGAAGCCCAGGAACGTGACGGCCGGGGCCACGCGGATGCGCAGGGGGGAGAAGATGTCGGCGTTGAAGGCACTCTCGGTGCTGCCGGCACCCGACATGAGCACGAGGCCCACGATGACGATGGCCATGCCTATGGCCACCAGGATGAAGTTGGTGCGGGTGAATGCGAACATGGTTGCTCTGTAGTTATGTGGTTGTTTGGTGGTTAGGGCTGGTGGGCCGTCGGTCGTGTCTTGCAGCATCCCTCTCACTTGTACATTTCTGCCTCGCGCATGTGCAGGAAGCGGCCCACGCTGAGCCATGTGGAGATGCCTGTCAGGGCTATGGCCGCCGCGACGACGGCGAGGGCCACGGGGATGGTGACGTCGCGTGTCAGCAGCGAGGCCATGTAGGGGTCCTGCTGTCGTATCCACCATGTGCCGGCGGCCAGCACGCCGATGGCCACCGCGGCTGCCGTGAGGCCTATGCCGAGGCTGCGGAGCATGAAGGGCCGGCGTATGAAGCCCCACGAGGCTCCCACGAGGCGCATGGTGTGGATGGTGAAGCGGCGTGAGTAGACGCTCAGGCGCACCGTGTTGTTGATGAGCACCACGGAGACCACGATGAGCAGCGCGGCCAGGGCCATGAGCACCAGCGTGGCTGTCTGAAGCAGGTGGTTGAGGCCGTCCACGAGTTCCTGCTGGTAGACCACGTCGGTCACCTGCCAGAGGTGGCGCAGCTCTTGCTGGAGGGGCAGCAGGGAGTCGGTGCAGGCGTAGTCGGCGCGGACGTTCATCTCGATGGTGGCCGTGTAGGGGTTCTCGCCGCCGAGGAACTCGGTGGGGTCGGTGCCCAGGCGGGCCATCTCCTCGGCCAGTGCCTGCTCGCTGCTGATGACGCTGACGGCGGCGGCGTAGGGGCGTGTGGTGAGCTCGGCGGCGAGGCTGTCGGCCTGTGCCGTGCTGACGTCGTCGGAGAGCAGGAGGGTCACCACGAGGTTCTCCCGCACGTCGCGCGAGAGCTTGTGGGCTGTCAGGCCGAAGAGCACCACCGTGCCCAGGAGGGTGAGCACGAGGGTGATGCTCACGCACGAGGTGAGCCACTGCATGGGGGCGTAGGTCTTTGTCATGGCGGGGTCTGTATTGGGGGGTGCTCAGGATGGCTTAGGAGTGCCTATGAAAGCCTGTCGTCTATTATCAGTTCTCCAATCAGTGTTGCCGAGGTGCTGGCGGTGACGTGCACGCTGACGGTCTGGCCCACACGGGCCTGTCCGCGGGGGAAGACGACGACGCGGTTCTGCTCCGTGCGGCCGTAGAGCTGGTCGCGGCTGCGGCGGCTGGTGCCTTCCACGAGCACCTCCACCGTGCGGCCCACCTGTGCGGCGTTGCGGCGGGCGGAGATGTCGCCCTGCAGGGCTATGAGCTCGTTGAGGCGGCGCACCTTCTCGGCCTCGGGCACGTCGTCGGGCAGGTGGCGTGAGGCGTAGGTGCCGGGGCGCTCGGAGTACTTGAACATGAAGGCGGAGTCGAAGCCCACCTCGCGCATGAGCCCGAGCGAGAGCTGGTGGTCGGCCTCGGTCTCGCCCGAGTAGCCCACGAAGATGTCGGTCGAGATGCCGCAGTCGGGCACGATGCGGCGTATGGCCTCGATGCGGCTGAGGTACCACTCGCGGGTGTAGTGGCGGTTCATGCGGCGCAGCACGTCGTCGCTGCCGCTCTGCACGGGCAGGTGTATGTGGCGGCACACGTTGGGCTCGCCGGCTATGACGCGCAGTGTCTCGTCGCTCATGTCCTTGGGGTGGCTCGTGGTGAAGCGCACGCGCATGGCGGGCACGGCGCGCGCCACGGTGAGCAGCAGCTCGGGGAAGCTGACGGCGGTGCCGCCCGAGTCGGCGCGGTAGCTGTTCACGTTCTGCCCCAGGAGCGTCACCTCCCTGTAGCCGCGGGCGGCCAGGTCGCGCACCTCGCGCAGGATGCTCTCCACGTCGCGGCTGCGCTCGCGGCCGCGCGTGTAGGGCACGATGCAGTAGTGGCAGAAGTTGTTGCAGCCGCGCATGATGCTCACGTAGCCGCCGGTGAGCCCTGTGTGCAGGCGCCGCGGCACGATGTCGGCATAGGTCTCCGTCGCGGAGAGCTCCACGTTGATGGCCTTGTGGCCCTGCTCCACCTGTGCCGTGAGGTCGGGCAGGGAGAGGTAGGCGTCGGGGCCGCAGACGATGTCGGCACCGTGGCACTCTATGAGCTCGTCGCGCACGCGCTCGGCCATGCAGCCCAGCACGCCTATGATGAGGCTGCTGCGGCGGCGCACGCTGCGCAGGTACTCCAGGCGCGAGAGTATCTTCTGCTCGGCATTGTCGCGCACGGAGCAGGTGTTGAGAAACACGGCGTCGGCCTCGGCCAGCTCCGTGGTCACCTCGTAGCCCGCCATCTGCATGATGGAGGCCACCACCTCGGAGTCGGCCACGTTCATCTGGCAGCCATAGGTCTCAATGAGCAGTTTCTTCATAAGTAGCTGAATATCGGCCGCAAAGATACAACCTCGCCACCCCCCTTGTCAAGATTTTGGCCGCAAAAGTTCATCTTTCGCACGCCGCCGTGGCCGTATGTGCAGGCGCGGATGCCGCCGTGCGACACCTTTGCAACGCAGCAGCCGTGCGCCGCCATGCCGCCGCCCCGCACCCCATGCGCCATCACCATGCACCCGCAGCGCAGCCACCCTGCACTGCCACGGGCTGCCACCCTGCACCCTCTTCAGCACATAAATAATGGCGCGACGGGCGCGCGGGCGCGACATTTTTCAGTATCTTTGCGGCCATTGTAATACTAACAACAACAATCATATCCCTCCACACACAGACATGGCTATCCAGCACATCGACGCTGCCCAGGCGGCAGCACTCATTGAGAACGGTCACACCCTGGCCCTGTCGGGCTTCACGCCCGCCGGCGTGCCCAAGAGCATCACGGCCAAGGTGGCCGAGCGCGCACATGCCGAGCACGAGGCAGGCCGCCCCTTCAAGGTCAACATCTTCACCGGAGCCAGCACCGGACAGAGCTGCGACGGCGTGCTGGCCAACGAGCAGGCCATAGGCTTGCGCGCACCCTACACCACCAACCCCGACTTCCGCAAGCATGTCAACCTGGGCGAGATACGCTACACCGACCTCAACCTCTCCAACATGGCCACACAGATGCGGCAGGGCTACCTCGGGCGCGTGGACTGGGCCATCATCGAGGCCTGCGACGTGGAAGTGCACGGCACCAAGGCACACATCTACCTCACCGCCGCCGGAGGCATCAGCCCCACGGCATGCCGCATGGCCGAGCGCGGCATATTCATCGAGCTCAACGCCTTCCACAGCCCGCGCGCAAAAGGCCTGCACGACGTCTACGAGATTGACTACCACCCCAACCGCAAGCCCATACCCATCACACACCCGGGCGACCGCATCGGCAAGCCATACGTGGAGGTCGACGTGGAGCGCATCGTGGGCATCGTGGACTGCAACATACCCGACGAGGCACGCGCCTTCAAGGACCCAGACCCCATAACCACGCAGATTGGTCAGAACGTGGCCGACTTCCTCGTCCAGAACATGCGCGAGGGCAAGATACCACCCACCTTCCTCAACCTGCAGAGCGGCGTGGGCTCAGGAGCCAACGCCGTGCTCGGAGCACTGGGACACAGCACCGAGGTGCCCAACTTCAACATCTACACCGAGGTGCTGCAGGACGCACCCGTGCAGCTCATGCGCGAAGGGCGCGTGCTCTCGGCATCCGCATGCTCGCTCACCGTCACCAACGAATGCCTCAAGGGCATATACGACGACATCGACTTCTTCCGCGACAAACTCGTGCTGCGCCCATCCGAGATAAGCAACAACCCGGAGGTCATAGCACGCATAGGCGTATGCTCGCTCAACACAGCCATCGAGGCCGACATCTACGGACACGTCAACAGCACCAAGATCTGCGGCACAAAGATGATGAACGGCATCGGCGGCTCGGCCGACTTCACCTGCAACGCATACCTCTCCATCTTCACCTGCGGCTCAACAACCAAGGGAGGAGCCATCAGCAGCATCGTGCCATTCGCCAGCCACATCGACCACACCAGCCACTTCGTCGACGCCGTCATCACAGAGTACGGCGTGGCCGACCTGCGAGGCAAGTGCGCCATGGAGAAAGCCGAGGAACTCATACGCGTGGCACACCCCGACTACCAGCCACTCCTGCGCGACTACCTCAAATACGCCGAGCGATACAGCGGACACACACACCACTGCCTCAGCGCAGCATTCGCCATGCACGACACCTTCCTCCGCAAAGGCGACATGCGACTGACCGACCTGGCCGAGTACGTGAAGTGAGATGACAGCATCATTCCTCCTGCGCATAGCCGCAGCGGCACTGCTCGGAGGAGCCATCGGGATGGAACGCGAATACCGTGCCAAGGAGGCCGGCTTCCGCACACACTTCCTCGTGGCACTCGGAGCAGCGGCCTTCATGATACTCTCCGCACACGGCTTCGACGGAGTGCTCACTACCGACAACCACCGCCTCGACGTGTCGAGAATAGCAGCGCAAGTAGTGTCAGGAATAGGCTTCATCGGTGCCGGAACAATCATCTTCCAGCGGCACATGGTGAAAGGACTCACCACGGCAGCCGGACTGTGGGTGACAGCAGCAATAGGCATGACGGCAGGAGCAGGCATGTACGCCCTCGCCACAGGCACGGCAGTGCTCGTGCTGCTCGGACTCGAAGCCTTCAACTACCTCCTGCCGCGAATAGGACACCGCAACATCATTCTCACACTCACCGCCACCGACCGCGACCGCCTGCGCGACGTGCTGAGGCAGCTCAAGGACGACGGAGTCACAATCATCAACTTCTCACTCAACGAGCAGAGCCACCGGCAGGCACCACAGCTGCCCGACGCACCACGCCTGCACACACTCAAGATGGAGGTGAAGACCACACGCAGCCACTATGCCGAGCAAATCATGCGCTTCATGACCACGCTCCGCGACGTGGAAGTGGAGAGCATAGAGTAGACAACCCCTCCGTCGCCACCCTGGCAGCGGAAGGAGCACAATCAGCACAGATTATCCGCCTCTTTGGGAATGTCATTCTGGTCCAGCCTCCTGGCCTGACAGAAAATATTAGCCGCAAGCAGCTCTGCAACAGCTGCTTGCGGTCTTTGTTTCCCCTCTGACGTTTGCGCAGAGGCTCTCTCCCCGGCATCAGCCCGAAAATATGGGAGCCTCAGAGCCCATGGGCAGGCACACCATCTGCTCTCACGTCAGCCATTATCATCAGTGCACGACCAAGCCTTGCGCAGCACACACACCTGTCGCGGTGGCGGTGGTGGCAGCTTTGCCAGTCATCAGCCATGGTGGCGGAGTCAGAAGAACTTAATCTCCTTGCCCTCCACCTCCGACAGCAGCAGGTTGGCCAGGCGCGAGGTGCCAAGGCGCAGCCACTTGTTCGTCAGCCAACGCTCGCCAAGCACCTCCTTCACGATAGTGTAGTAGATGAGAGCGTCGTGCACCGTGTTGAGGCCGCCGGCAGGCTTGAAACCAATCTGGATGCCAGTCTGGTCGTAGTACTCACGGATGGCCTGGCACATCACGTAGGCAGCCTCGGGCGTGGCAGCAGGCTTCTCCTTGCCCGTTGACGTCTTCACGTAGTCTGCACCGGCATACATGGCAAGGATGGCGGCACGCTTCACGTCGGCCAGCGAAGGCAGCAAACCGCTCTCCAGGATGACTTTCATGCTGTGGGTGCCACAGACGGCCTTGAGCTCCGAAATCTCGTCGCAGACGGTCTCATAATCGCCGCTGAGGTACTTGCCCACGCTCATCACGATGTCTATCTCCGTGGCACCGTCGCGCACGGCAAGAGCTGTCTCAGCCACCTTCACCTCAAGCTGTGCCTGCGAGCTGGGAAACGAACCGCTGACGCAGGCCACCTCGACGCCGTCCACCTCCAGGCTCTGCGACACAATCTCGGCAAAGCACGGATACACGCAGATGGTGGCCACGTGAGGCAGGTGGGGATACTCGTGGTAGAAGCGGTTCACCTTCTCCGTCAGGGCCAGCACGCTCTCGTCGGAGTCGGTAGTCTTGAGTGTTGTGAGCTCCACGCTGCCCATCAGGAAACGTTTCACATCGGCAGTGTCGTTCTCTGCCACCTTGGTCTCTGTCAGCCGTGCCACGGCAGCCTTCACGCTCTCGTCGCTGAAGCTGAAGTCGTAGTGCCTCAGTGCCTGCTCATACTTGCTAATCTCTTCCATAATAACTTGTCTTTTAAGGGTTTGTTGTCGAGTGGTTAATCCAGTTAAGATAGGTTGTTATAGGCTCTCTTAGGCATTCCTATGCATTTCTATCTTTTCCTATGCATTCCTATGCCTCTATTCCTTCATCTTGGAGTCGATGATTATGGTTACAGGTCCGTCGTTGCAGAGGCTCACCTGCATGTCGGCACCGAACTCGCCATGCCCCACAGGCCGGCCGAGCTCTGCCGTCAGATGCCCGATGAAAGCTTCATAGAGAGGGATGGCTATGTCGTGGGTGGCAGCCCGGAGCCACGATGGCCTGTTGCCCTTGCGTGTGGAGGCATAGAGGGTGAACTGGCTGACAATGATGCAGTTGCCCTCTTCTCCACCGGTAGCTGTAGCGATGTCCTTCAGGCTCAGGTTCATCACCCCCGCCTTGTCGTCGAAGATGCGCATGGCTGCCACCTTGCGTACGAGCCATAGCATGTCGGCCTCCGTGTCGCTCTGCTCCACACCGAGCAACACCACGAAGCCGCGCCCCTCGAAGGCTGCAACCCTCTGACTGTCAATGTTTACGCTCGCACCGCGAGCCCTCTGTATCACTGCTCTCATGGCTGTTGCTTGGTCGGGATTATAGTGGTTATAGGGACTATAGGAGTTATAGTAATTATAGGGGTTATAGTAATTATAGGGACTATAGGAACTATAGCTATGGGTTCCTCTGTCTCTTCAATGCAGGGTTGTTGTGTTCATGGCAGTGCTTCCTTGATTGCCTTTGCCTTGGCAGCTCCCACCACGGCTGTCAGCTCCTCCGACGAGGCCTCGCGTATGCGCTTCACGCTCTTGAAGTGGCGCAGCAGTGCCTGCTTCGTGGCAGGCCCTATGCCGGGTATGGTGTCTAATGCCGATGCCACCTGATGCTTGCTGCGTTTGTCGCGGTGGAAGGTGATGGCGAAGCGGTGCACCTCGTCCTGTATCTGTGTCAGCACGCGGAACAGCGATGAGTCCTGCCGCAGCTGCACCGTCTGCGGTGGGAAGCCATAGAGCAGCTCATGTGTGCGGTGGCGGTCGTCCTTGGCCAGGCCAGCAATGGGTATGTGCAGACCCAGCTCGTCCTCCACCACCTCGCGCACCACGCTCATCTGTCCGGCACCGCCGTCGGTTATTATCAGGTCGGGCAGCGGCGTGCCCTCGTCCCTCATGCGTCCGTAGCGGCGTCGCACCACCTCCTGCATCGAGGCATAGTCGTCGGGGCCCACCACAGTCTTGATGTTGTATTTGCGGTAGTCCGCCTTGCTCGGCTTGCACTTGCGGAACACCACGCATGCAGCCACGGGGTCGGAGCCTGAAATGTTGCTGTTGTCGAAGCACTCGATGGTCATGGGCAGCGACGGCAGGTGCAGATGGTCGCGTATCTCGGTCATCACGCGTGTGGCTTTCTGCTCTGGGTTGAGCTTCTCCTGCTGCTTCAGCCTGTCCATGCGGTATTGCTTCACGTTGAGCTCGGAGAGCTTCAGCAGTTGGTGCTTGTCGCCACGCTGTGGCACGGTGATTTCCACGTCGTTGAGTGGTAGTTCCACGTGGAACGGCAGCACTATCTCTTTAGCCTCGGAGCCCCATCGGTCGCGCATGTCCACGATGCCCCGTGTGAGCAGTTCGTCGCGGCTCTCATCGAGTTTCTTGTGGTACTCGAAGGTGAATGCCTGCACGATGGCTCCTTCCACCACGTGGAGGTAGTTGATGTAGGCCACGCGGCCGTCCATGTCTATCGAGAAGACGTCCACGCTGTGTCCTGTAGGCGTTATCACCTGGCTGCGCTCCTGGTGGGCTGTGATGAGTGCATACTGCTTGCGCACAGCCTCGGCCTCTTCGAAGCGCATCTCGGCGGCCAGTTCCTGCATGCGTGCCATGAGCTCGCGGCGCAGCGATGCCGTGTCGCCTTTGAGTATGCGCGTGGCGGCGTCGATGTATGCCATGTATTCATCGTGGCTCTGCCGGCCGGTGCATGGTGCCAGGCAGTTCTTCATGTGGTATTCGAGGCACACCTTGTAGCGGCCCTCGCTGATGCCTTCGGCCGTCATGGCAGTGTGGCAGCGGCGCAGCGGGTAGAGCTTGCGGAAGAGGTCGAGCAGCCCGTTGATGGTGGGTATGTGTGAGTATGGGCCGTAGTATGTGGCTCCCTTGCGGTCTACGTGGCGTGTCTTGAATATTCGTGGCAGGTACTCCTTGGTCACGGCTATGTAGGGGTACGACTTGCCGTCCTTGAGGAGCACGTTGTAGCGTGGCTGGAACTGCTTTATGAGCTGGTTCTCCAGGAGCAGTGCCTCGGCCTCTGTCTTGACCACGGTGTAGTGTATGTCGGCAATCTTCGACACGAGTATTGCCGTCTTGCGGCTGTCGTGCTCACGGTTGAAGTACGATGCCACGCGTCGCTTCAGGTTCTTGGCCTTGCCGACGTAAATCACCGTGCCAGCCTCGTCGAAGTACTGATATGAGCCGGGGCTTTCGGGCAGTCGTCCCAGTATCTCGCGTATGTGCTCCTCGCGTGGTGTCATATCTTCAGCAGGGCAGTGATGTCCACCTCCGGCGGGAACACCGAGCGTCCGTTGAGCCCTTCTATGGTGAGCTCTATGATGAAGTTCACCATCACGTCCTTGGGCTTGAACTGCTGCACCAGCTTGTAGGCAGCCAGCATGGAGCCGCCCGTGGCCAGGAGGTCGTCGTGCAGCAGCACCACGTCCTTGTCTGTGATGGCGTCGGTGTGTATCTCTATGGTGTCTTTGCCATATTCCTTCATGTAGTTCTGGCTGAGAGTCTCGGCCGGCAGCTTGCCGGGCTTGCGCGCCATGACGAAGCCTGCGCCGAGCTTGTAGGCCAGTGCTGCGCCCACCACGAAGCCGCGGCTCTCGATGCCCACCACCTTTGTTATGCCTCGGTTGCGGTAGAGCTCGTAGAGCTCGTTGACCATGATGCGGAGGCATCGTGGGTTCTTGTAGAGCGTGGAGACGTCCTTGAACTGTATGCCAGGCACGGGGAAGTCGGGCACGTTGCGCAGGTGGCTGAGTAGTGTTTGGTTGTTCATTGTCAGTGTATTGCTGTGTTGTAGTTTGGGTTGATGTTTCACGTGGAACGCTCTGTTTGCCGTGGTGCCTCAGTGTCGGTGCAGCACGAGTAGCACGTTGATGTCGGCCGGCGACACTCCTGGTATGCGTGCTGCCTCGCCCAGCGTGGCTGGGTCGTGGCGGAGGAGTTTCTCTCGTGCCTCGTTGGAGAGGGCCTCTATGTGTGCGTAGTCGTAGCGGCCGCGCAGTGGCAGGTTGGCGTAGGCCTGTGTGCGCGCTATGTCCTGCTGCGTCTGTGCGGTGTAGCCGCTGTATTTCACGTCGGCCTCCACGGTGTCTGTCACGTCGGTCGGTGGTGTGGCCAGTGCGTCCACCTCGGCGCGCAGCTCTGGCAGCACGTGGCAGAGCTCTGTCAGGCTTATGCCGGGTCGTTCCAGCAGTGTCGCCAGCTTGCAGCCTCGGCGCAGCGGTTCGAGTCCTGCCTGCTCGAGGTAGGCGTTGATGTCGCGCAGTCGCACGCTGTATTGCCCGATGAAACGGGTCAATCTGGCGACATCGTCTTCCTTGCGTGCATGGTGCTCGCGTCGCTGTGCATCCACGAGGCCCACGGCCGTGCCCACGGGTGTGAGGCGGTGGTCGGCGTTGTCCTGTCGGAGCAGTATGCGGTATTCGGCTCGTGAGGTGAACATGCGGTATCCTTGGTGACGAGGTCGTCGATGAGCACGCCGATGTAGCTGTTCTGGCGTGTCAGCTGCGGCGGTGTGCCGTCGCCTCCGGCTTTCTGTGCGGCGCAGATGCCTGCCACGAGCCCTTGTGCTGCGGCCTCTTCGTAGCCTGTTGTGCCGTTCACCTGTCCGGCCATGAAGAGTCCTTGCACGAGGCGCGACTCGAGTGTGTGGTGGAGCTGTGTCGGGTCGAAGTAGTCGTACTCGATGGCATATCCAGGGCGGTATATGCGCACGTTGCGGAATGCCGGTATGAGTCGCAGAGCCTCCACCTGTGCCTCGATGGGCATCGACGACGAGAACCCGTTGAGGTAGTATTCCTGTGTGTCGGCACCCTCGGGCTCGAGGTATAGCAGGTGCTGGTCGCGCTCGGCGAAGGTCACGAGCTTGGTCTCTATGCTGGGGCAGTAGCGCGGTCCTGTGCTCTGTATCTGTCCGTTGTATAGCGGCGACTCCGGCAGGCTGCGGCGCAGGCGGTCGTGCACGGCGGCGTTGGTGTATACGGCCCAGCAGGGCAGTTGCTGCTGTGCGGCGGTGTTGTCGGCCTCGGGGTCGAAGAATGAGAAGCGGTGGTGGTCTGTGTCGCCGTCCTGCCGCTGCATCTGTGTGAAGTCGACGGAGCGTGCGTCGATGCGCACCGGTGTGCCCGTCTTCATTCGCCCCACGCGGATGCCGTGCGTGGCTATGCTCTCTGCGAGGTGCAGCGACGGTGCCTCGGCTGTGCGCCCGCCGGGTATCTGTGTGCGGCCCACGTGCATCAGTCCGTTGAGGAACGTGCCGGCCGTGATGATTACCGCAGGAGCCTCAAAATCAACGCCTAACAGGGTGCTGACACCACGTGTGCGCTGTTGTCCGCCGCAGTCCTCGGTGAGCAGTTCCACTACCTGGTCCTGCCAGATGTAGAGTCCAGGTGTGCGGTCGAGCACGTGGCGCCAGGCCGTGATGAAGCTCATGCGGTCGCACTGTGCCCGCGGGCTCCACATGGCAGCTCCCTTGGAGCGGTTGAGCATGCGCCGCTGTATGGCAGTGCGGTCGGCCACACGCCCCATCATGCCTCCAAGTGCATCTATCTCCCTGACAATCTGGCCCTTGGCAATGCCTCCCACGGCTGGGTTGCACGACATCTGGGCTATCTTGTTCATGTCCATGGTGATGAGCAGCGTCTCGGCTCCGAGGCGTGCTGCCGCGTGAGCCGCCTCGCAGCCCGCGTGTCCGGCTCCCACCACTATGACATCATATTTAAGCTTCATCGTGTTATGGTTTTCACTATATTTGCCCTGTCGCAGTGGCGAAGGTAGCGAGAATATCTCACACCGTGCTCGCGGCACCCTCACAAAACGGCTTTTGCCACCCTGCACGGTCGTCGCGGGTGATGCTGCATGGTGGTGATGCCTCACCCTGCATGGTGTCTGCCGCCACGGTGCACGGACGGCGGTGCCTGTCACGCCATGCCGTAGCACCGCCATGCCTGCCGCACGCTCCGGCACTCGCTGCCAGCCCGTTGCAGATGTCCTTATTAACTGATTTACCCCCCCACTTACCCATTCTCCATGAAGCTCTTCCTGCTCGACGGCTATGCCCTCATCTACCGTGCCTACTACGGCCTGATCAAGAACCCTCGCATCAACAGCCGCGGCGAGGACGTCTCGGCCGTGTTCGGCTTTGCCAGGACGCTGCAGGAGGTGATGTCCAAGGAACATCCCACCCATCTCGGTGTGGCCTTCGACCCTCACGGCGGCACCTTCCGCCACGTGCGCTACCCCGACTACAA
Source organism: uncultured Bacteroidaceae bacterium (assembly GCA_905234605.1). Taxonomy (GTDB): domain Bacteria; phylum Bacteroidota; class Bacteroidia; order Bacteroidales; family Bacteroidaceae; genus Physcousia. The sequence continues at coordinate 48,106 of CAJOIE010000014.1, read as the reverse complement.
GGCCCAGCGCCAGGCCACTCCCGAGGGCATCCGCATCGCCGTGCCTGTCATCAAGCAGCTGCTTGAGGCGCAGGGCATACCTGTGCTTGAGGTGGCAGGCTACGAGGCCGACGACGTGATAGGCACACTCTCGCGTCAGGCCGACGCTGCCGGCATCGACACCTACATGGTGACGCCCGACAAGGACTATGGCCAGCTCGTCACGGAGCGCGTGCGCATCTATCGTCCCAAGAGCCGCGGCGGCGGCTTCGACGTCGAGGGTCCTGCCGAGGTGTGCGCCCGCTGGGGCTTGCAGCAGCCATCGCAGGTGGTGGACCTGCTTGGGCTCATGGGCGACAAGAGCGACAACATACCTGGCTGTCCAGGCGTTGGCGAGACGCGCGCCGTGGAGCTCATAGCCCGCTATGGCAGCATCGAGGGTCTGATAGCACATGTGGACGAGCTCAAGGGTGCCATGCAGACCCGCGTGGCTGCCAACGTGGAGCAGATACGCCTGTCGCGCTGGCTGGCCGAGATAGTCACCACGGTGCCCATAAGCCTCGACCTCGACGCGCTGACCGTGCGGCCGCTCACGGCAGCACAGGCATCGGCCCTGCGCGACATCTACCTGCACTACGAGATGCGCTCCCTTGCCGCCGCCCTGGAGCCTGCGGCAGCGGCCGCGCCGGCAGCTGCGGAGCCCGACCTCTTCACGCAGGCCGCCATGGAAGTGCCTGCCACACAGCAGCCCGACCTCTTCGACTCCGCGCCTGCCGTGCCTGCCACGGTGCGTGTCACGCTCACCAGCGGCGCACTGCCCGACATCGCCGCCGGCACCACCGTGGGCTTCGCTCTCGAGGAGCACGACGGGCAGCTCACGGCCGCCGTGGCTCTCTCGCCCACATGTGCCGCCGTGCTCACCACGTCGGGCGACGCCGCGCCCCACGAGGCCGTCGCAGCCGCCGTGGGCGCACTTCTTGGCCGCGCCGACGTGACCCTCGCCGTGCACGACTGGAAGCCCGTGGTGAAGCTCCTGCGGCGTCGTGGCGTGGCTGTGGCCGCCCGTGTGGCCGACACCATGATAGCCCACTACCTGCTGCACCCCGAGATGAGCCACTCCCTCGTGCGCCTGCAGCAGGCCTACACCGGCGAGTGCGTGGCCGCCGACGGCACGCCGCTGCCGCCCGCAGCCTCTGCCGCGTGCACCGCCCTTGCCCTGAGCCGCCTCCTGCTGCCGCAGCTCGAGGCAGAAGGCGTGGGCAGCCTCTATGCCGAGGTGGAGATGCCACTCGTGGGTGTGCTTGCCGACATGGAGACGGCGGGCATACGCCTCGACAGCGATGCCCTGGCCGAGGCCAGCCGCACCATGGCTGCCCGCATGGAGGCCCTGGAGACGGAGATACACATGCTGGCCGGCACGGACTTCAACATATCGTCGCCCCGCCAGGTGGGCGACGTGCTCTTCGAGCGGCTACAGCTTGCCGCCAAGGCCAAGCGCACCAAGACCGGCGTCTATGCCACGTCGGAGGAGGTGCTGCTGCCCCTGCGCCAGAAGCACCCCATAGTGCAGAAAATACTCGACTACCGTGCCGCACAGAAGCTGCGCTCCACCTACCTCGACGCCCTGCCGCGGCTGGCCGACCCATCCACTGGGCGCATACACACGCAGCTCAACCAGGCCATCACGGCCACGGGGCGCCTGTCGAGCTCCAACCCCAACTTGCAGAACATTCCTGTGCGCACCGATGAGGGACGCGACATACGCGGCGCCTTCGTGGCCGACGAGGGGCAGCTCTTCTTTGCTGCCGACTACTCGCAGATTGAGCTACGCCTCATGGCCCACCTCAGCGGCGATGCGGGCCTGATAGAGGACTTCCGCCAGGGTCACGACATACACGCTGCCACCGCCGCGAAGATATTCCACAAGCCCATAGCCGACGTCACGCGGCAGGAACGCAGCCGTGCCAAGACGGCCAACTTCGGCATCATATACGGCATCACAGCCTTCGGACTGGCCGAGCGGCTCGACATCAGCCGCGGCGACGCCAAGGAGCTCATAGAGGGATATTTCGCCACCTACCCGCAGGTGCATGCCTACATGCAGGAAAGCATAGAGCGCGCCCGCAGCCAGGGCTATGCCGAGACGCTGATGCACCGCCGTTGCCGTGTCGACGGCATAGCCTCGGCCAACGCCACCGTGCGCTCACTGGCCGAGCGCATAGCCATCAACGCTCCCATACAAGGGTCGGCAGCCGACATCATCAAGCTGGCCATGGTGCGAATAGCACGCCGCATGGCCGGAGAGCAGATGCGCTCACGCATGCTGCTACAGGTGCACGACGAGCTCATCTTCACCGTCGTGCCCGACGAGCGCGAGCGCATGGAGCACCTCGTGGTGGCCGAGATGGAGCAGGCAGCACAGCTGCAAGTGCCCCTCGTGGCCTCGACAGGCTGGGGTCACAGCTGGAAGGATGCACACTGAGGTGATTGCGCTGGCTCCTACAGCCCTATCTTCACTGCCTTGGTGCCCACGCGGAGAACGTATATGGCGTGCGGCTTGACGGTGAAGGTGTGGGTGACAGCGTCATGGCCTGAGGCGGCCACGACGGCACCGCCCGTGGTGCAGAGACGCACGGGCACGGCACCGGCGTAGCTGCGCACGGTGAGCTGCGTGCCCGCAATGGAGTAGCTGAAGGGCAGGCGTCCGTCGAGCAGCGTGGCGGTGTCAATGCTGTAGGCCACGCTGACGCTGTCGCAGCCGGGCATGGTCATGCGCAGCTCGGTGGCGGCAATAGTGTCGGTGTGCACGGCCCCGTCGCGCACGGCGGTCACGGCAAAGGTGGCAGGCAGAGGCTCGGTGCTGCCGCGGCGGTGCACGCTCAGGCGCAGCTCACGGCCGGCAAAGAAGCTGCCGCGCAGGCTGTCGGCAGTGGCGGTAATGCCGCAGGCGTGCAGCTCCGTCTCGCGCCTGCAGAGGTCGGTCACAGTCTCGTCGGCATCGCTGTCCATGCCCACGGTGAGCGGCACGGGGCTGCCAAGGCCGAAGAAGGCTGACAGCATAGTGTAGCAGTAGGCCGTGCGGCCGGAGAGCCATGAGCGGGCATGCCCGAGGCTGGCAGCATAGTAGGCCCTGTTGCTGCCCATGTGCGGCAGGTGGTAGGGCAGCTCCGTGGACACGTCGGCGAGCATCCGGTCCCACAGCATCACGATGCGGCTCTCGTTGAGGAAGTCGGCCATGTAGACAGCCATGCGGTCCACGAACTCGCGGCGCAGGTCGGCGTCCTCAAGCATGTGGCGGAAGAGCAGCGTGAAGCGGGGAGCGTTGCCCCAGTTGTAGTGCGGGTCGTAGGCAGGGTCGTAGAGCCATGCCAGGGTGTTGTAGTCCGTGGGCTCGTGGGTCAGGCCCAGACCGAAGTCGGTGTCCTTGGCAATGAAGCGCCAGCGGCCGTCGCTGGTGCGGGGACGCCACATCACTATGTTGCCGCCGGGGAAGTCGCGGTTGTTGTAGTAGATGTTCATCGCCATGAGGTTGAAGAACTCCTGCCAGTCCATCCGTGCGGCATACTCCCCGAGCGTGTGCCCCTCCTCGCTGTAGAAGGCAGTGAACTGCTCCAGAGCCTCGGTGTCGCCCTCCTTGAGCTGGCTCCAGTTCTCGATGAGGTCGATGTCGTCGAGGCCGTCGTAGTTAGTCCATATGTTGTCCTCTGTGCCGCGCTCACGCATGTTGAGCATGCCGCAGTAGTGCCCGTTGATGTAGACCGCCACCGGCTGGCATGCCTGCCAGTCGAGGTCGGCATGGCGGGCCACGGAGCGCTGTATGAGGGCGTCGCGCATGAAGAGCAGCGTGCAGTCGTTGCCCGAGTTGCGGAGCATGATGCTCTTGAAGCGCGTTGCCCGGGGCTTGTCGGCCGCGAAGAAGGGGTAGCTCAGGTGCTTGGTGCCGAAGCGCCTGTTGGCATACACTATGAACGTCTTCAGGGGGAACTGGCGTGAGGCGTTGCCGCCGAGGCGTGCCTCGCAGAGCTGGTTGACGGCGGCCGCCGCGGCCGTGGCGGGGAAGTACTCTATGTTGACGGGCCGCCGCCAGTTGTGGGTGTAGTTGGCCTGGCCGTCGGCGGGGCACACGGCATCGGAGAGGATGCCCAGCGTGTCGCCGTAGAGGAAGGCACTGTCGGTGGCTATCGACACCACGGGCAGCTCGTGCTCATGGTCGGCGAAGATGTAGCTGTGGGTGGTGGAGCGCGGTGAGAGCCATCCTTCGAGCATCAGGCGGGCGCGCACCACCGTGGTGCTGTCGATGAGCAGTGGCTCGCCGCTCCATGTGTGACTGGCTGCCGTGGGCTCGGAGCCGTCGGTGGTGTAGTGCAGGCGTGCACCGGCCGGCGTGCCCGTGGGAAAGGTGAAGGTGAGGCGCACGGGGCTGGTGCGGATGCCGCCCTCGGTGCGGAACACGGGCTCGCCCAGCAGCTGCCCGCACAGGCTGCCGCAGTTGGCCGCTGCCGGCGTGGGCGTGGCCTGATGGCCCCACAGCGTGCTGGCGGCAGTGAGGCGGCCGTAGCTGATGTCGGGTGCCGGCATCTTGGGGATGTCTGTAACGGAGTCGGCCACGAGGCCGTCGCGGAAGAGCCAGACGCTGCCGCCCTTGCCTGTGTCGAGGCGGAAGTCGGTGTGCAGCCCCTGTGCCTCCTTGTCGCAGCAGACAAGCACGTAGCCGCCGGCCTCCACAGCCACGGCGGGCAGTGCCCATGCCTCGCCGGCATCGGCCGTGAGCCCTATGCTGTAGCCGCCGAGGCTCACCGCAGCCTCGCCACCGTTGTGCAGTTCCACCCACGAGTCGGGAAGCTCCATGAGGTCGTCCACGACGGTGCCCACGTTGCTCTGCATCAGCTCCGTGATGCTCACCTGTGCCCTGGCGGCCATGACGATGCCGCAGAGCAACGGACATAGGGCGAGTGTGTGCATGTGCATGTGCATGTCTGTGTCTGTAGTGGCAGCTCAGCGGTCGCGCCAGAAGTAGGGCGTGAAGAGGGCTGCCACGGAGAGTATCTCGAGTCGGCCCATGAGCATGAGCAGCGAGAGGAGCCACTTGAGGGCGGCGGGCAGCATGGCCCACGACATGGGCTCGCCGATGTTGAGGCTCAGCGATGGACCCACGTTGCTGGCGCAGGAGATGGCTATGGTGAAGGAGTTGGTGCTGTCGATGCCCGAGAGGGTCATCATGAAGTAGGTGAAGAAGCAGAGGGCGAGGTACAGCATGAGGTAGGCCAGGAGTGTGGCCTGTGCGGCGTAGGGCACCACGTTGCTGTTCACCTTCACGGGCAGCACAGCGTTGGGGTGGAGCAGGCGGCGCAGCTCGTTGCGCACCACCTGGTAGAGCATCACGGCACGCACGCACTTGAAGCCGCCGGCGGTGCTGCCCGAGCATCCGCCCACGAACATGCACAGCAGCAGCGTCACCCACGTGATGTGTGGCCAGGCTCCGGCGTCGGTGTTGAAGATGCCTGTCGTGGTGATGAACGACACCACCTGGAAGAGGCTGACGCGGAAGGCTGGCTCGAGGCGGACGTGGAGGGAGCGCATGAGCACTGCCATGATGAAGGCTGTGCACAGGGCTATGAGGCTCAGGTAGAGGCGGAACTCGGTGTTGCGCAGCAGTGTGCGCGGCCGCCGCTTGAAGGTGGCTATGTAGAGGAGGGTGAAGCTGGTGCCGCAGAGCAGCATGAAGGCTATGGCCGTGTAGTCGATGGCCAGGCTGTGGAAGTAGCCGGTGGAGGCGTTGTGTGTGGCGAAGCCGCCGGTGGCGGTGACGGTCATGGCGTAGTTGACGGCGTCGAAGAGGCTCATGCCTTCCACGTGGAAGAGGGTGGCGCAGGCTATGGTGAGCAGCAGGTAGATGCCCCATATCCAGCGCCCCGTGGTGGAGAGCTTGGGGTGCAGGCGTGAGCGCATGGGGCCTGTGGCTTCGGCGCCGAACACCTTCACGGAGCCTCCCACGAGCGACGGTATGATGGCTATGGTGAAGAACACTATGCCCAGGCCGCCTATCCACTGTGTCATGCTGCGCCAGAAGAGGAGTGCGCGCGGCAGGCTCTCCACGTCGTCGATGAGCGAGGCTCCTGTGGTGGAGAAGCCCGACATGGTCTCGAAGTAGGCGTCGGGCACCGAGGTGAGATGTCCGCTCAGCAGGTAGGGCAGTGCGCCGAAGATGCTGAACACCACCCACACGAGTGTCACCACGACGTAGGAGTCGCGGCGCGACATCTCGCGCGGGCTCTTGCGGCACAGGTAGCACATGGCCGAGCCTGCTGCGGCTGCCGTGGCCACCGATATGGCGAAGGCGCGCGCGTCGCTGCCGCCGTGCCACAGCGACATGGCGAGGCACAGGGCCATCAGCGAGGCTTCGATGAGCACGAGCTGACCTATGATGCGGAATACTATCTTCCAGTTCATGCGCTTCGTTGGCAGTCGGGGCAGATGCCCTTGACGAGGTAGTTGACGCTCTCCAGGGTGAAGCCGTCGGGCACCGTCACCACGGGCACGTGGATGGAGCGGAAGCAGAAGGTGCGCTGGCAGCGGGTGCAGAAGAAGTGGGTGTGCTGGTCGTCGGGCGAGCAGTCGTCGTGCCCCTCGCAGGCCTCGTATCTGGCCACTCCCGTGCCGTCCTCGATGGCGTGTGCCAGGTGGTGTGCCAGCAGCAGTGTGAGCGTGCGGAACACGGTGGAGCGCTCGGCGGTCACGAGCATGTCGCAGAGTTCACGCAGCGACAGCGCACGGCGGCTCTCGGCCAGGGTGCGGTAGACCAGCAGGCGCATGGCAGTGGGGTGTATGCCGCGGTCTTCGAGGCGTGAGGCGTAGTGTTCAGGTGACATGTCAGTAGTGGAATGCCGAGCCTCCGAGGAACTCGCGCAGGAGCGACGTGAGCGGTATCTGCTTGTCGGGTATGGGCTCGAAGAAACCTATGAACTGGCGCAGGCGGAAGGCTTCGGCATAGCATTCCGACGTGGCGGGCACGCTCTCTAAGAGGGGCAGCACGTAGGTGCGCAGCACGGAGAGCTCGTATAGCAGGGCCGTGTTGATCATGGTGTCGCAGTTGTCCTGGAAGGGGAATATCCACTTTTCTTCGCCGGCACGCACGCTTGGCCACCGGTGGATGGTCTCCTCGGCGGAGTAGGCGCGGAACTTCTGGTCGCGTATCATGCGGCGCAGCAGGCGGTTGTCGGAGGTGGAGATTTTGCGGTTTTCGTCGAGCTGTATGGTGGTGAGGGCGGAGACGTAGACCTGGAACTTGTCGGCACGGTCGATCTGCGGTGTGAGGTCGGGGTTGAGGGCGTGTATGCCTTCGATGATGAGCACGTTGTTCGGTTGCAGCCGGAGCTCGTGCCCCGACGGTGTGCGCTCGCCCTTGACGAAGTCGTAGCGCGGCAGCTCCACGGTGTCGCCGCCCAGCAGTGCGGTGAGCTGTGCGTTGAAGTAGGGCACGTCGAGTGCTCCGAGGCACTCGTAGTCGTACTCGCCGTTGGCGTCGAGCGGTGTGTTGACGCGGTTGACGAAGTAGTCGTCCATCGAGATGGTGAGGGGGTGCAGGCCGCAGGCGGCGAGCTGTATGGCCAGGCGCTTGCTGGATGTGGTCTTGCCGCTGCTGCTGGGTCCGGCGAGCAGCACGAGGCGGCAGTGGCGCGCGGCTATCTCGTCGGCCACGGAGGCTATCTTGCGCTCCTGGAGGGCTTCGCTGACGTTGATGATGTCGGTGGCATGGCCGGCGCGCACGGCGGCGTTGAGGTCGGCCACGGTGCGTAGCCCGACGATGTCCTGCCAGTGCCGGTGCTCGGCCATCAGGGCTTGGAGTTTCTTGCTCTTCACGTGTCGGGGGGAGTGGGTGGTTGTGTGTGTTGGGTTGTGTCAGGCTTTGCCGAGCAGGCGCATGAGCTCTGCCACGCCGTCGGATGCTCCGCGCTGTATGTGGCGGAAGGGGTGTGTGCTGTTCCACGCCACGGGCTTGGGGTCGATGACGTAGACGGGTGCGTGTGCTGCCACGTAGCGCGAGAGGCCTGCGGCAGGGTATACGTTGAGGCTGGTGCCTATGACAACGAATATGTCGGCCTGCTCCACCACGCTGATGGCTTGCTCTATCTTGGGTACGGCCTCGCCGAACCACACTATGTAGGGGCGCAGCTGTGAGCCGTCGGGGGCGCGGTCGCCGAGGTGTATGTCGGTGTCGGGCGGGGTGAGTGTGCGCAGCTGGCGCGGGTCGTTGGGGTCGAGGCTCGAGGTGGCCTTGAGCAGCTCGCCGTGGAGGTGCACCACGTGGTGCTGGCCGGCACGCTCGTGCAGGTCGTCTACGTTCTGTGTCACCACGGTGATGTCGTAGTGTTCCTGCATCTGTGCCAGCAGGTGGTGGCCAAGGCAGGGCTCGGTGTGCAGCAGCTCGCGCCGCCGCTGGTTGTAGAAGTCGAGCACGAGGGCGGGGTTGCGCACGTAGCCGTCGATGGAGGCCACGTCCTCCACCCTGTGCTGCTCCCACAGCCCGCCGGAGTCGCGGAAGGTGCTGATGCCGCTCTCGGCCGACATGCCGGCACCGGTGAGCACTGCTATCTTCTCCATGGGGTGGCTGGTGGAATGGGAGGAATAGGGGTTATAGGAGGCATGGGAGTTAGGCCTGATGGTGTTTTGCTGGCAGTCCTTGCGCTGCCACGGTATCGGCTTGTTTCCTCTGGCTCCTTTGACTCCTATAACTCCTTGGGTTCCTCGGACTCTGCGAAAGCTTTCCCTTACAGGTTGTCTTTCTCGATGTCCTTGAAGTACTTGTATGTGCCGTGCTTAATCTCTTCGGTGGCGGCTTCGTCGCAGACGATGATGCCGTGGGCGTGGAGCTGCAGGGCGCTGATGGTCCACCACTGCGTGACGGGGCCTTCGATGGCTGCCTGCAGGGCGCGTGCCTTGTTGTGTCCGTTGCAGAGGATGAGCACCTCGCGTGCGTCCATCACTGTGCCTACGCCCACGGTGAGGGCTGTGGCGGGCACGTCTTCGGGGTGTCCGCCGAAGAAGCGGCTGTTGGCCACGCGTGTGTCGGTGGTGAGGGTCTTGACGCGTGTGCGTGACGTGAGCGATGAGCCTGGCTCGTTGAAGGCTATGTGTCCGTCGGGGCCTATGCCGCCGATGAAGAGGTCTATGCCTCCGGCCTGGGCTATCATCTGCTCGTAGCGGGCGCACTCGGCGGCGAGGTCCTTGGCGTTGCCGTTGAGGATGTGTATATTCTCGCGCGGGATGTCGATGTGGTCGAAGAGGTTGGTGGCCATGAAGCTGTGGTAGCTCTCGGGGTGCGACTCGGGCAGGGCCACATACTCGTCCATGTTGAACGTGAGCACGTGGCGGAACGTGACGCGGCCTTCCTTGTTGGCCTTCACCAGTGCCTGGTACATGCCGATGGGGCTGCTGCCGGTGGGCAGGCCGAGCACGAAGGGTTTCTCTGCCGTGGGCTTGGCGGCGTTGATGCGGGCGATGACGTAGTCGGCAGCCCATTGCGACATGCGGTCGTAGGAGGGTTCGATGATGACTCTCATGGTTGTCTCTTTGTGTGGTTAATGGTTTTGATGTGTTTGATGGGCTTTGTCCGGGGCGTGTGGGCAGTGCCTTTGGCGGCAAAGATAGCAGTTTCGCGCATTGCATGGCCCTGCATGTGCAAAAATATGCGGCTGTGAATAGCCAGTGTCGGTTGTCGTGGCTATCTTTGCAAGCGATGGATGGCGGCCCGTGTCATGGCCGCCGTCCATGGCCACAACCGCAGATTGCATCACACATAACCCCCCCAACAGCATTCATGGCAGGACAACCTCAAATGCAGGCCGCGGCATTGTCCACCAACGACCTCAAGTGGGCGGCTAACCTCGACATGATAATGGGCTTCATCCGTGAGCATGGCTACCGTCCGTCGAAGTATAAGGCGGACGAGCGCAACATGATCAACTGGGTCAAGTCGCAGAAACGCCGCTACGAGGCAGGCATCATGCCTGAATACCGCCGTGAGCCCTTCCGCCAGCTGCTCGAGCTGATGGTAGCCCTGCGCCGGCGCAACCAGTACACCTACGAGTCGGTCGATGCTGCCATCGACGCCCTCGGCATGCCGTCGATGGTTATGTGACCGTGCACCCTCCGTGCTGCCACGGTGCAGGCATAACGCAAACACCGTGCAGGGTTCCGCATCCGGACCCTGCACGGTGTTTTGCTGTTTGCACGCACCGTGGCGTCTGCCGCCCCTCAGTTGAGCTTGAAGGTGAGAGTCAATAGGTAGCGCGAGCGCACCGCTACGCCTCCTTGCATGGCAGGCTGCCAGCGGGGCATGGAGCGCACTATGCGCACGGCCTCCTTGCTCAGCACGGGGGCGGGCGAGCGCATGACGGTGATGTCGGTCAGGCTGCCGTCCTTCTCGACGACGAATCTCACCACGACACGGCCCGCGATGCCCTCCTGAATGGCTTTCGTCGGGTAGCGCATGTGGCTCGCTATGAAGGCATAGCATGCCTGGTCCCCGCCAGGGAACTGGGCTGCCTGCTCTGGAAATTCGGTGACGGCAGGGCTGACGGTGGTGCTGTCGGCAGCTGCCACGGCAGCATAGCTGAGCGGCATGCAGGCAACGTTGCCCTTGAGCGATAAGGATCCGTTCAGGCCAGCCTGCACACTACCGGCTAAGAGCAGTGTTGCTGCAAGGGTAAGGAGATGTCTGTTCATGGGAGGATGGTTAATGATGGTTTGATGTATGGTGTGGATTAGTCTTCAGTCCATGTGACGACGGGTGTCTCGGCCTTGACGCGGCCGCCATGGAAGTGCAGGGTGGCCATCCAGCGCTCGCCCTTGCATGGATAGCTGTCGTCCTGCCAGATGCCTTTGCCCATGTAGCTTGTCTGTGTGGACTGCGAGCTGCTGCCGTCGTCGCCGAGGTGGTGAAACTGCACGAACAGCCTCTGCTGCAAGGCGTCGCGCTCCTCCACGCCGCGTGTCTGCACCAGCTGCGGCGTCAGGGGAAAGCAACGGCGGGCAGCACAATGTCTGCCCGCCGCAGAATGGGTGTGTTTCTTCAGTCGGCGAGCTTGGCCTTGATGAACTCGCGGTTGAGGCGGGCTATGTTGGCTATCGTCTCCTGCTTGGGGCACACGGCCTCGCAGGCACGTGTGTTGGTGCAGTTGCCGAAGCCGAGCTCGTCCATCTTGGCCACCATGGCCTTGGCGCGCCTGGCGGCTTCGGGGCGTCCCTGCGGCAGGAGTGCGAGCTGGCTGACCTTGCTGCTGACGAAGAGCATGGCGGAGCCGTTCTTGCACGCTGCCACACATGCGCCGCAGCCTATGCAGCTGGCGCAGTCCATGGCCTCGTCGGCATCCTGCTTGGGGATGAGGATGGCGTTGGCATCCTGGGGCTGTCCGGTGCGCACGGTGGTGTAGCCGCCGGCCTGGATTATCTTGTCGAAGGCGGAGCGATCCACCATGCAGTCCTTGATGACGGGGAAGCCGGCGGAGCGCCAGGGCTCCACGGTGATGGTCTCGCCGTCGCGGAAGCGGCGCATGTAGAGCTGGCAGGTGGTGGCGCCGCGCTCGGTCTTGCCGTGGGGCGTGCCGTTGATGTAGAGCGAGCACATGCCGCAGATGCCCTCGCGGCAGTCGTGGTCGAACACGAAGGGCTCCTTGCCGGCCTCGATGAGCTCCTCGTTCATGATGTCGAGGGCCTCAAGGAAGGAGGTGTCGTCGGGTATGTCCTTGAGCACATGCGTGTCGAAGTGTCCCTTTGCCTTGGGACCGTCCTGTTTCCAGAACTTTATGGTGACGGTTAAGTTCTTGGCCATATTCTTGGAAGACCCACCCCCGTCGCCTCCCGCAGGGGGAGGGTAGCGGCTGGCGCATGCAGGAGTTTACAGGGTCGTTGGTTAATGGTTATTGTTATGATATTTAGGTGGCATCATTCCGCAGGCTCTCCCTCCCTGGGAGTGGGGCCGGCGGGCGGGCCGTTTAGTTCTTGTAGTTGCGTGTCTGCACCTTGATAGCCTCATATTCGAGGGGCTCCTTGATGAGCTCCGGATCCTTGTCGGCACCCTGGTACTCCCAGCAGCCTACGTAGAAGTAGTTCTGGTCGTCGCGCTGAGCCTCGCCCTCGGGTGTCTGGTACTCCTCGCGGAAGTGGCCGCCGCAGCTCTCGTTGCGTGAGAGTGCGTCGTGGGCCACGAGCTCGCCCATGGTGAAGAAGTCGCGTAGGTGCACGGCCTTGTCGAGCTCCACGTTGAGGCCTTCCTTGGTGCCTGGCACGAAGAGGTCTGTGTCGAACACCTTCTGCAGCTCGCGCATCTTCCTGATGCCTTCCTTGAGGCCTTCGGCTGTGCGTCCCATGCCTACGTATTCCCACATGATGTGCCCGAGCTCCTTGTGTATGCTGTCCACGGAGCGCTTGCCCTTGATGCTGAGCAGGCGTGTGAGCTCGCTGTCGACGGCGCGCTCTGCCTCGGCGAACTCGGGCATGTCGGTGCTGATGCGCGGCCAGATGGCCTGGTCGGCCAGGTAGTTCTGTATGGTGTAGGGGAGCACGAAGTAGCCGTCGGCCAGGCCTTGCATGAGTGCGGAGGCTCCGAGGCGGTTGGCACCGTGGTCAGAGAAGTTGCACTCGCCGATGGCGAAGAGGCCTGGGATGGAGGTCTGCAGCTCGTAGTCGACCCATACGCCGCCCATGGTGTAGTGTATGGCGGGGTATATCATCATGGGCTTGTAGTACTTCACGCCGTTGATCTCGTTGGCCAGGTCGCCGGGGTATACGTCGGTTATCTCCTCGTACATGTCGAAGAGGTTGCCGTAGCGCTGCTTCATGGCGTCGAGGCCAAGGCGGTTGATGCTCTCGGAGAAGTCGAGGAACACGGCGAGGCCTGTGCTGTTCACGCCGAAGCCCTTGTCGCAGCGTTCCTTGGCGGCACGCGATGCCACGTCGCGCGGCACAAGGTTGCCGAAGGCGGGGTAGCGGCGTTCCAGGTAGTAGTCGCGGTCTTCCTCGGGTATCTCCCAGCCTTGCAGTGTGCCGGCCTGCAGCTTCTTGGCGTCCTCGAGCTTCTTGGGCACCCAGATGCGTCCGTCGTTGCGCAGGGACTCTGACATGAGGGTGAGCTTCGATTGCTTGTCGCCGTGCACGGGTATGCATGTGGGGTGTATCTGTACGTAGGATGGGTTGGCCATGTAAGCGCCTTTGCGGTAGCACTGCACGGCGGCGGTGCAGTTGCAGCCCATGGCGTTGGTGGAGAGGAAGTAGGCGTTGCCGTAGCCGCCGGTGGCGATGACCACGGCGTTGGCCGAGAAGCGCTCGAGCTTGCCTGTGACGAGGTTCTTGGCTATGATGCCCCGTGCGCGTCCGTCGACGATGACCACGTCCTCCATCTCGTAGCGGGTGAAGAGCTTCACCTTGCCTGCCTGCACCTGTGCCGAGAGGGCTGAGTATGCTCCGAGCAGCAGTTGCTGTCCTGTCTGTCCCTTGGCGTAGAATGTGCGGCTGACCTGTGCTCCGCCGAAGCTGCGGTTGGCCAGCATTCCGCCGTACTCACGGGCGAAGGGCACGCCTTGTGCCACGCACTGGTCGATGATGTTGTTGCTCACTTCGGCAAGGCGGTAGACGTTGGCCTCGCGTGCACGGTAGTCGCCGCCCTTGACGGTGTCGTAGAAGAGGCGGTACACGGAGTCGCCGTCGTTCTGGTAGTTCTTGGCGGCGTTGATGCCTCCCTGTGCGGCTATGGAGTGGGCGCGGCGCGGGCTGTCCTGGATGCAGAAGTTGTACACGTTGAAGCCCATCTCTCCGAGCGAGGCTGCGGCACTGGCGCCTGCCAGGCCTGTGCCAACGACGATGACGTCGAGCTTGAGCTTGTTCTTTGGGTTGACCAGGCGCTGGTGGGCCTTGTAGTTGGTCCATTTCTCAGCAACGGGGCCCTCGGGTATGCGAGAGTCTATCTTCTTCACGTTGTCTGTTGCCATATTGCTAATAGGTGATTGTTGTTGATGGTGGGAGTTGTGTGAGGGTCGCTATCTCTGCTCTCATCCGCAGATGGGGGCGTCGCCCCAGATGGCGAACTTGATGACGACTACGGCGAACATCAGCACCACGATGGTGCTCCAGATGAAGCTGATGCACTGCCAGCGGCTGTGCCATATCTTGCCGCTCCAGCCCAGGGTCTGGATGGCGCTCCAGATGCCGTGGTTCATGTGGAACCAGATGGCGCAGAACCACACCATGTAGAGCAGCGAGTAGAGGGGTGCGCCCGGCTGGTCGTGGAAGGTGTAGACAATCCAGTTGTAGCCGTCGGAGGGGCTCAGGGCGTTGCCGCCGGCGAAGGTCACCGAGTGGCCCATGAGCTCGGCGCACATCATGTTGTACCAGAAGTGCCACAGGTGGAGCAGCAGGCCCAGGCAGATGATGAGGCCAAGCACGTACATGTTCTGGCTGTACCACTCCACTTTCTCGGGCTTGGCTGTCACGGCATAGCTGTCGCTGCCGCGTGCCTTCCTGTTCTGGAGGGTGAGGATGGTGGCAAACACGAAGTGCAGTGCCATCAGGGCGGCAAGGCCCACCGTGGCCACTACGGCATACCAGTTGGCGCCGAGGAACTCGCAGATCATGTTGTAGCCTTCTGCGCTGAACAGGGCCACGACATTCATTGACGCATGGAACGTCAGGAACAGGATAAGGGCCAGGCCGGTGACCGACATGACCACTTTCCTTCCGATGGAAGAATCAACTAACCACATAATGAGAGGATGGGGATTAGGAAAGTTTTTGGTGAGTAATTACTGTAAAGGTATAGAGTGTTCGCACGTAATGCGGATTGTGGGGGGTGCGTGTTGGCAAAAGTAGGACAAATAGCCGACAGACCAAAGGAATGCCCTCTTTTTGGGGGGTGCATGGCAAGAAATATGGCGGGCGGGGCTGCAAAATGGCTGGCCGGCGGTGGTGGTGGCTGCGTCGTTTACACTACTTTTGCACCCGTGGCGGGTCGTTGCGGCCTGCCCTCCACGGTGCCCTGTGCCTGGAGCTTGGCGGAATGGCGGTATAACGGCATACTGGTGTTCCGCAACGCCGCAATGCCGTTATACCGCCATATTACTTCAACCTCATAATATCTCATCCTCATGAAGGTACTTCTCTTAGGCAGTGGTGGCCGCGAGCACGCCTTGGCGTGGAAGCTGGCCCAGTCGGAGCTTGTGGAAGCTCTCATCGTAGCCCCTGGCAACGGCGGCACGGCAGGCATGGCACTGGCGCGCCGTGCGGCCGACGGCAGTGTGGTGCGCTCGCGCAATGCGGCAGTCTCCGCCACCGACTTTGACGCCGTGCGGCAGTTGGTGCTCACGGAGGGCATCGGCCTCGTGGTGGTGGGTCCCGAGGACCCTCTCGTGCGCGGCATCGTGGACTATTTCCGTGCCGACGCGCAGCTGTGCCATGTGGCCATCGTGGGTCCCACGGCCGAGGGCGCACAGCTCGAGGGCAGCAAGGACTTCGCCAAGGGCTTCATGCAGCGTCACGGCATCCCCACGGCGCGCCACCGCACCTTCACGGCCATGGAGGCCGATGCTGCCGTGGCTTTCCTGCGCACGCTGCCGGCGCCCTACGTGCTCAAGGCCGACGGCCTGTGTGCGGGCAAGGGCGTGGTCATCGTGCCCACGCTGGCCGAGGCCGAGAGCGAGCTGCGCGCCATGCTCGGGGGGCGTTTCGGGCAGGCGTCGGCACGTGTGGTCGTCGAGGAGTACCTCGACGGCATCGAGTGCAGTGTCTTCGCCCTTACCGACGGCCGCACCTACAAGCTGCTGCCCGTGGCCAAGGACTACAAGCGCATTGGCGAGGCCGACACGGGGCCGAACACGGGCGGCATGGGCTCCGTGTCGCCGGTGACCTTTGCCGACGCCGCGTGGATGCGCCGTGTGGAGCAGACCATCGTGCGCCCCACGGTGGAGGGTCTTGCCGCCGAGGGCATCGACTATCGCGGCTTCATCTTCTTTGGGCTCATACGCACGCGAGACGGTGAGCCCAAGGTCATCGAGTACAACTGCCGCATGGGCGACCCCGAGACGGAGACTGTCATGCTCCGCCTGCGCGCCGACCTGTGCGAGCTCCTGCTGGCTGCCGCCGGCCGGCGGCTCGAGGGCTGCACGGTGGCCGAGGACCCGCGCGCGGCAGTCTGCGTGATGGTCGTCAGCGGCGGCTATCCGGGAGCCTATGAGCGCGGCCTGCCCATCGCGCTGCCCGAGACAGGGGAGAGTGTCGTCTTTCATGCCGGCACCGCCGTCGACGCCGCCGGCCGCCTGGTCACCGCCGGCGGCCGTGTCGTCGCCGTGTCGTCGTGGGGCAACACCGTTGACGAGGCGCGCCGCACCAGCCTCGGCGTGGCAGCACGCATAGCCTTCGACAAGGCCTACTACCGCCGCGACATCGCTGCCGACCTCATCGCCCTCGAGGGCACCAACACTGCCGTGCCTTGCTGACCGACCGCCCTCTCCGCCGCCTGAGCGAGAGCTCGCTGACACTGCCTGCAGCCGCCGTGGCAGCCACCCTGACGTGGTGGCTGCCGTGGGGAGGCTATTCGCTGCGCCTGCTCGCCGGATGGGTGGCCTGCGCCCTCACCGCCTACGTCGTCATCGAGACAGCAGCCGTGCATGCCCTGTTGCGCATGCGCTCGCGCATGGTCTCGACGGTGTTCCTGCTGCTCATGGCCGTGGCCACTCCGCTCCACGAGCTGCAAGGCGGCACCATCGCAGCCTTAGCCCTGGCCCTGACCGTGCGCAGCCTCTTCGACACCGCCGCCGCCGTCCGCCCCGAGCCCGACACGCTGTATGCCTGCCTCATGCTTTCCGCCGGCTCCTTGGCATGGCCGCCGCTGCTGTGGCTCGCGCCGGTGCTGATGCTGTGCCAGGCCGTGCACATGCGGACGCTCACGCCGCGCTCCCTGGCAGCCGCGCTCATGGGTCTCATGGTGCCCTACGCACTGTGGGCCACGGCAGCCTTCGCCACAGGCCGGTGGCAGCCTCTCGCAGAGCACCTCGGCACAATGGCATCGCCCGTGGCGGCACCGCTGCGCTCGCTTTCCACGGGTCAGCCCCTCCTGCCCGACATATACTTGCAGTGGCTCAGCTCCGCCGACACCGACGCCCTCCGCCACAGCATCGCTGCATGGGCACGGCCGCGCGCAGCCATCGTGGCCTCTGCGGGCGCGGCAGTCCTCTTCGCCGTCACGGGCGTGGCCCACTACCTCGGCGTGAGCGCCGACGACAAGATACGCGTGCGCACCTGCCACTACGCCTACATCACCATCCTCTGCACCATAGTCCTGTGGATGCTGCTCCAGCCGCGCTACGGCCGTCAGCTGCTGCCGCTGCTCATCGTGACGCTCGCACCCTCGGCAGCCCACTACATAGCCCTCTCGCGCTCGCGCCTCGCACCCTTCTGGGCCGCCGTGCTCGCTCTCGCCCTCGTGGCCGCCCTCGCCGTGAGCATAGTGGCAGGCATGGCGTAGCGCACCACCCTGCACTCTGTGTCTGTGCCACCCTGCACGCTCCTGCCGGAGCACCGTGCAGGGTCTTTTTGTGCACCGTGCAGGGTCTTTTTGTGCACCGTGCACACCCTGTTTGCGCATGCAGCCACACTCTTTGAATGCAAAAACTTGTTCAAACGTCACTTTTACCTAACTTTGCCACGATTTCGTACCTGCGCCACAGGCGCGCACAGGCAATCACGCGCACATGTCGAAGCACCACAGCACCCTGCACCACAGCACACTCATTGCCGCCACGGCCCTTGCCCTGGCAGCCGGCGGCGTGCATGCCGGCGTGCGCACCGACAGCCAGCGGCGCACCACCATGGTGGCCACGGCCGACAGCATGCCCGCCGTGAGCCTCCAGCGCTTCGGCCAGCAGGAGCAGGTGGACATGCGCTCACGCATGCTCACCACCGCCCAGCCCGTCGCAATCACGCAGCGCGGGCGTCACCTGTGCGTGGAGAGCACGCAGCGCCAGCTGCTGCCCGTGTACACCTCGGGCGGAGTGTTCTACACCGCCTTCCGCCTCCAGAAAGGCATGAACTGGCTCAACGGACTGCCGCGGGGCACATACATCATCAACAACCGCCGCTTCACCATCAGCTGACACACGCCAGGGCCGCGACACACACGGCCAGCGGGCGCAGCCGTCACCACACCGCCCCAATGAGCAAACCCACAACCATCGACATCGATGCCATAGTGCGCAGCCGCATGGGGAGCCGTGCGCGCTGGCTGCCACGCTTCGTCACGCGGTGGCTCGAGGGCTACATACACCAGGACTACATCAACGCCTTCCTCAAGAAAGGCCTCGTGGGAGTGCCCTTCTGCGAAGGCGTCATAGAGCAGCTCAGCGTGCACCTCACCGTGGAAGGCCTCGAACACCTGGCGGCCGACGCGCGCCCCATGACCTTCGTCAGCAACCACCCCCTCGGAGCCATCGACGGCGTCACCCTCGGAGCCATCGTGGGCCGACACTACGACGGACGCGTGAAGTACCTCGTCAACGACCTGCTCATGAACCTCGAGGGACTCGCACCCCTATGCGTGCCCGTCAACAAGCTCGGAGCACAGAGCCGCTCGCTGCCGCAACAGGTGGACGCCGCCTTCCGCAGCGACAACCACATCATCATGTTCCCTGCAGGACTGTGCTCGCGCCGCACCGGCGGGCAGATACGCGACATACCCTGGCGCAAGGCATTCATCAAGAAGAGCATAGAGACACGGCGCGACATAGTGCCCGTGCACTTCATCGCCCAGAACTCCGACCGCTTCTACCGCATAGCCGCTTGGCAGCAACGCCTCGGCATAAAGTTCAACATAGCAATGACACTCCTGCCCGACGAGATGTACCGCTCGCGCGGACAGCACTACACCGTGCGCTTCGGCCGCCCCATACCCTGCTCCACATTCGACACCTCACGGCCACTCCACGACTGGGCACAATGGGTGCAGGACCAGGTCTACGCCCTCTGACACGGCACGCCGCCGGCACCGCGGCAGCAAACAGACAGACACTCACGCATCAAGCATGGAACACATCATCGACCCCGTACCCGTTGACCTCCTGCTCGCCGAGCTCACACCCGAGCGACGCCTGCGCACCACCAACAAAAGCCACAACGAGATATACATCGTCACGTGGCCCGAAGCACCCAACGTGGTGCGCGAGATAGGACGCCTGCGCGAGATAGCCTTCCGTGCCGCCGGAGGAGGCACAGGCCTGGCCTGCGACCTCGACGAGTTCGACACCATGGACAACCCCTGCCGCCAGCTCATAGTGTGGAACCCAGAGGCACGACAGATCATAGGCGGATACCGCTACCTCCACGGCAAGGACTGGCGCATAGGCCCCGACGGACAGCCACAGCTCGCCACTGCCCACATGTTCCACTTCTCGGAGCAGTTCATGCGCAACTATGCCCCCTACACCGTGGAGCTCGGACGCAGCTTCGTCTCGACAGAATACCAGAGCTCACGCTCCGGAGCAAAGGGCCTCTTCGCACTCGACAACCTGTGGGACGGCCTCGGGGCACTCACCGTCGTGCAGCCATCACTGCGCTACTTCTTCGGTAAGGTCACCATGTACCCAAGCTACGACCGCAAGGCGCGCGACATGATACTCTTCTTCCTGCAGAAACACTTCTCCGACCCCGACGGCCTCATACAGCCACTCAAGCCGCTGCAGATAGACACCGACCGCGAAGTGCTCAAGGCCCTCTTCTGCGAGGACGACTTCCGTGCCGACTACCGCATACTCAACCGCGAGGTGCGAGCCCGCGGGCTCAACATACCGCCCCTCGTGAACGCCTACATGGGACTCTCGCCCACCATGCGCATGTTCGGCACGGCCATCAACTACGGCTTCGGCGACGTCGAGGAGACAGGCATACTCATTGCCATGGACGAGATACTCGACGAGAAGCGACTGCGCCACATCGAGAGCTTCGTGCGCGACCATCCCGAGGCCGTCAACATCACCTCAAGCGTCAAGCAGGTGATACGCTGAGGCGGCACACATGGCACGCTGGCAGCACGCCGGCGCAGGCCGTGGCGACACGGGCCGTGCACACCGTGCAACAAGAAAAAGGGTGGCCTCACGGTCACCCTTTTCCATCGTAGTGAATTGTCTTAGCACTAACTGTCTTATAGAGAAAAAGCAAATGTCGTTGTCGGGCCTGCACATGGCGCGGCGGCAGGCGGTGCCGTGGTGGCGGTGGCAGCCGCAGGGCTGTTGTGCGCGAGCTGCCGCGTGTCAGCGCAGCAGCTGTATGGTGTCGGCCGTGGCGATGGCTTCGGCCGAGCGTT
Source organism: uncultured Bacteroidaceae bacterium (assembly GCA_905234605.1). Taxonomy (GTDB): domain Bacteria; phylum Bacteroidota; class Bacteroidia; order Bacteroidales; family Bacteroidaceae; genus Physcousia. The sequence continues at coordinate 27,786 of CAJOIE010000014.1, read as the reverse complement.
TATTGAGCGGTGCGGGCTCAAACAGCTCATAGTCGGAGTCAACGGCAGCGGCAGTCTGTGCCGGAGCACCCTTGCCGTCCGCACCGTTGCCGGCGGCATGCTCCAGGGCACTGCCTATGGCTGCCACCACGGCCACCATGGCTGCCACGCGCAGCATGGGGCGCAGGCGCTGACGCAGGGTGATGCGGCGGGCAAGCACGTGCTCCCCACCTGTCAGGGCGAGCAGGCGCTCGTCGAAACTCTCGTCCAGGCAGGCCGAGGAGAGCCTCGTCTCGGCGCGGAACATGGGGGCATACGCCTTCAGACCCGACGGCACGTCGGCCTGCGCGAAGAACTCCCGCAGTATGTGCTCCTCCTCGCGCGTGGTCTCGGCGGCGAAGTAGCGCTCCAAGAGTTGCTCTATATAGGTGTAGTCCATGCTCATGCTGTTGCCAGTGGCACGCACGTCTGCTGTGCGCGCTCATTATTACAGACGCGCGACGGGGCGGAAAGTGTCACTCCGCAGCGAACATTTAACAGGCTTTAACGCCGCAGGGTGCTCCTGCCGCCCTCACAGCCCGTAGGCGTGCAGCTTCGTGAACTGCTCGCGCAGCCGCTGGCGGGCACGGCGCAGATGGGCGCGCACCTGCTCGTCGGTGAGGCCGAGGCGCAAGGCGATGTCGTGGTACGACAGGTCCTCGATGTGGCGCAGGCGCACTATCTCGGGCTGAGGGTCGGGCAGGTCGGCCACGAGGCCTGCAATGATTGCGAGCTGGCCTGGCAGGTCGTCCTCGTCGGGCCGCTGCTGCATCTGCGGCGTGGCAGCGAGGTGCGGCGCGGCATCGATGCTCTCGGTGCGGTGCCGGCGCTGGTGGTCGATTGCCAGGCGGCGGCATATCTGCGTGAGCCACGCTTCCATGTTGCTGATGTGTGGCCACTCATCGCGATGCTCCCAGGCGCGCAGCATGGTGTCCTGGGTGATGTCCTCGGCAGCGGCGGCATCGAGGGTGATGGCCAGGGCGAGGCGGTAGAGGCGGTCGCGATGGGGCAGGATGTCGGTGCGGAAGCCGGACATGGAAGCAGTGAAAGGTGAGACGTAGGGAGTGCCTGATGCCTTACAGCGTTATGGTTGTGCCGCCCGGCAGGTCGGTCACCGAGGTGATGCGCACCCGCTTCACTCCCTTGCGCAATGCGGCAAAGGCGTTGTCGAGTTTGGGCAGCATGCCGCCGCTGACTATGCCTTCGGCCACGAGGCTGGCGTATGCGTCGGTGTCGATGTGCGGGATGAGCGATGCCGTGTCCGCGGCATCACGCAGCACGCCAGGCAGCTCGAAGCAGTAGGTGAGCGTCACGGAGGCCTGCGTGTCGGCCGCCGCCAGGGCTGTGGCCGTGGCCTGGGCGATAGTGTCGGCGTTGGTGTTGAGCAGGTGGCCGCGGCCGTCGTGGGTGAGGGGAGCCACCACGGGCATGATGCCATCGGCGAGCAGGCGCAGCAGCGACAGGCCGTCCACGCTGTCCACGTCGCCCACCCAGCCATAGTCGGTGCCGTCGGGGAGCACGGCACGCCGGTGGGCACGTATCAGGCTGAGGTCGGCACCGGTGAGGCTGACGGCGCGGCGTGAGCGTGCTGCCATCTGTGCCACTATGTTGCGCCCCACGAGGCCGCCGTATACCATGGTGACGATGCGCAGCATCTCGCTGTCGGTGACGCGGCGTCCGCCTATCATGGTTGTCTCCACGCCCATCCGTGCTGCTATGCGTGTGGCCGAGCGGCCGCCGCCATGCACCAGCACCACGCGGCCTGACAGCTGTGCTATGTGGTCGAGCAGGAGGCTGAGGCTGGCCTCGTCCTCCACCACTCCGCCGCCCACCTTCACCACGGTTATCTCCCTGTTCTCCATCGTATGCTCTTCACTATGCTTCATTCCTTACTTCTCTGTCCGTCACTCCAAGTATGTGTATCCATACAGGCCGGCGCGGTAGTTGCTGATGAATTCCTTGCCCTCGGCATCGGTGATCTTGCCGTCCTGCACGGCGCGGCTCACCCATATCTCAAGGCGCCGCACGAGGCGCTTGGGGTCGTACTGCACGTACTCGAGCACGTCGGCCACGGTCTCGCCGTCTATCACCTGCTCTATCTCGTAGCTGTCGCGGTTCACGGTGATGTGCACGGCGTTGGTGTCGCCGAAGAGGTTGTGCATGTTGCCCAGTATCTCCTGGTATGCTCCCACGAGGAACACACCTATATAGTAGTGCTCGCCCGTGTGTATGGGGTGGAGGGGTATGTAGGCTGTCTGCTGCCCGCCGTTGACGTAGGCGGAGATCTTGCCGTCGCTGTCGCAGGTGATGTCCTGCACCGTGGCGCTGCGTGTGGGCTGCTCGGTGAGGCGCGCTATGGGCATGATTGGGAAGAGCTGGTCGATGCCCCACGAGTCGGGCATGGACTGGAAGAGTGAGAAGTTGCAGAAGTACTTGTCGGCCATCTGCTTGTCGAGTGTGCGCAGCTCGTCGGGCACGTGTTTCTGGTGGTGTGCCAGCTCGGCCACCTCGTGGCTGATGGCCCAGTAGAGCGACTCTATCTGTGCGCGTGTCTTGAGGTCGATGATGCCGTGGCGGAAGAGGTCGAGGGCTTCCTCGCGTATGTCCTCGGCGTCGTGCCAGTCCTCGAGCATGGAGCGTGAGGAGAGCTTGTCCCATATCTCGGTGAGGTCGTGCACCAGCTTGTGGTCGGCCTCGGTGGGTGTGAAGTCCTCGGGCATCTGCGGTGCCGAGACGCTCTCGAGGGTGTCTATGATGAGCACGCTGTGGTGGGCCGTGAGCGAGCGTCCGCCCTCGGTGATGATGTTGGGGTGGGGGATGCCGTTCTGGTTGGATGCCTCGACGATGGTGTATACGCAGTCGTTGACATACTCCTGTATGCTGTAGTTGACGGAGCTCTCCGAGTTGCTGGAGCGTGTGCCGTCGTAGTCCACGCCGAGGCCTCCGCCGCAGTCGATGAACTCGATGCCGAAGCCCATGGCGTGGAGCTGCACGTAGAACTGTGCTGCCTCGCGCAGTGCGGTGCTGATGCGACGTATCTTGGTTATCTGGCTGCCTATGTGGAAGTGGAGGAGCCGCAGGCAGTCGTTGAGTCCGAGCTCGTTGAGTTGCTGGAGTGCCATGAGGAGCTCTGAGCTGTTGAGGCCGAACTTCGATGCATCGCCTCCGCTTTCGCTCCACTTGCCGGAGCCGTTGGCGGCGAGCTTGATGCGTATGCCCAGGTTGGGGCGCACGCCGAGCCGCTGTGCTGTCTCGGCTATGGTCTTGAGTTCGGGCAGCTTCTCTATGACGAGGAACACGCGCTTGCCCATCTTCTGTGCCAGGAGTGCCAGTTCGATGAAGTTCTGGTCCTTGTGTCCGTTGCAGATGATGAGGCTGTCGCTGTCCATGTTGGTGGCCAGCACGGCGTGCAGCTCGGGTTTGGAGCCTGCCTCGAGGCCGAGGTTGTAGCGTTTGCCGTGGGATATGATTTCTTCCACCACGGGGCGCATCTGGTTGACCTTGACGGGGAAGATGATGAAGTGCTCGGCCTGGTAGTCGTATTCGCGTGCTGCACGGCGGAAGCACTCGTCGGTCTTCTCGATGCGGTTGTCGAGTATGTCGGGGAAGCGCAGCAGTATGGGTGCCGTGACGTGGCGTGCGGCGAGCTCGTCGACCACTTCCTGGAGGTCCACTTGCACGCCGTTCTTCTTGGGACTGACGTACACGTGTCCTTTCTCGTTGATGCCGAAGTAGTTGACTCCCCATCCCTTGATGTTATAGAGTTCCTCGGAGTCTTCGATGCGCCATTTTCTCATGTGTGGAGTGGTGTGTTAAGATGGTGTTTAGGTCTGGCTTGCGGGGTGGATGGTTGCTACACGCGGAGTGCCTGGCGCACTACTTGCACGCTCTCTTCCACCTTGCTTATGTTCTCGAGCAGTGAGACGTCGATGGTGTGCTTTGCCATGGTGTAGTATGGTTCGCGCTCACTCAGGTGTCGGGCTATGTATGCCTCGAGCTCGTCGGGGCTCTTGCCTTCGAGCAGTGGGCGCCGGCCCTTGCCCATGCGCAGGTGTGCGCTGAGCACTGCTGGTGTTGCCTTGAGGTAGACGGTCTGTGCGAGGCTGTTCATGTAGTCCATGTTGTCGAAGAAGCATGGTGTGCCGCCTCCGCAGGCGAGCACGATGTTCTCGAACTCGGCCACCTCGTGGAGCATGCGGCGCTCGAGGTCGCGGAAGCCTTGTTCTCCGTCTTGTGCGAATATCTCTGGCACGGAGCGGTGGTAGCGCATGGTGATGTACCAGTCGAGGTCGTAGAACGGCACATTGAGGGTTGCGGCGAGGGCTTTGCCTATGGTGGTTTTGCCGGCGCCCATGTAGCCTATGAGTATGATGCGTATCATTCCTTGCGGCTGCGTGTGCCACGGCGTCGCTGTGTGTTGCGTGGGCGCTCGTCCTGCTCTCGTATGATGTCGAGGCACTCGTCGAGTGTGAGCTCGGCGGCTCGTTCCTGCTGTGGCTTGGTGAGGTAGTAGTTCTGTTTCTTGCAGATGATGTATGGGCCGAAGCGTCCGTTGACGATGTCTATGCCGTCGTGCTCGTCGTAGTGGCGTATGTGGCGTCGGGCCTCGCTCTGCTGCTTGTTCTGTATGACGGCTATTGCTTCGTCGAGGTTTATGGTGAGCGGGTCGTAGGTGGCGGGTATGGAGGTGAACTTGTGGTTGTTGAGCACGTAGCATCCGTAGCGGCCTGTGCCTATGACCACGTCGTCGCCCTCATACTGTCCGAGCGTGCGTGGCAGCTTGAAGAGTTCGAGTGCCTCGTCGAGGGTTATGGTTTCGATGCTCTGTCCTTTCTTGAGCTGTGCGAAGCGTGGTTTCTCCTGCTCGTCGGCGCATCCTATCTGTGCCACGGGGCCGAAGCGTCCTATCTTGACGCTGAGCTGCCGGCCGCTGGCGGGGTCTGTGCCGAGCACTCGCTCGCCGGCCTTGAGCTCGGTGCGCACTTGCATGGTGGCGTCTATCTGTGGTGTGATGTCGTCCCAGAAGGAGTGTATGATGCCAACCCAGTCGGCTTTGCCTTCGGCTATGGTGTCGAATTCTTTCTCCACGTCGGCGGTGAAGTTGTAGTCCATGACTGCGGGGAAGTGCTCGAGCAGGAAGTCGTTGACCACGATGCCTGTGTCTGTCGGCAGCAGGCGTCCGCGCTCTGCTCCTACGATGGTCTGCCGCTGCTCGCTGCCTATGGTGCCGTCGGCGGCGAGGGTGAGCACGTGGTATGTGCGCTCCTCTCCGGCCTTGTCGCCTTTCTGCACATATTCGCGCTGCTGTATGGTGGAGATGGTGGGTGCGTAGGTTGACGGGCGTCCTATGCCGAGTTCCTCGAGCTTGCGCACGAGGCTGGCTTCGTTGTAGCGCACGGGTCCCTGCGAGAAGCGTTCCACGGCTTGCACTTCCACGCGTGTGAGCTGCTGTCCTATGGTCATGGCTGGCAGCAGCGTGGTGCTCTCGGCGTCGGCCTCAGGGCTGTCGGCGGCGTGTGGGGTGTCGTCGGCATGGTCGCGGTATACGCGCATGAAGCCGTCGAACCTGACCACTTCGCCTGTGGCCACGAATTGCTCCTTGCGCCCGCTGATGCTGATGTTCACCGTGGTCTTCTCGAGCTGTGCGTCGGCCATCTGGCTGGCTATGGTGCGCTTCCAGATGAGGTCGTAGAGGCGGCGTTCCTGCTGTGTGGCCTCGGTGAGCTCGGTGCGGTCCATGTATGTGGGTCGTATGGCTTCGTGTGCTTCCTGTGCTCCCTTGGATGATGTGTGGTACTGGCGTGTGTGCACATAGTCCTTTCCCATGGTCTGCTCTATGACGCTGCGGCTGGCTCCGAGGGCGAGGCTGGAGAGGTTGACGCTGTCGGTACGCATGTAGGTGATGAGTCCGCTCTCGTAGAGGTGCTGTGCCACGAGCATGGTCTGTGCCACGGGCAGGCCGAGTCGGTGTGCTGCCTCCTGCTGCAGTGTGCTGGTGGTGAAGGGCGGTGGTGGCGTGCGCCGCACGGGGCGTGTCTGTATGTCGTCGATGGTGAGCGTGGCTCCCTTGATGTCGTTGAGGAACTGCTCGGCCTCCTGGTGTGTGGCGAAGCGGCGGTTGAGGTCGGCCTTCATGGTCACGCCGTCCTGCGGTGTGAGCACGGCGGTGACGCGGTATGAGGCCTCGCTGCGGAAGGCTTGCACCTCGCGCTCGCGCTCTACTATGAGGCGCACTGCCACGCTCTGCACGCGTCCTGCGCTGAGTCCTGGCTTGACTTTGCGCCAGAGCACCGGTGAGAGCTTGAAGCCCACGATTCGGTCGAGCACGCGGCGTGCCTGCTGTGCGTTGACGAGTGCCATGTCCACCTGTCGCGGTGTCTCTATGGCGTGGAGTATGGCGGGCTTTGTGATTTCGTGGAACACTATGCGGCGTGTGTTCTCGGGCTTGAGGCGCAGCACTTCCTGTAGGTGCCACGATATGGCTTCTCCCTCGCGGTCCTCATCGGAGGCGAGCCACACGAGGTCGGCTTTCTTGGCTTGCTGGCGCAGCTGGCTGACGATGTGTGCCTTGTCGGCCGGCACCTCGTATTGCGGCTGGAAGGTGGTGGTGTCGATGCTGAAGTCTTTCTTCTTCAGGTCGCGGATGTGTCCGTAGGACGACATTACTTTATAGCCGTCGCCGAGGAAGCGCTCGATGGTCTTGGCCTTGGCAGGCGACTCTACGATGACCAGGTTTTGTGGCATAATATTGTCGGGTGGTGATGAAGCGGTGGTAAATCGGCCGCAAAACTAAGTAAAAAGGGTCGGTTACACCTTAATAATGGTTGTAAAAAGTCTAAACAGCTGCCGCCTGCGCTCCCTGCACCCTGCCGGCTCTGTCCGTGCAGGGTACGCAGCGACCACCCTGCATGGTGTCTGGCGGACACTCTGCAGGGTGGTCGCATGGCTGCCTTGCTGGCTGTCGGGCAGCGGGTGTATGTGTTGCTGCGGTGTGTGGTCTCAGCGCCGGTGTATGCGCAGTATGTTGAGCGAGAATGCCGGCAGGTGGATGGAGGCTCCTGACGGCGTGGTGCTGACGTGGTGGGTGGTGGGCACTATGGCCGTGGGGCTGAGGAGTGTGTTCTCGTCGGTGCCTCGCGGGCTGGCGAGGCGTGTCAGTGTGGCGCTTCCGGCCTCGAAGTTGCTCAGGCGCACGTCGGCCGTGGTGGCCTCGGTGCGTGAGTTGACGAGCTTGACTATGAGGTCGCCCGTGGCGGCATCGATGGTGGCGGAGGCGTATACTCCGAGCGAGGTGTCGTGGCGCAGCGCGGTGGCGAAGAGCAGTGTGTCGTCGAGCCATGCGCTCACGCTGTCGCCCTCCACGGCGAGGCGTATGTCATACCATCGGCCTTGCTCCACGGAGCCTGCTGCTGTCGCTGTCTGCATCTTGCCTCCGCCGCCCACCTGCTCTATGGCATGCTGCGTGTTGCCCCAGCCGCCGATGTTGAGCCAGCAGTAGTTGTCGGGGTCCACGTAGTTGAACACCACCATGAAGCCTTCGTCGCCGCTGTCCTTGCGTGCGCGGTAGCTGACGGTGTAGTGGTCTGTGTCGTGCTTCTCGCGGCTGACGGCCACGCACTGCTGGCGCAGGCTGCGCTGTGCCGTGCCGTCGGGCGTGCGCTCCCAGCGGCCGCTGACGGCCACCACGCTGTCCTCGCCGACAAAGGTAGCGCGTGTGCCCCATGTGGCAAAGCCCGTGCGGCTGCCTGAGGGCGTTATGGGACGGCGGTGCTCTGTGGCTGCGTAGGGGTCGGCGAGGCTCACCGGCACCACCTGTGTGCCCACGTTCTGCGCCATGAGTGCCTGCACGTAGTAGGATGGCGTGCCCATCACGGCGTGGCTGTTGAAGCGTATCATGTCGGGCCGCCACTTGGCGTCGTTCTCGTTGACGAAGATAGGGGCGTAGGAGTTCATCGGCACGATGTCGGAGTTGTTCTCCATGCCCATCATGTAGACAGCCTCGCCGAGGGCGGCGTTGAGGTTGCCCAGGTCGCCGAAGCCCGATGTCACGGCATACTCGCCCACGTATATGGCCGGTCCCTGGCGGGAGTAGGTGTCGTACTTGCGGAAGTTGTCGGCAAACCAGGCTGGGTTGCGGTAGTAGTGCTCGTCGAGCAGGTCGACGGGCTCGCTGCTGTCCCATGTGGGCTCGTCGGTTCCCCATGCCGCCACGTTGCCGATGATGTGCATCTGCGGGTAGCGGTCGAGGATGGCGCGGCGGAAGCGGGAGTAGCGCTCGTAGTAGCGGTCGCTCTGTTCGCGCGGATTGGGCTGGTTGTTCTCGTTGCCTATCTCGACATACTCTATGTTGAAAGGCTCGGGGTGGCCGGCCTGTGCTCGCAGTGCGCCGTAGCGGGTGGTGGCGTCGCCGTTGGCATACTCCAGGGCGGCGAGCGTCTCGTCGATCCATGGCTGGATGGAGTCTACAGGCGTCAGGCCGCCGTGCCACAGGCCTATGTTGACCACATAGAGGGGCTTGGCTCCGAGGTCCTCGGCCATCTGTAGGTATTCGTGGAAGCCTATGCCGTCGGTGGTGCGGTAGCCCCAGTTCACGTTCCAGTGGCCAGGACGCTCCTCGATGGGACCTATTGTGCGCTCCCAGCGGAAGGCATTGTCGGGCGACTGCTGGCCCTCGACGAAACATCCGCCCGGGAAGCGCATGAAGCGCGGATGCATCTGTAGCAGCATCTCGGCCAGGTCGGGGCGCAGACCGTTGGGGCGGTTCTTGAATGTGGGCGGGAAGAGGCTCACCACGTCGAGGTCCACGGTGCCCTGACCGTCGAATATGATGGCGAACTCGGCCTGCACGTCGTTGCGTTGGCAGAGGAGCTCGGCCGTGTGTCGGCTCCATGTCTTGGCCACGGGTGTCGTGAGCTCGGCCTGGGCATACACCTCGTGGGTCGTGGCGTTGCGCAGCACGGCGCGCACCGTGCCCTTGTACTTGCCGCGCACCCATAGTGAGAGCGTGTAGCGGCGTCCCTGCACAGCGTTGATGCCCCAGTAGCCCGTGTTGACTATGGCGGCAGGGCTCTCCGCCGTGGCCTTCAGCGTGAGGCGCAAGGCGTGGCCCTGTGCCTTGTTCAGCAGCGGCTCCTTGCGGCTGCCCTTGAAGAGCGTGGCCACGACGGTGGAGGGAGCGTCAGCCTCGGCTGTCCACGCCTCCATGTCGGCCGGCGCGCCATAGCTGGGGCCGTCCTCGAATGAGCGGTTGCGTATGAGCTCGGCATAGAGGCCGCCATCGGCAGCATGGTTGATGTCCTCGAAGAAGATGCCGTAGTGTGTGGGGCTGATGAGAGGGCCGCGTTGTGCGGCGTCGATGTCGACGGTCACCTGCGCGGAGGCTGCCGACAGACCGGTCATGGCCACGAGGGCCGTCAGCCAGGAGCGATGTGTTGAAGTCATGACGGTTGTGTATGGGGTTGTGAGTTATCGTAGTCAAGACTGCGCACCATGTGGCGCACAGGGAGCGACACGGCCACGATGCCCACCACGACCACCGTGGCAAATACGGCCGCGAGGTCGGTGCCGTGGAGGCTCACGGGGTAGGCATCGACGATGAAGGCTCCCTCGCTGTGGCCCAGAGCCACTAAGCCTGTGTGCTGCTGCAGCAGGCACAGCCCCGCGCCGAGCACGAGGCCTATGGCTGCCCCGAGCCCCGAGATGAGCCAGCCCTCGATGTGGAAGATGCGTTCCACCTGCTGCCGCGTGGCACCCATGGAGCGCAGCGTGGAGCAGTCGTCGCGCTTCTCAATCATCAGCATCGACAGGGAGCCTATGATGTTGAAGCTCGCCACAAGGAGTATGAACGAGAGGAAGAGATAGGCAATGAACTTCTCCACCTGCATGATGCGGAACGTGTCCTCCTGCTGCTCGTAGCGGTCGCTCACGCGGAAGCGGCTGCCCAGCATGCGCTGCAGCTCGCGGCGGCCGCTGCGTGTGCCCACACCGTCGTGCAGGCGCACCTCAACCGCCGACACCTGTCCCTCACGGTCGAACAGGTGCTGGGCAAAGCGCAGCGAGGTGACGATGGTGGTGGCGTCGTAGTTCTGCTGCCCCACGGCAAACACCACGCCGGGCGAGTAGAGCTCGTCGCGGCGGAAGCTGCTCATGGGGTTGGCCATGTTGACACGCTCGCCACGACGGGGGGCATAGACAGGCAGGCCACCCTCGTAGCTCGTGCCCAGACCCATTGAGGCTGCCAGACGTATGCCCATGATGCCGTAGTCGAGCACATCGGCGTGGAGCACCGCATGGCCGTCGCCATAGAGGATGCTCTCAAGGCCGTTCTGCTCTAAGAAGTTGTCTCCCACACCCTTGATGGTGACAGCCCACTGCTGGTCGTGCACCACCACGAGGGCCTGGTCCTGCAGCACAGGTGTCACGGCAGCTACCATGGGATGTCTGCCCAAGGCCACGAGCGAGGAGTCGTCGGCCGCGATGGCAGTGCCCTCCACGAGCGACACGCGCAGCTGCGGGTCGAAGGCCGTGAAGAGCGAGGCCACGAGGTCGCGGAAGCCGTTGAACACAGACAGCGTCACCACCATGGCTGCCGTGGCCAGGGCAACGCCGGCCACGGAGATGGCAGCGATGATGCCCGTGGTGTGGTGCCGCTTGCGGGCAAAGAGGTAGCGGCGCGCTATGTAGAAGGTGAACACTGTGAAATGAGGCAATGAGGAAATGGGAAAAGTGTGGCAGCCTGACGGCCGCAATCATGCAACGCGGGGATGGAGGCCGTGTGCAGCCTCATGTCAAAAATATCCCCAAGCCTAATTCCCGATGAGGGCATCGATGCGGTCGGCATAGTCGAGCGAGTCGTCGACAAAGAACTTGAGCTCGGGCACTATGCGCAGCTGGAAGCGCGTGCGGCTGCCCAGCTCATAGCGCAGTTGGCGTGCGTTGGCAGTGATGTTGGCGCATATCTCGGCGGCACGCTCCGAGGGGAAGATGCTCAGGTAGACGCGGCAGACGCTCATGTCGGGGCTGATGCGGCACACCGACACGCTGACCAGCACGCCGTGCATGGCCTGTGTCTGACGTTGGAAAATATCGCCCAGCTCCTTCTGTATCAGGCGGGCTACTTTGTTCTGGCGGGTTGTTTCCATAGAGGTTGTGAGTTAGTGTGCCTGCGGCACGGTGAGGGGTTGGTGTGCCTGCGGCACGGCTGGAATGTGGTGCTGCTGCCGCTCACTGCTTGCCGGCAATGGCCTGGTAGGCTATGGCGTAGTTCTTCATCTGGCGCACCATGGCTAAGAGGCCGTTGCTGCGTGTGGGCGAGAGGTGCTCACGCAGGCCTATGCGGTCGATGAAGTAGAGGTCGGCACTGGCTATGTCGGCGGGACGCTGGTCGGACAGCACGCGTATGAGCAGTGCCACGATGCCGCCCACGATGAGGGCATCGCTCTCGGCCTCGAAGTGCAGCAGCCCCTCGGGCGTAAGCGTTGCAGTGAGCCACACACGGCTCTGGCAGCCGTCGATGAGGTTCTGTTCGGTCTTCTCGGAGGCTGGCAGTGGGGCTTGTTCCGACGACAGGTCGATGAGCATCTGGTAGCGGTCCATCCAGTCGTCGACCTCGCTGAATTCGTCTATTATCTGGTCTTGCTGTTCGTTGATTGTCATGACGTGTGGATTGTGCCTTCGGCACGCTGATATGTTGGGTGTTATGGTGCCTTTGGCACGGTGATGGGCAAATGGTTCATCTGTCGTTGTAGAGCAGTTGCAGGAGTGTCTGGCCCACGGCAGTGAGCACTTGCGGGTCGATGTTCTCGGGGGTGTCGGCGAGGGTGTGCCATGTTGGCCCGAAGGTGCTGCGTGCGTCGTCGGTGTGAGGCACTATGTCGATGGCGGGTATGCGTGCCATGTGGTTGACGGGCACGTGGTCGTCGGTGACGTAGCCGCCCTGGCGGTCGATGAAGATCTCGCCGTAGCCCAACTGTATGCCGAGGTGCCACACCATGTCGGTCAGCGGACGTGCATAGCGCGCGGAGAAGCCTTCGATGAGGAAGCGTGCGCCGCGGCCTCCCACCATGTCGAGGTTCACGGCGTAGCGTGCGCGGTAGCCTGTGGCGGCAGCCTGCTCGGCCCAGTGGCGTGAGCCGAGACACCAGTAGGAGAGGTCGTCGTCGGTTGTGGCTTCGTCTTCAGCCCATTGTGGCGTGCCCTGGTCCTCGAGGTCGAAGCACACGAAGTCGACGCCGAAGGGCAGTGGCTGGCGGCTCAGCAGGCGCGCCATCTCGAGCATCACGGCGATGCCCGATGCTCCGTCGTTGGCTGCCGGCACGGGGGTGTGGTGGTTGGCGGCGTCGGGGTCGTTGTCGGCCCAGGCACGGCTGTCGTAGTGGGCTGTGAAGAGCACGCGGTCGGCCTTCTCGGGCCATAGGCTGGCACCTATGTTGAGGCATGGCAGCTGCTGGCCGTCCCAGCCGGTGAGCGTGGCGTGGTCTTCCACGATGGTGGCTCCGTGGCGTCTGAAGGTGGCTGCAATCCACTTGGCGCATGCGTCGTGGGCATAGAGCCGTGGTGCACGCGGGCCGAAGTCACACTGCGCGCGGATGTAGCTCATGGCCGTGTCGGCGCAGAAGCGTGGTGCCGCGGCCAGGGCTATGGTGTCGGTGTCGGCGGCGGAGCGGTCGCGGCCGTGACGGCAGGCTGCGAGGCACAGCGTCAGTGTGGCAATGATGGTGATACCTATGTAATGTGGTGTGTGGCGGTGTTGCATGTCGGTGTGATGGTGGTTATACTGTGGCGGCGTCCTGTGCAGCCTGAAGCACACGGAGGAAGTTGCCGCTCCAGAGCATGGAGAGCTGTGCCTCGGTGAAGTGGCGGCGCAGCAGCTCGCGGGTGATGTTGATGAGCTCGGATGCTGATGCCAGGCCTGGCACGCCGCCGTCGCCGTCGAAGTCGGTGCCTATGCCTACGTGCTCAATGCCTGCCACGCTGACCATGTGCAGCAGGTGGGCTATGGCGTCGTTGATGGTGGCCAGCCCGTCCTGGCGGAGGAAGCCGTGGTAGAAGGTGACCGATGCCACGCCGCCCTGACGTGCCAGTGCGCGCAGCTGCTCGTCGGTGAGGTTGCGCGGGTGTGGGCATAGTGCGTAGGCCGATGAGTGGGAGCACACCACGGGCACGCGGCTGAGCTCCAGCGTGTCGGCGAATGTCTGGCGGCTGGCGTGGGAGAGGTCGGCGAGGATGCCTGTGCGGTTGAGCTCGCGCACCACGTCGCGGCCGTAGTCGGTGAGCCCCGTCTCGGGCTCGCCTTCGCGTGGCCGTGCCGAGCCGCAGATGTCGTTGTTGCCGTTGTGGCAGAGGGTGATGTAGGCCAGTCCCTGGCGGGCGTAGGCGGCGATGCGGCCTATGTCGCGGCCTATGGCGTAGCCGTTCTCTATGCCCAGCACTATGGCGCGCCGCCCCTCGGCTTTGAGACGGCGTATGTCGGCTGCTGTGCGCGCTATGCCTACGGCGTGGCTATGGTGCTCGGCCAGGCGGCGCACACCTTGCAGACGGCTCTCGGCGAGGGCTGCTGCTGCGGCGTAGCCCTCGGGCGTCAGCGGTCCCTGCGGTATGTAGGCCACCATGACAGAGGCATCGAGGCATCCGGCTTCCATCTTGTGGAGGTCTACAAGGATGCTTGCTTCGCGGTGGTCGAAGTGTATGTCGTGGTCGAACCACATGGGCGTGTCGCAGTGGGTGTCGATGCTCACTATGCGGCTGTGCACGCCGCGTGCCTTGCTGTAGAGTGCGGCCTCGGCGGTGAGCCAGCGGAAGAGGGGAGCCATGCTGTCGTCGGCAGCGAGGCAGAATGTCTCGGGATGCCACTGCACGCCTATGATGCTCTTGCCCTCGGCCGACTCGATGGCTTCTGCCACGCCGTCGGCTGCTGTGGCCACGATGCTCAGGTGCTCTCCGGCATGGCTCACTGCCTGATGGTGGAAACTGTTGACGGCCAGCACCGTGGTGCCGAAGATGCCGTGCAACAGGCTTCCCTCGCTGATGGCCACGCTGTGTGAGGCGCAGCTGCGGTCGAGGTCCTGGCTGTGCTTGATGAGCGTGTGGGCGGCGGTGGTGGCGTGCTCGGTGGCGATGTCCTGATACACCTTGCCCCCCAAGGCGGCGGCTATCACCTGGCAGCCGCGGCAGATGCCCAGTATCGGCATCTGGCGGTCGGCAGCCATGCGTGTGAGCAGCAACTCGCACATGTCGCGGCGGGCGTTGATGCTGTGTAGTGCGGGCGACGGCTCCTGGCCGAGCAGCAGGGGGTTGATGTCGCCGCCGCCGGAGAGCAGCAGGGCGTCGATGTGCTGCAGCTGTGTGGCCAGCACGTCGGCATTGTCGGTGGGCGGCAGCACCACAGGCGTGGCACCGGCGCGTATGATGCTCTCGTAGTAGCCCTCGGCCAGCTCGCAGCCTTTGTCGCCGTAGTTGCCGGTGATGCCTACCACGGGCGTGCGTCGTGTGGCTGGATAGGAGGAGTGGAGGGCGGTATAGCGTGTGTCGATGGTCATGGTGGGGGTCAGAGTGCCTGCGGCTTAGTGATATGGGTCAGAGTGCCTGCGGCATGGAGTCAGTCATCGGCAGTGTCGACAGTGAGACCGGCGCGGCGTGTGGTGAGAGCCTGTATGTTGCTTATGTCGACGTCGGAGAGACCTATGGGCACCTCGTTGCGGATGCTCTGGCGCAGCGAGATGAGTGTCTCTGTCGAGGTCACGCCTTCTATCTCCTGCAGGCGGTTGTTGAGCAGTTCCATGAGATGGGCGTTGTCGCGGGCATAGAGCTTGATGAGCATGGTGTAGGGGCCTGTGGTGAAGTGGCACTCCACAATCTCGGGTATCTTCTCGAACTCCGGCAGCACGCGCTTGTACATGCTTCCCCGCTCGAGGGTGATGCCCACGTAGGTGCATGTGTTGTAGCCCAGCATGACGGGGTTGACGTGGTAGCCTGAGCCTATGATGACCCCGAGGTCCACCATCCGCTGCACGCGCTGGTGTATGGCAGCCCGCGAGACACCGCATTCGGCAGCCACATCTTTGAAGGGTATGCGTGCGTTGCGCGTTATAATCTCGAGTATCTTCTTGTCGAGGCTATCTATCTTTTCCATTATATAAGTTGTGTTTTGGTTGCAGATTGATGTTGACTGGTTTATGCATGGGCAGGGAGGTGGACACAAATAGCATTGTGTCGCACAAAAGTAAGAGTTTTGCCACTATCCTGCTCTTTGTGATGCTAAAAAAGACACCGCGAGGAGTGTCGCGGTGTCTTTTTGCTTGGTTGCTGCTGCCGCAGTGCTGTGTGGGTGAGGCAGGCGGCGTTGCCGGCAGCTCACTCTATGGAGAGGAGCTCCACGGTGAAGATGAGTGCTGAGAGGGGTGGTATCTTGCCAGACTGGCGGTCGCCATAGCCCAGCTCCTGCGGTATGTAGAGCTCCCACTTGGAGCCTACGGGCATCATGGTGAGAGCCTCGGCCCATCCGCGTATCACTTGGTTGGCGGCGAATGTGGCAGGCTGGTTGCGCTGGTAGGAGCTGTCGAACACGGTGCCGTCGACGAGGCGTCCCTCGTAGTTCACCTTCACGCGCTGTGTGGCTGTAGGCACGGGTCCGTTGCCCTCGGTGAGCACCTTGTATTGCAGGCCCGACGCTGTCACCTTGACGCCTTTGGCCTTGGCGTTGGCCTTGAGGAAGGCCTCGCCGGTGCGGCGGTTGTCGCCATACTCACGCTCTGCCTTGGCGTGGCGGTAGTAGTCGAGCTGGTGGGAGGTGACTATGTTGGCACTGTCCACGGTTATGGGCGAGCGGCCGGCCAGAGCATCGGTGAAGCCTTGAAGGAAGAGTGAGTCGCTGACGCACACCGTGCTGTCGCCTATCTGGCGGTTCACCATCTGGAGTCCTTGTGTCATCACCTGTTGGCGCATCTCGATGCCTGCCAGGCGTGCCTTCTGCCGCATGTCGGCAGGTGTGAGCTCGCTCTGCGCAAAGCCTTGGAGGAAGTCGGGCATGTAGGCCGCCGGTATGCCCATGCGCTGCTCTAAGTAGGGCAGCAGGCCGTTGGTGTTGGCCACGCCCATGGCGTAGCTGAACTCGGCAGTGCTGATGGTGTCGACAGCCTCGGCCTGTGCCTTGGCGGCTTTCTTTGTCTTCTTTGGCTTTGCTGCCTGTGCGCCGGTGGCCATGACGGCCACGGCGAACAGGGCTATGATGTGGCGGAGTGTCATCCTGTGAGGCTTACTCTATGCCGATGAGCTCGATGGTGAAGATGAGTGCGGAGAAGGGCTTGATCTTGCCCATGTCCTGCTGGCCGTAGGCCTGGTCCTGGGGAATATAGACCTTCCACTTGGAGCCTACGGGCATGGTTGTCAGGGCAGCCTTGAAGCCTGGTATCACCTGGTTGGGGCTGAAGGTGGTGGGGTCGCTCTCGAGGTTGGTGTCGAACACGGTGCCGTCGATGAGTGTGCCCTCATAGTGCACCTTGACGCGGTCGCTCTCCTTGGCCACTGGGCCGTTGCCCTCGGTGAGCACTTCGTAGAGCACGCCGCCTGCGAGCTGCTGTATACCTTCGCGCTGGGCCACTTCAGCGAGGAAGTCCTCGCCGGCCTTGCGGTTGTCGCCGAACTTCTGCTCCTGCACGGCCTTGCGCACTTCCTCCATCTTGGTCTGTGCGTAGGCTGAGGCAGAGTCGAGGGTCATGATGTCGAAGTTGTTTGCCACGGCGGCCATGAAGCCCACGTAGAGGTTGTGCTCGTTGATGGTCATGGTGCTGTCGTCGCCGAAGAGCATGCGGTTGATGTTCTGCACCATGCCCTGGCTCACCTGCTGGCCAATCTGCAGGCCGGCAAGGTAGGCGTTGCGCTTGGCGTCGTCGCCAGCCTTGACGCTCTCCTGGAAGCCCTTGAGGAACTCGTCGACGTAGGTGGTGTCGACGTTCATGCGCATCACGAGGTAGTCCTTGAGACCTTGTGTCTGGCTCATGCCGATGGCATAGCTCAGGGTGTCGATGTCGCTCTTGAGAGAGGGTGCCTTGCTGTCGCATGCGGTGAAGGCGAGAGCCATAGCGGCTGCGGCGATGAGTGTAAGCTTTTTCATTGCTGTTGGTGTGGTTTTATTGGTTTGTTGTTTTGTTGGTATGTCAGAGCACCTTGATGAGTTCCACGTCGAAGATGAGCGTGGAGTAGGGGGGTATGCTGCTGCCGGCACCACGCTCGCCGTAGCCCAGCAGATAGGGTATGTAGAAGCGGTACTTGGCACCTTCGGCCATGAGCTGCACGCCTTCCGTCCAACCGGCGATGACGCCGTTCAGGGGGAAGTCGGCAGGCTCGCCGCGGCGGTAGGAGCTGTCGAACACGGTGCCGTCGATGAGGCGGCCCTCATAGTGGCAGCGCACGCTGTCGGTGGCCTTGGGCTTGCGGCCTGTGCCCTCGGTGAGCACCTCATACTGGAGACCGCTCCGTGTGGTTACCACGCCTTCGCGCTTGCCGTTCTGCTCGAGGAATGTCTTGCCTTCGGCGACAGCCGAGGCTGCCTGGTTGCGTGCCTTCTTGTCGAAGTACTCGCTCAGCATGCGCTGTGCCTCGGCGTGAGGCATGGCCGGTGTGGAGCCGCTCATCACGTCGGCTATACTCTGAGTGAAGTCGGTCAGCGAGAAGTCCTCGATGCCCATGTTTTTCAGTTGCTGGCCTATGCCCAGGCCAAGGGCGTAGCTAATCTTGTGCATACTATATATGTAAAACGGCGGCAAAGGTAGGCACTTTTTCGCCCTGCCATGCTTGGCGCAGGTGAAAAAATGTCAAAAGGAGTGTTGAAGTGTGTCAATAGGCGATTTTCCTTAATTTTGCCTTGACTATGAGACACATCAGCATGCTTGCCGTCTGCATGGCGGCTGCCATCTGCGGGCTGAGAGCCCAGGTGGTGACGTTCTTCACTCCCGACATAGTGCGCATAGAGAAGAGCCCCACGGGCGGCTCCGTGCAGCACGCAGCCTCGTATGCCGTCGTTGCCAAGCCTGTCCAGGTGCAGGTGCGTGAGCAGCATGCGTCAGGAGGCACGGTCTATTGCAGCTCGGCCCTCACTGTCACCGTGGAGCATGCCACGGGTCGTGTCGCCATTGCCGACTCTGCCGGCCGCTTGCTGTTGGCGGAGACGGGCCATGACCTCACTCCCATTGTCGCTGGCCCCGACACGATGCTATTGCGGGTGCGTCAGGCATGGGCTCTGGCTCCCGATGAGGCTGTCTACGGCATCGGCATGCTCCAGAACGGGCGTCTCAATCAACGCGGTGAGCACCGCCTGATGATGCAGAGCAACCTTGACGACTATGCCAACGTGTTCGTCAGCAGCCGTGGCTACGGCATCTTCTGGGACTGCTACTCGCCCACGGAGCTCGACCTGCGCGACAGTCTCGTGCTCACCTCGCAGGCTGCCGACGGCGTGGACTACTACTTCGTCTACGGCCGCACGCCAGACGGCATCATTGCCCGTTTGCGCCACCTCACAGGGCATGCTCCCATGTTGCCGCGGTGGACCTATGGCTTCCTCCAGAGCCGTGAGCGCTATCGTAGCCAGCAGGAGTTGCTGACAGTGGTGGACACCTACCGCCGTGAGCACATCCCTCTCGACGGCATCATTCAGGACTGGCAGTATTGGGGCGACAACTACCACTGGAACGCCATGGATTTCCTCGCCGAGGGCTTTGCCGATGCGCCGGCAATGATAAGCCAGTTGCACGGGCGTCACCATGTGCGGCTGACGCTCAGTGTGTGGTCTAACTTCGGCCCCGCGACCGAGCCCTACCGTGACATGGATGCCGGCGGCCACCTCATGCACTTCGAGACATGGCCGCAAAGTGCCTTGCCCGAATGGCCGCCACGCATGGAACACCCTTCCGGCGTGCGTGTCTATGCCCCTTTCTGCGATGAGGCTCGCGACATATACTGGCGACACCTCTCACGCCTGCACGACATGGGCGTAGATGCATGGTGGATGGACTCCACCGACCCTGACCACCACTCCTACAAGGATAGCGATCTTGACGAGACCGTGAGCCTTGGTCATGGCGTGCGCCGCTCCTATCGCTACGTGCGTAACGCCTTCCCGCTGCGTGCTGTGGAGGGAGTCTATGCCCATCAGCGGGCCGCCACGCAAGACCGTCGTGTCTTCATCCTGACGCGCTCCTTCTTTGCAGGACAGCAGCGCACGGGTGCCTCCGTGTGGAGCGGCGACATACAGTCGTCGTGGGAGAGCATGCGGTGTCAGGTGCCTCTGTTGCTCAATGCCACGCTCACGGGCAACCCGCAGGTGGGGTGCGATGTGGGCGGCTTCTTTGCCGGTGCCTTCAACCGAGGTTCCGGTGCAACCGGCATTGACAACCCTGCGTGGCAGGAGCTCTATGTGCGCTGGATGCAGATGGGTGCACTCATGCCTCTCATGCGCAGTCATGGCACCGACATACCGCGTGAGGTGTATCTCTACGGTGCCAAAGGCACCCCTGTGCGCGATGCCCTCGAGGAGGCCATCATGCTGCGCTACCGCCTCTTGCCATACGTGTATGGCACGGCATGGCAGGTGTGCCATGCCGACGACTCCTTCATGCGCGCTCTCTTCATGGACTTCCCAGCCGATAGTGTGGCGGCGACGTGTGACACGGAGTATATGTTCGGGCGCTCGCTGCTCGTGTGCCCCGTGCTGCATCCCGCCTCGGAGCTTGGCGGTTCTCTTGTCGATGGACGCGACGTGGTGCGCCAGACGGTGTATCTGCCAGCCGGCACGGCGTGGTGGGACTTCCACAAGGGGCAGCGGTTCGAGGGCGGGCAGCGTATAGAGGCCGATGTGCCTCTCCACCGCTCGCCGCTCTATGTGCGTGCCGGCAGCATTGTGCCGATGGCATCGCCCTTTGTGGACTACTCCGATGGCGACACTTGGAGCGACCTGCTCATAGCTGTCTATCCAGGTGCCGACGGCGTTTTCACCCTCTACGAGGACGAGGGCGACGGCTATGCATACGAACATGGTGCCTACACTGAGATAACCTTCCGCTGGGACGAGGGCAGCCGCACCGTCACAATAGAGCCTCGCCGTGGCTCATACCCTGGCATGTTGGCATCGCGCCGCTTCCGCCTGCGCACCCCCGACGGTCGCGAGCGCAGCGTAGTCTACCGCGGACGCCGCATCAGTGTTCACATGCCAGGCACTGTGGCAGGCAGCCTGTGAAACAGGCCTTTGCTGCGGCCAAGAGCCACCTGCACACCTGCCGTGATGTCGAGCCATCCGTTGCTGCCGCATCCGGATCCTGTGTGGAACTCCTCGCGCAGGAAACCGCCAGTGGTGAACTGGTAGGCCGCGCCGGCATAGAGTTTGAGGCGCGGCGTGAGGCGGAAGGTGTGTTCCGTGCCTACGCCCACTATGGGGCACTGGCTGTTGTCCGAAGAGAAGTTCCACGTGATGCCCATGCGCGGGTAGACCACGGCTTCCCAGATGCGCTCGGGCTTGTAGGTGCCGACGATGTTGTGTACGCTGAAGAGCATGTCGCCAAACAAGGCCAGATAGCCGCCCTGGCTGTGGTTCACGCCACGCTGCCCCTCGGGGTCGAGGTATGAGGCGTGGCGGTTGGCGGTGATACCGTTCTGCCAGTTGAAGCCTCCGCGCAGGCCGGCCTCTGGCGCGAACCACTTGCCTGCGGACATGTTGATGCCCGTCGTGGCCCCTCGTGGAAACACGTGCCGCGCGCTCGTGCCGTAGGGGTTCAGGAGCGACAGACCGATGCCGGCCTGGACGAACCATCCTGCCCACAGCCCAGGCACCACGACGGCATTCCGGTGGCTCGCCTCTGCGCTGCCGGCACGGTGGAACTCACGATCCGACAGGTCCACCTCCACACCCATACCTATCTCGGCATAGCCGTTGCTGCCCGACCCCTTGCCTGAGCGCACGCCGTTGACGCTCGACACGAACTGGTAGCCCACATCGGCCAAGAGGCTCACACGCTCACCTACGCGGTAGGTGCTCATGAGGGCCGCGCCTAAGACGTGGGCTCCGGTGCCCTTGCCTATGTCAATCCATCCGCCGGCTCGCGGAGCAGCGATGAGGTTCCATCGGCGGTCGGCACGATAGGTGCCGAAGATGCCCGGCAGGCTCAGCTCGATGTCGCCCGTAAAGGTGATGAAGCCGCCGCGACGGCGGTTGCCGCCTGGCACGCCGTATGGCGAGTACCACGTGGCGTGCTGCCCGCCCACAAGGCCGTTGTTCCAGTCCACCTTGAAGCGTCCGCCCAGCAGGGGGGTGAACCACTTGCCTATGGCCACGCTGATGCCAAAGGCCTGGCCGTTGGGAAATATGTGCGACGGGTTGTGCCCGTAGGGGAACAGCAGGGTCGTGTTCGCACCGGCATCCACATACCAGCCAGTGAGGAAGGGAGGGGTGACTAACGGTTCACCGCCCGTCTGTGGCGCCTGGATAGAGGCTGTGCTGTCCGGCGTGTGCTGTGCCGATGCTGCGTCGAGAGCCGTAGCCGTGGGCTGTGGCTGAGCATAGGCCGGCAGTGCCATGCCGACGACAGCTGTCAGGAGTGTTAAGGTATGTTTCATACTAATATATATAATAATGTATTGCTGCTGCCCTACGAGAGGGACAGGATGCAGGGATGAACCCCGCTTGCTTTTCTTATATTCCTATTATAATGTTCGTCGTGCTACCAGCGGATAGCAGCCAGCCTGTCCATGACCCAGAGCAGCATCGCCTGTGGCTGCAAGGGTGGCGGAGGTGGTGTGATGAGTGATGAAGGAGCAGTCGATGTTCAGGTGCTCTCGCGAATATTCGGAGTTCTTCGAGCATAGATACTCTTATCCGGTATCTTTCACCACTACGCTGCCACCAGCGATAACGACATTGGAGCCTATGGTAACACCTGGCATCACATGTACGCCAGCACCTATCCACACATTATCGCATACGGTGATGGGATAGGCTCGACTCCAGTCCCTCGTTGCGCCGCTGAAAGTCTATGGGATGTCCTGCTGTGTGGAAACCGCAGTCTGGCCCGACGACCACATTATCGCCACGCCCGAACCTTCGCAGCATCGAGTATGACGAGGTCGTGGTTGGAATAGAAGTTCTCGCCTATCTCGATGTTATAGCCATAGTCGCACCAGAACGGGGCGGTAATCGTTAATGCCCCTTTCGTACTTCCAAGCAGTCGTCGAATCAATGCCTGCTGTCCTTCCGTATCAGAAGGGCGCAAGTGGTTATAGTCGTAGCAGAGTTCCTTGGCACGAGTGCGCTCTGCAGTCAGTTCCCTGTCGTAGTTGGCATCGTAGGTCAGTCCTGCCAGCATTTTCTCTTTCTCAGTCATAGACATTGTTTTGTTAGAACAAGCGTTAATTGGAAGCAAAGGTACAACATCAAATAGAGAATCCGTAAAAGTGGTTGGTTTGTCCGTAATTAGTTTAAGTAAGCTATGCAGATTTCGCCGACCTTTGCAGTAGGAAGCAAACTTATCATTGAAGATATGGCAAAGATAGCATTAGGCACCTGGGCCTGGGGCGCAGGAGCATTTGGAGGAGACAAGGTATTCGGCAGTAAGACCGACGTAGAGAACTTGAAGCCTGTATTCTATGCGGCGATGAAGGCAGGACTGAACCTCTGGGACACCGCCACGGCCTACGGCATGGGCGAGTCAGAGAAGATTCTTGGTTCGTTGGCACAGGCATACAATCGTGCAGAGGTGCAGATTTCCACAAAGTTCACGCCGCAGATTGCCGCGGTGGAGAAGATGGCTCTGGCATCCATCGAGCGCATGGACTGCGACTACATCGACATCTACTGGATTCACAATCCTATGGACGTGGAGCGTTGGACACAGGGACTGATTCCTTTGCTCCAGTCGGGCAAGGTGAAGCGTGTGGGCGTGTCGAACCACAACATCAAGGAGATACGTCGGGCTAACGAGATACTGGGCGAGGCTGGTTTCAAGGTCTCTGCCGTGCAGAACCACTTCTCGCTGCTCTACCGTTCGAGTGAAAAAGGCGGTGTGCTGGATTATTGCAAGGAGCTGGGCATCGAGTTCTGGGCATACATGGTGCTGGAGCAGGGAGCACTGTCTGGTAAATATAATAAGGAGAACCCGCTGCCTGCCGAGAGCGAGCGCGGACAAAAGTACAACCCCGTGCTGCCGCAGTTGGAGGCACTGACCAGCGAGATGACCGCCATCGGGCAGAAATATGGTGCCAGTTGTTCGCAGATAGGAATCGCCTGGGCCATTGCCAAGGGCACGCAGCCCATCATTGGAGCCACCAAGGAACATCACGTCGTCGAGGCTGCCGAAGCCGCCAAGATTGTGCTGACAGCCGAAGAGGTCGCCCGTCTGGAACAACTCGCCGATGCCACCGGCATTGACACCCGTGGCGGCTGGGAACACACGATGGAGTAAATGAGGAAAAGATGAAGAATGTATTATTCACAGCAATGCTCGCAGTCGGTGTGTTGACAGCATGCACAGATAGCAAACAAACTAAAACAGAAGAAAATATGACGAAGTTAGTATTGACTCAGGAGTGGGACAAACTATTCCCCAAGAGTGACAAGGTAGACCACAAGAAAGTGACGTTCCACAACCGTTACGGCATCGAACTGGCTGCCGACATGTACACACCAAAGAACGCTGAAGGCCGACTGGCTGCCATCGCCGTCAGCGGACCTTTCGGAGCCGTGAAGGAACAGTCGAGCGGTCTCTATGCCCAACATTTGGCAGAGCGTGGATTCCTCACCATTGCCTTCGACCCCTCGTTCACAGGAGAGAGTGGTGGCGAACCGCGGCGCATGGCTTCGCCCGACATTAACACCGAGGACTTCCTCGCTGCCGTCGATTTTCTCTCTGTGCAGGACAATGTAGATGCAGAGCGCATCGGAATCATCGGCATCTGCGGCTTTGGAGGTATGGCCGTCAATGCCGCTGCCATTGACCCACGTATCAAAGCTACCGTAGCGGCTACGATGTACGACATGACCAAGGTGAACATCGAGGGCTATTTCCAGAGCGAAAACACTCCGCAGCAGCGCATGGAGAAGCGCAAGGCCATGGCTCGGCAGCGCACGGAAGACTACAAGACAGGGACATACAAGCGCGGTGGCGGTGTTCCAGCCGAGCCCGCCGACGAGGCTCCGCAGTTTCTGAAGGACTATAGTGCATACTATGCCCATGGGCGCGGCTACCATGAGCGTTCTGGCAATTCTACCGACGGCTGGAATGTCATAGGCTGTCAGTCGTTCCTCAATCAGCCGCTGCTGGCCTTTGCCGCAGAGATTGAGAATCCCGTGCTGCTAATCCACGGCGAGAAGGCTCATTCTCGCTATTTCTCTGAGTATGCCTTCGAGAAGATGACGGGCAAGCACGTGGAGGGGCAGAGTGCCACGGAAGGGAACAAGGAACTCTACATCATCCCCGGAGCATCGCACATTGACCTCTACGACGACGTGGCTGGTGTCATCCCCTACGACAAGATGGAGCGATTTTTCCGTGAGAATCTAAAATAATCGTGTATGAGAAAATATCTGCTGACACTTATGACCATGTTCTTCGTCTGCTGCTCGTCCGACGGCGGGATGCAGGCGGAGACATTGCAGACAGGAAACGATATGACAATGTATATTACCATCGCCGGACAGACTCAGAGCATAACCCTTGCCAATAATGCGGCAACGCAGGAACTCGTGACGAGGCTACAGGACGGCACTGTCACCATCACCCTCAATTCCAGTGGCGGCTTCGAGATATGGGGACCGCTTGGTTTCTCGCTCCCTACGAGCAACCAGCAGATGACGGCACAGCCGGGAGATGTCGTTCTCTACAACGGCAGCAACATCTGCCTGTTCTATGGCTCAAACTCATGGAGCTACACCCGTCTGGGCAAGATTGACGGTCTGTCGGAAAGCCAGTTGCGCACATTCCTGAAGGCAGGAGAAAGCAACATCACCGTTACCCTCTCGCTCACGGCGGATGCGACAGGCATCAACAATATAAGCAACGAGAGCCGGAACACCGCAGGTACTGAATCGCGTTCATATACACTGAATGGTGCGCCAGCCTCTGCCTGCCACAAGGGCATCGTCATTAAGGACGGAAAGAAATTCACGAAATAACATCAATATGAAACAGAACATTGGAAAGAAACTGGCACTCTATCCCACACCAGCCACAGTTGTAGGAACTGTCGGAGAAGGGGGGAAGGTAAACTGGCTGCTGGTGGCACACGTCGGCATCGTCAGCCACTCGAAACTGCTGCTGAGCGTACATGCGTCACACCACAGCGTAAAGGCCATAGACGAGCAGAATAAACTGTCCATCAACATCATTGACGAGACATTCCTGGACGCTGCCGACTACACGGGAACGGTGAGCGGAGCCAAGACTGATAAGTCGGCCCTGTTCCCTTACCATCTGGGCGAGGCTGGTATGCCCATTATCGAGCAGTCGCCACTGGTGATGGAATGTGAGGTGACAGACACCTACGAGATTGACGGCTTCAAGAACTACATCTGCACCATCCTCAACACCTATGTCGATGAGGACAAACTCGACGAGAAGGGCAAGCCCGACTACTCGAAACTGAAGCCCGTGCTTTTTGAAATGCCTACCTACAAATACCTGCGCACAGGCGACATCATCGGCGACTGCGTGAAGATGGGCAAGGCGTATGGTGAGACGTTGAAATAAAAGGAATTGGATTTATAAACCAGAGTAAAAGTATTGTATTTGGGAAATACATCCGTGTCATCGCAGAGGTGGCACGGATGTGTTGCTTTTCATAAAGCCTGACTACACGCCTTGTTTCGCTTCCTCGTAAATTCAGAAGGTGTTACTCCGTAGTGCTTCTTGAACTGGCGTGTGAAGTGCTGCGGATAGTCGTAGCCCAGTTGCTCGGCAGTCTCGGTGATGGTGGCCCCGCTGAGCAGGAGCGACTGGGCACGCTGCATGATGAAACGACGGATGCAGGAGGTGGCCGTTTCGCCTGTCAGCTCACGGATAAGGTCGCCAAAGTAGTTAGGTGAAAGGAACAACTGCTGGGCACAGTATTTCACCGAGGGCAGTCCCAGACTGCGCTGCAAACCGTCGTCATAGTATCGCTGCAACAGACGCTCGAAACGCGGCAAGAGGTCGGAGTTTGTCGTCGTGGCCGATGTGGAGAGCTGTAGCGCATAGTAGCGGCTGACGAGTTCCAGCACCTGCTCTATCAGCGAGGTCACGATGCGCAGCGTGTGGGCATCCTCCTCCTGCCGGATTTCCGTGCGAATATGTTCCAGCAGCGTAACGATGCTTTGCCGCTGACGGGGCGACATCAGCAGGGCCTCGCTGGTGCTGTAGGAGAAGAAATGATAGTCGGCCATGCGACGCCCCAGTTCTGAGTCGCGCAGCAGCTCGGTGTCGAAGAGCAGTGCCCAGCCCTTGGTGTGGATTTCTTCGCCCGAATCTGCCCGGGAGCCACGCACATCAGCGCATGGCGGTGAAGGTCGTATTGCAATTGCCCATACGACAAGTCCTCCAGTTCCTCGTCGCCGATGAACATAGCATAGACATCATAGTTGTTCAGCGAGTGGCGGCAATGCTCCAACTCGTCGTAGTGAATCACCGAGACGAGCGGGCGGCCGCCCGGACTTGTTCGCTTGCCCAGCAAGAACTCCGGCGCCCCGATGTATCGGGCGTAGTCGTTGACGTGGTGAACCTTCAGTATCTTCTCCATCTTTACTGATAAATTTCCGATTTTCTGTTTATTGGTGTATATTCAATTATTGGTAGTTGTCAGAACAGATAGACGCTGACGGTTCGTCACCTGTGCCTTTTCGACATCGGAAAGTTTGTCGTACGCCGTCTTTGCCTGCTCTATCATGTCCGTGCGGCTTGCACCGCGTCCGGGGCCGCGTCGGTTGTGGGAGGTGTCTGCCGCTTGCTCTTCTGTCGGGATGGCATCAATCATCTTGATGGTGGCACTCACGGGTGTCCAGTTCTCGCAGAAGATGGAGTCAGCGCCGTCAGGAGTGAACTGAGCCGAGTTCAGACGGTTGGTGCCTGAGCCTTTGCGTACTTTCCCGTCAGCGTCGTGACCAAGCCAGGGATTCCTCATTCACGCTGCATCTCTGTCTGGCGCGTCTGGGCGTAGAGCCACTGGAAGGGATACGACACCTGATAGCCGTACTTCCATGTGGACATGTGGCTGCCACGGTTGAATCCTGCCCATGTGATGCCACCGCCGGGATTGGTGGTGTCGTGGTCAAGCAGCTTCAGACCATTGGCATCCTGCACACTGACGGGCAGGAACGGGTCCCACTCGCTATAAGGGATGCTCATGCCCGCTGCCTCATAGTAGTCCTTCAACGCCAGCCACTCGCCCGCTGCCATCAGGTCGCCTGTGCAGGTCTGCACCAGGATGTTGTCGTCCGACACCATGTAATACCAGTTCTGGTAGTTTTCCCGGTCAAGGCCATAGCCGTTGAAGCTCGACGAATCATTGTCGGGCGTGCGCTGACCGCCATTCTGGAATGTTTTGTCATAGTTGTTGCTCCACTGCGCTCCGGTGGCCACGATGCCTGCAAAGAAGTTGTCGCGCTGTGCCGCCATGTTCAGTATGCACATGCCGCCCATCGACTGTCCCGTGCCGTAAATGCGGTTTTCATCGATATAGCCCTTGTAGGCAGTGAGTACCGAGTCGATGAGTTGCCAGATGGCGGCATTGGCCTCGCTCGATGCCACAAGGTCATTG
>CAJOIE010000013.1 GCA_905234605.1 uncultured Bacteroidaceae bacterium | reverse complement strand
AAGAACCATCGCAGAGGAAACGTCGAGGGCGTGAAAGCCAGTCCCTGCGACGCAGGGACGTCCGTTCCTCGTTTGCGGATGCAAAGGTAGGGCAAAATACATTCACACGCAAGAGCAGAAGAGGAAAAATCAACGCTCCGGCGAAGATTTTTCCGGAAGCAGCACCGGGCTCGCGCGCGTTCATTTAATTATATAAGGGCTTGGGAGATGGGGAGAAATGGGGTTGATGGGGAGAAATGGGGTTAATGGGGCTAATGGGGCTAATGGGGCTAATGGGGCTAATGGGGTTGATGGGGAGAATGGGGTAAATGGGATTGATGGGCGATTGGGGGATTGGGCAAGAGGGTGCAGGGAGAATGTGGAGAGGGTGCAAATGGGCAGGAGCGGTGGGTGCAGGGTGTCCGGAAGGTGGGTGCAGGGTACAAAAATTGGATGTGCACTGTGGCCTCCCGACAGGTATTGGGCTTATCGTTTCTTGGTCTTTCGCTTGGGCATACGGCTGAATTGGTATGTCAGGTGTAGCATTGCGTAGCGTGGCCGGGTGTTGCGGATTGTCTCGGTTCGGCCCTGCCCGTTGATGACGATGGTTGTTGCTGAGAGTTGTCCGAGTATGTCGAAACCTTCGATGCGTGCAACGAGTGTTCCTCCTGCTTTCTTGCCAAAGGGGCTGCTGAAGGAACGGGCTATCGATGCGTTCCACACGAGGTCGTCGCTATCCAGTGAGCGGTCGCCGTATCCTTTGCGGGAGAACATTTTGATGTCTGTTGCGAGTGATATG
The DNA here is from genome assembly GCA_905234605.1 of uncultured Bacteroidaceae bacterium. Taxonomy (GTDB): domain Bacteria; phylum Bacteroidota; class Bacteroidia; order Bacteroidales; family Bacteroidaceae; genus Physcousia. Next base: position 72,185 of record CAJOIE010000013.1, on the reverse strand, counting down.
CCTTGCAGCCATCGTGGGAGTGCAACTCCGGTCGCTCCATCTGCTGTGGCTGTGTCGCGCTCGAAGTTGTAGTTTGCGGTGATGCCATATTGATAGTTGGTGGCATTGATGGGCGTTATGGTGCCTTCCTCGTTTGTTGTGTGGCGGTATTCGATATATGTTGGCAAGCTGACGGTGAGGTTACCTATGGTGTAGCTGAGTGTCAGCCGGTTCTCAATGTAGTAGTTATTGACGTGTGATATGTAGTTGATTATGTCGACGTTGCGGCTGTAGTCGCCATGTGTGTAGACGTTCATCATCAGGCATCGCTGACGGTCGATGGGCATGTTGAAGAAGTTGAAGAAGTAGGTTTGCCAGTTGCCCTCCACGTTCTCAGGGCGGTAGGTGGTGATGCACAGAAGGTCACTCGCCCTGCTTGCCCCTGTTCAGGTCTGCAAGGAACTGCAACAGCTCGGCCTCTGTAACCTGCTCCTCACGCACGAATGCCGACACGAGGCGCATATACGAGTTGCCGAAATAGCGCTGCACGAATGTCGGCAACTTGGCCTTGCCATACTCCTCAGCCTCAATCAGCGGCGAGTAGACGTAGCCACGGCCGGCCGCTTCGTGGGTGATATAGCCTTTCTTCTCCAACGCCTGCACCGAGGTGGCTATGGTGTTGATGTGCGGGCGGGGTTCATCATACTGCTGCCATATCTGACGAGGTGTGCAACGCCCCATCTGCCAGATGAACTCCATCACTTCTTCTTCCTTAGGTGTCAGCTTAGTCATCTTTATTCCCTTTCGACTACTTCGTTAGTTGTTCACAGCGCAAGGGAAGCCTGTTTTGCTGATACGTACAAGCAAACAGGTGTCTTTCAACTATTTTTTTAGTTGGCTCGTACATTCTCTTCTATTCCCATCTGCACGGATAATAGTTAAGGGCAGCACGCGGAAATGAGAGCCAACTGGATGCAAACAGCCCTTGGCGACAAATGAGTGAGAGTCTGCCAAGGGCTGTTTAAGGCTATTATCTGCACTGCATCAGCCTACCTGACGGCCACCTTGCGGCCGTCAATGATGTAGATGCCGCGGTGCGGGGCAGGTGTGGAGCGAGAGGTGGGAACACGCCGTGCCGCAAGGTCGTAGACAGCCTCCTGCGTGCAACTGCCGTCAGTGCGCGCAGCAGACACAGCCACGACAAGCTTGCTCTGCACATTGAGCCGGACATATTCAGAGGCCTGACCAGTGTCCATTGTTTCAGCAATCAGCGAGGGGTCGATATATGCCGAATTAGCTGCCGCCACAGCATCAGCCTCGTCAAGCTCATCCGCAGGCAGCAGCCCATACGGCGTAACGGCAAAGCAGCCCGATGGAATGACCGTTGACCGGAATGTGCCCACGAGACCGTTGCTTGTACGTGGTTCCTCAGTGGCGGTGCCATGCACCACAGCGGTGAACGTGCCGGCTGCTGTTGTGGCACGCGCTATGACAGGACGCCCTGCCGCGAGTGCTCCGCCATAGGCTTTGAGCACGAAGCCTACCACTGCGCCTTTGTCTACCACCTTATGTGTCACCTCATAGAGCTGTGCACCAGCCTTCTCTGCTGCACGCACACCTTTGGGCAGACAGATGGCGGATATGCTGCCATCTGTGGGCAACGCGCAGAACACATGCTCTGCCAAGCCTGCGTTGTGAGCCGGAGTGTAGAGGTCGGGATTGGAGGTGAAGTAACTTGTGTTCTCAGCCATGAACTCTGTTGCTGATGCCGAGTGCTTCAATGCCAGACGGTAATAGCTCTTACCTGAGTCAAAGCCCCAGCTGTCATAGTCGCTCTTGTAGACAAACTTATACTGCCCGTCGCTCTTGCCTATTTGGAGTGAAGTGCCTGTCTTGTTTGTGCACAGGAACTGTGCCGAGGGCACATACAGCCCGTCGGTGCCACAGACATAGGGGAAGAGGTGCACGCTTGACGAGCTGCCACCCACGAGCCAGCGTACACTCTGGTATGCGGTCTCGCCATCAAGCACCATCACGAGGCCGTCGCCTGAGAATGCTACACTTACAGGCTGCATGCGACCGCCTTTCACCACATTGCTCATGGCGTAGAGTTGTCCGTCGTGCTCGGCCACGATGCTGATGGTTGAGTCGCGGTATGTGGTGAACGTCTGTGCCGAGACATGACAGCACACGAAAGCAGCTACGACAGAGGCGGATAGCGACAGCGGCCACGGGCGGCGATATGTATGTGATGACATAACGATAAGTATAAATGCTTGGGCAAAGATATTGAAAGGAGGCGTTTGGCCAAGCGTTATGCATAGTATTCGCGACGTGCGGCGGCGAGGGTGTTCTGCATGAGCATGCATATTGTCATGGGTCCGACTCCTCCTGGCACAGGTGTTATCATGGAGGCAATGGGAGCTACAGCCTCAAAGTCCACATCGCCCTGCAGGCGGAAGCCGCGTGGCCGCGAGGCATCGGGCACGCGCGTGGTGCCCACGTCGATTATCACGGCACCAGGTTTCACCATGTCGGCCTTGAGGAATGCTGGCCGCCCGATGGCAGCAATGATGATGTCGGCAGTACGGCACTCATCGGCCAGCTGTGACGAATGGCTGTGGCACACGCACACGGTGGCATCTCCGCCTTGCTTGCTGCTCATGAGCTGTGCCATGGGGCGACCGACGATGTTGGAGCGACCAAGTATGACACACTTGCTGCCACTTGTATGCACACCATAGCGCCGGAGCAGCTCAAGTATGCCCTTGGGCGTGGCGGAGACGAAGGCTGGCAATCCCACGGCCATGCGCCCCACATTGACGGGGTGGAAGCCGTCCACGTCCTTGCGCGGGTCGATGGCTTCTATGACGTGTTGCTCATCGATGTGCCGCGGCAGAGGCAGCTGCACAATAAATCCGTCGACCTCGGGGTCGGCATTGAGGCGCGCCACCTCGCGGAGCAACTCGGCCTCACTGATGGTGTCCTCAAAGCGCAACAGCGTGCTGCGGAAACCGCACTCGGCGCACGCCCGCACCTTGTTGGCCACATAAGTCTCGGAGCCTCCGTCGTGCCCCACGAGGATGGCGGCGAGATGGGGGGCTCTGTGCCCCGTGGCTGCCATTGCAGCCACGGCGGCTTTTATCTCGGCCTTGATGGCAGCGGCCGTGGCCTTGCCGTCGATGAGGGTAGCGGCCTCACCCCCGCTCACCCCTGCGTGTGTGGGAGGGGTATGCTCCTGTGAGGGAGGTGTCACCTGCGGTGTGTCTGTGCTGAAGTTGTTTGTTGTAGTCTGTGCCATGGAGGGACTATATTATAAGAGGCTATATTATATATAGGTATATATTTTGTATCACTTTCCCTACTCTCCCTTCTTCCACGTGAGCAGGGTCGTGGCCGCAGGCCGCCAGAGGCTGCTATCTCTTCGGCATGCGAGCCATCATCTGCGCCATCTTGGGGTTGGCCACCATGCGCATCATCTTGCGCGTCTGCTCAAACTGCTTCATGAAGCGGTTCACCTGCTGTATGGTGGTGCCCGAGCCGCGCGCTATGCGCTGGCGGCGACTGGTGTTGAGCAGCTCGGGGTGGCTGCGCTCACGTGGTGTCATGGATAGTATCATGGCCTCAACGGCCTTGAAGGGCTCATCGTCGATGTCGATGTCCTTGATAGCCTTACCCACACCGGGTATCATTGAGGCCAGGTCCTTGATATTGCCCATCTTCTTTAGCTGCTGTATCTGCGCGTAGAAGTCGTTGAAGTCGAACTGGTTCTTTTGCAGCTTACGCTCAAGGCGTCGTGCCTCGGCCTCATCGAACTGCTCCTGTGCGCGCTCCACGAGGCTCACTATGTCGCCCATGCCCAGTATGCGGTCTGCCATGCGCGCAGGGTGGAAGGGGTCTATGGCTTCCATCTTCTCGCCGGTGCCTACAAACTTTATCGGCTTGTCCACCACGGTGCGTATGCTGAGGGCAGCACCGCCGCGCGTATCGCCGTCGAGTTTGGTCAGCACCACACCGGTGTAGTCGAGGCGGCGGTTGAACTCGAGTGCTGTGTTGACAGCATCCTGTCCCGTCATGGCATCTACCACGAAGAGAGTCTCGTCGGGGTTGACGGCTTCCTTGATGGCAGCTATCTCCTGCATGAGACGCTCGTCGATGGCCAGACGTCCGGCGGTGTCGACGAGCACAGTGTCGTAGCCACGGCTACGAGCTTCGGTGATGGCATTACGTGCTATCTGGACGGGGTCCTGGCTGTCGGGTTCGGTGTAGACAGTCACGCCAATCTGTTCGCCCAGCACTCGCAGCTGTTCCACGGCAGCCGGACGATACACATCGCATGCCGCCAGGAGCGGTTTGCGCGAGCGTTTGGCCTTGAGCATATTGGCCAGCTTGCCGGCAAAGGTGGTCTTGCCTGCACCGTTGAGGCCAGCCAGGAGGATAACTGCGGGGTGCCCCTTGAGCTGCAGCTCGGCGGTGTCGCCACCCATGAGCTCTGTCAGCTCGTCGTGCACGATCTTGACCATCATCTGCTGCGGCTTCACGGCCGTGAGCACGTTCTGTCCAAGGGCTTTCTGCTTCACCGTGTCGGTGAACTGCTTGGCCACCTTATAGTTGACGTCGGCATCGAGCAGGGCGCGACGCACGTCCTTGAGTGTCTCGGCAACGTTGATCTCGGTGATTTTGCCTTCACCCTTCAGGATTTTGAATGAGCGTTCCAGGCGCTCTGACAAATTCTCAAACATGTGTATCCTTGCGTTATTGTTATTTGCGTATGTAGAGCTCGTCGACCACGACGCCGTCGTCCAAAGCCTTCAGCCTCACAGAATGCCGGCCGGCGGCCTCGGCCACAGGCAGCGTGAGGGTGACGAGGGCATAGTTGCGCGTCACGTTCTGCTTCCACTCCTCGGAGCGTCCCTGCGTGGCGTAGGTGACGACCATAGGGTCGCCGCCGTCGAATGACAGGGTGAGCCGCTGCTGTTCCTCAACAGGATGCGTTGGCAGCAAGCGCAGCTCAATCTGTACTTGCTTCTGACGGCCGAAGTTGTGGTCGAAGCTATAGGTGAGGTCGCACCCCTTGGGCAGCGGCATGGCGCGGATGGATGTTCCGAGGCCAAGCAGCGGGTCGAGTAGCTTCGAGCCTGTGAAGCTGCTGGCACTGTAGCTTGCTCCATAGAAATGTGCTACCGAGGCGGGCTCCTCGGGCAGAGGGGCGTCTACAGTGGTGTGCGGCACAGGCTGGAACACTGTCAGGCCGCGCGGGTTGGAGTTCATGATGCCGTTCCACTTGCCCCCGCGCAGGGCGTTGTAGTCCTGCGTGAGCTGCTGTATCTCGTTGTGGGCCAAGTCGCTGCGCTGCCACGTCTGCTCCACGGTCTCGCCGCTGAGCCATGCTATGCGGTGACGTGCCAGCTGCGCGAGCAGGTACTTGTTGTTCTGGGCGATGGCAGCACGCAGCGGATATTCGGCCAGCTCGTAGAAGGCCTCGTAGCGTTCAGGATGCGTGCGGCGCACCGAGTCGGCCACCCAGAGGATGTTGCGGCGCATGAGGTCGTAGCGTCCCAGGCGGTGGCGTATCTTGTGCTCGCTCCACGGCAGGTCGCGCACGGCACTCCAGTCCACATCGCCGCCGCGCGGCTCCTCCACACGTGTGCCGGCCAGGTGTTCGGGCTTCATCTGGAACGAGAGCTGATAGTGCTCCTTCATGTAGATGGCCAGAAGGCGTGCCACGTCGGGGGCCACATTGGTGGCAAAGAACTGCTCCAGGTGCTGCCCTATGGTCTGCTGCCTGACGCCCTCTATGCTCCACCCCATGTCGGCATACAGCTGTACCTGATATTCGGAGGGCTTTATGTCGCCCACGTTGAGCACCCACATGCGGTTGGCACCATGGTAGTAGGCCTCGTAGAGTTGCTGGTACATGAGGTAGGGGCTGGCCGTGCCGAGCCATAGGTAGTCGTGCGGACGGCCCCAGTAGGAGATGTGGTAGTACACGCCGTTGCCCCCGAGACGCTTGCGCTCGGCCTCAGTGGGGAAATGGCGTATGTAGCCATAGTTGTCGTCGCACCACAGCAGGGTCACGTCGTCGGGCACCTCGAGGCCATCGTCGTAAGCCTCCTGCACTTCTTTGTACGGTATGAACACCTGTGGGATGCTGTAGAGGGGACGCTTGAGCTGCTCGGAGAGTATCTTGCGCTGTGCCTCGATGATGCGTGTGAGAGCCTTGCGCTGGTCGGCCACGCTCTTCACGCCCTGCATCATGCCGTCGTGCAGGCCACGCATGCCGAGCGTGTACACTATGGGCTGGCGTGCCACCTGGCGCACCCGCTCCTGCCAGAAGTCGAGCACATGCTTGCGGTTCTTGATGAAGTTGTAGTCGCCCTTGCCGCGCTGCGACCACTCGCCAGCGGCATTGCTGGCCATGGGCTCGCAGTGGCTGGTGCCTATGCTTATGCCGTAGCGCGAGGCGAGCTCGCGACATCCCTGCGTGAGGAAGAATGGGCGCGTGTGCTCGTGCATAGGTGGCCAGTAGAGGTTCAGCCGCAGGCGCAGCATGAGCTCGAAGATGCGCTGCGTGGTCTGCGGGCCTATGGCGTGCTTGTCGTTGGGCTCGTAGGTGAAGGTGGACCAAGGCAGGAGGCCCCAGTCCTCGTCGTTGATGAAGATGCCGCGGTAGGCCACGTCGGGAGCCTGACGGCAGGTGTAGCCGTCGGGCAGGCTGAGGGTGTCGCGCGGCTGCACGTCGACATCGGCCCACCACTCCCATGGCGACACGCCGAGCATGCGCGTGAGCTCCACCAGTCCGTAGGCCGTGCCATAGCCGTCGCTGCCTGCCACGACGAGGCGTCCCTCCCTGTCGACGGCTATCTGGAAGGCTTGCGACTGGCCTGCCAGGCTGGAGAAGTCGAGCCCTGTGGCTCCGAGCAGCCGCTCGCCGGCTCCCTTGTGCGTGCCCACGATGATGCGCGCATCGGCTTCGCGCACCTGCGCCGTCACGCCCATGACGCGGCGCAGGTCGTCGCGCACCATGTTGAGGGCGGTGAACACCACGGTGGGCTCGCGCCCGTCGAGGGCTACGCAGATGCGCTCACCGCTTGTTAAAACGAAAGCGCTGGCCTGAGTGGTCAGCGCTATCATTGCTATGATGGTTGTCGCAAGTAGACGCTTGCTGTCGAAGTGTGGCATAGTGTGTGCCATGCGCCGCCGCACTCGGGCCGGCGGCAGCATGTGTCTGAGCGTTGATATTAGTTTGCTGGCGTCTCGGCTGGAGCCTCGGCAGCATCAGCGGCGGGAATGCCGGGGAGGTTGGTGGAGGCTGTGGAGCTCTGCTCGGTGGCTATCTGCTCCATGACGGAGGCTTCGCCTGTGGCTGCAGGTATGAAGTATACGCTGAGCACGCTGCACACCACCATGACGGCTGCCAGACCCCATGTGAGCTTTTCGATGACATCGGTGGTCTTGCGCACACCCATCACCTGGTTGCCGCTGGCAAAGCCGCTGGCCAGACCGCCGCCCTTTGACTCCTGTATGAGTACCACAAGGCACATGAAGATGGATGCTATCACCACGAGGATTACAAGAAGTGTGTACATATCGTTTGTTGGATTTATGAATTCGCAAGTCAATGGCCGCAGGCCCGGCCACAGGGTGCGTGAGGCTCACGCCTGAGGGCTATCTTCGGGTCGCTCATCCGGCAGCACCGGCCTCGGCATTCTGCTGGTTGATGATGAGTTTGTCCAAGAACCTGATTTGGTCGGCAAAGTAACGGTTTTTATTTGGTACAGTCAAACTCAGACGCCTGATAATTTCAGCTGCCTTGGCATATTTGCCCTGTTTGATGTAAATCTTGGCCAAGGTCTCGGTGAAGAGGTCGGCCGTGGGGTCGGTGTCGGCCTGCACGGTGTCGGGCTCGGGGGCGGCGGTGTCGGCGGGAGAGGGTGCATGGTCTGCGGCATGGGGGTGCAGGGTGCCGGCGGGAGAGGGTGCAGGGTCTACGGCATGAGGGTGCAGGGTGCCGGCAGCCTGAGTGCGCGGTGCTGCGGCTGCTGTGTGCAGGGGGCTCACGGGTGTGGCTGCCACGGGCTGCGGTGAGGCCTGCATGAGGTAGGCCATGTAGTCGACCGAGGCGTCGGTGGCGTGGGTGCGGCGCTGCGGCGTGGCGGTGGCTTCGGGATGCCCGGCCAGAAAGGAGTCGATGAGTGCCTGCGTGCGGTCGGCAGCCGACGAGGCTTCATCGGCGGGACCTGCCTGGGGCATGGCCGTGAGCTTGTAGTTGTCGCCCTGAATTAGTTGGAAGAGCTGCCGGCGGTCGGGCACATGGAGGGCGGCGCGCCGCAGCTCGGAGCCGAACTGGTCGTCGTGGCGGCGGTAGAGGCCATACACGTAGAGCAGGCGCGCGGCATGGAAGGAGGGATAGTGCTGGAGCAGCAGGCGTAGCTCGTCGGTGGCCAGCGAGTCGATGAGCTCGGGATTGGCTATATAGGCTGAGATGGACTGCATAGACGTGGTGAGGGATGTGGCGGGAGGTTACCAGTTGGCCACGGTGGCGTTGAATATCTGCTCGGTGATGTCCTTGGTCATCTGTGTGACCAGCTCTTCCTGCACATTGATGAGCTGCTGCGTGGCATCGTACTCAGCGGTGGCGGAGAACTGCCGCTCAAAGTCCTCTGAGTGGTTCTTGTTGTTGGTGAAGCGCACGTTGACAGTCATCTTGAGCTGCACCTGCGAGCTGTAGCCGTCGCTGCCAACGCCCTTGTTAAACTGGTCGAAGCCGGTAATCTCGCCTGCTATGACGAGGTCGCCGCCGCGCTTCACCTGCCGCAACTTGGTCTGCTGGGCGAAGATGTCGGTCAGACGGTTATTGAAGATGGACTGCATGGGGGCCCACACGTAGGTGGAGCGTATGGGGAAGGGGTCTATCTGTATGGTCTTGGTGACTGCGTAGTCGATGCTTGCGCCATTGAACTTATACTCCACGGCACATGCCACGGGCAGCCCCACGGCAAGCACGGCCACGACGGCCACACGGCACAGGCTTTTACATATCCTCGAGTCCATATTCCTTAATCTTGCGGTAGAGTGTGCGCTCGCTGATGTGGAGTTCCTCGGCGGCACGCTTGCGGCGGCCGTGGTGCTTCTCTAGGGCACGCATGATGAGACGACGCTCCTGCTCGTCGATGGCCAGGGGCTCCTCCACATACTCCTCGGCATAGGGCGTGACATCATCGTGCCGACCCGCTCCCGCTGCCGTGTGGGAGATTACCGTGGGAGCCTCGCCGCCGTCGCGCGGCAACGTGGCGATAGGCACCATCTGGGTGGCCGGCACGCTGGCCTGTGCGCCCATCATGGCTGCCACCTGCTGGCGCAGCTCGCTCACCTCGGTGTGCAAGGCGTTGATCATCTGGAAGAGGGTCTCGCGCTCGGCACTGTAGGAATGCGTCTCGGCATGCTGCTGGCTCACGCGCACGAGGCCTACAGACTCCGACGTGGACGGCCATATCTCATAGTCGGAGAGCACATCGGGCGTGACCACACGGGTGTCGCGCAGGAGGATGGACATCTGCTCCGTCAGGTTCTTGAGCTGGCGTATGTTGCCCGGCCACTTATAGCGCTTGAGCACCTCCTCGGCCTCGGGGGTGAGCGTGAGGTACTGAGGCATCTGGTACTTGGCCGCCACCTCCATGGCAAACTTCTTGAAGAGCAACACTATGTCGGCTCCACGCTCACGCAGCGGGGGCATCTTGATGGGAATGGTGGAGAGACGGAAGAAGAGGTCCTCACGGAAGTGTCCGTCGCGTATGGCGTTCTGGATGTTGACATTGGTGGCTGCCACGATGCGCACGTTGGTCTTGCGCACCTCGGAGCTGCCCACACGTATGTATTCGCCCGTCTCAAGCACCCGCAGCAGACGTGCCTGCGTGCTCATGGGCAACTCTCCCACCTCGTCGAGGAAGAGGGTGCCGCCGTCGGCTACGCCGAAGTAGCCGTCGTGCTCGCCGATGGCTCCCGTGAAGGCTCCCTTCTCGTGGCCGAAGAGCTCGCTGTCGATAGTGCCCTCCGGAATGCTGCCACAGTTGATGGCGAAGTACTTGCGCGTGCGGCGCAGGCTGTGGTCGTGTATGAGGCGCGGCAGCACCTCCTTGCCCACGCCGCTCTCACCCGTGATGAGCACGGAGAGGTCGGTCTTGGCCACTTGCAGCGCCGTGTCGAGGGCATGGTTGAGACCCTCGCTGTTGCCCACGATGGCATAGCGAGCCTTCACCTGCTGTAGTTCCTTGGTGTCCACGGCGGTCTATGCTGTCTGGTTGCGCTGCCCGCGCTCCCGCTTGTCGACATAGAGCTTTGGCAGAGGGTCGGCGTGGCGCTCCTTGAAGGCACGACGACGGCGTGTGATGTCGATGGCTGCATACAGAGCCTGGCGGAACGACGCCTCGGAGGCTACGCCCTTGCCTGCAATGTCGAAGGCCGTACCGTGGTCGGGGCTGGTGCGCACGAGGTCGAGACCAGCGGTGAAGTTGACACCGTCGTCCATGGCAAGCAGCTTGAAGGGAGCCAACCCCTGGTCGTGGTACATGGCCAGGACGCCATCGTAGTGAGTGTATGTCTGCGCGCCGAAGAAGCCGTCGGCGGCGAAGGGGCCGTAAGCGATGACACCTTCGTCGGCAGCCTGCTGCAAGGCCGGAGCAATGACCTCGCTCTCCTCTGTGCCGAGGGTTCCGTCGTCGCCGGCATGTGGGTTGAGGGAGAGCACGGCTATGCGTGGCTGTGAGATGTCGAAGTCCTGCATGAGGCTGGCGTTGAAGAGGCGCAGGCGCTTCACTATGGTCTCAGTGCTGATGGCGTCGGCCACCTTGCGCAGAGGCAGGTGTGTGGTGACCAGAGCCACACGCAAGGCATCGTTCATGAGCACCATCAGCGGCTCCTGACCGTCGTGGCCAACGGCATTGGCCAGATACTCTGTATGCCCTGGGAAGGCGAACTGCTCGCTCTGTATGCTGTGCTTGCATATAGGTGCCGTGACGATGGCATCGATGAGGCCTGCCTGCCAGTCGGCCACGGCGCGCTCCAAGGCGGCCAGGGCGGCGGTGCCTGCCTCTGGCGTGCTCTGTCCGAGGTCGATTTTCACCTCGTCGGCAGTGCAGTGTATGAGGTTGAGTGCCGCGTCGTGAGCCTCGGTGGCGTGGGCTATGGCGTTGAAGTTAGTAGGCAGGTCGAGCGTCTTGCGGTGGTAGGAGGCTACCTTGATGGAGCCATACACGATGGGTGTGCACAGCTCAAGCAGTGCAGGGTCGGCAAAGGCCTTGAGGATTACCTCGTAGCCCACTCCGTTGGGGTCGCCGTGTGTGATGCCTATACGTAGTTTGTCCATATCTTTGTTGTTGCAATGTTATTATCTGTGGCCTGCTGCGCAGAGCAGCTTGCTTCTGTTAGCTGCAGGCTGGAGTTGTTCACGTGTCAGTTGCCGTTACGGCGTCTGCGTTCTTCCTGCCGTTGCTCGGGGGTGACCACTACCTCTTCGAGTGTCGTCACTATGGGTGCCGTCTGCTCGTGAGGCAGGTTGAGGGTGTAGAGCGAGCCCTCGAGACGCCGCATGAGTCCGCGCTTCATCTTCTCGGGCGCAAACACGAAGCCTTCCACCACGACGACTATATTGCGCGTGGTGTCCACCCGCGAGTGGCTCACGAAGGGGCCTCCCATGCCGTCGTTCTCCATATACCAGAGGCCGCGTGCCTCCATGGCATACTGTCCGTGCACGACTATAGGCTTGACGAATGTGCGCAGCGTGTCGGTGGCCATGTGCATGTGGGGCAGCGTGCCGGGTATGTTCACGGCCATGACGCTGTCCCGCTTGGCCAGGACGTAGCTCTTGGTGAATGTGTGCGGTCCCTCGTATGGATAGGTGTACATGCATATATTGACCAGTGCCGAGGCTCCGTTGCTGCTGGTCCAGAAGAAGTCGGTGCCACGCTTGTAGCTCTTTATCTCGTCGGGAGCATGTAGCTCGCAGTCGAAGAGCTCACGGGCAAGGTCGGCCGTGACGCGTGAGTACTTGTCGCGCAGCTCCCTGATGAGGCGGTTCATCTCCATCTTGGTCAGGAAGTCGATGATGTCCTGCCCGTGGGTGTCGCAGAAGTCGGCGAAGTCCTGCGGCGATGGGCTCTGTATGGTGAGCACTATCTGGTCGATAGAATACTTGTCACGTGTGAACTTCATTGCCGTGCGGGTGTAGAGCTTCGGGTTGATGTCCACGAGTATGACGTTGCGGAATATGTTGAGCACGGTGTCGAAGTGCCGTGGCTCCACCTGCGATATGTGGAAGGAGCGTTCAGGCTGTGGCAGACCAGGAATGTCGGTGTCGAGCACGCGGAAGAGCGCGCGTCCCTGTGGTGCCTGCCAGTCACGGTCGGTCATCACGACCATCACCTCGTAGGGTCTGCCGCTGGCACGCGGCATGACAAACTCTTTGCGGCACGATGTGAGGAGCATGAGGGTGCACAGCGCAAACAACATGCCTGCCCTCATCTTCGCCGTGATGGCGTGAGCGGTTTGTCTCGGGGTTATGGTGTTCTCTGTCATGATGTCCGGTGTGTTGCATTTCCGCCACTATGGTATGGCGGTATAACGGTATTTCGGGATTAGGCTATGGTGCCATCGTCCGCACGCTGTGTGTTGAGGAGTCCGCACGCTGCGTCTATGTCCTGCCCGCGCGAGGCGCGTATGGTGCAGCGCAGTCCGTGGCGTGTGAGGTAGTCGCGCATCTGCTCCATCTCGGTGTCGGTGGCAGTGGCAAGGTCTTGCTCACCAGGCAGCGAATGCCAGCGTATGAGGTTGACGCGGCACTCCAGCCCCGCGAGCAGGCGCACGAGTGCCTGCTGGTGGCGGCGCGTGTCATTGAACCCAGCGAAGACGATATACTCGAATGAGAGGCGTCGCTGCCCCGACCAGTCGTACTGCCGGAGCGCAGCCACGAGGTCGGCTATCGGGAGGCTCTGCTCGGCGGGCATGAGCTGTGCGCGCTCGTCGGGCAGCGGGTTGTGCAGGCTCACGGCGAGGTGGCACTGGCTCTCGTCCATGAAGCGCGCGAGCCCCTTTCGCAGTCCCACTGTTGACACGGTGATGCGCCGCGGGCTCCATGCCCAGCCGTAGTCGGCTGTGATGATGTCGGTAGCTCGCATCACGGCATCGAGGTTGTCGAATGGCTCGCCCTGCCCCATGAACACTATGTTGGTGAGGCGGTCGCGCTCAGGCACCGAGTATATCTGGCAGAGGATGTCGGCTGCCGTGAGGTTGCCGTGGAAGCCCTGACGGCCGGTCATGCAGAAACGGCATCCCATCTTGCAACCCTCCTGACAGCTGACGCACAGGGTGCCGCGCTCGCCGTCGGGGATGAACACGGTCTCTACGCGCAGCCCCGAGGGCACCTGGAAGAGGTATTTCACCGTGCCGTCGGCACTCTCCTGCCGCAGTGCCGGCTGCCGCTGCCCCACCTCGTAGCGTGTGGCGAGCTGCTGGCGTGCGGCGAGGCTGATGTTGGTCATGCCGTCGATTGCCGGCACACCTTTATTATATAGCCAATGTGCCATCTGCCTGGCGGCAAACGGCTTGAGTCCTGCTTCGAGGGCTACGCCACGGAGCTCGTCGGGAGTGAGGCCGAGCAGTGGCTTGAGTGTGTTGTTGGGCGATGTTTCCACTTATGGGGGCAAAAATAGTCAGAAGGAGGCGTATGGCCAACGGGGAGGCCTACTTTTATGCCAAAATGGCAGGGTGTCGCGGTGTACCCCCTGCCGTTGTTGCGATGTCGCTGCACTTGCCGTGCGCGGTGGCGGCATGTGATGCCGGCGGGCGTCAGTGCCCTCTGACGAAGAGGCCGCGAGGGTACATGAAACGTCCTTGCTTGAGTGCCTGACGGGTGAGCCTGTCCTGTGTGCGCTGGTCGGGCAGTGGCTCGAAGTCCCAGCGCACGCCTATGTCGCTGATGTCGGCAGACACGATGGCTTCAGAGTGTGCCTGCTGCCCTGTTATCACGGTGATGCTCTCGGCGGGCGGTGTCTGCTCAAGCACTATAGCCTCCTTCTGCATGACCACGTCCCACAGGGCTGTGTAGTATTGCTCCTGTGCCATCAGCAGCCGGTGTATGGCATTGTCGGCAGCAGTGACGTCAAGGCCAACAGAGTGCGCCATAAGGAAACCATCGGCGGCAGAAGCATCGTCGTCGAAAGCCACGTTGGCCACTGTCGCCGTCATCCCCTGTCGGTCCATGCCTCCAAGGCGTATGTCGACGGGCATGCTGAGCGTATCGGCATAGAGCGCACCCAGCATGTCGGATGTGCATCTGTCGATGGCTGTGCCGGTCAGGGCGACGCTGTCCCTTATGCCTTGCCTCAGACTGTTGGTCTTGGCCGATGCTGGCACGAATGGCACCAGACAGTAGAGAGCCGTCTGCGCCAGGCCGAGGGAGGCTGCGAGGTCGCCGCTGCCTAATGCCACGGGTCGCCCTGTGGGTGCCGTGCCTGTCGTGCTGCGCGAATAGCTCCATCCGGCAGGCAGTGTGGCAGGCTTGTCGTTGACCCACAGCCACATCGCCTGCTGCCCGCTGGCATCCTCCCTTACGGTGAACTCGAGCTGGTGGCTCTGTCCGTTGATGCGGAACATGGCCTTGACGCTCGCCTCGCGCTTGGAGCGGGTGACCGACGTGCGCTCATAGCTCCACTGCCGCTGCACGATGAGCATGTTGTCCGCGCGGCCTTCGGGAGCGAAACGGCAACGGATGAAGTGCTCCCCCTGCTGTGTGCGGCTCTCGTTGAGCACATCGCATGTGAAGCCATGATAGGTGATTGTCTCCGAGCCCTCGCTCTTCACTGCCGATGATGCATCGGCGCAGCTGTCAGGTTGGCTGCCGACTGAGCGCGAGCTTATGGCGTCGAGACGGCCCAGCGAGGTGCCTCGCACATAGGCCAGCACGGCATTGAAGAGCGCCGATGTGCGTGCCTGCAAGGGCTCCATGGAGGGCACTCCCGCGCCGAGGCGCTCGGTGTCGGTCTCACCGGCGAACCAGCCGGGCAGCTGCGTCTTGGCTGGTGACGGTGTCACTGATGCGACGACCGTCCCTGTGGCAGGCATGGCCACGGCGTTGCTTGCGCAGATGGTGAGGCCGATGACAGCTGTGAGTATGCGTGCGTGTTGCATCGTCAATGTGACTTAGTCGCGGCTGCGGCCGAAGAGGCGCAGGATGTAGAGGAAGAGGTTGATGAAGTCGAGATAGAGCGACAGTGCGCCCACGATGGCCACACGGCGCGGTGCGGCGGCATCGCCATAGGCTTCGGCATGAGCCATCATGGCCTTGATCTTCTGTGTGTCGTAGGCAGTGAGTCCCACGAAGATGAACACGCCGATGTAGGTTATGATGGTATCGAGCATGGAGTTGGCCCAGAACATGTTGACGACGGAGGCCACGATGAGACCGATGAGTCCCATCACGAGCATGCCGCCCATGCCGGAGAGGTCGCGCTTTGTGGTGGCACCCACGAGACTCATGCCGCCGAAGGTGAGGGCCGACGCTGCAAAGGCCTGGGCTATGGTGCCTGCCGTGTAGACGAAGAAGATGGATGAGAGGGTCAGGCCGTTGACGGCGGCGTAGACGAGGAAGAGCACCGTGGCCGTTGTCGGCGAGAGGCGGTTGATGCCTCCGCTGATGCCCATCACCAGTGCGAGCTCCGCTATGACGAGCACCCAGATGGCTGCCGCGTTGCCGTAGATGAGTTGCAGCATGGTCGGCGATGCGATGGTGATGTAGGCCACGGCGGCTGTGATGCACAGGGCAGCAGCCATCCATGTGTAGACGCCGGTCATGGCGGAGGCTAATGGCGTGGCGGCACGGCGTGTGGCGGAGCGGGCGTAGGAGCCGCGGTCGTAGTTGTCGGTGACTTCGATGTAGTCTTGCATGTGTGTTGTTGTTTTGGGTGTGAGTTGTCGGGCGCGGGAGTGCACCCTCCTGCTGTTGCTGCTGCAAAGATAGTGCCACTCTGCCGACAGGCACTGCGACAGAAGCTTAAAAGGTGTTGGCAAGAGTGTTAAAAGGTGTCGCGTCAGGAACCTGCACAGTATGCAAAAACACCCTGCACCCCCTTTGCAGAGAGGGTGCAGGGTGGTAGTGCTCACCCGTGCAGGGTGGCGGCTGTCACCATGCAGGGTGGCGGCAGCCTATGGTGCAGGGGCGTGTGGCCTACGCTGTCACGCTGCTGCCTGCCGGTCAGCGGCGTTTGGCCTGCTTCTTGGCACGCTTGGCGCGTTCCTTGTCGTACTTCTCCCAGAGCTTCTTCTGGGTGCAGAGCTCCTTCTGTGCGGCTGTGCTCTGCTGTGCAGCGGCCTCGGCGGCAGCTTCGGCCTCGGGTGTGGCCCACGCGAACTGGTAGCCGTTCACCTTGCGCCATGCGCCGCGGGTGAAGTCGGGGAACGCCACGCTGGCGCAGTTGTTGTCCATGGACAGCGAGCCGAGCTCTGCCAGACAGCACCACTCGGCGAGGTCGTAGACGTCCATGTCGAGGGGCAGCCCGTTCTGGAGGCAGTAGACGAGGCGTGCGTCCATGAAGAAGTCCATGCCTCCGTGGCCGCCCACTTCCTGTGCCATCTTGCCGTACTTGAGAATGATGGGGTGCTCATATTTGGCGATGAGTGCCTGATGCTCGGCTTCGGGCAGGAAGCCGTGCGAGGAGAGGTCGTCCACCTGCGGCACCACGCCGCTGGCCTGCAGCTGTCCGGGGTCGAGGGCGAAATGCTCTTCGGGGTACTTGGTGGCGTAGCCCTTGGTGCCGGTGAGCTTGTAGAGACGGTTGTAGGGCTGCGGGTTCATCACGTTGTGCTGTATCTCGACCACCTTACCCTCGGCCGTGCGCATGAGTGTGGTGGTGTGGTCGCCGTTGCGGAAGTTGGCGGGACGCTGTCCGGTGTGAGCCTCCACATAGTCGGGGCCGTGCACAGCCTTGGTGTCCATGGCCACGAGGGTGGTGAAACGGTCGCCACGGTGTATGTTGAGGGCCAGAGCCACAGGGCCGAGGCCGTGGGTGGCGTAGACGTCGCCTCGGTTCTCCATGTTATACTTCATGCGCCATCCGAGCTTCGCAGGGTCGCTGCCGTCGGGGTTCTTCCAATAGTAGTCCCAGAAGGGGTCGAGGTTGTGGATATAAGCACCCTCGGCGCGCAGTATCTCGCCGAAGACGCCGTTCTGGGCCATATTGAGGGCGCGCAGCTCATACCAGTCGTAGCAGCAGTTCTCGAGTATCATGCAGTGGCGGCGTGTGCGCTCGCTGAGCTCTATGAGCTCCCAGCACTGCGCGAGGTTCATGGCCGACGGCACCTCGATGGCTGTGTGCTTGCCGTTCTCCAAGGCACACTTGGCCACGGGGAAGTGGTGGTCCCAGTCGGTGGCGACATAGACGAGGTCGACATCCTCGCGGCGGCACACTTCCTCATAGCCTTTCTCGCCTGAGTAGATGGCTGCCGGCGGCAGACCGGCCTTGCGCAGGAACTCCTGGCAACGCTCGGCACGGGCCTCCTCAAAGTCGCAGAGAGCCACAATCTGCACGCCAGGGATGTAGGTGAAACGCTCCACGGCACCAGGGCCGCGCATGCCGAGACCGCAGAAGGCCACACGCACGGTGGTGAGCTTGGGAGTCGTGAGTCCGAGCACATCGGTCTGCCCTGCGGGACGCTGAGGTGTGTTGACAACGATGGTGCCTTTCTCCCAGTGCCAGTCGGAGGGAGTGACGGAGAGCGACTGTGCACGCACACCCACTATGGCGGCAGCACACAGCACAAGTGTCAGAAGCTTCTTCATAATTGCTTTTAGAGATGGTTTAGGTTAGTAGTTTATTGGCAATGACAGCTGCAAATATATGCACGGAATGGAAATAAAGAAACAGAAAGTCCTACTTTTGTGGCTGAAGGCAGCCGCCGCACGGCATTAGGCCTTCAATCTTCAGCATTAAGCCAACATTCAACCCTACACCCCTGTGCAAATAGACTGCTTCCTCCATTTCGCCACCATGGCCGACGCCGAGGCTACCCGTGCCGCCCTGTCTGCCTGCCCGCTCGTGGCACAGACACTCCTCATAGACAACCCGTTCCAGACACGCTCGCTGCGCCATATATGTCAGCAGGCCACAGCACCCTACATGCTGCTCTACACCAAGAGCTTCGACCTGCGTCTGGGCTACCATGCACTGGAGCGTATGCTCATCGTGGCACGCGACAGCGGTGCCTCGCTCCTCTATGCCGACCACTGGCAGCAGCTGCCGTCGGGCGAGGTGGTGGCGCACCCGCTCATCGACTATCAGGAAGGCTCCGTGCGCGACGACTTCGACATGGGCTCGCTGCTGCTGCTGCGCACGGCCGACGTGCGCGACTACTTTGCCCAGGAGCGGCTGCGCGAATATCAGTGGGCCGGCCTCTACGACCTGCGCCTCTTCCTCTCACGCCGCTGTCTGCCAGTGCACATCAGCGAAATGCTCTACACCGAGGTGGAGACCGACACGCGCCTCTCCGGCCAGAAGCAGTTCGACTACGTGGACCCGCGCCTGCGCTCACGTCAAGTAGAGATGGAGCGCGCGTGCACACGCCATCTGCACGCCATAGGCGCGCTGCTGGCTCCCGATGAGGTGGACAACGTGAAGCTCGCCGCCGAACACTTCGACGTGGAGGCATCGGTCATCATACCTGTGCGCAACCGCGAGCGCACCATAGAGGATGCCTTACGCAGCGCACTCGCCCAGGAGACATCGTTCACCTATAACATAATAGTGGTGGACAACCACAGCACCGACGGCACCACGGAGAAGATTGAGGCACTGGCCGCTGCCGACGCTCGCATCGTGCACCTCCGTCCGGAGCGCGACGACCTGGGCATAGGCGGCTGCTGGAACATGGCCATCC
This sequence comes from uncultured Bacteroidaceae bacterium, assembly GCA_905234605.1. GTDB lineage: Bacteria > Bacteroidota > Bacteroidia > Bacteroidales > Bacteroidaceae > Physcousia. Next base: position 53,282 of record CAJOIE010000013.1, on the reverse strand, counting down.
ACCATGAGGCCTGCGGACGCTTCGCCGTGCAGCTCGACTCCGACGACCTCTACAGCTCTGCCTCCACGCTGCAGCGCATCGTGGACACTTTCTACGAGCAGAACGCTGCCATGGTCATAGGCTCATACCGCATGACCGACTTCCGTCTGCAGACGCTGCCGCCGGGCATCATAGACCACCGCGAATGGACTGCACAGAACGGCCGCAACAATGCCTTGCGCATCAACGGGCTGGGCGCGCCAAGGGCGTTCTACACACCCATACTCCGACAGACAGAGGTGCCCAACACCAGCTATGGCGAGGACTATGCCCTGGGCCTCATGATAAGCCGTCGCTACCGCATAGGCCGCATATTCGACGAGCTATACCTGTGCCGTCGCTGGGAGGGAAACAGCGATGCCGCCCTGAGCACCGAGCGCGTGAACCGCAACAACCTCTACAAGGACCAGCTGCGCACCACCGAGATTCGTGCCCGGCAGGCACTGCGCCGCTCATGGCGCCGCGACACCACCGAGGCCGACGCAGACGCCTTCTTCGACGAGGAACTGCGGCAATGGCACACAGCCCGCCAACGCTATGAGGCCCTGCACTCGCAGGTGCAGCAGCGCAGCCTGAGCCTCGACGACATACAGCTCACAGCACAATGGAACCCGGCACGCATTGTGTCGACGGCTGCCAGCATAGCCAGTGCCGACATCGCGGCACGGCCCTGCTTCCTCTGCGACGAGAACCGCCCCGCGCAGCAGCACGCCCTGATGATCGAGCACCACTATCAAGTGCTCGTGAACCCCTACCCCATACTGCCGCGCCACTTCACCATACCCACACGCCGCCACAAGCCGCAGAGCATCAGGGAGCACTTCGGCACGCTGCGCCGACTGGCATGGACGATGCCACACCACATATTCTTCTACAACGGCCCGATGTGCGGTGCCTCATGCCCCGACCACATGCATCTGCAAGCCGGCTCAAGGGGAGTGGTGCCCATAGAGCGCGACTGGAGCCTCTACGAGAGAGGCCTGCGCAAGCTCTACCCTCTCACCCCTGCCGAGAAACAAGAGATGTCCGACCATGTGGGCGAGGGCGAGCGCAGCGGCCTCTTCATGCTGGAAGGCTATGTGTGCCCTGTGTTCGTGATACGCTCACTCACCGAAGAGACCTACAGCCTGCTGTGCCGGCCCCTGTATCAGGCTCTGCCCGTCGCAGAGGGTGAGAGCGAGCCGCGCATCAACGTCATTGCATGGCGGCAGGCAGGCGACGAGAGCCGCCGCGACGAGACAGTGACACTCATCTTCCCGCGCAAGAAGCACCGCCCCGACTGCTACGGCACAGGTGCCGGACAGCTGCTCATCAGCCCTGGCGCGCTCGACATGGGCGGCCTCATCATCACACCGCGGGAAGAGGACTTCAGCAGCATCACGGCCGCACGCGCTGCCGACATCCTGCGCGAAGTGAGCCTTAGCGAGGAAGAGCTGAGCACCATCCGAGCCGCAAGCGGGAGCGCCACCACAGCCACCGCTCCGGAGCCTCCGGGCTCTGCCGCCTCTCCTGAGGGCGAAGGGAGTGGCAGGTCAGTCAGCGTCGGGCTGCTCTCGGCCAGGAGCTTAAGCTTCACGCTGCACGGCCTCTTCGCCGCCAAGGGCACCACGCTGCAAGGACGGCAGGAAGTGAGCTACAGCGACGGAGGCCTGCTGTGGGCCGGACAGGTGTACCGCCAGCTCACCTTCACGCCCGAACACCCCGACGCAAGCTTCACCCTCGACGACGTCACCATAGGCAAGAACTTCCACTGGGAACGCCGTGAGCGGCAGACCTTCCGCGGCACACTGCGCCTCGTGGTCGACGAGGAGCAGATAGTGTGCATCAACGACATCGACGTGGAACAGTACCTACAGAGCGTGATAAGCTCGGAGATGAGCGCCACGTGCTCCGTCGAGTTCCTCAAGGCTGCCGCCGTGATAAGCCGCAGCTGGCTGCTGGCACAGATGGAGAAGCGCAGGCAGCAGGCCGCCGCGCAGCATGCCTTCTTCGCTTCGGGCCGGACCGACCACTCGCTCGTGCGCTGGCAGGATGCCGAGACACACTCCATCTTCGACGTCTGCGCCGACGACCACTGCCAGCGATACCAGGGCATCACGCGAGCCACGGCCGCGCGCGTGGCCGAGGCCGTGGAGGCCACGCGCGGATGCGTGCTCACCTATAACGGCGAGGTGTGCGACACACGCTTCTCCAAATGCTGCGGCGGACGCACCGAGGAGTTCGAGACATGCTGGCAGGACGAGCACAAGCCATACCTCGTGAGCGTGGCCGACCCCTACTGCAACACCCACGACGCGCACACGCTCGCCAGCGTGCTGGTGGACTACGACCGCGAGACCACCGACTTCTACCGCTGGCAGCAGACACTGACACAGGCAGAGGTGCAGCACCACATCAGCGCGCGGCTGCACATCGACATGGGGCCCATACGCGACCTGCAGCCCCTGCGCCGCGGGCCAGGCGGACGCATATCGCTGCTGCGCATAGTGGGCGCGCAGCGCAGCTTCGACATAGGCAAGGAACTCGAGATACGTTCTGCACTGAGCAGCACACACCTCAAGAGTGCCGCCTTCGAGGTGGAACGCATCGGCCTCTCGGCCGACGGCGTGCCCGCCGCCTTCCGCCTGCACGGCCGCGGATGGGGCCACGGCGTAGGACTGTGCCAGATAGGAGCCGCGGCGATGGGCGAGAAAGGCTTCGCCTACGCCGACATCCTGCGCCACTACTATCGCGGCACCGACATAACCAGACTCTACTGAGACGTGCCCGATGCAGCCCCCACAGGCACGGCACTACTCCACCACCCAACCACTCCACGACATGAAGACATCACACCGCCGGCACACACTCCACGCACTGTGCCTGCTCTGCTCAGCGACACTCCACGCCCCTGCCGCCACGGCGCAGAGCCTCACGCAATATGTAGACCCGCGCATCGGCACAGGCCTTCATGGCCATGTGTTCGTGGGTGCCAACGTGCCCTTCGGCATGGTAACCGCAGGACCCACACAGTCAGAGACAGGCTGGGACTGGTGTTCCGGCTATCACTACAGCGGCACGCGCATCGTAGGCTTCGCCCAGACACACCTCAGCGGCACAGGATGCTCCGACCTTGGCGACGTGGCCATCATGCCCTTTGCCGACGGCAGCTACAGCCTCTCCCGCGAGGGGCTGGCCACACCCTACTGCCACGACAACGAGGAGATGCGCCCTGGCTACTACAGCGTGCTGCTCGGCACAGACCGCAAGGCCTCTGCCGCCGAGGCGCGACACTACATACGCACGGAAATAACAGCCAACCGCCGTAATGCCATGTACCGCATCACATACCCCGACCGCGCCGCGGAGAACCGCCTCGTGGTAGACCTGGTGAACGGTGTGGGCGACCGCATGAGCTGCGCACGCCTTACCATGACGGACGACTCCACCTGCGTGGGCTTCCGCATAAGCCACGGGTGGGCCCGCGAGCAGCACTGCTACTTCGCCATGCGCTTCTCACGCCCCGTGCTCGACATGCTGGAGGACGATACGGGCAGCTGCTACTATCAACTCCTCTTTGAGCCATCCGCCGAGCCGCTCACCGTGACCATAGCCCTGAGCCCCGTCTCAGAGGCAGGTGCCATGCAGAACATGGTGGGACCATACATGACCTTCGACGCCATGCGCTGCGAGGCCGACGAGCAATGGAACCGCAACCTCGGCCGCGTGCAGGCCACCTTCAGCAGCGCACGCGACCGGCGCATCTTCTACACCGCCATGTACCACTTCATGATGGCCCCGCAGACATGGGACGACGAGAACGGCGACTGGCGCGGTGCCGACAACAAGGTCCGCCGCCTGCACTGCGGACAGCCGCCGCAGGACGATGGCCGCGACGGCTTCGCCTGGCCCTTCGGAGCCGACGGCACCACCTACCTCACCACACTCTCGCTCTGGGACACCTATCGCGCCGCCGCACCGCTCTCCACCATCATCCTGCCCGAGATGATGCCCTCCGTGGCCGAGACCTACCTCCGCATCTTCAGCGAGCAAGGCAAGCTGCCCGTGTGGCACCTCATGTCGCAAGAGACCAACTGCATGGTCGGCTGTCCGGCCGTGCCCGTGCTGGCCGACCTGCTGCTCAAAGGCTACACCACCGACACCACCCGCGTGTGGCAAGCCATCACGCAGAGCCTGCTCAGCGACGAGCGCGGCCTCGACGACATGCAGCGTCTGGGCTATGTCGCCTCCGACCACCACCCGGGCTCACTCTCCATGTCGCTCGAGTACATGCTCGCCTGCTGGGCTGCCGCCCAGGTGGGCCGTGCCATACACGGCCAGGACAGCCTCGCCGCCCGCTTCGCCAAGCTCGCCTCAGGCTACCGCCACCTCTACGACGAGCGCGTGGGCTATCTGCGTCCGCGCGACAGCCAAGGCCGCTTCGCCACCACCCACGGCTTCAACCCATCCCACCAGAGCCCCGGCTACACCGAGGGCACCCCGTGGCAGTACCTCTGGCTCGTGCCGCACGACGTGGAAGGGCTCGCCGCGCTGCTCGGCGGCAACGGAGTCGCACTGCAGCGGCTCGACAGCCTCTTCGCCGCACCGTCGGAGCCGGGCCCCGATGCCGACCCCGACATCACCGGCCTCATAGGCCAGTATGCACACGGCAACGAGCCGTCGCACCACATCGCCTACCTCTATGCCATGCTCGGGCAGCCCCGACGCACCGAGACACTCGTGCAGCGCATCATGCAAGAGCTATACACCGACGGCCCCGACGGCCTCTGCGGCAACGAAGACGCAGGCCAGATGTCCGCCTGGTACATCCTCTCCGCCCTCGGCCTCTATCAGGTGGAACCCTGCGGCGGCCGCTACGTGCTGGGCTCACCCCTCGTGAGCGAGGCCACACTCCATGTGGGCCGCGGCCGCACCTTCACCATACGCACACACCGCCGCACCCCCCGCGCGACACACATACGGCGCGCCACGCTCGCCGGCCGCACACTCGGCGCGGCACGCATCGTCCGTCACGCCGACATAATGGCCGGCGGCACGCTCGACCTCTACATGGACGAGTAGCCCCGCCCGCCGCACACACCCTGCGGCACACCCTGGTCCCACACCCGCCGCCGCGGCAGGCAAGGCCGTGCGCCACAAGGCAGGCAGCAGGCACAGCCCTCCGGCAATCCCGCAGACAGCCCCGCACGAGCCATCGTGCACCGACGAAAAACCGACCGGACACACACACACACCTGCATGTAGACCCATACAAAAGCCGTTTAAGCAGTTGACAAAAAGCCCCATGGCTCAAACCATGGGGCTCCTTCGTGTCAGCCTGCTAACCCTTCAGCCAGCACGGCAGCTGTGAGATACAGATGATGTTCATAATGCTTTCAGTCTTAATAGTTAAACAATCATCTTTAGATTTCACCTTTCGGTGTATAAGTCTGTGTTCCTACATCAAACCACAACTAATCAATACGCTGGCAGCCGCGATATAGAGGTGTATAAGTCTGTGTTCCTACATCAAACCACAACGGTTCGGGGGGGTACCCCCCCGACGAGAAGGTGTATAAGTCTGTGTTCCTACATCAAACCACAACTTGCGGCGTGCCTTGGCTTCTTCCTTCCGGGGTGTATAAGTCTGTGTTCCTACATCAAACCACAACATGGCACGCAAAAATGAGTACATGAATAATGGTGTATAAGTCTGTGTTCCTACATCAAACCACAACTGTTTTTAAGTGATTGATTTTTAATTTTTTGGTGTATAAGTCTGTGTTCCTACATCAAACCACAACCGATGTCACGCCACCATTCGTGCAGTCGCCGGTGTATAAGTCTGTGTTCCTACATCAAACCACAACTGTGCCGTATTTGAAACGGCCTACGTTCCGGTGTATAAGTCTGTGTTCCTACATCAAACCACAACGTTCAGTTTCATATTGTTTTCGGTTGTTTGGGTGTATAAGTCTGTGTTCCTACATCAAACCACAACAGGTCACGCAGAAATACGCAGAGATACGCAGGTGTATAAGTCTGTGTTCCTACATCAAACCACAACAAGAGGTAAGTTCACAAGCCATCAGTTTTGGTGTATAAGTCTGTGTTCCTACATCAAACCACAACTAAAACAGTTGAGCCGTCTGTCTGCACTTGGGTGTATAAGTCTGTGTTCCTACATCAAACCACAACCTTCTGCAAACTGAAGGGATAAACTATGAGGTGTATAAGTCTGTGTTCCTACATCAAACCACAACTGAAGTACGCAAATTTGACAAACAGCGAGAGGTGTATAAGTCTGTGTTCCTACATCAAACCACAACTAACCTATAATTTTCAAATAATATGGCATCGGTGTATAAGTCTGTGTTCCTACATCAAACCACAACTCTTTGAAAGAATTGAGAGGATTAGAAATGGTGTATAAGTCTGTGTTCCTACATCAAACCACAACAAATCGACGGTGCTCCCACATGGTGCCTCAGGTGTATAAGTCTGTGTTCCTACATCAAACCACAACAAACAACTTAAAACAATTAAAGTTATGGCTGGTGTATAAGTCTGTGTTCCTACATCAAACCACAACCTCAATTCTGTAAAAAAACAGAAACATGAGGTGTATAAGTCTGTGTTCCTACATCAAACCACAACTGACATGGACGAGCAGTATTCCGTTATTGAGGTGTATAAGTCTGTGTTCCTACATCAAACCACAACGCTGTATCTGAGAGGACATGCTATTCCAGTGGTGTATAAGTCTGTGTTCCTACATCAAACCACAACATTTCAGGAACTCTGACATATCATTCTTCAGGTGTATAAGTCTGTGTTCCTACATCAAACCACAACACGCGATGTTCCCGGCCGCTATGGTATTCTGGTGTATAAGTCTGTGTTCCTACATCAAACCACAACATATACCACTACAATATGCCTTTAGGTAAGGTGTATAAGTCTGTGTTCCTACATCAAACCACAACAACCTGCTTATCTTGGAGGAGGCCGAGCTCGGTGTATAAGTCTGTGTTCCTACATCAAACCACAACTGTCGCCATGCGTATGCGTGATGTCTGTGTGGTGTATAAGTCTGTGTTCCTACATCAAACCACAACGATGCCTTGGTTAGCGAGCTCAGCCCTGAGGGTGTATAAGTCTGTGTTCCTACATCAAACCACAACGGAAGTCGATATAACGATATTTCGGTATAAGGTGTATAAGTCTGTGTTCCTACATCAAACCACAACGCGAAGAAGAGTATAAGTCTGTGTTCCTACATCAAACCACAACGAGCGAGGACGTGATACTATCTCTGAGCTAGGTGTATAAGTCTGTGTTCCTACATCAAACCACAACCCAAATGAACGATGCTAACACCAACATCCAGGTGTATAAGTCTGTGTTCCTACATCAAACCACAACGGAGAGCAAGCAGCCGTTGGAGCGTCAGCCGGTGTATAAGTCTGTGTTCCTACATCAAACCACAACCTAAGTGGTGTAGAGTGTGGTAAATCAAGCTGTTAGCTTGGAAGCTACGTTCAGGAAGTGGTTGATGTGTATGGTTTCTGGGTGCGAAGATATTAAAAAAACTCCAGTTGCAAGGGTTCTGCTATGTGTTCTGCCTTTTTTGTCTTTCCCCAATAGTTGATGATGTTGCCATACTGCTTATCGGTTACGCTGAGTATGCTCACCATTCCTGTCTCTGGCAGGCTGGCCTTGACGCGCCGTGTGTGCACGGCCTGACTTTCTCCTGATGCACAATGGCGTATGTAGACAGAGTATTGCAGCATAGTGAAGCCGTCCTTCATGAGGCTCTTGCGGAACTGCGCCGCCACCTTTCGCTCTTTCTTGGTTACGACGGGAAGGTCGAAGAACACGAACAGCCACATGATGCGATATGCATTCAGGCAATATTCTGTCATGACGCAGCCATTGCAGGCAACGACAGCCTGGCTGTCTCGCCCTTGAACATCTTGAGCAGCGATGCCGTGGTCATGGTCAGTGCCACCTCGAGCGGACGTCGCACGGTGCCCATTCTTACGTCTGCGAACAGGATGTGCAGCAGCTGGGCCTTGATGTCGCGCGTGAGCTCATCGGCTGCACCGTCTATATGCAAGCGATAGACTATCTCGTCGACAAAGGGGCGGTATGGCTCCATCATGTCGTCGGCCAGCGGGAAAGCGTTGTAGCGGTTGCGGTGGAATATGCCGAAGGCGGGGTATAGCCCCGAGCCTATCAGCGCGCGTGCCACAGCGGCACGGAGTATGGCGTAGCCGTAGTTGAGCATATTGTTGGGCGGTGCGCCGTCGCGCTCACGGCGGAAGCCTTTGCCGAAGAGTGTGCTCCAGTATATGCGCGACGCTGCTCCCTCGCGGTTGTCGGTGTCGCCCGAGCGCACATTCGTGTAGTATGGCTTGAGCAGGCCGCCGTCCATGCCGATGCTGGTCAGCAATGCTGCCTGGTTGCGTATCTTGCTCTCCACCACTTGCTGCCATGCGCGCTTGCGCGTGGGCTCCGACGCTTCGAGCTGACAGCGGTAGCTCTCCTGCTGCGTGGCGTTGCCCTCGAGTGGCATGAGCATGCTGTGCGGCATGGCCTGGCATCGCAGAAGACCACGGCCACATTATTGTCGGTCAGGGCACCCAGCAGCGGCACTGTCATGCGCACCGTCTGGTTCTCCACCACTATGACGCCTATGTCCTCTATGGGGCGTGTCACCACCTGAGAGCTCTCCTTGATGTCTATCACCAGCTGGCTGTCGCGCAGCGAGAGCGATGCCGGATAGGTGAAGACCAGTGTCTGCTTCATCATATCAGCCTCCTTATCTCTCCAAGGTCGTTGAGCTCGAAGTCGACGCCGCGGGTGAGTGCCTTGAACTGGGTGTGCAGCATCTTGATGCGTGCACGTAATGCTTCGCCCGATTGATATGCACCGTTCTTTGCCTTTAAGTCGGTGCTCATACGTGCCTCCTGATGGAATGTCATTTCAATAGTGCCGTATGCATTCCCACCTACCACCATCGACGACAGCCCCGTCACCTTATATAGTCTGCGTGTCAGCTGCGCCTTGTCGAGGTCCCACACTTCCTCGGGTGTGCGCTCATAGAGCAGCACCATTGTTCCTATCTTGAGACAGTATGCCAGCGGGTAGTTGTTCTCGGGGCTGGTCTGCGGCACGAGGCCGTATGTCCGGTCGTTGCTGCGGCGGTAGTGTGTGGCTGCATCCATGCAGCTGACGAGCTCAAACTCCCTTTTCTCCTTGCCTCTGCTGTTCTCGCCTATATATATTGCCATGAGGTAGTTGCGGTCGTTCATCACGTGGTAGTGCTGCTTGTAGGGGTGGCGCGACGGGTCGCGCTGCTGCCGGATGTGCATCGGGCGTGTCACGGTGGTGGCAGACAGCCTCACCTTTCTGATGGGTATGCCTTTCTCGCGGTTCATCCACACGTCGTCCGCCTGTATGGCTTTCCTGAGGCTGCCATGGCGGCTGATGGCTTGGCGCACATGCTGCGCGACGGCCTCATCTACAATCTTGTCCACGTCGGCGTCGGCAAGGGCGTCGAGTGGCTTGCGCACCACATACTTGAGCTCGCCGTCGCGCATGATGGCTCCGTAGTAGGTGTCCTGATGCAGCGGCGCGCGTGCCGTGTCGCCTTCGGCTATGCTGCCTGATGCACGGCGGCGCGTGTGCTTGGCCATGTTGTCCTGTGTGTAGTGGGCTATGAGCAGCTCGTCGGCCAGATGCTTCATGTCCTCGGCGAAGGCGGGCCATGGCTTGGGGAAATGGGGTTTGGCAAGTCCGTGCATGCGGTGCTCCTCGTCGGCATGATAGTATTCGGCCAGACGTGCATACTGCTCCTTGCCTATGCAGGCTATGGTGACGGCGTCTATGCAGTGGTGGGCGTGGTTGTCGCGCTGCTTGGCGGTGTCTTTTTCCTGTATGCCCCACAGCTTGCGGAAGTCGGCCGTGGCTATGCCTTTCACTATATACACGTGGCGGAACACCGAGCGGAGGTAGAGGCGTGCGTAGCGACTGATGACGCTGTTGTCCGGGCCCTGCCGTCGGGCGAAGCCTTCGGGCACGGTGGTCATGCAGAAGCGTTCATGCTTGCCGCGCCAGTAGTCGCGCTCGAGCACGAGGCGGTGGCGCTTCTGTATGACGGTGTCTTTGGCCTCCTTGGTCGATGCCGCACTGCCCCGGAGCTTGCGTATCTGGCTGCTGAGTTTCTCTGCCCTCTCGCGCCAGAGGTCGATGCGCTGGAGTATCTCGGCATGATTGGCCAGCTGCGATGGCAGCTTCGTGCGCTTCACCTCGCGGTTGAAGTGCATGGAGCATAGCGTGAGGTTGGCCATGGTGGTGTCGCCGCCGGCACTGCGGGGTATGGTGTGCTCTATGTCGTAGCGAGGATTGGGGCCGAGGAAGTCGCTGACGGCGATGCTCTCGCCGGTGTAGAGGCATCGGTGCTCCTGTTCTTCCCACAGCAGGTATTTCCTGACATCGTCGTCGGCGGTGGGGTCTATGTCGGCATGGCACTGCTCACGGTAGAGCTGCCGTATCGACTCACGCGCCTGGCTGTGCTTCGTTTCCTGCTGTGTCTGCCATTCCTTGATGGCCTTGCGGCGGTTGGCATCGTTGAGTTCGCGTGCGAACTCTATGTTGACGGTCGTGTCGGCATCTATCTTGCCCTCGCGCAGCAGCATGTTGACTACCTTGCGCAGGCGGAAGAGCGAGTGCATGGCCATGGGGTTGCGCACACTGCCGGTGCGTGGCGAGCCCAGCTGGTAGAGTCCGACGTCGTCGGGGCGGCGACGGGGATAGAGGTCCGTCATGGAGGGGTGATAGAGCTTCTTCAGCACTTGCTCCGTGGCTCCGAAGCGTGCCGTGAGCACGTCCTTCACGCACTGCTCGAGGCCTCGCTCGCCGTCCTCCATGGCAGCGTGTGCCTCCATGGCAGCGACCACGGTCTCTATCACCGCCTGTCGCGACTGTTCCACTTCCCACAGGTGGCGCGGCACCACCTCGCAGAGGTTGGCGAGGAACACGGCATGCGAGTAGCGCAGGCGCTGGTCTCGCATGTAGGGCAGTATCTTGCGTATGGCCTTCAGGCTGAGCGAGGCATAGCCTTGTGGCGGCTGTATCCCCACAAAGGCTTGCAGCTTGTCCCCACTGAGCTGCAGGCGCTCGCTGGCAAACTGGCGAAGGTGGTCGTCGTCGGTGAAGGCGAAGAGGGCATGCCACACGTCGTTCATCACCTGCAGGCGTGTCTTGCCCGCAGAGAGGGTGTACACCTCGGCAGCCTTGTCCACCCACGGCGTGCCGAAGATGTCCTCCAGCTGCGCCGTCACGGGGCAGCCGCTCACCTGGGTGTCCATGGCATAGTTGAAGCGGAACTGTCGCTGCACGCTGTCTTTGTAGTAGCAGTAGTTGTTCTTGCCCGTGGAGAGCTTCTTGGCTATGTCCTCGAAGGGAAAGGTGCGCTTGCTCTTGCGCTTGAAGAGTGGCACTATGGCCTCCACCTCCGTGGCCGACAGCGGGCGCATGCCAGCCTCGTAGGGTGTCTCGATGCGTATGTTGTTGACGAACTGCCATAAGCGAAACTCCTCATAGAGCGGATGCGAGAGGGCCAGGCGTGGCTTCGACGGCTCGAAGGTGCATGTGCCCACGGTGGCGCGCTGCGAGCGCAGCGGCCGCTGTGTGAAGATGGCGCGGCGCAGCTCCCGGCGCAGGTCGTCGTCTATCTGCTGCCGCTCGCAGATGGCCTCGAACTCGGCCAGGTAGTGCTCATTGCGGGCCGTGTAGCGGCGGCGTATGTGCTCGCCACGCTCATAGAGCTGATAGAAGTAGTCGCCAAGATAGCGGCAGCCGGCAGCTTTCATAGCCTGCGACAGCTCGCTGATGCCTGTCTTCACCTTGCCGCTCTCCTCTCCGTCGGCAGCATCCTTGCGGTTGGAGAGGAAGCCGCGCCGCTGGTTCAGATGGTAGAGCGCACGGCCGAGCATGTAGCGCTGCGTCAGGTCGGTCAGGTCGAGCCGCTGCGTCAGGCAGATGTGGCGGAAACGGTAGGGGTTGACACCATCCTTGTCCTCTGTGCGCTGCCATGCGAGGAACGCCTCGTCGGACGGATAGGCTCCTCCCTGACGCCACTCACGCAGGGCATCGCCCTCCAGCGGCGGACACAGGTGGTGCTTGGTCAGGATTGTCAGCAGGCGCACCTTGCGCACCTTGCGCCGCCAGTATGTGCGTCGCTGCGCACGGTGCTCCGTGCGTTCGGCAGCCTTCGACTTCTCATTGCCTTTCTCCATCTTCACTCCCTCGGCAAAGATGTTTACACCCCGTTCCACAAGGCGACACTCATCGCCCTCACGCTCCACGATGGCCCATCCGAGGCTGTTGGTGCCCGTGTCTATACCCAGAATACGTTCCATAATACAGGTTATCAGTGATTGATGGCGTAAAAATAGACAAAAAGGCTTGCACACAACCACTTTTTGCCTACATTTGCAGCGTAAGATTCCTACATCTTATCACAATAAGGCCGTAGTGGCCGAAGGGTAACACCTATGCTCCCGCCTACTCCGGTGGGAGCTTTTGTATGACGGCACACCCTGCACCCTGCCGCTGCACACCCTGCACGGCATGGAGCATCCACCCTGCACACTGCACCCTAATCACCCTGCACACATAATGCGACGCATACGCAGAGCTCCTTGCCGGCGCGCGCCGCGCCGCAGCTGATGAATGGCTTTGCTGCTGCACGCCGGCGCGCGCATGGCCTTCCTGCCGGATGGCGCACGAGCAGAAGGAGACGGCATGGCCGTGCCCTGGGATGACCACATAACGCAGCAAGGAGACCTTGCGGCCTCCTTGCCCTGATGTGATCCGTTTGGGGCTCGAACCCAAGACCCCAACATTAAAAGTGTTGTGCTCTACCAGCTGAGCTAACGGATCGCCGTGTATGACTCTGTAGCCCTATAGAGGCTAAATGGCTTGCCTGTTTCTCTGATGCCGCGCAAAGGTAAGCATTGAGCACGATGCGGGCAAACGTTTGCTGGCATTATTTGCTGCCCAGCCACCTGCGGAGCCATGCGAAATAGGTGCGCTGCCATAGTATGCCGTTCTGCGGACGCAGCACCCAGTGGTTCTCGTCGGGATAGAGCAGCAGCTGTGCAGGGATGCCTCTCATGCGGGCGGCATTGAAGGCACTCATGCCCTGTGTGGCGTTGATGCGGTAGTCGCGCTCGCCGTGTATGCAGAGTATGGGGGTGTCCCACTGGTCAACGCTGAGATGGGGCGACGCCGTGTATGTGCGACTGGCAGCGGCTGTGCGGTCAGCATTCCAGTAGGCATCGTCGTACTCCCAGTTGGAGAACCAGTTCTCTTCGGTCTCGGTGTACATGGCCTCGAGGTTGAAGGCTCCGTCGTGGGCTATGAAGCACTTGAAGCGATGGTCGTGGTGGCCTGCAAGATAGTAGACGGAGAAGCCTCCGAAGCTTGCCCCCACGGCAGCCAGACGGTCGCGGTCGACGTATGGGAGCTCGGCGCAGGCATCGTCGATGGCCGAGAGATAGTCGCGCATGCACTGCCCCGTCCAGTCGCCGGAGACGGCCTCCAGCCACTCCTGCCCGAAGCCCGGCAGGCCGCGGCGGTTGGGAGCGATGACCACATAGCCCTGCGAGGCCATGATGTAGAAGTTCCAGCGGTAGCTCCAGAACTGCGACACGGGCGACTGCGGCCCTCCCTCGCAGAAGAGCAGCGTGGGGTACTTGCGCGTGGAATCGAAGTGGGGCGGCTTGATGACCCAGTAGTGGAGCTGGCGGCCGTCGGTGGCTGTGCACCAGCGTGCCTCCGAGGAGCCTGGGGCGAGCTGCGCGAGGATATGGTCGTTCTCACGGGTGAGCTGCACGACTCCTACTGCACGGCTGCACGGCACAGGGCTCTCGCTGACAGCATCGTCGCCTGTATGGAGGCCCTCATCAGGTATGCTTACGAGGTATAGGTCGGCAGGATGGAAGTAGTCGTGCCGCTCCATGATGAGGCGCACACCGCCTTCCTGCTCACTGCCGGGCTGGCCCCCTTCCGCCTTGGAGAATGCAGGGAGCGGGCTGCTGAGCGAGCCCCAGTCGGCCTGCAGGTCGGTGAGCTGGACTACGCGCCCGTCGAGGTCGGTGCGATAGAGGTTGGTGGTGGCGTGCCACACACCTATATAATATAAGGTGTAGCTGTCATTGCCCCAGACGAAGGCATCGACGCTGCTGTCGAAGCTCTCGGTGACGTAGCGGCGACGGCCCGTGCTGAGGTCGCACACGCACAGACGCTGGCGGTCGCTCTCGTAGCCGTCGCGCTCCATGGAGAGCCAGGCAATGTAGCGGCCGTCGGGCGAGAAGCTTGGGTTCTGGTCGTAGCCCACATTCATGGCTGCGAACTCTGCCGAGGTGTTAATCGGCTGACGGCGCAGGCTCTTGGTGGGGTCGAGACTGCCGCCGAAGGGGTCGGCAGCAGGCAGCACAGCACCGAACTCGAGGCCAGGCTTGCAGAGGTTGCGCGTGTGGGTGGCGGAGTGCAGGTCGTGTGCACCGACATCGTAGAGGAATATGTCGGAGTCGGTGCTTATGCTTTGTGCCAGGCCCGTCTTGGTGCGGCAGGTGAAGGCTATGGTTCGCGCATCAGGGCTCCAGGCTATCTGCTCCACGCCGCCGAAGGGCTCCATGGGACACTCGTAGGGCTCGCCGGCAAGGATGTCGAACTCCTCGCCGCTCTCCACATCAAATAGGAATGGATGTGGTATGCTCTCCACATAGTGGTCCCAGTGGCGGTACATCAGGTCGTTGATGACACGGCCCGTGCTCTGCGGCAGGTCGGCAGGCCGCTCGGCAATGATGTCGGTGTATGGCACCTGGCGGATGAGTATCACCTTGCTGCCGTCGGGCGCAAAGAGATAGTCGTCGACAGCACCGTCTGTGTGCGTGAGTTGCTGCGACCGACGGCTCTGGGCCGACACCGTCCACACCTCGCCCTCACTGAGGTAGGCCACACGCCCGTCGGGGAGCCATGCGGGACTGCTGCCCTTGACGAGCAGACGCGGCGACGCTGTCTCAGCATCACTCCCACCGTCACCACTGGAGGCATCTGTCTGCGACGGTATGTCCTGAACATATATATATGTGCAGCTGTTGTTGTGCTCCACGCTGTAGTAGGTCACCTGATATGCCACCTGGCTGCCATCAGGCGACACGGCATAGGTGCCTATGCGCCCCATGGCCCACAGGGCTTCGGGCGTGAGTGTGTCGCTGTCGAGGGTGATGGCATTGCGCACAGAGGCGGGCTGCTCGGCAGTGCGGGTGCACGACGTGAGCGGCGTCAGTGTCGCTATCATGGCGGAGGCAGACAGTATCTTCAAGGCTTTCATGCTGTATGTGTGGTGTTATGTCTTAGGGCTCAACGTCGCTGCTGCTGCTCCATCTGCTTCTGGAGGGCTGCCATGCGGGCTGCCATGCCCGACTGCTTGCGCGGGTTGGCGGCGTTCCTTGCACGGAAGTCCTCCATCTGGGCAAGGAGCTTGGCATCGTCGGTGGTGCGACGCAGGAACCACATGATGAGTATGCTGGTCAGGCCGGAGAGGAAGTAGTAGTAGTTGAGGCCTGAGCTGTAGGTGTTGAACATGAAGAAGAACATGACGGGCATGAGGTACATCATCCAGCGCATCATCTTCATGCTCTGCTCCTGCTCGGGCGACATGACGGCGTTCTGCTGCTGCTTCATGGAAATCCACGTGTTGGCTATCTGCATGACGCAGAAAAGAATGCAGAAGATGCTCAGGTGGTCGCCTATCAGCCACAGGTCGCGGCCCCAGCGTATGACATCGTCGTAGGCCGAGAGGTCGTCGGCCCAGAGGAAGCTCTGCCCGCGCAGCTCAATGGCATTGGGCACGAAGTTGAAGAGAGCTATCCAGATAGGCATCTGTATGAGCATAGGCAGGCAGCCGCCCATGGGCGAGACGCCATACTGCGAATAGAGCTGCATCATCTCCTGCTGCTTCTTCATGGCATCCTCCTGGCGCGGATACTTGGCGCTCAAGGCATCCACCTTAGGCTTGAGCACACGCATCCGCGCGCTGGCCAGATAGCTCTTGCGCGTGGCAGGATAGACGAGAGCCTTCACAATAATGGTCAGCAGGAGCAGCACCAGCCCCATGTGCAAGCCAAGCCCCTTGAGGAAGTCGAAGAGGTAGATGATGAACCAGCGGTTGATCCACCTCACGACAGGCCATCCTAAATAGACGAGGTCCTCCAGCTCGAGGTCGCGCGAGGCATCGATGCTGAGGCCATTGTGTGCCTTGAGAGTGTGGAAGTCGTTGGGGCCGAAGTACATCTGCATCTGTGTGGGTTGCGTGCCAGTGGGGTCGAAGGGTGTCTGGAGGCGTGCCTCATAGTGCTTAAGGTAGCCCTGTCCCTTCTTGTAGAGCTGCGAGGCGAGATGCGCCTGGCTGAACTCCTGCTGGCCTATGAGCACGGCCGAGAAGAACTGGTTCTTGAAGGCCACCCAGTCAAGCGGTTCCTCCACGTCGCGCTCCTTGTCGGAGGTCTCGGAGAGGTTTTTGGTCCTGCCGTCGGCACGGTGGTAGCGCAGACAGGCGTAGCGCTGCTCGAAGTCGAAGCCCTTCTCGAGCTGTCGGGCACGGTCGTCCCACACGATGTCGAGCACGCGCATCGACGGAGCAAAGCTATTGGCTATGCCGTTGGCTGTGACCACCATATCCACCATGTACGACTCAGGATGCAGGCTGTAGGCAATGCTCAGCGACCCGTCGCCGATGGGCAGACGCATGACGATGCCAGCCTCGGCTGCGGCATCGCGCAGCACTATGCCGGCTGTGCTGTCGGCCGCCACGGCCACCTCGCCTGAGGGCAGTACGGGCTGGAAGTAGAGTTCGGAGGTGACTATGTTCTCCTGCTTGGCGGCAAGCATGAAGGAGAGTGAGGCGTCGTCGGGCGTGATGAGACGCACCGGCTGCTTCTGCTGGTCGAGGTGCTGCTTGACCACGGCCTCTTCGATGACACCGCCGTGGGTGTTGATGGTGAGGCGCACGAGGTCGTTCTCCAGGACGACACGCTGCTCCTGGCCGTTGCGTGCGGCAAAGAGCAGCGACGTGGAGTCGTGCTGAAGAGCCATTGCCGCCGCTGCGGCACGCTCGTGCTCGGCAGTCACGGCCTCCTGGGCAGCCTGTGCCTGGGCGGCAGCTATGGAGTCGCGCTCGGCAGCTGCACGAAGCTGAGCCTCGGAGGGACGGCTGTACCATGAGAAGCCTATGAGCACAGCTGCCATTAGCGCAAAGCCTATGATTGTGTTCTTATCCATTGGTATGTATGTGTGTATGTTGCCGTGATGATGTTACTTGTTGCCTATGCACGCTGCCACAAAGCTCATGAAGAGGGGATGCGGCTTGAGCACTGTCGATGAGTACTCGGGATGGAACTGTGTGCCTATATACCAGCGCAGCTCGGGTATCTCCACAATCTCCACGAGGTCGGCCTCGGGGTTGCGTCCCACACAATGCATGCCGTGGGCCTCGTAGTCGGCAAGGAACTTGTTGTTGAACTCGTAGCGGTGACGGTGACGCTCGCGCACGAGTGTCTGCTCGCCGTAGGCCTCCCACGCGCGTGAGCCCTTGCGCACCTCACACTCGTAGGCACCCAGACGCATGGTGCCGCCCATCTGCGTGATGTTCTTCTGTTCCTCCATGATGTCGATGACGTTGTGTGGCGTCTTGGAGTCCATCTCACGGCTGTTGGCATCGGCAAAGCCGAGCACGTTGCGGGCAAACTCTATCACCATCATCTGCATGCCGAGGCATATACCGAAGGTGGGGATGTCGTGGGTGCGGGTGTACTCGGCAGCAAGTATCTTGCCCTCAATGCCACGCTGGCCGAAGCCAGGGCATATCACGATGCCGTCCATGCCTGCAAGCTTCTCGCCCACGTTGTCGCGGTTGATGTGCTCGCTGTTGATGAAGTGGGCATGCACCTTGCGGTCGTTGTAGGTGCCGGCGTGAGCCAGACTCTCGAGTATGCTCTTGTAGGCATCCTGCAGGTCGTACTTGCCCACGAGCCCAATATCGAGTATCTCCTTGGCCTGCTTGCGGCGCTCAAGGAAGGAGCGCCACGGACCCAGCTCGGGTGTCGGGCCCACCTCCACGTCCATCTTCTTGAGGCAGATGGCGTCGAGGCCCTGCTGCTGCATGCTCAGCGGCACCTCATAGATGCTGGGCATGTCGGGACTCTGTATGACGGCTTCGAAGTCCACGTTGCAGAAATGAGCCACCTTGCGGCGCAGGTCGTCGGAGAGGTGGTGCTCAGTGCGCAGCACCAGCACTTCGGGCTGTATGCCCAGGCCTTGCAGCTGCTTGACGGAGGTCTGCGTGGGCTTAGTCTTGAGCTCGCCGGCAGCGGCCAGATAGGGCACATAGGTGAGGTGCACATTGATGGCGTTGCGCCCCATCTCCCATCGCAGCTGGCGTATGGCCTCAAGGAAGGGCTGGCTCTCTATGTCGCCGATGGTGCCGCCTATCTCGGTGATGACGAAGTCGAACTTGTACTTCTGCCCCATGAGCTTGATGTTGCGCTTGATTTCGTCAGTGATGTGGGGCACCACCTGGATGGTCTTGCCCAGATAGTCGCCACGGCGCTCCTTGTCGATGACATTCTGGTAGATGCGGCCCGTGGTGATGTTGTTGGCGCGGGTGGTCTGTATGCCTGTGAAGCGCTCATAGTGGCCGAGGTCGAGGTCGGTCTCCTGTCCGTCGACGGTGACGTAGCACTCGCCGTGCTCATAGGGGTTGAGTGTGCCTGGGTCGATGTTGATGTAGGGGTCGAACTTCTGTATGGTGATGTTGTAGCCACGGGCTTGCAGGAGCTTGCCCAGGGAGGAACTGATGATGCCCTTGCCGAGCGAAGAGGCTACGCCTCCGGTGACGAAGATGTACTTTGTTTCCATGTATGTTTGTTATGCATTGATACTTTCGATGTAGTCGAGCAGTTGGTCGCGGCCGAGACGTGTCTCCGACGAGGTTACGAAGTGCGGCGGCAGCGGCTCCCACTCCTCGGCCAGGCGTGCCATATAGGCCTCCACGTTATGTGCCAGACGCTGGGAGCCGAGCTTGTCGGCCTTGGTGAACACTATGCTGAATGGCACGCGGCTCTCGCCCAGCCAGCGCATGAACTCGAGGTCGATTGCCTGGGGCTCATGCCGGCAGTCGATGAGCACGAACACGTTGCACAGGGGCTCACGTTGCAGCAGGTAGGAGGCTATCATGTTCTCCAGGCGTGTGCGCTCGCTCTTGCTGCGCTTGGCGAAGCCGTAGCCCGGCAGGTCCACGAGGTACCACTCTCCGCCGTTGATGGCAAAGTGGTTGATGAGCAGCGTCTTGCCTGGTGTGGCCGAGGTCTTGGCGAGGCGACGCTGCCCTGTGAGCATGTTGATGAGGCTTGACTTGCCCACGTTGCTGCGCCCGATGAAGGCATACTCTGGCTGCGTGGTGGGCGGGCACTGGGCTATGTTTGCGGAGCTCTTGACGTAGGCGGCTTGCTTGATGTGCATAGAGGGTCAGAAATCGTAGTTAAGACCTAAGGAGAGGAATTCCTTGAACATCCAGTAGGTGCCGTCGTGGTTGTCGCCGGCGCGATATGAGACACTGCTGTCCTCGAAGCGTGGATAGAGGAAGAGCTTGGCCGAGATGTAGCGGTTGACCTTGAAGTCGAAGGTGTTCTCCCATTCTATACGTGTCAGGCTCAGATTGGAGAACCAGTAGGCGCGCGACGTCCACTTGATGTTGTCCATGATCTGGTAGGTGAAGGTGAGGTTGATGTTGGGACCCCAGTCGTGCTTGCTATGGTGACCGGTGTGTATGCCGTAGCGGGAGAGCAGGCCGTTGCGGTCCACGTAGGTGATGTTGTAGGAGAGTGGTGCCAGATAGAGCGAGCCCGACAGGCGCTTCCATGAGAACTTGTAGTCCATACCGAGCGAGGAGCGCACATAGAGAGGCGAGAGGAAGTCGGCCGTGATGTTTTCGCCCGAGCCGTCGTAGGTCATATATGGCTGCGACTGCAGCTGCAGCTGTGCGGCATAGTTCCACTTCTTCACGGCCTTGACACCGAGCTTCGAGGTGAGGCGCAGCAGGTTGCTCGTGGAGCGGAACTTTGGCTTGGTGCTTTCCGATGTCTGGAAGCCGAGCTGTGCCTCGAAGCGGTTGTCCCACTGTATGCGCTGTTTGTTGTCGAAGTTGGCATCCACGGTGAGCAGCCCGAGCATGGAGTAGTTCTTCTCGCCGCCCTGATACCAGTTGCCTGAGAAATAGTTCTGGGTGAACTGCAGGCCGCCGTTGCCCTTGGTGGTCCAGAAGTTGGGACGCTGGGCCTGGACTTCCACGGGAGCGATGTTCACGCTCACGCGTTCCTGCTGTGCCTGGCTGGAGAGCCGCTCCTCACGGCGCACGGTGCGCGAGAGGTCGGAGCGGAGGCGTGTGGTGCTCATCACTTCGTTCTCGGTGGTGGCAAACAGCTGGGGAGTGCTGGTATAGGCATGGCCGAGGCTCTGGTGTATGGACGCGAGCAGCTCGAGCTGGCTGTCGTCGCTGCTGCCGAGGGTGTCCTGCTCGTCGGCATCATCGAGGCTGATGCTCATCTCGCGGGCAAGGGCACCGTTCCACAGCGTGGCAGGCCCGACGAGGGGGAACATGTAGGGGTTCACCTTGGCCGAGGTTCTGACCGTGGCCAGTGCCTGCGTCAGCTGCGCCAGCGCGTTGGTGTAGACGGCGGCCACGGAGTCGGCAAACAGCGAGTCGGCATTGACCTGAAGGACTGAGTCGGTGGGCTCGTCGGGCGAGTGCCTGTGGTGGCGGGGAGAGGCCTGAGCGGCAGAGGCCAGCAAGACTGTTGACACAGCTACGAGCAGTGCGCGTTGATGTCTCATGGTGATTGTTGCTATAGACATAGATGATGTACGTGTACGTTGTTATGGATTTGCAAAGATATTCTTTTCCACCGACATGGCCCCTGCCCTGCCCTCATTATTCACCTTTTCGTGCGCCAGCGCGCCGCCCGATGCCTCCATACCGCTATATTTGCACCATCATGCAACTCATAGCCGACAGCGGCAGCACCAAGACCCAGTGGATGCTGCTCCCACCCGCAACGGCCGGCACCGCCACAAAGGGCCAGCCGCTACAGACCATTGCCACAGCAGGCATGAACCCCGTGCGCGACAGCGTGGACACGCTCCGCCATGTGCTCGCGGCCGAGCTGCTGCCACAGCTCGGCGCGGCAGCACGCGCCGTGCGCCGAGTGCACTTCTACGGCGCAGGGTGCATTGAGCCATATTCAACAGTCATGCGCGAGGCACTGGCAGCAGCCTGCCCCGCAGCCGCCATCTGCGTGGAGAGCGACATGCTGGGAGCCGCACGCGCACTCTGCGGCGACGAGCCCGGCATAGCATGCATACTCGGCACAGGGTCCAACTCGTGTCTCTACGACGGCCGCCACATTGCGCGCTCCACGCCCGCACTGGGATGGATCCTGGGCGACGAGGGCTCGGGAGCCGTGCTGGGCCGACGCCTCGTCGGCGATGTGCTCAAGGGACAGCTGCCGCAGCATCTGGCCGACGCCTTCATGGCCACTACGGGCTTGACGCAGGCCGCCATCATCGAGCGCACCTACCGCCAACCTGAAGCCAACCGCTTCCTCGCATCGCTCACACCCTTCCTCTCGGCACACTGCCACGAGCCGGCCATACGCACCATGCTGCTCGGCGAGTTCCGCAGCTTCATGCAGCGCAACATCACGGCCTACGCACGCCCCGACCTGCCGGTGCACTTCGCCGGAGGCGTGGCCCACGCATTCGCCTCCATACTCCGTGAGGCCGTAGCAGCCTGCGGCTTCATCCCAGGCACAATCTGCGCCGCACCCATCAGCATGCTGGCCGCCTACCACACGAGCCACACCGCGACACCCTGACATCGGGCCGCACGACACACAGGCACCACGCCAGCAACAGTCACACCGCCGGCATCCTGCACCCTCATGCGGCAACACCCTGCATGGTCATTACGCACACCCTGCACGGTCATCACGCACACCCTGCACGGTGTTTTTCACCATCCTGCATCACCATTTTCCACACCCAGCACCACCGCTTCCCACTCCCCCACACGCCCATTGCGCGCACCACGCACACAGCCATGCGCCTCGCCGCACGTCGTAACCCGTTGCCTTGCAGAGAGGTGGCATGCCCGCCTGCAAGAGCCCACTTGAGGGGATGAAGCATAGAACGCTGAGAGATAGCATTCTACAACTTTTCAGCCCGCAAGGGCAAACACCAGGTCGTCCATTTTGGACAACTTTCACCTGTAGTCGAAATTGCACGTCTCTGTAAATCAACATGTTGGGATTTTGTTTTGGAAAACTTTGACATTTACACCTTTCAACTATTGCACGTTTTGGGACTATCATCTACATTTGCACCGCTTTCGCACTAAGCAAATACATACCAGCCAAAACACATACCAACACCAGCCGGAAATGATACAGACAGTAGTCAAACGCGACGGACGCATCGTGGGTTTCAACGACGAGAAGATTGTAGCCGCCATACGCAAAGCCATGCTCCAGACACCAGAGGGCGAGGACGCACAGCTCATCCACCAGATAGCCGACCGCATAGCCATGCGCGGACGCTCCCAGATGACCGTCGAGGAGATACAGGACCTCGTGGAGCTGGAGCTTATGAAGAGCTCGCGCAAGGACGTGGCCAAGATCTACATCCAGTACCGCAACCAGCGCAGCATAGCACGCAAGGCCAAGACACGCGAGATGTTCCTCGAAATCATCAACATCAAGAGCAACGACGTCACACGCGAGAACGCAAACATGAACGCCGACACGCCAGCCGGCATGATGATGAAGTTCGCCTCAGAGACCACCAAGCCCTTCGTGGACGACTACCTGCTCTCCGACGAAGTGCGCGAAGCCGTCCAGCACAACTACATGCACATACACGACAAAGACTACTACCCGACCAAGTCGCTCACATGTGTGCAGCACCCGCTCGACCACGTGCTCGGCGGAGGCTTCCAGGCCGGCCACGGCGAGAGCCGCCCCGCCAAGCGCATCGAGACAGCATCCGTCATGGCATGCATCAGCATGGAGACGGCACAGAACGAGATGCACGGCGGACAAGCCATTCCCGCCTTCGACTTCTACCTCGCACCCTACGTGCGCCTCACCTTCATCGAGGAGATGAAGAACCTCGAGGCTCTCATGGCACAAGACTACTCACACCTCTATCAAGTGCCGCTCGATGACTACCTCAACAAGCCACTCGACGGCCTCGAGGGCGAGGCACGCGTCATCCAGCACGCCGTCAACAAGACCGTGGGCCGCGTGCACCAGGCAATGGAAGCATTCATACACAACATGAACACCATCCACAGCCGCGGCGGCAACCAAGTGGTGTTCTCATCCATCAACTACGGCACCGACACCTCGGCCGAGGGACGCTGCGTCATCCGCGAGATACTCAACAGCACCTACGAGGGCGTAGGCTCCGGCGTCACTGCCATCTTCCCCATACAGATATGGAAGAAGAAACGCGGTGTCAGCTACCTGCCCACCGACCGCAACTACGACCTCTACAGCCTCGCCTGCAAGGTCACGGCGCGCCGCTTCTTCCCCAACTTCATCAACCTCGACGCCACATACAACTACAGCGAGGAGTGGCGCGCCGACGACCCACAACGCTACCTCCACGAAGTGGCCACCATGGGGTGCCGCACCCGCGTGTTCGAGAACCGCTTCGGCCCCAAGACATCCATCGGGCGCGGCAACATCAGCTTCACCACCATCAACATCGTGAAGATAGCCATCGAGTGCATGAACATCAAGAACGAGGAAGAGCGCGTGGCAGCCTTCATGGCCAAGCTCGACAACCTGCTCGCACTCGCCGCACGGCAGCTGCACGAGCGCTTCGAGTTCCAGCGCACAGCCTTCGCCAAGCAGTTCCCCCTCGTGATGCACAGCCTCTGGCTCGGAGCCGAGAAGCTGCACCCCAACGACACCATCGAGAGCGTCATCAACCAGGGCACGCTGGGCATAGGCTTCATCGGTCTGGCCGAATGCCTCGTGGCCCTCACCGGCAAGCACCACGGAGAGAGCGAACATGCCCAGGAACTCGGGCTCAAGATAGTGACCTACATGCGCGACCGCGTCAACGACTTCTCACAGCAATACCAGCACAACTACAGCGTGCTGGCCACGCCGGCAGAAGGACTTAGCGGACGCTTCACACGCGGCGACCGCAAGACCTTCGGCTCGCTGCCCGGCATCACCGACCGTGAGTACTACACCAACTCCAACCACGTGCCCGTCTACTACAAGTGTTCCGCACGCCACAAGGCAGAGGTCGAGGCTCCCTACCACGAACTCACGCGCGGCGGACATATATTCTATGTGGAGATAGACGGCGACGCCACGCACAACCCCGAGGCAGTGATGAACATAGTGGACATGATGGACGCCCTCAACATCGGCTACGGCAGCGTCAACCACACACGCATCCGCTGCATGGACTGCGGCTACGAGACAGCCGAGAGCATAGAGAAGTGCCCCCACTGCGGCAGCGACAACCTCGACCGCCTGCAGCGCATCACGGGCTACCTCGTGGGCACCACCGAGCGCTGGAACCGCGCCAAGCTGGCCGAGCTCAACGACCGTGTCGTGCACAACACCGACTACCTCCCCTTCGCCGAGTAGCAGGCCACAGCCCATCTGCACGAGCCCTTCATCACAGACACATGAGCCTACGCATCATTGACATAATAGAGGACACCACGGTCGACGGCCCCGGGTTCCGCACATCCATCTACTGTGCCGGCTGCACACACCACTGCCCCGAGTGCCACAACCCGCAGTCGTGGGCACGCGATGCCGGACACACCATGGAGGTGGAGGACGTGATGAGCATCATCGAGGCCGACCCCTACGCCAATGTCACCTTCTCCGGCGGCGACCCCATGCAGCAGGCCGAAGCCTTCACCGAGCTGGCCCACGCCATCAAGGAGCGCACCCGCAAGACCATCTGGTGCTACACCGGCTACACCTTCGAGTGCCTCCTGCACATGCCCACACAGCGTGCACTGCTTGAGAGCATCGACGTGCTCGTCGACGGCCCCTACGTGGCAGCCAAGAGCGACCGTGAACTGCGCTTCCGCGGCTCCTCCAACCAGCGCATCATCGACGTGCCACAGTCCATGGCGGAAGGTCACGTGGTGGAGTGGCAGAGCACACTATGAGCCGAGGCAGTATGTGCACCCGCACAGACAATGTGGTGCACATCCTGCCTCTTCTTTCTGCATACACATCAACTGACATCTATAATCCTCAACAACCAACCCCACAGCCACAGCGACATGAAACAGCGCATCATAGCATTTGCCCTCGTGTGCAGCGTGCTCACAGCATGCAGCACCGTGTCCATGACGGGACGCCGTCAGCTCAATCTGGTGCCGGAGAGCGAGATACTCTCCGCCAGCCTCAGCCAGTACCAGGCCTACATGCAGACGGCCAAGCTCTCCACCAACAAGCAGCAGACAGCCATCGTCACCACCGTGGCCAGCCGCATTGCCAGTGCTGCCGAAGCCTACCTCAAGGCTTCCGGCCAGGAGGCCGACCTGCAGAACTATGCATGGGAATGCCATCTCACCGACAACTCCGAGCTCAATGCCTTCTGCATGCCCGGCGGCAAGATTGTGGTCTACTCGGGTTTGCTTAACCTCATCGGCAACGGCTCCGACCGCGACGACGAGCTGGCAGCTGTCATCGGCCACGAAGTGGGTCACGCCATAGCCAAGCACGGGCAGGAGCGTGCCAGCCAGGAGTTGCTGGCCAGCCTGGGCGGTCAGGTGCTGGGCGTGGCCGTGTCGGGCAAGAGTGCCGAGGTGCAGCAGGCCGTCTCCGTGGCTTACGGCCTGGGCACACAGTATGGCGCACTCCTGCCCTACTCACGCAAGCACGAGCTGGAAGCCGACTACATAGGCATCGTGCTGGCCACGCTGGCCGGCTACGATGCCAACGCTGCCGTGACGCTCTGGCAGAAGATGGGTGCCGCAGGCACGAGCCAGACGGCCACATTCATGAGCACGCACCCCAGCTCGGAGCAGCGCATCAGCAAGCTGCTCAAGGAGATACCCACCGTGCAGAAGACCTATGGCCGCTGACGCCGTGATGCCGAGAGGCCTGCGCGCGGTGGTGTTCGACCTCGACGGCACGCTGCTCGACACCCTTGCCGACCTGTCCACAGCCGTGAACCATGCGTTGCGCATGCACGGCATGCCTGAGCGCACACTCGGCGAGGTGCGCGCCTTTGTGGGCAACGGTGTGCGCAGGCTGATGGAACGCTCCGTGCCCGAGGGCATCGGTGCGGAGGCGTTTGAGCAAGTGTTTGACTGCTTCAAACGCTACTATGTGGCCCACTGCGAGGAGCAGACCCGCCTCTACGACGGTGTGCCCGCGATGCTCCTTGAGCTCAAGGCCCGGGGCTACCGCATGGCCATCGTCAGCAACAAGCTTCAGGCGGGTGTGACCGAGCTCTACCACCATTACTTCGCCGACACCGTGGACGTGGCCATCGGCGAGAGCGCGGGCATGCGCCGCAAGCCCGCTCCCGACATGGTGGAGCGGGCACTCGCCGCCTTGCAGGTGAGCCGCGAGGAAGCCGTCTACGTGGGCGACTCCGACGTAGACCTCGCCACGGCTCACGCTGTCGGCCTGCCGTGTGTCTCCGTGCTGTGGGGCTTCCGCGACGAGGACTTCCTCAGAGAGCACGGTGCGACGCTGTTTGCCCATCATCCCACCGACATTCCCTCACTGCTACAGCCATGGCACGCCACGTCACACTGATTACCGGCGGGCAACGCTCGGGCAAGAGCACCTACGCCGAGCAGCTGGCGCGCAGCCTCTCGCCATCGCCTGTCTACATGGCCACGGCGCACATCTGGGACGACGAGTTCCGCCAGCGCGTGCTGCGCCACCAGGCACGCCGCGGTTCCGAGTGGACCAACATCGAGGAGGAGCGGCAGCTGAGCCGTCACGACGTCAGCGGCCGTGTGGTGCTCGTGGACTGCCTCACACTGTGGGCCACCAACTACTTCTTCAGCGACAACGAGGAGCAGCCTGTCGACGAGGCACTTGCCGCCTTGAAGCAAGAGCTCACGCAGCTGCTCCGTCAGGATGCCACCTTCATCATCGTCACCAACGAGGTTGGGCTGGGCGGCACGCCGGCCAATGCCGTGCAGCGCCGCTTCACCGACCTGCTCGGCTGGCTCAACCAGGCCGCCGCCGCGATGGCCGACCGCGTGGTGCTCATGGTGAGCGGCATACCCGTTGTCATCAAAGGCTGACAGCCTTTGTCTGCTTTCCTCACACACTTTTTGCCTACCTTTGTGCCCATGACAACCGACATGGACAGCTTGCGCCACCAGCTGCAAGCCAAGATAGACCACCTCAACAAGCCACTCGGCTCCCTGGGCCGTCTGGAACAGATAGCCATGCAGATAGGCCTCGTGCAGCACACGCTGGAGCCCGAGCTGCGGCACCCTGTGCACCTGCTCTTCGGCGGCGACCACGGCATCGAGCGCGAGGGTGTCAGCCTCTCGCCGCGCTGCGTGACATGGCAGCAGATGGTGAACTTCACCCGCGGCGGCGGCGGTGTCAACATGTTCTGCCGCCAGCATGGCTTTGAGCTACATGTGGTCGACGTGGGCGTGGACCACGACCTGAGCGGCGTCGAGGGCATAGTGCACCGCAAGGTGGCCCGCGGCACAGCCAACTTCCTCCACCAGCCGGCACTCACACCTGAGCAGATGGAGGCAGCCATGACCGTAGGGCGCGACATGGCCAGCCTCGCCGCCGCCGAGGGCTGCAACGTGCTCTCCATAGGCGAGATGGGCATAGCCAACACCTCGCCGTCGTCCATCTGGATGAGCGTGCTCTTAGGCCTACCCTTAGAGCAATGCGTAGGAGCCGGAGCAGGCCTCAGCAGCGAGGGTGTGAGCCACAAGCTGAGAGTGCTGCAGCAGAGCATAGACCGATGGCAGAACACCGTGCAGGGTGTGCGCCATCACCATGCAGGGTGCGAGCCGTCACCATGCAGGGAGACGCTCGTCACCATGCAGGGTGCTTCGCCACACACGGCAGCCCCCGCACGTCTTGCCACCGAGCTCATGCGCGAGTTCGGAGGCCTTGAAATGGTGGCAGCCGTAGGGGCCATGCTCCGTGCCGAGGAGCTCGGCATGGTGGTGCTCGTGGACGGTTTCATCATGACCGCCTGTGCCCTCGTGGCACGCAGCCTGCACCCCTCGTTCATGGACTGCGCCATCTTCGGCCACTGCGGCGACGAGAGCGGCCACCGCCTCATGCTCCGCGCCATGGGAGCCCAGCCACTGCTGAGCCTCGGCCTGCGCCTGGGCGAAGGCACGGGTGCGCTCTGTGCCTACCCCATCGTGGAGAGTGCCGTGCGCATGCTCCGCGAGATGGGCAACTTCACCGACAACCACATCACCAAATACTTCTGACCCGCGATGCGCACCACCCTCGACCGCCTGCTTGCCGCCCTGATGCTCTTCACCCGCCTGCCTTGGTGGCGGCTGCACCGAGTGCCCACGGAAGCCTTCACCCACGCTGTCGACTTCTGGCCCGTGGCAGGCTGGCTCACCGGCGGCATCATGGCCTCTGTCTACCTCGCGGCCGCCATGGCCGGAGCCTCGCCCCTGCTGGCCGCCGCGCTGGCCGTGGCTGCCAGGGTGATGCTCACCGGTGCCCTCCACGAAGACGGGCTGGCCGACTGCGCCGACGGCTTTGGCGGAGGCACGACACGCGAGCGCACGCTCGCCATCATGAAGGACTCACACATAGGCACCTACGGCGTCATTGCCCTCATCCTGGAGCTGGGCCTGCTCACGCTGGCCATTGCCGAGCTACCATCTATAGCCTACCGCTTGCCCGCTGTCACCCCGCCGCTCAATTCACGCCCCTCAGCACTCCACTTCCAACTCACCGCCGCCACCGTCATGCTTTTCGACACGTGTGCCAAGACAGCAGCCTCGTGGGTGACGTCGCAGCTGCCCTACGCCCGCGCCACGGAGACGGCCAAGGTGGGCGTCGTCTACCGCAGCCGCCAGGGCATCATGCTGCACGCCCTGCGCTGCCTCGTGGCACTCGCGCCGCCCGCAGCCTGCTGCTGTTGGGCTGCCACCATTGACCATGAAGCCCCATGTGCCACATCCATAGCCGCAGTGCCTGCCGGCCTGCTTTCAGTTCTCCCCGCCGCCTTCATCGCAGAGTGGCTGCTGGCACGCTACCTTCGCCGTCGCATTGGCGGCTACACAGGCGACTGCTGCGGAGCCATCTTCCTGCTCTGTGAGCTCACTCTCTATGCCACGGCCCTCCTCCTGCTGCCCTCTCTGTGGCAGTTTCTGTCCGCGCGTCCATGAGCCGTTCCGCACAAAGTGACGAGCCTGTCCGCACTCAATGCACAAGCATCTTGCGGCCGCCACGCACATACACACCTGGCCGCAACACGGCAGCATCGGTGCCAACAGGCAGCCCATGTAGGTTGTAGATCATCAGTGGCACGCTGCTGCCCGCTGCTGCGGTAGCAGCCACGCCGTCCACGTAGGTGTAGCCTATGCGCGCATCCATCCATGGCAGCCGCTCGCGCACATAGTGCCGCACATTCTCCACCTCGGCGGCATAGCTGCCGTAGAGACGCGGGTTCTGATGCACTTTCGTGTTGAGGATGGGCCAGCGCATGAAGTTGAGACGCTGCGACTGCTCCAACAGCCGCTCCAACGAGTCGATGCACGCCAGCAGATGCCCCTCCGTGAGCTCGCCCTCACGGGCCTGCCCCCAAATGTAGCGCATCTGCGCCTGGGCACCGGCGTCGCGCACCACGATACGGTCCACAAACGAGCGCATGTTGCCCGCATAGCTGCCACCACTGCGGTAGACCCAGTCCGACTTGGCACACACAGGATAAGTGCGGTTGTCGTTTTCAAAAGCGAGGTCGAAGTCCCACACGGGGCCAGTGAAGAGCGTGTCGCATCCACGCCGTTTGTACATGAACAGGCTCCAGTAAGTGTCCGTGTTGCCCGACAGCTCGCCGACAAGGAAGTGGCGCAGGAACGTGTTCATGTCGAGATACGCCGGCCAGTCGCGCTCCATCGCGTCGAAGCAATCCTCAATATATTCGGCCTGGACGGCTGTGATGCTGTCGGCCGACGGCGACTTGATAGTCACGGGATTGCCATACGACGACCGGAACCACGACGGCTCCTCGCCAGCATAGGCGTCAACCTCAACGAGATAGCCGCCCGTGAGAGCCTCGCCATCGGTGTCGGCAGGTGTCATCTCCTCCACATCCACACGGTGCTTATGCACCTGCACCTGGTCGCACAGTTGGTAGCAACCCTTGTACTCACCGTTGAGCAACACGTCGACTGCCGTGCCGAAAGGCGTGTAGGGCATCTGCATGATGCGGCTCAGCTCAAAGGCCAGCAGGTTGCGCATCAGTGTCTTGTCGCCATAGTTGTTGATGAGCGTCCATTTCTTAGCCTTGGCAGGTGCCGAGAGCACACGCTGCTTGCGGTCGAACTTGATGCGGTAGGGGCGCTTGGGGAACGTGCGCGACCCGTTGCCACGCTCGCGCACCGTGGCAGCATCGCAGAGCAGCGTAGCACCGCCGTCGGCTACGATGGCTACCGTGGCGGCGATGTCGTGCTCCTTGTCGTAGGGCACAATGCCGTCCTGCGTGTGGATGCTCACCGTGGGCAGGTTGGTCAGTTGCCAGAGCAGCGAGTCGCAGCCTGCACCCGGCACGCCATAGAACTCCAGCTCGGCCACATTGCAGCGGGCGTCGGCCGGACCCACATATCGCACATAGCGGAAGCCGCGGCTGCACGCCACGTCGGCATACGCCATCTGCCCGATGACACCCTGCTCCGTGATGACATAGAGAGGCAGCGCGTCAGTAAAGTCCTCGCGGTTGGCCCCCTCGAACACACCAAGCACCACACGCTGCGGCCCCTGCCCGTCGTTGCGCGGCGACCAGCCCACACGCGTAATCACATGCGGCTCCCCAAGGTCGAGACCCGCCCATGTGTAGCTGCGCTCCCACGAGGCAAAGTACGTCGACATGTCGCCGTCAAAAGCCATCTCTCTGGTGTTGACCGTCGTGGACCGC
Organism: uncultured Bacteroidaceae bacterium; assembly: GCA_905234605.1. Classification (GTDB taxonomy): domain Bacteria; phylum Bacteroidota; class Bacteroidia; order Bacteroidales; family Bacteroidaceae; genus Physcousia. The sequence continues at coordinate 21,980 of CAJOIE010000013.1, read as the reverse complement.
GCAAAGCTGCGATAGTCCACCGACTCGGCTGTGCCTATCACCCTGCCACGCAACTTCTCTGCCGCCGCAGCAGCCGAGCCGTTGGCTGCCAGTGCCGGCGAAGGCACCATGCACACCATTATGCCGAGAGCCAGGCCCCGCAATGTGTGTAATGACATCTTAATGCACATATAATCTAAAGCTCAAAGCACCGCCCAAAGGCAAAGGCGTGTGCAACAAGCGCGGCAAAGATAGCAAAAAGTGACAACTATAATGCTTTTAGGGAAACCACACCAATGCGTCGCCGTCCTACCTTTGCCGCATGCGACAGTCAACTGCCATTTATCACTTAGCCATCAACAACATTATAAATATCCCATCATGACAACAGGCAGCAAAGCATTGGTAGTGTTCTTCTCACACGCTGGAGACAACTACTCTGTAGGCAACATCAAAGTGGGCAACACCAAGATTGTGGCCGACTACATCACAGCACTGACAGGAGCTGAACAGTTCGAGATTATCACGCACAAGTATGACGGCATGGCCTATACTCCGCTCATCCGGTTGGCCAAGGAAGAGGCTCACAGAGGCGAGTTGCCAGAGTATGAGGGCGATGTAGACCTCAGCGGGTATGACACCATATTCATTGGCGGCCCCGTGTGGTGGGGCACCTATCCGCAGGTGATGTTCACCTTCTTCAAGAAGCACGAGGCCGACATGCAAGGCAAGACCGTCATCCCCTTCACCACCCATGAGGGCAGCGGCCTGGCCGCCTGTGCGGATGATGTGGCCGCGGCCTTCGCCGGTGCCAACGTCACACAGGGCTTCAGCATCTACGGCCACGAGGTGCGGACGGGGCAGGAACAAGTGAAGCAATGGCTTGCTGCACTGGGCTACACCACGAGGTGATGCCTGCCATGAACGGAAGCGACTCTTAAGACAAGCACCAACAACTATTGAACATGAATACTATCAAGTTATGGAACGGGGTGGAGATGCCCCAAATCGGTTACGGAGTATATCAGGTGACACCCGAGCAGTGCGAACAATGCGTGAGCGATGCCTTGGAAGTGGGCTACAGGATGATAGACACGGCACAGGCCTACGCTAACGAGGAAGGCGTGGGACGCGCGTGGAAGAAGAGCGGCCTCAGGCGTGATGACATCTTCCTCGTGTCGAAGATATGGATTTCCAACTATGGCTATGAACGTGCCAAGGCATCGATTGACGTGAGCCTCAGCAAGATGCAGACAGACTACATCGACCTGATGCTGCTCCACCAGCCATACTGCGACCGCTATGGAGCCTATCGTGCCTTGATGGAGGCCTATCGCGAAGGCAAGCTGAGGGCTATCGGTGTGAGCAACTTCTATCCCGACCACCTCATCGACCTGGCGTCGAATGTGGAGATTAAGCCCATGGTGAACCAGGTGGAGACGCACGTCTTCAACCAGCAGACCGAGGCTATGAAGTATATGGACGAGCAGGACTGCCGCATCATGTCGTGGGGCCCGTTGGCCGAGGGGCGCAACGGTTTCTTCAGCAACGCCCTGCTGGCGGAGATTGGCAGCCGGTATGGCAAGACCATCCCACAGGTGGCACTGCGATGGCTGTTGCAGCGCGGCGTCATCATCATCCCCAAATCCACACACAAAGAACGCATGGCGCAAAACATCGACATTACCGACTTCGCCCTCTCCGATGCCGACATGGCACAAATAGCCACCCTCGACACCGGCAAGAGCCTCTTCTTCGACCACCACGATGCCGAAGTGACCAAGATGTTCATGGGGTGGAGATAGACCTGCACCTGGATAACAGCCACATCATGACATAGCAGCAAATGGGCAGGCAGCAGGCAGCTGCCTGCCCATTGACGCAGCTGCGCTGTCAAATTAAAGATGCCGCCGCGAGCACCTCTGGCGGCATTTTCGTATTTTCGCAGCATCATAGCTATAGCCAACAGACACCATGAACAAAGAGCAACTGACACAAGCATGGGACAAGGTGTTCCCATTGAGCGAGAAGGTAAACCACCACAAGGTGACATTCACGACGCAGTATGGGATGACACTTGCTGCCGACATGTACACACCGAAGGACTCGCTCCCCGCGGGTGAGGACGCACACAGAGGCCTCCCAGCCATAGCCGTGAGCGGTCCTTTCGGAGCCACCAAAGAGCAAGCCAGCGGGCTGTATGCCATGCGAATGGCAGAACGGGGCTTCGTGGCTTTGGCCTTCGACCCCTCCTACACCGGTGAGAGCAGCGGCGAGCCACGTCGCACCGCCTCGCCCGACATCAACACCGAGGACTTCATGGCCGCCATCGATTATCTCTCCATGCAAGACAATGTCGATGCAGAACGCATCGGCATCATAGGCATCTGCGGATGGGGAGGCATCGCCTTGAACGCTGCCGCTGCCGACACGCGCATCAAGGCCACGGTGGCCTCGACGATGTACGACATGACCCGCGTAAGCGGCAATGGCTACTTCGATGCCGCCGACAGTGAGCCCGACCGACATGCCGCCCGCGAAACACTCTCCCGCTGTCGCCTTGCTGACCCCATGGCCATGGCAGGCGGAGTGATTGACCCGCTACCCGACGATGCTCCGCAGTTCGTGAAAGACTATCATGACTACTACAAGACGCAACGCGGATACCACGCGCGCAGCGGCAATTCGACAGACGGATGGCGCAACATAGGTACGCAGGCATACGCCAATGCCCGCTTCCTATGCTACATCAACGAGATACGTTCTGCCGTCCTCGTGATGCATGGCGGGAACGCCCACTCACGCTACTTCGGCGAGGCTGCCTATCACTATATGGTGGATGGCAAAGCACAGGGCTACAGCTTCACTGGCAAGACCAACCCCAACCCCGAGAACAAGGAACTGCTCATCATACCCGATGCCACACACTGCGACCTCTACGATGGCGGGTGGACCGAGGCCCGTGGCAAAGGTGAGAGCAAGAACATGATACCCTGGGACAAGCTGGCAGCATTCTTCGCACAGCACTTGAAATGACATGAAACAATTGTTACTTTTACTCCTCATGACTACCATGACTGTAAACGCACAGACTCCTCTCACCAACGGCAAGGCCAACGGGAACAAGGCACTCACAGAGCGTCAGCTACTGCTCTGCACCTGTGCTTCATTTGAGGCCAGGGGCGACATGGAACGTCTCGACACGGCCATCCGCCAGGCTCTGGAAGGCGGCGTCACCGTGAACGAGCTCAAGGAGGCCTTCTCCGGCCTATATGCCTACACTGGCTTTCCGCGCTCACTGAATGCACTCGGCACGTTGCAGAGAGTGCTCAGCGACCGCATGAGTCAAGGCATCACCGACAACGAGGGCAAGCCCTGGACCCGCCCTGCCGTATGGGACAATGCTGAACAAGCACTTAAACAAGGTACAGAGGTGCAGACACGCCTCACAGGTAAGCCCTTCAACTACGACTTCTGCCCGCAGGATGACTACTACCTTAAGGCACACCTCTTCGGCGACATCTTCGCCGGCGACCAGCTCTCTGCCGCCGACCGCGAGCTCGTCACACTTGCAGCCCTAAGCTCACTGAAGGGCGTAGAACCACAGTTGGCCGCCCACAAGGCTGGAGCCGTGAACATGGGCAACACCAAGGAGCAAGTGGATGAGTTATGCCAGAGCATCGCTACCGCTGACGCCGAACTCTCCTGGCCCATCGGGGTGCCCAACGATGCCTACGCCCAGTACTTCACAGGCAACAGCCATCTGGCACCCATCCAGCCGGCTAACCTCGAGGCTGGCGCAGAGACCGTAAGCCACTATGCCAACGTCACCTTTGAACCTGGATGCCGCAACAACTGGCACATACACCACGGCGCACACCAGATACTCATCTGCGTCAGCGGACACGGCTGGTACCAGGAATGGGGCAAGCCAGCCATCGCCCTTCACCCCGGCATGATTATCGACATCCCCGACGGGGTTAAACACTGGCACGGAGCACAGCGCGACTCATGGTTCCAGCATCTCACCACACATGTGTCCACGGGTGGTGAGCAGAGCAATGAGTGGTTAGAGCCCGTGTCCGCCGACACCTACGACAACCTTTAGGCCACTAAGCATGGCAACGGACGTGTTCTTCAGGTATTCCACCGACTTTGACGACATGAACGCCCGCGAGTTGCACCACGCCTGCACACACATGCTCTGTCTGGCAGGCGAAGGCAGCTTCGTGTTCAACGAGCATTGCTATCGCATCCGCAAGAACGACCTGGTGGTGATGCCTATGCCCGACCGCGCGACGTGCCTTGCGGCCCACAGCGACATGCAGGTGGAGTGGTTTGCTGCCGACTACAAGTTCCTGCAAAACCTGCTGCCATCAAACAACTACAGCATTGGTGGCAGCATCTCGCTTGCACAAAACCCAGTCATCAGACTCACGGACGAGCAGGCCCGACATCTGCTGGGCGACCTTCACCGTGTGCGCGACCGCATGAACGACCGCCACCTGCTCTTCTTCCGCGAGCTGATGGGCAGCCTATGCCTCACCCTGATATACGACATCTTCGAGGCGCATGCACAGCGCGAAGCCACCAGCCCTCACAGCGACCGCACAGCCAGCATCGTGAGGCAGCTCATGGCTCTGCTCGCCACCGGAACCTGCCGCACTGAGCGCGAAGTGAGCTACTATGCCGAGAGGCTTCATGTGTCGCCCAAATATCTATCAGCCACCGTAAAGCGTGTGACAGGACACAGCGTAACCTCCTACATTGACCGCCACGCCATACCCATACTTAAAGAATATTTAGACGACGACCGCCTGTCGCTCACCCAGATAGCCGAGCGTATGCACTTCGCCTCGCTATCCTACTTCAGCCGCTACTGCACCAAGCACCTTGGCCAATCTCCCAGCGAGTACCGCCGGAGCCTGCAACCCAGATAAGGCACCATGCTGCAACTCTGACAAGGCACCATCCTGCCATTCGGCACCACGTTGCATACTCATTGCAGGCTCACTCACTTGCATGCCCCTTGCAGCGACTTAGCCGCTTGACAGACAAAAGCAGCCGGCCACCCTCAAAGGTAGCCGGCTTGCTTATATATATTATATGTGTAGTCTGTTTACTTGGCAATACAGATGGAGACGCGGTTCTTATCGTTCTCGCTGAAAGGCTGAACGGTGTCGCCCTTGGCATCGGTAGTGATGCGTGCTGCATCGATGCCTGCGTCGATAAGAGCCTGACGCACACCCTCGGCACGACCTTCAGAGTACTTCATGTTGATGCGGGGGTTACCAGTCTCAACATCGGCATAGCCGGTGATGGCTACCTTTGTCTCGGGGTTCTCCTTGAGGAAGTTGATGAGGTTGTTAAGAGCAGGCTGCTGGTCGGGACGAATCTCGGTCTGACGGATGTAGTAGAATATCTCTGTCTGTATTTCGGGAGCAACCTCCACTGCGGCTGTGCGAGGAGTCTCCTTGACAACAGGAGCAGGAGCAGGCTCCTCTACCACGACGGGCACGGGAGCAGGGATGACAGTCTGTGTTGAACCGAGGGCAATCTTCAGACCGGCAAGACCAGTGAAGTACCAGTCAAGGTCGATGTCGTGAGCGTTGTCGGCACGGCTGTTGTACTTGTCGGACAGGGCGTTGGCCATGCACTCGAGGTTGATGCTCACGCGCTTGCTGACATTGAAGTCGAGGTCGAAGCCCAGACGACCTACGGGGCGCACCTTAGTGCCTTCCCAATAGTTTTCCATGACAACGCCCGAGAAGACGGGACCGTTGCCTTCGTTGTCCCAACCGATGTTGGCACCGACACCGGCAATGAGATCCAGCCCGAACACACGGGTAGGCTTGTAGCCGCAGATGGCGTTGATGAGGTTGAACTTCACATCGAGAGCGGGAGTGACATACTTCCACTTGTAGGTGTCGTTGCTGCTCAGGCCGCCCTTAGCCCACATGCCGTTGGCACCGAGGCGCAGAGCCCACACGGGCGAGAACTGATAGCCGACAGCCACCTGTGCGGCGGGAGAGACGAGTTTGTCGAAGTCGGCCTTGTCGAGGTTGTACACGCCGCCGCCCTGCAGCTGGAGGAACCAGTGGGGCTTGAAGAGCACGGTCTCAGTCTCCTGAGCCGATGCAGTGAGCCCTGCGAAAGCAAGGACGCCTGCGAGAAGAAGCTTGGAAATCTTCATGTGGTTTAGGATATTTTTATGAGTTGATATGAATTATTGTAACAACTGATAGCAGAAGCCATACGTTTTCGCGCGCAAAGGTATGCGTTTAAGGATGTACGAACAAACGTATATGGCGAAAAGTTTTCATTCTGCGGCCTGCGGCATCATCACCACCCCCTCCTTCTTGGAGCCGTCGACACGTATGTCGAGAGGTTCGGCGAAATGTACTACCCGCACATGGTCGGTCTCCATGTCGGCCTGCATGCCGTCTAAGCATTCCTGCCTGAAGACGCAGTCGCCAGCATAGAGGCTAATTGTGAAGTATGCCACGCCAAGCGATGTGAGGTTCTGGAAGAAGTGGGTGCCCTGACTGGGGTCCACGCGATAGTTGTCCAGTCCCTCTTCCACTATCACCTTGGCTCCTGAAATGGCCGGCCATTTCACCGGCACTCCGAGCCATGAGTCGCTGCTGCCCCAGCGCCCTGGTCCAATCAGCACATACGAGCGTCCCTGCGCCACGAGGCTGTCGTTGATGCGCTGCACCTCGTCGGCGATGGCTGGGTTCTGGCTGGCACTCCATGAGTCAGTCTTGACGTATACTATGTCATGCACGTCGGTGACATGACCGTGACCGATGGCATCGTGCGAGCGCAGCAGGCAAGCCTCGTCGGCTATTGACAGGAGGTCCTCGCCCAGCTCCAGCCTGCTGTCCACCATGGGTCGTATCTGGAGCAGGTAGAACTCGCCTGTACGGTCGGGATGAATGACCGCCGCAAACTCAATCTCCACGGGGCGGCGCATCTCTGCCTGCCCGTAGGCCATTATCTTGCTCAGGAGCTCCGGCAGAGGGAAGACGCCGTGTTGCAGCAGGCCGCAGAACGAGACAATCTTGCGTCCGCCCTCGTAGATGCCATCGCGTATGACACCGTCGTAGGGGTCGTAGGTCGAGGCTATGTACTGCAACGTGCCGTCGGCCTCAGCCTCCTTCACCCGCAGCCGCAGCAGGTTGAAGCCGTCGTCGCGCACGAAGGTGGCGGGCATAGTGTCCAGATCGAGGGCAAGGAAGTGGGTCTGTGTCTGCCGCAAGGCTATCTCCATCTCCGACATCTGCAACACGCTGTGCGGGTGTGCCGGACACACGCGCAAGGCCATGCCGCCGTCCACGATATACTTGCCAAGGCCCAGCGCAAGGCTCACCGTGCCCTCCTCGGCCTTCTCGTCGCCAATGGGATAGTAGTTGACCGAGCGTGCCACGCCCGACAGCGTGGGATAGAAGCGTGAGCCATGCGCCTCGCCCACAACTTCCTGAAGTATCACTGCCATCTTCTCCTGGTCGATGACGTTGGCCGTGGCTGTCATGTAGGCCTTGGAGTCGCGGTAGAACACCGAGGCGTAGACAGCCTTCACGGCATCGGAGAGCATGTGCAGCCGCTCATACTTGTCCGGTGCATGCGGTATCATATATGTGGAATAGATACCTGCAAACGGTTGGTAGTGGCTGTCCTCGAGCAATGAGCTTGAGCGTATGGCAATGGGCGTGCTCACCACATCAAGGAAGGCCATGAGGTCGCCCACGAGACGTGCCGGCAGGCGTGCGTGCAGGAAGGCCGCCAGGATGTCCTCATCGGGAGCATCGGAGAGAGCCATGGGATAGAGCTCATTGGTGTCCATGAACTCGTCGAAGACATCGGTGCACAGCACCACTGTCTTGGGGATGCACACCGTGACGCCGTCGTGCTCGGTGAGGTCGGTGTGTTTCTGTATGATGTGGTCTATGAAGGCCAGGCCGCGTCCCTTTCCGCCGAGCGAGCCGTCGCCTATGCGGGCAAACGACGAGTAGCGGTCGAAGCGTTCACGCTGGAACACGGCCACCACGCCCTGGTTCTTCATGCGGCGGTAGGCCACGATGGCATCGAAGATAATCTGTCGGTGCACGTCCACATCCTGCAGCGAGTTCCATGTTATGCCCTTGAGGAACTGTGCTATGGGGAAGAGTGCGCGCGAACTCAGCCATCGCGACACGTTGTTGCGCTGCACGTGGTAGAGGAGAGCCTCACGGGGGAGTGTGAATATGTTGTCCTGCAAGTCCTTGAGGTTGTGCAGGCGTGCCACCTCACGCATGGTGGCAGGGTCGCGGAAGATGAAGTCGCCGAAGCCGAAGTAGTGGAGAATGAGTTCACGCAGGTCCACGGCCATCTTCTTCGAGCTCTTGTCGATGAAGTGGATGCCCTCTGCCGCGCACACATCGGCATTCGAGGTTTCTGAGCTCTCCATGATGAGCGGCAGGAAGGGGTCGTTGGCGCGCACGGCACGCAGCAGACGTATGCCTGCCTGCCCGTCCATGTCGCCGCCACGTGGGAAACGGCAGTCGGAGATGATGCCCAGGGCGCAGTCGGCATGTGCCTCATAGAGAGCCCATGCCTCCTCGTATGTTCGCGCCAGCACAATCTTGGGTCGGCCACGCATACGCAGCGTCTCGAGCTGTGAGTTGAGAGCCTCGGTGGCAAACAGCAGGCTCTGCTGGAGCACGAACTTGTAGAGGTTGGGCAGGATGCTTGAGTAGAAGCGCACATTATCCTCCACCAGCATGATCATCTGCACGCCGGCAGCCGTGTCGGCCTCGAGGTTCATCTTGTCCTCTATGAGCTTTATTATGGAGAGCAGCAGGTCGGTGTTGCCGAGCCAGCAGAAGACATAGTCGAACACCGAGAGGTCCTCGTCCTTCATGCGCTCACGTATGCCGTGGCTGAAAGGAGTGAGCACCACGCATGGCGTCTGCGCATAGGAACGTTTGATGGCACGGGCAATGTCGAAGATGTCGTTGTTCTCGGTGCTGGGCATCACTATCACGAGGTCGAATGCCGAGCGGTCGAGAGCCACGAAGGCTTCCTCTTCGCTGGCCACCTGCACGAAGCGTGGCGGGTAGCGCAGTCCGAGGCGTGCGTATTCATCGAATATCTTCTCGTCGATGCGGCCGTCGTCCTCGAGCATGAAGGCGTCGTAGGGATTGGCCACGAGTAGCACGTTGAAGATGCGGCGGGCCATGAGGTCCACGAATGAGGTATCGTGCAGCTGCAGTGTACGTTTCACGGTGTCGGTTATGGTGTTAGAGTGCTTGCAAAGGTAGGCCAAAGGGTTGACGCCGTGAACACGAGGGCCTATTTTTTGGTACCTTGCAATGCCAAAAACGCCTCTGCCAGGTCTGTCGCAATGTCCATTGGCTGCATGTGCTGCCGGTAGTGCCCTCCGGCGAGCTCTATGCGCCATAGTGCCGGCGCGGCACCGACAGGTCTGCGGGCAGTCATGCACAGGGCCACATAGCCCATGGTGTAGCGCATGTTCACCTCCACAAGCGGGTGCAGGCACAGCTCTCCGCCATGCCGCACCACCATCATGTCCACCCCCACGGGACCCGAGTACCACTCAGGTATGCCAGCTTCCTCGGCGAGCAGCCGCTGCAAGCGCAGGCAGGCCTGCTCCACGATGCCGCGAGGCAGCATACTCGCCACAATGTCGCGCTTCGCCTGCTCCGTGCACACGAGGTTGCCGGCATAGACGCCTCCCTCGGTCGTGACGAAAAGCGACAGGCCCACATACTTCAGGCTTGCCGATTGCGTGCCTTGAGCTGTGCAGGGGGCTACGTGGCATAGGCCCGTGCCGCTGTGCCAGAACTCCGCAGCCATGTCGGCCACACGCTCATAGAGCGGTTCGCACTCCACGCCTCCCTGCGTGCGCAGGCACCGCTCGGCCCAGGCCCGTGTGCGCTCGGGCATCACAGGCTGTGCCACAGGGTGCACGCCACGGCCGCTGCCGCTGAGGGGAGCCTTGAGCATGGCTGCTCCATAGCGCGCCACGGCCTGCTCTGCCTCGGCCATGCTCTCGCACCATGTGCTCTCGCCCACCACCCGGGCATCCGTCCACTCCTGCCGCAACCGCTGCAAGAGCCTCACAGCCGTCTGTCGCGAGGCGGCACGGCGGTAGGCATGGAGCTGGGATGCCGTGGGCAGCAGCGCGGCAGGCATGCCAATCTCTGCCAACTGCCGCACTATCAGCGGGCTCCACCCCCACGGGCTCACCTCGACGTGTTCCGACATGGCACACGCCTGCTGCAATGCCGCGGCCATACGCTCACGTGCTCGGGCAGGTGCCAGATGGTGCAGCACCACGTCGCCGTCCTCGGCCCACAGCGTGGGCAGGTCGCAGAGGTCGGCAGCCATCTGCAACGCCGATGCCGGCGGCGTGTAGTGCGGCGAGGCCGAGGCCAAGGCCAGGTCGTTCTCAGGGTTGAAGAGGAGAAAGCGCATGGCAGTCTGGCTATGGAGCATAGCGAGCCATCAGCTCGCGTGCCACCTCGATGGCATCGCCCTCGGGGGCTGAGGTGAACGAGCCGTAGGGTGCATCGCAACGGCCTTCCACGAAAGGCCATTCCACCTGCTCGAACCACGGCGTGCCGGTGCGGCATCCATTGTCGAAGAAAGCACGCCATCGCGGATAGTAATAGCCTCGCAGCAGCCCCTGCCACTCACGGTTGGCGTAGTCTATCAGCCCGCCCTGCTCGGCCTGCGTGCGGCCAGCCCACGTGGTGAGCAGGGCGCGTGCGGCATGTTCGTAGGCATCGGCTTCGGCGGGCGTGTCGCCCCATGAGCGGGCGGCTTCGGTCCATGTGCCGAGACGCCACTCGCGGCGTGTGCCGAGCAGACGGTCCTGGTCGAGGAGCAGCTGCATGAAGCGGTCGGCGATGGTCGTGGCCTCGGCGCCGGAGGCTGTGGAGAGCTGCGTGAGCAGCGTGTGGGCCTCGTCGGCCAGCACCTGCCGCACCACGTCGACGAGGTCGTGGCGGAAGCTCTCGCTGGCAGCCATGACCCTGGCAGCTGCCAGCATGTGGCGGGCTGCCTGGCGCACATCGTCCTTGTCCCAGTACCACGACGAGGTGGCCCAGGTGCTCACCGTGTGCGGCCGCACGTCGGGGCGCTGCATGAGCACACTCTCCGTGGTGCCCTGTTGCGCGTCGGTGGGACAGGCATACACGCTTCGTGCCAGCAGCTGCCATGCCTGCAGCAGGCTGCGGCACGCACTGCCGCGGGCACCGTAGCGCATGTCCACATACTGTTCCACCCACTGCTGCTCCGTGAGCGAGCCGTCGAGCCAGGGCAACGCGAAGAGCAGGTCGTAGAGCATGGGATTGTTGTCGATGCCTTCGGGCAGGGCACCTATGCCCTTGAGACCGTTGGCCGGCGCGCCGTCCATGGCCTGCCGGCACGTGGTGAGCAGACGGCTCAGGCGTCCGTGCAGACCCACGTTGCCGCCGAAGTTGCCCACCATGCCCCACACCCAGTCGTGGGGCTGTGCCGTGGCATCGGTGGAGTAGCCGCCGCACACGGTGTCGGCATGGCTCTCGCCGTGCAGGTCGAGAATGAGCAGACGGCCGCGCGGCACCGTGTGGGTGAGCCACTCACGCGGATTGTCCTGCCAGTGCTGAGCCACCCAGAGAGCCTCGGGGTCGTGGAGCAGCAGAGCCTGCCACATGGCAGTCACAGCCTCGGCTGGCCGGTCTATGCCCTGTGGCACGGCACCCTCGTGGAAGGGGTCGATGGCATAGGCATGGATGGTGCCAGCACCGAAAAGGCTGTCGATGGCGGCATAGTAGCGGGCAGCCACCTCGGCCAGCCGCTCCGGGTTGCGCACGAAGGCGGGCCGGCGGAAGGAGCACCACATGCCGGCATCGGCAATGTCGGACGCCTGCCAGTGCGCCACGCGCTGCGGGTCGGCACGCTCCAGGAAGTCGGCAGGCAGCATGCCCACATAGCCCGGCACCACGACCTCCATGCCATAGGCCTGTGCCCGCTCAATGATGCGGCGTGCCAGGTCGAGGCGGCGCGCATACCAACTGTCGGGCAGCGGGCCGCCCTCGGCCGTCATGTTGTTCATAAAGAACCAGCCCATGTAGACGGCACCGGGCACGAAGGAGCCCACATCGCGCAGCGTGGCATAGCCGTAGTCGTGCATCAGCACGTGAGCCCATACGGCCTCGAAGCCTGTAATGACCAGCGGCAGGTTGATGCCGTGGAGAGCCATCCAGTCGAGCTCCTGCTGCCAGCGTTCCCAGTCCCAGAAGGCCATGGAGTAGCTATGTGTGCAGAAATTGAGATAGTAGCGGTAGGGCACGCGGCAGGCATGCGTCTCGCCGTCCACCCCTGGCAGCCGCCGCGGCAGGCGCGCCGTGGGCATGTCCCACGTGACGGTGGCGTGGGCATAGTGCTGCAAGTACCAGTGCAGTCCGGCGGCGGCGGCCACGCGGCTGTTGGCACGCACATAGAGATGGCCGCCGCGCGTGGTGAGACTGAAACTGTCGGGAGCCGCGGCAGGACGCTCGGTGACGGTGAAATGCACACGCGAGGCATCGTCGCCATAGGGCAGCACGCGCGAGAGCAGACCCTGCAGCGGGTCGGCAGCATAGGCCGCAGCAGCGATGGCCATAAGAGCCATGGGTGCGAGCACTCTGCGCAGGGCATGGCGCAGGGCATGGTGGAGTGTGAAGTAAAGCATATAGCGTGGTAAGCTGGTAATGACGCAAAGGTAACGTTTTTCCCGTCACGCCAACCTTTTTTCACACCGTGCATGGTGAAGGCCACACACCGTGCATGGTGCCCGCTGCGACCATGCATGGTGTGCGCCATGACCATGCACCCTGTCGCCACACCCCTCTGCCAATAGACCAAAACCAGGTGCCAAGAGCTAAAAAAACACGCTGCGATGTGCTGTTTAAGCGTTTATCACTATCTTTGCACAAATGTGTATGGACACACAACACATACACCCCTCGTTTCTGAGAAGTAACCGTTATCACTCTAAGCGATGCACAGAAGAACACTACTACAAATGCTCCTCATGGTGGCAACAGCCCTCGGAGGCAGCTTCTTCCCCGTCACGGTGACAGCACAAATGACCTTCACGCTCAACGGCGTCACCTATGCCTCGGTGGCCGAGTGCAACAGCAAGGGGCTCACCACAGTGACCCTGCCGGCCGGCACCGACCTCAGCGGTCTCATCACCGCCGTACAAGTGGATGGTGAGGCCGTCACGGCCAGCCAGGTGACCCCCAACCCCACTACCACGAAACTCAACTATGGCGAGCTCAAGGTGTTCACCTACAACAACAAAGCCTACGGTTTCCGCTTCGAGGAGGACGTGTGGTTCTGCGCCGTGTTCATCTCCGACTGCCACGTCAATCAAGGTAGTGGCCACGACGGTACCAGCGAAAGCGACCTCACAACCATCATGAACAACATCATTGCCATGGGGCAGGACGGAACAAAGAAAGTGACATTCACCACCGAGGGTGCCACCAACCTTGTGCCCAAGACCAGTATCATCTTCTGTCTCGGCGACATCGACCAGGACAAGGGCAACGATAACAACGACGGCAAGCACACCGCGTTCCTCAACGCCACAGCCGAGGTAGCCAAGGTAGCTGGCATACCCTTCATCTTCATTGCCGGCAACCACGACTTCACTCCCGACTACTGGACCGGCAGCGATGGCGATGCCGGTGTCACCTACGGCAGCACGGGCGGTGCCAACGCTGATGCCCAGACTATCTCCGCCATCACGACCAACAACACCTACTGGAACAACGCAGGTGTCTTCGACGAGAATATCTCCTACTTCACCTCCGGCAACAGCTACGGCTTCGAGCCTAACCACTTCACCTTCAAGTTCAAGGACGTCCGCTTCTACTGTGCCAACAACTACTGGTTCCAGAAGCCATACAAGAAACCAGGGTTGCTGTCGTCGGCCACATACTACGCCCCCGACCCCATCGTGAGCAACCTCAACACCTTTGTCGAAGCCCACGCATCAGAAGCCAGCGTGTGGATGCAGCACTACCCGTGGCTGGCCGGTTCCGACTGCAACCGCTGGTGGCTCGACCAGAACGACACGGGCAAGTACCAGACATCAAGCAACAGCTCTGTCTACGGCTCCAGCACCACAGGCATCAGCTACAACGACGCCACACAGGCCAACACTCTGAAGAAAGACCCGCTCGCGGCCATCATGATGAAGGCTGCCGGCACAGTGGACGGCAAGGTGCAACACTTCTCCGGCCACTACCACCGCTTCTATGACGCCACCTACACCAGCACCGTGGCAGCCGCCAACCAGGTGCACGACTACACCGTGGCAGCCAACGGTAACACCGAACAGACCAACAACGCATTCGTAGTGCTCTTCAAGCGCGGCGAGGGCGTGAAGGAAGTCATCCAGACACAATTCTAAGCCACATTACCTACAGGACAAAGAAAAGACATGAGACATCATTCATTCATCATCGCAGCCCTCGCGTTGGCTTGCTTTGTGGGTAAGGTGCAAGCCGACACTACCAAGTTGCTTGCGGCCGACGGCTGGACAAAGGTAACCACATTGCCGACAGCCTCGGACATTGCCAGCAACTACTACGTGTTCGTCGACAATACCCGCGACCTCATGCTCGGCATCGGCAAAGGAGTCAACCAAAACGCCAAGTGGTACTCTCTCGGAGTGTACTACCGCACCTCGGTCGACCCGACAGCCAAGGACTTCATACCTCTTACGTGGACTCTTGAGGCACAGGGCACCGGCTTTGCCATGCGCAACCTCGACCAGCCTGTGTCGCCCTTCCAGACAGAATGGAATGCAGCATGGAAATTCGATACCAACGATGTCTATGCTACAGCCAACGACTGGTGCAAGGTGACACTGACCTATCTTCCTGACGGCTACTGGACTATCCAGAACGGCTACTACCCCAGCTCTGGCTACCTCGGTCCTTGGACAGACAGCAACTTCACCAATGGTGCCGAGTGCGCAGCCAACAAGAGCGGAGACAACATAGGCAAGTTCCAAATCTACGCCATCAGTCGCACTCAGTTCAAGCAGAACCTGCTCGACAACGCATCGGAGAGCAACCCCGTGGACCTCACACCTTTTTATGTAACCAATGCCACCTTCGACGCTAATAATCGCACAGGATG
The DNA here is from genome assembly GCA_905234605.1 of uncultured Bacteroidaceae bacterium. Taxonomy (GTDB): domain Bacteria; phylum Bacteroidota; class Bacteroidia; order Bacteroidales; family Bacteroidaceae; genus Physcousia. Next base: position 6,815 of record CAJOIE010000013.1, on the reverse strand, counting down.
GACTGAAGAAGGCTCTGGAGGCAACAACAACACCGCCATCGGCTGTGAGATTTGGCATCGCTCAAGTTTCAAGATATACCAGGACCTGACTCTTCCCAACGGCAAATATCGTGTATCGTTGCAGATAGCAGGCACGACGGGTGTCGGGCAAGTATACGGCACCAGCGGCTCTACGACCAAGACGATAACCAATACTGCCGCCGCAGGAGACAACTTTCGGAACACTGTGCTCTCCATGATACAGGACCGCACATTCGGGCAAGTGACGACAGACGACATCGAGGTCGCGAATGGTTCGCTGCAAATGGGCATGAAGTGCGAGACAACCGACCAATGGCTGGTATTCGACAACTTCAAGCTCTACTGCACAGGTGTCGACCTCTCGGCATACGTCACACAGCTGGCCGACCTTGTGAATGAGTGCAACGACTTCATTGACAGCGGCGTTGTGCCTGAGGCCAGCGAGACGGCTATCGCGTCGGCTATTACAACATATAATAATACGTATGAGACAGCCAAGGAATACTCCAATGCCATCGTGGCCTTGACAGCTGCGCTCAACACATACAGGAACGACGCCGAGCTTCAGGCAGCATACGCCGCCTACTACGCCTTCAAGAGCCATGTGGATGGCTTGATGAATGGCGTGGACGAAGGTGACACGAAGACCACCTTAACATCGGCCATCAACACAGCAACTAACAACGTGGAGGCCGCCACCACGGTGGCCGACATCAACACGCAGAAGGCCAACCTCCGCGCCGCTGCCATGACATTCATCTCTACCACCGACGGGCAGTTCGACATCACATTCCTTGCATCGCAGGCCTACAGCGACTGGAAGAAAAAGGACGGAAGTGCTGCCGGCATCGTGGCCGACCAGTTCCTGACAAACCGTCCGAGCACCATACCATCTTTCGCAGAAAGCTATGAAACCACCTGCGCCACCACAGGGACTGTGCTCTACCAGACCATCGCAGACCTGCCTGCCGGATATTATCAGGTGGGCATGTATGCAGCTGCCATGTACACCTCGGGCCGTGGCTTTGACACAGAAGCCACCGAGGGTGATGCCAACCGGACATACGCCTTTGCCGGAAACCTCAATGATGCCGGCAGCATCCTTCGCACGGGTACACCTATTTCATTCAACACCGTGCGCAACTTCGATGACCTCACCACGCTTGATGTGAACGTGCACTTGTCATCGGACGGCAGCCTGACATTCGGAGTCCAGAAAGATGCCAACGGCTCCAACTGGCACTTCGCACAAATCATGTCCATCATCTACAGCAACACTCCCGACCTGACCAACCTCAAGGCTACACGCGATGTCTTGGTGGCCGAGGCACAAGGCTTGCTCAACAGCTCATCCGATTACCTGACCTCCACACAGCAGACGGCTTTGCAATCCGCAATCACGGCAGGCGACAGCGCCGATGACTTCGATGCCTTGAACACAGTGACCCTGACCACCCTGCCAGATGCCATTAACACGGCCAAACAGCAGGTGACAATAGTCAAGGCCAATCGTGGGCTGATGCTTGCAGCTCTGGAGCGGTTCGAGACCGACTACAACCTTGCCGATGGCACCGACTACCGTCGCGCTACCATGAGCGCAGGAGCCTGGACGGACTTGCTCACGAAGGTGAACGCCGTCAGCACCGCCCTCGACAACGTGGAGCTATCCAGCAACTATGCCACCGTCAAGAACGAGCTCATCGCACAGATGGATGCCACAGATGCATCACTACGCCTCTTCAAGAACTACAAGGCAATGGTGGATGGCACAACAGCACTGAGCATCGCTGGCGACTATGGTGCAAACAGCAACATGGACTCCGATGCCACTGAGCAAACAGCCATCACCGCACTGAACACGGCCTTCACAACCTATGCCACGGCACAGGATGCCGACTTCAACGTCTCGGACTTCCTCGGCGAGAACCTCGACTTCAGCGCGACAGCAGGCTCCACTCTCAACAGCGACAACAGCAACACTATTCAAGCAGTCACAGGCTGGGAAGTTGCTTACACCGATGCCGACACGTGGGCTGTCCTTCAGACAAACCAGAACGACAATGCCGGCGCGCTCTATATCCGCAAGAACTGGGGCAGCGCGGCAACAAAGCTCACGGTGTCCAAGCACAAGATGCTCCCCGTGGGCAAGTACAGGCTCTCGCTTTCCTGGAACAGCACGCTGGACAACATGACGAACCTCTCTGCCTATGTCCTCGATGATGCCTCAACAGCCATTGGCGAGACAACGACTGAAGCACAAACCCTTACCTACGACTTCGAGGTGACAGGCAGCGCAACCCCCTTCGACATCGCCATCGGCTTCCAAAAGACTGGAACGGGCAACACACCGGCCCAGATTATCGTTGACAACATCACACTGACATGCCTACGTCCTGCCGAAGACCTACTGACTCGCGACTATGACCCCGCTGCTCTCTGGTTCGATGCTACCGACAGCAAGTATGCATCTGCCACGGACGTTACCGTCACCCCGACAGCCCCGAATCAGATAATCAAGGCAGCAACAGCCAGCCAGTTCAGCGGCTTGACGCAGAATGTCATCGTAGACGGCACATGTGCCAACCTTGTCATCACCGACGGCTACCCTCTTGAGGTGCAAGAGGCATTCACCGCTACTGATGCGAGCTACAGCCGCACCATGAGCAACGACTGGGGCACACTGATACTGCCATTCGCCATCGCAAGCGATGAGGATGTGCAGCTATACCGTCTGAAGGCATCCGATGCTGAGAGCATGACATTTGAGCTTGTTGATGAGGCCGCTGCAAACTGTCCCGTCGCCTTCAAGAAGCTCTCCGGCAACGGCAGCATAACCATTACGGGCAGCGAAGTCAACGTGGCAGCCACCTCTGCCAATCAGGCCGACAACACGACCGCCGATGACTGGAGCGCAGAAGGAAGCTATTCCGTGCAGACTATTACCAGCTACTCTGGCGTATACTATATCGCAGCGAACAAGTTCTGGGCTGCCGACGACAACATAAGCCTCAACCCATTCCGCGCCATCTACCGCTACGCGGGAAGCAACTCCGTCAAGCAGTTCAGCATCACCGTAGATACACCTACAGGCATCGACAGCATCAAAACTGGCCACGACACAAATGCTCCGTTCTACAATCTCGCAGGACAGCGCGTTCAAGGCACGAAGCTCAGTGCTGGAGTGTATATCCGCAACGGTAAGAAAATCATCCTTCACTAAAGAAACATCACATGAAACATATTTATACCCCCCCCCATAATGCTTGCCACCGTGATAGGTGCAGAGACATTGATAGCTGCATCAGAAAAGTTGCCCATTGGCGAAGGCAGCGGTGGCAACCAGCCTGAGGTAAAGGCCGAGAACCACCACGCCACCACCGTAAACTGGGAACGCTGGGAATAGCCCACACATTAAATCACAAATAACTAAACGCCCTATAACACCTAATTATTCACCATTCATTATGGCAAAACAAAAGAAATTCATCACCTGTGATGGCAACGAGGCAGCGGCTCACGTGAGCTACATGTTCTCCGAGGTTGCTGCCATCTACCCCATCACCCCGAGCTCGCCCATGGCAGAGCACGTTGACGAGTGGGCTGCCCGCGGGCGTAAGAACCTCTTCGGGCAGACCGTATCGGTGCAGGAAATGCAGTCGGAGGCAGGTGCCGCCGGTGCAGTGCACGGCTCCTTGCAGGCCGGCGCGCTGACCACCACGTTCACCGCTTCGCAGGGTCTGCTCCTGATGATACCCAACATGTACAAGATTGCCGGCGAGCTCATTCCTACAGTGTTCGACGTCTCTGCCCGCACACTGGCCAGCCACTCGCTGTGCATCTTCGGCGACCATCAGGACGTGATGGCATGCCGCCAGACAGGCTTTGCCATGCTCTGCGAAGGCTCGGTGCAGGAGGTGATGGATCTCACCGCCGTGGCTCACCTGGCCACATTGGAGAGCTGCGTGCCCTTCGTGAACTTCTTCGACGGTTTCCGCACATCACACGAATACCACAAGATTGAGCTCATGGATCAGGAGGACATACGCCCGTTAGTCAACGAGGAGTATATCAAGCGCTTCCGCGACCGCGCCATGAGCCCTGAGCGCCCCGTCACCCGCGGCACGGCCGAGAACCCTGAGACATTCTTCACTCACCGCGAAGCATGCAACAAGTACTACGACGCTGTGCCCGAGATTGTGGAGAAGTACCTCGGCGAAATTAGCAAGATAACCGGCCGCGAGTATCACCTCTTCTCATACTATGGCGCAAAGGATGCCGACCGCATGATAATACTCATGGGCTCGGCCACCGATGCCGCCCGCGAGGCTATCGACTACCTGAATGCCAACGGCCAGAAGGTGGGCATGATCAGCGTACACCTCTATCGCCCGTTCTCCGTGAAGCACCTGCTGGCCAGCGTGCCCAAGACGGTGAAGCGCATCGCCGTGCTCGACCGCACGAAGGAGCCGGGTGCCAACGGCGAGCCGCTGTACCTCGACGTGAAGGACGCCTACTACGATGTGGAGGATCGTCCTCTCATCGTGGGTGGCCGCTATGGCCTTGGTTCTCACGACACCACTCCCGCCCAGATCATCAGCGTGTTCAACAACCTGGCCATGCCCGAGCCCAAGAACCACTTCACCATCGGCATCGTGGACGACGTGACCTTCACCAGCCTGCCCGAGGTGCCCGAAATGCCTCTCGGCGGCGAAGGCATCTTCCAGGCTAAGTTCTACGGTCTGGGTGCCGACGGCACCGTTGGCGCCAACAAGAACTCGGTGAAAATCATCGGCGACAACACCGACAAGTATTGTCAGGCTTACTTCAGCTACGACTCCAAGAAGAGCGGCGGCTTCACATGCTCACACCTCCGCTTCGGCGACACGCCCATCCGCTCCACATACCTGGTGACCACGCCTAACTTCGTGGCTTGCCACGTGCAGGCTTACCTGCACATGTATGACGTGACACGCGGACTACAGAAGAACGGCACCTTCCTGCTCAACACCATCTTCGGTGCCGATGAGCTGGAGAAGTTCATGCCCAACAAGGTGAAGCGCTACTTCGCTCAGAACAACATCACCGTCTATACCATCAACGCCACCAAGATTGCTCAGGAAATCGGTCTCGGCAACCGCACGAACACCATCCTGCAGTCGGCCTTCTTCCGCATAACGGGCGTGATACCCGTGGAGCTCGCCGTGGAGCAGATGAAGAAGTTCATCGTAAAGAGCTACGGCTCGAAGGGCGAGGATGTGGTGAACAAGAACTATGCCGCCGTTGACCGCGGAGGCGAATACCAGCAGCTCACGGTTAAGCCCGAGTGGGCCAACCTGCCCGACGATGCAGTGAAACAGGACGATGCTCCTGCATTCGTCAAGGAGCTGGTGCGCCCCATCAACGCCCAGGCTGGCGACCTGCTGAAGGTTTCCGACTTCGTGAAGCACGGCACCGTCGACGGCTCCTGGGAGGTCGGCACAGCCGCCTACGAGAAGCGCGGCGTAGAAGCCTTCGTGCCGATGTGGAACAAGGACAACTGCATCCAGTGCAACCAGTGTGCCTACATCTGTCCTCATGCCGCCATCCGTCCGTTTGTCCTGACCGATGAGGAGCTGGCCGGCTTCGACGGCTTAGAGAGCATCGAGATGAAAGCTCCCGCCGCCATGAAGGGCATGCACTTCGTCATCGAGCCTTCAGTGCTCGACTGTCTGGGTTGCGGCAACTGCGCCGACATCTGCCCTGGCAACCCCAAGCTGGGCAAGGCCCTCACCATGGTGCCGTTCAACCCCGACGCTGCCGACATGAAGAAGATGGCTGCCGACTGGGACAAGCTGGTGAAGGTTCCCTCTAAGCAGCACCTCGTTGACATCCGCAGCAACGTGAAGAACTCGCAGTTCGCACAGCCTCTGTTCGAGTTCTCGGGTGCTTGTTCAGGTTGCGGTGAGACTCCATACGTGAAGCTCATCAGCCAGCTCTTCGGTGACCGTCAGATGATTGCCAACGCTACTGGCTGCTCGTCAATCTATTCTGCATCTATCCCCTCCACGCCTTACACCAAGAACGAGAAGGGTCAGGGCCCCTGCTTCAACAACTCCCTGTTCGAGGACTTCTGCGAGTTCGGTCTGGGCATGGCTCTCGGCAACAAGAAGATGAAGGAGCGCGTGGCCAAGCTGCTCACCGAGGCTTGCGAGGCTCCCCAGGCTACTGAGGAGTACAAAGCTCTGGCTCAGGAGTGGATTGCCAACAAGGACGACGCCGACAAGACCAAGGAGATTGCTCCGAAGCTGCGTGAGGCTATTGCCACTGCCGCTGCTGCCGGCTGCCCCGTCAATCAGGAGCTGCAGACCCTCGACCACTACCTCGTCAAGCGCAGCCAGTGGATTATCGGTGGCGACGGAGCCTCCTACGACATCGGCTACGGCGGTCTCGACCACGTGATAGCTTCCGGCGAAGATGTGAACATCCTCGTGCTCGATACTGAGGTTTACTCCAACACCGGTGGTCAGGCCTCTAAGGCTACGCCTCTCGGTGCCATCGCTCAGTTCGCCGCCCAGGGTAAGCGCATCCGCAAGAAGGACCTCGGCATGATTGCCACCACCTACGGCTATGTCTATGTCGCCCAGATTGCTATGGGTGCTGACCACGCTCAGACCCTGAAGGCTATCCGCGAGGCCGAGGCTTGGCACGGACCTTCAATCGTCATCGCCTACGCTCCCTGTATCAACCACGGTCTGAAGGCCAAGGGCGGTATGGGCAAGAGCCAGGCCGAGGAGAAGAAGGCCGTCGAGTGCGGC
>CAJOIE010000012.1 GCA_905234605.1 uncultured Bacteroidaceae bacterium | reverse complement strand
ACCTCCAGCTCCTACGGCACTGTCGACAACCTCACGCAGTTGGAGCTAAGCGACGACGCAGCCCGTGCCGTCATGGGCGGCACGTGGCGCATGCCCACCTTCGCAGAGCTCTCTGCCCTCAGCAGCAACTGCACCTGGACATGGACCAGCAAGGGTGGCCACAACGGCTATCTTGTCACCGCCTCCAACGGCAACAAGCTGTTCCTGCCCGCTGCGGGCTATCGCAATGAGACGAGCCTCTACCGCGGGGGCTCCGGCGGCGGCTATTGGTCGTCGACGCTCGACGCGTCCGGCTCCGGCGGCGGCCAGGGCCTCTACTTCAATGGCGGCGGCCGCGACACGGACGACTTCTACCGCTGCGACGGCCGAAGTGTTCGCGCGGTCACAGAATAACCCTTCATTCAATATATTCAATTCATTCAACCAATTCAATTTATTCCCCGCGCAGCGGGGTCGTGCATCACCGTTCTGTGACATCCCCGTAGCCCGCCCCGTAGCCCGCCCCACAGCCCGCCTCGCAGCCCGCCCCACGGTCTGCCTCGCGTCAAGCCGGAGGCAAGAAGACCGGCCTGTGGCCGGTCGCTCGCGGCGTGGTGTACAGACAGATGAATATTGCCAGCCATCACACAGGATGAGTCTACAGGAGGAACTCCAATGATTGATAAGGACAGCTCAGGTCGTGCCATGTTCTTCGTCACGTGCAGCATTCTCTGTGCGCCAAACAGCCAAACAGGATACGGCAGCCTGTCAGGCGGGAATATGGGCGGCTGTCACAATAATGCGGGCGGTGTGGCGTTGTTTTATGGATGGACAGGCACACGGCATATATCGTCAGGCACACGGCATATCTCATGGTGTGCGCCCTTGTGCTGCTTCTCGGTGGCTGCAACGCTGAGAAGAGCCTGAAGAAGGGCGACCAGTACTTTGCCCGCGGAGAATACTTCGACGCGGCGGCAGAGTACCGCACGGCATACGCCAAGACACCGACGCGTGAGCGCGACCTGCGCGGGCAGCGTGCCCTGAAGATGGCCGACTGCTACCGCCGCATGAACTATACGGCCAAGGCCATCGGTGCCTACCAGAACGGCATACGCTACATAGAGAAGGCACGTGCCGACCGCCAGCGGCTTGTGGCGCAGCAGGCCCGCACGGCGCAGCCCAAGGCCGCCAAGGCTGCCAGCAAGCGGGGCAGGAAGGGCACTGAGGCTGCGACAGAGGCAGCTGCCACCATCTCGCCTGCTGACTCGCTGGCCGATGTGCTCCTGCTGCCTGCCTATCTCCATCTGGCGCGCATGCAGCATAAGAACGGCGACTACAAGGGTGCCGTCCGCTCGTATGAGGCGTATATAGACATGAGCCGGCTGCTCTATCCGCTCTATCCGCACGTGTGCACGCCGCAGGCCGACACGCTGGCCATGAACGGGCTGATTGGCGCACGCCGTGCTGCCGCCATGAAGCAGCGTGGCTCGCTCTACACCATTCGCAAGGAGCCCGTCATGGCTTCGCGCCGTGCCGACTACTCGCCAGTGCTGGCAGGCGACGAGTGGGAGATGCTCTATTTCACTTCCACACGTCCGCAGGCCCAGGGCGATGAGCTGAGTGGCATCACGGGTACGAAGTATGCCGACATCTTCGTCGTGCGCAAGGACGAGAAGGGCAAATGGCAGACACCTGAGGCCGTGGAGGGTGAACTCAACAGCGACCTCGAGGAGGGGGCCTGTTGCCTCACCCCCGACGGCAAGACCATGTATCTCACGCGCTGCACATCCGACCCCGACTATCCGCGCTATGCCCAGATATACACCTCGCAGCGCAGCGATGCCTCGTGGGGCAAGCCGCAGGAGCTGCGCCTCTCGCGCGACACGCTGTCGTGCTACGCCCATCCTGCCGTCTCGCCCGACGGTCGCTGGCTCTACTTCGTCAGCGACATGCCTGGCGGTCATGGCGGCAAGGACATCTGGCGTATCAGCATCGAGGGTCGCACGCTCGGCGGGGTGGAGAACCTCGGCGCACCCGTCAACACCCCTGGCGACGAGATGTTCCCGACGTTCCGTCCCAACGGTGACCTCTATTTCTCCTCCGACGGCCATCCTGGCATGGGAGGGCTGGATCTCTTCGTGGCCAAGGCCGACACGGTGACAGGCGTGTGGACGGTGGAGCACCTCGGCTACCCGATGAACTCAGCCGGCGACGACTTCGGCATGACCTTCGAGGGCGTTCACAACCGTGGCTTCTTTGCCACTAACCGTGGCGACCCACGCGGCTGGGACCATATCATGAGCTTTGAGTGCCCCGAGGTGCTGCACACGGTGCGCGGCTGGGTCTATGAGCGCGACGGCTACGAGCTGCCTTCGGGCCTCGTGTACATGATAGGCAACGACGGCACCAACCAGAAGCTGAGCCTGCATGGCGACGGCTCGTTCACGGCAGTGGTCAACCCGCTGGTGGACTACATCTTTCTCGGCACTTGCCAGGGCTACCTCAACCATGTGGAACAGTTGCATGTGGACACCAGCAGCGTCAGTCAGGAGTTCACATTGCAGTTCCCCCTGGCATCGGTGTCGGCACCGGTGCTTGTGCGCGGCGTGTACTATGAGTTCGACTCGGCAGCACTGACACCGGAGAGCACCTCTGCACTCGACAGCCTCGTGACGCTGCTCGGCGAGAACCCCAACGTGACCATCGAACTCAGTGCGCACTGCGACTACCGTGGCAACGACCAGTACAACGAGCGTCTGAGCCAGCGGCGCGCCGAGAGCGTGGTGCGCTACCTCATAGACCACGGCGTCGAGGCCGCACGCCTCACGCCACGCGGCTACGGCGAGAGCCGCCCCAAGGTGGTGAGGCGGCGCATAGCGCAGCAGCATCCCTTTCTCAGCGAAGGCGACACCCTCACCGAGGCTTTCATCACCCGCCTGGGCACCGACGAGCAGGAGGTGTGCAACGCTCTCAACCGCCGCACCGAGTTCCGTGTGCTGCGCACCACCTATGGCCTCTTCGACCCGCCCGCCGAGCGGCAGCAGGCAAGCGACGAGCCTGCTGCACCAGCCATCGGCGAGGCCGACACTCAGCAAAATTAGCAGCAAGAGGCAAAAAACTCACGGGCAGAGAGCTGCACGCCAGCCTTTTTGTGCTACCTTTGCCACGCTCACAGCCACAGAGGATGTGAGCCTGTGTGGCGCGCATACTGATGCTGCTGTCCGCAGCATCGTGCGGCACACACGCTATACCTTAATTATATACATTATGGACGACTATCATCAACGTAACACCCTCCCGTAGAGACCACCGAGTTCGCATCGCATGGCAGGCTCGTGTGTGGTCTGTCATCATCTCAACCTACAAACACACCTTATTCCTTCTTCCACGATGCGAACCTATTGGAACACTGCGAAAGGCCTGCGTACGATAGACCAGTGGGCACCCAACAGCTGGGTGCAGGTGACGTGCCCAACGCAAGAGGACGCCGACTTCCTCCAGAACACACTCCATATCCCCGACTATTTCCTCGACGACATTGCCGACACCGAGGAGCGAGCCCGCTACGACTACGACGACGGCTGGATACTCATCATCCTGCGCATACCCTATGTCAAGGAGGTGAAGTCGCGCACCCCGTTCACCACCATTCCCCTCGGCATCATACTCAAAGGCGACGTGTGCATCACCGTGTGCAACTACGAGACCAACATGATGATAGACTTCGTCACCTACCAGCAGAAGCGTGGCGTGGGCTTCACCGACAGTGTCGACCTCGTGTTCCGCCTGTTCCTCTCCACTGCCGTGTGGTTCCTTAAGCGCCTCAAGCAGATTAACTCACGCATAGAAGACGCCAAGCAGCATTTAGACCGCAAGGTGGACAATGCCGACCTCATAAGCCTGAGCCGCCTGCAAGACAGCCTGACATATTTCGCCACTTCCATACGTGGCAACGAGACCCTGCTCTCCAAGCTGAAATTCAAGCTGCCGGTGGATGAGCTCGATGCCGACCTCATCGAGGACGTGAACATCGAGATGAACCAGGCACGCGAGACGACGGGCATATATTCCAACATCCTGGAGTCCACCATGGACACCTATGCCAATATCATCAACAACAACATGTCAACCGTGATGAAGACGCTCACCATAGTGTCCATGTTCCTCATGGTGCCTACCCTCGTGGCAAGCTTCTTCGGCATGAACCTCATCAACGGCATGGAGGACAATCCCATAGGCTTCCCCGTAGTCGTGGTGCTCTCTGTGCTCTTCACGGCGTCGTTCTGGTGGTACGCGCGCCTCAAGGCATGGCTCTGAGCCGGCCTGTAGGCACAATGTTGCACGCCGGAAAGCAAAAAACAGCCGCAAAGCGCACATCCATAGCATTATTTTACCTTTATTTGCCTCGCTGTTAGGGCGTAAGCCGCCATGTGCCGCCATGCCCGGGGCAACACTATAACCTTTAATTAGCTACACAAAACGTAAGCACAATGACTGAGACCAACGAGCTGCAACCCGCTCCCGAGGAGCTGGCAACCAACGCAGCAGAAGTGCAGGAACAGCCTACGCCGCAAGCCGCGACGCAGGCCGAGGAGACCACGGAGCCCGCAGAGCAGGCCGAGACACAAACCTATGAGGACCGACAGCAAGTGGTGGAGCGCCTCAGGGCCATCGACGAGGAGAACGCCGGTGGCGACAAAGGCGAGCTTGACCAGCTGAAGATGGTCTTCTACAAGTTGCAGACAGCGGCCAAGACGGCTGCCCGCGACGCTTTCGTCGCAGCCGGCGGAGCCGTCGAGGAGTGGCGTCCGGAGATAGAGGAAGTGGAGGAACAGTTCAAGACCATCATGGCATCTATCCGCCAGAAGCGTGCCGAGATTGCCGAGGCTGCCGAGAAGCAGAAAGCCGATAACCTTCAGGCTAAGACTGCCATCATCGACCGCATCAAGCAGCTTGTCACGACACCCGAAGAAGCCAACGCGCATTTCGATGAGTTCAAGCAGCTCCAGGCACAGTGGCGTGAAATAGGCGCCGTGCCTGCCGAGAAGGCCACGGAGGTGTGGAAGAACTATCAGCTATATGTGGAGCAGTACTACGACCTGCTGAAGCTCAACAGCGAGGCTCGCGAATATGATTTCAAGAAGAACCTCACCGCCAAGGAACGCCTCATAGAGCAGGCCGAGGCCCTGGCTGCTGAGGCCGACGTCGTGGCAGCCTTCAACAAGCTGCAGGCACTGCACGCCGAATACAAGGAGATAGGTCCCGTGGCCAAGGAACTCCGCGACGAGATATGGAACCGCTTCAAGGCTGCCAGCACGGTGGTCAACAAGCGTCATCAGGAGCACTTCGAGGCCATCAAGGCGCAGGAAGAGGACAACCTGAAGCAGAAGGAAGCCCTCTGCGAGCAAGTGGAGGCAATAGACTATGCTGCACTGACCACCTTCGCGCAATGGGAGGCGCAGACAAAGCAGGTGCTGGAAGTGCAGGCTCAGTGGAAGACCATCGGCTACGCCAGCCACCGTCAGAATGCTGTCGTGTTTGAACGTTTCCGCCAGGCATGCGACCACTTCTTCACAGCCAAGTCGGAGTATTTCAAGACTGTGAAAGAGGAGCTCAATGTCAACCTCGAGCAGAAGCGCCAGCTTGTGGAAGAGGCCGAGGCCCTGCAAGACAGCACCCAGTGGAGGCAGACTGCCGACAAGCTGATACAGTTGCAGAAGCAGTGGCGCGCCATCGGTGCCGTGCCGCGCAAGTACAGCGATGCCCTCTGGAAGCGTTTCACGGCTGCCTGCGACCATTTCTTCGAGGCCAGGAATGCAGCCAATGCCGACCAGAAGAGCTCTGAGCAGGCCAACCTTGAGCAGAAGCGCGACATCATTGCACAGCTGCGCGCGCTGGCCGAGGATGCTGCATCGGCCACCATAGAGCAGGTGCGCGAGTTGCAGGCACGCTGGAACGAAGTGGGGCACGTGCCCTTCCGCGACAAGGACCGTCTATACAAGGAATACCGTGAGGTGGCCGACGAGCTCTACAAGCACTTCGGCGCATCGCAGGCCCGCCGCCGGCTGGAAGGCTTCCAGAAGAGTGTGCGCGAGGCTGTGGCCAAGGGCGAGAGCACTCTCTCCCGCGAGAGGGAACGCATGCAGCGTGTGTTCGAGGCGCGCAAGGCTGAGATACAGACCTACGAGAATAACCTCAACTTCCTGAATGCCAAGAGCAAGAGCGGCAACACTCTGGTGGCCGACGTGCAGCGCAAGGTGGAGAAACTGCGTGAGGAGCTCGACCTCTTGCAGAACAAGATCAAGGCTATAGACGCTGAGATGCGTGCACCCAAGGCCGACGAGGCAGAGCAGGAGTAGGTGCCTTGCAGGCAGCGGAAGCATACGGTGTTTCCGGCTGGCTGATTGAATGCAAATGCGAGGATGTGTCACACCGTGCGGTGGCGGCACATCCTCGCACCTGTTTGCCTCGCAGAATGCACTATTTTTGCCCCGTGCGTGCGGGCACAGGTCACCATGCCTCGCTGCTACTGCTGCGGCAGGAGCTGCTCGAGGCGCACCTTGCACTGCTCCATGAGCCATTTGGGCGTGGAGGTGGCTCCGCAGATGCCTATGGAGAAGTCGTCGGTGGCACGGTGGCCGAGCAGGAACGATGGCTGTATCTCGTCGGGGCTGTCGATCATGTAGGAATGCCCGTTGGCCGCGCGGCACTCGTTGAAGAGCACGCGCCCGTTGGAACTCTTGTGTCCGCACACGAAGAGCACCACGTCGTGGCGTGAGGCAAAGGAGCGAATGTGAGGCATGCGGTTGGCCACCTGCCGGCAGATGGTGTCGGCGTAGGTGAACGACGCGGTGGGTGCTATGTGCTCGCCAATGTAGTTGACAATCTGGCGGAAGCCCTCGAGCGACTTCGTGGTCTGGCTGTAGAGGCTTATGTCGCGGCTGAAGTCGAGGCGCGTCACATCCTCCGGTCGCTCGATGACGATGGCCGTGCCGTCGGTCTGTCCCACGAGGCCGAGCACCTCGGCGTGACCGGGCTTGCCGAAGATTACAATCTGCTTGGTGTGGTGCTTGTCGGCGTCATAGTCGCGCTTGATGCGCTCCTGGAGGTGGAGCACCACGGGGCATGTGGCATCGATGATGTTGATATGGTTGTCCTTGGCACGGCGGTAGGTGGATGGCGGCTCGCCATGGGCACGCAGCAGTACATTCGCGCCGTGGAGCGAGGCGAACTCGTCGTGCCCGATGGTGACGAGGCCGAGGCTGCCGAGGCGTTCCACCTCGCGCCCGTTGTGCACGATGTCGCCCAGGCAGTAGAGCGGCTGCCCGTGCTGGAGCTCCTCTTCGGCCTTGCTGATGGCGCGTGTCACGCCGAAGCAGAAGCCTGAGCCCGTGTCGATCTCGATGGTCATGGCTTCAGTCGGCTATCCGTTCTGCATAGCGGTCGAGCAGCCACTGCTTCTGCTCCTCGATGGTGAGGTGCGAGTTGTCGAGGATGAGGGCATCGTCGGCTCGGCGCAGTGGTGCTACGGCACGTGTGGAGTCTATGCGGTCGCGCTCGCGCAGGTTGGCCAGCACGCTGTCGAAGTCGCACTCCTCGCCCTTGGCGCGCAGCTCGTCGTAGCGGCGTTGGGCGCGTATCTCGTCGGACGCGGTGACAAACACCTTGAGCTCGGCGTTGGGGAACACGGCGGTGCCGATGTCGCGGCCGTCCATGACGATGCCGCCCTCACGGCCCATGGCCTGCTGCTGTGCTGTCATGGCGCGGCGCACGAAGGGCAGGGCGGCGATGGGGCTCACGTGGGCCGACACTTCCATGGTGCGGATGAGACCCTCCACGGTGTCGCCGTTGAGGGTGCAGAGAGAAATGTTTCTCCCTGCATCGTAGGCAAAGCCTACCTGCAGGGTGTTTATGCGTCGCTCCAGCTCCGTCTCATTGATGCGTCCATGGGCATCTATGAGGCCGTGCCGGAGGGCGTAGAGGGTGCAGCAGCGGTACATGGCACCACTGTCGATGTAGATGTAGCCTATGGTGCGGGCCAGATCCTTGGCCATGGTGCTCTTGCCGCACGACGAGTGGCCGTCGATGGCGATGGTGATGCGTTTCATTGCGAATGGTGGATTGTGGATGTGGCGGTGTGTGGGTTCAGAGTGACACCTGTACGGTGAGCATCAGGCTTGATGCCGACACGTGGTACTTGGCATAGGCCACGCTCACCTGGAAGCGCTTGAGGCTCAGGCCGGCACCGATGGTCAAGCCTGCGCCGTGGGCCGCACCGGCAGCCTGCAACTCGTAGGCACGCCGCAGGTTGTAGCCCACAGAGGCGTGGAAGCTGTCGGAGAACAGCACGTCGGCACCGAGCACGATATGGTTGGTGAGCAGGCGCCCTGCGTGCATCTTGCCCTCGGGCGAGTAGAAGTCGGCGGCACGCCAACGCGTGAGGTCGGTCATAGTCACGGAGAAACGGAACGGGGCTCCCTCGAGGCGCTTGGTGAAACCTGCTCGCAGGTCGAAGGGCAGTGCCTCGTGGCTGTCGGCAAAGGTCTTGACCTGGCCGCCTATGTTTGCAGCTACGAGCGAGACAGAGAGCTCGCGCTCAGGGTCGTAGTAGTTGAGGCCGAGGTCCACGGCGAGGGCCACCGAGGAGTAGGCACCGTAGTGCGAATAGAGCACCTTGCCCGTGACGCCGCCGGCAACATGCTCGGAGAGCGTGTAGGCATAGCTGCCGGCAACGGCCATGTCGGCTGCCGAAAACGTGCCAGTCACGCTGCCGTCGGCAAACGTCTCTGCCATGCTGCCATAGCCCACGTAGTGCACGCCGACACCCCACGTGCCGCGAGCACCGGCAGCCTGTGCCCAGGCGGCAGAGCCTGCGTGGCACCCCTGCATGTAGCTCATGTAGGACACGGCGAGCGACCTGTCGCTGACGTTGGAGAGCAGCGACGGGTTCTGAAGGAAGAGCGACGCATCGTCGTCGGGCAGCGCAATGCCGGCACCGCCCAAGGCCGAGGCATGGGCCGACGTGGGCAGGCGAAGGAAGTCGTAGACCGACGTGCTGCCTTCCTGGGCCAGCACCGTAGTGGCGCAGGCACACGCAAGGAGCAAGCAGAATATGTCGGGGCAGGGCAGGCGCATAGCTATATCATGTGCAAAGTTAAGCATATCCAGTAAAAAGGGCTGTGACAGGTAAAAAAAAACCTAAAGCAGATGGCGGCTGAAAAAAATATCCTACTTTTGTCCCGCTCAGACCTTGCGAGAATGAGCAAAATGCATCGCCAGAACAAAGAACCTATACATATAAAATGGAACAGCCTAAATCACTGACAGACGAGTTGCGCGGTCAGCGCGGCACCAGCCTCCTGCTGGGCTATGTGCTGGTGCTCGCCATCATGTTCGTAGCCTTCGAGTACACCACACGTGAAATCAAGATCCAGGAGTTCGAGCCCATCTATGAGAGTGCTTTTGAGGAGGATATGATTCCCATCACCACGCAGAAAGAGCAGGTGGCGCCACCCCCTGCAGCCGCACCAAAGGTGGCCGAGATACTCAACATCGTGGACGATGAGACCGAGCTGGCCGAGGAAGAGGTGCAGACATCGGAGGAGGTGAACCAAGCCATCTCGACAGTGACGGGAGACGGTGCCCCCACGGCAGTGGCTCCAGGCCCCACAGGCCCTGTGCGTGAGGAAGGCGACGACGACACCATCTTCGAGTCCGTGGAGGTGAACCCCGAGTTCCCCGGCGGCGAGCAGGCATGCTATGAGTTCATCAACAAAAACATGAAGTACCCCAGCATAGCCGTTGACAACAACATACAGGGACGTGTGTCGGTGGCCTTCGTGGTCAACACCGACGGCTCCATTGTCGACGTCAAGGCAATGCGCGCACCAGACCCATCGCTGGCTGCCGAGGCCGAGCGTGTGGTGAAACTCATGCCACGCTGGAAACCCGGACGCCAGAACAACCGCCCCGTGCGTTGCCGCTTCATGCTGCCCGTGGTGTTCCGCCTCAAGTAAGAACGGCTGCCGACACTGGCAGAAACATTATCCACAAGCGATAACGGCAGAGGCTGCATGATACCACACGTGCAGCCTCTGTGTGTTGTGGAACGGCTCACACAGCAACAATCACCACTCATAAATAAGCATAGGCATGCTCTCCTTCAACCAACTACTCGAACACGTGAACACAGCCATGGCCGCGCTCGACCTCAACCGGCAGCCAGACCGCCTCTACGCACCCATACGCTACGCCCTCTCCCTCGGCGGCAAGCGCCTGCGCCCAACGCTGCTGCTCATGGCATACAACATGTATCGCGACGACACGGAGCGCGTGATGCCGACGGCACTCGGCATAGAGACCTTCCACAACTTCACGCTCCTGCACGACGATGTCATGGACCGTGCCGACGTGCGGCGTGGCAAACCCACTGTGCATAAGCTATGGGGCGACAACACCGCCATACTCGCGGGCGACAACATGCTCGTGATGGCCTTCCGCATGATGCAGCAAGCCGACGATGCACACCTGCGGCAGGTGATGGACATATTCTCGGCAACCGCGGTGGAAATCGACGAAGGGCAGCAGATGGACATGGACTTCGAGACACGTATGGACGTGGCCGAGGAGGAATACATAGAGATGATACGCCTCAAGACCTCCGTGCTGCTGGCTGCTGCACTGAAGATAGGTGCCGTACAGGCCGGCGCCACGGCAGCCGACACCGAGGCACTGTACGACTTCGGCATCTGCCTCGGACTGGCATTCCAGCTGCAGGACGACCTGCTCGACGTGTACGGTGACTATGCCACCTTCGGCAAGAAAATAGGCGGCGACATACTCTGCAACAAGAAGACATTCATGCTGATAAACGCCCTCGCCAGAGCCGACAAGGCACAGCAACAAGTGCTCGGACAATGGCTGGCCGCCACCGACTACGTCGCGGAGGAGAAGATTGCCGCCGTGACACATATATATGATATGCTCGGCATCAGGGAACTGGCAGCGAAGCGCATAAACGCATACTTCGACAAGGCCGTCGCCGCACTGGATGCCGTGAGCTTGCCCGACGAGCGCAAGGCACCACTCAAGGAGCTTGCCTGCGCATTGCTGCAACGCCGCTCATGACAATAATAGACACGCACAGCCACATCTATGGCGAGGAGTTTGCCACCGATGCCGACGATGTAGTGGCAAGAGCTGCCGAAGCTGGGGTGGAGAAGATATTCCTGCCCAATATCAATGCAGACACCATAGCCCCGATGCTTCGGCTTGCGGCACGCTATCCAGGACGGCTGTATCCCATGATAGGACTACATCCCGAGGACGTGCGGGCCGACTGGCGCGACGTGCTTCAAACCATGGAGCAACAGCTGCGGCAGCCAGCACATCCATATATAGGTATTGGCGAGGTAGGACTCGACTACTACTGGGACACAACGTTTGCCCGTGAACAGGCCGAGGCATTTGCCACACAGGTGGAATGGGGGCTGCGCTACGACCTTCCGCTGATGATACACACCCGCTCGGCACACCGCGAGATGCTCAGTGTCATAAAGTCGGCACTGAGGGAATGTCCCGCAGAGCCACGCGATGGAGCTGCCAATGCATGTGCCCCACGGCTGAGGGGCGTGTTCCACTGCTTCGGCGGAACGGCAGACGAAGCCAGAGAGCTGCTTGCCTGCGACGACTTCATGCTGGGCATAGGCGGCATCGTAACCTTCAGGCGCAGCGCACTGCCCGATGTGCTGCGCGAGGCGGTGCCACTGACACGCATCGTGGTCGAGACAGACTCGCCATACCTCGCTCCTGTGCCACATCGTGGCCGGCGCAACGAGAGTGCCTACGCCGTGCATGTTGTGGAAGCATTGGCCAAGATATACGGCACAACCACAGAAAAGGTGGCCGCCCTGACCACTGCCAATGCCCTGCAAACCTTTGCAAGGGTGCGTTGAGATACACCGCATGCACAATGTCCGCCCCAAAAACGCCCAAGCTGATGAAGATTTTTATAGCAAAAGCTTAGGGTGTGAGAGAAAAAGAATATTTTTGTAGCGTTTTATGCACTCTCAGCCAAGGACGAAACTAAATATTCATTCATCATCTAACTAAACAAACAATGAAAAAGTATTTTGCAATCGTTGCAATGATGACAGCCTTCACTTTCGGCATGACGCCTGCTGTGATGGCACAGGACGAAGTAGCCGACGAGGCACAGGCCACTGAGCAGGTGGCAGACAGCGTGGAAGCTGCCGTTGACAGCGTGGCTGAAGAGGCACCTGCCGTTGAGGAAGCTGTTGTTCCCGTTGAGGAAGAGGAAGGGCTGCACAAGACCCTCAAGACCAAGTTCATCGAGGGCGACGCCGGCTTCATGAGCCTCGTGGCCATAGCTCTCGTGCTCGGCCTTGCTTTCTGCATTGAGCGTGTCATCTACCTGACCCTCGCACAGGTCAACACACGCAAGTTCCTCGAGACTCTGCGCAGCAAGGTTGAGGCTGGCAAGATTGAAGATGCCATAGACTTCTGCGCCAACACTCGCGGTCCCGTGGCACAGATTTCAAAGAAGGCTCTGCAAAACCTCAACAGCAGCGACCAGAACGATATTGCCACCATTGAGCGCAGCATCAACATCGAGGCCGAAGTGCAGGGTGCTTACCTCGAGGAGAACTGCTCCTGGATAACCCTCTTCATCGCAATGGCTCCTTCACTCGGCTTCCTCGGCACCGTGATTGGTATGGTTCAGGCCTTCGATGACATCGAGCGTGCAGGCGACATCAGCCCGACCGTCGTGGCCGGCGGTATGAAGGTGGCTCTTATCACTACCATCTTCGGTATCGTGGTTGCACTTATCCTGCAGGTGTTCTACAACTATATCCTCTCCCGCATCGAGGCTCTCAACTCCAACATGGAAGAGGCTGCCATGAGCCTGCTCGACACATGTGTGCGCTCCTCGAAGTGCAAGAAGTAAGCCCAGCTCTTGTAGCTCAGCAAGAATACTTAACCAACGTTTCACCTACATCGTAACGTTATCATGAAACTACAGAAGCTGTCAAGCATCGCGCTGTATGCCACCATCGCACTGAGCGTTGTGTGTTTCGGCCTGTTCTTCCTGGTCGACTACAACAACCTCAACTTCGACGGTGTGCATGTCTCGCCTGCACTCACCGACCTTGTCCTTATATTGATGTACCTCCTCTTTGCCGTCACCGCAGGCCTCACCATCTGGAGCCTCGTGCGCGGTGCCTCCATCAATTCGGGCAACACAGGTCCTAACCCCACAGGCATAGCCAGCGGTAAGGTCACCCTTTGCACATGGGGCACTGTCATCGTGGCTCTTGTTATCGGTCTACTCACCGGCATGGGCGAAGAAGCCTATACCACCAACTCCGGCGTCACCACTTCGGGCACTATGGTTACCGTGGTCGACATGTGGATTATTGCCATCTACATCCTTGCCGTGATAGCCATCGTGGCTGTCGTGGTGAGCATGAGCGGAGTGCTGACCAAGAGCGCAACACCCAAGGAATAATGTTGCAGGGAAGGCACTGCGGCATGTGTCCACGCGGGCATGTGCCGCGGTGTGCCCCTCGCCGTTTCCCCCACATCTACACTTCTCACTACGCAAAGTAATATCCTGACAAGATATGGCAAGAAAGAAAAAGAAAGTGCCGGGACTGAACTCAAGCTCAACTGCCGACATATCATTCATCCTGCTCATCTTCTTCCTCGTGACCACGTCAATGGACACGGACATGGGTCTTGCGCGCCGTCTCCCGCAGCCGCCAGAGCCCAATCAGGAAGATGCACAGATCGATGTCAAGGAGCGCAACGTGCTCAACGTGCGCCTCAATGCAGCTGGCAATCTCATGGTCAACCACGACTACATCGATGTCAACCAACTGCGTGCACGGGCCAAGGAGTTCATAGAGAACCGCAACAACTCGCCCAAGCTGCCGGAGCGCCATCCCAAGCAAATCGACCTGCTCGGCCTCTGCTATGTCACCGACAAGCATGTCATCTCTGTACAGACCGACCGTGGCACGCCCTATAACGTCTACTTCCTGGTACAGAATGAGCTTGTGGCTGCCTACAATGAGTTGCGCGACGACCTCGCCATTGCCAAGTTCGGCCATCCCTACGCACGCTGCTCGGAGGACGAGCAGATAGCAATCCGCACCTACTACCCCCAGAAGATTTCTGAGGCAGAACCTAAAAACTACGGAGGAAACTGATATGGCACGCAAGAAACAAGGACGTGAAATGCCGGAGATGAACACCTCATCTCTGCCCGACCTGATATTCACCATTCTCTTCTTCTTCATGATTGTGACCACCATGCGCGAGGTTACACTCAAGGTCAAGTTCACCGTGCCATCGGGTACGGAGCTGGAGAAGCTTGAGAAGAAGTCGTGCGTATCGTTCATCTACGTAGGTCCTCCCACCGACCAGCTGCGCGCCCAGATGGGTAGCGGCACACGTATCCAGCTCAACGACCGCTATGCCGAGCCTCGTGAGGTGATGGACTTCGTGGCACAGGAGCGTACCACCATGCCCGACCCAGCGTCGCAGGTGATGTCGATGAAGATAGACCAGCACACACAGATGGGCATAATCACCGACATCAAGGAGGTGCTCCGCAAGTCGTGGGCCCTGAAGATTAACTACTCAGCCACGCGCCGCAACTGACATGCCCCTCCGGCTCCATCGTCGGAGCCGGATAGGCACAGAGCCATTAAGCTTACGTCGGTGCGCTGCAAGGCTGGAGCTTTAGCGGCGGTTTCCCTTTGTCGGAAGCCGCCGTTTATGTATCTTTACATGTAGATACGTGTTTCGTTACATGTAGGAAGACGGACGTATAAATGTTCAGATTGATGCTATGCGTGTTTTGCGACGACTGAGATTTCTGCTGCTTGCTGCCGCCTTGTGTGCATGCGGGGTGGTTGTGCTTGCCGCCTGTGACAATAATAGCGGGGAGCGCACCGCTGTGCAGCGCATCAGGGAGCGTGGTGTGCTGCTCGTGGGCACCACGGGCGACTACCGGCCGCTGTCGTACCGTGACGGTGTTGCCACTGACGGGCTGGGCGATGCGGTGGGCAGCGACAGCTACTGGGGCTTCTGTGTTGATATGGCGAAGCGCATAGCTGCCCGCCTGGGAGTAGGCATCGAGTTCGTGCCCACCACGTGGCCTACGCTGACAGCCGACGTGATGGCCGAGTCGCCGGCCTTCGACCTTGCCGTAGGGGGCATCACCATCACCCCTGCCCGCTGTGAGCTCATGCTGATGAGCGACGGCTACTTGGTCAATGGCAAGACCATTCTGTGCCGGGCTTCCGAGGCTGGCTCTTTCCGCTCGCTCTCCGACGTCGACCGCCCCGAGATGCGCGTGATGGTGAACCCCGGAGGCCTCAATGAGCAGTTCGCACGCGACTCCCTCCACCATGCCACCGTCATCGTCTGCGACCGCAACGAAGCTATCCCCGGGCACGTGGCCGACGGACTTGCCGACGTGATGATAACCGAGATTACCGAGGCTCCGTGGTATGTGCGCAATGACCCGCGCCTTGCCGCTCCGCTCTTGGATGCTCCCTTCACGCATGGCGAGATTGGTGTGCTGATGCGCAAGGGGCAGGCCGACCTGCTGCTTGAGGTCAATGCCGTCATTGCCGAGATGAAGGCCGACGGTTCGCTACGCCAACTCACACGTGACTATGGCCTGCTATATGGCTACGAGTGAGCTGCCATGCCGTCTGTGTGGCTCCGCAGGCTGATGTGATAGCACCTTCATCAGCAACAGATGCACCCTGCACCTACAACGAAAGCACCCTGCATGGCCACAGCCGTGACCGTGCAGGGTGTTTTCGTTGTAGGTGCAGGATGCTTTCGCTGTGGGTGCAGGGTGTTTGTCTATGGCCGTGCAGGGTGCAGAGTGTGTCGGCAGCGGTGTGCGCTCGGTGTTGTTGCGGGGCTTGCCTACAGCAGTTTGTATTGCTTGGGTGAGTAGCCTGTCATCTTCTTGAAGAAACGGCCGAACATGCTTTGCGAGGGGAAGTTGAGGGTGTCGGCAATCTGCTTGATGGTGAGGTCGCTGTTGCGCAGGAGGGCTTTTGCTTCGAGTGCCACATAGTCGTCGATCCACTGGGTGCCGTGCTTGCCGCTGATTTCGCGTATGATGGACGACATGTACTTTGGTGTGAGGCACATCTGGGAGGCGTAGAACGAGATGCTGCGCTCGCGTCGGAAGTATTTCTCCAGGAGGGCGAGGAAGTCGTGGAAGATTTGCTCCTTGCGGTTCATCGGGCGGTTGAGCTCTTCCAGCTCCTGCCCGAAGGTGCTGCTCTCGGAGCGCAGCTTGAGGAACCATATCTCGCAGAGGCGCTGCACCACGTCGGTCTTGTAGAAATAGTCGTCCTGCTGCAACTCCTGGCACACCATGTTGTACATGCGTATATGGTGCTGCATTGCTGTCTCGGTGAGATGGCGTACGTCGAAGTTATAGTAGCGGCGTGTGAGCTCTGCGTGCAGGCCTATGTTCTTGCGCATGATGTCGGAGAATTCATTGTCGAGCAGCAGTCCGCAGAAGCTTACGTCGCTGCTCGCCTCCTGGTTCTCGAAGATGCATCCGGGTGTCATGATGAGCATCTCGCCCGCCTGCACCTCCACCTCGCGCAGGTTGATGATGAGCCTTATATAGCCTTTGAGCACGGCCACGGTGAAGAAACTGTTACACTTTATGGGAAAGTGGTTTATGGCAGTTGACAGCGGCAGCTCGCGGTTGAGGTTGTCGAAGGTCACGAGCAAGTCCTTCAGTCGTCCGGAGCCGAAGTCGGTGGGCACTTGCGCGATGTCGAAGGATATTGGCGTGGCAGGGTTGGTGTTGTTCATGTGGTCGGTGCTTGGACAGTTTTTTGGTGGATGTGGTGGCAAAAGTAGCTGTTTGTGGCTGTTTTTGCTTACATCTGCCACTATTTATGTTCATGCTTGCTGCTGCTGACACCCTGCCGTGGCACTCAGTCGTCGGCCATGGTGCGGCTCTCGGCATCGAGCCCTTCCTTTGGCCAGTTCACGAGGTACACCCTCTCGGTGGCCCGCGTGATAGCCGTGTAGAGCCATCGCAGGTAGTCGGCGTCGAGCATGTCGTCGGTCATGTAGCCCTGGTCTATGAACACCTGCTGCCACTGGCCGCCCTGTGCCTTGTGGCATGTCACGGCGTAGGCGAATTTCACCTGCAGGGCGTTGTAGAGCGGGTCGGCCTGCACTGCCTTCATACGCTCCCGTCGTGTGCTTATCTCGGGGTAGTCGGCCCACACGCTGTCGAAGAGCTGTTGCTGCTGTGCGCGCGTCAGGGCGGGCGAGGGGCTCATGAGAGTGTCGAGCAACAGTGTGGCCTCGAGCTCCAGCCCGTCGTAGTCGGGAAAGGTGAGCGTGGCGTCGACGAAGCGGAAACCGTGTTCCGAGCGCTCGTTGCGGAAGCGTCGCACGATGGCCACGTCGCCATTGGCCAGGAAATCCATCTTCAGCGTGGCTGCCAGCTGCTCGTCGGTGGCATCGAGCCCGTCGGCAGGCTCATCGGCGGCAGTGTGCTGTGCGCCAGAAGCCTCGGTGTCACCCTTGACGGCCAACTGCGTGAGAGCCTCGGCCGTGGTCTGCTGCTCAGGCAGCAACAGCTTGAGCCAGTGATAGTTGTTCTTCACTATGAGCAGGTGGTCGCCGCTGCTCATCTCCTCCTCACAGCCCAGGATGCGCGAGCGTATGCCCTGGTTGTAGCGGTTGGCGCGGTCGTTGGAGCGGGTGATGACGATGGTCTCTTCCTTGCCGCTCCGGTAGTAGGCCTGCTCCAGAGCCTCTATGAGTTCCGAGCCAGGCAGCCGCCGTATGTCGGCAAAGCCCTTGAGGCGCATCTGCGGCATCCCAGCCACTGCGTTGGCGGCAATGAGGCGGCGCAGCATGGTGGCGTTGTAGAGAATGCCCGAGGCATCAGCCTGCCGCACCACCTGCTCCAGCGTGGCGGCGTAGACCCTCATGCCATATCCGGCCAGGATGCCCGCCTCGAGCGCGGGACTCACGTCCTCGCCCACAGGCGGCAGCTGGGCCGTGTCGCCCACGAGCATCACGCGGCATCCTGCACCGCCGTACACGTAGTGCATCAGGTCGTCGAGCAGACACCCCGTGCCGAACATGGAGTTCTGGTAGCCGGTGTTGGCAATCATCGACGCCTCGTCCACGATGAAGAGCGTGCCACGATGCGAGTTGTAGCCCTGCGCGAAGTCGGTGGCCTCGCCGTTGAATGCCTTCTGCCGGTATATGCGCTTGTGGATAGTGTAGGCCGCTTGTCCGGCGTGCATGCCGAACACCTTGGCCGCGCGGCCCGTTGGAGCAAGCAGCACCGTCTTGCGCCCTAACTGGCGCAGCGCCCGCACCAAGGCAGCCACAAGCGATGTCTTGCCAGTGCCGGCATAGCCGTGCAGGAGGAACACGCTTTCGCTGTCTGCATCACACACGAAACGGGCCATCAGCCCTGCCGCCGTGTCCTGGTCGGCTGTGGGCCCGAAGGGGCAATTGTCAAGAATGTGGGCCTTCAGCTGCTCAATTATCGACATAGGGGGCAAAAAATAGCAGGCAGATAGTTCCGCGTGCAATATTTCTTTATACTTTTGCGAGCAAATGTAACTAAAAACTTACTGGAAGAAGCCTTATGAAGAAGCTTTTTAATGCGCTCCTTGCGCTGTGTGTTGTAGGCCTGCTGTTCATCTGCTGGCGTAGTATCCAGGACGACATAGACTTCCAAGCCGAAGTCACCATACGCGAGAATGCCGTGAAGGCCCGCCTCCTCGAGATTCGTGCCGTGGAGGAAGAATATAAGCTTCAGCACGACGGCCTCTACTGCGACAGCCTGTGGCGGCTGGTGGAGTTCGCCCGCACGGGCCGCATCCCCAAGATAGTCAAGGAAGGCGTTCTGACCGACGAACAGATGGAGAGCGGCCTGACAGAAGCCAAGGCCGCAGCCATCGTCAACAGCGGCGATGCCGCAGCCATTGCTGCCAACGGCCTCCAGGGCTTCCGCCGCGACACCACGTGGGTCAACCTCACCGACTCTCTCTTCGGCCCTGGCTACGTGGCCGATTCCCTACGCTACATACCTTATGCCGAGGGCGATACCTTCGACCTCATGTCGTTCACCAACATGACACGCTCAGGCACCATCCAGTATGTCATGGAGTGCAGTGCCCCCGATGCATCCTTCCTCAAGAACATGGGTCGCAACGGCGAGCGCCTCATCGTCAACCGTCGCAAGCTGGCCGACGATATGGGCAACTATGCCGGTCTGAAGATCGGCGACATCAACAACTGGAACAATAATGCCGGCAACTGGGAGTAGCGGCTACCACACACAGAGTCTATCCATCCGCCTGCAAGCGGATGGATTCTCTTTTTTCGTATGCGACCAGCATACCAACATCCTCGTGCGCGGCGAGCATTTCAGTCTGGCAGAGGGAGAGCTCCTGAGCGACCGCCTGCTGCTTGAGCTCTCGCGCCCCGACTACTCACACCGCGCCCTCTCGCAGGCCTATGTGCTGCTCACGGGGCCATCCACATGCGTGCCTCTCGAGGAGTTCCGCCGCGACGAGGCTGCCGCCATCTACGACTTCACCCTCGGCCGCTCGCCGGAGCATCACCGTGTGGCATACACTATCCTGCCGCAGTTGGAGTGCGTGGAGCTCTTTGCCGTCGACACCGATGTGGAGGAAGTGGTGCTACAGTATTTCCCCACGGCACGCTTCTTCAGCTCCCGAGCCATGCTCATGGAGCGTCTCATGCTTGCTGATGCCGATGCCGGCGGCGACCACGTGCGCCTCTACATCTGCCCGGAGGATGCCGGCTACAGCATCTTCGCCTATGCCGACTCACGCCTCCGCTTTGCCAACACCTTCGAGACAGCCGCCGAGGCTGATGCGCTCTATTTCGTGCTCAACGTGTTCCAACAGCTTGGCCTTGCAGCCGAGACAGACCATGTGGTGATGGTAGCCCCCCGGCGTGAGCGCGACCAGCAGCTGGCCAAGCAGCTCGCCGGCTACGTGCTGCATGTGGACAGCCTCGCAACCACCGACCTCTTCCCACGTGTGCGGCTGGCCGCAGAGCCCGAAGTGCCTGTCGACCTGATGGCACTCCTTCTGAACCGCCTTTAGAGAGAACAGCCTATGCGCATCGTTGCAGGAAAGTACAGGGGTCGCCATTTTGAGGTGCCACGCTCGTTCAAGGCACGTCCCACCACCGACTTTGCCAAGGAGAACCTCTTCAACGTGCTGCGCTCATACATCGACTTTGCCAGCGATGAACCGCGGGCCCTCGACCTCTTTGCCGGCACAGGCAGCATAACACTTGAGCTACTCTCACGCGGCTGTGCACATGTCACCTCCGTGGAACTCGATGCGCAGCACTGTGCCTTCATCCGTATGTTTGTGCAGCAACTCGGTGCCGAGGCCGACGTCACCGTCTTGCGCGCCGATGTGCTGCGCCTGCTGCGTAGGGCCATAGGCACTTACGGTTTCATCTTTGCCGACCCGCCATACGCCCTGCCCGAACTTGCCACTCTGCCCGACCTGGTGTTCATGAACCAGGCACAGCCTCTGCTGGGCGATGGCGGCGTGTTCGTGCTCGAGCACGGCAAGGCACACGACTTCACCGCACACCCCCGTTTCCGTGAGTGCCGTGTCTACGGCTCCGTCCATTTCTCACTCTTCACTGCCTGACCGCAACCATTCTCAGTTGTCCATTATACATTAAATATAAAATATAACAATAGATATGGCATCGTTCCATCGCATTCTTCTTAAGCTCTCAGGAGAGAGCCTCATGGGCGCTCAGCGCTATGGTATAGACACGCAAAGGCTGACAGAGTATGCCGAGCAAGTGCGCGACGCCGTGAAACGCGGCGTGCAGGTGGGCATAGTCATCGGCGGCGGCAACATCTTCCGTGGCCTGAGCGGTGCGGGCAAAGGCTTCGACCGCGTCAAGGGCGACCAGATGGGCATGTGCGCCACGGTCATCAACTCTTTGGCTCTCAGCTCTGCGCTGGGCGCATTGGGCGTGCCCTCGCGGGTGCTCACAGCCATACGCATGGAGCCCATCGGTGAGTTCTACACCAAGTGGCGTGCCATCGAGGCACTGGAACGTGGCGAGGTTGTCATCATGGCCGGCGGCACGGGCAACCCCTATTTCACGACCGACACAGGCTCCTCACTGCGGGGCATCGAGATAGAGGCCGACGTGATGCTCAAGGGCACACGTGTGGACGGCATCTACACGGCCGACCCAGAGAAGGACCCGTCGGCCACCAAGTTCGCCGACATCACCTTCGACGAGATATACACCCGCGGCCTGCGTGTGATGGATCTCACAGCCACCACCATGTGCAAGGAGAACAACCTGCCCATCTATGTGTTCAACATGGATGTCTACGGCAATCTGGCACGTGTGCTCGACGGCGAGCCCATAGGGACCTACGTGCATCAGTAATGGTTAAGGAACTCGAGCTGCGGCTACTGCCCGAGCAGGCCGCTGATGCCGCTGCGTTGCGCCGTTGCGTGGCCGGCGTGCTGGGCACTGATGCCAGCCGCCTGCGTGGCGAGCGCATAGTGCGGCGCAGCATCGATGCCCGCCAGCGGCAGGTGATGGTCAACATCACGGTGCGTGTGTGGGTGGACGAGGAGATGGCCGAGGCCCTCTTTGAGCCCGTCCGTTATCCCGATGTGCACGGCAGGCCTAAGGTTGTCGTAGTGGGAGCAGGTCCTGCCGGCCTCTTTGCTGCATTGCGACTGATAGAACTGGGGCTGTGTCCTGTGGTGGTGGAGCGCGGCAAGGATGTCCATGCCCGCAAGGTGGATCTGGCGCGCATCAGCCGTGAGCACCACGTGGATGCCGACAGCAACTACAGCTTTGGCGAGGGCGGGGCAGGAGCCTATTCCGACGGCAAACTCTACACACGCAGCAAGAAGCGTGGCTCGGTGGACAAGGTGCTACGCATATTCTGCCAGCATGGTGCCTCGCCGTCAATCCTTGTCGATGCACATCCGCACATAGGCACCGACCGTTTGCCCGGAGTCATAGAGCGCATGCGTGCCACCATTATAGACAGTGGCGGCGAGGTGCACTTCTGCACGCGCATGACCGACCTTCTCATTGAGGACAACCGTGTTGTGGGCATTGAGGTGGAAAACTGTGACGACGCCAGTCGCCCATCCTCCACTCTTCATGCTTCATCTGTCGTCCTTGCCACGGGCCACTCTGCACGCGACGTCTACCGCATGCTCGCCCGCCATGGTCTCTGCATAGAGGCCAAGGGCATAGCCGTCGGCGTGCGCCTTGAGCATCCGTCCCACCTCATCGACCAGATACAGTATCACAGCCGCGAGGGACGTGGTCGCTGGCTGCCTGCTGCCGAGTACAGCTATGTGCATCAGGTGCGCGACCGTGGTGTCTACTCGTTCTGCATGTGTCCTGGTGGCGTTGTCGTGCCTGCTGCCACAGGTGAGCAACAGGTGGTGGTCAATGGTATGTCGCCATCCCACCGTGGCGGCCGCTGGAGCAACTCGGGCATGGTTGTCGAGTTGCGCACTGACGACCTTGCCGAGCCGTCGCTTGCTGCCTTGGTGTCTCAGGCCGAGGAGCCTGAGACACCGGCGTTGGCCATGATGGCGTTGCAGGAGGTGCTGGAGCGTCACTGCTGGTTGCAGGGCGGACGTTGCCAGACTGCTCCTGCGCAGCGCATGACGGACTTCTGCTCCTCGCGCCTCTCCGCCGACCTCTCAGCCTCGAGCTATGCCCCGGGCCTCGTGGCCTCGCCTCTGCATTTCTGGATGCCCTCTTTCGTGGGCGCACGCTTGCAGGAAGCGTTCCGCATCTTCGGTCGCAAGGCGCATGGCTTTCTCACGAGCGAGGCCACGGTCATTGGTGTGGAGACACGCACGTCGGCACCTGTGCGCATGGTGCGTAACAGAGAGACCTTCCAGCTCGAGGGAGTGGAAGGTCTCTATCCGTGTGGCGAAGGTGCAGGCTATGCCGGGGGCATCGTGAGTGCTGCCATCGACGGCATGGCCGTTGCCGATGCCGTGTTTAGTTCTCTGCAGGAGCCTGCTCGATGAGGTCCATGAACTGGTCGAGCTTCGGCGTGATGATGATCTGAGTGCGACGGTTGCGCTGGCGTCCCACCTGTGTGTCGTTCTTGGCGATGGGGTTATACTCGCCGCGTCCGCCGGCTGTGAGACGCTTGGGGTCTACGCCGTAGCGTGTCTGGAGCTCCATTACCACGCTGGCGGCACGCAGGCATGAGAGGTCCCAGTTGTTGCGTATGCCGGTCTTGGAGATGGGCACGTTGTCGGTGTTGCCCTCGATGAGCACGTCGTAGTCGGGATAGTCCATGATGATTTTGGCTATCTTGCTCAGTGTCTGTGCAGCACGCGGGTGGATGTTGAAGGAGCCGCTCTCGTAGAGCATGTTGTCGGCCAGTGAGATGTATACCACGCCTTTGAGCACTTGCACGTCCACTTCCTGCATCTCCTGCTGTGTGAGCGAGCGTGTGAGGTTGTTCGTCAGCACCATGTTGAGGCTGTCGCTGCGGTCCTTGGCCTCTATGAGCTGGTGGATGAAGCGGTTGGAGGCGTTAATCTCGTCGACGAGCTTCGAGATGTTGACGTTGCCCTCGTAGCTCTGCTGGAGGCTGGTGTCGAGCGAGCGTTTGAGTTCGGTGTAGGCCACCTGCATCTGCTGCTGTCCTGCCTGAGCTTCTTTCAGTCGCTCCTCAAGGCTGTTGATGGTGGCACGGTTCTCGGCCAGGGTTATGTTGGCCTGCTGGTGCTCTGCCTGTAGGGTGTTGTAGCTGGTTTGCAGTGCATTGTAGTCGTCTTGCAGGGTGGTGAGCTTCTTCTTGCTGACGCACGAGGTGAGCATCAAGCCTGCTGCGAGCATAAGGATGAGTTTCTTCATAGTAGTGTGTGTTGGGTGTTCACAATCTTAGATGTTGCCGCAAAGGAAACCCATTTCTGCTATTCGGCCAAGAAGTTTACATCTTTTCGCACTTCAATAGTTGTCTATCGGCCGATGTACGTGTGCCGTCCCTTACGTTTGTTGGTCAGTTCGATGACTTCCTCGCGCTCGTCGGTCAGCAGGAAGATGCAGTTCGTGCCCTTGTATCTGAAATCCACAGGTAGCCGCCAACGCCGCCCGAGCCGAATGTGCGTATGGAGCGGTCGAGCTCCATGTCGCACTCCCTGATGTCGTAGCCCTCGGCCGGGTAGTTGAGCGTATAGGCGAGCAGCCGCACCTTCATGCCGCTGTCATCGTGGGTGTAGTACAGGGGCATGCTGCCAATGGTGGCAAATGCCTTGTGGATCTCCTCCCAGTCGGTGTCGGTGAGGGCATATTTCGACTTGGATGCTTGGCGGGTGATGTGTGGTTCCGGCTGGCGTACAGGCTGCTATGCTCATGCAGGCGGTAAGAGTGAAGGCTGTGGCTGCGGAGGGTGTGGTGCGCATGGGGGTGTCAAAGTGGGTGCAGGGTGTTTGCGGGCAGGGTGCAGGGTTCTTGTGATGTGGGTGCAGGGTGTTGCGGCATGTGGGTGCAGGGTGTTCAGGACAATGCTACAGAATAAATGTATGACGGAGTGTGCCGGGCAAAGATTATCCTTATCTTTGCCCGCATGAAGACGATGTTACACACAGCTGCCGCACTTGCATTCTTGTGCGGTGTCCTCTCCACGGTTTCGGCCCAGACCTTGCTCTCGCTCTCCGACGTTAATACCCTCTACCGCCAGCAGGCACGCTCGTGGGTGAGTGTTCACGACCCGTCGGTGGTGCGCACCACGGGGCAGGTATTCTATATAGTAGGCTCACACAACGGCTTTGCCCGCTCCACGGACAACATGGTGTCGTGGCAGGGTGTGAGCAACAACTATTACGGCCGTGTGGCCAGCGACGGCAGCGTGCAGCGCTGCGGCTATGCCGATGCCTACACGACACACGCCGTCAAGAGTGTCACTGTCCTGTCTGGCGGTGTGCCTACGGAGGCAGCCTTTGGCAACTTCGATGCCAAGGCGTGGGCCCAGGGCAACCAAGCGGACTGGAGCATCGATGGCAACATGTGGGCTCCCGACGTGATGTGGAACCCCACGCTGGGCAAGTGGTGCATGTACATGAGCCTCAACGGCGATGCCTGGCACTCCGTGATTGTGATGCTCGCTGCCGACGTCATCACGGGGCCCTACGTGTACCAGGGGCCGGTGGTGTTCTCGGGCTTCATCAACAACACCGTGCCTGAGATAAGCTACAAGAAGACCGACCTCGAGCTCGTGCTCGGCACGCAGACCACGCTGCCCTCGCGCTACAATATAGGGTCATCGTGGGGCAACACCTACCCCAACAATATAGACCCATGCGTCTTCTGGGACGAGGATGGCCAGCTGTGGATAGCCTACGGCTCGTGGAGCGGCGGCATATTCATGCTCAAGCTGGACGCCAAGACGGGCCTGCGCGACTACACACAGACGTACCCACTCACGTGGGAAGGCTCAACGCTAAAGTCGGATCCATATTTCGGCACCCACGTCGCCGGCGGCTACTACGTGAGCGGTGAAGGCCCCTACATACAGCATATAGGACGTTACTACTACCTGTTCCTCTCCTATGGCGGCTTCGCCCCCGACGGCGGATATGAGATGCGCATCTTCCGCTCCGAGCACCCCGACGGCCCATACACCGACGGTCAGGGCACCAGTGCCATCTACTCCCGATGGGAGTACAACGTGGGTCCCGGAGCCACCACCAACCGTGGCATGAAGCTCCTC
This sequence comes from uncultured Bacteroidaceae bacterium, assembly GCA_905234605.1. Taxonomy (GTDB): domain Bacteria; phylum Bacteroidota; class Bacteroidia; order Bacteroidales; family Bacteroidaceae; genus Physcousia. Next base: position 21,581 of record CAJOIE010000012.1, on the reverse strand, counting down.
GGCGCATACAATGGCTGGGGCTTCCAGACCGTGGGCGAGACAGCCCAGGGGCACAACAGCGCCACGGCCGACGGACACGGGCGCAACTTCGTGGTCTATCACACCAAGTTCAACGACGGCACCCTCGGCCATCAAGTGCGCACACGCCAGCTCTTCCTCAACCAGCAAGGGTGGCTCTGTGCCGCACCCTTCCAGTTCGACGGCGAGACCGAGACCGACGACAGCATAGCCTGCCGCAGCTCCTACACCAAAGAGCAGCTGGCAGGCACCTATGCCGTGCTCTTCCACCGCTACCGCATGGATCATGAGCAGATGGAAGAGGTGACGCCAGTGGAAATCACCCTCACCGAAGCAGGACGCATCACCGGCGACTACACAGGCACATGGGCTCTCACCGACGGCACCTCATACGTGCGCCTCACGCTGGGCGGCGTGGCCTACTACGGAGTGGTGGTGCAACAGCAGGTGGACGGCACCACGCTGAAAGCCATAGCCATCACGGCTGCCGCCAACAGCGGCCTCAGCATGTGGGCATGGCGCATGGAGCCGCAGAGCGCCGTGGCCTACAACGTGAAGAACTACACAATGCCCATCAAGCAGAACGCCACCGTGAACCGCAACATAGCCCTCTATGGAGTCGCCACCCACGGTGCGCAGATAGAGTGGCTGTCATCGCATCCCGACATCATCTCCACCACAGGCAAGTATTCCCCGCCGGCCGAGGCCACGCGTGTCGACCTGACATGCCGCATCAGTGCCGGCGACTATGCCTATGAGCAGCAGTTCACCGTAACCGCAGCCAAGGAAGTGGTGCCCTCGGGCGATGCCAAGAGCGACATCGCAGGCTACTACGACTTCGACGCCAAACCACTGACCAACGCCTATGCCACCTCGCAGCAGGCCACACTGGCACGCCTGCGCACAACAGCAGTGCCTGTGCTTGAGCAAGACCTGGCACGCTTCGGGCAGGTGGTGCACACGTATGCCGGCGAGGCATCGGCCAACAGCTATGTGCGCATGCCCAACCCGCTGCTCGGCCAAGACCTCAGTCAGGGCTTCACCGTGAGCCTCTGGGTGCGCCGCGACGATGCCAGCGACTATGCCTCCACCATCTGGAGCTTCACCGACCGCCTGGGGCAGCTCGCCACCGTCAGCCAGCGCCTGTGGCTCAGCGTGGGCACGGCCATAGGCTTCACCAACGGCACCGACAGCTTCGTGGCCAACGAGGCAGCCACCGAGGCCGCAGCACAGGCCGCCGACCGCATACCTGCGGCGGAGTGGGCACTCGTGACGCTGACAGCCTCGGCCGCCGACGGCGTGACACTCTACATCGACGGCGTGCGCAAGGCACACATCACATTCACCTCCACGGCAGGCACTGCCACGACAGCAGTGGCTGCGGCACGCCTCTTCGACTATGAGAAGGTGATGGACATGGTGGCCTCGGCCCAGTACTTCCAGCTTGGAGTGGGTGCGGGAGCAAGCTCGCCCGAGGCATCATACGACGACCTGCTCATCTATCGCCGTGCCCTCTCGGCCAACGATGTGCGCGCGCTCAGCACGCTGCTCAACCGTGTGAACGACTTCACGCCTGCCGGCACCAACGATATCGCCGGCGTGGAGCCTGAGGCACCACACGCAGCCGCCAATGCGCACTGCTACGACCTCGCCGGCCGCCGTGTCGGCAGCCGTGCCACCGCCGCCAGCCGCAAAGGTATATATATAATAGGTGGCAGGAAAGTGGTGGTGCGATGAGAAGGGTGCTTGCTGCACTGGCATTGGGAGCATGCCCCGAGGCTTTGGCACAGGGCGATGCGGTGCTGTGTGGCAGGCTGACAGCGGCGACGGCACATACATCAACCCTGTGCTCTATGCCGACTACAGCGACCCCGATGTGTGCGCCGTAGGCACCGACTTCTATCTCACGGCAAGCTCCTTTAACTGCGTGCCAGGGCTGCCCATACTCCACAGCCGCGACCTCGTGAACTGGAGCATTGTGGGTTCATGCGCTCGCACAGTTGGAACCGCACGAGGTGTTCGACCGCCCTGCCCACGGGCAAGGCGTGTGGGCTCCGTCGATACGCCATCATGACGGCCGTTTCTACATCTATTGGGGCAATCCCGACCGTGGAATATTCATGGTGAACAGCGAGCCTGCCGACCATGGCATTGCCAATGATGAAGCAGAAGCTGAAGAGGGTGGGACACATGTATACATAGAAGGCGTTTACTTGACGCTTTGTCCTTGACGTTCTGAAATCTCGCAAATCTCGGATAGAGTCGGAACATAGCAACGTGAAATGGCTGACAAAAGCGAAACCAATGCAGGGCTGGTGATTCTGTCTGTACTGCTTCCCATTATTGGTTACATCTTGTACTTCGCAAAGAAGGAGAATGAACCAGGTCCTGCAACCAATTATATGTGGAGCGCAGTCGCAGGCTCGATAGTTGGGCTTATCATGGCTTTTAGCTGACGCTACTTGCAGAGATAGGTGCAATAATGAATGACAGCAGTTACCGTAGTGTGTAGCTGCTGTCAAATGTTATCTTTTGCTGTGTGTGGTGTGGCGGATTGATGTTCCTCACCCGAAGAGTGCGCGGAAGGCGTCTTCCACACGGCGGCATGGGGTGACCTCTATGGATAGGGAGTGGGGACTGATGGCCTTGACATTGGCGGCGGGGATGAGTATGCGCTTGAAGCCTAAGCGTTGTGCCTCGGCTATGCGCTGGTCAATGCGGCTCACAGGGCGAAGCTCTCCCGAGAGGCCTATCTCGCCTGTTGCGCACACGTCGGCAGCAATGGGTGAGTCTACATTTGACGACAGCACGGCAGCTATCACGGCAAGGTCGGTGGCAGGGTCGGACACGCGCAAGCCACCGGCAATGTTGAGGAACACGTCTTTCTGTGCGAGCTTGAAGCCTACACGCTTCTCTAAAACAGCAAGAAGCATTGACAGACGCCGCTGGTCGAAGCCGGTGGCCGAGCGTTGTGCAGTGCCGTAGGCTGCTGTGCTCACCAATGCCTGTGTCTCGATGAGCAGAGGGCGCACGCCTTCCATGGTAACGGCGATGGCCACGCCGCTGAGGTCGCCGCTGCGGTCGCCCAGGAGCAGCTCGGAAGGGTTGCTGACAGCGCGCAGGCCTGTGGAGAGCATCTCGTAGATGCCCAGCTCGGAAGTGGAACCGAAGCGGTTCTTCTGTGCGCGCAGTATGCGGTAGAGGTAGTGCTGGTCGCCCTCGAACTGTAGCACGGTGTCCACGATGTGCTCCAGCACCTTGGGTCCGGCTATGGTGCCTTCCTTGGTGATGTGGCCCACGAGTATGATGGTGGGGCCGTCGCTCTTGGCAAGTCTGAGCAGCGATGTGGCACACTCGCGTATCTGCGTGATGCTGCCCGGCGCGCTCTCCACTGTCTCGGTGGAGATGGTCTGTACGGAGTCGATGACCACAATGTCAGGATGCTCCTGCTCAATATGCGCCACTATGTTCTCCAGGGAGGTGTCGCACACCACTTGCAGATGACTGGCCGTTGAGGGCACCTGTGCGGATTGCTGTGTGGCTGGTGCTTGCAGGCGGTCGGCGCGCAGCTTTATCTGTCGCGCACTCTCTTCGCCGCTGACGTAGAGTATGCGCATTGCTGTCAGGCGCAGCAGCGTCTGTAGCAGCAGTGTGGACTTGCCAATGCCGGGCTCGCCACCCAACAGCGTGAGGCTGCCGCGCACGAGTCCTCCGCCGAGCACACGGTTGAGCTCAGGGTCGAGCATGTCTATGCGCGGCTCGTCGTCGGCGTGTATGTCGGCAAGTGCTATGGGGCGTGAGGTGGGCTCGGCTGTTGCCCATGTGCCACGGCCGAGAGGGCTGCCACTCTTGGATGAGGCTTTCGGCTGCTTAGTGCGGAACTCCTTGAAGGTGTTCCATTGGCCGCACGATGGGCAGCGGCCTATCCACTTGCTGCTCTCCTGGCCGCAGTTGTCACAGACGTACATGGTGAAAATGTAATCTCCCTCCCGACATCCGCCAAGGTGGAGGAGCGAAAGAAGGTAAGAGGTAAATAGAGAATGATTAAAAGGTAAACGGCGAGGTGCGCAGTTTCTTGTCAACAAGGAAGATGTCCTGTGCCTTGAAACTGACAGTGCCGTTGCGCAGTGCTCGGAACGTGATGGTGATGAGGTCGGCATTGCCTTCGAGCGTGGGATGCTCACCGCAGTTGACGAATGTCGGGTAGAGAGCCTTGCGGCCATTGCTGTGCAGACGGTCGCAGGTGAGGTCGCGCATGTCCTTCATGCCAATGGCCTTGCAACCCACGTATTCCCATTGTGTGGCATCGTATGGCAGGGCGAAGCTCATGGCATTGACGCTACGCATGTCGTGTCCGCGCACCGTGAGCGTCACCATGTCGCCTTTGCTGGCAAAGCGTATGTCGCTGCTGACAGCCAGACGCCCTGCGACACTGGGCACATCGTCTGCGCTCACGCCGCCTTCCAGCTTGATGGCAACGTTGGAGATGTCGTAGGCATCGATGAGGCCGTTCTGGTTGAGGTCGCCGCCCGAGATGTAGCCCTCAAAGTCACCGTCGCCTCGCCGCAGACCTGTGTAATTCATATATGAAGTCAGGTCGGCCTCGTCGACATGATTGTCGTGGTTGATGTCGCCAGGTATCACTATCTCCGTGCCTTCCTTATGGAATACATATAGCTGCAGGCCACTGCCAAAGCCGCCACGGGCTGCTGTGACGCGCAGCCGCAGGTAGCGTGCCCGTGTCTGTCCGGTGAACTCTATCTCCTTGACGGAGGCGTCGGGAGCCCAGTCGAAGTCGGCTGCATCGGTCCAGCTCAGGCCGTCCATGCTTATGGCCAGTGTGCCACGGGTGATTGTGCCGTTGCCGGCATCGGTGCGTGGCACATACTGTATGCGGTCGAGGGTGGCAATGGCATGCATGTCGGCTACGAGGTCGAATGGCACGGCCGTCTCGCTCCATGCCGTGTGCCATGTGGTGCCGAGGTCGAAGTCAAACAGGTTTGCTATATCTTGCCCAGGCTGGTTGGCACATGTGGTAGTGCCGGTGATGCCATGTAGTGCCAGGCGTAGCGGGTCGGCTGTGGTGGCGAACTCTGCTGCTGCCCATGCCGAGACGCCTGTGCTGTTGACAGCCCTCACGCGGACAGGGTAGCTGGTTTCGGGCTCGAGATCGCTTAAGAGCAGGCGGTTGGCCTGTGTGACATAGGTCAGACCCTTGTGTTCCACTTCATAGAAGTCGGCTCCCACCACGGGTTGCCATTGCGGTTCGATGGAGTAGGCATCAGCAGGCTCCGTTGCAGCTATCACTGGTGCACTCACTGTGCCACGGCTGTGCAGGATGGGGTTGTCTGTGTTGAAGGTGTAGCCGTCGATGGTTATGGCTATGCTCGTGGCTGTGATGTCGGCATCGGCCACGCAGATGTACAACCGTGGTGTGTGGCGCACACTGAGTCGTGACATTGTGGTGCCAGGTGTAGCCCACAAGTTGAGCTCGGGCGATGGGTCGTAGTAGAAGACGTTAGTGTTCTCGGTGAAGTCGCGCTCTGTCTGTGCCTCGTCGAGGCGCACCTTCTTGCCGTTCACGCGGAGCACTATCTTCTTCGGGCGCGCACCGAGGTTGACCACGAATTCCGTGCTGCGCACTCGGTTCATGCCCTGGTATGAGCCTTGGGTGGGGTCGACGTTGATGGTGAGGCGTCCCTTGGCGTTGAGGTCGGTGGTGATGTGTGTGGTGGCACTCTCGCCGCGCAGATAAGCTTGTGTGTGTCCGTCGTCGTCGTAGACGGTGAACTCGCTGTGGCCTTTGGGGTAGAGACTGAAAGCCCGTGTGCCCTGGTCCACTTGGGTGGGGTTGTTGTGGGCGTGTATGATGGGCACGATGGCACCTCGGCGCACAAACACGGGCAGCTTCCACAGCGGAGCCTTGTACTGGTTGAGCACGCGCCCGCCATCGTAGCATGTGCCGCTGAAGTAGTCCACCCACTGGCCGTCGGGCAGGTAGATGTTGTCGCGTATGTCGTTGCCGTCGGCATCCATGTGAGTGTCCTTGTAGATGGGAGCCACGAGGAAAGCATCGCCGTAGAGGAACTCGTAGCTGCTGATGGCGCCTGGCGTGGCGAAAGCTGCTTCGGTGGAGCGCAGGGGCACTACGGGGCGTATCATGGGCATGCCCATGGTGGCCTCATGTGCAATGGTGTAGGTGTATGGCATGAGCATACTCTTCAGCTTCAGATACCAGCGGTTTATGCTCGTCGCAGGCTCGCCCAGTGCTTGCGGATACTTGGGGTTGTAGCCCCAGCCGTCCATGTTGAGCTCCATGGGTGTGAAGGTCTTCCACTGGAAGTCGCGCACGTTGACTGGCATGTTGCGCCCTCCGAAGATGCCGTCCACGTCGGAGGTGATGTTGGGCTGTCCGGAGAGTCCGGCACCTATGTATGTCGGCAGGTGGAAGCGGATGTACTCCCATTCGCCGCCGGTCTGGTCGCCTGTCCAGATGCCGGCATAGCGTTGTGTGCCGGCCCATCCGTCGATAGATATTATGAATGGCCGTGCGTCGTTGCCCTGCTCCGGCATGATGCGACCCACATCGGCCACGCCGTTGAGGCCGAAGGAATAGCCGGCTCCTACCCAGGCCACGTCGGTCTTGAGCACACGCACACCGGCATCGCGCACTTCGCTCTCTATGTCGCGCTGCAACAGGGGCTCAACCCCTTCCTTGGGGTGCAGGTCGCTCTGTGTCCATAGGCCAATCTCCACACCCTTGCTGTGTGCATACTCGCCGAGCTGTCGCAGGTTGGCCACGTTTGCCTCGAGCGACGATGCCTGGCCGTAGCCTGCGCCATAGCCGTCATTGGGCAGCAGCCAGCCCAGAGGCATGTCGGCTTCGGCATAGCGGTCTATCACGGCGCGTGCCGAGAACTGGTAGTCGAGTGGCATGTCGCCATTGAGCGTCTCGCGGCTGCCCCCGTTGTCTTTCTGGTCCTCACGGTATTGCATCCCGTCTTCAAAGAAGATGCCTGTGTCGCCAAACATGGGGCCGTCCTTGTGCCATGGCGTGGTGCCGTCCACCTGAAGCCAGTAGTCGCGGTTGTAGGCGTTGAGGTGCCCCTCGTAGAAACCGAACTTGGGCAGCAACACAGGGTTGCCTGTGAGCTGGTAGTAGTCGCGCAGCAGGTCGACGGGCTCATCGTCTACCATCACGAAGATGTCTAAGTAGGCTGTCTCGTGGGTCAGCTCCACGATGTCCGGAGCGGTGGCGCAGAAGTCGTAGCGGCCAGGGCGGAAGGTGTGCCACAGAACACCGTAGCCTGAGGTGGACCAGAAGAAAGGCGTCGGCGAGGCCACACCGCCATCCACCCAGCTGTTGGTGTTCTCGATGGCGATGCTTTTGCCTTGATGTGCCCATCTGCCGTTCTGCACGCCTCCGCCGTAGAAGTGGTCGCCGCGCCGTGCTGCGAGCCGCAGCGATGTGGTGCGGCCGTTGAAGGTGAGATCGTTCACGGAAAAGCCTGTCACGAAACGCCCCGTGCGCACATCGGTTATCTCCATGCGTCCGTTATGGCGACCCAGTGTCAGGGCGATGGCTGAGCTCTGAAGGCCTATGAGTGTCTCCTCCTCAATAGTCTTCACTTCGCCCACGTCGCGCCGCGGCGAGTCGGCCAGGATCTGGGCCGGCGGCGTGGCCTCGGGGTCGCGCACGAGCCCGCCCTCTGGGTCGAGGAACAGGCGGACGATGTTTGGCCCGTAGAAGTCTATGTGCATCACGCGTCCGTCGGGCAGCGTGAGCTCAAACGTGCTGTCGTTGAGGTGTGTCAAGGTGGTGCCCTCAGCAGAGGCGTTGAGGACCATGGCGGCAAGCAGGCATAGCAGGGTGATGAAGCGTCGGCGCATAGCTTGTGTGATAGGGTTTATGTTACGTCTTTGGCAAAGATAGCCGCATTTGCTGTCCGGTGGTTACTATGGCGGTGCTATTTTTAGGCTTAAGGCATCGTGCCGCTGCCGCCACGCCCTGCATGATGGCGGCATGATGCCTGCTCGCACCCATTTTTTGAGGGGTATGGGGAAGCGGTAATGAAAATAGCCTATCTTTGTGCGAACTTATAACTCGACTATGATGAATAAGCGAACCCTCGTCATTGGTGCTGCTGCCGTTGTCGCCATCCTCGTGGCCGTGCTGGTCTACCTCGTGGCATCACTCAAACGTAGCAACGACCAGAACATGCAGATGCTGGAGCTGGCAGAGATGGATAAACTCGAGATGCAAAACGAGTATGAGGACTTCTCCCGCCAGTACAACGAGATGATGACACAGATTAACAACGACTCGCTCATGGCACAGTTGGAGCGGGAGCAGCAGCGCACGCAGGAGCTCCTCGAGGAGTTGCAGCGCACCAAGGCTTCCGACGCCGCCGAGATTACCCGCCTCAAGCGTGAGCTCGCCAGTATGCGTCAGGTGCTGAAGTCGTTTGTGGCAGAGATAGATTCCCTGAACCGCCTCAATGAGCGCCTCACCGCCGAGAACGTGGATCTGCGCCAGCGCGAGGCACTCCAACAGGCACAGATTAACACCCTCTCTGAAGAGCGCGAGTCGCTGTCCGACAAGGTGGCCATTGCCAGCCAGCTCGATGCCACAGGTGTGCGCATCACGGCTCTGAACAAGCGTGGCAAGGAGGCCCGCAAGATAGCCGATGTGAAGAAGTTCCAGATCAGCTTCTCCATCTCGCGCAACGTTACGGCAGCCGCAGGCTATCGCACTATTTATGCCCGACTCCTGAAGCCTACGGGCGACGTGCTTGCCGGCGGAGGTACCTTTGCCTACGAGAACCGCCGCCTCGACTACAGCATACGCAAGGAGATAGAGTATAATGGCGAGGAGACCCCCGTCACTCTCTACTGGGATGTCAATGAGATGCTTGTGGCAGGCACCTACCGCCTGCAGCTCTTTGCCGACGGCCATGCCATTGGCGGCACCACCATTTCTTTCGACAAGTAGGCATAATGCCACAGACACTCTCGCCCCTCGCCTTGCCCCAGACACCCTCTGCCATCACCGTGCCGCAGGCACCCTCACCCCTCTATCTATAATAGGTATATCAACAAACCATCATGGAAGCAGTATTCTCCTACATCATCTCGCTTGGCGCATCAGTCATGATGCCCATCCTGTTCACAATCATCGGTCTCTGCATCGGTCTCAAGTTCGGCAAGTCGCTACAGAGCGGCCTCTATGTGGGTGTCGGTTTCGTGGGCTTGGGTATAGTGACAGCCCTGCTCACCACCAACTTCAACGGCCCATTGACCAACATCTCCGAGATCTACCACCTGCAGCTCAATATCTTCGACATGGGGTGGCCTGCCGCAGCCGCGGTGGCCTACAATACGGCTGTAGGGGCTCTCATCATACCCATCTGTCTCGGCGTGAACTTCCTCATGGTGGTCACCAAGACCACCCGCACCGTCAATATCGACCTGTGGAACTACTGGCACTTTGCCTTCATAGGTGCTGTCGTCTACTTCGTCAAGGGCGAGAGCCTCGCGTGGGGCTATTTCGCAGCCATCATCTGCTACATGTTCACCCTCGTCATGGCCGACCTCACAGCCGAGCGTTTCCAGCGGCACTACGACCTGCCCGGCATCAGCGTGCCGCAGCCCTTCTGCCAGAGCTTCGTTCCCTTTGCACTCGCCATCAACTGGCTCCTTGACCGCATTCCTGGCTTCTCGCGTCTGGACATCGATGCCGAGGGCTTGAAGAAGAAGTTCGGCGTGTTGGGCGAGCCGCTCATCCTTGGTGTCATCGTGGGTGCCATCATCGGTGCACTGAGTGTGAAGGAGTGGAATGGCGATGCCGCCAAGACCATCCTCTCGCTCGGAGTCATCATGGGTGCTGTCATGGAGCTTATACCGCGCATCACCAAGCTCTTCATCGACGGCCTCATGCCCATAAGCCAGAAGACAAAGGAAGTGGTGGAGACACGCTTCAACGGCAAGAAAGTGCACATCGGCATGTCGCCGGCACTCGTCATAGGGCATCCCACTACACTGGTGGTATCCCTGCTGCTCATACCCACGGTGCTCTTCCTCGCTGTCATCCTGCCAGGCAACCAGTTCCTGCCATTGGCTTCGCTCGCCGGCATGTTCTACCTCTTCCCCCTCGTGCTGCCCATCACACACAACAATGTGCTCAAGACCTTCATCATAGGTCTGGTGGCATTAGTGTTCGGCCTTTACTTTGTCACCGACATGAGTGCCGACTTCACCTCTGCTGCCAACTCCGTGTATGCAGCCACTCAGGATGCCGCAGCCCGCGTGCCCGAGGGCTTCATGGCCGGTGCACTCGACTTCTGCTCCTCGCTCATCGGGTGGGTCATCTTCCGCGCATGCAAGAGCCTCGACTACATCGGCATGGGCCTGCTCGCCGGTGTCACGGTGGTGATGATGTTCATCAACCGTCGCCGCATCGTGGCCGAGGAGAACGCGAATAAGCAGTAATGCATAGACACTAATGCGCAGAAATGTTTATACACTAATGCGCAAGAATACTATACACTAATGCGCAAGAATACTATACACTAATGCGCAGAAATGTTTATACACTAATGCGCAAGAATACTATACACTAATGCGCAGAAATACTTTCACTAATGCGCAAGAATGTAAATAGAAACGGATAAGCACAGACAGAGATGACGAGGCAGGAGTATCTTGATATTTATGATGCTGTAGGTGTGGCCATGGAGGTCTACAACACCTTGGGCAGAGGCCTGTCGGAGCAGATATATCAAGAGGCTTTCCTCATGGAGGCGCGCCTGCGGGACATGGAGATTGAGCATGAGAAGAAACTGACCCTCACCTACAAGGGGATGGTGATGGAGAAAGCCTACTATGTGGATTTCTATTATCGGGGTATCATCATTGAGTTCAAGGCTGTCTCCGAGATTACTTCCGACCATCGTGCCCAGCTCTTCAACTATATGCGCATCACGCATCAAGACCGTGGCGTGCTCCTTAACTATGGTGAGCCAAGGCTCCATGCTGAGCGTTACCTCTATCTGCCCGAAATGGACGACTTTGTCCTACTGACCCACGATAATTATATGAACTATGTCGCAGACCCATAACTTGCATCCGCTCGTAATATGGCCTCTGATGTCCAAATGAGATAGTGTCTATGCCTATTAGTGCACCTATTTATTATGCGTATGAGTGTTCAAGCATTCTTGCGTATTAGTGACCAGACATTCTTACCCGTTGGTGTCTGAACCAGTCAAATCAGTGTAACCATCATATTTCGTTAAACCCATGAAGAAGTTCATTACCATCCTGTCACTACTCTGCTGCGGTGCTGCTTGCAGTTTCGCGCAGCAGCACGTCTCCTTCCAGACCGCCTGCCATCCTGCCGACGTGCGTCACTACGACACACAGACTCTCCGCGACCGCTTCGTGATGGAGAAGGTCATGGCCCCCGACGAGATCAACCTCACCTACTCGATGTACGACCGCTTCATCTTCGGCGGTGCCATGCCCGTCACGCACGACCTCAAGCTGGAGACCTTCCCCGAGCTGCGTGCCGACTATTTCCTTCACAACCGCGAGCTCGGCATCATCAACACGGGCGGCGACGGCGTGGTGATAGTCGACGGCCAGGAGTATCCTCTCGGCAACAAGGAGGCACTCTATGTAGGCCGCGGCAATCTGGGCAAGGACAAGAAAGGCAACCAGGTGGAGAGCAACCAGAGTGTGGTGTTCCGCTCGGTGGATGCCTCCAAGCCTGCCAAGTTCTATCTCAACAGTGCCACTGCCCACCACCACTACAAGACCCAGTGGATAACTCTCGACGGCCGCAAGAACGGCAAGGTGCAGTCGCTCAAGGCCACGGTGCTCGGTCCCTTGGGCACACTGGCTGAGAGCAACCAGCGCACCATCTACCAGCTCATCGTCAACACCGCGCTCGAGGAGGGTCCCTGTCAGCTCCAGATGGGACTCACGCAGCTGCAGGAAGGCAGCGTGTGGAACACCATGCCTCCTCACACACATGGCCGTCGCATCGAGGCCTACTACTACTTCAATGTGCCCGAGGGTCAGACCGTGAGCCACATCATGGGCGAGCCACAGGAGAGCCGCGTGGTATGGCTGCACAACGAGCAGGCCATCATGTCGCCTGAGTGGAGCATACATGCAGCCTCGGCCACATACTACTACACCTTCATCTGGGGCATGGCTGGCGAGAACCTCAACTACAACGACAAGGACGTCATCCCCGTGGGTGCTCTCCGCTGAGGCGCATCTCAATTGCCCCACAGGCTGTGGGGCGTGATGTGGCTGCTGCGTATGCGCCAGGCTTGCGGGTACATGTTGTTTGCCCGCGGGCCGAGGTTGTTGCACAGCCCGAGCCGCATCCCATGGAATGCCACCTGCACTACGCCGCGCGGAGTGCCGGCAGGCAGCTGTATGGCTTGATGCTGCAGGTAGGCGAAGGCATCGGCAAGAGTGAGCTCCACGACTGGCAGCGTGTCGGTCGTGGGGCTGTTCTTTTCCGGCTGTGTGCCGACATGGCCCTTGCCATGTGCTCTCGGTGCTGATGCGGCATGGTGTGTCGTGTGCGCCTTGGCGGCAGGCACGGGCGGCACGTCGAGCATGTCGGTGGGCAGCGAGGGCAGTGCCTGTGCAAGATAGCAGGCCAGCGGCATGGCCGCCTGCTCCTTGCTGCGTCGCGAGGGGCGGGCGGCAGGTTGTGCTATGGCCTCGCTGTCGGCATCCTTGACGAGGGCTGCTATGAAGAAACCTTCGCCCTGCACGGTGCCTGGCAGCAGGTGGCACACGGGCAGGAAGGTGGGTGCAGGGTGCTGGCCGTCGGGGTGCAGGGTGCCGGCGGTGAGGGTGCAGGGTGTTGCGGTGAGAGGGTGCAGGGTGTGTTGCATCAGTGTGCTGACTCCCTCGCATGAGGGTGCGCGCAGGTCGCCGTCGATGTGCCATGCGTCGGCTACGGGTATGGGCATCACCTTGGCGCCTAAGTGCCGGCAGATCCATTCCACGTTGTCCTCGTCCTCCTCGGGGTTGAAGGTGCATGTGCTGTAGAGCAGCACGCCGCCGGGGCGCAGCGTAGGCCAGATGTCGGCAACGATGGCACGCTGCCGTGCGGCACACTCTGCCACGGCTGCTGCCGACCAGCCGGCCACGGCGTCGGCCTCCTTGCGGAACATGCCTTCGCCCGAGCAGGGCACGTCGGCCATGATGAGGTCGAAGAGGGCATCCCCGCGGCGTGCCTGGCGCATGACAGTGGCGATAGCGTCAGCATAGGCGCACGTCACCACCACGCCCTGATGGCCCCATTTGGCCATGTTCTCCGCCAGCACCTGTGCACGGGGGCGCAGAGGCTCGTTGCACAGCAGCAGACACTCGTCGGGCAGGAGTGCGCGCAGCAGCGTGCTCTTGCCGCCGGGGGCGGCACAGAGGTCGAGCGCGAGGCGTGGCTGCACCGTGCCGGTGGCCATGAGCCACGCTGCCACATGGTGCACGAACTGGCTCGATGCCTCCTGGACATAGTATGCACCGGCGTGCAGCAGAGGGTCGGCCGTGAACGTGGGGCGCAGGCTGAGGCAGTAGCCGTCGGGGCACCAGGGCACGCGTCCGCAGCAGCCTTCAGGCAGGGTGGCGGGTGCAAAGCGGCGGCTGTTGATGCGCAGGCTCACCTGTGCCTCGCCCTCAAGGCCAAGGCAGAGACGCTGCACGGCCTCGGCGCGCCACCGTTGCTCCATGTAGGAGCGGAAATGCGGGGGAATTGGCATGTGGCAAAGGTATGTATAATTGTGTAATTGCCAATTCTATGTATTTTTGTGGCATGAATATTGTTTCTGCGAAGCTCCGTGCCGCCACGCTCATGGGGGTGTTGCTGTGCACCTCGCTGCATGTGTGCGGTCAGGTGCTTGTCGGTGTGCGCGACAGTGTCGGTGGCGTGCAAGTCAATCTGCTGTCATCCGTCACCACAGGGCGCATGTCGGGTTTGCAGCTCAGTGTCATGGACAATGTGTCGCGGCAGATGGGCGGCATGCAGCTCTCTGCATTGCTCAATGCCAACTTCAGCGCCATGCGCGGCTTGCAGCTGGCAGGAGTGAGCAACCTCTCTGGCGGCGTGGCGCGCGGCGCGCAGCTGTCACCCCTGACCAACCTCAGCACTGGCATCATGGGCGGCGCGCAGCTGGCGGCATACAACTATGCCGACACTTTGCGCGGCGCGCAGGTGGGCATCTTCAACGTGGCCGTGGCCAACGACGGCGGCACGCAGGTGGGGTTGGTGAACATCAGCCGCGAACCCGACGGGCACCGTGTGGGCCTGGTGAACATTTCGCCCGCCACTCGCTACGACATCATGCTCTATGGCGGCACAGCCAGCAAGACCAACCTCTCGCTGCGCCTGCGCAATCCGGGCTACTACAATGTCGTCACACTGGGCACACACTACATGGGGCTCGACCGACGCTTCTCGGGTGCGCTGGGCTACCGTGTAGGCGTGGAGCACCCTCTCAGCACGCGCTGGAGCCTGACTGCCGACGTGGGCTACGCTCACATAGAGACCTTCGCCCACGACAGCAGCACAGGGCCGGAACGCTTCTTCGCCCTGCAGGGACGTGTCAGCGCAGAGCTCCAGCTGACGCCCTCGCTCGAGGCCTTCGCCACCGTGGGCTATGAGAATGCCCGCCGCTACAGCCGTTTGCGCCTGTACCGCAGCCGCCCGCTCGTGGAGGCGGGGATAGCCATGTCGTACAGCGGCATCGCGGCCGCCACGGCACGCATGCAGCCGCGCTCACGCCTGCTCCCGCGCCAGCAACTCACTGCCGAGGACAGCCTCACCCTCTTCGCTGCCGACGACCCACAGTGGCAGCGTCCCCATCCGTGGCGAGCAGCCTTCGAGACAGCTGGGCTCAACGTGTTTGTCAACTTCTTCGACCGCTATCCCCTACAGAAGGATTATGCGCGCATCAGTCTCCACACCATACGCGACAACCTGCGCACAGGCTTCGTGTGGGACAACGACTTCTTCGCTACCAACACCTTCGCGCACCCCTACCACGGTGGTCTCTATTTCAACACCGCACGCGCCAACGGTCTCAGCTTCTGGACTGCCATCCCCTACGCCGCTGGCGGCAGTCTGATGTGGGAAGCCTTCTGCGAGACCGAGCCGCCGGCTATCAACGACCTCTTTGCCACAACAATAGGAGGCACGGCCATAGGCGAAATCACCTTCCGACTGTCGTCGCTCATACTCGACGACCACACACGCGGCGCGCGCCGCTTCTGGCGCGAGGCCGCAGCCACGCTGGTGAGCCCCATGCGCGGCTTCAACCGCATCGTCACGGGCCAGGCATGGCGCTATCGTGCCGACCACTATGCTTATCACGACCACACACAGCTGCCCGTGACGCTCGCAGCCTCGGCAGGTGTGCGCTATCTGGCCGACGGGGGCGCACTCTTCCGTGGCGAGCAGGCACCATACCTGAGCGTAGGCATCACCTATGGCAATCCCTTCAGCGAGACCACACGCAAGCCCTACGACTTCTTCAGCCTCAATGCCACCGTGGGACTGAGCAGCAACCAGCCCCTCATCTCGGAACTGCGGCTACTGGGACGTCTGTGGACCACCGAGGTGCGCTCGGCGCAGAATGCCGATATCGACGTTGGTGTCTTCCAGTACTTCACCCACTACAACTCGGAGGCCGTGCGCGACGGCTCCAAGCGTGTGCCCTACCGCATCTCCGAGGCGGCCAGCGTGGGACCTGGTCTCATATCGCAGTTCACCGACATGGGTCACATCAAGCACTACCGTCAGGGTCTCTTTGCCGGAGCCATGCTCCTTGGCGGTGCCTACAGCGACTACTACAACTTCTTCGAGCGCGACTACAACATGGGCAGCGGCTTCAGCCTGAAGAGTCTCACACAGCTGTGCTTCGCCAACGACTGCCGCTTCGACCTGCGCGTGGAGTATTTCAGCCTCTACACATGGAAGGGCTACGAGCAGAAGGACTACACCAATATAGACCCCCACTACCTCAATGTGCAGGGTGAGCGCAGCTGGGCCAGCCTCATCGTGGTGTCGCCGCAGTGGCACTTCCCGCTCTCCGGTGCGTGGGCTATCGATGCGCGCGCCATATACTACGGCCGCAACACACACTATCACTACTTCCCCAATGTGGAGAGCAACACCTTCGAGGTGCGCCTCGGCCTGAAATACTCGCTATAGGCTGTTGCCGCCACACATCACACATCCATCCTCATGCGTCAATACTTAGACCTCCTCCAGACCATACTCACCGACGGCACCGTCAAGAGCGACCGCACCGGCACCGGCACGCGCAGCATCTTCGGCCACCAGATGCGTTTCAGCATGGCCGACGGCTTTCCTGTTGTCACCACCAAGAAGCTGCACCTGCGCAGCATCATCTATGAGCTGCTGTGGTTCATGCGCGGCGACACCAACATAGGCTACCTCCACGACCACGGCGTGAGCATCTGGGACGAGTGGGCCGATGCCGACGGCAACCTCGGACCCGTCTACGGACATCAGTGGCGGTCGTGGCCCGACTATGACGGCGGCACCATCGACCAACTGACCAACGTGGTGGAGCAGATACGCCATAACCCCGACTCGCGCCGACTCATCGTCTCGGCATGGAACGTTGCCGAGGTGTCGCGCATGGCCCTGCCGCCATGTCACACGCTCTTCCAGTTCTATGTGGCCGACGGACGCCTCTCCCTGCAACTCTATCAGCGCTCGGCCGACACCTTCCTCGGACTGCCCTTCAACATAGCCTCCTACGCACTCCTGCTCCACATGGTGGCGCAAGTCACGGGGCTTGTGCCTGGCGACTTCGTTCACACCATGGGCGACACGCACCTCTACCTCAACCATGAGCAACAGGCACGCTTGCAGCTCACCCGCACGCCGCGCCCCCTGCCACGCCTGAGCCTCAACCCCGATGTGAAGGAACTGCTCGACTTCCGCTACGAGGACATTGTGCTCGAGGGCTACGACCCATGGCCTGCCATCAAGGCACCTGTGGCGGTGTGAAGAATGCAGAGTGAAGAATGGGCGGCTGTCGCCGCAGAGTGCATAATAAGAGCTACCTTTGCCCACAAGAGGTAACTGTAATATTCTTTGCTCACCATGATAAGCCTCATTGCTGCCATTGCCCGCAACAGAGCCATCGGGCTGCACGGACACCTGCTCTATCGCCTGCCTGCCGACATGCGACGGTTTCGCGAGCTCACCACAGGCCACACCGTGGTGATGGGGCGGCGCACCTTCGAGTCGCTGCCCAAGGGTGCCCTGCCCGACAGGCGCAACATAGTGCTCACCCGCGATGCTGCCTACACGGCTCCTGGCATTGAGACTTTTGCCAGCATGGAGGATGCCCTGAAGGCATGTGGCGGCGACGCCGAGGTATATATAATAGGTGGTGAGAGCGTGTATGCCGCCGCCATGCCATTGGCACAACGCATGCTCCTGACCGAGGTGGACGATGTGCCGGCAGCGGCTGATGCCTTCTTCCCTGAATGGGATGCGTCGCAGTGGCGCGTGTTGGCCGAGACCACGCCGCCGCCGTCTGCCGACGCTCCGCCATACAGGTTCGTCGACTATGAGCGCACAGCATGATGACAATTAAATGCAACATATTCTGACATGAGACACACGCTTCTCCTGCTATTGTCGCTCCTGACATGTAGCACCGTTATGGCCGACCATGTGGACGTGGTCTGGCCGATGACCGACAAGGACAACCTCGCAGCCTACACGCAGACAGCAGGCAGCGAGAGTATGCTCACACCGGCTTTCGTCTTAGGCAGCAACCTCAATGCCACGGGCATAGTGGCCGCCACCAATGCCGATGCCGGCTACACGGCAGTGAGCTACAACCCGCCATTCGTGCAGCTCACGCCCACCACACGTGTCACGGCCAAGACGGCAGGGCACTACGTGGCGTACATTGTCAAGATGGCTGCGGGGCACACCTTCAAGCCTACCACCATAGAGCTGGATGCTGCCAAGTTCGGCACCGACGGCGGTAACTTCGACGTCTACATCAAAGTGGGCTCAGAGGCTGAGAATGCCCTGGCTACTGCCGTGGTGCCTCTGCGCAACAAGATTACGGCAAGCAACAGCACAGGCTTCAGCCACCACAGCTACAGCCTCTCGGACATTCTCATCAGCGGCGGCACCAGCTTCCAGCTCATACTGTATGTGTACAACTTCAACGGGCAGGACAATGAGAACCCCAAGTCGATAGGCTTCCGTGGTGTCACCATCAGGGGCGAGACCGACGAGCCCATCTACGATGCCAGCTACTACTTCCCTGTGGCTACATGCTCGGCAGGCAATATGCTCGATGCCATAGGCGGACTGCACAACGGGCAGACAGCCACATGGCCTGCGACACAATATGGCGACCCCACCAACTTCTACGTCACAGCTGCCACGGGCTACACGGCCAGTGTGGTATATAATAACAAGGTGGCCACGCTGCGAGCCAGCCGCGACGGCCAGGTGGTGTTCAGCGTGCAGCTGCGGTTCGTGGTGAGCAACAGGCAGCCCAAGCCCGACGCTGTGCCGCTCGACCGCGGACTGCTGGCGGTGAAGGTGAGCAGCGGTGTGCTCGTCAGTTGGCGGTATCGTGCCACCGACGACCCCGCAAAGACTCGCTTCCGCCTCTATCGGGGCAAGGTGCGCATAGGCACAAACCCCATCACCGAGCGCACCAACTACCTCGACACCGGCGGCACGGCTGCATCAAAGTATACGCTTGAGGTGGTCGACGGCAACGGCAACGTGGTGGAGCGGCAGGCCGACGTGGCCACATGGGCTTCGCCATGCCTCGACATCCCGACACAGACACCCACCGACACACGCGGCCTGGGAGCTACCTACACGCCAAACGATGCCTCGGTGTGCGACATGGACGGCGACGGGCAGTATGAGATAATCCTCAAGTGGGACCCAAGCAACTCAAAGGATGCCGCATCAAATGGCGTCACAAGCGACACATACATCGACTGCATCAAGCTCGACGGCACGCTGCTGTGGCGTGTCAACATAGGACCCAACCTGCGTTCAGGAGCCCACACCACGCCATTCCTGGCCTACGACTTCGATGGCGACGGCTATGGTGAGCTCATCTGCAAGACAGCCCCTGGCACCGTCGACGGCGAGGGCAACTATGTCGTGATGGACGGCGACGACCCCTTGGCCTCATGGCTAAACGGCCGTGGCAAGCCCGACGACGGACCAGAGTACCTGACAGTGTTCGACGGGCTCACGGGAGGCAATGTGTCCACCGTGCGCTACCACACATGCTATGGCGACGTCTCGGCATCTGGCTTCTGGGGCGACAGCAACCAGAACCGCTCCGAGCGCTACCTCGCCTGCATGGCCTATTTAGACGGAACGCATCCGAGTGCCGTGTTCTGCCGTGGCTACTATCGTGGCGCATCCGTGGGGGCCTACGACTTCGACGGCACAGAGCTGAAGCTGCGATGGCTGCACCGCAGCTCGACAAGCGGCAAGGAACTGTGGGGCGAAGGCGCACACAGCGTCACCACGGGCGACTACGACGGCGACGGACGCGATGAGATAACCTATGGCTCGGCTGCTCTCGACGACGACGGCACTCTCCTCTACCGCACAGGACAACACCATGGCGATGCCCTCCACACAGGCGACTTCGACCCCTCGCGGCCTGGACAGGAGACTTTCATGGTGCATGAGGAGAGCCCCTACGGGCACGACCTGCGCGATGCCGCCACGGGCGCGCTGCTGATACATGTCACAGCAAGCGGTGACACTGGCCGCGGCCTCATTGCCGACTTCGACGATGAGAACGAGGGCTTCGAGTTTGGCACGTCGGCATCCTACGACCTCTTCAATATCAAGGGCGAGACCATAGGGCAATGGAACAGCGGCACAACAAGCAGCTCCACCATGAACTACCGCATATACTGGGACGGCGACCTCTACGACGAGTACCACGACCGTCAGCACATTGACAAGTGGAGCTCTGCCAACAAGAGCTTCGGCCGTGTGAATACCCTCTACAGCACATACGGTGCCGCGAGCATCAACGGGACGAAGAACAACCCCAACCTTCAGGCCGACTTCCTGGGCGACTGGCGCGAGGAGATCATATACTACAATGCAAGCAACAACCATCTGTTGCTCATCTCCACCGACCTCACGTCCGACTATCGCGTGCCGTTCCTCATGGACGATCGCCAGTATGCCGAGGCCATAGTGTGGCAGAACGTGGGCTACAACCAGCCGCCTCATCTCTCATACAATCTCATATCGGCATATACCATAGAGAAGACCTTCGCGGACAACAGCTGGAGCGTGCTCTATGCTCCCTATCCTGTGCGGGTGCCTGCCGACGTCGAGGTGTACAGCGTTCCCTCTGTCGCAACAGCTGCCGACACGCTGCGCCGCACTCGCATCAATTCGGGGGCCACGTTGCCGACAGGGGCATGTGTGCTCGTCCGTGCCAAGGCCGGCACCGTGGCACGCTTCGTGCCAAGCATAAAGAGTGCCTCGACTGTCAGTGCCACGTATCTCAAGGGGTGCAGTGTGGACTCAGTGCTTACCTGCAACACTGCCACCTATGAGTACTTCTACACCCTCACCAGTGTTGACGACGACGGCGCAATGGCTTTCGTGCGTGTGCCAGACGGTCATGTGCAGCCCGCCGGCACACCATGGATGCGTGTCAAGGGCACGGCGAACTATCCGCCAAAGGATGTCTACTACATTGAGGGCAAGGACAAGCCCGTAGGCATAAACTCAGCTGTTGCCGACCCTGCCGCTGCACGGCTCCCCGTCTACGACCTCTCTGGCCGCCCTGCCGACAGCTCACAGCATGGCGTGTGTGTGGCAAAGGGACATCTCTTCGTGAGGTAGCGTAGTGCGGGAGGCTTATCCGTCTCCCCGTCACTTACATTCTCGCCGCTCCGTTCTGCGGGGTCCTCCTGACTTAGGAAGGGGGACAGCAGCACGGAGCGGCGGGTGTGCATTTAGAGAGCAACAAGCACGACAGGCTTTTGTATCCTGCAATGTAACTTTATTCTGTGACCGCGCGAACACTTCGGCCGCGGTAGCGGTATATGTTGCTCGTGTAGTGGCTGCTGCTATTGAAGTAGAGGTACTGGCCATTGCGGGAGTCGGACGAGTAGAGCGACGACGACCAATAGTAGCCGTAGGAGCCCTCGTAGTTGAGGCTCGTCTCATGCGATAGCCCGCAGCGGGCAGGAACAGCTTGTTGCCGTTGGAGGCGGTGACAAGACAGCCGTTGTGGCCGCCCTTGCTGGTCCATGTCCAGGTGCAGGTACTGCGGAGGGCATCGAGTTCTGCGATGGTGGGCATGCGCCACGTGCCGCCCATGACAGCACGGGCTGCGTCGTCAGTGAGCTCCAACTGCGTGAGGTTATCGACGGTGCCGTAGGAGCTGGAGGTGCAGTATTTGGTCATGGTATCTTCGCTGCCGTTGCACCACTTGTAGGTGCTCCAATAGTAGGTGCTCTTGGGTGAG
>CAJOIE010000011.1 GCA_905234605.1 uncultured Bacteroidaceae bacterium | reverse complement strand
GTTGCTGCCGTTGTGCAGCTGGAGGAACACCACGGCACCGTCGCTCCATGTCCACTCGGTGCCGGAGCGAGTGGCGTCGAAGGTCGTGACGCGGGCGTGGAGCTGCATGCGCACGGGCTGCGGAGCGGCGGCCGGCTCGTCGTCGGTGCAGGAGGTGAGAAGGGGCGTGGCTGCGACGAGGGCTACGCAGGCTGCCACGATGGAGCGCGCATGGCGCGCAAGGAGTGAGGTCAGGGATAACATAATGCTTATTATGGTGTTTGTTCTTGGTTACGGGTTATGGGTTATGGAGCAGGGCGCGCGGGTCAATACCACTTCTGCTCGCTGCCGAAGGCTGTCAGGGTGATGGTGGCCGCTGCCGAGGCATAGGGGTTCCAGGAGGTGTCGGCCGTGAAGCCCGTGATGCGCAGCGTGGCCGCTGCCGAGGCATAGATGTTCCACGAGGCATCGGCCGTGAAGGGCTGCACGTAGACGCCTGGCGAGAAGAGCATCTGCACCACCGGCAGCTCCACGCGCAGCTCCTCGCCGTCGTTGAGGTCGGTGGCTGCGACGACGACGGTGGCCGAGCGGTCGGCGTCGGTGTCGTTCTCTGCAGCCGTGACGGTGAACGCATCGCCGCTGCGCTCAATGGTGAGCCACGTGGCGTCGGTCGTCACGCTGTAGGAGCGGCAGTCGGTGCTGACGGCAATAGGCTCTGCGCTACCGCCGCGGGCGAAGAAGCTCAGCTGCGACTGGCTGATGCGCAGGTAGCGGGCAGCCTGCGTGGTGACCACGCGTATGCCTTGCAGATAGGCCGGCGTGAATGTGGTGGTGTCGCGGCGCGGGAGTGCCGAGGCATTGTCGGGGACGGTGAAGGTCACGTCGATGTCGCCCGTGCCCTCGCGCTGCGACAGCTGCATCCATGCCGACGTGGAGGTGGCCTTCCACGTCTCGTTGGTGGAGATGTGCACGCTGTGGGAGCCGCCGCGCGAGCTTATCTCGCCGAAGGCTGTGGGCTCGAGGGTGAAGTAGCGGCCTGCCTGCGTCACGGAGATGGTGTGCGTGGTGCTGCCCACGCTGACGCTCACGCTGCCGAGGCGCGCGGCGTCGGAGAGGTTGGCGGCGGCCGTCACCGTGAGCGTGGCCGGACCCGTGCCCGAGGCAGGCTCCACGGTGAGCCATTCGTGGGAGACCGTGGCTGTCCAGCGTCCGTCGGTGGCGATGTCCACGTCCGACGTGCCGCCGTCGACACCGAAGTCTATCGAGGCTATCAGGTTGGGGAAGGTGCGCCCCGACTGCGTCACGGCGACATTGGCGGCGAGACCCGTGGAGGCCTGCCCTATGCGCAGTGTGCCGGAGCGCGAGGCGGTGTCCCAGTTGTCGGAGGGCACGACGCTGAGTGTGGCTCCGCCGCTGCCCGATGCTGGCTCCACGCTGAGCCACTCGGGAGCGTCGAGCACCTGCCACGAGGTGTTGGAGGTGAGGGTGAGCGAGGCGGCCGATGCCGAGGCGTCGAAGGTGAGCGATGATGCCGAGAGCCGCAGGTAGAGCCCCTCCTGCTCCACGGGTATGGAGAGGCGTCGCTCTCCGCCGATGTTGACATACACGAATGCCGTGCGCTCCGTCAGGCTGCCGTTGGGCAGGGCTGTCACGGTGAGCGTGTGGGTGCCGGCTTCGCCGGCCGAAGGAGCTATCTCCACCCACGATGCCGAGGCCTCGGTGGTCCACGCCACCTCGCTCTCAAGCGTGAGCTGGTAGGCTCCGCCGGTGCTGGGATAGCTGAGCGACGCACCCTCGACGACAGGGTCGGAGGCCGCGGCCTGCGTCACGATGAGCTCTGTCGATGCCCCTGCTGCCGAGGTGACGCTGACGACGGCAGTGCGCGTGGTGCTGCCCGTGTGCTCATCAGCGGAGATGGTGATGAGCGTGCTGTCGGCACTCACCGTGGCACGGAGCCACGCGCCGTCGGCAGCAAGGCTCCAGCCGACATTGGCGTCGACCCCTACGCTGAGCTGCGTGGAAGCGGCAGGCACCGCGAGCGTCGTGCGCGACAGGGTGATGTAGGGCGTGGCGGCAACCTGCGTGACAGAGAGTGTGCGGCTGACGGGGTAGTCGGGGGTCAGGGAGGCGAGGGTGAACACGCTCGTGCGAAGGTGCTCGCCGGACAGGTTGGCTGTGGCACTGAGCGTGACCGTGGCATCGGCGTTGCCCTCCACGGGTGACACCGTGAGCCACGGTGCCATGCCGCTGAAACGCCACGGAGTGGTCACCGCCTCGACGGCGACCTTACCTTGAGAGCTGCCGGCCGGAAGCTGGAACGTGGTGGCTGCGATGTTGAGATAGCGACCGATGGACGATGCCGTCCAGCCATCGCCCCAGTCGTTGCCGTCGGCACATGAGGTGAGCAGCGCGGCACCCGCGAGAGCCACAGCGGGTAGGAAGTTGGTAGTGATGTGTCTCATAATATTGATATGGCATGTGCATCTCATGTACGGATGCACCTAAGATGTGACAAAACTAACGCATACGGCGCAGCCCGCTTACCTTGCTGCTGTTAAACAATGTTACAGGCATGAAGAAAAAGCCTCACCCCCGCCCTCTCGGTGGGAGAGAGGCGGGGGTGAGGATGTGTGGAGCAACGCCGCAGTGCCTCACTTGCAGAGCACCTTGCGGCGGCCAACGACGTAGACCTGTCCGCGCCGCGGGGCTGCCACGCGCCGGCCGTCGAGCGAGTAGACCTCAGCATCGGCAGCGGCACCCTCGGCCACCGGTGCACCCACGGCGTCGGGTCGCTGTGCCACACGCAGTATGCCCTGGGCTATGTCGGCCGTGTCCCAGTAGAGGTGCTCGTTGATGACGGTGTCCAACAGCTCGGGCGTGCCGCTGAAGGTGGCTACATTCTTCCATAGGAGCACACTGTCGCCTGCCTGCAGGTTGAGGCTCGAGGCGTAGTGCAGGTCGATGATGCCGTTCATGTTGAGGCGCGCGATGTTCTGCAACGACGTGCCTCCGGTGAGCGTGGCCGTGGCCGCACGGCCTATGCCTAACTGCAGCACAGAGTTGCGGGCAAAGACGACGTTCTTGCCGCCAAAGTCGATGACACCCGAAGTGGCAGCAGCCGTGGCACCCACCTGTAGCGTGGAGCCGGAGCTGAAGGTGAATGCCGAGTTGGTGAGCCCGCTGTTGCCTGTCACGCCGGAGAGTATGGCTCCGTTGGCCACGGTGAGGGTTCCCGTGCCGAGCGTCACGCCTGCGTTGATGTGCAGCTCGCCGGCATTGACACGGGCAACACCCGTGAAGTCGTGCTTGGTGTTGGTCGTGATGGTGAGTTTGCCGCTGCCGCCCTTGGTGAAGTTGGAGTTGGAGGTCACGGTGCCGCCCCATGTCCAGTTGGTGTCGTCGCCCAGCACCCATGTGTTGGCTCCCGAGCCGCCGCTGTTGGAGAATGAGGCGTAGCCGCCCAGCTTGCCCGTGCCGGCGACACGCCCGATGGCAAAGCTCTTGCCGGTGTTCTGCACCTCTAAGCCGGCAGCTATGTTGAGCGTGCCCTTGGGCATGCCGCTGGCGGTGTTGAGAGTCCAGCGCGCACCGCTGTCGTCGCTGCGTCCGGTGGCGTTGATGGTGCCCTCGAAGTCGGCAAGGTTGATGCCTAACTGCGTGCGTGTGGCAAACCATGTGTTGCCCTTCTCCTCCTCGCAGAAGATGGTGAGTGTGCCCTGTCCGGTTATCTTGTTGGAGTAGGTCGCACGGTTGGCAGTGTTCCACACGCCGGTCTTGCCCTTGGCCACGTTGATGGCAAAGTTGGAGCCGGTGTTCTCGGTGTAGGTGCCGCCCTCGAACTCCACGATGGAGGCCACCTTGGCGGCGTTGATGCACTGCACGGTGCCTCCCTGGACAACGAGGCGGCTGAGGTTGCCGGCCACGTTCATCTTCATCCAGCCGGAGCCTTTCTTGGTAAGCTTGGTGCCCGAGATGGCACTGTTGACAACGAAGTCGGCGGCATTGTTGATGACACCGCCCTCGGCAGTGAGCATCTGCATGGGCGAGCCCTGGGTGACAGCCTGTGTGGTGCGCAGCTCCGCACCGTTCTCAATGATGAACTTGGCAGGTGCCGTGTTCATGGCTCCCAGATGTCCGTAAGCCTGGTTGGCATTCGACAAGGAGTTGGCAGCCACGACGCCGCCGCTGATGCGCGTGCCGCCGGTGTAGCTGTTGTCGGTGGCTACGGTGAGCATGCCCGTGCCGCGCTTCACCAGCGTGGTGGCTCCCACGATGGCCCCTGTGCCGCTGAAGGTGTAGTTCTTGGCTGCATCGACGATGATGCTGTCGGCCTCGATGTCGCCCTTGACAGTGACGGCCACGCGGGTGGCTGTGTCGGTGAAGCGCACCACGTCGCCGGTGACAAAGCTCTCACCCGGACCTGCCACAGCGGATGACAGGGCGAAGTTGGCATCGCCGCCGAACTGCCATGTGGCACTCTCGGCACCCGTCCAGACGATGTCCGAGGGGCTGCGCACGCCCTCCACCACGAGGTAGATGTCGGTGCCGTCCTGCACGAGGCGTGCCTTGACCGTGGTGCCGAGACCCTCGAGAATGATGTCGGAGAGGTTGCCCGACACCTTGGCCACATTCGTGAAGAGGAGATAGCGGCCAGGGGCGAACATGGTCTCGGCGGCCGGTATGTGGGGCACGAGCTCCAAGACGGGGGCCAGATACTGCGGGCCATAGGTGAGCCAGTTGCCGGTGAGCTTGGTCCCGATGGAGAGGAGGTTGGTGGAAATGACATCGGCCGTGATGTCGGTGCTGTAGACATCCATCTGCAAGCGCGAGCCGAAGCCCAGCAGCAGGGAGTCGGTGGTTATGCTGCCGCGGTTGTTGCCCTTGCCGGGGCGCAGGACGGAGGCATAGTCCATCTTGATGCTGCGGAACTCGCCGCCGGCGGAGTTGAGCTCGGCAAAACGGTTGAGCCACAGGCTGCTGTGATGGAGCTTGCCGTCGAAGTTGAGGGTGCCGGCCCAGATGTCGGTGTTGCCCGTGTAGGTCTGCTCCACGGCGGGCAGGTTGAGCACGCCGTCGCCCTGCTTGACCAGACGCATGTCGCCCGCGAAAGCCCCGCCTGTGACGTTGCAGGTGTAGACCTCTGTGCGCACCACCGCCGTGCCGTTGAGCACATTGCTGTTGGTGCCCTGCACCCATGTGGGCACGTTGAATGTGGCTACATGCGGAGCTGCGCCATTGTCGACACTGACTGTGGTGTTGGCTGTCTCGCACACCAGCACATGCTGGCCGGCCTGTGCTGCCCCGATGGTGCCGCCGTCGGCAATGACGGTGCGACCTGCCGTGGTCAATGGCGGCGGAGCCACGGTGATGCCCTCAAGCTGACCGAGGAAGTAGCTCTTGTGGGGCGGCTGGTTGTAGCCCACGCACTGCCATACCATGGCATTGCGGTACTGATGGTCGTGCCAGAGAGTGTAGATGCGGTAGGTGGTGGGTATGGCAGTGGTATATATGCGTATGGCCGTGCTGCCGTTGGCACGGCACACTATCTCCTCGCGCCAGTCGCCGAAGATGTCGGCCAGGGCACCGGGGTTGTTCTTCGAGTCGTTGTTCATCTGGCAGCCGCTCGAGGTGAAGAGACGCCCGCCGTCGGGCTTGTAGACAGCAGCCTCACGCTCGGTGCCAGGGCTGTCGAGCACCTCGTCGAGCAGGTCGCCGTCCCAGTATATGCGCTGGTTGAGGTGGCTCCAGAAGAGGGCATCATTGGTGCCGCCCGTGGAGGGACCGCCGCTTATCACCTTGTCCGACACTGTCGAGACGAGACCCGACTGTGTGCTGCGCCCCATGCTGCCAGGGAAGGCATTGGAGAAGTTGGCACAGAGGGCACGGCCGTCGTCGGACGTGCTTTGCAGGCGGTAGTATATCTTGCCCGTGGTGGCATTGTAGTATGTGCATGCCGGCGACGTCTCGTTGCACACGAACTGCTCGTTGCCGTGCCGGTAAGGGTCAAGGTCGGCACAGTGCTGCGCGTCGCCGTGACCGAGCCCCGTAGTGCAGAGTCCGCGCCCGTTGTCGTCGATAACCATCGAGCCGAAGACTATCTCATCGCGACCGTCCCAGTCCACGTCGGCAATGGCGAAGTTGTGGAAGCCGTTGCCAAACCAGGGGCTGCCGCCGCTGTACTCGTTCCATCGCCAGCGCTGTGTCAGCACGTGGGTGGCGGGGTCTACGTCGAGGGCACACATCTTATGGCGCGTGTAGCAGCCGCGGCCGAGGAAGATGCTGGCGTGGCGGCCGTCGAGGAACGGCGCACCGAAATAGTGCTTGGTGGCACGGTGGCCGGTGTCGTTCTTGCCCCAGACGGCCTCGTAGTCGCTCTCGCCACTCTCGAAGCGCGGCAGCGGGTAGGCCATGGGCGTGAACGCTGTGCTCGTGCCATCCCAGCCATAGGGCTCGCCCGTGGCTCCGTTGAGGTAGAGCAGATACTCGGCTCCGTCGCGTGTGTATTCATAGCGCGGAGCATAGTAGTTCATGTTGCCAATGTTGATGACCTTGCCCGTGGCAGTATGGATAATCATGTTGTCGGCACCGCGCATGATGCACTCGGCGCGGCCGTCCTCGTCCCAGTCGTAGGCCACGAGGTCCCACTGCTCGTCGGGACCGGCCATGAGGTTCGGGCCGAGGTCTATCCACCACAGACGCTCACCGCCAAGGGTGTAGCACTCATAGTGGTGGAAGAGTGTGCGGTTGCTGGCGTTGAGTATGTCGCCCGTGTAGTTGCGCTTGACAATGAACTCGGGAATGCCGTTGCCCGTGACGTCGCCCAGCGAGATGTCGTTGAGGATATACTGCGACGTCACGTCGGTGCCCGTACGGTCGACGACGGCAGCCACGGGGATGTCCTTGTAGCCGTTGTTCCACCGTGTGACAGCCGCGCACAGCTCCTGCTCCACGCCGCCCACCACGGCAGCCACCTGATAGCGGCTCGAGGCCGTGCCTGCGGCATGGCTGTAGCATCCCACCTTGAGGTTGGAGGCCACCTTGGCACCGTTGCAGTAGAGGTTGTAGGTGACGTCGTAGTATTCTTCCCCGAATATCTTCCAACTGACGAAGTTGCCGCTGCCGCTGGCACCGTTGACATTGGCAGGAACGGCCACCAGACCACGGTCGAGCCGGTCGGTGTGGCGCTGCGCACGAGCCGTGCCCGCCATCAGGCTGACAGCCATGAGCAAAAGGAGTCTTGTTTTCATGGGTAATATGGATATATGTGTGTTGAGTCTGTCTGGTACACGCAATAGGCGATGTTGCAAAGATATGGGCAAAACGCATTGAGATGTCTTTGTTTTGTGCATTTTCACCTTTGATTTTTGTCCCTTCACCCCAAACGGCCTACCTTTGTGTGCATCACCTTATATAGTAACTGACAGTCACATCATGTCACAGCCGACATTCACCCAACACGCCTGTCCCATCTTCGGGCAGGCCATTGCCGACTATCACGTCCACGACAATGTCGATGCCCCGCTGCATAACCCATACGCCCAGGGCACCATAGAAGCCGACCTCTACCGCAAATGCTGGATAGACACCGTGCAGTGGCACCTGGAAGACATCATCCGCGACCCCGACATAGAGCCGGCACAGGTCGTCGTGCTGAAAAGGCGCATTGACCGCAGCAACCAGGAACGCACCGACCTGGTGGAGACCATCGACAGCTATTTCTACACGCGCTTCCACGATGTCAAGCCGCTGCCCGAGGCCACCATCAACACCGAGAGCCCGGCATGGGCCGTTGACCGCCTGAGCATCCTTGCACTGAAGATCTACCACATGCGCGAGCAGACACAGCGCACCGACGCCGACGCCGCCCACATCGAGCAGTGCGGCAAGAAGCTGGCAGTGCTCTTAGAGCAGCAGACAGACCTCTCCACGGCCATCGACCAACTGCTGGCAGACATCGAGGCCGGCCGCAAATGGATGAAGGTGTACCGCCAGATGAAGATGTACAACGACCCGTCGACCAACCCCTCGCTCTACGGCAAGAGCTACTGAGCCGCTGCCGTAGGCATACACACAGCACAGCCCCTGCGGCTGCACATCATGTAGACAATGGCCAACATACTGTTCCTGCGTTTCTCGGCTATCGGCGACGTGCTGATGACGGTGCCCGTCATCGACTCCTTTGCCCGCCAGCACCCCGACATGCGCATCATTGTGTGCAGCCGCGGATGGGCACGTCCCATTTTCGGGCTGCTGCCAAGAAACGTGATGTTCGTCGAAGCCGACCTCAAAGGCAGGCACCATGGATTGCGGGGCCTCAACCGTCTCTACCGTCGCCTGCTCGCATTGCACCCAGCCGCCGTGGCCGACCTCCACGACGTGCTGCGCACCCAATGGCTGCGACTGCGCTTTCGCGGTGCCGGCCTGAAGGTGTATGCCATACGCAAGGACCGCCGTGCGCGACGCCGTTTCCTGACACAGACGCCTAAGACCCTGCAGCTCAGCGTCTTCGAGAAGTATGCCGACGTGGTGCGCCGTGCCGGCTACCCCGACTTCAGCATCACCTTCAGCAGTCTCTTCCCGCCGGCCGGTGCCGACCTGACCCTTCACGCCCCCACCTTCGATGCCGCGCTACGCCCTGAGAGGAACTGGGTGGCCGTAGCCCCCTTCGCCACCTACGAGGGCAAGACCTATCCGCCCGACCTCATGGAGCAGGTGGTGGCAGCCCTCGCTCGGCGCGGCGATGTGCGTGTGCTGCTGCTCGGAGCAGGAGCATCGGAGCGCGCGTTGCTGGAGCAGTGGGCCGCGAGCTACGGCCATGTGGAGTCGCTGGCAGGCAAGCTGGGCAACATGGCCGCCGAGGCCGCCGTGCTGTCGCACTGCAAGGTGATGGTGGCCATGGACTCGGCCAACATGCACCTGGCATCGCTCGTGGCACTGCCCGTGGTGAGCATCTGGGGAGCCACGCATCCCTACAGCGGCTTCATGGGCTACGGACAGAGGCAGGCAGATGCCGTGCAGCTCACCGACCTGCCATGCCGGCCATGCTCCATCTATGGCAACAAACCATGCGCACTCGGCGGATACCCGTGCCTGAGAGGCATCGACCCACACTATGTGCTGGAGCGGATAGAGCACTACCTCGCATAGCCCCCCCGCCCTGACACGCTGCCACATCTATACCTTAATATATATACACGCGCTACCCGCAATGACCACCTCAACAGCCATAGCCAACCACCTGCGCTCGCCACTTGCCATGGTGTGCAACCTCATGCTGTGCTTCGTGGTCTACTGGCTGTGCCGCATCATCTACATTGCAGAGAACGCAGCGGCCTTCGCCACCCTATGGAGCGACAACAGCCTGGCCGACATCATGGCCGGAGCCTACGCTTTCGACGCCTCGGCCATATGCTACACCAATGCGCCCTACGCACTGCTCATGCTCATACCGCTCCATGTCAAGGAGAGCCATGTGTGGCAGGACGCAGCCAAATGGCTGTTCGTGGTCACCAACAGCGTGGCCGTGGTGGTCAACCTTGCCGATGCGGCCTACTTCCCCTACACCGGACGCCGCACCACAGTGTCGGTGTTCAGCGAGTTTGCCGCCGAGGGCAACATTGGCAGCATCTTTGCCACCGAGATGCTCCGCCACTGGTATCTCGTCGTGGCTGGCATAGCGCTCATTGCCATCCTCTGTACTGGCTACCGCCGCGGCGGCTCACGGCAGCAGCCACGCCGTCAGGCAGGGCATGCCACGGCGGCATACTACATCGTCCAGGTCGTTGCCTTGGCTGCCTACCTGCCATACTGCATCTCCAGCATGCGCGGCGGGCTGAGCCATGCCGTGCGCCCAATCACCATCAGCAACGCCACCCAGTATGTGGCACGCCCCGCGCATGCCGCAGCAGTGCTCAACACACCGTTTGCCCTGCTGCGCACACTGGGCAAACACGCCTTCACGCCGCCGCCGTTCTTCGCCTCCACAGCCGAGGCAGAACGCTACTATAGTCCCCTTCACACGCCTGACGCCGACACGCAGCCAAGGCCGTTCAACGTGGTGGTGCTCATCGTGGAGAGCTTCGGCGCAGAGTACATCGGGGCACTCAACCCCACGCTCGACGGTGGCCGCTACGCCGGCTACACGCCATTCACCGATGAGCTCATAGCCCGCTCCGCCACCTTTGCCACCTCGCTGGCCAACGGGCGCAAGAGCATCGACGGGATGCCCAGCATACTCTCGTCGATACCCATGTTCGTGGAGCCCTTCTTCCTCACGCCATCGTCGATGAACGACGTGGGAGGCCTGGCGGCAGAGCTGTCGCGCAGGGGCTATGCCACGGCATTCTTCCACGGTGCCGAGAACGGTTCGATGGGCTTCCAGGCCTTTGCCCGCAAGACGGGCTATGGCAGCTACTACGGGCGCACCGAGTATAATGCCGACCCCGCCACCGCAGGCGATGCCGACTTCGACGGCATGTGGGCCATCTGGGACGAGCCCTTCCTGCAATACTTCTGCCGCACGATGGGCACCATGCAGGAGCCCTTCCTCACCACCGTGTTCACGGCATCCAGCCACCACCCCTTCCGCATCCCCGAGGAATACCGCGACACCTTCCCCGACGGCGCACTGCCCATACACCGCTGCATACGCTACACCGACCATGCCCTGCGCCGCTTCTTCCAGACAGCCAGCCGCCAGCCATGGTACGGCCACACGCTCTTCGTGCTCACGGCCGACCACACCAACCTGAGCGACCACGACGTCTATCAGACCGACCTCGGCCGCTTCCGTGTGCCCATCCTGTTCTTCGACCCGTCGGCCACGCTGCTCACCCCGGGCTGCCGCGATGGCATAGCACAGCAGATCGACATCATGCCCTCTGTGCTCGGACTGCTCGGACACAAGGAGCCCTACGTGGCTTTCGGCAAAGACCTCTTTGCCACCCCTGCCGACAGCACCTGGGCTGTCAGCTACACGGGCGGCATATACCAGTATGTCGCCGGCGGACGCCTGCTACAGATGGACGGCACCACGGGGCAGGCACGCGCACTCTACTCCCTGTCCGACAGCCTGCTCCGGCACAACCTCATGGCCGAGCAGCCCGACACGCTCATGGAGCAGCGCCTGCGCTCAATAGTATATCAGTACATGTCACGCATGAGTGCCAACGAGCTCATCGTGCGCTGACCACGGACAGCCACGCACACAGCCACACCGATGCCAACACCCAAGCCTCTCACCGCCACACAGCACGCACTCGCAGGCATGCTCCGATGGCTCTTCACAGTGCTGTCGCGGCTGCCGCTGCGCGTGCTCTACGGGCTCTCCGACGTGCTCTACGTGCTCGTCTGCCACGTGGCACGCTACCGCCGCAGCATTGTGCACCGCAACATGCACGACGCCTACCCGCAGCTAACGGCGGCCGAGCTCAGGACACTGGAGAGACGCTTCTACCGCTGGTTCTGCGACTACATGGTGGAAACCGTCAAGCTCACCACCATAGGCCCCGACGAGATGCGCCGCCGCATGCGCTTCGAACACACCGAGGTGCTCGAGCAGCTCGTGGGCGAAGGGCGCAGCGTGGTGCTCATGCTCGGCCACTATTGCAACTGGGAGTGGGTATCCACCATACCGCTGCACACACACATACCCGCCGAGGCATGGATGCCCATGCAGCTCTACCACCCGCTTGAGAACGCCGCCGTCGACGCCCTCTTCCTCGGCATACGCAGCCGCCACGGCGTCAACAACGTGGCCATGCGCCACACACTGCGCGCCATGGTCACGGCACAGCGCGACGGACGCCCCTTCGTGGCTGGCTTCATCGCCGACCAAGTGCCCTTATGGAGCGACATACACCTATGGACACCCTTCCTGCGTCACACCGAGACACCGTTCTTCACCGGCGGCGAGCGACTGGCCAAACGCTTCAACACCGCCGTGGTATACCTCGACCTGCGCCGCGAGAGCCGTGGCCACTATGTCGCCGCCTACCGGCTCGTCACGCGGCAGCCCGACACATGGCCCGACTACACCCTCACCGAAGACTATGCCCGACGCCTCGAGCAGACCATCGACCGCGACCCCGCCTGCTGGCTGTGGACGCACAACCGCTGGAAACGCACCCGCGAGGAGTATGACCGCCGCCTCCGCGAGTGGGGACACGTGTGAGTCTGCTTCACGAAACAAGGGCACAAACAGTTGCAACTCTACATGCAAGCCGCCGACCTGCACTCCTACTCCACCTTCTACCACACCATCCTCAACACCTATGACATACCTCGCTGACGCCCTGCTCACACTGATGCTGTGGGCCACGGCCTTTGCCTCCTACATGCTCTTCAACCACGGCATAGCCCCCAACACCCGCGGGCAGCAATTGCGCCGCTACGTAGCGGCAGCCATAGTTGCCACCCTGCCACTATGGCTGACAGCCACACAACCATGCCAGCCAACCATGGCACTGCTGCTGGCGGTGGCACTGCTGTGGCAGACGACATACCCCTTGGCCTACCACCTGACACACCGCCACACCTCGCCCGACTACGACAACCGCATCGACGAGGCCTTCGGCAGCTACCTCTTTGCCATGCTCACGGCCACGGCCATACTCCTGCCGCCGGCATACCAATGGGCGGTGGGCATCATGGCGGCCGCGGCGGCTCTTGTGCCCATTGCCGTGTGGGTCTACTACGCTGCCTGCCACGTGGTCATCGACGCGCCAGGCATGACCATGCTGCAGGAGACACACGTCAACGAAGTGATAGAATACCTGCGCTCCTACCCTCTGTGGCGCGTCATAGCCGTGGCCCTGGCCATCGTGAGTGCCACAGCCCTGTGCGTATGGCTGCCCACACGGTGGCCCCTGACGACAGGGCACGACGAGCCATGGCGCCTGGCAGCCGTGACGGCGGTGCTGCTCTTCACGGCCACATACTGTTTCCGCCCGCGCCGTGGCCTCATAGTGCGCTGCGGTGTGCCGCTGCTGTATCTCGTCGTGCAGGACTATGTGCGGCGCAACGCTGCCTACATGGCCAATGCCAGCAAACGGCTCGACGCACTGCGCCACGTCACCACGCAAGCCACCATGCTCGACACGCCACACACACTGATGCTCGTCATCGGAGAGTCGGCATCGCGCGACCATATAAGTGCATTCACCACCATGGAGCACGACACCACGCCGTGGCTGCGAGCCTTGGCAGCCGACACTGACGCCACCATACTCTTCCCGCACGCCTACAGCTGCAACATACAGACAGTGCCATCGCTGGAGCTCGCTCTCACCGAAGCCAACCAGTATGCCGGCGGAGAGTTTGCCACGTCGCCATCCATCGTCGACATGGCCCATGCCATAGGCTACCACGTTCACTGGTACAGCAACCAAGGACACCTCGGTGCCGCCGACACGCCAGTGACACTCGTGGCCAACACATCCGATGCGGCACGCTGGACACACCAGGTGGCAGGGCGCGTGCAGTACGACCACACGCTCATCGACATGCTACGCGAGGTAGACCCTGCACACAACAACCTCGTGGTGCTACACCTCAAGGGCAGCCACTTCAACTACGAGAACCGCTTCCCGCCCGCCGACCGCCAATGGGGCACGGCCGCCGACCGCGACCGCATCACCAACTACCACAACTCGCTCCACTACACCGACAGCGTGCTCCACGCGGCCTACGACTACGCCCGCCGGCACCTCAACCTTCAAGCCATGGTCTACTGCTCCGACCATGCCGAGTCGCCTGGCGGACGCCGCATGCCCAACTTCGGCGGCTTCCTACGCACACGCATACCACTCTTCGTGTGGCTCGCCGACACTTACCGCGCCGCACGCCCCGACGTGGCCTCGGCACTGCACGCCAACGCCGGCCGCTACTGGACCAACGACCTCCTCTACGACCTCGTGCTCGGCATCATGGACGTGCGCTCGTCGCACTTCGACCCCTCGGCATCGCTCGCCTCGCCATCCTACCGCTTCACACGCGACGAGCTCACCTGCATGCACGGCACCAAGCACATCAAGGACGACCCCTACGACACACCAGCGAGCTGACAGTTGCCAATTCGCATAAGAGCGTAGCTGAGAGCGATGCAGGCAGGGACGCCTGTGCGCCATACGTTTGCCCGCAAGAAGCGGAGCAAGCGGATAAGTCATGGCACACACGCGTCTCGCGCCTGCATCGCTGTGTGCTATATACCTGTCCGACAGAGCGTTGCACGGTGGCACGCCGTTAGCATGCCGAGAGCCTCAAAAACGAGTGCAGGGTGATGGCAGAGAAGGGTGCAGGGTGATGGCACAGAAGGGTGCAGGGTAATGGCAGAGAGGATGAAGGGTGATGGCAGAGAAGGATGAAGGGTGGCCGACAGAGCCATCCTGCTGTGCAAATGCATGCATGCATGAGGCAGAAAGTAGCCATGTGAGGATAAAAAGAACAGCCCGCTATCACTTTTAATAAAAATTAACGGTACGGGGGGGGTGAGTGGCTAATTAGTCTATATATTTGCCGCGTGATATGCACGTGAGTGCATTGCGTGGAACCGCCTGTGCGAGTTCCATCCACCTCCATAGGTTCACCCTTTTATATACATTATTATTAACTAACAACTTTCTAACAACATGAAGAAAATCAAACTTCTTCTGGCCGCTGTGGCGGCAATGTTCAGCCTGAGCGTGAATGCTCAGACCGCTGCAGACTTTGCTGATGGGAAGTACGTCTTCCAGAACATTGGCTCGGGTCGCTATTTTGGCCCCGGAAACTCATGGGGTACTCAGGCTTCGCTGATTGAGTTCAGCCACTACAACACCCTGGCAAAGCTGTCCAATGGTGCCTATACCATCGAGTCACAGGTCAGCAATGGCGGAACCAACTACTATTTCACAGGCTCTTATATGGACGGTACTGCCGCCGAGGTCACCATCAACGAGGTGAGCGATGGTGTTTACACCATGTCCAACGGAACCACTTATTATGGATACGATGGAAGCAGCTATGTTCTGGCCAGCACTCTGACCGATGCCACGAATCCTAATGCCCAGTGGAAGATTATGGCATACGACGAGGCTTACGCCGGTGCTTCTACAGAGAATCCCGTGGATGTCACTTACATGATCCTGGATTCCAACTTCGACCGCAACAACCGTAACGAGACAAAGGTTGCTGATAACAATTGGACAGGTGCTTGGACGATGGTTGCCAGCAACCAGAACCTCTGTGGTGGCAACAACACCAACTGTTGTGCTGAGTCTTGGCGGTCGACCTTCACGTTGAGCCAGACCATCACCGTTCCCAATGGTAACTACAAGCTGCGTGCTCAGGCCGCATTGACCGATTATTCCAATGCATACGATGGTGCTAACTATCCCGTGGTTTATGCCGGTAGTGCTTCTGTTCCGTTTAATGAGATGGACGCATCTGACCGGGGTTCAAGCATGACCCAATTATCAGCAAGTTTCACTGCTGGGAAGTACTTCACCGACTATATTGAAGTGACCGTTACAGATGGCTCTCTTACCATTGGCGTGAAGGGTACACGTACCGATACTTGGTGTATCTGGGACAACTTCCAGCTGCTGTATCTGGGCGTTGACCTCACAGCACTCCGTGAGGCTCTTCAGGAGCAGATAGATGCCGTTGCCGATTTGGAGAGTACGACAACTACTGCCGCCTACAATGCAGCCAAGGAATGTGCCGATGGCATCGACGTAGCAAGCCTCACCACTGAGGAGGCCATCAGCGCAGCATCCTCAGCTCTTACTGAGAAGGTGAATGCCGCCAAGGCTCTCCAGAGCAGCTATGCCCGCTATCAGACCGTGAAGGCAGCAGCCTTGGCCGTCTCCGAGAATGTGGATGTTGCCGCTGCCGACGATGAAGTGGAGACTGCCATCACAACAGAGGCTGTCAACGCCGCCGTGGTCAGCCTGCGTGAGGCATTCCTCGAAGGCAGCTACATCGACGTGACCGCCGTGCTCGTGGACAACGCCTCCGTGCGTCAGAACACCAACTACTGGACCATCGAAGGCACACAGGTTGGCAACTACAGCTTCGGCAAGGTGGGCGATGAGGAGTGTGAGTTCTACCAGCAGAACTTCAAGTTCTACCAGACCCTGACCCTGCCGCTCGGCACATGGGAGTTCGGCGTGACGGGCTTCCACCGCGGC
This sequence comes from uncultured Bacteroidaceae bacterium, assembly GCA_905234605.1. Taxonomy (GTDB): domain Bacteria; phylum Bacteroidota; class Bacteroidia; order Bacteroidales; family Bacteroidaceae; genus Physcousia. The sequence goes on along the minus strand of CAJOIE010000011.1, from coordinate 51,973 downwards.
GGTCAAGGTGACTTCAATACATATTTCTATGCCGGCGAGGACCGCGTGCTCATCCCTGGCGTAGAATCTTCCGTTGTGAATACCATGGCTGAAGCCAAGACATACTTCGACAATGGCAACGGCAAGGTGGCCCTCAAGTTCTCCCTCGAGGAGGAGAGCAACACACCGACACCCAGACCGACAAGTGGACCATCTTCCGCGACTTCACCCTGAAGTACTACGGCGCATACGTCGACCTCACCATGTATAAAGCAGCCTACGCTGAGGCTGCTGACGCAGCTGTGGCAGCTCTCGAAGATGAAGCCTACGTCAACGTGACCGGCGACGAGCTCACAGCACTCACCGAAGCTCTGGATGCTGACGAGGGCGAGACCAAGGCATCCATCCTTGCAGCCACCAACGCCATCATCGACGCTACAACAGCCTTCACCGCTGCCGCCGCTTCCTACGACGCATACGTGGCATACAAGGCCGAGACCATTGCCCTCTTCGGCTCCGACTTCGATGTCCCAGCTCCCACCACCGCTGCCGAGGCTGTGACCGCCGTCCAGAACCTCAATATTGCACAGTACGACGAAGCCACCGCAAGCTACCCCTACTCGCTCACATCCAAGATTGGCGACTTCAGCACATGGACCGGCACAGCTACCCTCGGCGCAGACCGCACAGATGATAGCCCCAACTCACTCAACTGGGAGCACTATAGCGGTGTTACTCATCCCTACTACGAGCAGTGCGGCAATGGCTACAGCAACGCAGGAGGCTGGACCATCGAGTACACCAAGACCACCACACTGCCCGCCGGCAGCTATGTCGTGAAGGTTGCAGCCCGCTCATCGGCCGGAGTCACCAGCTCCATAAGCTGCACGGCTCTCGCCACCACTATTTCCCTGCCCTGCGCCGGCAACAACACCCGCGGTATCAACACCGCCGGCAAGGCCAGCTGGGATGAGAACGACGAGTTCATCAGAACCGGCGGTATCCATAACGACCCTGCTGCTGCCGTTGGCAACTCTGGTGCCGGCTGGCAGTGGCGCTTCCTCCCCTTCACTCTTGATGAGGAGACTGAGGTGACCATCACATTCTATGCTGAAGCCTCTACACAGTATCAGTGGATGTCCATCGCCGACGGCGAGCTCCTCTCTGCCAACAACATCGCCGAGGCTGTTGCCTATGACGAGGCAGCCGAGAACGTCATTGAGGATGTCGAAGTGGCCAACGTCACCATCACACGCAACATCAAGGAGGGCCTCAACACTGTAGTGCTGCCCTTCGACCTCACAACAGCCCAGGTGGTGGCCGCCTTCGGCACCGGAGCTGAGGTGTATGCCTACAGCGAGACCAGCGAGGATGCCTCTAACGTGACCATCAACTTCACCAATGTTAATACCATCTCCGCCAACGTGCCCGTGCTCGTCAAGGCCACCGCAGCCAGCACCGAGCAGGTGTTCAGCGGCGTGCAGGTTGTGGCTGCCGACGAGGCCATCGTGACTGGTGCCAACATCGACTTCGTGGGTGTCTATGCTCCCGCCGAGGTAGCCATCGACAGCTACTACATCAACGGCGGCAAGCTCTACAAGGCTGCCACGGCTCACAGCATCAATGCCTTCCGCGCATACCTCGAGCCCAAGACTGAGGTGGGCGAGGTGAAGATTGCCATCGACGGCATCACCACCGGCATCCAGGCCATCAACGGCATCCAGGCTGAGCAGGGCGCCATCTTCAACATCGCCGGCCAGCGTGTGGCACGCGTCCAGAAGGGCCTCTACATCATCGGCGGCAAGAAGGTGCTCAAATAAGCCGCTGCCGGAGAGAAGACAACATAATAATCATCACGGCTCACCCCAAGCCCCCTCCCCACAGCGGGAGGGGCACGGGGAGGGTCATTAAAACAACCACTCACTATGAAGAAGACATATTTCGCTCCCGCCATCGAGGCCGAGGCCTACGCCATGCAGAGCATGATAGCAGCCTCCATCAAGGGCATTGGCGGCAACAGCGGCCTTGAGCTCGGCGGCGAGGACCAGGAAGGTGCCGAAGCCGACGTGAAGGGCATCTGGTAAGCCACACTCTGACCATCCCCAACAAAAGGGGGCATCTCCGCCAAGGAATGCCCCCTTTTACTCCCGCAATCTGGCGCAGGCCGCGCGCCCGCACCAAGTTGTAATTTAATAATAAGTGAAAGGAAGGCTCTGCTGCGAAGCAGGGCCTTTCTGTGTATTGCCTGCCGCCTGCACCGCGCCCTTTATGCACGGCTCTCTCACAGCCTGGTCTCCCCCTCCACGTATCGCTCCATGATGAGGTGTTCGCCGTCGAAGACAGCGTAGGTGAACTGCGTTATCCAGTCGCCGATGATGAGCATGCGCGCCGTGCGGGAGAGCATGAGGTCGAGCTCGATGTGGCGGTGGCCGAAGATGAAGTAGTTCACCTCAGTGTGCTCAGCAAGGTAGGCTTTGGCAAAGCGCACAAGGGGCTCGCGGTCCTCACCCATGTAGGGCGGTTCCTGCCCGCCGGCACGCTTGAGACGGCTGTGCCTGGCCCACTCCAGGCCGAAGTCCATGCCCCATCGCGGATGCACCGCGGCAAAGAGCGTCTGTGCCACAGGCGAGTGGAAGAGTGCGCGCAGGAAGCGGAACCTGGGGTCGCGGTCGCCCAGTCCGTCGCCATGTGCGAGGTAGAACACCGCACTGCCTATCTCCACCGTAGCCGGCTCGCGGTGCAGTTGCACGCCGCACTCCTTCTCGAGGTAGTCGCCGCACCAGATGTCGTGGTTGCCGGTGAAGAAGTGCACCTCCACGCCCATGTCGGTGAGCTCGCTCACCTTGCCGAGGAAGCGTGTGTAGCCCTTGGGCACCACGAGGCGGTACTCATGCCAGAAGTCGAACATATCGCCCAGCATGTATACAGCTGTGGCTGTGTGCTTGATGCTGTCGAGGAAGGCCACGAGGCGGCGTTCCTGCGTGCGGCGGTGCTGCGTGGCACGCGAACCGAGGTGTGCGTCGGAGATAAAGTATACCATATCCTTACATCATGCCAAGTTCAAGCTTTGCTTCGTCGCTCATCATGCTGCGGTCCCATTCGGGCTCGAACACGAGGTTGACATTGACGGCGGCCAGGCCGTCGATGGTGGCGAGCTTCTGCCGCACGTCCTCCATGATGAAGTCGGCCATGGGGCACGTGGGTGCCGTCATGGTCATGTCCACGTTGAGCACGGGCGGCACGTCGTCGCTCAGGTCGATGCGGTACACGAGGCCGAGGTCGTAGATGTTGACAGGTATCTCGGGGTCGTAGACCGTGCGCAGCATGTCGACGACACTATCAAGAAGGGTGGTAGCCTCAACCCCGGAAGCCTCACCACCGCCCCCTCTCCTGTGGGAGTGGGGAGTATGACCCTGAGGTGCGTGTGTCTCATGAGGCGTGCCTGTATTGCCTTCATGAATTGTTTCTTGTACCATTAGCTTGCTATATTAACAGTGATATTAATCTTTTAGTATCTACTATCCCACGGGAAAGGGGTCGGGGGGAGACTTCTCCCCTCTCCCACGGGAGAGAGGCTGTGGTGAGGCAGCCTGGATGGTCTGCTTCTACAGCTTGCCCATCTCGCTGTAGCTGTATGTGGCTCCATCGGCAATGATGACGTGGTCGAGCAGGCGTATGTCCATGACCTCGGCGGCACGCCTGAGGCGGTCTGTCAGGCGGTCGTCGGCCGTGGATGGCCGTGTGTTGCCCGACGGGTGGTTGTGGCACAGTATGAGGGCTGTGGCCTGCCGCATGAGAGCTTCGCGGAGCACCATGCGCACGTCGCACACGGCACTGTCAATGGCTCCGCGGCTGACGAGGTGCGGCTGCCCGATGAGGCTGTGGTCGGTGCGCAGGTAGAGGGCATAGACCTCCTCATGCTGCAAGTCGGCCATGCGCGGCAGCATGATGTCGTAGACATCGGCCGTGGTGGCTATGGTCTGCTTCTCGGCCGCGCTCTCCATCATGCGTCTGCGTCCGAGCTCCACGGCCGCCATGATGGCAACGGCCTTGGCAGGACCCAGCCCCTTGTAGGACTGTGTGATGTCGGAGAGCGAGAGCTGCCCTACGCGCTTGAGGCTCCCGCCGCAGTCGGCCAGCAGCCGCTGGCACAGTTGCACGGCTGTCTCGCCGGCATTGCCTGAGCCTATGAGTATGGCCAGCAGCTCGGCCTCGGTCAGGGCCGTGGGGCCCAGTGCGATGAGGCGTTCACGTGGCCGCTCGGACAGCGGCAGGTCCTTGATGTTCATGCGTAGAAGGTGCGGTTGTCGGTGAAGGCGAAGTGCTCGCCGCCACGGCGCAGCACGAGGCGCTGCCAGGCGGCATGGATGAAGCCGCTGCCGTAGCCCGTGAGCTGGATGAAGGCGGCAGGCACGGAGAGCAGCCCGACACGCAGGCTGCGCGCTCGCAGCGTGGAGTCGGCACAGATAAGCACAGAGTATGCCACGAGGGGCAGCCCCCCTGCGGCGATGAGTGTGCAAGGCGCGATGCCGAGTGGTGTGGCGTGACAGGCAAGCCCCAGTGCCCCCATGAGGACTATGGCCGCCAGCAGCACGCAGCCCACGGTGAATGCCGCCGGCAACAAGTGTACCAGCTTTGTCGAGCCAGGATGCAGGATGTGGAGGTTGATGCGAGCTATGCCTGAGTTGCGCACCTGCCGGTAGAACTTGCCAAGGTCGGTGCGCCGCTTGTGCCACACCCATGCGTCGGGATAGAGGCGCGTGCGCGCCCCGGCCTCCACCATGCGCAGGCTGAAGTCGATGTCCTCGCCGAAACGCATGGGACGGAAGCCGCCGAGCTGCTGCCACAGCTGCCGCGACACGCCCATGTTGAAGGAGCGTGGATAGAAACGGTCGAGCCCCCGCCGGCTGCCACGTATGCCGCCCGTAGTGAAGAAGCTGGTCATGGCGTAGCTGATGGCCTTCTGCACGGGCGTGAAGCTCTCGTGGGCACGGTCGGGACCGCCGAAGGCGTCGCACGGCATCTCATGCAGACTGCGCACGACGCTCTCCACATAGTGCGGCGGCAGCACCACGTCGGAGTCGAGCACCACGAACCAGTCGCCGCTCGCACGCTCGGCACCGTAGTTGCGCGCCATGCCCGGGCCGGCGTTCTCCTTGGCATAGTAAGCGAGACGCAGACGCTGCCCGTAGCGGCTGCACACCTGCCGGCAAGACACGTCGCTGCCGTCTTCCACCACAATAACGTCGAACTCCCGCAGAGTCTGCTCACACAGGCTCTGCAGGAGTTCGTCCACCTCGTCGGGGCGGTTGTAGACAGGTACTATGAAGGTGAGCATCACTTATGCCTTGACGCGGCCTAAGTAGCTGCCGTCGCGTGTGTCGACCTCGACAATCTCGCCTTCCTCGATGAAGAGGGGCACGCGTATCTCGGCACCTGTCTCCACACGTGCGGGCTTGAGTGTGTTGGTGGCGGTGTCGCCCTTGAGGCCGGGCTCGGTCCATGTGATGGCGAGGCGCACCTTCACGGGCACGTCGGCATAGAGCACAGTCTCGGTGCTGGCGTCGGTGACCACCTCCACGGTCTCACCCTCCTTCATGAAGGCTACACCGTTGATGAGCGACTTGGCGATGGGTATCTGCTCGAAGGTCTCGTTGTTCATGAAGATGTAGTCCTCACCCTCGATGTAGAGGAACTGATATGGGCGGCGCTCCACACGCACATCCTCGAGCTTCTCGCCGATGTTGAAGCGGCGCTCAAGCACATTGCCCGTGACAACATCCTTGAGCGTGGTGCGCATGATGGTGTTGCCCTTGCCGGGCTTGACGTGCAGGAAATCGATGCAGAAATAGAGCTTCCCGTCCATGCGGATGCAGGTGCCCTTCTTGATGTCTTGTGAGTTGATCATATATACTTATTATAAATAGGTGAATGCCTGTCAGCATGCCGGCGGGCACATTCTTGCAAGCCACGCAGCAGCAGCGTGCGCCTGCGCCCATCCGGAACCAGCCGCAAATGTAGTGTAAATTAGTGTAATAGCACAAAAGTCGGCACCAAATCTTGCATGAGTGAAAAGAAGTGGCTATTTTTGCAGCCCGTTAAGAGTCGACGCTAAAACGATACACACAACATAACATTGCAATGAAAAGAACGTTCCAACCCCACAACCGCAAGAGAAAGAACAAGCACGGCTTCCGTGAACGCATGCTCACCGCCAATGGCCGCCGCGTGCTGGCCTCCCGCCGTGCCAAAGGCCGCAAGAAGCTCACCGTGAGCGACGAGCGCCACGGCAAGTAAAGCCCATCTCACAGCTGGAGAGGCACCACGCGTGCCATCCCGCCGCAGCGAGCTCCAGCGCCACCCGTAGGGCGCAGATGATGCACACCGCCGAGTTGCGTCGTCTGCGCCCTACGCCCTTTCCTGCCGGCCGCGGCACCACACCGCCGCCGGCATGCACCCGCCACAACAACAGCCCGCATGAAGATACTCAAGACACTGGCACGCCCCATGCTCTGGGGCAACATCGCAGCCATGGCGGCCGTGGTAATAGTAGTGCTCATAGCTATATGGCAAGGCATCGCCGCCTACACGCGCCACGGCGTGAGCGTGGAGGTGCCCGGCGTAGTGGGCAAGATGGAAGCCGACGCGCGCTACGAGCTGTCGCGCATGGAGCTGACAGCCATCGTGGTCGACTCCTCCTACCATAAACACCTGCCCGCAGGAAGCATACTCGACCAGAGTCCCGCTGCCGGAGCACACGTCAAGCCGGGTCGCGAGATATACCTCACCGTCAACACCGCGCGCACCCCCACCCTGGCCATCCCCGACATTGCCGACAACAGCTCGCTGCGCGAGGCCGAGGCACGCCTGCGGGCCATGGGCTTCAAGCTCGGTCCGCCCGAGCACGTGGCCGGCGACAAGGACTGGGTGTACGGCGTGAAATGCATGGGGCGCAACGTCTATGCCGGCGAGCGCGTGCCCGTGGATGCCGTCATAGTGCTGCAGGTGGGCAGCTATGCCGACGAGGACGAGCTCGACATGCTCTCCGACGATGAAGAGGATGCCGACGACGACACCACGCCGTCCGACACCGACACTGACATCTAAGCCCTACACCATGGCAGCCGACGACAGCGCACTCGACACCGACCTGCCCGACAGCGAGCTCTATGAGCACCGCCGCGTCGTGGCCGACAAGGGGCAGACACTGCTACGTGTGGACAAATTCCTCATGGAGCATCTGCACGACACCAGCCGCGCACGCATCCAGCGCGCGGCAGAAGCGGGCTACATACATGTCAACGACTGCCCCGTGAAGAGCAACTACCGCGTCAAGCCCCTCGACGTGGTGACCCTCATGCTCGACCACCCGCGCTTCGAGACCGAGGTGGTGGCTGAGGACATTCCGCTTGACATAGTTTACGAGGACGACCAGCTGCTCGTGGTCAACAAGGCGGCCGGCATGGTGGTGCATCCAGGCTGCGGCAACTACAGCGGCACCCTCGTCAACGCCCTGGCATGGCACCTGCGCGACCTGCCCTCCTACGACCCCAACGACCCCTCCGTGGGCCTCTGCCACCGCATCGACAAGGACACGAGCGGCCTGCTCGTGGTGGCCAAGACGGCCGATGCCAAGACACGTCTCTGCCACCAGTTCTACGTCAAGTCGACACGCCGCGAGTATAACGCCTTAGTGTGGGGAGGCTTCGACACCGACCATGGCACCGTCGAAGGCAACATCGGCCGCGACCCGCGCGACCGCCTGCGCATGGCCGTGTTCCCTCCCGACAGCGAAGTGGGCAAGCCGGCCGTGACACACTGGCGCGTGGAGGAACGCTTCGGCCCCGTGACATGGATTGAGTGCCGCCTGGAGACGGGGCGCACGCACCAGATACGTGCACACATGCGCCACATAGGCCACCCTCTTTTTGCCGACGAGCGCTACGGAGGCACCGAGATACTGCGCGGACAGCCTACGGCCAAGTACCGAGCCTTCGTCCAGAACGCCCTTGCCCTGTGCCCGCGCCAGGCACTCCATGCGCGCACACTGGGCTTCACCCATCCCACAAGCGGACAGCAGCTCTACTTCACCTCCGAGCTGCCTGCCGACCTGAAACAGCTACTCACCAAATGGCGCACCTACGCCCAGGCTACGGCATAGCGTGCGCACAAACATCAATACAGCAATATGGACAAACTACCAGTAGTTGCCATCGTATGCGGCGGCGACAGCTCGGAGCACGACGTGAGCCTGCGCAGTGCCCAGGGCATACTCAGCAACATAGACACCACACGCTTCGAGGCCTACATCGTGGAGCTCACAGGCACCACGTGGGAGGCCCACCTGCCCGACGGCAGCCGCACGGCAGTGAGCCGCGAGGACTTCTCCTTCCGCATCGGGCGCCGGCGTGTGCACCCTGCTTTCGCCTACATCACCATCCACGGCACACCGGGCGAGGACGGCGTGCTACAGGGCTACTTCGACCTTCTGCGCATACCCTACTCCACAAGCGGCGTGCTTGTGGAGGCCCTGACCTTCAACAAGTTCTGCCTCAACCAATACCTTAAAGGCTTCGGAGTGAGTGTCTCCGAGAGCCTCGTCATACGCCGCGGCAATGAGGACCTTGTCACCGACAGCGAGATACTCGACCACATAGGTCTGCCGTGCTTTGTCAAGCCCAATGCAGGCGGCTCGAGCTTCGGCGTGACCAAGGTGAAGACGCTCGAGGAGCTCCATCCGGCCATAGAGCTGGCCATGAAGGAGAGCGACGAGGTGATGGTGGAGGCGTTCATGCCCGGCACCGAGCTCACCTGCGGCTGCTACCGCACATCGCAGGGCGGTGCTGTGCTGCCTGTGACGGAAGTGGTGACGCACAACGAGTTCTTCGACTACGACGCGAAGTACAACGGTCAGGTGGACGAAATCACCCCCGCCCGCATCAGCGACGACCTGCGCGACCGCGTGCAGGCACTCACCAGTGCCATCTACGACATCCTGGGCTGCTACGGCATAATCCGCGTGGACTATATCGTGACCCACACCACCGACGACGACGGCACCACCCACGACCGCATCAACATGCTCGAGATCAACACCACGCCTGGCATGACAGCCACCAGCTTCATCCCGCAGCAGGTGCGCGCCGCAGGACTCGAGCTTAAGGACGTACTCACCGAGATTATCGACGACCGCCTATGACCAGCGACCGCATACCCTCAGTCTTTGCCGACATACGGCCCTACGCTGCCGACGAGCTGCCTGCTGTGCTCACCTCACTGCTCGCCGACGGCCAGTTCATGCAGATGGCAGAGCGCATCGTGCCACATGCCGCGACGCGCATCCGTGCATTCCTCGACACGCATCCCACGGCCGAGCAGGGCGGCTTCGACAACCTCGAGGTGCAGAAAGCTTTCTTCTATCCGCTTGTGGAGCACATCATACACACCTGCTCCGACGGCATAGACCTGAGCATACCCGCAGGCCTCGACCGCACGCAGCCCCACACCTTCATCACCAACCACCGCGACATAGTGCTCGACGCAGCCTTCCTGAGCTACCTCTTAGTGAAGGACGGATTCCCCACGACCGTGGAGATAGCCATCGGCGACAACCTCCTCATATATCCATGGATACGCCATCTTGTGCGGGTGAACAAATCGTTCATCGTGCAGCGTTCCCTGCCCATGCGCGAACTCCTGCAAGCCAGCCGCACGATGAGCGAATACATGCACTTCGCCGTCGGCCAGATGCACGACAACATCTGGATAGCCCAGCGCGAAGGGCGTGCCAAGGACTCCGACGACCGCACGCAGGAGGCACTGCTCAAGATGATGGCCCTCGGCGGCGAGGGCAGCACCGTGGAGCGACTGCGGCAGCTGCATCTCACGCCCATGGCCCTGAGCTATGAGCTCGACCCGTGCGACTACCTCAAGGCCCGCGAGTTCCAGCTGAAGCGCGACAACCCAGGGTGGAAGAAGAGTCCTGCCGACGACCTGCAGAACATGCACACAGGCATCTTCGGCCGCAAAGGCAGAATCCACTTCGAGGCCACAGAGTGTCTCGACGCATGGCTTGCCACCCTCGACCCCGCCACCCCGCGCAGCGAGCTCTTCGCCCTTGTGGCACAGCGCATTGACAGCCAGATACACAGTGCCTACCGCCTCTACCCCATCAACTATATTGCCGCCGACTGCCTCGATGGCGAAAGCACCTACAGCGACCGCTACACGGAGGCCGACATGCAGGCCTTCGACACGTACATGGCCGGACGCCTGTCGCTCATCGACCTGGAAGAGCCCGACGAAGCCTTCCTGCGCCACTGCCTGCTGACGATGTATGCCAACCCTGTGCGCAACCATGCCGCAGCCATGGCCAGGCGGCACTGACACCCATCACGCCAACAACATCAGCACCTGCACGCCATGCCACGCCACCTCCTACACACACTCCTGTGCGCAGCCGCCCTCACGCTTGCCTCGTGCAGCGACGACGACAGCGGCCCCCCCTACCCCTCGCTGCTCTCCGAGATGGCCATGGCCACGGCCGACAGCTCGGGCAACATACAGGCCTTCCGCACCGACGGCGGCAGCGTCTACCGCGTGAGCAACACCATCACAGGCATGCTGCCCAACTCCATCATGCGCACGCTCATAGACTATGCGGTGGAGAGCGAGGGCGTAGCCAAGATTTATGCAGCACAGCAAGTGCCTGTGGTGGGCGACGTCACGGCCGGCGAGAAGCGGCTCCACGATGCGCAAGGCGTGGTGAGCGTGTGGAAAGCCGCCGGCTACATCAACATGCACCTCATGCCACGCACACAAGGCGGCCGTCAGGCCTACGGCTATGTGCGCGACTCCGTTGCCACGTCACCCTCAGGGCAGCAGACGCTCCACATCTCGCTCTACCACGACCAGGCCAACGACCCCGCGTCGTACAGCCGGCACATCTACGCCTCCATATCTGCCGACTCCATAGCCGCACGCCACCACCCCGACAGCGTGGCCCTGCACATATTCACCTTCGCAGGCTGGCAGGAGTGGCATTTCCCGCTATAGACACACCACACAGACATGCCTAAGCCCAACACCATCACCATAGGCTTCGACGCCAAACGGGCGGCACAGAACATGACAGGCCTGGGTGCCTACTCGCGCTTCGTGCTGTCATCGCTTCACAGCATCGACGCACCGTTGCGCTACATGCTCTACACGCCCAGCCCACAGCGCGCACAAGGCCTCAGCCTCCTGCCGCCCGCCCTCAGCTACACACTCCGCACGCCGCAGTCGTGGCCCTGGCGCATGGTGCCGTCGCTATGGCGCACACTGGGCATCACAGGACAGCTGCGCCGCGACGGCGTGGCCCTCTACCACGGCCTGAGCAACGAGCTGCCGCTCAACATCGCTCGCGCCAGGCACACACGCACGGTGGTGACCATCCACGATCTGATATTCATGCGTCACCCTGAGTGGTACAAGCCCATAGACCGCCGCATCTACAGCTACAAGTTCGGCCACGCCTGCCACACGGCCGACCGCATCATAGCCGTGAGCGAGTGCACCAAGCGCGACATTGTGCACTACTTCGGCACCGACCCCTCACGCATCGACGTGCTCTATCAAGGCTGCAACCCTGCCTACCGGCAACCTGCCACCGACGCACTGAAGGCCGACGTGCGGCAGCGTCACCGCCTGCCGGAGCGATACATACTCTACGTGGGCACCATAGAGCCGCGCAAGAACCTGCTGCTGCTCGCCCGTGCACTGCCACTGCTCAGGGACAAGGACATCGAGGTGGTGGCCGTGGGCCGCCGCACACCCTACGCCGACACGGTGGAGGCCTACGTGCGCGAGCACCGCCTCGGCAACCGTTTCCACATGCTCCACGGCGTTGCCGACAGCGACCTGCCGGCCATCTACCAGCAAGCCGCCGTCTTTGTCTACCCGTCGCGCTACGAAGGGTTCGGCATACCCCTGTTAGAGGCCATCAGCAGCGGCGTGCCGGCCATAGCATGCACCGGCTCATGCCTCGAGGAGGCCGGCGGGCGGCTGTCGCTATACGTCGACCCCGACGATGCACAGGCACTGGCCAACAGCCTGACCCAGGTGCTCGCCTACCCCGACATGCGACGCCACATGATAGCTGCCGGACACGCATACGCCGCACGTTTCGAGCCCTGCCACCTCGCCATGCAACTCATGGACATATACAGGAAGACACTCGCCGGGGAGTAGGGTTTCATCGAACAAATGTGCCGCAACATTTTTTGCCAAACGCACGCTTCTTGTTATCATTGCAACATCAAAGGCACAAAGACTCTGCCATGCCACAAACAAGGAGCTTCTATGACGGCATTGTCAAAGGGGAAATGCCTGGCCGGGCACTGCGCATGATATTGGAATGGCTTGAGGAGCACCGGCAGGAACTGATGCTCAACTGGAAGAAAGCCCGGCATGGCGAGCCACTATGTAATATAGCGCCACTGAAGTAACTGCCTCTGTTTATCGAAGTGACAAATGCCAAATACCTGAATGGCTACAAGGTGTTACTGACGTTCAACAACGGTAAGACAAAGGTTGCAGACCTTGCACCCGAATACCTCCACGAGACAGGGGCTGACGTCTGACCCTCAATAGCCAACTGTGCAGCCACACACAGGCCACCGCGGCCGGCCCTGCGCAGTGAAGCACATCACCCTGCACCCCCATGTAGCGGAGGGTGCAGGGTGATGTGCTTCACCATGCAGGGTGATGGCGTAACACCATGCAGGGTGGCGACGGCTGTGCCGCAGGGCTCAGGATATGAGACGGTAGGTGTCGGTGGCTATCATCAGTTCCTCGTCGGTGGGAATGACGCACACTTTGACCTTCGAGGCAGCCGACGATATGACGGCCTCGGTGGCACGACATGCGCGGTTGAGCTGCGGGTCCACCTCAACGCCGATGAACTCCAGCCCCTTGGTGGCTCCCTCGCGCACCTCCCACTGGTTCTCGCCCGCACCGGCGGTGAACACTATGGCATCCACGCCACCCATGGCAGCGGCGTAGCTGCCGATGTACTTCTTGATGCGGTAGGTGTACATCTCCTTGGCCAGACGGGCACGGTCGCTGCCCTCGGCAATGCCGGCCAGGATGTCGCGGAAGTCGCTGCGTCCCTGGCTCACGCCCAGCAGTCCGCTCTGCTTGTTGAGCAGGGTGGAGATGCCCTTGGTGTCGAGACCGAGCTTGTCCATCAGGAAGGTGACGGCTCCAGCATCGATGTCGCCCGAGCGAGTGCCCATCATCAGACCCTCGAGAGGTGTCAGACCCATCGATGTGTCCACCACACGGCCGTCCTTGACGGCTGCTATGGAGGCTCCGCCGCCGATGTGGCAGGTGATGACGCGTGAGCCCTCCCTCTCCATGCCGAGGAAAGCAAGCACACGCTGCGACACGTAGCGGTGGCTCGTGCCGTGGAAGCCATAGCGGCGCACGCCATACTGCTCGTAGAGCTCGTAGGGGAGAGCATACATGTAGGCATAGTCGGGCATGGTCTGGTGGAAGGCCGTGTCGAAGACACCCACCTGAGGCAGCTCGGGCAGCAGTGCGCGCACGGCGTTCACGCCCTTGATATTGGCAGGGTTGTGGAGCGGAGCCAGGTCGTTGCAGGCCGCGAACTGCTCCATCACCTCGGGTGTGAGCACCACGCTCTCGGAGAAACGCTCGCCGCCGTGCACCATGCGGTGTCCCACCGCCGAGAGCTCATGCAGGTCGGTGAGCACGGCATGGCTGCCCTCGGTGAGCACACGGAAGATGAGCTGCACGCCGGCAGTGTGCTCGGCCACGGGCGACTCCATCTGGAACTTCTCGCCACCCACCTTATACTTGATGAACGAATCCGGCAGCCCGATCTTCTCGATGCCGCCGCTGGTGACCACGCTATGGTCGGTCATATCGTAGAGGGCATACTTGATGGACGATGAGCCGCAGTTGAGGACAAGGATTTTCATTGCAGGATGATGAATAATGAGTTAAGGGTGAGGAACAGGAAAGGCTCTACTTCATTGCCTGGCAGGCTGTGATGGCAATGAGATAGTAGATGTCGTCGACGGAGCAGCCACGGCTCAGGTCGTTGACGGGACGGGCGATGCCCTGGAGGATGGGGCCTATGGCCGTGGCTCCGGCCAGACGCTGCACGAGCTTGTAGCTGATGTTGCCCACCTCGAGGTTGGGGTACACGAGCACGTTGGCATGTCCGGCAATGGCACTGCCAGGGGCTTTCTTCTCTCCCACGGAGGGCACGAGGGCGGCATCGGCCTGCAGCTCACCGTCGACCTTGATGTCCGGACGGCGCTCATGCACGAGGCGCGTGGCCTCGACCACCTTGTCCACCACCTCATGCTTGGCCGAGCCCTTGGTGGAGAAGCTGAGCATGGCCACACGCGGGTCGCTGAAGCCTGCCACGCTGCGCGCTGTCTCGGCAGTGCACACGGCAATCTGTGCCAGCTGGTCGGCATCGGGCATGGGCGTCACGGCCACGTCGCCCACCACGAGCACGCCGTCCTCACCATACTCCTTGCGGTCGGTGATGAGCAGCATGGCACCACTCACACAGCTGATGCCCGGCGCACACTTGATAATCTGAAGAGCCGGACGCAACGTCTCGCCGGTCGTGGAGAGGGCACCGCTGATCTGACCGTCGGCACCCTCGGTCTTGATAATCATGCACCCTAAATAGAGGGGGTTGCGCACCAGCTGGCGTGCCTGCTCCATGGTCATGCCCTTGCTCTTGCGCAGTTCGCAGAGCAGGGTGGCATACTCCTCGGCGCGAGGGTTGTTGTCGGGATCAATGAGTGTGGCCTCGCCAATATGCTTCAGTCCATGCTTCACGGCCAGGGCTTGCACCTCAGCAGGGTTGCCTATGAGGATGATGTCGGCCAGACGGTCGGCCAGGGCGCGGTCGGCAGCGATGAGTGTGCGCTCCTCGGTTGCCTCGGGAAGCACTATGCGCTGCCTGTTGGACTGCGCACGGGCTACGATTTTCTCAATAAGAGTCATTACGTTGGTTGTTTATATGGTTACAGTGTCTTAGTCATTTGGCGGCACGCATGGATGCCTTCACAAGGTAGATGATGAGCAGTGCATAGGCACCTATCGAGAGCAGCTCCGACAGCGGGTTGGCCAGCCAGGCCTCGTTGATAGGGTTGAAGCCTGCAAAGCGCAGCAAAGCCGACACCACACCCATGAGCGCACCGCCGGCAATGAAGCCGCTGGCAAGCAACGTGCCACGCTCACTGCGGGCTGCATTGAGGGCCGTGTCGGCCGAGCGGGTGCTGACAAAGTAGTTGACGGCCCCGCCCACAAGCAGCGGCACGTTGAGCTCAAGGGGTATGAACATGCCCAGCGCAAAGGGCAGGGCTGGCACGCCGCACCACGTCAGTGCCAAGGCCAGCACGGCACCGATGGCATAGAGCAGCCATGGAGCACCGACGCCGCTCATCAGCGGCTCAATGACGGCGGCCATGGCATTGGCCTGCGGGGCTGCCAGCTCGCCCGAGGCAAAGTCGTAGGTGGCATTGAGCAAGAGCATCACACCGCCCACCGTGGCTGCCGACACCAACACGCCGAGGAACTTCCACGTCTCCTGCTTCCGGGGTGTGGTGCCAAGCCAGTAGCCTATCTTGAGGTCGGTGATGAAGGAGCCGGCTACGCTCAATGCGGTGCAGACCACTCCGCCCATAATCAGCGCGGCCACCATGCCGCCCGTGCCAGTCAGACCCACGGCCACCATGACCACCGAGGCCAGGATGAGCGTCATCAGCGTCATGCCCGACACAGGGTTGGAGCCCACGATGGCTATGGCGTTGGCAGCCACCGTGGTGAAAAGGAAGGCGATGAGTGCCACCAGCACGATGCCCACCGTGGCAAAGAGAAGGTTGCCATCCATCACCCCGAGCCAGAAGAACACGAAGGTGACGACAAGCGTCAGCGCAGCGCCTATACCTATTATCTTGAAGGGCAGGTCGCGCTCGGTGCGACGCTCTGCCGCTACTGCCTTCTGCTGTCCGGTCTCGACGCTTGCAGCAGGCTTGGCACCTATGCGCCGCACGGCCTGCGCTATGATGGCACGACTGTTCCAGATGCCTATGATGCCGGCCATGGCTATGCCGCCGATGCCGATGCTCTTGGCGTAGGCACGGAAAATCTGCTCTGCCGTCATCGCTCCTACAGGCTGCGTGATGGAAGGGTCCCACTGGTTGAGCACCGTGTCGGGAAACAGCAGGGCCATGCCCGGCACGATGAGCCACCACACGGCGAGCGAGCCCACGGTGATGATGGCTGCATACTTGAGTCCTATGATGTAGCCCAGCCCCAGCACGGCAGCCCCCGTGTTGACCTTGAACACGAGCTTTGCCTTGTCGGCAAGCTGCACGCCCCAGAGGCAGACGCGTGAGGTGAAGTTCTCATTCCACCAGCCCAATGAGGCCACGACAAAGTCGTACAAGCCACCCACCACGCCTGCCAGCAGCAGGGGTCTGGCACTGCTGCCGCCCTTCTCGCCGCTCACCAGCACCTGGGTCGTGGCCGTGGCTTCGGGGAATGGGTAGCGGCCATGCATGTCGCTGACGAAGTACTTGCGGAAGGGTATCATGAAGAGTATGCCCAGCACGCCGCCTAACAGCGAGCTGAGGAAGATGCTCATGAAGTCGGCCGACATCTCTGGGTACTTGGCCTGAAGTATGTACAAGGCGGGCAATGTGAATATGGCTCCTGCCACCACGGCACCCGAGCAGGCTCCGATGCTCTGTATGATGACATTCTCGCCGAGGGCTCCCTTGCGCTTGGCCACGGTGGAGACGCCGACAGCGATGATGGCGATAGGTATGGCAGCCTCGAACACCTGCCCCACCTTGAGGCCGAGGTAGGCGGCAGCGGCCGAGAAGAGCACGGCCATGGCTATGCCCCAGCCCACGCTCCAGGCGTTGACCTCGGGGTAGGTGTGCTCGGGGCTCATCACGGGTTTGTATTCCTCGCCCTCGTGCAGCTCGCGGAAGGCGTTGTCGGGAAGACCGACGGTGGTTTGCTGTGTGTCCATCTTTATGTATGGTGTGGTGTTTGTC
This sequence comes from uncultured Bacteroidaceae bacterium, assembly GCA_905234605.1. Lineage (GTDB taxonomy): Bacteria > Bacteroidota > Bacteroidia > Bacteroidales > Bacteroidaceae > Physcousia. Next base: position 34,898 of record CAJOIE010000011.1, on the reverse strand, counting down.
TATACAGTGTCGCCGGCGGCTACCGGCAGGGATGCATCCGTCTCCGTGGCAGGCTGTGCCTCAGAAGCTGTCTGCGGTGAGTATTCTCTCAAGGTCCTCTGCCGAGACATGCAGCTGGAAGTCGCCGCGGTGGGCGATGGAGATATTGCCTGTCTCCTCGCTCACCACGATGGCCAGGGCGTCGCTCTCCTGCGATATGCCGAGAGCCGCACGGTGGCGCAGGCCCAGTTCCTTGGGTATGTTCATGTCGTGGGCCACGGGCAGTATGCAGCCCGCCGAGGCTATGCGCTTGTTGGCTATAATCATGCCACCGTCGTGGAGCGGCGAGTTCTTGAAGAAGATGTTCTCTATGAGGCGTTGCGATATGCGTGCATCTATCTGCTCGCCCGAGCGCATGAAGTCGGCAAGAGGCAGCGAGCGTTGCATCACGATGAGGGCTCCCACCTTCTGTTTCGACATCGAGAGGCATGCCATCACAATGGGTATGATGTCCTCCCGCGTGTGCGTCTGCTTCTTATCGCGGCTGAAGAAGCGCACGAAGGAGCGCACTCGCTGCTGCGTGCCTATGGTGAGGAGGAAGCGGCGTATCTCTTCCTGGAAGAGTATGAGCAGGGCTATGGCTCCCACGGAGACGATGCGGTCGAGCAAGGTGCCGAGCAGCCGCATCTCAAGTATCTGCGAGACGAACAGCCAGAAGATGATGAAGATGAGCACGCCGAAGAAGATGTTGAGTGAGCGTGACTCCTTCATCAGCCTGTAGCTGTAGTAGAGCAGGAGTGCTACTAAGAGGATGTCGAGTATGTCCTTTATGCCGAAGGTGAAGAACACGTTGTCGGGGTGTTGGGTGCTATGTGTTATTTACTTGGGTTAAGGTTCGCGGTGCACGGCCTGCCACACCTGCACGGCATCGCGTGCAGCCCTCACGTCGTGCACCCGCAGGATGTCGGCTCCGGCCGTTAGGGCCAGCGTGTGGAGCACCGTGGTGCCTGTGAGAGCCTCCTCGGGCGTGCTGTCGAGTAGCTTGTAGACCATCGACTTGCGCGAGAGCCCCACCAGCATGGCTTGCTGCGCGAAGAGCTGCCGCAGGTGGGCAAGGTGGTGCATGAGGCGGTAGTTCTGCCGCAGCGTCTTGCCGAAACCGAAGCCGGGGTCCACCACCACGTCGGCGATGCCGGCATCGTGGGCCATCTGCGTGCGGGCGGCAAGGTGGCGTGCCACGGCACACACGATGTCGGCCTCGGGGCTGCTGTCGTGCATGCCAGCCTCTGCGGCCGGGGCGTGCATCAGTATATATGGTACGCGAAGCCTGCCCACGGTGGCCATCATGGCAGGGTCGTACTGTCCGCCGCTGATGTCGTTGACCATGTCGACGCCGAAGGTGCCTACACACGTGGCGGCAACGCTGGAGTGGTAGGTGTCGGCCGACAGGAGCAGCTCCGGCCAGCGGCGGCGTATGGCTTCGAGGGCAGGGGCCAGACGGCGCACCTCCTCCTCGGCCGCTAAGGGACGGGCACCAGGACGCGTGCTCGCGGCTCCTACGTCGACGATGTCCACGCCCGCCGCCACCATTGCCTCCACGCGCTCCACGACGCCGCCGGCAGCAGGCGTGCGGCTGGCGGCATAGAAGGAGTCGGGCGTGACGTTGACAATCCCCATCACCCATGGCGTGGAGAGTGTCACCATCTGACCGCGCAGGCATAGTGTGGGTGTGGTGCAGGGAGCCATTGCCTGCAAAGGTAGAAAAACTTTGAGCCTCAGCCTGCCGCACCCGTTGTTTTTCTACCTTTGCACGACCTTTCATGCAAGCATCATGGACATCACCCGCCTGTACTCCCTCTTCACAGCCCATCCAGCGGTGACCACCGACAGCCGCCGCATCACTCCGGGCAGCCTCTTCTTCGCCCTGCGGGGACCGTCGTTCAACGGCAACGACTTCGCCTCACAGGCCCTGCACGACGGCTGTGCCGCCGTCGTGGTCGACGACCCTGCCGTGGTGCCGCCCCACGATGAGCGCTACGTGCTTGTGCCCGACGTGCTCGGGGCCTTGCAGGCACTGGCACGCGAGCACCGCCGTCATTTCAGCGGCACAGTGCTCCAGGTGACGGGCACCAACGGCAAGACCACCACCAAGGAGCTGCTGCGCGCCGTGCTCTCCACCACCTACAACGTCCTGGCCACGGAGGGCAACCTCAACAACCATATAGGCGTGCCGCTCACGCTGCTGCGCCTCACGGCCGCACACGAGGTGGCCATCATAGAGACGGGAGCCAACCACCCTGGCGAGATTGCCGCACTGACCGACATCGTGCGCCCCGACATGGCGCTCATCACCTCGGTGGGACACGCCCACATAGAGGGCTTCGGCTCATTCGAGGGGGTGAAGCGCACCAAGGGCGAGCTCTACGACTACATAGCCACGGTGCCCGAGGCTATCATCTTCCTCAACGCCTCCGATGCCGACCTCACCGCCATGGCTGCCGAGCGCGGCCTCACCACGCCCGACGGCCGCAGCCGCAGCCAGGACGCGGCATCGCGTGCCGTCACCTACGCCACGACCGGCAGCCACGCCGACGCCGACGTGGTGGGCTCCGTGGCAGGGACGACACCCCTGCTGACCATGTGCTGGCAGCAGCGCGGCGGCAGCGTGCACGAGGTGCAGACGCAGCTCTTCGGGCTCTATAACCTGACCAACCTGCTCTCGGCCATAGCCGTGGGCACGCACTTCGGCATCAGTGCGCAAGCCGTCAGCAACGCCCTGGCAGCCTACGTGCCCACCCTCGGGCGCTCCGAGCTGCGGCACACGGCACACAACACACTCATCTGCGACGCCTACAACGCCAACCCCACGTCGATGCATGCCGCACTGGACAGCTTTGCCGCCGTGGCACACCCGCACAAGATGGTCATACTGGGCGACATGCGCGAGCTCGGAGCCGACAGCCACAGCGAGCACCGCGCCGTGGTGCGCCAGCTGCAAGGCACAGGCTGCGAAGAGGCATGGCTCGTGGGAGCCGAGCTGGAACGTGCACTCCAGGCCGAAGGCGAGCCGCAGGGAGTGCGCGTGCGCACCTTCGCCGATGCCGATGCCGTGCGGCAGACACTGGCCGAGACACCCGTGGCAGGACACTGCATACTCATCAAGGGCTCCAACAGCACACGCCTGCACACCCTGCCGCCAATGCTCTGACACACAAACAGCCATGCGCATCGTAGCCGACGACAAGATACCATACCTCGAACAACCACTGCGCGCCATGGGCTTCGACCTCCGTGTGATGCCCGGGCGCGACATCAGCAACGCCGACGTGCGCGACGCCGACATACTCGTAGTGCGCACACGCACACGCTGCGACCGCACACTGCTCGAAGGCACGCGCGTAGGTCTCGTGCTCACAGCCACCATCGGCTACGACCACCTCGACACCGCATACCTCGACGCAGCAGGCATAGCATGGGCCAACTGCCCCGGGTGCAACGCCACGAGCGTGGCCCAGTACGTAGGCTCGGCACTCATCTGCCTACACCAGGACTTCGGCCTCGACCTCCACCGCACCACCCTCGCCATCATCGGCGTGGGCCACGTAGGCACAGCCGTGCTCCACGCCGCAGAGACATTAGGCATAAGCCACATACTGCTCAACGACCCGCCGCGCCAGCAGGCAGGCCACCCCGCGCCACAAGGCTACGCATGGAGCACCCTCGGCGACACCCTCCGGCAGGCCGACGTAGTGACCCTACACACCCCACTCACGACACGGCCGCCACACCCCACACACCACCTCATCAATGCCACCACACTCGCCCTCATGCCGCAAGACTCCACACTCATCAGCGCCGCACGCGGCGAGGTGGCCGACGAACAAGCACTCACGGCAGCCATCGACAGCGGACACATAGCCCACGCCATCATCGACACGTGGGAGCACGAGCCCGCCATCAGCACCGAGCTGCTCCGCCGCGCCTACATAGCCACACCACACATAGCAGGCTACAGCGCCGACGGCAAGGCCAACGCCACACGCATGGTGCTCACCCACATCTGCCGCCATGCAGGCACACCCATGACCTGCACCATAGAGCCGCCGCCACTACCACCATCCATCGTGCCCGAAGCAGACAACATGCGCCGCGCCCTACAGCTCTATGACCCACGCACCGACAGCCGCCGCCTCAAAGCCGACCCACAGGCATTCGAAGCACTGCGCGGAGCCTACCCCCTGCGCCGCGAGCACTTCTGACAGCAGCCGCCGACAGCCACAACCGCCACACCACACAGCCACACCCTCCGGCACCCTGCACCCGCCCCTCCGGCACCCTGCACCCCGATGCCCATCACCATGCAGGGTGCAGGCAAACACCCTGCACCCTGATGCCCCGACACCATGCAGGGTGCAGACAGACACCCTGCACAGTGCCCACGAGCACCCAGCACCCATTTTTCCCGCTATTTGTTTGGTATTCATCAAAAATTACCGACCTTTGTGCCCTGAAACTGCAACAAGAACAACATTTAACCACCATTAAATACTCAAGACAATGGCTGAATTCGCAGATCAAGTCAAGGAAATCATCGCCGACAAGCTGGGCGTTGACATCGCAGAAGTTACAGAAGAGAAGAAGTTCACCGACGACCTCGGCGCAGACTCCCTCGATACAGTAGAGCTCATCATGGCACTCGAAGAGAAGTTCGAGGTCAAGATACCCGACGACGAGGCCGAGAAGATACAGACCGTAGGCGACGCCATCTCATACATCGAGTCGCACAAGTAAGAACAACATCTCACACATAAGAGTACAACCAAGAGCGAGTAGGCCAGTAGCGCAGTCATCACCTGTCTACTCGCCTACTCGCTAATTCTTTCTTTATGGAATTGAAAAGAGTCGTAGTGACAGGCTTAGGAGCCATCACACCATTAGGCAACAGCGCCGAGGAGACATGGCGCAACATGCTCGCCGGCGTGAGCGGAGCAGCCCCTATCACCACCTTCAACACAGAGAAATTCAAGACCACCTTCGCCTGCCAGGTGAAAGGATTCAACAGCGAAGACTACGGCATCAACCGCAAGGACGCCCGCAAGATGGACCTCTACTGCCAGTACGCCATAGCCGCAGCCAAGCAAGCCGTCGACGACAGCGGCGTAGACATTGAAGCCATCGACCGCGACCGCGTAGGCGTAGTCTTCGGCGTAGGCATCGGAGGCATCAAGACCTTCCAGGAAGAAATAGAGGTGTACGGCCGCAACGGAGCCGAACAGGGTCCACGCTTCAGCCCCTTCTTCATACCCAAGATGATAGCCGACATAGCCACCGGACACATCTCCATCATGTACGGCTTCCACGGCCCCAACTACGTCACCACCTCAGCATGCGCCAGCAGCACCAACGCCCTGGCCGATGCCTACAACCTCATACGCCTCGGCAAAGCCGACATGATAGTCAGCGGAGGCTCCGAGGCAGCCGTCACCGAAGGCGGCGTGGGAGGCTTCAACGCCATGCACGCCCTCTCCACACGCAACGACGACCCCGAGCACGCCTCACGCCCCTTCAGCGCCAGCCGCGACGGCTTCGTCATGGCCGAGGGAGCAGGCTGCCTCATACTTGAGGAACTGGAACACGCCAAGGCACGCGGCGCCAAGATCTACGCCGAGATGGTAGGCGAAGGCATGAGTGCCGACGCACACCACATCACCGCCTCACACCCCGAAGGCCTCGGCGCAATACTCGTGATGCGCAACGCCCTCGACGATGCCGGCCTACAGCCCGAAGACATCGACTACATCAACGTGCACGGCACATCGACACCCGTTGGCGACATATCAGAGGTGAAAGCCATCAAGGCCGTGTTCGGCGAGCACGCCTACAAGCTCAACATCTCCTCCACCAAGTCCATGACAGGCCACATGCTCGGAGCAGCAGGAGCCGTGGAGGCACTGGCCTGCGTGCTCGCAGTGAGAGACGACATCGTGCCCCCCACCATCAACCACAGCGAGGACGACCGCGACGAAGCCATAGACTACGACCTCAACTTCACCTTCAACACCGCGCAGAAGCGCAGCGTGCGCGCCGCCCTGAGCAACACCTTCGGCTTCGGAGGGCACAACGCCTGCGTCATCTTCCGCAAGTACGCCGATTAGACACCTGCACCGACAACCGTGTTTATTCGCGCCAATATCATCGACCGCATAAGGCTCCCCTTCCGCAAGGACAGGGAGCTTTATGCGTCAATCTACAAGATACTCGGCTTCTACCCACGGCGCATACGCCACTACAAGCTCGCCCTCCAGCACAGCTCCGCCGCAGCATCAAGCCCGGGTCATGCAGGCGAGCACAACGAGCGCCTCGAGTTCCTCGGCGACGCCGTGCTCGAGAGCATCACAAGCGACATACTCTACCACCACTTCCGCCGGCAGCGTGAAGGCTTCCTGACCAACACCCGCAGCAAGATAGTGCAGAGAGAGACACTCAACCGCCTGGCCGAAGAGACCGGACTGGTGCGCCTCATACACTCCGAGGCCCGCGCCATGAGCCACAACAGCAACATGGGCGGCAACGCCTTCGAAGCCATCGTGGGAGCCGTCTACTTAGACCGTGGCTACGACGCATGCAAGCACTTCATGCGCAAACGCGTGCTGGGCGAACTGCTCAACATGGACAGCGTGGCGACCGAGGAGGTGAACTTCAAGTCGAAACTCATTGAATGGTGCCAGAAGCACCACCTGCACCTCGAGTTCCGCCTCATCAGCGAGAAACGCGACCGCAAGTCGTCGCCAGTGTTCACCACACGTGTAGTCATCGAGGGCATAGACGGCAGCACCGGCCAGGGCTACTCCAAGAAAGAGAGCCACCAGCATGCCGCCCGCGCCACGCTCGCCGACATCAAGAGGAACCGCCCCTTCGTGCGCTCCATCTTCGAGGCCCACGAGAAGCGGTCGCACGAAGCATGACAAGGCATACATACCAAGCATGAACCGAACAAGCATCATCCGCACCTGCCTCTCCCACCGCCTGCACCAGTTAGAGGCCTACACGACAGCCGCCGAGGCCATCCAGCGGCGCGTGCTGCACCATCTGCTCACAATGGCCAAGGACACGGAGTGGGGTCTCCGCTACGGCTTCGCCGACATACACACCTATCACGACTGGGCGGCACGCGTGCCCATCAGCAGCTACGACGACCTCAAGGCCGACATAGACCGCATGCGCCATGGCGAGAAGGATGTGCTGTGGCCAGGGCGTGTGAAGTGGTACGCCAAGTCGAGCGGCACGACCAACGACAAGAGCAAGTTCATCCCCGTGTCGGCCGACGCCCTCGACGACACACACTACCAGGGCGGCACCGACTGTGTGGTGCACTATCTGCACACACACCCTGACAGCCGCCTCTTCCAGGGTCGCGCACTGATACTTGGAGGGTCCCATTCGCCCAATTACAACGTGGCCGACAGCCTCGTGGGCGACCTTAGTGCCATCCTAATAGAGAACATCAACCCGTTGGTGAACATGATGCGCGTGCCCAAGAAGAGCACCGCGCTGCTCTCCGACTTTGAGGTGAAGCGCGACCGTATCGCCCGCGAGGCCATGGGCAAGGACGTGACGAGCCTCAGCGGCGTGCCCTCGTGGATGCTGTCCGTGCTGACACGTGTGCTTGAGCTCTCGGGTGCCGAGCGCATAGACCAGGTGTGGCCCAACCTGGAGGTGTTCTTCCACGGCGGTGTGGCTTTCACCCCTTACCGCGAGCAGTACCGCCGCCTCATCGCCAACCCGCAGATGAGCTACATGGAGACCTACAATGCCTCGGAGGGTTTCTTCGGCATACAGGACGACCCTGCCGACAAGGCCATGCTGCTGTGTGTGGACTATGGCGTGTTCTTCGAGTTCATCCCCATGGACGAGCTCTCGCAGGAGCATCCCCGCACGGTGCCTCTGTGGGAGGTGGAGACGGGTCGCAACTACGCCATGGTGATAAGCACGTCGAGCGGTCTGTGGCGCTACCTCATCGGCGACACAGTGCGCTTCACACGGCGCGACCCTTATAAGTTTGTCATCACGGGCCGCACCAAGTTCTTCATCAACGCCTTTGGCGAGGAGCTGATAGTGGACAATGCCGAGCAGGGCCTGGCTGAAGCGTGCCGGCAGACGGGGGCTCAGGTGCTGGAGTACACGGCCGCGCCTGTCTTCATGGATGCCGAGGGGCACTGTCGCCACCAGTGGCTCGTGGAGTTCGCGCAGCGTCCAGGGAGTGTGGAGGCTTTTGCCGATGTCCTCGACCGCTCTCTGCAAGCCATCAACTCCGACTATGAGGCCAAGCGCTACAAGGACATCACCCTGCAGCGGCTGGAGGTCATAGAGGCACGGCCGGGTCTCTTCACCGACTGGCTTCGCAGCAAGGGCAAGCTCGGCGGCCAGCATAAGGTGCCCCGTCTGAGCAACACGCGCGAGTTCATCGACCAGATGCTGGCTTTCAACACGTGATGCGCAAGCTGCTGCCCATAGTGCTTGCTACCGTGCTGGCCGCAGCCTGCGCCAGCATTGGCAGCCCCGACGGAGGTGCCTACGACGAGACACCGCCCCGTGTGGTGTCGGCCTCGCCGGCCAACATGGCCACGGGTGCCCGCTCTAAGCGCATCACCATCAGCTTCGACGAGTATATCAAGATAGAGAATGCGAGCGAGAAGGTGGTGGTGTCGCCGCAGCAGCGTGAGATGCCCAGCGTGAGGGCCAGCGGCAAGCATGTGCACATCACGCTCTACGACACCCTGCGCCCTAACACCACTTACACGGTGGACTTTGCCGACGCCATCGTGGACAACAACGAGGGCAACCCGATGGGCAACTTCACCTACGCGTTCTCCACCGGCGAGAGCATCGACACGATGGAGGTGTCGGGCTATGTGCTTGATGCCTCCAACCTGGAGCCCGTGAAGGGCATCCTCGTGGGTCTGTATGCCGTGGAGCCGGACAGCGTGCTCTCCGACAGCGTGCTGCGGCAGCGTCCCTTCGACCGTGTCAGCCGCACCAACGGCAGCGGACGCTTCGTCATCAAGGGCGTGGCGCGCGGGACACGCTACGCGGCCTACGCCCTGCTGGATGCCGACGGCGACCAGGTCTACTCGCAGCCCTCAGAGATGATGGCGTGGGACACCACGACCTTTGCCTCGACGGCCAAGCCCGACATACGCTTAGACACTGTCTGGCGCGACAGTACCCACTACGACAGCATCGTGCCCGTGGGCTACACTCACTTCCGGCCTGACGACATCGTGCTGCGTGCCTTCAAGGCCGGCGGCGCGGAGCGGCATCTGCTCAAGCAGCAGCGCGACGTGCCCGAGACGTTCACCGTCTACTTCACCGCGCCTGCCGACAGCATGCCGCGCATCGAGGGTCTGTCATTCGAGGGCGACGGGGGCTTCACCACCGTGGCATCGGCCGGCATGGACACCATCACCTACTGGATAACCGACACCACGCTGGCCTACGCCGACACGCTCTCAATGGTGTACCACTTCCTTGAGACCGACTCCACACAGCAGCTCACGTGGAGCACCGACACCTTCCACCTCGTGCCGCGCAAGACACGTGCCCGCATACTCCGCGAGCTGGCCGAGCAGACCGAGCAGTGGGAGAAGGAGCAGCGTCGCAAGCAGAAGCGCGAAGGCACCATGCTCACCGAGGAGAACCCCTACCTCAGCACCTACCTCACCATCAGCAGCAAGCCTGCCGGCAGCATCGACCCCAACCAGTGGCCGCTGCTGACATTCTCCGAGCCCACGGCCCTGCCCGACAGCAGTGCCATCCACTTCGCCGTGAAGCGCGACACGCTGTGGGTGGACACCGTGTTCGCCCTCGTGCCCACAGAGGGCAACCCGCTGCAAGCCACGCTCTACGCCGACTGGCAGCTGGGCCACACCTACCAGCTCACCATCGACAGCGCAGCCATGACCAGCGTCATGGGCCACCACAACAAGGCCTTCCGCCAAGAGTATAAGGTGCGGCGCGAGGAGGAGTACGGTGCGCTCTTCGTGCAGGTGCAGACGGCGGACACGGCCATAGTGGTCGAACTGCTCAACGCCTCCGACAAGCCCGTGCGCTCCGAGCGCGCCGATGCCGACGGGCGTGCAGACTTCTTCTACCTCAAGCCCGGCGACTACTACCTGCGGCTCTACATTGACGCCAACGGCGACGGCGTCTGGACAACCGGCGACTACGACCGGCAGCTCCAGCCCGAGCAGGTGTTCTACTTCCCCAAAGCCATCACCGTGAAAGCCAACTGGGAGGTGGAGCAGCAGTGGGCACCGCGCACTATTGCCACCCACCGGCAGAAGCCCGAGAAAATCACCAAACAGAAACCCGACAAGGCCCGCAAGAAGCGCAACCGCAACGCGGAGCGTGAACAACAGCGGCGCCGGAGCCGCTGACCGGCACCCTGCACCGCGGGCCGTCAGCACCCTGCACGGTGAACGCCGACACCCTGCACCCACATCTGCAACACCCTGCACGGTCTGTCGCCGACACCCTGCACGGTCTCTCACAACATACTGCACTCCGAAATGACACACACAGCACTCCGCCGCCACACCCTCCGCACAGTCGTCGCCATAGCACTGCACACCCTCGCCGCAGTCACCGCCACCGCGCAGTGCCCCATCCAGAACACAGCCTTCTCGGCAGGCGAGGACCTGCAATACCAGCTCTACTTTAACTGGAAATTCATCTGGCTGAAAGCCGGCACGGCCAACCTCAACATCAGCCGCACCAACTATAAAGGGCAGCAGGCCTACCGTTGCCACCTCATCACGCGGGGCAGCGACCGCACCGACAAGTACTTCATGTTGCGCGACACGCTGCTCTCCTACCTCACGCCCGACCTCGTGCCCCTCTACTACCGCAAGGGTGCCTTCGAAGGTAAACGCTACAACGTCGACGAGGTGCACTACTCCTATGCCGACGGACAGACACACCTCGACCAGCGATACATAAACCCCAAGGGCGAGGTGCGCACACGCCGCCACGACAGTGCCGAGTGTGTGTTCGACATGGTGAGCATGCTCATGCGTGCACGCTCCTTCGACCCCACGGCCTTCAGCGAGGGGCAGCACATAGAGTTCCTGATGGCCGACGGCGACGACGTGGCACGCGAGACACTCATCTACCGCGGACGCAAACGCTTCAAGATGGAGGACAGCAACGTGACATACCGCTGCCTCGTGTTCTCCTTCGTGGAGTATGAGGGCAAGAAAGAGAAGGATATAGTGACCTTCTACGTCACCGACGACGCCAACCACATGCCTGTGCGCCTTGACCTATACCTCAAGTTCGGCACGGCCAAGGCCTACCTCTCGCGCGCCACCGGCCTGCGCAACGCGCAGACATCAATCGTGAGGTGACACCTTGAATTGCAACCCGCTGACATGGTTGCCCACGAAGAGGGGCACGTAGTCGGACGTGGCATACCAGCGAAGCTTGCCGGGCATGGCATCGTAGACGGGCTGGCCATTGACCTTGAGCCCCTCGAAGGTGATGCCGCTGACAGTGCGGGTGGCATCGTAGCCGTTGATGACCGACAGGTTGGGCAGGGTGCCCGTGTAGCGCACGTTGCGGAAGGTGACACCCTCCACGCCGCGGCCTGGTGCAGTGCAGTACTTCTGGTTGTGGGCCACCTTGACCTGCAGCAGGCACCCGTCGGCAATCTGCTCGATGCGTATGTTGTCGAAGAGCACGTCGCGCACGAGGTTGTCGTCGCCGCAGTTGATGGCGAGGCATCCCTGGTAGTCCACCTGCGGCTCCGCCTGCCCGAGTATGTCGATGTTCTCATACACGAGATGCTCTATGGTGTCGCGCACGGCAGGGTTGCCATGCAAGCCGATGAAGATGGGATGTGCCACGTCGGCCCACAGCGTGGAGTTGCGCATGCGGATGTTGCGCGTGTTGCCCGAGAAGCCCTTGCGCGTGGCATAGGCCGTGGTGCAGTCGTCGCTGTTGCGGCAGAACACACGGTCGTAGAACACATTCTGCGAGGCAAACACGTTGAGGCCGTCGCCCCAACTGGGATGCGAGATGCTGCGCACATCGCGGATGGTGACACCGTCGCTGCCGCCCACAGGGCAGGTGTTGACGATGAGGCCGTCCACAAGCACGTTGCGCGAGCGGTACACATGGCAACCCTCGTAGCCGCGCAGCGGGCGCGCCACACCACGCCCCACGATGCTGACATTCTCGGCATCGTCTATGGCGAAGGTGCCGGTGAAGTAGCTGCCGCCGGCCAGATAGACAGTAGTGTTGGAGGCAAGACGGATGGTGTCGGCATCGTAGAAGCCTGGTGCATAATAAGCAAACCGACGCTTCTCGCGGCGAGCCTGCCGGCGGGCATCATCGAGGTTCTGTGGAGGCTTGGACGTGAACAGAAGCATGTCGGTGCGGCCGTTGACCTCGACGCTCACATTCTCAGGCTGGAAGAGCAGGAACTGCACCGTGGAGTCGTTGACGATGTTGGCAATGGTGCCACGGTAGTCGGGCCGTATGCGCGCCGAGCGGATGGTGTCGCCTCGAAGCACGACACGCACAAAGACATCGCCCGTGAAGTCGAAGAAGGCGTAGCTGATGTCGCTGATGCGGTGCTTGCGGGCTCCCGAGCCAGGGCCGCCGTCAAGCACGGGGCTGTTCACCCTGGCGGCATAGGTGTCAATGCGGGTCCAATGCTGCTGGCCGCGGGGCTGGACGTAGACGTCGTAGTCGTGGCGCAGCGGAGTGCCATCGGGTGCAGCGTATGCGAACACCTCGTGCAGCTTCGCACCCTCCTTCACGCCAGGGGCCTGCACCACAGCCTCACGGCCTATGGTGCGCTCCCTGTCGGCAGGGAACAGCCTTAGCGCACGCTCCGTATAGGGCATCTGCAGGCCACGACGGCCTACATAGTGCTGATATGGCAGCTCATATATGTCCCACAGACGGCCGCGCCCCATGGCTCCGGGCCGCTCCCAGTCGCAGTAGAGGCCGGTGAGGTCGTGCCACTGCGTGTAGGGCACGTCGTAGCCCAGATTGTAGCGTGCAGTGTACTCAAAACCATGCAGCAATCGGTTGTCGAGAGCACCCCAAAGGTCGTCGCCCTGCTCCCAGGCCATCTCGCACGTCTCGGCCAACGCCTGAAGACCCAGCTGCACATGGTTCTGGTCGCGCCCCGTCTCCTGGCACTGCCCCGTGGTGCTGACAACGTAGTTGGGCAGTGCACCGTTGTCGTAAGCATGAAGGTAGTAGCCGACAGCCTCGTGGTACATAGCCGTGTCGCCCATGGCAAGCGCGGCAGCCATACGGCAGCGGTTGACGATGGCACCCCAGTTGCCGTTGGCATAGGGACTGTCGCTCTCAAACTGACGCATGGTGGGCACCATGGCACGCTGCACCATATCGTGCCAGGCCTGTGTGCGGTGGGCTTTCTCGATAAACATGGCGCGGCACAGCCAGTAGCATTGAATGAGGCACAGCGGGGCATCGTGCCCGTCAAGACGCTGGAGCGTGGCGGCATAGGCGTTGATTATGGCAAGGGCCTCGGCGTGGCGGCCGTCCATGGCCAGTTGCCAAGCAGCCCGCATGTCGCGCTCGCTGCCGCCCTTGGTGGAACGGAAGGCACCGTCGCGCGCCACCACCTCGTAAGGACCGGCCATAGTGTATGGCTGTGCAATACGGCCGGATTGCTGTGCCCCGGCCCTGGCCACTGGCACCATGAGCAGACATGCTGCCGAGAGGATTGCGATGAGGGTATGATGCATGATAATCAGACTAAGATAATAAGAGACATCGGGATACGTGTCGGAACAACAGCGCAGAGGTGTCGCAAGCAGTCGTAAGACTGCGTCTGCGCCACCTCTGCGTGGATTAGCATTATGTATGACTAAATGTATGCCCTACAGCGACTGCTGCCAGCCGCAGCCAGGAGTCACTTGGAACGTCCCATGTTGAACCGGCGCTTCTTACGCTTCTTCTCTATGCCATAACCGTAGCCGTAGCCGTAACCATAGCCATAGCCGTAACGTTTCTGCTCCGAGTGTGCATCATTGAGTATGATGCAGAGGTGGTTGAACTTTTTCTCCTGATAGAGCCGCTCCAGCTCAGGCAGGTAACGACGGTCTATCTTGCCCTCACGTATGATGTAGAGGGTCACGTCGGCCACGCGGTTCACGATGCCGGCATCTGCCACCACCTGTGCAGGCACATTGTCGATGACGACGTAATCGTAACGCTTCTTCAGTTCGGTTATGAGTTGGTCCAGACGCTCGCTCATAAGCAGCTCGGAGGGGTTAGGAGGCGTGAAACCGGCAGGGAGCAAGTGCACACTCGTCTCGTTGATGATGAGCTCATCGAGGTCGTCAGTGGCACCACTGAGGTATGATGTGAGTCCTTCCTTGTGTAGGCGGCCGAAGAGCTTGCTCTGGGTGCGCTTGCGTATGTCGGTGTCAACGAGTATCACTTTCTTTCCCGTCATGGCAAGGGTGACAGCGAAGTTGCGTGAGATGAACGTCTTGCCCTCGCCCGGTATAGTGGATGTGAACATGATGACACGTGCCTCCTTGTCAACGAAGTTCAGGCTGTAGCGCAACATGCGGAAAGCCTCGTTGATAGCATCTGTCTTCTGCTCGCCCACCAGTATCTCGTTGTCGGCAATGGCCTCCTTGCGATGCGGTATCTCTCCTATAATAGGTATGGTGCAGTTGTCCTCAATATCCTTGCGGGAACGTATGCTCGTGTTGAGCATATTGCGCCCATAGAAGAATACAAAGGGTATGACAAATCCGAACATCAGGGCTGCCAATATAATGATGCGGCCGCGGGGTGAGATGGGTTTCTCTGGGCCGAAGGGCTCTTCCACCACGCGGATGTTAGCTTCCTGCACAGCCAGCTGCAGGGCTGTCTCCTCGCGTTTGTTGAGGAGGTAGGTGTAGAGTGTTTCCTTGATGGCTCTCTGGCGCGTGATGTCTATCATCTGCTGCTCCTTGCCTGGCGTGGAGCTGATGGACGTTTCGAAGCTTCTCTCTTCCTGACGGGCCCGCTGGAGCTGCGTGTTGAGCTGACCACGGAACGACTCGGTGGATGCTATGATGTTGCGTCGCAGCTGCTTGAGGTTGTTCTCCATCTCAACGATGCGTGGGCTCTCGGCACTGGAGTTTGCGATGAGGCGGTTGCGTGAGAGCATCAGCTCGTTGTAGCTGTTGATCTGCGACTGTATGCTGGCATCGCCGAGTCCTGAGAGTGATGGTATTATCTCGCTGCCGCTGGCATTGTTGCGGAGCTCACCGAGCAGGAAGTCCACGGCACTGAGCTGCGACTCGAGCTGCACGCTGCGTTGGTGTGCCTGATTGCTCTGCTGTATGATGCTGGATGCATTCTGCTCGGGGTTGAGAATGCGGTTGTTCTGTTTGAAGCGCGCCAGATTGCCCTCGACATCCTCAAGCTCACCGCTGATGAGGCGCACACGGTCCTCGAGGAATGCTGCCGTGCTTTCTGCCACGCGGTTCTTATCCTCGATGATGCTGCTCTTATATGCTGCTATTATGCTGTTGAGGATGTCTGTGAGGCGTTTGCGGTTCTGGTCGGTGCAGGCTATGTTGACGAGGCTGCTTTCCTGCGTGACCTCGCTTGTGGTGACGTGCTTGCCGTAGACGTTGGCTGCATAATCGACTGGCACATGTGCCACGGTGATTTCCTTGCCATTGAAGGCCTCGAGGTTTTCGGGCACAGGCACCAGTGTGATGCGGCCGATGGGGCTGTCGAAGGGTGTGCCGAGCTGTGCCACTATCGTGGTGTCGTATTTCTCCAACTGGCTCCTCATGTGTGTGATGCGTGCGGTATTCCCGTCGAGCTTTACACGGAAGGAGTAGCGCTGAAGGGTCTCGACGCTGTCGAATACGGCGGTGAAGGGGCGCTCTTCATAAAGCGAATAGGGGCGCAGGTGCTGGCGGTAGGTGTAGAAGACATCGAGGTCGAGCTTTCGCACCACCTCCACGAGTATCTGATGGCTCTGCAGGATATATACCTCGTTTTTCACGTTGACTCCGCTCATGACACCGTTGAGCTGCATGAGCGCATCGGTAGTGATACGCGAGCGTGCCGTCTCCTCCTTGACGAGCACCACAGCGTTGCGCTTGTAGATGCGTGGGCGTGATGAGAGATATACGTAGCCGAGTGCCATACATACGATGACAGAGAGCAGGAACCATTTCCAGTTGTAGAGCACCAGATCCACGATGTCCCTAATGGATATCATGTCCTCCGTGCCTTGCTGCTGAGTGCGGCGTATGGTGTTGTTGGTTGTCTGTTGCATGAGAGTGTGTGGGTAGTTACTGACGTTGCTTGGCTGTGGTTGTGGTCTATCTGTTCATAGCCACTATGAGCGATATGATGGAGACCACCATGCTTACGAGTGTGGAGCTGACGCTGAGCAGTGTGTAGCTTGTGGAGCCTTTCACCCGCACCGACTTGTTTGGCTGGATTATGACTACGTCGTTCTGCTGCAGGTAGTAGGCCGGCGAGTTGAACACACTGGCCTGGTCGAGCAGGTTGACGGGGTATGCCACGCGGCGTCCGTCCTCCTCTCGCACCACGAGGACATTGTCGCGGCGTGCGGAGCTGTTGAGGTCGCCGGCACGGCCTATGGCCTCGAGTATGGTTAGGCGCTCGCTGGAGCATGTCTGTGTGCCTGGCGACTTGACATCGCCCAGGATGGTGACCTTGAAGCTCATGACACGCGTGGTGACGAGTGCGTCCTTGATGCTTGGGGCATGCTGTGCATCGCCCTCACGGAACAGTTTCTGGATTGTGGCACTGAGCTCCGATGTTCCCATGCCGGCCACATGCAGCCTTCCGAATACGGGGAAGAGTATGTCGCCTTCCTTGTTGACGCGGAAGTAGCTGACGCCTGATGTGGTGTTGGCGGTGTTGGCTCCTGTGGGGTTGGCTATACCGCTACCGATGAGGGTGGTGTTGTTGTATGGCTCGATGAGCTCACGGTTCTTCGAGGTCACTGATATTGCCAGCTGGTCGTCGGGCTGTATGCGCAGGTCAAACGACTGTGCGATGCTCTTGGGCACGGCATAGACGGAGTCGGTGCCCTGGATGTAGACTATCTTCTTGTCTGATATACAGCTCGTGGCAAGGAGTGACGCCATGAGCGCAGCTATGAGGAAGATGATTTTGCTTTGTTTCTTCATATCCTTGATGTATGGAGAATAGAGTGATTGGTTGCACAGGATAACGCGCAAAGGTAGTCATTTCATCGATAAGCCTCTGCAAATGCCGCCAAAAGTTTGTCCATTTGCGACAATTGCCTAACTTGCGCCCACTGACGGGAGCACATGGTTCCTGCCTCCACATGAACACGAAGCACATCCTGCCAAGCCTTCTCCTTGCGCTGACGACCGCTGTCTGCCTCCACGCCCAGCAGTTGCCCGAACAGAGCGGCTATGCCTCCTACTATTCCGACCGTTTCCACGGCCGGCGCATGAGCAACGGTGAACTCTACCACCGCGACAGCATGACGTGCGCCCACCTGCACTACCCGATGGGCACCCTGCTGCTGGTGCGCAACCTGACCAACGGCAAGGAGGTGGTGGTCCGCGTGACGGACCGCGGCCCCTACTCGCGCAAGTTCGTGATAGACCTCTCTCGTGCTGCGGCCCGTGAGCTGGACATCATACGCTGGGGCTACCGTCCTGTGCTCATCACGCCATACCTGCCCTTGCAGATACCTTATAAGTATATTGCCACGGAGAAGCCCGTGGAGCTTGACCTTGCCTTCAGCGGCGATGATGTCGACGGGCCGCCGGAGTGGATGGACGACAGCATCTACTACGCACGCCACCGTCTCTCCCGCACCTTCGTGCCGCACGTTGAGCCCGACTCCCTGAGCCAGCCCCTGCGCACCGACACCACGCTGCGCAGTGCTGTCAGGCCGGTGGCTGTCAGCCGGAAGCGTCGCGGCCTGCTGCACAAGTGAGGCGCGGCGCATGCACATGCCGTAGCGACTGTGCACAGCTGCCTGAACAAAGGCCTGCGGCGGCTACGCAAAGAGGGTGCAGGGTGAACACAAAGAGGGTGCAGGGGGTTGTCGTTCCCCCTGCACCCTCTTTGCGTTCACCATGCAGGCTCTCTGTGCATGTCCCTGCACCCCCTCTGCATGCCGTTGCTCTCTACAGAGCCTCGAGCATGCGCTTGAGCACCACCTGGGCTGAGACCTCACGGTTGGCAGCCTCGGGGATGACGAGCGAGCGGGGGCCTTCGATGACGTCGTCGGTGACAATCATGTTGCGGCGCACAGGCAGACAGTGCATGAAGCGGGCGTCGCGTGTCACGGCCATCTGGCGCGCACTGACGGTCCAGTCCATCATGGTGTGGTAGTCGTGGAGCACACGTCCGTAGTCGGCAGGGCGCGTCACTCCGGGGCAGCTCCAGTTCTTGGCATAGACGAAGTCGGCACCCTCGAAGGCTCGCATCTGGTCGTAGTCCACACGGGCATTGCCCACGAACTGTGGGTCGAGCTCGTAGCCCTCGGGGTGTGTGACTACGAAGTCGACATCGGCAGCCTGCATCCACTCGGCAAAGCTGTTGGGCACAGCCTGCGGCAGTGCCTTGGGGTGAGGAGCCCATGTGAGCACGACCTTTGGGCGCGCCGTGGCTTTGTGTTCCTCAATGGTTATCAGGTCGGCAAATGCCTGCAGGGGGTGCACCGTGGCACTCTCCATGAAGAACACCGGACGCCCGCTGTAGCGTATGAACTGGTCGAGTATGCGCTCCTCGTAGTCGTCCTCGCGGCTCTCGAAGCGTGCGAATGAGCGCACGCCGATGATGTCGCAGTAGCTGGCCATCACGGGGATGGCTTCAAGCAGGTGCTCACTCTTGTCGCCGTCCATGACTACTCCGCGCTCTGCCTCGAGCTTCCATGCGCCCTGGTTCACGTCGAGCACTATGACGTTCATGCCGAGGTTCATGGCAGCTTTCTGTGTGGAGAGACGTGTGCGCAGCGAGTTGTTGAAGAAGATGAGCAGGGCGGTCTTGTTGCGGCCCAGATGCTGCCACTGGTAGCGGTCGCGCTTCACCTCCTGTGCCTCGGCGAGGGCTGCACGGAGGTCGCCGATGTCTGTTACGTGCTGGAATACTTTCATGCTGGTATGTGTGTGTTCGGTTATTCGTCGGTCTGTGGCGAGCCGGCTCACGGGCGCACCTGCCCGTTGCCCCGTATGAGCCACTTGTAGGTGGTCAGTGCCTCAAGAGCCATGGGGCCGCGTGCATGGAGCTTCTGCGTGCTGATGCCTATCTCCGCTCCGAGGCCGAACTGCGCGCCGTCGGTGAAGCTCGTGGGTGCGTTGTGGTAGACACATGCGGCATCCACCTCGCGGAGGAAGCGGCTGGCGGCAGCCTCGCTCTCGGTCACGATGCTCTCGCTGTGTCCCGAGCCGTAGCGGGCAATGTGCTCCAAGGCCTCATCCATGCTGCCCACCACCTTCACGGCCATGCGCAGGGCGAGGTACTCGGTGCCGAAGGAGTCCGCGCATGCCTGTCCTGTCAGCGCGGGCGCAAGTGGCTGCAACACGGCGTAGGCCTCCTCGTCGGCCTCGACAAAGACACCTTTATCGAACAGCGGCCGACAGAGCACCGGCAGGTCGCCGAGGCGGTCGCGGTGCATGATGAGACAGTCCAGGGCATTGCACACCGAGACGCGGCGTGTCTTGGCGTTGACCACTATGTCTATGGCTTTCCGCAAGTCGGCATCGCTATCCACATAGCAATGCACCACGCCGGCCCCTGTCTCTATATATGGTACACGCGCGTAGTGCCGCACATGGTCGATGAGACGACGGCTGCCACGCGGTATCACCACGTCCACCAGCCCTTCGGCAGTGAGCAGGCGGTCGGTGTCGGCATGCGTGGTGAGCAGGTGCACAAGGGTCTCGGGCAGATGGTGGTCACGCAGCACGCCGGCAATGAGTCCGACAATGGCACGGCAGGTGCACTCGGCGTCGCTGCCGCCCTTGAGCACACACGCACTGCCAGCCTTGAGGCATAGTGCAAAGCAGTCGAAGCACACGTTGGGACGTGCTTCGAAGATGATGCCCACCACGCCGAAGGGCACACTCACCCGCTGCATGCGCAGCCCGTTGGGGCGTGTGGTCTCGCTGAGCACACGCCCGAGAGGCGACGGCAGCGTAGCCACGTGGCGCAGGTCGGCAGCGATGTCGGCCAGACGCGAGGGGGTGAGCATCAGACGGTCGTGGCGAGGGTCGCCGTCAGGCATGCGCTCAAGGTCTCTGGCATTGGCCGCCAGGAGCTCGGCCTGCCGCTGCATGGTGCGCTCGGCCAACGCCGTGAGCACTGCATTGATGCTTTCTTGCGTGACGGTGGTCAGGCAGCGGCTGGCCTGACGCACGCGGAGGAGGTCTTCATTCATTGGCAGTAGGGAACAAACTCAGTGTGAGGTATGCCGGCGGGGTCGGCAAGCAGGCGCGTGAGCACCTCGTCGCGCTTGCCGTTGGCGATGAGCACCCTTGTGCCGGCCATCTGCACGCGGCGCGCCGTGGCATGCTTGCTCTGCATGCCTCCACGGCCATGCTCGCTCTTCGAGGCCTGTATGCATGGCGAGATGTCGTCGGCAGGAGCTATCCTGGCAATAAGGCGCGAGGCTGGGTCGGATGGCAGCCCAGTATAGATGCCGTCTATATTAGACAAGATGATGAGAGTGTCACACTCCAGCATGAGGGCCACCAGCCCCGAGAGCTCGTCGTTGTCGGTGAACATCAGCTCCGTGACGCACACCGTGTCGTTCTCGTTGACTATGGGCAACACACCATGCGAGAGCATGGCCGTCATGCACTGCCGCTGGTTGTCGTACTGCTCGCCAGGGGCAAAGTTCTCCTTCATGGTGAGCACCTGCCCCACGTGCAACCCATGGTCGCGGAATAGCTCCACATAGCGGCTCATGAGCTTGGCCTGACCTACGGCCGAATACAGCTGCCGCTGCTCCACACTGCTCATGCGGTCGATAGCCTCCTGAGGCAGATGGAGCTCACTGCGCCCGCTGGCCACGGCTCCCGAGGTGATGAGCACCACCTCGATGCCCTGATGGCGCATGGCAGCCAGCTGGTCGACCAGTGCTGACATGCGCGTGATGTCGAGTGTGCCGTCGGCACGGGTGAGCACATTGCTGCCCACCTTGACAGCTATCCTGCGTGTGATGCTCATATACGTGTCCTCCTTGCTTATAGTGTTGATGCCTTGAGCCCGGCAATGACGGCTGCGGTGAAGCCAGCCTGCTCCATGGCATTGAGACCGCGGATGGTGAGCCCGCCAGGAGTGGTCACACGGTCTATCTCCGTCTCGGCATGTGTGCCTTCAGGCTCCAGCAACGCCGCCGCGCCACGCAGTGTCTGCGCCACGAGGCGTTGCGCTTCAGCAGGCTTCATGCCAAGCTCCACGGCACCCTCTGTGGCCGCCCTCACATAGCGCAAGGCATAGGCAATGCCGCAAGAGGTGAGTGCTGTGGCCGCCGCAAGGTGAGCCTCGTCGGTGACGAAAGTCATGCCCATCGGTTCAAAGAGACGGCACACAGCATCGGTGGCCTCGGCCGTGGCACGGACAGGCACGATGAGTGTCACCGACTGCCGCCGGGCTATGGCTGTATTGGGTATCACGCTGAAAAGTGTGACCTCAGGGCCTGCCCATTGGCAGAGCTGCTGCCCTGTGATGCCTGCCGCCACGGAGATGACCGTCTTGTGGGTCAGCGCCACCTGTCCGGACAGCTCCGCAAGCACACTCTCCACAAGCCATGGCTTCACGGCGAGCACCACGATGTCCGCCTGGCGGGCTGCCTCGCAGTTGTCGGTGGTGACGTGTGCCCCCTGCTGCACAAAGCGTTGCAGCTTGGATGGCGTCGGGTTGCTGACAGCTATGGTGTACGTGCCCTGCTGCAAGAGGGCATCGGCAATGGCCCCACCCATATTGCCGGCTCCTATGATGGCTATCTGCATGTGTCTACTCATTTAGCGTCCTTCTTCCGTATCTCCACACGGCGTATCTTGCCGCTGATGGTCTTTGGCAGCTCATCGACAAACTCTATGATGCGCGGGTACTTATAGGGAGCTGTCTCGTGCTTGACATGCTGCTGCAGCTCCTTGACGAGAGCGTCGCCGGCCTTGTCCTTCCACTCGCGGCCAAGCACCACAGTTGCCTTGACCACCATGCCACGTATGTCGTCGGGCACACCGGTGATGGCACACTCCACCACGGCGGGATGTGTCATGAGCGCACTTTCCACCTCGAAGGGGCCTATGCGGTAGCCGCTGGACTTGATGACATCGTCCTTGCGGCCCTCGAACCAGTAGTAGCCGTCCTCGTCGCGCCAGGCCATGTCGCCGGTGAAGTAGTAGCCGTCGTGCCATGCCTGAGCCGTGAGCTCAGGGTCGCGGTAGTACTCCTTGAAGAGGCCTATGGGCTTGTGCTCTCCCACCTTGACCACTATCTCACCCTTCTCTCCGTCTTCGCACGGCGTGCCGTCGGCCTTGAGCAGAGCTATCTCATACTGCCCGTTGGGCATGCCCATGGAGCCCGGCTTGGGTGTCATCCACGGCATGGTGCCAAGGGTCATGGTGGTTTCCGTCTGCCCGAAGCCCTCCATGAGGCTGATGCCTGTGAGCTCGCGGAAACGGTCGTAGACGGCAGGGTTGAGAGCCTCGCCGGCAGTGCAGCAATAGCGCAGCGACGACAGGTCGTAGCGGCTGAGGTCCTCGCGTATCATGAAACGGTATATGGTGGGAGGTGCGCAGAACGACGTGACATGGTAGTGCTCCATCTGGCGGAGCAACTTGTCGGCATCGAACTTCTCATGGTCGAAGACAAAGACAGTTGCGCCGGCAAACCACTGACCATAGAACTTGCCCCATACGGCCTTGCCCCAACCGGTGTCGGCCACGGTGAGGTGGATGCTGTCTGCGCTGAGGTTGTGCCAGAACACGCCCGTGGTCAGGTGTCCCATGGCATAGAGGAAGTCGTGAGCCACCATCTTGGGCTCGCCCGAAGTGCCCGAGGTGAAGTACATCAGCATAGTGTCGCTGTTGGCATTGCGCTCCACAGTGTCGCGCGTCCAGGCCGGCAACTGCATCTGGGCCGTACCGCCTAATGATGCCGGCAGCTGGGTCGCTGTGAGCCAGCACACTGGCGTGGTTTCTGCCAATGATGTATGCGGATGCTCGCCCACCTCTATGACGAGGCTGAGCGTGGGACTCTCTGCCATGGCCTCGGCTATCTGGGAGGTGACATAGTCGTCGTCGACACAGATGATGGCCTTCACACTCGCGCGTGTGTTCCTATATATAATATCATGGCGGGTGAGCATGTGCGTGGCGGGTATGACCACAGCACCTATCTTGTGCAAGGCAAGCATGGTAACCCACCACTCATAGCGCCGCTTGAGAATGAGCATCACAGGGTCGCCCTTGCCGATACCGACAGAGTGGAGGAATGCAGCCGCCTCATCGGTCTGCTGCCGGAGCTGCGCAAAAGTGGTGTGCCGCTCCGCACCCTCGTCGTTAGTCCAAAGAATGGCATCGTGGTCGGGAGCCTCGTCGGCCCATGCGTCCATAACGTCGTAGGCAAAGTTGAAGCCGTCGGGGATAACGAACTCCAGATGCTGATTGTAGTCAGCGACCGAAGTGAAATGTGTCTGCTTAAGGAAACGTTCTATCATGGTGCTAAGATTATTCCACAGTCACGGCAAGGAAGCGCACGGCATTGCTGCCGATGGCTCTCATGCCGTGTGGTTTGGTGGAGTCGAAATAAATGCTGTCGCCCTCTTCCAGGACAATAGTCTTGCCCGCAATATAGAGCTCCATGGCTCCCTCGAGCACGAGGTTGAATTCCTGTCCGCTGTGGGTGTTCTTATAGATGGTGCGTGCCTCGGGCTTAGGCTCCACGGTGACGATGAACACCTCGGCCTTGCGCCCTGCAAAGCCACTGGCCAGACTCTGATACTTGTAGGCCGCCGTGCGCTCCACACTCATGCCCTGTCCCTTGCGCACCACGGAGTAGGAGCGCATGTGGGGCTCCTCGGCGAACATGATGGCATCGGCGGAGATGCCATACTTGTGGGCTATCTTCATGATGTTGGAGATGGTGATGTCCACCTCGCCGCGCTCTATGCGCTGGTACTTCTCGAGACTGATGCCACAGGTGTCGGCCATCTCTTGCTCGGTGATGTCGAGCACATCGCGCAAACCGCGCAGACGCTGCCCGAGTTGTTGCAACTGTTGGTCCATGTTGATATTGGAGGTATTATATTACTGTTGTTGGAGGAGTAAAAGGAGTTGGAGCAGGTAAGCCGATTGGCGTGGTGTAGTGGGCAAGGCAGGCCAAGATGGCAGTCTCATACATTGGCTTAACGTCTTTCGCTACTTTCACTCTATTCTGCCAGCACCGCCGTCAACGCCTCGACGAAGACATCAGCATCGGCCTCGGTCAGGCACAACGGCGGCAACAGGCGTAGCGTGTTGGTGCCAGCCGCACCGGTGAAGATGTGGTGCTCACTGAGAAGTCTGGAGCGCACTTCCTTCTGCGACACATCGGTCTCGATGCCTATCATGAGGCCGCGTCCACGCAAGTCGGTGATGTGGCTGCCGGCAGCTGTATGCGCCAATGTCTGCAAGCGCCGGAGCAGATAACCGCCCACACGCTCGGCATTGCTCACAAGCTGTTCCCCCTCCATCACATCGAGCACGGCAAGGGCTGCGGCGCACGCCAGATGGTTGCCGCCAAAGGTGGTGCCGAGCTGTCCGTAGACAGGCCTGAACTGAGGGCCGAATATCACTGCGCCCATGGGCAGGCCATTGGCAATGCCCTTGGCCATGGTGATGATGTCGGGACGTATGTCGGCATACTGATGGGCGAAGAAACGACCGCTGCGGCCATAGCCCGACTGTATCTCATCGGCAATAAAGACCGTGCCATGCGCCGTGCAAGCCTCACGCAGTGCCTTGAGGAACGGCGTCGTGGCCACCTGTATGCCACCCACACCTTGTATGGGTTCTATGATGCATGCAGCAACATCGTCCTTTGCCAGTTCGCAAAGCCATGCCTCGGTGTCATTGAACGGTAGGAAGGTGACGTGCCCGCCCATGTTTATCGGTGCCTGGATGCGTGGGTTGTCGGTCACCTCCACGGCCAGACTCGTGCGCCCGTGGAAGGCGTGCGCGGCGGCCAGCACACGTGTGCGCCCTGTGTGGAACGAGGCCATCTTCAGGGCATTCTCGTTGGCCTCGGCACCGCTGTTGATGAGGAATAGCTGATAGTCGTCGTAGCCTGTGGCAGCACCCATGCGCGCTGCCAGCTGCTGCTGAAGCTTGTTGACAACGGAATTGCTGTAGAAGCCCAGCTGTGCCACTTGGCGGCTCACGGCTTCCACATAGTGAGGATGCGCATGACCGATGGAAATCACGGCATGGCCTCCGTAGAGGTCGAGGTACTCAGTGTCATGGTCATCCCACACGCGGCATCCCTTGCCACGCACTATGTTGATGGGAAAGAGGGGATAGACGTCGAACAGTGTCATATTTATGCGTTTATGTTTATTCCAAGGTGAACTCGCCAAGGGAGCAGCCGCCATCGGCATCTACGGTGAGGCAGGACTTCAGCACTGGCATGTCATCGTAGGTGAGGACAAGACCGGTGGTGAACTTCACGCCTGGTGTGATGAGTACATAGATGCTGTCACGACTGAAATCATAGCTCAACTGTTCACCAATCCACAGCGGCTGTTCGTCGTCGAAGCCGCCCATGTCGGTGACGGTAACGGTGGACGTGCCGAGGGGCCTCTGCCCGTCGAAGAAGGTTATCTGCTGCCCGCTGATGCAATAGCCTAAACGCGCACAACAGGCTTGCAGGATGTCGGAGGGCTCGATGGTGGCAGCCACATAAGCGATGCCATCAGCCTGAAAGCGCAGGATATACAGACGCTCCACCTGCACGCCTGTGCCTTCCATCGCGCTGCACGCATACCAAACGGCATCGGAGGCATGGTCGTAGCCTGCACGTGGTTGGCGTGTGTGGCGAATGTGAGGGAAGTTTGTCGTCTGTGCACCTTTGGTCACGGCAATGCCGTAGCCCTCAGTGGAACATTCTTGCACGGAAGCAGTCTGTGTAGGCACATCAACGGCGGCAATGCCCGCAACACAGATGTCGGCAGAAGTATCGCTCAGGATTTCGTAGGGATGAAACCTGACAGCGAGAGTCATGGCCTCACGCACGGCTTCAGGTGCAGAGTCGGCAGGCAATGGGGCCTCCAGCGTACATGCCACGGGCCGGATGTCTGCGGCAGCATGCCGGCAGGCTGCGATGGCGCCAGAGATGCATAGCAGAACGGCGTAAGAGAGGTATTTGCTCATGCTTTTATTGTCAGTTATGTTCAGAATGCACTGGGCTTGAGGTGCAGACCAGCCGTTTCATCGAGGCCGAGCATGAGATTCATGTTCTGCACTGCTTGCCCTGCGGCACCCTTGAGCAGGTTGTCTATCACAGAGGTGACAAGGAGCTTGGCCCCGCGCTCTGTGGCGACCTTAGCCACATGCACGAGGGCTTTGTTGGTGTTGACCACCTGCTTGAGGTCGATGTCGCAGTCGACATAGTGGGTGAAGGCTGCCGGCTGATAGAACTGACGATATAGCTTGACCACTTCCTCCTCTGGCAATGAGGGGTCAATATTGGTCACGGCTGTGCAGAAGATGCCCCGAGCAAATGGGCCGCGATAGGGTATGAAGTCGATGGCGGCCTCAAAGCCTGGCTGAAGCTCGGATAGTGACTGGCGTATCTCGGGCACATGCTGGTGGCGGAATGGCTTATAGATGCTCATGTTGTCGGCCCGCCACGCAAAGTGGGTGGTGGCAGAGGGCTTGACGCCTGCTCCCGTAGCACCTGTTATGGCATTCACACTGACATCGTCGTGCAGCATCCATCCTGCTGCCAAGGGCAGCAAGGCTATCTGTATGGCGGTAGCGAAGCAGCCCGGGTTGGCCACATAGCGTGCCTTGGTTATATCTTCCCGATGCAGCTCAGGCAGACCATAGACATAGTCGTTGCCTGGCGAGGCAAGACGGAAGTCCTGTGCCAGGTCTATTATGCGCACACCAGACGGCACGGCATTCGCTGCCAGGAATTCGGCACTCTTGCCGTGACCCATGCACAGGAAGAGCACATCTATGCTTTTGAGTTGCAGGCGGTCGGTGAAGCGCACGTCGGTGTCGCCCATGAGGCCGGCATGGACGTCGGTCAGGCGATTGCCTGCATTAGAGCTGCTGTGCACAAAAGCCAGCTCGACTTCAGGGTGATGGAGCAGCAGGCGGATGAGCTCGCCGGCAGCGTAGCCGGCACCGCCGATTATACCTACTTTTATCATATACAGCTGTTAACGTACATATATATTCTGAGGCATGAGCAGCCACAGCACCAAGTATATCAGCACGCCGCAGAAGGCGGTGCCCACAGTGAGCACCACCCATATAAGGCGCAACATGTCGGCATCCCAGCCGAGGTAGCGGGCAATGCCGCCACAGACGCCTGCCACCCACCTGTCGGAGGTGGAGCGTGTCAGTCGTTCCTTTGCCATCACTGCGTGTTACCTTTGCTCGTCGGGATGTGTGCCATAATACACTCGCAGCGGTGTGGAAAGGAGCTTGATGAAGCCCTTGGCCTCGTCGGCCGTCCAACCGCTCTGTGTCTCGCCATACTCACCGAGCTTGCTGCGGGTGAGATCGTTGCCGCTGTCCACACCCACGGTGTCGAAGCCATAAGGACGCAGCCGCAGGATGGCAGTGCCGGTGACATTGCGCTGTGAGCTGGTGAGCATAGCCTCGATGTCTGGCATGACAGGCTCGAGATACTGGCTCTCATGGAGGAACATGCCATACCATGTGGCCACCTGGTCTTTCCAGTACTGCTGCCACTTGGAGAGGGTGCTCTTCTCAAGCAGACGGTGAGCCTCTATGATGAGCTTGGGAGCAGCGGCCTCGAAGCCCACGCGCCCCTTGATGCCTATGATGGTGTCGCCCACGTTGGCATCGCGACCTATGGCATAGGAGGCTCCTATCTCCTCTATGCGCTGAATGGCACGCACGCGGTCGTCGAAGTGTTCACCGTTGACACCCACCACCTCGCCACGCTCAAACTCAATGCGCAGCAATGTCTCTGGCTCGCTGGCTGTGACATGCTTGAGATAGGCCTCCTCCGGCAGCGACTGTGTGGGGTCGAGGAGCTCACCGCCACAGATGCTGGTGCCCCACAAGCCCACATTATATGAATACTTGAGCTTGGCAAAATCGGCATCGAAGCCATGGGCATTGAGATAGTCCACCTCTTCCTTGCGGGTGAGCTTGCGGTCGCGCGTCAGGGTGATAATCTCCACGCCTGGAGCCATGACGAGGAAGGTCATGTCGAAGCGTATCTGGTCGTTGCCGGCACCTGTGCTGCCGTGGGCTATGGCATCGGCTCCCACCTCATTGGCATAGCGCGCAATGGCAATTGCCTGAAAGATGCGTTCCGAGGAGACGGAGATAGGATAGCAGTTATTGCGGAGCACATTGCCGAAGATCATGTACTTGAGCGACTTGGCGTAGTACTCTTGTGTGACATCGAGAGTGGCATACATAGCTGCACCCAGGCGGTAGGCATTCTGCTCATTGGTGCGTAGCTGCTCAGCCGAGAAGCCTCCGGTGTTGGCACACACGGCATGCACCTCGTAGCCCTGTTGGGCCAGATACATCACGGTATAGCTCGTGTCTAATCCTCCGGAGAAGGCTACGACCACTTTCTTCTTAGCAGGCACCACATTAGCGTGTGCCGTCTTGTTCTCTTCCATATTGTTGTGTTTATTGTCAGTGTCGGAGTTTCTGAATAACGGAATAATGCCACTGCGCCGTCCCGTTGTGCTTAGTCGCGCATCTCCTGGCTGCTTGTTATCTTGCCGTCAAGCCTGTTGATACGCTCAATCACCTTCTGAGGTATCTTTGCAGGCAGATGCTCCTCGGGATCGAAGAGCATGGCTGTGCAGATGCAGAACTTACGGTTGCGCTCGCGCAGCACGCCCACGTTGACACATCCCTCACAGCCGCGCCAGAAAGCCTCGTCGTCGGTGAGGTCGTCGAAAGTCACTGGCAGGTAGCCCAACTGGGTGTTCATCTTCATCACAGCCTTGCCGCTGGTGAGGGAGAAAATCTTGGCGTATGGCCAGCGTGTGCGCGCCAGGGAGAATGTCATGTCCTTGATGCGCTTGGCTATATGCATCCCCCTGAAGTCGGGGTGCACAATAAGTCCGGATGTGGTGACATACTGCTTGTTGCCCCATGTCTCTATATAGCTGAAGCCCGCAAAACGCTCCTCGCCGTCGGGCATGGTTGCAATGGCTATCACGGCTTTTGCCTCGCGCATCTTGGTGGCTACATACTCATGGGTGCGTTTGGCTATGCCCGTGCCACGGTTTTTGGCAGCCTCGGCAATAGTCTCGAGGATGGTGTCCACGTATCGCTCGTGACTCTCGTCGGCCACGATAATATCTATGCGCACGTCGGTCTGTATCATATCCGTTTCTGTGGATGGTGTTAAGGTAGAGTTATGCAGCTATGCGGCTGACACTCCATTATTCAGTATCACGCGTCAGCTCCCTTCCGTGTCTCCGGCACAGCATCGGCCAAAGCGTTGAGGAACGCCGGCCGCGCAGCATCCTCCGTGAGGATGATGACCACGGTGTCGTCGCCGGCTATGGTGCCCAGCACCTCGGCAATATGCGCCTGGTCTATATCGTATGCCACATGTGCAGCATGGCCCGGTGGGGTGTGGATGACAGCAATGTTGTTGCTGAAGCGCACCGACAGGGCTCCGAGCCTGTTAAGCTGATGCACAGTGATGTGCTGGTCGCTGACACGCTGGTAGCGGCGCTGCTCAGGCAGGAGGTACACCATCTGCCCGTGCTCATTGAGCCCCTTGGCTATGCGCAGCTGGCGCAAGTCACGGCTCAGGGTGGCTTGTGTGGTGGGGTAGCCTGCCACGGACAGTTCGCGGCGGAGGTCGTCCTGAGTGCTCATCTCCTGCATGGACACAAGCATCCTTATAATCTCCAAGCGGGCTTGCTTGCTGGGTGTCTGTTGTATCACGAGTTGTGCTTATGCATTAAATCGCCGCAAAGTTATGCATATTCTTGCACCCGCCATGCATATCCATGTCGATATTTGCATCCAGGTTGTATGTTTATGCAGGCGAGTCCTGTGGGAAGCATGCGGAAAAAGAAATGGCTGCTTAGGTTGGGGCGAATGTGATAAGTTGTATATCTGCATCGTCGTCACAACACTGCGTGACAGACATACATATCGGGAATACTACGAAGCGTTATGCTCGTGACTTGCGGATGGAAACTATGCGAAACGTCGCACTTCTCACCGCAGCACTCGCCTGCACCCTCAATCTCTCGGCTCAAACACCCGTGTTACAGACAGAGGGGAGCAGCTACGCATTTTATGCCTAAGGTTTTCAGCTACACTGGCCACGGGCAAGTGCGTCACAATGCAAGTAGATGCGTCCTTCATGGCTACGGTCACCATCTACTATGCCGACTTTGAGGAGGAACACTCGTTCAGCATCCAGTATCCACGCAAAACGGCAGTCTACACAACGGCAGTCTACACATATCAAAGATTGGATGCACTGGGCAATTGGGATACTTATAAAGAATACGACGACAGTTCCTGGTCCGCACCTGATTTTGGCCTCCACAATGGTGACACAGACTTTGAAGACTACTGCAACGGCATATGTATTACTCAAAATCTTTTTACTGACGATGAGCAATATGAAACTCTCATCTACACCTTCACTGAAGAGGATTGTGACACCACATTCAATGGCGACAAACGCAGAATAGAGAGGGAGTCAACATACGGTGGGTTTCAAGTTATATCCGAAAATGG
The DNA here is from genome assembly GCA_905234605.1 of uncultured Bacteroidaceae bacterium. Lineage (GTDB taxonomy): Bacteria > Bacteroidota > Bacteroidia > Bacteroidales > Bacteroidaceae > Physcousia. The sequence goes on along the minus strand of CAJOIE010000011.1, from coordinate 3,921 downwards.
GCAAGTGGTTGCATCATTCCCAACTACTCATTATCTGTACGACATATACGTATTCTACTCGTAAGACATACGTTCACACAAGACAAGGGGGGGCTGATTGTTTCTACTTTATTGACAAAGCCTCATCAAGCATCAAGCCGGTAGTTGACATACCAGTAGCTGCCAGTGCCCACAGACGCATCTATGCAACAGACGGGCGCGAGCTGTCGCGACCACGACGCGGGATAAACATCATCCGCGACGGCCAAGGCAACACCTTATTCTTGATGAACCAAGCTTTCACCAAACGGATAAATCCGCAGAACCGGTACTTTGCAGGTGCGAAGTGACAGAAGCACCTATTTTTACTTTATCACAATCTTGCGCCCTTCAATAATATATATGGAATGTGGCAGACGGGTAAGTTCGTTCCAGTTAGCATTGTCGAGAACCTTTTCGCCTCGGAGATTATATACGTCAATGGTTCCATTTCCTTTCTCCATTTCTCTAATAGAAGAGGCTGCCATTACTTCAAATTCCTCCGAATAAACGTCTCCCCATTCATCGAAACTGTTTTTTGCACGAAAGCTAAAGGTATGAAGACCTTCATCCAAAGAACTCACATCAATTTCCAACAAAAGGGCTGAATGGTTATCGGCACTGCTTACCCGAATAAGGCTGTCGTTGTCTATCCAGTATTCATAACCGGCAACATCCACAATGTCTTTGTCGGGCAAGTAGAACAGTGTCCGATAGATGTCGCTCACTTCATTATTGCTATTGAAAGCACGCAGATTAAAAAAGTGCAGACCTGCTGGCTGCTGCCCCAAATCAACCACTGATGACATGCAACCGTCTTTCAGGTCTCCACTGACACGATGTGAGTAGTCATCGTCTATCCAATACTCGCTGCTGGTCAATGTGGCAGCACTTGGCATGTCCTGTAGATAGAACATCGTTCGGAATACATTCGATATTTCGCCCACATTGTTTGTCGCACGGAAATTAAAGAAATGCAGTCCGGAAGGTAGCCCGTTAAGTGGCAACGAAACGTTCACGTTTGTTTTTGTGCTTAAAGTTGTCACTCTGCCTTGGTAGTCCCCATCCAACCAGTATTCGTAATGGCTGATGGTCTGTGCCTGCACAGCAATAATACTGCCAAGCAGATACATAAGTAAAATAGCATGTTTACGCATAAGCAGGTCTGTTATTCGGCTGTCAGCATGAGATTCACATTAAGTATTCGGCTCGTGTTGTCGAGTGTAATGTCTGAAGACTGCACCTTGGGAACTGCAAGCTCAAGAGTAAAGGGATGGGTGCCACCATAGCAGCCTATGACGGTTCCGTCATTACCCAAATAATCAAGTTCCTTTAGCTCTTCCTCATTATATTTTGCCCAGAACGACATGGACGCAGGACTCTTTACGACATACTGGTCTTCTTCAGTCCAGCAGTTTTCGGTATAGCATGTGCCGCCAATCGTAAGGCGGTAGGTACTTATCAGCGAATTGATGAATGAGCATGAGGTGTAAGTATAACTGGCATTTCCAGGCCACCCAACGATAGAGTTGATTACAGAGCCACGGAAATTCTGACCATTACGGAAACCTTTGAGCGTTGTGTTGACTATAGTGATGGCATTTGAGGATTCTTGCTTTATGTCGCATATAAAAAGCTTTGATTGCGTTATGGTTAACGACTTGACGCTGTTCGGGATGCTTATATAGTCATTGCACAGGCATCGGTCAATTATCGCATCGTGAAGGATGGCATTCAGGTTTAGCCTATAGAATGAGCATTGTTTCAGTTTCAGTCCATTTACCGGTGCATTTACGTAGATTTCTCCAGTGTAGCTGCTCTGTAATATCCCTTCCATCAAAGTAGCTGTAAGAGTGAGACTGTCAGGAATATCAACAATGATGTCTCCATTCACGATTGTTTCATCCCCAGCTCCTCTCACTGTGATTTTCTTGTCAATGGTAAATCCAGGATAAACGCCTTTCGACAGAAACAGCGTGTCGCCGTCCGCTGCATCCCGAAGTGCCGCATTCAACGAATCAAGTGGATAGACTACCACATTTCCCTTATGCTGCAACAGCACACTGGATGTAGGCAGCGCGTAGCAAGACAAGCCCATGCACAGCAGGCTAAAGATGGAACAAAGAATCTTTCCCATAAACTTACATTAATTTGAGGTGGTTAATAATACGTATTCGACAATGTCAATATTCTCTGCTCTTAAAATACGGGCTCAGCGAATTTATCCGGTTGGCGAAAGCTTGGTTAATCAAGGAATAGCCAACGCTAATCAGAGGCAGAGTGGCCAATAGTAGGCTGTTGCATCTGACTGTTTTCCGGTAAGACGTGAGCCGAGTGCCTACGCTGAGTTTCCGCATCCATGCACGCCATGAGTCGCAACCGACAGGCGCGTGAGGTCTCATGCCCTTTTCGGGCACTAAGGTAGTGCAAAATAGGAATAAGGACAGCATCCGACCATAAAAAGAACAGCCAATGTGCGCCGCGAGGCTGCCCTCATGCTTTCTTTACAAAGCACAATCTGCCGGTTCCCTGTAAATCTGCTTAATGAAGAAAGCAAATTACAACCAAATCTGCTTTCTCCATTGAGCAATTAGCATATCTTTGCAGCAGCAATTGATAGCAAGATAGTGTTCTGAAACAATTGCAGTTGCAGCATGTGCGTCTGTTGTCGCATCTGGACACACGGCACGAGCGTAGCCTGATGAACGAAATTAACTGGGATGCACAGCTGATAGGCATACGTGGAGCAAGAGGAGTAGGCAAGACAACGATGCTAACAGTGGGAATATAACCAAGAAATTAAGGGAGAGACTAACGTGGAGATTATTCCCATAAGTGCCTGAACAACTGCTGGTTTTATGTATCCCATGTTTCGATGGGCTGGAATGCATATTGTGAAATATGACCATTTTCAGTCTCGATACGCTTATTTGCGTGCAACAGCAAGGACAAAGAAAAGAGGATGTGCCTATTTTGACACACCCTCCGGCTATAATGCAGGGTTAAAACCTTGTGCCAGCAAATGAGACCCTGGCTTAGGCCAGCCCCTTATCACCAGCCCCTTATCAAGAGGTTTCAAATGTAGTAGAAACGGTGGGAAGATTGACGGAATATTCGTTTTCCATCAACCGAGTCTCTTGCATGAAACTCTCGTTCTCATTGTTGAAAACATCCTCCATCAGATGGTGCTTCAACAGTAGGCTCATCCACAGACCTTCCATCATCAGACAGATGTAGCCAATGGCAATTGTGAGGATGTAGAGTGCCGTCAACACGTCGACGTGGATGGGCAAAAGTAGCATCCATCAGTTAATGATGAAGTAGAACACAAAAACCTGCACCGAGGACTGCCCAGTTTCTCGACCAAGTGATCTTCTCATTGATGACTCCCTTCGTACCGAGACAGGACAGGGCAAGCAGGAGCAGGGCAAAGAGTTTGGTGTAGAGGACGGAGTAAAACAGCCCTGCCTCACGGTTGAAGTTAAGCAGGATGCGGTCAACCACACCGATATTGATGCCGTGCCCCTCTACGGTGGCATAGCAATACCAATATACATTCATCACCACAAGGATGATACTCACGGCACGGAGACAGTCCATGATTTTCGCCAGTGCCCTCAAATCGTCTTCTTGTTGCATAGTAAAATGGAATTTGAATTGTGATTAAATAGCATTTGAATAATTGATAATCAGAGTTTCGGACCACGACGTTTTTCTTCTTTCTCTGCATCCTTCTTCTGGCCTCTTCTTCGGCAGGATCGACAGCTGGGTTGTCAGTGGTGAACAAGCCGAAGCCGTCAAAGTCGGAATGAGAGTGGTCGTAGTCTGATGCTGGAGTTGACTGGCTCTGCCAATGGTCGGAACCTGACGACTGCTGCCCTCCACCAGTGCCATGCCCTGCAC
>CAJOIE010000010.1:146551-146869 GCA_905234605.1 uncultured Bacteroidaceae bacterium | reverse complement strand
CTTATGGTTCGACGGCGATACGGCCACCGAGCGCACGGGCAACATGACGGGACGGACAGTCAACATGGAGGTAGACGTGAGCACATTGACACCGTGGCTACACACACTACACTTCCAGGCATGCGATGCCGACGGGCACTGGGGCACGCCGCTGACGCGACTCTTCCTCGTCATGCCTGACACAGTGGGCAACGGAGGCGACACGGGCTACGCATACCGCTTATGGTTCGACGGCGATACGGCCACCGAGCGCACGGGCAACATGACGGGACGGACAGTCAACATGGAGGTAGACGTGAGCACATTGACACCGTGGCT
>CAJOIE010000010.1:0-146457 GCA_905234605.1 uncultured Bacteroidaceae bacterium | reverse complement strand
CTTATGGTTCGACGGCGATACGGCCACCGAGCGCACGGGCAACATGACGGGACGGACAGTCAACATGGAGGTAGACGTGAGCACATTGACACCGTGGCTGCACACGCTCCACTTCCAGGCATGCGATGCCGACGGACACTGGGGCACGCCGATGACACGCCTCTTCCTCGTAGTGTCAGAGACAGATGCCAGCAGCGATGCGACGGGCTGCCCCTACCGCTATTGGTTCGACGCAGAGGAGTTGCCCGACAGCGGCATCGTGACGGGCTACATGCCAGGCAATCTGCTTGACATAGACGTACCTGTGCTGCAACTTGGTGACGGCGAGCACACCATCTACCTGCAAGTGAGCAACCACGAAGGCCTCTGGAGCGAAACAGTCAAAGGCGACTTTGTCGTGGCAGAGAACACCGTCATCTTCCACGTAGGTCACGGCGGCACGGCCACCCTCCTGGCGAGTGACATAACCATTGCTGCCGACAGTGTGCTGACTCTGCACTACTCTGCCGGCGACAGCCTTGGCCTGTCCATCGCTCCCGACGTGTGCTACCGCGTCGGCGACGTGGAGGTGGAAGCGGGCAATATAGCCTACGCTTTGACACCAGACAGCACGTCGGCCTACGGCGGACAGCTGCTACACGTTGCACTCACCGAAGGTCGTGCTGCAATGGACATCAGCTTCCGCGGCCATGAGGAGCATTTCAGCATAGACAGCTTAGACTACTACGTGGCAGGCCCAGAGGCAGAAGGTGCAGTGCTTGCAGGCAGCAGTGCTCACCTCACTACTGCCAAGGTGCCCGAGAGCGTGAGCTATCGCGATGCCTCATGGGCTGTGACAGCCATCGCCGACAGCACCTTTGCCTCTCGCGAGCGACTCCTCGCAGTGTGGGTGCCGGCAAGTGTCGCAACCGTCGGCCGCGGCATCTTCAGCGACAACCAGCATCTGGCAGCCATAGTGTGGCAAGCCCAACCGCCGTTGACAGCCACCGTCAGCGGGCTGTTGCCTAACCCCAACCTGCTCATCTATGCCGATGCCAACGCCTTAGGCGACAACGTGAACTACGTTAATCTGCCGTCAATGACAGCTCCCCACATCACCCTCGCCGATGCAGCCTACGGCGGCGACTTCTTTGCGCCTATAGCCTTCACGGCAACCAACATCAGCTACAGCCACGACTACACCCAGACTACCGGGCTCGGGCAGGCAGGCGGTTGGGAGACAATAGCTTTACCATTCGACGTGGAACGTATTGAGCATGAGGCGAAGGGAAAGATTGCCCCATTCGCAAGCGGCGAGCACGACAGGAAGCCGTTCTGGTTGTGTGTGTTCACCGGACAAGGCTTCACTGACGCCGATGCCATACGTGCCTACGTGCCCTACATCATAGCCATGCCCAACAACGAGGCCTACTGGCCAGACTACAGGCTGGCGGGCAAGGTTCGCTTCTCTGCCTCCAATGCCCACGTCGGAGCCACGCAGGCAGCTTTGGCAGAAGCCGAGAGCACAGGTTTCGTTGCCACGTTCTCCCCCGTGGAGGCGTCGGATGCTGTCTATGTGCTGAATGTGGGGCATCCATATAACGGTGAGGCCGAAGGCAGCGTGTTCCTGCCAGGAAGCACGGTGCGTCCCTTCCAGGCATATCGGTTAAGCAGCGGCGCAGACGCTCCCCTGATGCGCATCGCAGACGAACTTGTTTCACTCCGCAACGGTGTCACCACCATTCGCAGCGACAGACACGGCCGCCTCTTCAACCTGCAAGGCATCCCCGTCACAGCTCCCCGTCGTGGCGTCTACATCATGGACGGCAGGAAAATAGTCATCAACTGACTCCATCGCACGACTATGAGAACATCATTAACCCTACTTGCCCTCACGCTCTCGCTCACACTCGTGGCTGGACCACGCAGGCAGCCTGCACCGCAGACCGTGCATACGCACTTAGGCATCGGCTACACGCTGCGCTCTCTTTGCGGCATAGCACTCACTGGCGGAGGTTCATACAAGCAGCACGAGGCTGAGCTACAGCTCACCATTGGCCTGCAAAGCTCTGCCCAGGTGCATTGGTATGACGACACTGGTGTGTGGCTCTCCACGATGACCTACAAGCAACACTCCATTGCCTTGCGCTATGGCTACGTGGTAAGCGCGTGGCGTATTGCCACCCTCACGCCACAGGCATCACTTGCCATCCACATGCTGACAGAGCAGGGCGGCGAAGGCAGCAAGAGCTATGCAGCCTCGGCAATGGCTTCTACCGCAGCCATTGGCCTGAGGGTGGCAGTCCCTGTGAGCCCAAACGTGAACATCACCCTCACGCCCCACTATGCCATCACCCTAAGTCAAGATGCACGTTTCCGAGGTGCCAGCCGGACAGCAGGCTTCAGTGCCGGAGGCTTTGGCCTGACCGTGGGAGCCATGATTGATATGTAAGTATGAGAGAAGAAACCTGCGACAACATGAAAGCGAACACATCTGCCTATCGACAGGCTCCCCTCTCCCGCGGGAGATGGGGCAAGAGCAAGACTGCACACACCGTCAGCTCCCTCATACCTTATATAGTAATAGCAGTTGCCGCCACCTTCACCAACTCGTGCTTCGACGACTCCGGTGTCCTGGAAGCCACTCCAAGTGCCGACCTGCTGCGCACCGAGGCGGTGACACTCGCTGCCGACGCCACCGAGGGCGCCATCAGCCTCCGCTCCAATTGCCTATGGACAGCCACCACCACATCCTCGTGGCTGACTGTCGCCAATGCTCATGGCAGAGGAGCGGCGTCAATAGGCCTGAGGACCACTGTCAACCCATGGGCAGAGCAGCGCGCAGCCGTGGTCACACTCACCACCGAGGGAGGCATCTGCCGTGACCTTGAGGTGGTGCAACTCGCAGCAACCGAGGTTATCACGACAGCAACCGTTGGCATTGACTCGCCAGCCACAGCGGCAGCATATAGCACCCTCATCAGCAGCAACACCACGTGGAGCATCGTCTCTGCCCCCGACTGGCTCGCCGACATCCAGCCCCTCGGGGCACGAGGCGATGCCACCATTACATTCCGCACGGCAGACAACATGAGGCTAACGCCGCGCACTGGTGTCATTGTGGCTCGCTCCACATCGAGCGACATGCAGACAGAGATAGCCATCAGTCAGGCAGCAGCTGAGCTACCTCGGCTGGACAGTCTCAAACTTGAGAGCTTCGGTCGCACCGGGGCTACGCTGACATGCCGCCTGCTCTCCTCCACCTTTCCTGTCACAGACATAGGCATAGTATATGCCGAGACAGCACAGCCGACACTTGCCGACAGCACCATATCGGCCATGACGGCAGACTTCTGCACGGGCGAGTTCGCCGTCTGTATCCAGAGTCTCCGCCTCGCCCGCACCTACTATGCCCGCGCATACGCCGTGAGCCCCGTTGGTGTCGCCTACGGGGACGACATCGTCATCCAGACCTACATAGAGCCCTACGACGAGGATAATCGCCGGCCTGCGGCTGACGCCGGCAGCCTCACCTCAGCCCTCTCCCTCATGGGGGAGTGAGGCCGTGGCATCGGTCGGGGCAGAGTGAGTGTCTATTCTGTGCAGGAACTCCTCTTCGCTGACAAGGGGTATGCCGAGCGAGCGTGCCTTCTCGAGCTTGGCCGGCCCGACGCCAGTGCCGGCGAGTATGAATGTGGTGTTTTTTGTGACTGAGGCTGTGTTTTTGCCTCCGTGCTGCTCAATGAGTGCCTTATATTCGTCGCGGCTGTGGAGCGCGAACACGCCGGAGATGACCACAGTCTGTCCGGCGAGGCTGCTGCCCTGCCGCGCCATGGCTCTCTCGGAGAGTGCCATCTGCACGCCTGCGGCTCGCAGCCGCTCCACGGTGCGACGGTTGGCCTCTGTGCCGAACCACTCATGCACGCTCTCGGCAGTGGCCTTGCCCACGCCGCTCACGGCGGCAAGCTCGTCCGGCGAGGCTGCTGCCAGACGGTCTATGTCGCGGAAGGCACGTGCCAGGAGCTTGGCCGTGGTCTCGCCGACGAAGCGTATGCCCAGGGCGAAGAGCACGCGCTCGAAGGGCACCTGCCGCGACGCGGCTATGGCGCGGACGATGCGCTGTGCCGTGCGCTGGCGTGTGCCGCGGCTGCCGCTGATCTGTGCGGCAGTGATGTCGTAGAAGTCGGCCACGCCCAGCACCAGTCCCTGCGTGTAGTAGGCGTCGATGGTCTCCGGCCCGATGGCGTCTATGCCCATGGCGCGGCGGCTCACGTAGTGTTCCAGCCGTCCCTTTATCTGTGGCGGGCACGTGTCGTAGGCAGGGCAGTACCATGCCGCCTCGCCTTCATAGCGCACGAGCGGCGTGCCACACACGGGGCAGCGGGTGGCAAACTGCACGGCCTCTCCGCGCGCGCCCTCCTGTGCCTCGGTGTCCACGCCCACTATCTTGGGAATTATCTCGCCGCCTTTCTCCACCAGCACATGGTCGCCCTGGTGGAGGTCGAGGGCAGCCATGAAGTCGGCGTTGTGGAGCGTGGCACGGCGCACCACGGTGCCCGACAGCTGCACGGGGTCCATGTTGGCCACGGGTGTGACGGCTCCCGTGCGTCCCACCTGGAAGGTGACCTCACGCAGCACGGTCGACTGTCGCTCTGCCTGGAACTTGTATGCTATGGCCCAGCGCGGGCTCTTGGCAGTCATGCCGAGCGCACGCTGCTGCGCGAGCGAGTCCACCTTGAGCACTATGCCGTCGGTGGCCACAGGCAGCGAGTGGCGTGCCTGGTCCCAGTGGTCGATGAAGTCGTAGACTGCCGTCAGCCCCTGCACCCGCCTCATGGCATCGCTCACCTGAAAGCCCCAGCGGCGTGCTGCCTGGAGGTTGTCGTAGTGGCTGTCGGTGGGTAGGCTCTCGCCCAACAGATAGTAGAGGTAGGCATCTAAGTGCCGCTCGGCCACGACGGCTGTGCTCTTCGACTTCAGCGTGCCGCTGGCGGCATTGCGCGGGTTGGCAAAGAGGGGCTCCTCGCGCTCCATGCGCTCCGCATTGAGGCTGTCGAAGGCGGCCCATGGCATGAGCACCTCGCCGCGTATCTCGAAGCTCTCGGGCCAGCCGGTGCCTGCAGGCAACTGAAGGGGTATGGTGCGAATGGTGCGTGCCGCCGGCGTGACGTCGTCGCCCTGAGTGCCGTCGCCGCGTGTCAGAGCCTGACGCAGGCTGCCGTGGTCGTAGTGCAGGGCAATGCTCAGGCCGTCGAACTTAAGCTCACAGCAGAGGCTGAAGTCGTCGGTGCCCAGACCGTCGCGCACACGGCGGTAGAACTCGGCCACCTCGTCCTTGTTGTATGTGTTGGCGAGCGACAGCATGGGACGCTCGTGGCGCACCTGCGTGAAGCCCGTCTGGATGTCGGAGCCCACACGCTGGGTGGGCGAGTTTGGGTCGTAGAGCTCGGGGTGAGCGGCCTCGAGGTCGGCAAGCTCACGCATGAGGGCGTCAAACTCCTGGTCGCTGATGGCAGGAGTGTTGAGCACGTAGTAGGCATGGTTGTGCTCATGCAGCTGGCGGCGCAGCTGCGCTATGCGCTGTGCGGCGGTGGCTGACGGCTGCTCCACGGCGTCGAAGAGTGTGGGCTCGCTGCCGCCCATGTCCCTCCCTCCCCTGCGGGAGTGAGCCGAAGGTGTGTGACGAGGTGTATTAGCTTTCATTGTGCTGGCCTGGGTGCTTATGTCGCTATCCCGGCATACCGTTATACCGTAATAGCGCATGTGAGTGACCACTCACAAAAGTAGCGACTTTCACCTTTCCACCTTCAACCTTCCGCACCTTTCTGCCAGCTCGTCGCGCCTTTTGCACTGCACTTGCGCCACGAGACGGAGGCGTACCAGGAGGCACTGCGCCTCATAGAGGAGCTACGCCAGCACCCGCAGACAGGCACCATACACCATGCAGGGTGACAGCCGCCACCATGCACCGTGTGCCAGCACCACCCTGCACCCTCACGGACATGAGGGTGCAGGGTGTTTTCGTGCCGTGCAGCACACACAATATCCGCCACACAGGCAAGTGAGGCGCACAAGGCCATTGGCAGTTAACGGAAAAAGTGCTACATTTGCGGCGTTTTCAAAACCATGACGCACACAATGCTCATACCCCTACACCAATTGCTGTCCACCCTCAAGCCTGCCGCGCAGAAGCTGGCATGCATGTATGCCTTCGTCGGCGGCGACATGAGCGACGACGACAAGCTGCAGCTCAGCGTGCACGGCGAGTGCATGATGGGCGAGCTGCCGCTGCTCACGGCCGAGCTGGTGCGCGCCGACATCGTCGTGGCAGAAGCCGCCACCCACTTCGCCCCCGGACATGAGCACATACGTCCGCGCCACTACGGCGACGTGATGACCTACGTGCTCACGGCCCACCCCGAGTGGCTCCACGAGCTGGCCACATGGCCGCTGACACGCTACCCCGAGTTTGCCGACCTGCGCAAGGCCATCCTCCGGCTCCACGCCGGGGAGCCGGCACAGCCCATGGTGTTCTCCTCGGCCATGCCGCCCTACATGGTGGGGCTGGCCCACGACGTGCGCTACAGCACGCTCATCTCCATGATACGCGACAACGACTTCGCCGCCTTTGCCACGGCCGTCATAACGCGATGGATGCGCATGGACTACGTAGACACCGTGGGCATCATGCGCCGGCAGATGAGCCTCCGCAAGCTCGACGCCTCAGACCCCGACATACGGCAGCTGCGCTCCCTCATGGCCTACTACGACTATGTCTGCATGGGCACCTACCAGCCACCCACAGGCATACGCCTCAACTACTACGACCTGCTGCTCAAGGGCGTACACGCCGTGACACAAGGCAAGGCCGAACTGGCCCTCAAGGTGATGGCCGAGGCCACGCAGGCACGCTCGCAGGCCACAGCCCGCGGCTCCGCCGCCGCTGCCACATACATCGGCGACGGCATAGCGGCCTTCTACTGGGTCATTGCACTATGGACAAGCCATCGCCCCGACACACGCCGACAGCTGGCAGCATTCGCCACCTACGTGCGGCAGCAACGCCTGCGTTCCACCGGTGCCGCCGCCCTGCTGGCCGACACCCTCGCCCACACACACCAGCGCGTGGACATGGACATGCTCACCACCCTGCTCTCGCCCATCGCCTTTGCCGACAAAGAGTATGTGCTACAGCAACGCATGGCACAGTTCCTCGGAGCCAGCCTCAGCGGAATGCCCATCCAGCCCGACGTGTTCCAGCCCTGCTCCGCCTTCCTCCGCCATGAGGCACAGGCCTACATCACCATGACCAAAGGCGAGAAGAAGCAGCTGGCAGCAGCCTTCGGCGCAAAGCCCATCTCGGCATTCGCCCACGTCAAGGAGCCGTGGGAGCAGATGGTGGACCGCCTCATAGCCGCCGAGACACAGAGGCTCGGCGGCGACTCCGTCGCGGAGCACCGCGTGATGTACATCATCATGAGCGACGGCGAGAGCATCGACATACGCGAGCAGAACCGCCTGAAGGACGGCCGCTGGGGCAGCGGCAAGCAGCTGCCGTGGAACCGCTTCATAAGCGGAACCGAGCCATTCATGGACCGCACAGACCAGGCCATAGTGGCCGACGTGCGCTACCACCAGGCCTCACGCCTCACCCTCGGCCTGATACTGCCCCATCTGGCCGGCACCGACCGCGTGTACACCGGCGAGCAGACGCCATACCGCCGCGTCGTGATAGAGCGTCAGGAGCCCTACGTGATAGTAGAGCGGAACACTGACGGCTTCCACGTGCAGAGCAACATAGCCTACCGCGACCTGCTCTCACCCACCAATGTCTACCACAAGGCCGATGGCCAGCACTACATCTACTACCCCATGAGCCGGCACGCCCGCGAGGTGCTACAGCAACTGCTCTCCGTGAGCGACTTCCCCCCGCGGGCCGAGGAGAGGCTGCAACAGGCACTCACGCTGGTGCAAGGCATCGTCGACATACACTCCGACCTCCTGCCCGCAGAGCAGGAACTACAGACACTGGAGCCGCAGACAACGCTGCTCATGCGCATCACCCCCGACCCCACGTCGCAGACACTCTTCGACGTCTACCTGCTCGTGCGCCCGCTCCTTGGCGGCCACATGGTGGTGACACCGGCACAGGGCGAGCGCACCATCATCGACCAGACCGCCACACGCTCACGTGTGCGCATCGAGCGCGACATGGAGGGCGAGGCAGCCCACCTGCAAGAACTGACAGCCTACTGCCTGGACCACGACATAGCTTTCAGCACAAGCCTCAGCGCACACCTCACCACACCCCAGGTGCTCGACCTGCTGGCCTATGCCAACCAGCACCCCGACAGCTGCACCGTGGAATGGCCCGAGGGCGAGCGACTGCGCATGCGCCGCGCCCCCGCCGGCGGATGGCAGCTGTCGCTCACACCGCGCGGCCGCTGGTTTGAGGTGGAAGGACAGGTGCGCCTCAACGACAACTCCATCCTCACCGCACAGCAACTGCTCGCCGCACTGGCCGGCAGCCACGGCGGCTACGTGCAGCTCGCCGCAGGCGACTACCTCTGGCTCTCCGAGCGTCTGCGCCGGCAGCTCGACGCCGTGGAAAGCCTCACCACGATGCAGAACAACCGCCCCATGGTGTCGGCCCTGCAGTCGGGACTGCTCGGCGAGCTCGTCAATGGCGAGGTCAGCATACACCACGAGCAGCAGCTGCGCGACCTGCAGCAGCGCATGCTCGAGGCCGACCGTCTGGAAGCACAGGTGCCCGAGGCACTGCAAGCCACCCTGCGACCCTATCAGGCCGAAGGCTACCGCTGGCTCGTGCGCCTCGCCTCGTGGGGAGCAGGAGCCTGCCTGGCCGACGACATGGGCCTGGGCAAGACCGTGCAGACAATAGCCTTCCTGCTCGAGAAAGCCGCCGGCGGAGCATCGCTCGTGGTGGCACCGGCAAGCGTGCTGCCAGGCTGGCGCAACGAGCTGGCCCGCTTTGCGCCGACACTCCACACCGTGACCCTCGGCGAGCAGGCCGACCGCGCCGAAGCCGTGCGCATGGCCAAGGCCGGCGACGTGGTGCTCGCCACCTACGGCCTCATGGTGCCCACGGCCGACATCATGGCCGCCAAGGAGTGGAACGTGGTGTGCCTCGACGAGGCCCACACCATCAAGAACCGCGGCACCAAGACATCAGCAGCATGCATGCAGCTCAATGCCAAGGCACGCCTCATACTCACCGGCACACCAGTGCAGAACCACCTGGGAGAACTCTGGAACCTGTTCCAGTTCATCAACCCAGGCCTGCTCGGCACCTACGAGCAGTTCGCACAGAAGTACATAAACCCCATCGAGGTGGCCGGCGACAGCGAGCGGCAGGAACAGCTGCAAGCACTCGTGGCACCGTTCATGCTGCGACGCACCAAGCAGGCCGTGGTCACCGAGCTGCCCGCGAAGACCGAGATAAACATACAGGTGGAGCTCACCGACGACGAGATGGCCTTCTACGAAGTCATACGCCGCGAGGCCGAACAACGCTTCAACGACGAAGCCCGACAACTCAACATCAACACCCTGGCCGAGCTCACACGACTGCGCAGGGCAGCATGCGCCCCAGAGCTCATCGACCACACATGGACAGCAGGCTCAAGCAAAGTCAGCACCTTCCTCGAGCTGGCCGGACAAGTGGTCGACGGAGGTCACAGCGTGCTCGTGTTCTCACAGTTCACCTCATTCCTCCAACTCGCGGCCAAGGCACTCGACGACGCCGCCATAGCCTACCTCTATCTCGACGGCCAGGCTAGCAGCAGCAGACGCGAGCAGCTCGTGGCCGACTTCCAGAACCACCGCGCCCCCGTCTTCCTCATAAGCCTCAAGGCCGGCGGCGTAGGCCTCAACCTCACCGCAGCCAACTACGTCATACACCTCGACCCATGGTGGAACCCCGCCATCGAGCAGCAAGCCACCGACCGCGCCTACCGCATAGGCCAGCAGCAAGCCGTCACCGTGTACCACCTCATCAGCCACCACACCATCGAGGAGAAGATACTCCGCCTGCACGAGAGCAAACGCGCACTATCCGACTCACTGCTCGCCGGTGCCGACCGTGCACACCGCCTCACCGCCACCGACATGCTCGCGCTGCTCTCCAACCAGTGGTAGGCAGAGACATTGGCAGCCCCGCCACTGGCTCACTACTATAACTACCGTAACCCTCTCTATAACAACCTCACCCCCAAAAGCATGCGCATCGACATCATCACCGTCATACCCCAGCTCATTGAGGGCTTCCTGCAGGAGAGCATACTTGGCCGCGCCCAGCGCAAGGGCCTCTGCGAGATACACCTCCACAACCTGCGCGACTGGGCCGTGCGCCGCGACCGCCGCGTCGACGACTACCCCTACGGCGGCTTCGCAGGCATGGTCATGCAGTGCGAGCCCATCGACCGCTGCATCAGCACACTGCTCGCCCAGCGCCACTACGACCACGTCATCTTCACCACACCCGACGGCGAACAGTTCAGCCAGCCCATGGCCAACGAACTCTCGCTCTGCGAGAACATCATCATACTCTGCGGCCACTACAAAGGCATCGACTACCGCATACGCGAGCACCTCATCACCAAAGAGGTGAGCATAGGCGACTATGTGCTCACCGGCGGCGAGCTCGCAGCTGCCGTCATGGCCGACGCCATCGTGCGCATCATACCTGGCGCGATAGGCGACGAGCAGAGCGCACTCTCCGACTCCTTCCAGGACAACCTCCTCGCTGCCCCCGTATACACCCGTCCGGCCGACTACCGCGGATGGCGCGTGCCCGACGTGCTCCTCTCTGGCCACGAGGCACGCATCAAAGAGTGGGAGCTGGCAGCAAGCCTCGAGCGCACACGCCGCCTCCGCCCCGACCTGCTGCAAGGACAGTGACAAGCGCATGCGCCGCACACTGCTGCCCCACCCTATGCCTAAGCCCCGTTTGTGCAGGTGACACTGTAACAGCAAGGACCGGCACTTGAGACCATCAGGTACAGGCATAGGTTCGCCCGAAGCGAACACAAGAGAACGGCCCTCATGGAACAAGCATTTTGCTCCATGAGGGCCTTTTTTCACCCTCCACGCAACAATCTTAGTGCTATTAACTTAGTTTAACGGTGCGGGGGGGGTGAATTGCATCCATATGCTTACATTTGCGCCGATTTTGAGGTGACAACTACCATCCTCGCCCAATCATAGCACTCGCGTGCGCATACATTTGGCTATGGTTGGCAACAAGGTTGGCAATGCCGTTAGGCACCGCGGTATGGGACGACTGGGACAAATAAGCGCCCAGGCGCACCACTCAGGCAAGCATGTGCCATCCGCCGGCACGGGCGCTACACCGCCCGTGCCGCGCGGATGCCAAAGGAGCATCTTGCAGCTCCGTGCTGCAAGGATGTAATAAGTTAATAACGTTTTGGGCGGGGCTCTGCTGTGAAGCAGGGCCTCGCTGTTTGTGTGAAGAGTGGTCGGCCGCTTGCTGCCGTGTGGAGAATAAGAGCTACCTTTGCGGGCAGAGATAGGGGCGAGGCTATCCGGCTGCGTGCTCCTATGTCACCCCACTATATATAATAAGGTATGAACCTCTACATCATTGCCGGCTGCAACGGGGCGGGCAAGACCACGGCCTCGTTCACCGTCCTGCCCGAGATGCTCGGCTGCCGCGAGTTCGTCAACGCCGACGAGATAGCCAAAGGCCTCTCGCCGTTCAATCCCGAGGGAGTAGCCATACAGGCGGGACGCCTGATGATAGACCGCATCCTGCACCTGCTCAAGGAGGGCGAGACCTTCGCCTTCGAGACCACGCTGGCCACGCGCTCCTACGTGAACCTCATACGGCGCGCACAGAAGCGCGGCTACTTCGTCACGCTGCTGTTCTTCGCGCTATCCACTCCCGAGCAGGCTGTAGCCCGTGTGGCAAAGCGCGTGAGCCAGGGCGGGCACAACATTCCCACCGACGTGGTCCTGCGCCGCTACGATGCAGGGCTGAACAACCTCTTCGGGCTCTACATGCCCGTGGTGGACTACTGGGTCCTATACGACAACTCCTACTGCCCTGCCGTGAAGGTGGCCTGCGGCTGGCGCGACGGGCGCGCCGATGTCGTGGACACAGACCGCTACCGGCTGCTGCACGACCGTGCCACGGCTGCCACCAAGACGTTAACCACCAACACCGCCACCGCATGAACGACAAGGATATTCTCGAGATGCAGCATAAGATAGACTGCGGCATACGGTTGGCGCAGCAACGGTTGGTGGAGCGCTCACGCCTCTTCAAGGCCACCCTCGTGGTGGCACGCGGCGGCAAGGTGGTCGAGCTCTCGCCCGACGAACTGTAGGCACACGCCATCACACACACATCGCCATGAAAGCCATCGTCCCTGCCATAATCACTCTCCTCAGCATGCCTGTAGGCAGCGTAGCGCAGATGCTCCTGTCGCTGCCTGCGCAGGCCGATGTGGCCGTCGCCCAGATGACCGACGGCTCCACGCTGATGCAGCTGCCACTCACTGACAGCGGCACCTACTCTCTCGCCGCCGTGAGCGTCACCGTCGACGGCACTGCCGTGAGCCCCTCGGCCGTGGTGCCCGACCCGCGGACACTCACCGTGAGCGATGGCGAGCGTGTGGTGTTCTACCACCAGGGCAAGGCCTACGCCTTCACCTTCACCGTGGGTCACTACTTCACCGTGCTCATGCTCTCCGACCCTCACACGGCACAGAGCGGGCACGACGGCACCTCCGTGGCCGACATGCAGGCCTATCTCGGACGTGCACTCAAGATAGGCGACGCCGACGGTCCACACTTCAGCTTCGCCGCCCTGCCAGGCTATGTGCCCCGCGTGGAGCTCGCCATTAGCCTCGGCGACATGGATCAGGACAGCGAGAAGAGCGGCAGCAACTTCCGCAGTGCCCACCAGCCACTCCTTGATGCCGGCATACCCTTCATCACTATATGCGGCAACCACGACCTGGTGCCCGACTACTGGACAGGCAACAGCCCCGACAAAGGCCTCACCTACGGCTGGAACGATGGCGGCTCATACTGCAACGACGTGGCGCGCGGCATCGTGGAGGACTACTGCTCACAGGCCGTCACGCTCGCCGGCGGCAACATCACCGACTATCAGCAAATCACCGACGGCTCGTCGCGCACGCAGGCCAAGCCCTTCACCTTCAAGTATAAAGGTGTGCGCTTCTACTGCGGACAGACCTACTGGTTCCAGAAGCCCTACACCAAGCCCTCACTCTTCACCGCTGCCACATACTACGCCCCCGACGGCGTGGTGGATGCCTTCGAGACCTTTGTCAGAGCCCATGCCGATGAGCCCTCCGTCTTCACACAGCACTACCCGCTGCTCGCCGGCTCCGACTGCGACCGTTGGTGGCTCGACCAGAACGATGTGGGCCTCTACATCAAGACCACCGACAGCTCGGCCTACGGCACCGACCTCGACCTCGGTGCCTATAACAGCGACAGCAACGCACAGGCCTACGCCCTGAAGAAGAAGAACCGCTATGCCGACATCATGCTGCTGACGAAGAACCCCGTGCACTTCTCCGGCCACACGCACAGCTACGCGCAGAACACCTTCCGCGGCATCACCGACTACACCGTAGCCGCCACAGGCCGCAGCAACGGCGGCCTGGCCGGTGGCTACCTCGTGCTGTGCAAGCAGGGCACAGGCGTGGTCGAGGTGCAGCGCGTGCACTTCTCCGAGACCAACCACAGCGGCTACCATGATACCTCCTGCCCCACCCTCGCACCCACGGCCACCGGCATCGACGGCGGCAAGCTGGCTCTGCTGTGTCAGGGCGTGGAGCACTTAGATGCCACGACCTTTGCCTCCGACCTCACGGCAGCGCGCTCCGCAGCGACAGCGGACGCCGTGAGCCAGGCCTTGGCACGCATCGCCAACACCCTCGCCACCTATGTTGCCGACCACGGCGGCAGCAATGTGGACGTCACACCGCTGCTCGGCCTGAACACCGACTTCGAGTCCACCGAGAGCGACGCCCTCACCACCAACAATAACGTTCACCCGCAGACAGGCTGGACACTGCATGTGGTGTCGCACACCAATGCCGACAACACCCAGTACATACACCTGCGGCAGCGCACCGACGATGGTGCCCCCACGGCCCACAGCATCTATCTACGCGCCAAATGGCAGGCCTACACCTGCACCGACCAGGCACTGCGGCAGGCCATGCTACCTGCGGGCACGTACACACTGAAGCTGCGCATCAAGCACGCCGGCACCCTCACCGACAACCTATGCTACTACGAGCTCAACGGCCGCCGCACCACCATAGCCAGCACCACGGCATGGGCACTGCGCACCTACAACCTCACCCTCACCGAGCCCACACTGCTCACCCTGAGCCTCGGCTTCACGGGCGGCGTGGGCACCACCGAGAGTGCCGTCAGTGCCGACGACATCACCCTCGTGTGCAAGAGTATCACGCAGGCGGACACAGACCCCGACATGACCGGCCTCATTGTCAACGCCACCTTCAGCCAAGGATACACAGGCGAAGCCTCAGGCTCACGTGTGCAGATACCCGATGGCTGGACCTTCGTGCATGAGCTCGACGGATGGCGCGACTGCTTCGTCGACGCCTCTGCCGGAGTGTTCAACGCCTGGGCCGGCACCATCACGCGTGCCGAGCTGATGCAGACCGTCGGCGGCCTGCCCAGCGGCAACTATCGCCTCACGGCCGACGTGAAGACCGACCAGCCTGCCGCCGCCTCGCGCATAGCTCTCTACGGCTATGGCGACACCGGCAGCATAGGCCGCAGCGAGGAGGCTGGCGCGGCAGCCGACGGCGGCTTTGCCACATACAGCTGCGCCTTCAGCGTGGCCTCGGGCGCAGCCACCATAGGTATACGCTCCGACCGCGGCTACTATCAGGTCAAGAACCTCAAGCTTGAGTATCTGGGTGCCGACGGTGCCGACGAGGTGGCTGCCTCGCGCCTACGGCAGGACTACTACTGGGGCGGTGCCCGTGCCGCCACCTTCGATGCCACAGCCACCAGCTATGCCGCGGCACGCGGCGTAGTGCTCTATCCGCTCGTTGACAACCAGCTCATCACGGCAACGTCGGCCACACAGCTGGCACAACAGCACAACGTCATCGTGGACGGCCAGTGTGCCAGCCTGCGCATCAGCGACGGCACTCCGATAACCATCGCCGACAGCTTCCATGCCGCACAGGCCACCTACACACGCGAGGAGAGCGGCACCTGGCACACCCTGTGCCTGCCATTCCAGGTGCAGAGCGACGAAGGCTGCGGTGTCTGTGCCATCGCCGAGGAGAGCGGCGACAAGGTGCTGCTCACCCTCATGCGCAGTGCCGAGGCCTACACGCCAGCCATCATCACCACACCTGATGGCAGCAGCTTCACCATCGAGGCCACCGACGTGGACATCTGCACTCCTCCCACCCCGGGCATCGCCACCGAGCCCGCCACGCCATGGACCGCCATTGGCAACACCAGCGAGGCCGCCATCACGGCAAGTGCAGGTGCCTACCAGCTCGTGCAGGGCCAGCTCGTGGCTGCCACGACCGACATCACCGTGCCACCCTACCGCGCCGTGTTCCGCCGCACAGACGCCGGTGCCGGCAGCTACACACTGAGCACCGACATATCAACCGGCATATCACCAGCCGAAGGCACAATCACACATGTCACCACTGTGCTCCACGACCTCGGCGGCCGCCGTGTGGCTGTGCCTGCCCGCCATGGCATATACATCGCAGGCAGAAGGAAAGTGGTGGTGAAGTGACCGACCATCAACATACCAGAATAACGATATAACGGCGTAACGACATCAGCCCACCTACACCCATGAACACAAACACACTCTTCGCTCTCGCCACACTGACACTGCTGCCTGCACGCCACGCTGTGGCACAGCCGGGCATCCCGCCCCACGAGACACTGGGCCGTGGTGTCGTTGCCCTGCCCTCGCAGTCGGGCAAAGGCAACTTCGTGAGCTGGCGCTATCTCGGCACCGATGCCGAGGCCACCACCTTCGACGTGCTTCGCGGCAGCACCGTGATAGCCCGCGACCTCGCCACGGCCACCTGCTACACCGATGCCGCGGGCACCAGCTCAAGCCGCTACACTGTCGTCACCAAGGTGGGCGGCAAGGAGGTGTCGCGCTCCGCGGCTATCACACCCTGGACCGACATCTACCGCACGCTGCAGCTCAGCCTGCCGGCCACGGGCTACACACCCAACGACTGCTCCGTGGGCGACGTGGACGGCGACGGCGAGTATGAGCTCTTCGTGAAGTGGGACCCCAGCGACTCGAAGGACAACTCGCAGAGCGGCAAGACCAGCAATGTGTACATCGACTGCTACCGCTTGGACGGCACACAGCTGTGGCGCATCGACCTGGGCTGCAACATACGCGCCGGTGCCCACTACACACAGTTTCTCGTCTACGACTTCGACCTCGACGGCCATGCCGAGCTGATATGCAAGACCGCCCCCGGCAGCACCGACGGCACCGGCTCCTATGTCAGCCTCGCTGCCACAGATGCCGACATCGCGGGGGCTACCGACAACAGCACCGACTACCGCAACTCGAGCGGCTATGTGCTCTCGGGTCCTGAGTATCTGAGTGTCTTCGATGGACAGACGGGGCGTGCGCTCCACACCATCTACTACCGCCCCAACCGCGCCGGCGACACTGCCGGCGGCGGTGCACCATCGGGCTCCAGCAGCAGCTTCTGGGGCGACAGCTACGGCAACCGCTGCGACCGTTTCCTCGCCGCCGTGGCCTACCTCGACGGCCCCACGGCGCGGCCCTCGGCCGTGATGTGCCGCGGCTACTACACCAAGGCCTACGTCTGGGCCGTGGACTTCGACGGGCAGCAGCTCGCCACCAAGTGGGTCCACGCCAGCACTTCCAAGACGAGTGTCACGGTGACCGACGCACAGGGCAGCAGCAAGACCTACTCCCACAGCAGCCCCACGTCGGGCTCCGGCAGTGCCACGCTCTACGGCAACGGCAACCACAACCTGTCGGTTGCCGACGTCGACGGCGACGGGCGCGACGAGATTGTCTACGGCTCGGCTGCCGTGGACCACGACGGACGCCTGCTCTACGCCACTGGCTTCGGACACGGCGATGCAATACACCTCTCCGACCTCATGCCCGACCGACCGGGACTGGAACTCTTCCAGGTGCACGAGGATAAGGGCACCTACTCGTGGGACCTGCATGACGCTGCCACCGGCGAGGTGCTCCTTTGCGGCGGCAACAGCGGAGTGGACAACGGACGCGGCCTCGCCGCCGACCTCATCGGCGACAGCCGCGGCTTCGAGTTCTGCTCCACCGACGACCGCTCGCTGCGCAGTGCCGTCACGGGCGAGTCGGTGTCGAGCGTCAGCACCTCCGTCAACTTCCGCATATATTGGGACGGCGACCTGCACGACGAGCTGCTCGACGACAAGAAACTCGAGAAGGTGGCAGACACCGGTGTGAGCCGCCTGCTCACGCTCTACAACTATGGTGCGTCGCAGGACTGCAACAGCACCAAGCACACCCCCAACCTGATGTGCGACCTCTTCGGCGACTGGCGCGAAGAGATCATCTACTACGATGCCAACGACCCCTCGGTGCTCAACATCTTCACCACCAACGTGCCCACGACATACCGCGTGCCTACGCTCATGCACGACCATGTATACCGCCTCGGCGTGGCATGGCAGCAGACGGCCTACAACCAGCCGCCGCATCTGGGCTACTACCTGCCCGACCTCTTTGCCGAGACAGCCGGCGACGTGACGCCCGAGAGCGAGTTCGTCAGCATCTACAAGCAGGACTACGAGCAGGCCACCGATGCCTCATCGTGGGTCTCCCCCAACGCACAGGACCGCATCTGGCTGGCCACCGACGACACACGCTACATCCGCTTCGAAGGCCACGCCACGCTCAACTCGCGCTCGGGCTACACCCTGTTCACCGCAGGAGGCCTTGAGCGCTACGTCCTCACCTTCGACCTGCGCCTCGCTGCCGGCACCAAGGACGCCACCGAGTTTGCCGTGATGGCACAGGGCGGCACATACACCGGCCGCAATCTGGACAACAAGTACTACACCGACCTCAACGGTGGCGCACACTACCTCCTCGACCTCAACGCCGGAGCCTACAGCACCACGTGGACCATCAACCAGAACGCAGCCGAGACGGCTGTCATCCCTGCCGACTCATGGTGCCACGTGCGTCTCGATGTGGACGGCAAGAACCGCACCGTCGCCTACCGCATCACAAGCCGCACCTGGGGCAACGTGCTCGCCACGGGCACATACACGCTGCCCGATGCCACGAGCCACGAGCTGGCCGGCCTCTACTGCCTGTGCGGGCGCTACAGCAGCCGCATGGCCGTGGACAACGTGTGCGTGGCCCACGACCCCAACGCCACCGAGTGCACCTACCTCTACACGCAGGACTATGAGCAGGCCACCGACGCCTCAGCCTGGAACTCACCCAACGCCTCCGCCAACCTGTCGCTACAGACCGACGCCACAAAGTACATACTCTTCCAGGGCAACGCCTCGACCAACACCCGCTACTGCTACAGCACATTCAGCGTGCCCGCCCTGGAAGCATACAGCAGCTACTACGCCGACGTGGACTTTGCCCTCACGCCAGGCAACAGAGAGGGGTCGGAGTTTGCCGTGTGCACCTCCACCGGCACCTTCACAGGCCCCAACAGCTGGACCAACTACCGCGACAACAACGCCGGCGCACACTATCTGCTCGACCTCACGAGCTCCAATGATGCACGCACCACCTACGTGGTCAACGGCGACGCAGCAACCACCGTAGAGCTACCCTCCGGCGAATGGCTCACGGCGCACCTCGAGGTAGACACCGAGGCACGCAGCGTGGCCTACACCCTGCGCCGACGCTCCGACCAGGCAGTGCTCGCCACAGGCACCTACACGCTGCCCCAAAGCTCAGGCACCGCCGTGGGAGGCCTCTACTATCTGGCAGGACGCTACAACTGCGCCGCACGCGTCGACAACATACGCGTCTATGTCGAGACACCAATAGCCACAGCCATCGACGACATCACGTCCACCTGGCAGCCATCGACACTGCCCGTGGCACAGGCACCATCACCGCTCACACACCCAACGGCGCGCGACCTCAGCGGACGCGCCGTGCGCACCATGCGCCGAGGCATCTACATCGTGGGCAGACGCAAAATAGCAATCCGTTAAACCTACACCCTGCACCGTGGAAGCCCGCCACCATGCAGGGTGAACACAGACACCCTGCACCGTGCGCGCCAGCACCATGCAGGGTGTTCACACACAGCTCCGCACCTATGCGAAAAAACACATGCACCCTCATGGCCACCTGCATGCTGGCCATCACCCTTGCAGCCCAGACACGCAAGCACACAGCACCACAGACCGATGTCGCGGTGGCTCAGGGCCCGTTTGCCCCAACATGGGAAAGTCTCGAAGCGTGGCAATGCCCCGAATGGTTCAAAGATGCCAAGTTCGGCATCTGGGCACACTGGGGGCCACAGTGTCAGGCAGAGGCAGGCGACTGGTATGCCCGCCACATGTACTACGACGGGCACTGGCAGAACCGCTACCACAAGGAGCACTACGGCGACCCCGCAGTCTTCGGGCTCAAGGACCTCATCCACGCATGGCGCGCCGAGGCATGGGATCCCGAGGCTCTCGTCGCCCTCTACAAAAGCGTAGGTGCACGCTATTTCTTCACCCTGGGTCAGCACCACGACAACTTCGACCTCTGGGACTCGCCCTACCAGGAGTGGAACTCCGTCAACATGGGTCCCTGCCGCGACATCGTGGGCGAGTGGGCAGCAGCATGCCATCGGCATGGCCTGCCGCTCGGCATATCCATGCACGGCAGCCACGCGTGGACGTGGCTCGAAGGGTCGCAGCGATACGACGGCAACCTCACCCTGGCCGACGGCAAGGGCACGTGGTGGGAGGGCTACGACCCGCAGGAACTCTACGCACAGCACCATGAGCCCAGTCAGGGATGGGAGCGCGAAGGCAGCATACACAGCCAGTGGGGATGGGCGAGCGGGGCGGCACAGCCCTCGGCAGCCTACAAGCAGAAATTCCTCAACCGCGTGCTGCAATGCATAGATGCCTATGCGCCCGACATGCTCTACTTCGACGACACCGTGCTACCCTTCTACGGAACCGACGATAGCGTGGGTCTCACCATCCTGAGCCACTACTACAACCGCAGCGCCGCCGCCCACCACGGCCGGCAGCAAGTGGTGGCCATGGGCAAGATACTCAGCGAGGAGCAGAAACGCGCCCTGCTATGGGACGTGGAACGCGGCACCCCCGACCGAATACAGGAGCGCTACTGGCAGACGTGCACATGCATTGGCCAGTGGCACTACGACCGCGGACTCTATCAGCGCAACGGCTACAAGACGGCACAGCAAGTGGTGGACATGCTGGTGGACGTGGTCAGCAAGAACGGCAACCTGCTCCTGAGTGTGCCCATGCGCGGCGATGGCAGCATCGACGAGCGTGAGCGCCACGTGCTCCACGGCATCAAGGCGTGGATGGATCAGAACAGCGCAAGCATCTACGGCACACGCCCCTGGCGCACCTTCGGCGAGGGGCCGTTGGCCGACAATGCCACTCCGCTCACGGCACAGGGTTTCAACGAGCGCAACAACTACTCGGCACAGGACATACGCTTCACACGGAAAGGCCGGCTGCTATATGCCACCATCCTGCGCTGGCCAGAAACGCAGGAGGCGACCATACGCTCCCTCGGCACCGACTCGCCACACTGCGACCGACGCGTGCGACGCGTGCGCCTGCTCGGGCACGGCCGTGTGCCCTTCCGCCAGACAGCACAGGGTCTCATCGTAACCCTGCCGCCGACACCATGCAACGACATCGCACCTGTACTCGAGATAAAGTAGCCCGCCGCCATGCGCCACACCATAGCCATCTGCACGCTGCCACTGATGATGGCAACAACCACCCTGCACGCTGTCAGCCCCATGCCCGGGTCCACGGCCAGCGCGGCCGGCACACACCTGCGCCTCAGCTGCCTGCGGGTGTGCTCGCTGCATGAGCCCCTCGGCATAGACATCGCGACCCCCACCTTCAGTTGGCAAATGGACTGCGACGAGCGCGACTGCCGCCTGACACGCTTCACCATCACCGTGACCGACAGCTACGGGCGCACCCTCTGGCACAGCACGCAGCAGGCCGACGGCAGCCGCACGGCAACCACCTACGCCGGTGCGCCGCTGCAAAGCTGCACAGACTACACGTGGACACTCACCGCTACCGACAGCCACAGGCACACTGCCACGGCATCGGCACACTTCGGCACCGCCATGCTCTCACCCACCGACTGGCAGGCACAATGGATAGCCGCACCAGACACCATAGGCCACATGCACACCGTGCCGGCCTTGGAGCGCACATTCACGCTGCAAGAGGGCAAGACCGTGAGCAGGGCGCGTCTCTACGCTTCGGCACTCGGAGTGGCAGCCATCAGCCTGAGCGGGCAGCCTGTGACGGATGCCGTGCTGGAGCCAGGCGAAAGCGAGTATGAGCACACCGTGCTCTACTCCACCTACGACGTGACCGCTCTCATGCACCCTAACACGGGCGACACAGCATCCGCCGGCAAGGCTGTCAACACAATCACGGCACGTCTGGCCGGAGGCATCTATGACATAGACCTCCTGCCAGGACGCTTCTCCAAGGGCGAGGTTACTAACAACGGACAGACGGCACTGATGGCCGAGTTGCACGTGGCCTACACCGACGGCACAACCGACACGCTACGCACCGACACCACATGGACCGCACGCCCCACAGCCACCACCGGCAGCAACTGGTGGGGCGGCGAGGACTACGATGCCACCCTCCTGACAGCCACCGGCATGGACAGACAGCCATGCCCGCAAGCACAGGCCACCGTGGTGACACCCCATTTCACTTCGCCACACGCCCAGGTGAGCGGCCACGGCACACTGCGCAGCCGTATGCATGAGCATCTGCGCGTCGTGGAGCAATGGCCGGCCGTGAAAGTGTCCACGACACGCAGCGGCGGGCACGACTTGGTGATGGTCGACTTCGGGCGCAACTATGCCGGACAATACCGCTTCCGCCTGCACGGACGGCGTGGACAGCAGATAAGCCTGCGTGCAGGCGAGAGCCTCAACACCGACGGCTCGGTGCTCATGGAGGAGTTCTACACCGGCACCGCCGACACCTACGACTGCTACACCTTCGGCACCACCGGACAGGACGAAGTCTGGGGACCCGAGTTCATGTACCACGGCCTGCGCTACCTGCAGATAGTAGGCCTGGACTACGTGCCCGACGCCTCGGCATTCACGGCCATGCGCATACGTGCCGATGTGGAGCAGGCAGGACACTTCGCCACAAGCAACCAACTCGTCAACGACATACATACCATCTGCCGCGACGCCATAGCCTCGCAGCTCTACAACTGCATCACCGACTGTCCGCACCGCGAAAAGCTGGGATGGCTCGATGTGCCCAACGAGATGTTTGTCTCCCTCATAGCCAACTACGACATGCAGGCATACTGGCATAAGGTGGTCACAGACTGCTTCGACGCTCAGCAGGCCGACGGCATGGTACCATCGGTGGCACCATTCTACATGCGCGTCTACGTGGACGACCCCAACTGGGGTGGAGCAGCAATACTCGTGCCCTACCGCTGCTGGCGCTACTATGGCGACACCACCCTCATGCGCCGCTACTACAAGGACATGTGCCGCCTCATGGAACACTACGCGCGCCACACCTCTGGCCACCTCATAGACAACAGCCTCAGCGTGCTCTCCGACTGGGGACAGGAGACGGCTGGTGTGG
The DNA here is from genome assembly GCA_905234605.1 of uncultured Bacteroidaceae bacterium. GTDB lineage: Bacteria > Bacteroidota > Bacteroidia > Bacteroidales > Bacteroidaceae > Physcousia. Next base: position 123,552 of record CAJOIE010000010.1, on the reverse strand, counting down.
AGCCGCCTGTGACGACCGAATTCACCGAGACTACCACCTACTACCACCTGCTGTGCGCTATGAGCGAGATGGCCGCAGAGCTTAGCCACGAGGCCGACGCACAGGCCTTTGCCACACAGGCTGCCGCCACACGTCAGGCATTCAACACCAAGTTCTACCGCGGACAGGGCATATATGCACTGGGACGCCAGAGCGAACTGGCCATGCCGCTGTACTACGGTCTCGTGCCCGACGGCGAGGAGGAGCGCGTGGGCCAGGCTCTGGCGGCACGGGTGGTGGCCGACGGTTACAAGGTACGCACGGGAGAGATAGCACTGAAGCCCGTGCTGATGTCGCTCGCACGCTACGGCCACAACGACATAGTATGGCAGATGGCCAATCAGACCGACTGCCCGTCATACGGCTACTGGGTGCGCCAAGGCTACACCACCACGCCCGAGTATTGGGACGTGGGACGCTTCTCACAGAACCACTGCATGATGGACCACATCGAGGAGTGGTTCTACACTGCACTGGCCGGCATAACATGGGGAGCAAGCATACCCACGACGCACACAGCCGCGACAGCACAACCACACCACTCCGACAGAGCCCTCGCCATAAACATCAGTCCATACTTCCCGCCCGACTTAGACAGCCTCGACGTGGCCACACGGTGCCCCCGCGGACGCATCCGAATAGCATGGAAACGGCAGCAACAAGCCGCAGGCAAGGCAGCCACACGGCATATAGAGATAGAGATTCCTGCCGGCGAACCTGCCGTAATATGCCTGCCTGTTGCAGCAGGCAGGCAGCTGTTTGAGCAGGGGCGTGTCGTGACAGCGCGCACCAAAGGCATTCATGCCATCAGCTACGCCAATGGCTATGTCAGCCTTCTTTGCGGCTCAGGACACTATAGGCTTGAACTGAAGGACGGAAGGTGATTGTCCAGAATGGACCGGCGACTGTCCTTCTCAGTGCTCACCCTGCGCTGTGCGCCGCTCCCACGATCTCGCTCACTGAGGCGAAACCGTGGCGGGAGAGGTAGGCCTCGATGCCGTCGGCAATCTCCTGCGAAGCACGCGGATTGACGAAATTGGCCGTACCCACCTCAATGGCAGTGGCTCCTGCCAGCAGGAACTCCACGGCATCGGTGGCCGTCATGATGCCACCCAAGCCCACAACGGGCACACGCACAGCCTCGTACACCTGCCACACCATGCGCAGTGCCACCGGCTTGACAGCAGGCCCCGAGAGCCCGCCGGTGCCGATACTGAGCACAGGACGACGGCGCTCGGCATCAATGGCCATGCCCATGAGAGTGTTGATGAGCGACACGGCATCGGCACCCTCGGCCTCGACGGCTCGCGCAATGTCGGCAATGCTGGTGACGTTGGGCGACAGCTTGACTATCAGCGTCTTGGGGTACACCTTGCGCACAGCACGCACCACGGCTGCAGCCCCATCGGCAGTGACACCGAAGGCCATGCCGCCATGTTTCACGTTGGGGCACGAGATGTTCAGCTCTATAGCAGGCACGTCAGCAAGCTCACCTATCCGGCGGGCACACTCGGCGTAGGCCTCGATGGTGGAACCGCTGACGCCCACCAGCACAGCCGTGGGCAACTGGCGCACCTCGGGGTAGATGTGCCGGCAGAAATGGTCGACACCCTTGTTCTGCAAGCCCACGCAGTTGAGCATGCCGCCTGCCGTCTCAGCCATGCGGGGGTATGGATTGCCTTGTCGCGGCTCAAGCGTGGTGCCCTTGACAATGATGCCGCCAAGGCGCGAAAGGTCGACAAGGTCGGCATACTCCAATCCGTAGCCAAAGGTGCCGGAAGCCGTGAGCACAGGGTTGCGCAACGTGAGCGAGCCCACGTGCGTGGTGAGGTCGGGCGACAGCGATGCACCCGCATTGGTGTTGCTATTCATATATCAATCGACAGTGGTCAGAGATTAGTGCCGCTATAGTCGGTGGCAGACGGCAGGGGGCGCAGTGAGAACTCCGCGTCGGCCTCGAACACCGGACCGTCGGTGCACACACAGACATGCCCCTCCGTGGTCTGCTGCACACAGCACAGACAGGCACCGAGACCGCAGGCCATCGTGTTCTCCAGGGAGACATAGCAGCGCGCCCCCATGGCCGCGGCACGGGCGGCCACGGCACGCATCATGGGGCGAGGCCCGCAGGTGTAGACCGTGGCAAACGAGGCCTCAGTCCACAGCGAATGGTCGGTGACGACGCCGCGCTCGCCGGCACTGCCGTCCTCGGTGGTAATGCACACGCGCCCATAACGCTTGCAGCAGTCGGCCTGCAACACATCGGCAGCCCGGCGCCCGCCAAGCAGGAACGTCACGTCGCAGCCACGGGCAGCCAGCCGTGAGCCCAGATACAACAAGGGCGCAGAGCCCACGCCGCCACCCACGAGCAACACACGCTCCCCGCCGCTGCACAGCGGAAAGCCCGTGCCGAGAGGCAACACGACATCCACCCGCTCACCCTCGCGCAAAGCGCACAAGGCACGGGTGCCGGAGCCCACGGCATGCACAAGGAGCCACAGCTCGCCTGCCGCCGTGTCCACGAAATTGATGCTGATGGGGCGGCGCAGCAATGTAGAGGGCGAGGCATCTGCCCGCACCTGGACGAACTGCCCCGGCCACATCTCGGGCAACGGGCCGGCAGGCGCCTTGAGCCGCAGCAGCGTATAGTCGGCACGCAGCACCTCGGCTGCCGCCACGACAAGTTCACGTTGATACTTCTTCATTGCCGCAAAGATAAGCACCTCCACGCAAACAAAGCTGCCGGCGGCGGCATAAAAACCAGAATGCCCGCAAACATGCGCCAGACAGAGCCTGGCGCATGCAGCGCGGGCAGGCCGGCCGCCAGGCGAGCGGCACCGCCCACCGCCGCGCAGGGAGAGAAGAAGGAGAGCGACCCCCGATGCCACGGTGCACCGCTGAGCCGCCCTCCCTTGGGTTCATGGCCTCACAGGGGGCTGTCCCCTGTGAGCAATTCTCTTGACACTCGCGGCGGGCCGCAAGACCGCCATGAGGGGATTTCGCCCACACCGCAGCGTTACGGACCTGTCCGCGCAGTGCGGGGAGAGAACACATTGCTATATATCAGAATGCGATGCAGGCACGGACAAGGTATTTATCTTGCTTAAGATTGTTTTTCCAGCCATTGCTGAAGTCGTAGTACCACGCGAAGACTTTCATGTACGCCGTACTGGACCAGTACTTTGACGACGAATTCAAGCCCAAATTACCATAGCCACCTACAGCACCAGCCATCTTCGTCAACTGATAGCCACTGGCCAGGAACCAGTCGGAGCAGCCTGTGGGCACTGCTGTACCATTATTGGCTATCGCAGCCTTGAAAGCAGGATAAGTGTCATTGTTGTGAGTCTCGTTGTACTGCAGGCCGCTCTCTTTGGCGAAACTGCTGGGGTTATTCTGACTGATATGGCTTGCATCTGCGCTGGCCGCATTCTTCCACTTGCATGTGCCACCGCCATTCGCATCGCTCAAGGCGAGAGCCAGACCGTGGTTGTATGGTGCATCCTCGCCGTTGTCGCTGCCCACGTAGCAAATCTTAGCCACGGCGGTGGTGTTGGCAGCGGCAGCAGCTGCAGCGTCGACGTAGATTTTGCCATCGGCACCAATCACCTTGCCAATGTCCTCGGCCCGGACACCGGCAAAGGGATTAGCCGGAGCCACACTCCTCGTGATGTTGTAAATCATGCCGGCCTCGACCACCTTACTTTCGCTGACGAGAGTGATGTCATTGCCGTCCACCGTCAGGGTGCAGTCTTTTAAGTCATTGGCATATATGATGCCGATAGCAAATATAGCGGTGCCCGAACCGTCGGTTTTTACATTCCCTGAAATGACAATAGGGTCAGGATAATTGGGAAATGAGAATGCCACATCGACATCAGAGCTGGCCTCCAAGCCGTTGATGGTGAAGTTGAGGACGGAATTGGAAGGCATCAGGGTAAAGCCATCAGAATATGAATCACAATACTCCCAGCTGAACTGCTCCACGGCTGCAGACTTAGAGGTAGCAAAAGCTTTGCCAGGATTTACGTCCAGAAAAGCTTCAGAAGTACCTTCTTCATCAATAGATAAATACCCATAGACTCCGTAACCCGCAGGCAACAGTGTGGCATTAGCACCACCATCTGCTGAGAGAAGCTCTTCGGCTGTGCCTGTCCACTTAGTTGCGGTAGTAATGGTGCCGCTGAACGTTCCAGACACAGCGTCATAATCCAGCGTACCGGCATAATTGTATTCACCATCATTATAACACCCGCTCACAAATAGCTTGTCACCCTCGCTGAACTCCAGTTTCTTGCTATCGCTGTTGTACGTGGCGCGAGTGGCGGTGGCATCGCCCTGACGGGTCACGTTGACGGTGACGGGAATGGTGTAGCCTTTCTTTGCGGTGCTCTCGGTGTTGAGTAAATCGTCCTCGCTGCTGCACGATGTGGTCAGCAGCATGACTGGCATCAGCATGGCAGCGGCCAACGTCTTGAAGATATTCTTTGTTTTCATTGTCTTCTCCTGTATTTTGTTGTCAATACGCAGGTTGACTGCGGGGTCATTCGTCTATGTCCTCCTCCTCCCACGTGCTATTCATTGTCGCACTCACTCTCGTCTTGCTGCTTGCCGCGAGCAGTTCTACGGTGGATTCACACTTGACGACTTCCATCGTCGGTTTCAGATAGTCTTTTCTTTTCATGTTCTTAAATACTTTGTTTGAATGATTTATAAATGAGTGTTTAGGTATTTGTTATTCCTTCTCGCTGTCCCCGCCGCCGTAGTCCGACGGGGACAAAAAACAAGCCGACTTCTCTTGTGTGAATACAAGAAAAGCCGTATATGACGACGCATGTGCGCGCGTCGTGCTATATTAAGGTGAACCGAAGATTAGAAGGAGAGAGAGAGAGAGAGAGAGAGAGTAACAAAAATATCGTAATGGCCAAGGGATTTGGGCATTACTCTGTTGGCTATGTGCAACTCTCTGCGGGGCATCTTCTCGTGGGGGGGCATCGGGCAATCTCCATCATGTCGAAGTACATCAAGCGTCCTCGCCCTTCAGTACGGGGGCTCTCTGATTGGTCTTGCCCTGACTATTTAATCTGGCTGCAAAGGTAGCTGTTTTTGGCTACCGAGCCACTTGCTCGCCCGAAAAAACTATCTGCAACACACAAGGAACCGGATTAGCATAGGCAAAACGATGAGGCTTCCCATGACAGGAAGCATGAAAATCCGCATGTCGGCTATGTGTCATTCTCTGCGGGCATGAGGGAAGAGTGTATTATTCTACATCACCGGGCCGCCGGCCCGCCCCTGCAGTGCTGACATGCCAGGCCTCCGGCCTTGAGGCGGCAGGGAGAGAGATGAGCTGCGGCAGTGTGCGTGCCAACCACCCTGCATGGTGGCAGGCAGCTTGCGCAAAGCATTGTGGGACAGCAGTCTGCACGCATGCCACAGTGCCCCTTTTGGCGAGCATCGCGAAGAGAGGGTGCTGCACCTGCTTTTTGACGGCACGAGGCAGGGCTACTGAGGCATTTATGGCTATCTTTGACCCGACAAACAGCCACTGCACGCAACTATGGTCACCCTCAAGCCCACTGTCGGGGCACTCTGCCTCTCTGCCATGCTCCTCGTATGCACCTGCTGCACAAGCCCGCGCTCGCGCCACCTCACGCCGCGCACCGCTCCCCTGGAGCAGCCCGCCCCGCTTGCGGGCCAGGACGAGGTGATGCTCATCCGCAAGAGCTACACCGTGAGCTACAACCCGACCCGCATGCAGCCCAACTGGGTGGCGTGGCACCTGACGGGAGAGCACACCACGGGCGAGGTGTCACGCTCGGTCCGCTTCAGCGAGGACACCAGCGTGCCCGCGCCTCGTGCTTCCAATGCTGACTATGCGGGCAGCGGCTGGTCGCGCGGCCATATATGCCCTGCCGGCGACAACAAGTGGGACTCCACGGCCATGGCAGAAACCTTCATGCTCACCAATATATGCCCGCAGCACCCACGCCTCAACAACGGCTTGTGGAACGCCATCGAGCTCGACTGCCGCCGCTGGGCACGCCGCTATGGCGACATCTACATCGTGGGCGGCCCCGTCTTTCTGCGGCAGGAGCACGACAGCATCGGTGCGCACCGCATACCCGTGCCTGAGGCATTCTTCAAGGTCGTGCTCTGCCTCACAGGCAAGGCCAAGGCCATAGGCTTCGTATGCCTCAACACTGGCGACAACATCCGCAAGGATCTCTATGTCAGAACCGTCGACGAGGTGGAGCGCATCACGGGCATGGACTTCTTCCCCACCCTGCCCGACACCCTGGAACGTCGCGTGGAGGCCTCGGCCAGCCTGACAGAGTGGTGATTGGGCGGCGGGAGGCCTATATGTCGCCTATCTTAGGTATGTTGCCTATCTTAGGCACTATCTGTATGATGATGCGCTGGTTGAGCACCTCCTGCTCCGGGTGGCGGCCTCCGGCGTTGTAGCGTCCTATGCCGCGCGTGCCGCTGCCCGCCACCTGCACCTCGCACTGCGACTGCTCAAACGAGATGCCGTTGCGCCGCCACAGGTAGTAGAGCGACAGGGCACGCCGGTAGCTCAGGGCATCGTTGTCCACGTAGCTGTCGTTAGATGCCATCCCCTCAATGACCACGAGGTAGCTGATGTGCATGTTGCTGTATTTGGGGTCGGCCTTCATGGCATTGAGACGGTCCACCACATCCATCAGCGACGACCCCACACGGAGCAGGCTCACGGTGTCGTTGCACAGGGTAATGTCGGAGCTCATGATGTTGAAATGCGGGGCATACTCGCTGCGTATCATCCACCGCTTGTTGGCCGTATCCTCCTCGAAATACTGCTGCGGCAGCTGTCGGACGGCTTCTTGTATCTCACGTATCTTCTCCAACTGCTCCTCCGAGGCCCTGCGCAGTTTCTCGGCCTCGAGCAACGAGAAGCGCAGCGACACCATCGTGAGCACGAACATGACGAGCATGATGAAGAACATGCTGGTCATCAGGTCGGAGTAGCTCGGCCAGAAATGCGACTCGCTGTTGCCCTGCTGGCTCATGACAGTACCGACACTATGAAGTGATACAATGCCACGGCCTCACCGCCCAGAACTATCAGGCAGAAGAGGGCAATGACATATACGGCAGCTTGCAGCGGCCATGCCACTCGGCTGGTCACGGTGATGGGCGCGTCGGTCAGCGGCCGTTGGCTCTGCTGTGCCACCGCGGCCTGCAACTCACGTATGCCCTGACGTATGTCGCTCAGGTTGTCGAGCTGTCGCGCGTAGCGGTGCAGCTCCTGGGCTGCCGCCGCGGAGAGCTTCTCCTGCTCGGCGAAGACGCGCTCCAGGGTCTGTGTGCGCTTGCCTATCGTCTCCGACATCTGCCCGAGCCTCTCGGTGAACACCTGCTCCTGCTGTGCGAGCGAGGCATCGAGGCTGCGCCTGTGTTCCTGCATGACTTCAGCGGTGCTTGTTATCTGCGCGTCGGCTCTCTCGCGCAGTGCCGTGAGAGCCTCCGTGAGACGCTTGTCCACCTCGCCCACGGCCTCGGTGATGGCACCCTTGCGCCGCTCTAACTGCTTGGCCTCCTGCTCAAAGAAACGCCCCATGCGCTCCCATGTGCGGGCCCGCCGGTCGGCATCGTCGAGCTTTGCCGTCACCTCGCGCACCGTGGCGAGATACTGGCGTGAGCTCGACAGCCCCTCGGCGAGGAGGCCAATCTCCTCGGTGCAGTTCTTGAGCTTGTCGTAGATGGTGGCGTTGGCCGTCACCACACGGATGACATCCGTGCTCTGCAACAGACGGAGTACCTCGGCCTGGTCGCGGTAGGATGAGCGCACATTGGCCAACACGCTGGCGAGCTTGTCGGCATTGACGGAGAAGGCGGCATTGAAGCGGTTCAGGTTGTCGGTCATGCGGCTGAGTGCCGAGCTGAGGCCTGTGGCGATGTTGGGCAAGAGCTCGGCCTGTATCCAGCTCAGGAAGTCATTCTCCCTCTGCTCCGTCTGCGTGCGCGCTCTTTTGAATAACCAGCTGTTCAACGCCGTGAACACCAACCCGCAGGCACTCGTTGCCACCGCTATCGCCACTCCTCCCAGCAGGATGCGTATGCCGCCGCGGACATCGCTGTGGCCAGCCGCCGTGGTGACCAGTGCCTCGAGGCCGCCGCCAAAGACGAATGTCGCCACGCCGATGATGATGCCAATCATGGTGCCAGCCAGACCGATGTACTGCGGGAATGGCAGCAGGGTGACTATCTCAACCTCTCGCGTGGAGCGGTTGCGCTCGACCACGTCGCGCATGAGGTGGTAGTCGTTCACCTGATTGGCATTGCTGTGCAGATAACGGTTGAGCGTGAGCAGTATCGCCTTGAGTGTAGGCGACGGACTGACGGCCTCTATGCTGATGCGTCCCTGCTCCGCTGTCAGCGTGATGCTGTCGGTCGATTGGGGGAAGATATGCCCGTAGCTGTGTATCAGGCGCATTGTCCGGAGAAAGCTGATTAGCTCCAGGGCAATGCATCCGGCAGTAACTATAATCTCAATAATCTCAAACATTATAATATGCTTATTGCTTTGTTTCACATAATCGGGTGCAGACGCAGCACAGCCGGTGTCTGCACGGCGTAGTCGCTGGTGAGCACGCCTGGCGTCACGTTCTCAATGGCCGTTGCTCCCTCACGCCGTCCGTGCAGCTCACACACGCCGTCGAACACGGCATTGGGGTTTGCCAGAGCCTTGCGCTCATTGCCATGAAACTCAAAACGTTTCTGCCCATCCTCGTCCCATACGCGGAAGAAGGTCTTGCCGTCGGCCTCGGCGGCGGGAACAGCGAAACGCCCGTCTGTGGCACAGCGGAGAAAGGCATACTCTCTCTCTGTAGGCTGCTCCACGGGCTGCAATGGCTCCGCTGGCTGCGGCAGTGCCTGACCGGCGTGCGGCTGGGGGCTCACCGCTTGCTCTTGGGATGGTGTCTCTGAAGCTGGCTGACCCTGACGGCTCTTTTTGGAGGACTTCCGCTTGTCTGATGACTTTGGCATGCCATTGGCCGGCTGCTTCTTGCCGACGTGTCGGCTCTGCTGTCTGTCTGGCTCCCTGCTCTCCTTGAGCAGTTCATCCTTCTCCTTGAGCAGCTTGCAGACCCACAGGGCCAGTATCAGGATTGCAATACACGATGCCGCGAGCAGCAGCCAGGGTGTATAGATGTTGTTGTTCTCTGTCATGTGCACTGATGTTACTTGCAGATGATGTTGTCGTATATAGCAGTGATGAGCGCGGAGAGCATGCCTCTCAGCGGGTAGAAGAAGAGCGTCTCTTCGACACTGTCGGACAGTGCGTCCTCACGCAGCCTCTCGGCGAGCCCTTTGTTCACGTAGGTGAGCAGGTCGCGTGCGCACTCCTTCTGCGCTATGCGGATAGTGGCATCGCTGACGCCGAAGTTCTTCTTCAGTGAGAAAGTGCAGCCCAGCCGTATCACGAAGTCCAGGAAGCGGCGTGCCTCCTCGGCCGTCCGCTCCTTCATGGCATCGTCGACCTGCGCGTATGTCTCCGTTGTGAACCACTCGTGCGTGCCGTCGCCACGGAGCACGGCGCGAGCAGCATGCACGCTGTCGAAGGCTTCGGCCTCGCTCGCCGCGAGACCTCCCTTGCACGTAGCCTCCTTCGGGCAATCGGCGTTCTGGAGTATGGTGAGGCCGTCGGCATCGTAGGGGCGCTCATAGACAGCCTCGAAGATGTGTTTGGTGAAGGCCTCCAGGGTGGCGTTGCTTGCCGAGAGCACGCGTATCACCTTCGAACCGTTGCCCGAGAAGGCTATGTGGCGCGGCAGGCGATGGCCGCGTGAGAGCATGAGTGTGGCAAGATGGTAGACGATGGCCGTGTAGAAGATGACGAACACGAGCTTGAAGCGCTCGTCGCTCTGGAGCATCTCACCCCAGTCGACATTCCTGCTAACGTGCTTGTCGCGCACGTCCTGGTTGTCGCGCAGTGAGAAGAAGAACGATGCCAGGTTGGCCGACGACTTGGCCTTGACCAGCACGTCCATGATGTCGGTGAGGTCCTTGAGGCCGTTGTCACTGAGTATGCTTCTGAAAGGGCTCTCGTATGCGCAGAGGAGCCTGTTGAGGGTGGTGCCGGCGGTGGTGTAGGCGTCGCCGAAGATGGCGTCGGCAGCAAAGCGGAACGAGGTGATGTCGGTCACCCGTCCGCCGGCAGCCACGACGATGTCGGTGGTGCCGCCTCCGATGTCGATGGTCACGATGTTGTTCACGGCACTGTTGTCAGCTCGGAAATGCTCGTAGGGAGCCACCGACTCTGTCATGGCCTGGACATTGGCCGGCTCGCCGCCGAAGTACTTCGCGTAGGCTTCCGCCCATGCTCGGGAGAAGGTGTCGTAGCGGTTGCGCATCATGCTTATGGGGTAGAACCACACTATGCGCGTCTGCTCTAACGGGCAACCCATCTGCATGGTCTTGATGCGCAGCAACATGAACAGCGAGTCGATGTATGCCCTCACACGCTGTTCGGCCTCTCCGTCGGAGCTCCACTTGAGGTTGGTATGGACACGGTCGTAGGCATAACCTACCTTTTTCCCGTAGGGGAACGGCAGGTTAGCATCGGCCAGGGCATAGACGGCACGGTGCCAGTTTGTGGCGGAGCCCACACAGAGGGCTGTGCGCATAGGGAAATGATATAGGGTGTGCCCGCCAATCACAGCGGGGAGCATGTCGTATGCCAACGTGTTGGCCCTGAAGGGGTCTACGTCGCCCCAGAGCTTCAGCATGGCGTCGTCGGCATCCATGTCAAAGGGCTGCGACGTGCCTCCGTCAAGCCGGTATTCCACATGCGTGTTGGTGGTGCCAAGGTCGATGGCGAAGACGATGCTCTTGCTGTCGCCGCCGCTGCTGCCTCCATGCCTGAACAGCGGCACGAGCACGCCCTCGGCATCGCGGCCGTCGGCGCGGCAACGTATACGCATAAGGTCGAAGCACTGCTGCTCAAGCACGTAGGTGCGGCAGCTCACGTAGGCATCGTGCTCCTTGTTGCGCACCACCTCGCCCGCCACCGGCACCTGCCTGCCGGCATGCCAGAACGTGGCCGAATAGTCGTCGCACTGCTCGAACTCGGTCACGATGCCGGCACGATAGTAAGCCTGCCGCTGGCTGGTGAAGGCCATGTTGGTGAACAGTGCCACGGCAAAGTCGCAGGTGAGCAGGCGTCCATTGCCCTCGATGGACGGCTGCCCGTCGATGTAGCTGCGCTCATAGTCGATGTTGACGCCGCCCTTGACGGGAATGCGCAGCCGCACGCGCACATGTCCCGTGACTGTCTCCTCGATGTCGAGCATGTGGTCTGCCCGCAGCTGCTCTGGTGTGAAGTAGCTGAAGAACAAGGGCCGCAGCGGGAGGAGATAGCAGTAGGCACTGTCGGCAGCGGCCGCGGTGTAGAAGGCCTTGTCGTCGATGCGCCCCTCGCGCTTCACTCTGACCAGGCTGTCCTCAAGAAAGTCGCTGATGGTGAGATAGGGATATGCCTCGTTGGCAAAGGGCAGGTCGCGCTTCTCCACAGGGCGCGCGTCGGTCTGCGGTGCCTTGTAGGTGCGCTCCCACTTGCCGCTGACGTATGTGAGGCTGGTGTAGAGCGTGCCGCACTCCACCGGCAACACCAGCGGGCGGCGGCCGTCGTCGCATGCAGCCTGTGAGCGTATCTCGAAGTCGCTCACCACGCCTGTGCTGACGCCGCAGCTGCGATAGGCCACGCCGTTGATTTCCACACGGTCTTGATTGGCCGTGAGCTCGGGATAGTCGCGCACGCTGTCTGGCGTGAGGGCATCGACCATGTCCTTCTGCTCCGGCGTGAGGTCGTAGCGATAGACGAGGTTCAGATATTCGTTCACCTCCTTGAAGCGACGGGAGAAATCGGGGTATGCCTTGCTGAAGGCGAAATAGAAGCGTATGAACTGCTCTTCGCGCTGTCCGAGCGAGGCATACTCACTGTCGAAGGCACGGTCGGTGCCGAATTGGAGGTCGGCCGAGAGGTAGCTCAGGTCGTTGGCTGTGCTGAAGAAGAGCGTGGCAGGCGATGTGGCCCCGATGATATCCATCTGTGTGCGCCGCGCGCTGCCACAGTAGCGCAGCAGGTAGATGGCCTGCATGAGCTCGAAATTGTAGGGCGTCACCTTATCATCGCCACGCGACACGCCTGGCTTATCATTGTCGGGCAATGCATCCTGACGGAGAAACATGCTCAGCGTCGCGCCCACACGCCGGTGGGCCGCGCTCGTGCCACTAAGCAGCTGGTTGAGCTCATGCTCGCGGTGCCAGGCTATCACTTCCACCTTGCCCCTGAGTTTGGGCAGGCGGAAGAAAATCTGTGCGATGTCGAGCGAGTCGGACACAATCTTGTGGAAGATGGTGTCGCCCCGCAGCCGGCCAGACCTGACGACTTCGGCGTATGCGTTCTTCACCAGGTCGATGCGTGCAAAGGGCGACGGGATGGATGTTATCTCACGCTTGGAATCCTTGGCATCGGGGTCTATAATCTCGCCTATGGCCTTGGCTCCGTAGGGGTTCTCGGTGCTACCTTGCCAGTCAAGCAGCGTGTCGCTGCCGGAAGAGTATATGCGAAACACTTTTGACATAATGCTGTGTTGCTGTAAAGGTCAGTACTTGAGTTTCTGTGCCACGAGCTTGGCCGTGGCGGCCGAGAAGAGCTCCATGAAGGCCCGCTCCGGGCTCGGCCTTTTCTTGAAGCTACGGCTCACGTCGTCGAGGGTGGCGTCGAAGAGCTGGTAGTTCTTCTTGCCTAAGAAGCTGCGCGCGGGAGTCACGCCTCTCACTATTGCGAAAGCATCCTGCGCGTTGCGCTCAAATGGGGCAAACGAGAGCTGGTTGTCCTCCATCTCATGCAGCCAGGCCACATAGTCCTTGAGGCATGCCTGTAGGTGGCCGAAGAAGTCGCCGGCGAAGAATGTAGCACCGAGGCCGTTGTCACGGCTCCACTGCTGTGCCAGGCGCAGGTCGAGACCGACGTTGTCCATATAGTTGGCCATGAGCATGGCCTGAGTGAGCGGACGGCGCAGGATGTTGCGCGTGGTGGCAGCGAAGTTGCCGAAGATGACGGTCTGCTCTTTGTCGACCTCCATGCCGAACTCCTTGTAGACGGTCTTGCCGTGAGGCTGGAAGTCGTGGTTGGCAAAGTCGAGCACGGCCAGTGCCGCCAGCAGCTCCACGAGATGGGCATTGTTGCGCTGCTCGCGCCCGCCCTCGATGTTGGGGTAGGAACGGTGGGCCGTGGCATTGTCGCCAATGTAGTACATGGCCTGGAGCTTGCCCTGGAGGTTCTTGTCGTAGTAGGCCAGTGCCGAGCGCGTCTTGGCGATGAACGCGTCGGACTCGATGCTGCTGCTCTCCGTGGCCTTGACCTTGAAATAGGGCAGCACCGAGACGGCTCCCACCACGGCCTCGTTGAGCAGGCCAAAGTTGGGCAGCGTGTGGTTGTCGCGCAAGGTGTTGAGCAGCAAGGGGAAACCGCTGGCCCCCGTGCCGCCGAAGATGGAGCTGACGATGAAGACGCGGTCGTCCTGTTGGAAGATGTTGGCCAAGTCGATGAACTCCGGCGTGGTGGCAAACTGGTTGAGCACTATGATGCCCATGTTAGGATTGCCCTTGAAGCCCACCGACATGTCGGCCTGCATGTTGCGCTCCGAGAAGAGCATGTGCAGCAGAGCCTGCGAGGGGCGCGACATGCCCTGGTCAACAGCCATGAAGTCCTTGAACACGAGATCCTGCGTGTCCTGAACAGGCAGGCGGAAATGGCCTATTTCCATCAACTCGGTGGCAAAGAAGCGGCTTGAGGTGTCGTTGCCAAACGAGAGGGAGCCGCGCACACTGGCATAATGCTGCATCAGAGTCACGGTTCGCGACAGGTCGCCATTGCTCACATCGGGGTCGATAAGCACCGGCACGACTGTGTCGCGGCACGCCACGCCGCAGGCCAGCAGATGGGTGAGCGAGCGCAGCACTCGGGCTCCTGTGCCGCCAATGCCGAAGACATAGAGTTTGCTCATATCGGATATTGTAGATGGTGAGGTAGAAGGATGTTATCTCAGAAAGGATAGTGCCTGCATGTGCTGCTAAACGACTTAAACACCAACGACAGGACGAAGAACAGGAGCATGGCCACTACAGCGTTGACAACTCCAAACATGGCGATGTCGGCACGGTCGATGACCTGCGTGCCGCTGTCATTGAACACCAGACACTCGCCAATGCGGCCGGCATCAAGGCGGGCCGTAAGACAGAAATAGGCTACACACCACTGCACCAAACCATTAGCCCCAAGCAGCACGAACCACCACATGCGCTGCCGGCGCACAGGCTTCCAGGCATAGTAGTAGATTGCCGCAAGCACCAAGGCCACAACTAAGGCGATGAAGCCATACAGGTTGTAGAGAATGGGCAGTGAGTACTCTCCCGTGGAACAGTCGTAGCCCCACAGATACAAGCTCAGAGGCTGGGAGTAGAGCCCCAGGCGGTTGATGAAGTCGCAGACGGTGCCTGCAATCTCGCTTAAGTTCATAGACTATCGGATTATATATATGTGTGTGACGATGGTTACTTGATATTGACCGTGAAGCTCACCTGCCTGTCGCTGTCACGCCAGATGCCGTCGGCAATGCCACGCACCATGCTGGCGATACCGAAGGTCATGGCCGCAGTCGAGTCGGTGAGAGCATCGCCTGTCGCATCGTTCACACGCCAGACCCATGGCGGCAGGCATGAGCGCAGGCTGACGGTCAGGCGTCCGGGCACGACATGCGTGGCCTCAAGCCTAACCCGATGCGTGAACATGGCAGAGGCCTCCTGCAATGCCTTCACGCCGACGACACGGTAAGCGGCATTGTCTGTATGATAGTTGGCAGTGTCAGCCAGGAACGCCTCGGACACGAAGACAGACGAGAAGTCGGCATCCACGGCAAAGACATACTTGCCACCACGGTCGCGGCCCAGATGTTCAAGCGTGTGGCGGGCATCAGCATGCGACAGGTCGAAGTGGCCGGAACCGGGATGGATGGCATACTGCCTGGCAGACAGCTCACGGCCGCCGCCTGCGATGACGACACTATCCCTGACACCATCGCCGAAGAAACCACCGGCCGGCACGGCACCGGCCACACGGCGCAAAGCCGACTCCGCACCGAACAGCCAGATGTAGAACGGACGCTGCCCCTTGAAAGCCGAAGGCCTGTCGCCAGCATCGTAGTACGTGCCGTCGAACATGGAGTAGCACAGGTAGCCAACGGCAGACAGACGGGGCTGCGTGCGCACACCGGCGGCAAAGGCGCGCCTGATGCTTATCTGCTGCCGAGCCAGATAGGCGGCAGCATCGACACCCTTGCCGGGCGAGAATATGCAGTCGGAGATGAACACCGCTACAGCAGTGTCGCCGCATGCAGCAATGATGCGCCCAAGCATGGAGGCCAAGTCCGACGTGCCCATGTCGCCGCCCTTACGCCTGAGCGATGCAGGAGTCAGCGTCTTGACGAAAGAACCGATGTCGCCTCCCGCAGGAAGCACCTTAGAGTTGATGTAGGACAGTCTGATGGCGGACACGGCACCACTGGTCTCCAGGCTTGTGAGGTAGTCGTAGACTATGTCCTTCAGCTCCGTGGCACCATTGACATAGCCATACATGCTGCCCGAGTTCTCAAAATAGACATCCACAACGGGTGCACTAACGGGTGCACTCTGCTCCGGAATTGCACCCACATCTCCGCCGCCATCCCCGGCTTCCGCATCAGACAACGACGGCCTGCCGCCGCACGAAAGGCACACCGGCATGGCCACACCCATGAGCATAGCTGCTAATCCACATGGTACACGCATAGCTTCAAGAAACAAATGCTTTGCGACCGGCGGACTCTCACGTGCGGCCTGTGACGAGGTGACATGTGATGACAGCCATGGCTTGGGCTGACAGGCACAGATGCCGTCTTGCCATGGATGGCTGCTACCGAAAAGAAAAGCGTGAGAGTCAGACCTGCTGCCCGTCTCACGCTCGTTGGCTCTGGCATTGCCTCTTTCGTCGAAACGAGCAACGCCGATACCCACGCCGTATGTATATAGCACCACCAGCCCGCACGGCGCGGGCTGCGGCATGACTATAACATACCCATGGGCGTCATTGTTGCCTTGTTGTCTGACGAAATGTTCGGGAACTGCCAGATTCACGAGCGTCAAGCACAAGGCGTCAAGTAACGCCTTCCTATGTCGGTAGCGACTCCCCACCCTGCCATCGGCGCGGGGTGCCCCTGTCATTGCGAGGGGTGCTCTGCTATTGCGCGGAGTGCCCTAACTTGTCAGGCCAGCATGCTGGCCATGATGCAAGGGGACATCGCCTTCCTTGCGGGCATTGGGAAGTCGCCTCAAAGGTAGTGGTTATTCTGTAACGGCCGCCATGTGGCGGGTCGTTTTTTTAAGCCAATGTCAGAGAACAATAAAAGAGGCAATCATCCTCACGGATTGTTGCCTCTTTTGGCCGCTATAAGTTATTAAGGAGTAGAAGGAACAATAGGAACAAGGCGGCCTAAGAATGGTAAAAGTGATATGTGTAGTTAGATATAAGGCTATAGGTCAGCTATTGGCTTGTAAGGTTATTCTCTATGGTCTACTGATGCGGCAAAGACTCTTGACATGGACAGCGAACTCCATCTGCACGGAGCTTGCATAACCTCAGCAGAGGCGGCGAACTCACATAGCCAGAAATGTGAGCGACACATACAGAGGACTTCGAGAGGCATTAGCCTGAAGCCTGACTCCTATGTGAGGAGCGACCACTGTCCGTCAGCAGAGCCTCAGACATCCTTTCGCGCAGGGAATGTCTCAAAGGTGCCGTCATCGTAGTGAACGAGTATCTCAGTAATGCGCCGTTGCGGCTTGTCAACATATTTCACAATCTCACGTATCACCAGCTGCCCTTGCGGCAACGACTCCGATGGGGCTGAGGTGGAGGCAGAAGCGACGACAGGAACCGATGTCCCGCCATTGAGGCCTACGCCATCGTGAGAAGGAGCACTTACCGACGATACTGCCGCTGCAGCGTCATCGCCATGTCCATTGCTATCGTCCTCGGCACTGTCATCAACCAGCATCGGTCCTTCACCAAACATGAGCCACTCCAAACGGATCTTTGGGAAACGGCGGTGGATGGCTTGAACTGTATATGTGGTCGGCGACGTGTGACCATTAAGAAGACTGGAGAGCGATGAAGCCGATATGCCGATAGCCGCCGCGAAGTCGCGTTGCTTCATTGCCTGCTCCTGCATAATCAGCTGTATGCGCTCTTTCATCTCCTTTAAGTGATACTTGCCGAGGGATAACGGAGACTTGTGCTCCTATTCGACACCACAAAGGAAAACCATTTGCTTCGACCCTCCAAACATTTGCCCAAGAAAATCATTCCACGCAGCAAAGTTCACATTCGCAACCCTGTATTCATAGTTGCAAATCCGACAACATCTCGCATTTCGCCTTCGCGAACTCAAATTCACCACCTCCTATTACCTTTAACTTCACCAACACACTCCACTTTAGCATTCCTAAATTACTGACTATTATCCATATTATCACCCATTATTCCCGCTGCTTCAAAACCCGCGAACCCCTTATTCCGCATCTTTGACAATACCCGAAACGTTAAAGCTACCCCTTTCACCACTAAACAGTAGATTTATACCTACTTATCATTAAATATGCACCCTTGCAAATGCATTCATGCAAGATTTCAAACATCAACATTCAGTGTTTCAAATCTCGTATTTGCAGACCCAAATCAATATTCACGGGAAACAAACCACACCTGCCCGCTCCATTAAATTCGTCTTTGTGAACATCGCTAATCCAAACCATGCAGGGATACAAACCTTAAAATATCTTTACGCGAACCACCCCGCTGCATTTTGAGAATAAATCGAGCCCACCCCGACGACAAACCGAGCACTGGTTTTTGCGCAAATCTCAGCGCATAAAAAAAGCCCCTAACGGGCTTTCTTTAAGTGGTATAGGCATCGATTTTCTTGTCGCCTTATTGGTGCAAAATAGAAGCGAAGGCGGCAGGAAACGGATGTGTGTTCAGTGCAAAATGTAAAAAACGAGCTGCTTCAGGAGGTCTCCATCGGTGGCTTTTACGTTGCCAACCCCTTTTGCTGTGGCATCAGTTCGGCGTATCTCAGCAATTATGTTGAACACCTTCATTGCTGAGAAAGCACGCATGGCAGGCAGCACCCCCTTCCTCACCTGCCACTCCGACTGCCCCAGCCAGGCAGCCAGACCACGCTCTGACTTGTCTGGGGCGTAGTGTGCGAGCATCAGGTCGGAGAAGAATTTGAACAACGTTGCCAGCGTAGGCTGAAGAGCGAAGCCCTTCGGATTGGAGTCAAAGTAATTCACAATGCGATTGGCTTTCATCACATCGCGTTCCACCAGTGCACCGACGAGCTCAAAGCTGTTGTAGTCTTTGCTGATGCCTGTGCATGCCTCGATGAGTGCTGCGTCGATGCGCTGTTTGGTCTTGCCAGCAGCTATGGCGAGCTTATCCATCTCCGTTGCGAGGCGACAGAGGTCGGAGCCCACATGCTCACAGAGTATCTGTACAGCCTCCGGTGCCATTTCCATCTGCTTTTGCCTGGCATAGCTATTGACAAAGGCAGGCAGTTCGCGGTCGTAGAGGCGGCGTGACTCAAAGACAACGCCCACCTTCTGCATCTCAGCCATGAGCTTGGTGCGGCGGTCGAGTGTGCCCTCCTTGTGACACACCACGAGGACGGTGCTTTGCAGCGGGTGCTGTGCATAGAACATGAGAGCCTCGCGTTGGTCAAGCCTCTGTGCCTCGCGCACCACCACCACCTGCCTCTCTGCCATCATGGGATAGCGTTTGGCAGCGTTGACCACCTCCACTCCGTTTGTCTGTGGCCCATAGAGAATGGTAAGGTTGAAGTCACGCTCATCGGCCGTGAGAGCCTCGTTGGTGATGGTTTCCTCTATGCGGTCGATGTAGTATGCCTCCTCGCCCATGAGGTAGTATATGGGCATGAAACTGTGTGCCCTCACCTGTGCGACGACATCCTCGTATGAAGGCCCTGTTGCTTTCTTTGCCACGTTCTTTTCGTATTATTGCGTTTTGTGTTTTATGTGGTACTGCATTCCTGACATAAAAGCCTTGCACAGCCCTCGTCAGAACGACGCAGCCCTTTCGCCGTTGCCATGCGGTCACGCCGGTGTTGCAATGCACGTCCTTTGCGATAGCGACGCAGTCCTTTCGCTGGCACAATGCAGTTCATGTGTCTGTGGCGCATGCCTTTCACAAGCCATCCCTTCATGCCGTGGACTGTGCTACGGCACGCTGCTACCTACTCATGCTGCACGCAGTCACAGACTTCTGCTGCACCAGCGGTCTCTCTGGCGGCAGTGACATGCCTTTACCAGTCGAACTTGAGGTGCTTCACCGTCTTGTCCTCTTTCTTGATTTTCTCGAGGCTCTGTATGCCTATGAGCACATGGTCATGTACAAACTCCGACGTGACGTGTCGGTCGCTCTCGGCAGTCTTCACGCCGTCGGGCGTCATGGGGTTGTCTGACACGAGCAGCAGTGCTCCCGTCGGGATATGGTTGGCGAAGCCCGTGGTGAAGAGCGTTGCCGTCTCCATGTCCACGGCCATGGCGCGTGTGGTGCGCAGGTAGTCTTTGAATGTCTCGTCGTGCTCCCAGATGCGCCGGTTTGTGGTGTATACGGTTCCCGTCCAGTAGTCGTGTCCGGCATCGCGTATGGCAGAGCTCACGGCACGCTGTAGCATGAATGCAGGCAGCGCAGGCACTTCTGGCGGATAGTAGTCGTTTGATGTTCCCTCGCCTCGTATGCCTGCCAGCGGGAGAATGAGGTCGCCCATCTTCACCTTTGCCGGTATGCCTCCGCATTTGCCGAGGAACAGGCAAGCCTTTGGCTGAATGGCACTGAGCAGGTCCATGATGATGGCAGCGTTTGGCGAGCCCATGCCGAAGTTGATTATGGTGATGCCGTCGGCCGATGCCATGCGCATGTTGGCATCGTAGGGCGGACACGCTATGCCAAAGTGGTTGCAGAAGATGTCGACATAGTTGTTGAAGTTGGTCAGCAGCACCAGGTTGGTGAAGTCCTCCAAGGGGTGTTTGGTGTAGCGTGGCAGCCAGTTTTCAACAATCTCTCTCTTGGTTTTCATAAGCATGTCAGCATTAGGTGTTGCGCAAAGATAGCTGTTTTCGTGCGGCACGTCGGGAATAGGCATCACTTTTGTGTCCGCGTCTGCTGTTTTCGGGCTACATTTGTGGCGTGAGTACACTCCTGCCCCCATCCTTTCCGGCACTCAATCTGCCGCCGGCATCCTTGCATGTGTCACGTCGCGAGGGTCGCTTGGTTGTGTTCGACCCTCTGCGCCGCCGCCACGTGGCTCTCACTCCCGAGGAGTGGGTCCGGCAGCATTTCACGTCCTACCTTGTAAATAGCTGCGGCTATCCCTCCGGCCTTCTTGCCAACGAGGTGTCGCTGTCGCTCAACGGCATGACACGCCGCTGCGACACTGTCCTCTACGGGCTCGACCGTCAGCCGCGCCTCATTGTGGAGTACAAGGCACCCGCGGTGGCTTTGACGCAGAAGGTGTTCGACCAGGTTATGCGCTACAACATCGTGATGCGTGTGGAGTGGCTCGTCATGAGCAACGGCATGCAGCATGCGGTGTGCCGCTTAGATCTGGCAGCGGGCACCTGTGAGTTTGTCCCACGGGTGCCCGCCTATGCTGAACTGTGTGGCGGGGCTTGACTCTGCCTGCCGCCTCGCCGTCCGGTGTGTGTCTGCTCAGAAGCTCACTACCACGCCTATGCCGAAGACGTCGTTGGTGCGGGTGAAGTTGTCGCTGCCGTACACCTTCTGCGGCACCGTGGCACCGGCAGCCTGCGCCATCTGTCCGAGGCTGAGCAGCTGTGCCTGGTAGCCGTCGCGCTGTGCGGTGTACCGCTGCAACTCCATGCCCAGCTGCTCTGCCTGTGCGGCCGGCAGCTCCGTGTTGGTCAGTGCGGCGTTGAGCTGTTCTATGCCTGCATTGAGCTGCCCTACTGCACCTTGCAGCTGTGCCACGCCGCCGGCAAGCTTTGCGCTCATGGTAGCCCAGTTGCCGTTGTAGTCGGCCTGTGTGCGGTGGTAGTGTGAGTAGAAGGTCTTGAAGTATGACACGTCGAGAGCCACTTTCTTGCTCACATGCACACGTGCGCCAAGGCCCACGGAGTTGGAGTTGGTGACGAAGCTCATGTCGGTGATGAACTCACTGTTCTTGCCCAGTCCGTAGTTGGTGTTCTGCCATCCGGCACTCACTGTGAGCACACTGTTGACATCGTACTCGGCACCTGCCAGCAGCTCCCAGCCCTGACCGTCAAGACGGTGGTGACGTTCGTTGTGCTGTGTGGCCTGCTTGTCGAAGTAGATGTGTCCGCCCACATTGATGCGCACACGCTCCACGGGGCTGTACTGTGCACCCACGTAGAGTATGGCCGGTATGTCGGCCTTCTGGGAGACCCCGTCGCTGTATGCTTCCAGTCCCGCGTTGAGCTCTGTGGTGTTGCCGTTGGCGTCGGTGACGCTCTCGGTGGAGTTCTTCAGGCGGAGGCGTGTCTTGAACTCATACTTGGCAGCCACGTTCCAGTGGTCGTTGATGCGCCAGTCCACGCCGATGATTGGTGTGAAGCCCATGCCCGACTGCGTGTTGTCGAGCACACGGTCGCCCACCAGGGCGGCCATGCTGCCCATGCCGGCGGCAGTGAGGAAGTCGGCAGCCGGCATGGTGCCCTGCGGCGTGACCACGGCAATGTTCTTCACATACCCGTCGTAGGCGCACGAGGCGTTCACCATGCGGAGGCCGAGGGCTACACTGACATCAGGCAGCACGCGGTACGTGGCGTTCAGCTGTGTGCCGAAGTAGTATTGTCGTCCCTTGAGGTAGGTGTCCATCTGGTAGCCGCTCACGGCACCGGGTCGCAGCACCTCGCTCAGCACGGGCAGCAGGGCCACCTGGCTCTCGAAGCTGCCCAGTCCGTCGTCGAAGGTGCACTTGCCACCGCCGCCTGTGATGCCGAAATGCAGTGCCACGCTCCAACGGTCGCGCACGTAGGCCAGGTCAAACGACGGCAGTATGGGTGCCTTGGCCGTGCCCTTGAAGCGCTTGGTGCCATTGCCGTTGTGCACGCCGTTCACTGTGCCCACGCCGAAGAGGTTGTCGCCATACGACGAGTCGATGGTGCGCGTCTGGAAGGCACTCTGGTTGTTGAAACTGAAGTGCCACCCTGGTGCGAGGAAGCCCACGCCGGCAGGGTTGGCATACGTGCTCGTGATGTCGATGCGTGCCTCCTGCGAGAGGTTGCGGCCGAAGGCGGCATTCTGGTTCGTGTTCGTCAGGTAGCCGCCGGCGTATGCCGCCGATGTGACCACGGCGAAGGTGGATGTCAGGAGCAGGGTTCTCTTCATGTTAGTACTACTTTTTTTGGTTTGTCTTTCCTGTGTTTTCATCTTTTCGGCCGCAAAGGTAGCACGGATATGCATAACCTCCAAATTTATTGCACACGTGGTGGCAAAATGTGCAATACAACATGCTGCGCCTCGCCCTGCAGCATGCCTCACTCAAACGTGCGCAGTGCGGCCTCCATCTGCCGCAACAGGTTGCGCTTGGGGCTGTGTGGCGAGAATATGAACACCTCTGCCACCACGACGCGGCGCGCCACAGTGTCCACCCGCTCATGGGCAATGAACGGCCCGCCCATGGCACCGGCGTGCAGCTCCCACAGGCCTCGCACCTCGTGCACGCGTACATTATTATTTATGACACGCCAGCATTCCATGGCAAGAGGAGTGGCATCCGCCGGCGAGCCATCTTTGCCGTGCAGGCGGGCTGTCTGCATCCACTGCCCTGGGGTGGAGCCGGGGATGTTGGCTCGCATCACGCTGTCGCGCTTCGCCACGAAGCCTGCAATTGTTAGTGCGCGCCCGTCCCACGGATAAGTGTAGTACACGAAGTTCTGGTCGCGGTCGCCACGGTTGGTGCCGGTCCACACGAAGTCAACGCCCACCTTCCGCGCGTTGAGCTCCGTGGGGGTGCAGACTCTGTGGCCCACACCCTGCATGGTCTCTGCCGTGACCCTGCTGTGTCTGCGGCGTAACCCTGCACTCTCATGAGCAAGTTCGGCCTCGGTGAAAATCTCCACCACGCGCTCCCGCACCTGACCCAGATACACGGCCAGCTCGGCCACGCTGCGTGCCTTGACGCACACCTCTGTCTGCGGACGGGCATAGACGTTGGTGGCAATGCCCATGGAGGGTGCCCCGGCCGTGCGGTCCACCGTCAGGATGAGGCGCAGGCGGAAGGTGCGCCAGGGCGTCAGATGCCGCCCCTGCGGGTAGCCGTCGGTGCCGAAGGCGTCGGCTTTGACTATGTCCAGACGAAAGAGAGGCTCGTGCTGCGGCAGCACAGGCGTGGATGCCCGCAGCACGGCGTCTATGCTGTCGGCAAGCGCGCCCTCGCAGGCCACGCGCGGCACTATGACCACCAGTTCATAGGGCAGTCCCTTGGACGGCGGCAGCGTGGCAGGTGTCTTGCGGCATGCAGCAGGCATGACAAGCGTCAGCACGAGGCACACGGCAAGCTTGGCCGCAGCACCCGCGTGGAGCCGGCGCAGCAGATTGTGACCGTATGTGGTGGCAGGCTTCATGGCAAGAGTATCAACAGATATGGCACACACATTCCTCCAAGGCTCTGCACGCCACGTCGGGGCGCATGGCCTCTGCCAGCGGCAGCGGATGCCGGTGAATGCACGCCACGCGGTCGAAGCCTGCCGCAAGCAGACGGTCGGCCTGCTCCACCTTGCCGGCCAGGAGCCACACCGGCACGTCTTGCGGCATGGCATGGCGGAGCAGTGCGTGCGGCAGCTTGCCCATGAGCGTCTGAGCGTCGGCAGCACCCTCGCCCGTGATGAGCAGCGAGGTCTGCCGCAGGAGAGCGTCGCCGCCGTAAGCCTCCCACAGCACATCGAGCCCCATGCGGCAGTGGGCATTCAGGTATTGCATGAAGACATAGCCCAGTCCGCCGGCGGCTCCCGCGCCAGGCACACGGCTGCTGTCGCGGCCCGTCAGCCGTGCCGATACTGCGGCAAAAGCGGCCGCCTGCCGCTCCAGCTCGACGACCTCGGCTGGCGTGGCACCTTTCTGTGGAGCGAAGACGCGTGCCGCTCCCTGCTCGCCGCACAACGGGGCGCGAACATCGGTGGCTATGGTGAAGCGCACGCGCCTCACAGCCTCGCTCTCCCACCACCGCTCGCCGAAGGCCTCGGCCATAGCCTCGGCAAAGCCACGCCCGGCATCGCTGGTGGCCGTGCCGCCAAGCCCCACAAGCATAGAGCGGGCACCACGCCCTATGGCATGAGCCACCATCTGACCTACGCCGCGCGACGTGGCTTGCAGCGGCCGCCGCTCCTCGGGCCTCACGAGCATGAGCCCGCAGGCCTGAGCCACCTCGATGACCGCCGTGTGCCCCGACAGCAGATAGCGTGCGCCTACCGTGCGCAGCAGGGGGTCGCTCACCGCCACGCCCACCACCTCGCCGCCCATGGCAGCCCGGCAGGCATCCAGCCAACCCTCGCCGCCGTCGCTCACCGTGAGCACCGTGACCCCGGCGTCAGGCCACCGCCGCCGCACACCGCGCCCTACGGACTCGCCAGCCTCTGCCGAGGTGAGCGAGCCCTTGAAGGAATCCATGGCCACGACCATACGGCGCGGCTGAAACGGCGACTGCTGCATCATGCCCGCAAAATTACCATTTCACGATTTGACTATTTCATCTTTTCGTCTTTTCTTCGCGCGGTAAACGCACCGCTTGCCTTTTTGACAATCTGCCATTTACCATCTCCTCGCCACCACCTTACCCAATTTCTTCATCACAGCAGCCTCACTATTTAATAATCTCCTAATTAACAGCATGTCCCCCACTTCACTATGGCGAGCCTTCCGCCGTCGCCTGAGCCTCGCCGCCGAGCGCGAGGACGAACAGACCACCGTGCAGCAGATATATGCCGGAGCCCAGTTCCGCGGCTCCAGCCTGTGGGTGCTCATCTTCGCCATCTTCACAGCCTCATTAGGCCTCAACGTCAACTCCACAGCCGTCATCATAGGTGCCATGCTCATATCTCCGCTCATGGGCCCCATCATAGGCATGGGCATGGCCGTGGGCACCAACGACACCGAGTTGCTCAACCTCTCGGCGCGCAACTTCGGCGTGGCCACCGTCATCAGCGTTGCCACGGCCACGGTGTTCTTCCTGCTGTCGCCGCTTGGCGAGGCCCAGTCTGAACTGCTGGCACGCACCTCGCCCACCCTCTACGACGTGCTCATAGCCTTCTGCGGCGGCGCAGCCGGCATCGTGGCACTGTGCACCAAGAGCAAGGGCGGCAATGTGCTGCCGGGCGTGGCCATCGCCACGGCACTGATGCCGCCGCTGTGCACCGCCGGCTACGGGCTGGCCACCGGCCACCTGCTCTACTTCCTCGGCGCATTCTACCTCTTCTTCATCAACACCGTGTTCATCGCCCTGGCCACCACAGCCGGCGTGCGCCTCATGGGCTTCCGCCGCCATGAGTTCCAGTCGCCGGCACGCGCCCGCAAGGCCCGGCGCATCATGATTGGCGTGGTGGTGGTGACCATGATACCTGCCGGCGTGATGACAGTGCGCATCGTGGACCAGAGCATCTTCGAGGGCCGCGTGCGCCGCTTCGTGCGCGAAGAGCTCACACAGCCTGGCACACAGGTGCTATCCACATCCACCGACCGCCGGCAGCATCAG
Source organism: uncultured Bacteroidaceae bacterium (assembly GCA_905234605.1). Lineage (GTDB taxonomy): Bacteria > Bacteroidota > Bacteroidia > Bacteroidales > Bacteroidaceae > Physcousia. The sequence continues at coordinate 97,618 of CAJOIE010000010.1, read as the reverse complement.
CTGAGCGTGGTGGCCGTGGGCAAGGAGCTTACGACACAGACACAGGAACGAGCCAGCCTCCTGCTGCCATCCTACGGCCTGAAAGACTACAGCTTAGTGGTCATACAGGGCGGTGCCAACGACAGCCTCATGGCCGCATACTCGCGCGTGAGCTCCGCGGGCGAGGACACACGCAAGCTGGCCGCCGAGCAGACGGCGCAGCTGGCCGCCTTGCGGCACGAGCTGGAGGGGCGCACACGCTACGACCACCTCGCCGCCGACCTGCGCACGGAGCTGCAGGCACTCTTCCCGAAGATAGGCTCGCTCGCGCTGGCTCCCGTCGTGGAGGCACGCACCGACACCGCCGCCACGGTAGCCTACACCGTGGCCATAATAACCCTGACCGACACCGACGCCGCACTCACACAGGCGGAGCAGCGCACTCTCACCGCATGGCTCAAGGCACGCACACAAGCTGACAGCCTCGTGGTGGCTGAGAGGGAAGTCCACTAACAAGCGAGAGAGTACGAAATAACGGAAGCGAGTTCGGACAGCTCTGGCGACCACTACTGCCGCCTGCGCGCTTCAGGGGGCAACTACGACCCCCTGCGCACCCTGACACCCAAGCGCGGCGTGCGCTTGCGGTGTGGCCGGCGAGCACTCCCCACACCGCCCCGCCGCCGTGCTCACCGCCGTGCGTGTGCGAGAACATACGCCTGCTCACACGCCATGATGCCGAGCGCCTCCGTTCATCGACACACCGCCACGCACCTTCAGTGAGCTGTCTGCCGCCGCGGCAGACATTCCATTCACCCGCACCCGGGCAGCCGGCCCGCCACGCGGGCATAGCCATAGCACCCGGGCGTGTGGCCGAGCTGGCCGACGGATGCCGTCTCAATGATGGCGGCAAGCAGACGAGCCTTGCCCGCCATCAATTTTGCCAGACGTGGGGCAGATGTGATGCGCTGAATGGCAGACGAGCCAAGATGCTGCATCATTCCAATGAACTTATCTTCTGCCTCGGCTATACCAACAATCCTGTCGCCTTTGACCTCTGCAATCCTTACGCTGCCGGCGCGCCTCGCCATGCTCATAAAGATGGAAGTCCAGATAGTCTGTGAAGATGATATAGTCGAGTGCTTGCCTATATCGGTCAAACTGCTCCTTGTGGGCATTCTTGCCAAGTCCGTCAAGGTCGTTGTCGCCAATATCTTTTGCCTCGATATAGAACACCGACATGCCATCCTTACGACTGACAATATAGTCTGGCGCACCACACTTCTCCCTTTTGGGCTCATTCACAATGCGGAGTTTAGGCTGGTAGCGTTTGTATCAGTTGCTCCAGCGCACCTCTATAGGTGTGTTCCGCCTGAGTTTCCTGCACGATATTTCTGATTGACGGTGCTGATATAATCTTTGATACACATGGTTATGCTCGCTCATTAATCATCACACACATCTTCCTCGTTTACATCTTATCTCGCCAGCAGCTGCTCGCCGTGGCTCTTGGTCTTTATCTGCCGTGGCTGTATGATATCCTCGATGACGCCATTCTCATCGATGATGAATGTGGTGCGGAGCGTGCCCATATACTTGCGCCCGTACATGGACTTCTCTGCCCATACGCCCATCTGCTCCACAAGCTCGTGGCTGGTGTCGGCTATGAGGGTGAACGGCAGGGCATGTTTCTTCTTGAAGCGCACATGGCTCTCGGGTGAGTCGACGCTCACACCGACAACGGCATATCCCTTGCGCCGCAGCGCGGCATAGTTGTCGCGTATGCTGCAAGCTTCGGCCGTGCATCCACTCGTGTTGTCCTTGGGATAGAAATATAGCACGAGCTTCTGCCCCTTGAATTGTGAGAGCGTCACAGTCTGTCCGTTCTCATCATGCCCCAGCAGTTCCGGAGCCTTGTCGCCTATTTGCATAATATCAGCATCCTGTGTTGACTATAGGTTGTGCGTTGTCCTCGCCGCAGAGCACCACAAGGAGGTTCGACACCATCTGTGCCTTGCGGTCGTCGTCTAAACGCACTATCTCCTGCGAGGCAAGCTCATCGAGAGCCATCTTCACCATGGACACCGCACCCTCCACGATCTTCTCGCGGGCAGCAATGATGGCCGTTGCCTGCTGACGGCGCAGCATCACGGCAGCTATCTCGGGAGCGTATGCCAGATAGTTGATGCGGGCCTCAACGACCTCGATGCCGGCCATGGCCAGTCGCTCGGTGAGTTTCTGCTCCAACTGTTCGTTGATCTCATCGCCACCGCTGCGCAGCGTGATGGCGTGTGAGCGTGTCTCGGTGTCGTCGTAGGCATACTGGCCGGCCACCTGCCGCAAGGCGGCATCGCTCTGCACACGCACGAAGCGCTCGAAAGCTGCCATCATCGACTTGACATCGGCGCCGTTCACCTGAGGGTTGTTGTTGGCTGCCATGGTCTGGGAGTCTATCTCGAAGAGTGCCTTGTAGGTGTCGCGCAAGCGCCACACGAGCACGAGGCCTATCATCACGGGGTTGCCTTCCTTGTCGTTGACCTTGATAGGCTCGGCGTCCAGGTTGCGTGCGCGCAGCGACAGCCGCTTGGTTGTGGTGAAGGGGTTAATCCAATAGTAGCCCGTGCGGGTGAAGGTGCCGACATACTTGCCGAAGAACATCACTACACGCGCCTCGCCAGGCTCCAGCATCATGAAACCGGGCCAAATGAACGACGACACGATGAGGGCCACAGCACAGCCCGCTCCACACTGCCAACTCTCGTAGGTTATGGCTGCGACCAACATGGCGATGGAACCGACGGTGAGTGCCAGATTGAAGAACAGCATGGCAAAACCACTCAGCGTGGTGCCCTGATAGGTGAATTCCTTGTTTTCCATATTATATATTATAAGGTGTAACGTTCTCTATGCTCATAAAGCAAAGCCACGTGCTAAGGTAACCCTATTTGGCGAGAACAACGTACATTTGCAGCATAAATATGCAACTATCAAGGCACGACATGCGCAGGCACACATCCGTCCTGGCCCACATAGTAGCAGTGTGCGTGGTGCTCGTGTGGGGCATCACGTTTATCAACACCAAACTGTTGCTCTCTTCCGGCCTCACTCCGGAAGAGATTTTCGTGATGCGCTTCGCCATAGCCTACGTGTGCATCTGGACCATCAGCCCCCGACAGCTGTGGTGCCACACGTGGCGCGACGAGCTACGCATGCTCCTGCTCGGCATCACAGGCGGCAGTCTCTATTTCGCTGCCGAGAACGAGGCTCTGCGCCGGACCATGGCCAACAACGTGTCGTTCATCGTGTGCACTGCACCTCTCTTCACTGTCCTCATGGCTCTGGTGCTGCTGCCGGGCGTGCGTGCCACACACCGCCTGCTCGCCGGTTCGCTGACAGCCATAGCCGGCATGGCCGCAATCATCTTCAACGGACACTTCGTGCTGCACCTGAGTCCACGCGGCGACATGCTTGCCCTCACGGCCGCTCTCTCCTGGGCTGCCTACAGCCTGCTCATACGCTCCGTGTCGGCGCGCTACAGTGCCGTGTTCATCTCCCGCAAAGTGTTTGCCTACGGCCTCATCACCATTGTTCCCCTCTTCGCCTGGCGACCGTGGCAGACAGGCATCGGCTCGGTGCTGGCATCGCCTACCATAGTTTTCAACATACTCTTCCTCAGCCTCGTGGCATCGTTCACATGCTTTGTGCTGTGGAGCTGGGTGGTGAAAGAGCTGGGTGCGCTCAGCAGCTCCAACTACATCTACCTCAACCCCGTAGCCACATGCTTTGCCAGTGCCGCCGTCCTTGGTGAGCCCATCACACCCATTGCCGTTTGCGGCCTGGCCATGGTGCTGCTCGGAGTATACCTGGCCAACAGCAGCCATAGTCGCTGAATGAAACATCCATCCTTCAATCATGTCACTCTGCCCATGAAAAAGTAGCACACCTGCTGGTGTTACCGCAGCCACTGTCTCACACCCTCCCCTCCTGAAACCACATGTTTTTATGGAAGGGAACCTGTTTTTGCCTGCCCGCATCGGTGTCAATTAAGCAGCTTTCTCTACCTTTGCTGCTGGCTGAGGCTTGCACAGCCCCAGCCGCAGACATATCGGTAAAGCATTCGCTATTATTTCGCGTTCAGCCAAAAGCGTAGGAAACTTATTGGGAATAACAACGCAACGAGATAATACGTGATAGAAGTGGCCGTAGCGGGCATCTTCTGTCTCCATCATTATAGCAATGCACTCACGCAACAAGCGTGATGCATTACTTGTTTTGGAGACTGAGGCTCCCTTTCCTACGCTGCCTCAAAGCTGAACGCAAATAAGGTGCATCACGCCTTTTTCATGCCTTCGCTGCATGAAGGCCTTGCACGATGTTTGCGTCACGGCGTGATTGATAGTTGAGTGCACGTTGTTCACCTCAACCATCCCATCCACGCATCCATGGCCAACAAGAACCTGAACGCAGCCAAGACGGCAAAGAAAGATGAGTTCTACACACAGCTTACTGACATCGAGCGTGAATTGCAGCACTATTGGCCGCACTTCCGCAACATGGTGGTGCTCTGCAACTGCGACGACCCTTACGAGAGCAATTTCTTCAAGTACTTTGCCCTGCGCTTCAATCAGTTGGGATTGAAGAAACTCATCTGCACCTGCTACAATGGCTCGCCTGTGCAGGGCAACGAGTTGCTCTTAGACTTCGGCGACTTCACCAGCACACCTAAGAAGATAGCATACAAGGTGGAGATTACTGAGGTACGCGACATGAACGGCGACGGTGCAGTTGACCTCTCGGATGTACGTTACCTGCTCCAGAACGACAAGAATGTGTTGAGCATACTCCAGACTGGCGACTTCCGCTCCACGGAATGCATCGAACTGCTCAAACAGGCCGACATCGTTGTCACCAATCCACCGTTCTCGCTGTTCCGTGAGTACGTCGGCCAGCTGATGGAGTACGGGAAGAAGTTCTTAATAATAGGTAATATCAACGCTGTTTCATATAAGGAGTTCTTTCCACTACTACAACATAACGAAATATGGTTTGGCATAAATTCGGGTAGCCAACAGTTTCAAGTTCCACAGGATTATGACAGAAATAACACATACATGGAACACGGCAAGAGATTTGCAAAGTTCGGTAATATATGCTGGTTCACAAACCTTGACCACAAACGCCGGCACGAGGAGTTGGTCTTAGTATGTAAATACTCACCCAAGGATTATCCGACTTATGACAATTACAACGCAATAGAAGTTGGTAAAACCTCTGACATCCCCTTCGACTACGACGGCATAATGGGCGTTCCCATCACCTTCCTCGACAAGTACAACCCCGACCAATTCGAGATATTGGGAATTACAAAAACATGGTACGGTATGGCCTGCAAAGTTTATGGCGAGCAGATTCAAGTAGACAAAAACGGACGGGAAACGCGGGTATCAAAACTCAACGACGGCCCTGTCCTTGAAGTATTGCCCCCCCCAATTGGCAAGACGTACTACAAAGTGGACGGCAGGACATACGTGCAAACCTATGCCCGTATCTTGATTCGGAAGAAATCTTAGTGCGACTGCAAATCCCAGGCTACGCTAAGTACGACCGCCCCTACATCAATGGTGTGCGCAAATATGCAAGAATCTTCATCCGCAACAAACAGCCCCAAAAGATATGATGACAATCAGGCAAATAGATGTGACCGTCGGCGAGATCACCCGTGACTATGTGAACAACGACGAGCAAGGCGTGCGAGGCTATGGCGGACAGCTGGACATACGTCCTCCCTACCAGCGCGAGTTCATCTACAACGAGCGTGAGCAGCAGGCGGTGATTACGACCGTGCTCAGCGGCTACCCGCTTAACGTGATGTACTGGGTGCGGCGTTCGGACGATGCAGAATGCCCCTACGAGGTGATGGACGGACAGCAGCGCACGCTCTCACTGTGTGAATACGTGGCAGGCAAGTTCGCCTACGACTTCAAGAACTTCTTCAACCAGCCCGAGGACATCCAGCGCCGCATCCTCGACTACCGGCTGACCATCTATGTCTGCGAGGGCGAGGCGTCGGAGAAGCTGGAGTGGTTCCGAACTATCAACATTGCAGGCAAGCCGCTCAACGAGCAGGAAATTAACAATGCCGTCTATGCAGGACCATTCGTGAGCGATGCCAAGCGGCACTTCTCTAAGTCAAATTGTGGGGCATACCGGCTGGGCAAGGACCTCGTCGTTGGTACACCCATCCGTCAGGACTTCCTCAAGAAGGCATTGGAATGGATGGCCGACCACGAAACGCGGCAAGGCAAACGGCAGACGGCGGTCGGATATATGGCCACTCACCAGCACGATCCTAATGCCAACCTGCTATGGTCGTACTTCCAGGCCGTGCTGAACTGGGCCATCACAAACTTCGACATGAAGCGCTTCAAGAAGATTATGAAGGGTCTGGACTGGGCCGAACTCTACGACAAATACGGCTGCAAGGCGTTGGACACCGCAGCTATAGGCCAGCGCATCTCCGCCCTCATGCGCGACAGCGAGATACAGCGGCCTGCAGGCATCATCCCCTACGTTCTCACTGGCGATGAGCACTGTCTCGACCTGCGTGCCTTCCCCGACGACATCAAGCTGACCGTGTGGGAACGACAGGAACACCACTGTGCTCACTGCGGCAAGGAGTTCGACCTGGAGTTCATGGAGGGCGACCACATCACCCCTTGGCGCGACGGAGGGCGGACGGTCGTCGAGAACTGCCAGATGCTGTGCCGCGAATGCAACCGCAGGAAAGGGAGCAAGTAGGAGCAACATCACCGGGCCCCATGAGAAAAGCTAATGAGTATGGAATGACTACATACTATTGTTTTTCTGCGTAGCTTTGTAGCGTTTTCACGACAGCAGTATGCGCCATGATAAGTCATATCACTGGGCCGAAAGAGCATAGCGTCTGCGGCCGCGTTGCTGTTTTCATCTACAAAGACGATAGCTACCCTGCAGGCGAGATGTATATTGCATATTGCCCTGAACCCGACCTCACTGGCTATGCCGCGAAGAGCGACGAGCGCATGTCACTCCCTTGGAGTGGTGCAGCACTACTATGTCTCTTAACGCCTTGGAGCACGCCACGCTTGAAGCCGACCTGCCCCACACAGCAAGCTTGGCGGCAGCACCGGTAATTTCATCAAAAAGGATTGGGCGTGAGTGACAGTATGATTTAGCCCAGTGAGAGATAAAGGATGCGTAATTATAAAATGAATTAGTATGGCAAGGATATATGATAACATAGATACCACATTCGCAGAAGGACTACAGGGTATCATCACCAATGTGGGCGTGAAACGTGTGGACTTCTGCGTCGGCTATTTTAATCTGCGGGGGTGGAACCTCGCAGTAGAACAGATAGACACCCTCACGGGTGATTACGTTTATGAAAATGACAAGCGCATCTTCCGCAAATGCCGCTTGTTGATTGGTATGCACCGTCCTGCGGAAGAATTAATCCGACAACTATACACAGAGCAGGTTCTACCTGATGCCAACTATGTCAGTCAGTGCAAACTGGAGATAGCCCGTGACTTTAAGCGTCAGCTCCAGTTGGGCCTGCCAACCAAGCAAGACGAGTTTACCCTTCGTCGCCTCTCGGCACAGATGAAAGACGAGAAGGTCTGTGTGAAGTTATATCTGCGTGAACCACTTCACGCCAAGTTGTACCTTGCCCATCGTCCTGACGACAACTTCAATAAGATTCAGGCTATCATGGGTAGCAGCAATCTTACTTATTCGGGATTGACTAAACAAGGTGAGCTGAATGCAGAGTTTGGCGACAGCGACAGTGCCGAGAAACTATCCCGTTGGTTTGATGACCGATGGGAAGATAAGTTCTGCCTTGACATCACCAAAGAGCTGATAGAGATTATTGACAACAGCTGGGCAGGAGAACGGGAGATACCACCTTATTATATTTACTTGAAGACAGCCTACCATCTGAGCGAAGAGGCTCGTACCGGCATTAAGGAGTTCACCATTCCGCCAGAGTTCAGGAGCAGCCTTTTCGATTTCCAGCAGACAGCCGTCAAGATAGCCGCCCGCCATCTGAACAACGAGAAACGTGGCGGTGCAATGATTGGCGATGTGGTGGGACTGGGAAAAACCATCACCGCCTGTGCCATTGCCAAGATGTATGAAAATACCTTTGGCAGCAATACTCTGATTATCTGTCCTGCTAATCTGCAAGACATGTGGGCTAAGTATCGTCGGCAGTATGACTTGAAGGCCGACATTATGTCGATGGCTAAACCCATTGATGTGGACAATGCCAGATACTACAAACTGATTATCGTTGATGAAAGCCACAACCTTCGCAACAGTCAGGGCACACGCTATCGCAACATCCGAGACCTTATTCAGAAGCAGGACTGCAAGGTGCTGCTGCTGACGGCAACCCCCTATAATAAGCAATACAAGGACTTGAGCAGTCAACTGCGCCTGTTCGTCGATGATGACACTGATTTAGGCATTCGCCCCGAAGCCTACATTCGCGAAATTGGCGGTGAACGCAAGTTTGCCGAGAAGCATGAGGACTTCATCAGAAGTATCAAGGCATTTGAGCGTAGTGAATGTCAGGAAGACTGGCAGGAACTGATGAAACTTTTCTTGGTTCGCCGTACCCGAACATTCATCAAAGATAACTATGCCAAGACTGACCCCAAGAGCGGGCGTAAGTACTTGGAGTTTAAGGATGGGCATAAGTCATATTTCCCTGACCGTGTGCCAAAGGCCGTGAAGTTCACTACGGTTGATGGCGACCAATATAGCCGTCTCTATTCTGTAGAGATGATTGGCTTGATGGAAAGTCTGAAACTGCCCCGCTACGGACTGATTCATTATTTGGACGAGAAGAAAGCAGAAGACGCTTCCAAATATGAAAGTGACCTGATTGCTAATCTCTCCCGTGCTGGCGAGCGTATGATGGGGTTCTGCAAAAGCACTTTCTTCAAGCGTATTGATAGCAGCGGTTTTTCTTTCTTGCTGACGCTGTACCGCCATATTCTGCGCAATGCGGTGTTTATCTATGCCATTGACAACAAACTCAAGTTGCCTATCAGCGACGAGAACACTTTCCCTGAAGACTTCATTGACGACGCTGACATCAACGACATCTTCTCCAACGACGATGAACAGGAAGAAGAAGCATCCGGCGACAATCTCATACAGGTTCCCAACGACATGGCCGTCTATATGAAGAAGGCCGAGGAGTATTACAACGGACTGATAGGCAAGAACAATGTGCAATGGATAGATGCCAAATACTTTAAGCGCACCTTGAAGCAGCAGTTGAAGAAGGACTGTGAGCAGTTGATTGCCATGATCAACCTCTGTGATGCCTGGAACCCGCAGACCGACCAGAAACTCAACGAACTGCAAGAACTGCTCTGCACGAAACACCCCAGCGATAAAGTCATTGTGTTCACACAGTATTCTGATACCGCCAACTACGTTTATCACCAGTTGAAGAAGCGTGGCATACAGCACATAGACAAAGCAACGGGAGGCAGCAAGAATCCTACGGCCATAGTTGAACGCTTCTCGCCACTGAGCAACCAGGCGGATGTCTCAGCAGACAACGAACTGCGGGTGCTGATTGCTACCGACGTCCTCAGTGAAGGACAGAACTTGCAGGATGCTCACGTCATTGTGAACTACGACCTGCCTTGGGCCATCATCCGCCTCATTCAGCGTGCCGGACGTGTGGACCGTATCGACCAGAGTTCTGAGCAAATCTATTGCTACTCGTTCTTCCCTGCCAATAAAGTGGAAGAAATCATTCATTTGCGAACCCGTCTGAATGCCCGTATCAATGAGAATGCGGGCATTGTGGGCAGCGACGAAGTGTTCTTCGAGGGCAATGAGCAGAACCTCCGCGATATGTATAACGAGAAGAGCGGCAGTCTGGACGAAGACGAGGACGATGTGGATGTGGATCTCGGATCACAGGCTTTCCAAATCTGGAAGAACGCCACCGATGCCAACCCGGAGTTGAAGCGCATCATTCCCGAGATACCCAATATCGCTTATTCCACCAAACAGGCCAATAGTGCCATCGAGGATGGGGTCATCACGTATGCCCGGACCTATAATGATTTTGACGTGCTGACGTGGTTCAACTCCAAGGGTGAGATTGTCAGCCAGTCGCAGAAGCGCATCCTTCAGGCTATGGTCTGTCCGCTCAACGAACCAAGATTAGAGCCGCAGGACAACCATTTGGCATTAGTCGAGAAAGCCATCAAGGGCATCAAGAACGAAAACACCAATGTCGGTGGCATTCTCGGTAGTCGTTTCAGCACGAAGCGTAAGATCTACGACCTGCTGAATCACTACTACGAGCAACCCCTGAACCTCTTCTACACTCAAGAGAAGAAAAGACTGTTGAAGTTTGCCATCGACCAGATTTATAACTATCCGTTGTTGGAGAACTCCAAGTTTATCCTGGGCCGTATGATGCGTACTGGCAGCACCCACGACGACATTGTAGATACTGTCATTGAGATGTATGAGAATGCCAATCTCTGCCGTGTTGACGAAGACAAAACAAAACATAAAGACCCCACCATCATTTGCTCGATGGGACTGAAGAATACTGATATATGAAGCAGGAATCCAGACATCAACTGTTGGCTGTACTTAAAGAATACTTGTCTTTAGGCATTGCCGAACAGATAGACTATGAAAAGTTCTATCTCTACTCACTGATTACACATTCCACGGCAATCGAAGGAAGTACGGTGACAGAGATAGAGAACCAATTGCTGTTCGATGAGGGCATAACGGCCGAAGGACGCACCATGCAGGAATTATTGATGAACCTCGACCTGAAAGCTGCATACGAGCGAAGCCGAAAGCTGGCAGGGCAGCATGTACCCATTACCATTGACTTACTGAAGTCGCTGGCCGCGATTGTCATGAGAAACACAGGTAGCACTTACAAAACCATACTTGGTGATTTCTCTTCGGCTAATGGTGATCTTCGATTACTGAATGTGAGGGCAGGAACGGAAGGAAAATCCTATCTGAATTTCCAGAAGGTACCAGCACGGCTGAAAGAGTTCTGCGAATGGCTGAATGAACAACGGGCCAAGACAGAAAAGGAAAACGTCATGAAGGCCTACGCACTGAGTTTCGATGCTCACTTCCGTCTTGTCACCATTCATCCATGGGCAGACGGCAATGGCCGTATGTCGCGCCTGCTGATGAACCATCTGCAATATGAATACCAGCTCATTCCGACGAAAGTGATGAAAGAGCAAAAGGCTGAGTATATTCAGGCTCTGGTTGATGCCCGTGAGAAAGATGACATAGACGTTTTCCGTCGTGTCATGTTCGACTTGCACATCAGGAATCTTCAGCAGGAGATTGAGCAGTTTAAGAGGTCAATGGAGCAAGATGTTATCGGTGACAAATCTGATGATGTTACCGATGTCACCGATAGACAACATACCATTATCAACATGGTCAAGCAAACTCCTGCCATTTCCACTACACAAATGGCAGAAAAGCTTGGCGTAACCAAACGCACCATACTGCGAGACATAGAAGCATTAAAAGGAAAAGGACTTATTACCCGTATTGGTTCTGAAAAAACAGGATACTGGGAAATAAAATCATAAGAACCATGAAAAGAAACGTATTTAACCAATATCTGTCTGAGAGTAATTTCCGCGAGTTGTTCATCACAGAAATGGGATGGAACAATCCTTCGGGTGCTACCCTGCTGCCCGAATATACCATTGATGAGCGAACCTTCCAGATAGAGCAGATAGCCGAGCGTAGCGGCTTCCAGATTCTGCAATGCAAGGTTGACGAGATACCTGTCTCGTCCATCTGCAAGAAACTGGACACCAAACTCCGCAAGAATGCCGAGAACTATATCTGCATCTTCGTGGTGCCTGATACGATGCACCACCTCTGGGTAGCCCCTGTCAAGAAAGTGGAGAAGCGTGACTTGGTGTTGGTGGAATACGATACGGTCGATAAGGCCAGTTTCCTGTTTGAGAAGATGGAGGGCCTCTCTTTCTCGCTCGACGACGAAACGCCTACCATCCTTGACATCATCGAGAAGGTACAGGCGGCTTTCCTCATCAACTCCGAGAAAATCACCAAGGACTTTTATGCTGGATTCAAGAAGGAGCACACCAACTTCGCCAAGTTCATCACAGGCATTGACGACCACCTGGCCGACAAGGACAACAAGAACAAGCAGTGGTACACCAGCGTTATGCTCAACCGCCTCATGTTCTGCTACTTCATTCAGAAGAAAGGCTTCCTCGATGGCGATGTCGATTACTTGCGCCATAAGTTGGAGTGGACCCAGGAGAACGAGGGAGAGGACCGCTTCTTCAACAAGTTCTACAAAGGCTTCCTCGTCAGCCTGTTCCACGACGGACTGAACGCGCCTCACCACGACCAGGCATTTGAAACCGTCTATGGGCGCATCCCCTATCTGAACGGTGGTATGTTCGACGTTCACCAGATAGAGCAGGACTATGCCGGACTTGACATAGCCGACGAGGCTTTCCGCAGTCTCTTCGACTTCTTCGACAAGTGGCACTGGCATCTCGACGACCGCATGACGGCGACGTGCTGGGCTATATCTTCGAGCAGTACATCAACGACCGTGCCCAGATGGGAGCCTACTACACCAAGGAAGACATCACGGAGTACATAGGTCGCAACACCATCATCCCTTATCTGATGGATGCTGTGAAGCAGAAAGACGAAAAACTCTTCAAGACCAATGGCGAACTGTGGCAGTTCCTCCGTGACAGCGGCGACCGATACATCTTTGACGCAGTAAAGAAAGGTCACGACCAGCCCATCCCAGAGGAAATTGCCGTTGGCATCGACACCACACAACCTAACCTCTTGGAGCGTCGCAGCCATTGGAACGAGCGTACACCTGATGCCTTGGCACTGCCTACCGAGATTTGGCGTGAGACCATTGAGCGACTGCAACGCTATCGTAGCATCAAGGCAAAGATAGAGAACGGTGAGATTACTGCCATCAACGATTTCATCACCTACAATCTGGACATCCGGCAGTTTGCCTACGACTATCTTTCTCATACGCAGAACCACTTGTTTGTGGAGTATTTTTACGACGCTTTGCAGCGTGTCACTATCCTCGACCCCACTTGCGGCTCAGGCGCTTTCCTCTTTGCTGCCCTTAACATCCTTGAACCGCTTTACGAGGTGTGCATTTCCCGTATGCAGGAGTTCCACGAGCAGAACCAGCACCTTTTCACCCGTCAGTTGCAGGAGATACAAAACAAATACCGCTCCCGCTCGGTCCAAGGGGACGCTTGCATCGGCAAGAACATCCAATACTTCATCTACAAGAGCATCATCCTGCGCAACCTCTATGGCGTTGACATTATGGTGGAGGCTACTGAGATTGCCAAACTCCGCCTGTTCCTGAAGATGGTGGCTGTGGTAGATGTGGACAAGCGCGACCGCAACTTAGGTCTCGACCCGCTCCCCGACATCGACTTCAACATCCGTTGTGGCAACACCCTTGTAGGCTATGCCACGCAGAAAGAGTTAGAGGCTGGCATTGCTTATTCCGACTTTTTCACGGCAGAGGAGTTCCGCAATACAGTGACGGAGGAAATGGAGAAGGTGGCACTGACCTACGATGTCTTCAAGACCGTTCAACTGACGCAAGCCGAGGATATGGCAGCCTTCAAGCGTGCCAAGCACGACTTGAAAGTCCGCCTCGCTACCCTCAACGACCTACTGAACCGTCAGATGTACGGCTCTATCTCCTCCACCGTCGATTACGATGTCTGGCTCAGTTCCCACCAGCCCTTCCACTGGCTGGCCGAGTTCTACGAGATTATCAACGACCACGGGGGCTTTGATGTGATTATTGGTAATCCGCCGTATGTGGAGTATAAGAAAGTAAAAGCAACATATCAAATACAGGAAGGTTTGTATAAAACGTTGAATTGTGGTAATCTTCATGCTTACGTTGCTGAACGAACAGTTCTTCTTGGAATGAGCATTGCAAGAACGGGACTTATTGTGCCTCTGCCTTCTATGAATACTCAACGAATGGAATCCTTGCAGAATATAATTAAACCAAAATTATGCAACAAAGTATGGATTTCATGCTATGATGAGAGACCGAGTGGATTATTTAGTGGAGTTGACCAACGCTTAATTATTGAACTATTAGCAAAAGGTATTGAAAAAGAACTATTTACAACAGGTATAAGAAGATGGCTTTCTGAAAACAGAATCCTTTTGTTTAATACTCTTGTATATACAAAAAACTCAGATGATGCAATTGGGCTAACAACATCAATTCTCAAGTTTAAATCTTCAATAGAAATGAAGATGATAAACAAATTCTATAAGGATTGCGCGATTAGTTGTTATAAGTCTTCTATCGTTTCCAGCATAGATAATAGCATTTATTATCGAACTGCAGGAGGAAGGTACTGGAAAGTTTTTCTGGATAAAACTTTCGGAACAAATAATGCAAGCGAAAAGAGTGCGATTATATATCCAATTAGTAATTATGTTACTATTTGTGTGTTGAGCAGTGACGTGTTTTGGTGGTATTACTCGCTTCATTTTGATATGTTTAACCTTAAAGACTATATGATTTTTGCCTTCCGATTCAATACGAAATCTTTGGATGAAGAACAAAAACTTGAGAAATTGGGAAGAGAATATATACAGTCATTAGAGGATAATGCTATTTCAAAAGAGATATCTGCTAAACATGGCGTCGTAGTACAGAAGCAATACTATGTACGGAAATCCAAACCTATCATTGACGAGATTGACAAACTTCTCGCCTCTCATTACGGTTTCACCGAAGAAGAATTAGACTTCATCATCAACTACGACATCAAATATCGTATGGGTGATGAGTTGAATGAATGAGTTGCAGGTTAACTTTCAGAAGATTTATACAACTTCCGTATCAACATAATGAGATAATGCAATATGAACAAGTTACAACACATATTCAATGTGATAGCCCATGAAGGCTTTTCAAACATAGCTATACAAGCAATTAACAACTACATAAAAGATATACAAAATGGGACAGAAGATTTTTATAGATTCAATCTATCAGAGCATGCAGGACTCTGCACGGCAGGTGCGCCTCTCATTGGGGCGTCCATCGTCGCATGCTACGCGACAGCAAGCCTTACAGCAAGTGGAAATGCTGAAAGCCGCGAAGGAAGCCCTGCAAATTGGGAAATAGATGAGTTGCAGGAACAACTCATTGAACAATGGGCCAAGGCTGTAAATCTTAAGGGACAAACTCCTCGCCTCTCATTACGGTTTCACCGATGAAGAATTAGACTTCATCATCCGCTCGGCTCTGCCGCTTCGCTTGCGAAGAACTACGACATCAAATATCGTATGGGTGATGAATTAAACGAATAAGCGAGAGCAGAATAAGTTTGCTTTCTCTGTCGAGCATGAGGAAAGTCGAGCGTAGTTCAATTAAATGAAGAATAAGATGGAAGAAGACAAAGATTTTCTAAGGCAAGATAACAACTACCGTTCGTTGAAGGCATTCCAGAAAGCGGAGTGCATCTATGATGTGACGTACTATTTTGCCCATAAGTACCTGAAGACCGGCGACCGTACCATTGACCAAATGGTGCAGGCGGCACGGTCGGGTAAGCAGAACTTGGCAGAGGGGAACATTGACGGCATCACATCGCGAGAGATGGAGCTGAAACTGACCAACGTGAACCGTGCATCACTCCACGAGCTGCTGCTCGACTACGAGGACTATCTGCGTGTCCGAGACCTGGAGCAATGGAAGTATGATGACCCTCGCTGTGTTCAGACACGTGCTTTCTGCAAGGCTCATCTTGACTCTGCCGTCTATCGGGAGAAAATCAAGGAGCGTTCCGACGAGACGATAGCCAACATCGCCATACGCTTATTCACCAGTGTGATGTGCTCATTAGAGGTCTCATAGAATGGAAGAAGCGTGACTTCAAGGAGAAGGGCGGCATCAAGGAGGAGATGTACCGAGCCAGGAGAGACTGGCAACAGAGGAATGGGTACGGTGGGCGATATGGCACTAATGGGCAACTGCCCAATCAGCCCAATAATCCCAAAGAATGAGTTACTGCTTAACCCTCGCGAGTTAGTGGGTAACTATAACACATATAATGGGTAACTCTGGAAAGACAAGGAACTTAATAATAAACAATGAACAACGAGATACAATTCATATTATACCAGTTGCCGGATGAAGAAGGAAGGGTGCAAGTGGTTATCAAGGACGAAACGATATGGGCTACGCAGAAAGCGATGGCACAGCTTTTTGGTGTAGGGGTGCCTGCCATCAGCAAACACCTGGCCCATATATTTGACGAGGGAGAACTGGACAAGGATGTGGCTGTTTCCAAAATGGAAATAACCACTCGGCATGGTGCTATTGAAGGCAAGACACAGACGAATGAAACGGCATTCTATTCCCTTGATGCCATTATCGCTGTTGGCTATCGTGTATCATCAGCACGTGCTACGAAGTTCCGCATCTGGGCTACAAAGATACTGAATGAGTATATTCGCAAAGGGTTTGTGCTGGACGACGAGCGGCTGAAGCAAGGCAAGGCCGTTTTTGGGAAAGACTATTTCCGCGAGTTGCTGGAGAGAGTCAGGAGCATCCGTGCCAGTGAGCGCCGTATCTGGCAGCAGATAACAGACATCTATGCAGAATGTTCATACGACTACGACCGGAAATCCCCAACAACGCGAGAGTTCTATCAGATGATACAGAATCGCTTCCACTATGCTATCACAGGACAGACGGCTCCCGAAATTATATACTCCCGTGCAGACCACAGCAAGGAACACATGGGGCTGCAGACGTGGAAGAATGCTCCCGACGGGCGGATATTACTGAGTGACACGAAGGTGGCGAAGAACAATTTGCCTGAAAAGGAGATACGGCAACTGGAAAGAGCCGTGACATGCTATTTCGACTATATCGAGGACTTGATTGAGCGTGAGAATGCTTTCAACATGGAGCAGTTTGCCGCTTCCGTCAACGAGTTCCTGACTTTCAGGAGATACGCACTGCTTCCAGACAAAGGAAAAATAAGCTGGGAAGAGCAGACCGAAAGGCCGAAGAAGAATATAGGCTGTTTAATCCTACCCAAAGGATAGACTCAGACTTTGACAAAGAAATACGGGGACTGTTTGGAGCGAAATAACTACATGCTATGACTTGTCGCAAGTCAGGCAAGATTTGCGTAACTTTAAAATCATGCACAGGTCTATGATTAGTTCATCATAATAGAAAGTGTAATTTTGCTATCACAAGAAGATATGAAAGAAGATAACATGTTGGCTGCGGATTTGAAACAGGCAGTGAAAACAATCAAAACGGCTATATTGCAGAGTCAGGGTCGCGCTGCAAGAATGATAAGTGGCACCCAGTTGTCTTTGTATTTTGGTGTTGGACTTTATGTTTCTGCCAATTCACGCAAAGGGACATGGGGGACGAGCACCATTGACACCATCAGCGAACAACTGCAAAGAGAACTTCCTGGACTGCGTGGCTTTTCAGCCCAAAGCATTCGTAATATGCGACAGTTTGCCGAATTTTGGCAGCCATACCTAATTTGCTCGCCGTCGGCGAGTAAATTAGAATTTGAGAACCTGCACAGAGAAATAGAATATGACAGATTTGCCTTGTCAAAATGGTCGCCGACGGCGAGCGAAATTGTTCGCGATGAGTTTCTTGGCATCAGTTTCTCCCACCACATGGAGATATTGCATAAGACTAAAGACATCCGCGAAGTGCTTTTCTGCATCCACGAAACCGTGATACACCAATGGGACAAATATACATTAAGGGATGTGCTGAAAGCTGGAATTCCACAGCCCGAACACGTCGCACCCAATAACTTTGCCCAGACAATGGCCTCGACAAAAGAGGCAATGAAAGCCATCAGAATGTTCAAGGATGAATATCTGCTTGACTATATTAATGTGGAAGATATTGACGCTCAAGAAGAGGATGTGGATGAACGCTTGGTAGAGCAGCGCATTATTCATAATATCAAGCGGTTTGTCATGACACTGGGGCGTGACTTTACATTTGTGGGAAACCAATATCATCTGGAGATATACGGTGAGGAAATGTGGAGCGACTTACTGTTCTTCAACCGCGAACTGAATGCTTTAGTAGCCATTGAACTTAAGGTGGGTAAGTTTAAACCAGCTTATCTTGGGCAGCTATATGCATATCTGCAAGTGCTTGATGACAAGGTGCGAAAGCCACATGAGAATCCAAGCATAGGCATAGTGCTGTGCAAAAGTGCTAATCAAGCATACGCTGAATATGCAGTGCGCGACTATAACAAGCCTATGGGTGTCGCTACCTACAAAACCATATCAGATATGCCTGTAGAGATGCAAAAAACACTCCCCGACATTGAAGAACTGAAGAAACTAATGGATACAGAAGAGTTTGATGACTAAAAGACATTAGTTCATCATAATGAGAATGTGTAATTTTGCAAACGATATGAAGAAAGAAGCAAAGAAGATAATCAGGTCCATTATCGACAAAGCTCGCTCTACGGCAGTACGAAGTGTGGACTTCTGCCGTGTACAGATGTATTGGAATATCGGCAAGCGAATATTTGAAGAGGAACAACAGGGCAAGGAGCGGGCTGACTATGGTGCGTACCTCATCAAGAACCTTGCCAAAGAATTGGAACCTGAATATGGCAGCGGATTTGGTGAGCGACAATTGAAATTCTGTCGTCAATTTTATAGAACTTACCCAATTGGGAACACACTGCGTTCACAATTGAACTGGAGTCAATATCGGTTGCTGATTCAGATACCAGATCCCGACAAGCGGGAATACTACGAATTGGAATCTGTGAACAATGCATGGACGGCGAGGGAAACGGAGCGGAAGATTAATTCGATGCTCTATGAGCGATTGTTGCTGAGCAATGACAAAGAATCGGTGTTGGCTGTTGCACGAAAAGAGAGAATACCAGAAAAGACTGTCGAGATTATCAAAGACCCGATGGTGTTGGAGTTTCTGGGCCTGGAGCGAAAAGCGTCTTATTATGAGAAAGACTTGGAGAGTGCCATCATCTCTCACATCGCAGACTTCTTGCTGGAAATGGGTAAAGGCTTCTCGTTTGTAACGAGACAAAAGCGAATTCTATTAGAAGATGATGAGTTCTTTGCAGATTTGGTTTTCTACAATCGTCTGCTGCGCTGCTTTGTAATAGTGGAACTGAAAACGGAAAAGTTGACACACCAAGATCTTGGACAGTTGCAAATGTATGTTAACTATTATGACCGCTGTGAGAAACAGGAAGATGAGAACCCGACTATTGGCATCCTATTGTGTACTGACAAGAATGACACGGTAGTAAAGATGGCTCTGCCAGAGAATAACACGACGATTCTTGCCAGCAAATACCAACTCTATTTGCCAACAACAGAAGAACTGATCAAAGAAATAGACGAGGTAAAACTACAGGCTCATGTTAACAGGTAATAACAATATCCTTCGTGGGCAACCCGAAAAGAGGTGCTTAATATAAAACCAAGGACTGCACGGGGCTATGATTGGTTCATCATAATTAAGAATGTGTAGTTTTTGCAAACGATATGGACGATAAGTATGCAATACAGACAACGATGTCGGCTCTCATTAATGATGTGAGAGGCATTGTTGAGAGTGGACTGAAAAAGGCATATCAAAATGTGAATGCTATAACTGTGTTCACATATTGGCAAGTGGGGAAACGCATTGTAGAAGAGGAACAGCAAGGAGAGAAAAGAGCAGAATATGGGGCACAGATAATCAATATGCTTTCTGCTGATTTATGTAAGACTTATGCCAAAGGATATACGCCTCGTGACTTACGAGCATATAGACAGTTCTACTTGTGTTTCAATGACTTAGAGATTTGGTACTCGCGAGTGCCAAATCTTACGTGGACTCACTTTCGTACCTTGCTCTCTGTGACAAGCGATGATGCCAGATACTGGTATGTGAAAGAAGCATCGAGAGAGATGTGGAGTGTTCGTACGTTAGCACGCAATGTTGGCTCGCAATATTATCATCGTCTGCTGCAATCACCGAAGAAAGAGGCTGTCATTGCGGAAATGCAGGCATTGACGGCACCACTGCAGGAAGATGCAAGAGGATTCTTGAAAGACCCTGTAGTAGCAGAGTTCTTGCAACTACAATCTAATAGCGACTATACGGAAAGCGACCTTGAGAGGTCTATCATTAAGCATCTCAGGGCGTTCTTGCTGGAATTGGGACGCGGTTTTGCTTTTATGTTTGAACAATACCATGTGAAGACAGATGCGGGCGATTTCTTCATAGACCTTGTTTTCTATAATGTGGTGTTGAAGTGCTATGTCTTGATAGACTTGAAGACACAGAAGGTGACACACCAAGATGTAGGACAGATGGATATGTATGTGCGGATGTTTGATGACCTAAAACGCACGGAGGGTGACAATCCAACTATTGGTCTTCTGCTGTGTTCTGAGACAAGTGAGGACATTGCCCGCTATTCCGTGCTTCACGACAGCAAGCAATTGTTTGCCTCAAAATATTTGACCTTCTTGCCTTCGCAAGAGGAATTGCAAAGGGAGATAGAAAAACAAAAAGCTATCTTTGAACTACAAAATAAGGAATGACTGATATTAGAGACCATGAAAGTGGAGTATCTTGGCAATCAGGGTCTGCTGGAACTGAAGAAGACTGCATTCTTGGCATCGAGTACCATTTCTTCAGAAACGGTACTGAGGTGCTATGACTGGGCAACGGCGATGCGCAATCGTGGGGAGTGTGTGGTCAGCGGTTTCAGTAGCAAGTTGGAACAAGATGTGCTTCACTTCCTTCTGAAGGGCAGTCAGCCCATTATCATTGTGCTTGCCCGAAGGATGTATAAGGTTATTCCTGACGAATTAAAAGAGCCGTTGGCTCAGAACCGTCTGTTGATTATCTCTGTCAGCAACGCCGCGCGGCAGTCAAAGATGACAGCAATGGTCAGGAACAGATATGTATGTGAAATGGCAGACAGGATTGTGTTTGTCGGAGTGACTGAACATAGTGGCTTGTATGCCTATAAAAACATCTATCACAATAAACTAACAATAAACATCTGACTGCATCGGGCTATATAAAACTGTCCTTGCACCTTTTTCTCCAAGATGAGAGTCCCCCGAACAGGGCGGAGCAACCATATTCTCCCTGGTGCGATGGCAGACAGTAGCCATAGCACAAAGCCGTTTGCAGCACCCTGGGAGGCTGCTGCTGAGCGATGCGCTATGCATGGGCAGCAAGCACGTGACGTGCACCTGCATGCAGGGAGGCAGAGCCCCGCCACATAACAAGCCAAACCCCTGCCGCTCTCGGAGTTGCAGGGGTTTGCTGTGGGGTGACCAGTGGGACTCGAACCCACGACATTCAGAACCACAATCTGACGCTCTAACCAACTGAACTATGGTCACCATCGCGAGGCGCGAAGCAGTGCTTCTGCCTGTTTGCGAGCGCAAAAGTAGGGCTTTGCCGCCAAGATGCCAAACATTAGCCCACTTTTTTCGTTGCCATGTCGGCAAGCTGACGCTGCGGCCGCTCAGTACGCCACCCTATCGGCCTTGGCTCGCCACTGCCTGAAGGTCTGCTGTGCCTCGTCGTGCAGCAGCGGCAATATGGGCACGGTGCGGGCCTCGAGGGGGCGTTCCAACTCCTGATAGATAAAGTCGTCGGCAAAGTCGATGTCGCGTGCATCCTTGCGCGTGTTGCCGTAGTAGATGCGTGAGATGTGCGCCCAGTAGATGGCTCCGAGGCACATGGGGCACGGCTCACACGACGTGTAGATGGTGCAGCCTGTGAGATTGAAGGTGCCGAGGCTGCGGCATGCCTGGCGTATGGCATTGACTTCGGCATGAGCCGTGGGATCCATGTCGATGGTGACGCTGTTGGAGCTGCCGGCTACTATCTTACCGTCCTTGACGACAACGGCACCGAAGGGGCCGCCGCCGCGCTCCACGCTCTCCGAGGCCAGACGTATGGCCTCGCGCATGAATGTGCGGTCTTGTTCTGTGCTATTGCTTGCTGTGTATGTCATAATCAGGGTGCAGGGTGTTGATGATATGGGTGCAGGGCAGCTGCTGGCGTGGGTGCAGGGTGGCTGTGCCGTGGGTGCAGGGTGATTTGGAGGCAACGGTGCGCCCGACACCATAATGACAGTCGGGCGGAGAGTCTGTTACAGTGGCAAAGATAGCATTAATATGCAGAATGTGGCATGCGGAATGTGGAATGTGGCTATTTTTGCCTGTTGCACACTCATCCGTTTCCCTTTCTCCATTTTGCATCCTGCATCCTCTATCCCCGATGACTACTTCTCCCACCGACCTAAGCCAAACCACCTACGGACGCGTGCGCCGGCACGACTACTCTGCCGCCATCCTGCCATGGGGAGCCACCGAGCCCCACAACCTGCATCTGCCCTACCTCACCGACACGCTGCTGGCACACGCCGTGGCACGCGACGCCGCCGAGCTCGCTCTCAGACTATATGATGTACGCGCAATGGTGCTGCCGCCCGTGAGCATGGGCTCGCAAAACCCCGGGCAGCGCGACCTGCCCTTCTGCCTGCACTACAGCTACGACACACAGCGCAGCATACTCACCGACACCGTGGCCTCGCTGCACCACCAGGGTCTACGCCGCCTGCTGATTGTGAACGGCCACGGCGGCAACACCTTCAAGAGCATGGTGCGCGACCTGGCCGTGGCATACCCTGACTTCATCATCCTGACGAGCGAGTGGTTCAAGGTAGTGCCGGCACGCGACTACTTCGAGCAGCCGGGCGACCATGCCGACGAGCTCGAGACGTCGGTGATGATGCACTACCACCCGGAGCTCGTGCATCCCGACGAGGCCGGCGACGGTGCCTCACGCCGTTTTGCCCTGCCCACCCTGCGCGACGGTGTGGCCTGGATGCCACGCCACTGGGACATGGTGAGCAGCGACACAGGCATAGGCGACCCACGCCGCGCCACTGCCGACAAAGGTAAGCGCTTCGCTGCCGCCGTGGCTGCGCGCTACGCACAGCTATTGTGCGAACTGGCTGGAGCGCATACTATTCGCGACCTCTACGAGTAACTTAAGCTGCTGAAAGGCAAAAAAAAGTGTAGCACATACACCCCGCAAGAAAAAAACACTATCTTTGGCCATTAACAACCCAACAACCCAATTACCCATGAACAAACTTCTTCAAGGCGCATGCGCGGCAGCCTTCGCTGCTGCCCTCACGGCATGCAACGCACCACAGGCCACCACGCCGCAGCTCACCGCCAGCGGCCTCGACCCCGAGCTCTTCGTTGACACCGTGGCCGGCATCCCGACACAGCTCTTCACGCTGACCAACACGGGCGGCATGGAAGTGTGCGTGACCAACTTCGGCGGACGCATAGTGAGCATCGTCACGCCCGACCGCGACGGCAATCCCACCGACGTGGTGCTCGGCTTCGACAACGTGCAGGACTACATCAACAAGGAAGAGACGCCCAGCGACTTCGGCGCAGCCATCGGCCGCTATGCCAACCGCATCAACCAGGGGCGCATCACCGTCGACGGCGAGGAGATACAGCTGCCGCAGAACAACTTCGGTCACTGCCTGCACGGCGGCCCCGAAGGATGGCAATATCAGCCCTACGAGGTCGTAGCCGCCGACTCGTCACAGCTCATCCTCAAGCGCGTGAGCCCCGACGGCGACCAAGGCTTCCCCGGCGAGGTGACAGCCATCGTGGCCTACACACTGACGGACGACGGCACGCTCGACATCTGCTATGAAGCCACCACCACACGCCCCACCGTCATCAACATGACCAACCACAGCTACTTCAACCTCAACGGCAACCCCGCCGAGCCCATCACCAACCATCAGCTCTACATCAACGCCGACGCCTACACACCCGTCGACACCACCTACATGACCACAGGTGCCATCGTGCCCGTGGAAGGCACACCGATGGACTTCCGCACGCCACACGCCGTGGAGCAGGACGTGCGCAACTTCGAATTTGAGCAGATACGCAACGGCAACGGCTTCGACCACAACTGGTGCCTCAACACCCGCGGCGACGACACACAGGTGGCCGCCAGCATCTACAGCCCCAAGACAGGCATCCTCGTGGAGGTGTTCACCGACGAGCCCGGCATACAGGTCTACAGCGGCAACTTCCTCGACGGCAGCGAGACAGGCAAGCAAGGCATCGCCTACGAGCAGCACGCCGGCATCTGCCTCGAGACACAGAAGTACCCCGACACCCCCAACAAGAGCAACCTCCCCGGCTGGCCCTCGGCAACACTCAACCCCGGCGAGCGCTACACCAGCCACTGCGCCTATAAGTTCTCAGTGAAGTAAGCCACCTCCGCCTCCCGCTGCCCGTGCGAGAGCGGCAACCACAAGACAAACTCCTATTCAAATCAAACAACAGGCCCATGCCCCTGTGAGGTCTTCCCCCGGAAGAGGGATAAGAGAGGGGCTTTAACCCATGAATTGGACATCACATGAATTCATCTGGCTTGACTGGGCGATACTCGCCGTCGGCCTCATCGGTGTCATAGCAGCTGTCTGGTATGCCATCTGGAAAGACAAGAAAGCACAAGAGGGCGAGGACTCGAGCGCCTACCTCTTCGGCAAGGGCGAGCCGTGGTACGTCATCGGCATGGCCATCTTCGCCGCCAACATAGGCTCGGAGCACCTCGTAGGCCTCGCCGGCACAGGAGCCAAGGACGGCGTCGGCATGGCCCACTGGGAGATGCAAGGCTGGATGATACTCATCCTGGGCTGGCTCTTCGTGCCCTTCTACCAGTTGCTCATCAACAAGATGGGCAAAATCATCACCATGCCCGACTTCCTCAAGTTCCGCTACACCCAGCGCACAGGCTCGTGGCTCAGCATCATCACCCTCGTGGCCTACGTCCTCACCAAGGTCTCCGTGACAGCCTTCACCGGCGGCATCTTCTTTGAGTACCTGCTCGGCCTAAACTTCTGGGTGGGAGCCATCGGCCTGATTGCCGTCACGGCAGTCTTCACCGTCTTTGGCGGCATGAAAGGCGTGATGACCCTCTCCTCCATCCAGACACCCATCCTCATCATAGGCTCGTTCCTCGTGCTCTTCCTCGGCCTGGCCACCCTCGGCGGCGGCAGCGTGGCAGAAGGCTGGACCACCATGATGGACACCGCCCGCTCCATGCACGACGGCTACGGCATCAACCACATGTTCCACACCGACCCGGGCGACCCCATGTATGCTGAGTATCCAGGCTACGTGGTCTTCCTCGGAGCATGCATCATAGGATTCTGGTACTGGTGCACCGACCAGCACATCGTTCAGCGTGTGCTCGGCCAGGTGCCTGGCGAGGACAACGCCAAGGTGATGGCACGCGCCCGCCGCGGCACCATCGCCGCAGGCTTCTTCAAGATCCTGCCCTGCTTCATGTTCCTCATCCCTGGCATGATAGCAGCAGCCATGGCACAGAAGAACGTGGGCGGCTTCGTCATGGACGACACCGACGCAGCCTTCGCCCTCATGGTGAAGAACATACTGCCTGCCGGCATCAAGGGCATTGTGACCATCGGCTTCGTGTGCGCCCTCGTGGCCTCGCTCGCAGCATTCTTCAACAGCTGCGCCACCCTCTTCACCGAGGACTTCTACAAGCCCATGAAGAAAGGCATGAGCGAAGCCCACTACGTGCTCGTTGGCCGCATAGCCACCGTTGTCGTCGTGCTCCTCGGCCTGATATGGATGCCCGTGATGATGAGCCTCGGCTCACTCTACAGCTACCTGCAGGGCATACAGTCGCTGCTGGCACCCGCCATGGTGGCAGTGTTCACCCTCGGCATATTCTCGAAGAAGATAACCCCGAAGGCTGGCGAATGGGGCCTCATCGGCGGCTTCTGCGTTGGCATGCTCCGTCTGGTGACCAACGTCATCACCGACACAGGCAAAGCCACAATGGACGGTTGGCTCTGGGAGCACACCACATGGTTTTGGCAGACCAACTGGCTCGTGTTCGAATGCTGGCTGCTTGTGTTCATCATAGCCCTGATGGTGGTCGTCAGCTTCGTCACGCCAGCACCCTCCAAGGAGCAGGTAGAAGCCATCACCTTCTCCGCGGACTTCAAGAAGAGCATCCGCGAGAGCTGGGGCGTCTGGGACATCGTGGGCACCCTCGTCGTCGTAGGCCTCTGCGCATGCTTCTACTGGTACTTCTGGTAAAGCCGACGCCATAATCCTCGCACACGCGTGACCTATTATAGTAATAATCCCAAGTTCCACGTAGCCGTAGACTGCATCATCTTCGGCTTCCAACGTGGAGCCCTCAAAGTGCTCCTCCAGCAGCGGCCATTCCCTCCACACGAAGGCGAATGGTCGCTCATGGGAGGCTTTGTGCAGGCCAACGAGGACCTCAACACCGCAGCCACCCGCGTATGCACCGAGCTCACCGGCCTCAGCAACGTATACATGCGGCAGATAGGGACCTTCGGCTCAGTGAGCCGCGACAGTGGAGACCGCGTCATCTCGGTGGCCTATCTCGCTCTGCTTGACATAGACCGTGTGGACAGCGAGGTGAACCGCCAGAACAACGCCCACTGGGCCGACATCAACGACCTGCCCGCCCTGCTGTTCGACCACAACCAGATGGTGAGCAAAGCACACCGGTACCTGCGCGACTCCATCGGGTCGAAACCCGTAGGCTTCCAGATGCTGCCTACGCTCTTCACCCTGTCACAGCTCCAGGCACTCTATGAAGCCATCATCGGCACTCAGCTCGACAAGCGCAACTTCCGCAAACGCATCAGCGAGATGCCCTTCATAGAGAAGACAGAGTTCGTGGACAAGCAGAACTCACGCCGCGGTGCAGCCCTGTACCGCTTCAACTATAAGGACTTCGCCCTGTGCGAGCAGGCATTCAGACTATAGACCTCAACCCAATACAACAAACACCAAGGATATGTTAGACGAACTGAAGCAAAAAGTGTTCAAGGCCAACCTCGACCTCGTGCGTCAAGGCCTCGTCATCTTCACATGGGGCAACGTCTCAGGCATCGACCGTGAGAAAGGCCTCGTGGTCATCAAGCCCTCCGGCGTCAGCTACGACGAGATGAAAGCCTCCGATATGGTGGTCGTAGACCTCGAGAGCGGGAAGGTGGTCGAAGGCGACCTCAACCCCTCGAGCGACACACCCACACACCTTGTGCTCTACCGCGCCTTCCCCAACATACAGGGCGTGGTGCATACCCATTCCACCTACGCCACAGCCTTCGCGCAGGCCGGTCGCGACATTCCCAACATCGGCACCACCCACGCCGACTACTTCTACAAGGACATACCCTGCACACGCGACATGACCGAAGCCGAAGTCAAGGGACAGTATGAACTGGAGACCGGCAACGTCATCGTCGACGAGATACTCAACCGCCGCGGCATCAACCCCGACCACACACCCGCTGTGCTGGTGAAGAACCACGGCCCGTTCTCATGGGGCACATCGCCCGACAACGCCGTCTACAACGCAAAGGTCATGGAGCAGTGTGCCAAGATGGCCTTCATCTCCTTCTGCGTCAACCCCGACACGACCATGAACCCCCTGCTCGTGGAGAAGCACTACATGCGCAAGCATGGACCCAATGCCTACTACGGCCAGAAAGGACAGCAACACTAAGCTGAACTTACTACATAATACATAAACATTACTAACTAAGACCCATACCCTTTTTTGGTCTTCCCCTCTGGGGATATGAGGAGGGCTACATATTATGTTCAAAGACATTGAACTCTGGTGGGTGACTGGCGCACAGTTGCTCTATGGCGGCGATGCCGTCGTTGCCGTCGACGCTCATTCCAAGGAGATGGTGGCAGGCCTCAACAACAGCGGCAACATCCCCGTGAAGATTGTCTACAAAGGCACAGCCAACAGCAGCAAGGAAGTGGAAGCCGTGATGAAGGCTGCCAACAACGACGAGAAGTGCGTGGGCATCATCACATGGATGCACACCTTCTCGCCCGCCAAGATGTGGATCAAGGGCCTTCAGGCATTAGAGAAGCCCCTGCTTCACTTCCACACACAGTACAACGCCGAGATACCCTGGGCCACCATGGACATGGACTTCATGAACCTCAACCAGAGCGCACACGGCGACATCGAGTTCGGTCACATCTGCACCCGCATGCGTGTTGCACGCAAGGTGGTCTGCGGCTACTGGAAGGACGAGCAGGCCCAGAAGCAGATTGCCGTATGGGCTCGCGTGGCTGCCGGCGTTGCCGACGCACACAACGTGCGCTGCCTCATGTTCGGCATGAACATGAACAACGTGGCCGTGACCGACGGCGACCGCGTAGAGTTCGAGCAGCGTCTGGGCTACCATGTAGACTACTACCCCGTGAGCTCGCTCATGGACTACTTCAAGAAGGTCACCGATGCCGAAGCCGATGCCCTCGTTGAGGAGTACAAGAAGCTCTACACCATTAAGATCGACGAGAGCGGCGAGAAGGTATACTGGGAGAAGGTGCACAACGCCGCCAAGGCAGAGATTGCCATCCGCCGCGTGCTCAAGGACGAGGGTGCCACAGCCTTCACCACCAACTTCGACGACCTTGGCGATGCCGACATCGATGCTCCCGACTTCTGCGGCTTCGACCAGATACCAGGCCTGGCCTCACAGCGCCTGATGGCCGAAGGCATAGGCTTCGGTGCCGAGGGCGACTGGAAGACGGCCTGCCTCTACCGCACCCTCTGGGTCATCTCTCAGGGCCTGCCCACAGGCTGCTCTTTCCTTGAGGACTACACACTCAACTTTGCCGGCGACCGCAGCTCATGCCTCCAGAGCCACATGCTTGAGGTGTGCCCCCTCATCGCTACCGACAAGCCCAAGCTCGAGGTGCACTTCCTCGGCATCGGCATACGCAAGCAGCAGACAGCACGCCTCGTGTTCACATCCAAGGTAGGCCGTGGCATCAAGGCAACAGTCGTTGACCTGGGCAACCGCTTCCGCCTCATCTCGCAGGAGGTGGAATGCATCGAGCCCATGCCCATGCCCAACCTCCCCGTGGCATCGGCCCTCTGGGTGCCACAGCCCACATTCGAGATTGGTGCCGGCGCATGGATACTCGCCGGCGGCACTCACCACAGTGCCTTCTCCTACGACATCACCGAGGAGTACTGGGAAGACTTCGCCGAGATGACAGGCATCGAGTATGTGCGCATCAACAAGGACACCCAGACCAGCGAGTTCAAGCAGCAGCTCCGCAACAACGAGGTCTACTTCATGCTCAACAAGGCACTGAAGTAAACAACGCCCCTCCCTATCGCCCCAAAGGAGAGGAGTTCCTTCCTGTTGGAGCTCCTCCACTTTGGGGATTTATGTATAACAGAGACCCATACCCCATTATGGTCCTCCCCCCTGGGGGAGTTAGAGGGGTTGAAACATGAACGCTAAAGAAATCATCTCCAGCGGCCGCGCCATTCTCGGCATCGAGTTTGGCTCCACCCGCATCAAGGCTGTCCTCATCGACCCAGACAACAAGCCCATAGCCCAGGGTTCCCACACATGGGAGAACCAGTTGGTGGACGGTCTGTGGACCTACAGCACCGAGGCCATCTGGTATGGTCTTCAGGACTGCTATGCCGACCTCCGCAAGAACGTGCTCAAGGAGTATGACACCGAGATAGAGACGCTTGCCGCCATCGGCTTCTCGGCCATGATGCACGGCTACATGCCCTTCAACGAGAGCGGCGACATACTCGTGCCGTTCCGCACATGGCGCAACACCAACACCGCCAAGGCTGCCGCCGAGCTCTCCTCACTCTTCAACTACAACATCCCCCTGCGATGGAGCATCTCCCACCTCTATGAAGCCATCATCGACAACGAGGAGCATGTGCAGGACATCACCTTCCTCACCACCCTGGCCGGCTATGTGCACTGGCAGGTCACCGGACAGAAGGTGCTCGGCGTGGGCGATGCCTCGGGCATGATACCCGTCGACCCCTTCACCAAGACCTACGATGCCACCATGGTGGCCAAGTTCGACAAGCTCATTGCTCCACGTGGTTTCTCATGGAAGTTGCTCGACATCCTGCCACGTGTGCTTGTGGCTGGCGAGAATGCCGGCTTCATCACCCCCGAGGGTGCCCTCAAGCTCGATGTCTCCGGTCACCTCAAGCCTGGCATCCCCGTCTGCCCGCCCGAGGGCGACGCAGGCACAGGCATGGCAGCCACCAACGCCGTCAAGCAGCGCACGGGCAATGTCAGTGCCGGCACGTCGTCGTTCTCCATGATTGTGCTCGAGAAGCCGCTCTCCAAGCCCTACGAGCCCATCGATATTGTCACCACGCCCGACGGCTCACTCGTGGCCATGGTGCACTGCAACAACTGCACCAGCGAGATCAACGCCTGGGTGAAACTGTTCAAGGAATATCAGGAACTGCTGGGTGTGAAGCAAAGCACCAACGACCTCTACTCCACCCTCTTCAACGTTGCCATGAGCGGCGATGCCGACTGCGGCGGTCTGATGGCATACAACTATGTCTCCGGCGAGCCTGTCACAGGTCTCTCCGACGGCCGTCCACTCTTCGTCCGCTCCGCTTCCGACAAGTTCACGCTTGCCAACTTCATGCGTGCCCAGCTCTATGGAGCCATCGGTGTGCTCAAGATAGGCAACGACATACTGTTGAAGGAAGAGCACGTCAAGGTGGACCGCATCACAGGTCACGGCGGCTACTTCACCACGCCCAAGGTGGGCCAGCGCATGCTTGCTGCCGCCCTCAACTCGCCCATCTCCGTGATGGAGACGGCAGGTGAAGGTGGTGCCTGGGGCATCGCCCTCCTGGCCAACTATGTGGTCAACAACCCGCAGAAGCTCAACCTCGCCGACTATCTCGACCAGGTGGTCTTTGCCGGCAACACGGGCATCGAAGTGGCCCCCACAGCCGAGGACGTCGAAGGTTTCAACCGCTACATTGCCGCCTACAAGGCATCACTGCCCATTGAGCA
Source organism: uncultured Bacteroidaceae bacterium (assembly GCA_905234605.1). Taxonomy (GTDB): domain Bacteria; phylum Bacteroidota; class Bacteroidia; order Bacteroidales; family Bacteroidaceae; genus Physcousia. Next base: position 66,536 of record CAJOIE010000010.1, on the reverse strand, counting down.
GGCTGCCGTAGAGCATAAGGCATAACCGGCACACGGCATTGCCAGTGTGGGGCGCATCGCCATGTCGCGTGGCAATGCGCCCCTTTCCTGTTACTTCTTTTGGCATATACCACAGTCTTGTGGCATTCATTGCCGACATTGACGACTGCCAGCTGCTTGCCACACTTGTGCGCACACCGTGACCGACCCTGTCGGCACCCAAGCATAGGCGTTAAGCCTCTCCGTGCGATGCCGCCGGCACCGTGTCCTGTGTTTTTCCTGCACTAAACGGCATGACATGCTGACATCGCACCCTTGCCCTGAAGCAGTCATTGTGCCCTACAAACGCTTAATCCACAGCGTGGCATCCTGACGTTGGCCCTGTGCAGCCGCCAGCCACCCAGCCAGACAGCATGCCCGCTCATATCCGGCGGCAGCAAAGAGCCGTCCGGCAGCTATGTTGGCATCTGCCGTTATTGCGTACACCAGTTCCACACCATCCGCATGGGCTATCTGCTCCATCTGCGCCAGAGCCCGACGGGCAATGCCGCGTCCGCGCCATCCGCTCAGTATAGCCACTGCCATCTCAGCCCTGCGATGTCGGGGGTCGAAGTTGCAGAGGTCCACCAGTCCCACGGCAGTGCCTGCACCACCGGCATCCACGCATCCGCTCTCATCGGCCACCTCCACCACGAGCCGTGCCTGGCGGTCGGCATACAGGTCCCAGTGGCTGTGAGCTATGTAGTCGGTCAGGACATCCTTTGAGTATGGCACCGTCTGCTCGCCCCATGGCCACAGTCCCACATCGTTCTCTATGTCATACACGAGCTGCAGGTCGGCAGGTTCGAGAGCCCTCAGATGCACGTGGCTTGCCTTGGAGTTCATGGGCAGGAAGCGGTGATGGGTAAGGGTTAACTATTCAAGGGTTATGGTGTAAGTCTTAATGATACAGGTGCCGCTATGCGAATGCTGCACCGGGCAGTATCAGAGTTCCCCGCCCGAGGTTGTAGGTGCCTATTATGGCCACCACTCCAGCCTCGTGCAGAGCTTCCATTTGGTGGAGGACGTATGAGTATGTGAGCACGTCGCAGTCAGTCTGGAACACCACGTATGTTGTTTCGTCCAGACGGGCTGGCGGCCGCTGTGTCAGTTCCACCACGAGGTCGGGCTGGCTGTCCACGTCCACATGCCTGTCGGGCACGAGCCGCGCCTTGGCAAGCAGTGGTTGCAGGCATGCCCATCCCTCATACGAGCCCACGAACACCACATGTTCGGGGGCATCGGCCGGTGCGTCGCCATTGTGCACTATGCGGTAGCTGCTGACGCGCACCCAGTGCCACGCCTGCTGTAGCTTACGGCGCAAGTACTGCCACAAGCCGAGAGCCACCAGTGCTGGTTGCACCACCAGCGATGCCAGTCTGTAGCGGCGTGCGTAGTGCTTTCGGAAGAAGATGAGCATCGCGTTGTAGAAGTTGTAGACATAGCGGAAGTTGGTCTTGCGCGTACTCTCTCCTTTGTAGTGCAGTATGCTGGCAGGCACGTAGTAGTTGTCCCATCCGGCCTGCATGACACGGTATGAGAGGTCTATGTCCTCGCCATACATGAAGTAGTCCTCATCGAGCAGTCCGGCCTCCAGCAAGGCTTCACGGCGCAGGAGCATGAAGGCCCCCGAGAGCACCTCGACCTGTGCGGCTTCGTGCTCGTTGAGATATTGCATGTAGTAGCGGCCGAAGCGGCGGTGCTGCGGGTAGCGTGCGGCCAGTCCCGACAGTTTGTATAGTGCCGTGGATGGCTTAGGCATTCCGCGCCTTGACTCGAGGGCAAACGAGCCGTCGCGGTTGAGCATGTGCACGCCTGCCGCCCCTGCCCGCGCGTGCTCCTCCATGAAGCCGACCACGGTGCTGAGGGTGTCCTCGGCCACGATAGTGTCAGGGTTCAGCAGCAGCACGTAGTGCCCTTGCGAGAGGCGTATGGCCTGGTTGTTGGCTCGCGCGAAGCCCACGTTCTCCTCGTTGGCTATGACGTGCACCCTCGGGAAGAGGCTCTGCAGGTAGGGCAGCGAGCCGTCGGTCGAGGCGTTGTCCACCACCCACACCTCTGCCTCCATGTCCTTTGTGGCACGCAGCACGCTGTCCACACACTGTGCCAGCAGGTGGCGCACGTTGTAGCTGACTATGACAACCGATAGCTTCACTGTCTGAATGGTGGGTGATGGTTAGAGTGTGCCTGCGGCATGGTTGTAGATTAGCGTGTCCGCGTCAGTCGTCGCCGCGCATCTCGTGGTCACAGCGTGTCTCTGTAGGCCAGAAGAAGAGCATTGCCACGAAGGAAATCAGAGCCAGGTAGGCCGACGTGGCTTCGCCCGTTAGCAGGTAGTAGGCCAGAGTGTTGAAGAGCATGGGCACTGCCAGCACCGACAGTCGCACCAATGCCCAGCGCGTGTAGGCCTGCCGGCTCCCGGCTATGCTGCGTGCCACGAAGCACAGCCGCATCATGCGGAAGGCTAATGGCACGCACACGAGCACCAGTGCCACGCCTGCCACCTGCGCCACATAGAGCGTCAGGGCGTTGCCGTCGGGAGCTGCCAGGGCATCGTCGGCCACGGCAAACTGCATGATGCCGACGAGCAGCAACTCGGTGATTATCTCTGCTATGAAAGCTGTGCGAAGAAGACGCTGCATGGTAGTAAAAGGTCAAAGGGTCAAATGGTGAATGGATGGCGGTCGAGTATGGAGCGTCCCAGTGTCAGCTCGTCGGCATAGTGCAGTTGGTCATTTTGCGCAATGCCGCGTGCTATGGTGGTGATGCGTGCAGGCGTAGGCTGCAGCTTGCGGTAGATGTAGTAGGCCGTGGTGTCGCCCTCCATCGTCGGGCTCAGGGCAAGGATAATCTCCTGCGGCACCTCGGCAGCCACACGCTCCACGAGGCTCTGTATCTCCAGGTCCTGCGGGCCCACGGCGTCGATGGGCGAGATGACTCCTCCGAGCACATGGTAGACGCCGCGATACTGGTTGGTGGCCTCGATGGCGATGACATCCTCCACGGTCTCCACCACGCACACCGTGGTGTGGTCGCGCGCAGGGTTGGCACAGATGGGGCACGTGTCCTGGTCGGATATGTTGTGGCATACGTGGCAGTAGCGCACACCGTCGGCCATGCCCACTATGCTGTCGGCGAAGGCCTGTATCTCCTTGCGGTCGCGGCGCAGCAGGTGGAGTGCGAGGCGCATGGCTGTCTTGCGCCCGATGCCTGGCAGCCGCGAGAGCTCGCGCACGGCACGCTCCAAATGTTGTGATGGTATATCCGTCATAAAGCGCACAAAGTTATCCTATTTCGCCCAAGATGCCAATTTTTGGGGTTGCTATTGCAGTTGCTTCACTGTGTGGGTGCATCGGCTGTGCAGCACACATGCATGTAGGTGAACGGCATCACCCTGCAGGGTGATGCCGTTGACCGTGCAGGGTGATGTGCGTTCACCGTGCAGGGTGTTGCTGCTGTGTGTGCATGCGTGTGCCTCAGCCCTTGGCCATGGCTTCGCGGAGTCCTGCTATGAGGCGGCGTGTGCCCTCCTCCATGAGTGCGTGCGGACAGGCTATGTTAACGCGCAGGAAACCGGCCTGCCCGTACATCTCGCCGCCGTTGACCCACACATGGTGGTGCTTGCGGATGCTCTGTGCCAGCGCGCTCGTGGCGGTGGTGACCGAGCTCACGTCGACCCACGGCAGGTAGGTGCCCTCGAGGTCGGCCACAGGGAGCTGCGGCAGTGCCTCTGCCATCATCTGGCGGAAACGGCTGTAGCCCTCATAAATGTATGCCACGAGCTGGTCGAGCCACTCCTCGCCCTCGGCCGTGTAGGCGGCACGCAGGGCCACGTGGCTGAACACGTTGATGTCGCACACCTCGTTGTCGTTGATGGCACGGTCTATGGCGGCGCGGCGCGTGGCGTCGGGACAGACGATGTAGGCCGTCTGCAAGCCAGCAGTGTTGAATGCCTTGTTGGGCGCGTTGGCCACCACCCAGTCGCAGCCGGCCTCGGCAGCTATCGGGGCGAAAGGCAGGTAGGGTCGCCCCAGGTCGGGACGGACAAACTCGCAGTGTATCTCGTCGGAGAGCACCGCGACACCGTGCTCGGCACAGATGGCGGCTATGCGCTCGAGCTCATCGCGGCGCCACACGCGGCCCGACGGGTTGTGGGGGTTGCACAGCAGGAATATGGTCACGCGCTCGTCGGCAAGCACCGTGGCGAGGTGGTCGAAGTCGATATCGTAGGCACCCGTGGCAGGGTGCCAGCGCAGAGGCTCCTCCACGAGGCGGCACCCGTTGTTGCGTATGCTCGAGAAGAAGCAGTTGTAGGCCGGCGTGAGGGTGCACACGGTGTCGCCCGCGCCCTTGATGGCCTTGATGATGGCCGAGACGGCCGGCACCACACCCGATGTGTAGAGCATCCACTCACGCTGCGGCCGCCAGCCGTGGCGGCGTGCGTTCCAGTCGATGATGCTCTGGTAGAAGCTTTCGGGCACTAAGGTATAGCCAAACGCGCCATGCTGCGCGCGCTCGGCTATGGCTCGCTGCACACATGGTGCGGTGGCAAAGTCCATGTCGGCCACCCACATGGGGATGGTCTCGCTGTCGGGACACGCGTCCCACTTCACACACTCGGTGCCACGCCGGGTGATGAGTGCATCGAAATCGTAGGTCATTGGCGTGTCTCTATGATGCAGTCGGCAGGTTTGCGGATATGCTCGTCGATGGTGACGCGCCCTACGCTGTCGGCCACGATGTGACCGCTGCGCGGGTTCTTGATCTCAGTGATGTGGCCACGTATGCTGGCCTCGAGCGTGGTGTCCTCGAAGGCACGGTCGCAGGCGGCATCGAAGGTGCAGTCCTCAAGCGTCAGACCGTCGATGTAGCACAACGGCTGCTCGCCGGCAATGTGGCAGCGCACAAGGCGCAGGTTGCGGCTGTGCCAGCCCAGGAACTCGCCGTCGAGCACGGAATCATAGACCGTCACGTCCTCCGTCTCCCAGAAGGCATCCTTGGTGACGATGCGCGCATTGCGCACCACAGCGTTGCGCACATACTGGAAGACATACTTGGAGTCGCTCACCAGACCGTCGACATCCACATCCTCGCAGAACATGAACGGGTAGGTGCCATCGTGCAGACGCACATTGTGCACCTTGAGGTGGCGCACGCGCCAGAAGGTCTCGTCGGCATCGAGCATCTCGACATTGTCGAGGGTGAGGCCGTCCATCTCGCGGAAGAACTTGGGGGCGTCTATCACGCTGTCGCACATCACCATGTCGTTGCTGTACCAGACGGCCGAGCGTGAGCCCACCTCAAAGTGGCAGTTGGTGATGAGACTGCCGTCGACGTGCCACCAGGGGTACTTGCCGATGAAGCGGCAGTGGTCGGCTTCCACGTTGCGGCAACACTTGATGCCGCTCTCACCCTCGGTGATGGTGACGCCCTCGAGGCGTGTGTCCTTCAGGCCGAACAGCGGCCTCTCGCCGCCAAACGATTTGTCTTTGATTAGTTGCATTGTATACTGATAATTAGACTGTACGAAGCAGGATGCAATAACACACAGCGGTCATGTGCGGGCCAGTTTCTTCATCCAATGACCCCACTGGAGGCGGCAGAGGAAGACGATGCCACGGAAGGTGAGCTCCACGGCCATGCCTATCCACACGCCGTGCAGGCCGTAGGCAGGAGCCAGCAAGGCCGCAAGCGTCACGCGCACGAGCCACATCGACATGAGGTTCATCAAGGCCGGCTTGCGCGTGTCGCCCGCACCCACAAAGCAACTCATGGCCACGATGCTGGCCGCGAACATAGGCTCCGCCCAGGCCTCGATGCGCAGGCATTCCACTCCGAGCTGCCGCACGTCAGCATCGGGCGTGAGGGAGGCCATCATCAGCGGTGCAGCCACATACATCACCATGCCCATGACCGACATCACGACGATGCCGAGCAAGACCGTCATCCATGCAAAATGTCGGGCAAGACGGCGGCGGCCGGCACCTACGCTCTGACCTACAAGCGTCGTGGCTGCCTCGCCTATGCCGTAGCCCGGCATGTAGCACAGGCTCTCGGCAGTGATGCCCAGGGCATTGGCGGCGATGGCCACTGCGCCAAGAGGGGCCACGATGATGGTGGTCACGATCTGCGCCGCATTCATCAGCACACGCTGGATGAGGATGGGACCGGCTATATCGGTGGCCTCGAAAAGGGTGCGCCGCTCGGGCACGAAGGAGCCATGCTCACCCGCGAGGCGCAGCTCTGGACTGCGTGCCACGGCATACCACAGCAGGTAGGCAGCCACCAGGGCCTCGGCCAGCAGTGTGCCCACAGCCGCACCGGCCACGCCGAGCCCCAGGCCGGGCACATGCACAGACATGCCGGCCACGGTAAAGGTGCGCGCGGGAAAGATGGCAAGGAAATTGAACACCACGTCGAGCACGCACATCACCACATTGGCCAGCGATGGCACCTTGATGTTGCCTGCACAGCGCAACATGGCGGAGGACAGGAAAACCGCCATTGCCAATGGTGCGCCCAGCACCACGATGAGAAAATAGAGCGAGGCATCACCACAGATGGCCTCATCGCCGCCAAGCCAGTGTGGCAGCCTACTGGCCAGCATGGCTCCCAGCAGCATGGCAGCAAGCACTACACCCGCTCCTGTGACCATGCTCTGGCGGAAGATGGCACGCGCACGGGGCAAGTCGTTGGCTCCGACGGCATGAGCCACCTGCACGGAGAAGCCCGTGGAGACGCACGAGAGGATGCTCCAGAACAGCCACAGCGACGTGGCCACAAGCCCGATGGACGCCGAGGCGTTGGCACCCAGACTGCCCACCATGGCATCGTCGATATAGTACATCAGGACCGACGACACCTGGGCCAAGATGGCAGGCACACTGAGCAACGCCGTGAGACGCAACTGCTCCGAGGTGGAGAGGCTGCCGCCCTGACGTATGCGCAGCAGAAGTTGGTCCTTGCGTGATGACATCGGCTTGGATCGTGGCTTATCTGGTTCGTGAGCGCAACGTGGCAACGACATACTCCGAGCGTGTGCCTATGCGGAACTTGCCGCCCCAGATGCCCAGACCGCTCGACACATAGTAGCGGGTGCGGCCACGCCGGTACTCGCCGAAGGCACACTCATAGATGGCATCGGTAATCCATGAGACCGGCCACACCTGACCATGATGGGTGTGTCCTGCAAGCTCGAAGTCGGCACCTGCCTGCTCGGCTTCCTCCAAATGGTAGGGCTGATGGTCAAGCACAATGGAGTAGCACCCCTCGGGCACCGACTCCATGAGGCTCCGCAGAGGCAGGCGGACAGGGTTGCTGCGGTCGTCGCGCCCCACAAGGGCCACGGCCACGGAGTCGCGCAGGAGGGTGATGCCGGCATCGGCATAGAAAAGCTCCGCCGACGGCTCGCCGGCAATATACTCATGGTTGCCAAGACAGGCATAGACAGGAGCCTCTATGCGACGCAGCTCCGCTGCCATGTCCTCGTGTCTGAGCGGACGCTGGCTGCGGTCTATGATGTCGCCTGCCACAAGCACCATGTCGGGTCTCTCGGCATTGATAAGGTCCACCCATCGCGACAGCTCGCCGCGACGGTTGTGGTAGCCCAGATGCCAGTCGGAGGTCATCACGATGCACAAATCGCGAGGCAGAGGCTTGGACGTGGTGAGTTCAAGGGGCACACGCTCCTTATGCCGGTAGTGGATGTAGCCATAGGCGAACACGACGGTCATCACTGCCACAACAGCGACCGTGCCCTCCCAGCTGTCGCGCATGTAGGTGGCTATTGGCACACGGCACAGCCGCAGCGCATCGGCCGCCATGAAGAGCATGAAGAGGTAGAGCATGATAATGAGCCACGCCGTGCCCACGTGGTAGACAACCGTGGCCACGGGCATCGGCCAGCGGTCGAGCGCAGGGCTGATGGCAACAAACAGCATGCACAACGCCATGGCGGCAAGCACGCCAACAGCCACCTTGCACCAGAGAGGCACAGGCAGCAGTGCACACAGGTGCCACGTCACGTAGGCCTGTGCCAAGAGGGGGATTAGCAGGAAAAGCAACATTGCCGCACGCATTATTTCCACTGATACTCCTCGCGGTTGATGTCCCACTTGTGGTCTTTTGGGAAATCGTCGCCCTCCCATGCCTTCTTCGACGTCCACTTCTCGGCAGGCACCGTCCAGAATGTGTCGGTGGCAGGCAGGCCCAGCGGCATCAGCGACAACGACGTCATGTAGAGCGAGCCGTTGTTGGTGTAGGAGTCCACCGGCGTCTGCGCAGCATGACCCACGAAGCCTATGGTGAGGAAGCCACTGTCGTTGTAGCATGAAGCACCGTCGCGGTCGTACATGCGGTGCATCACAGCCGTGAGGCCAGCGCGCACCTGCCCCTCATGAAGCTCTGCGGGCAAACGCTTCTGCCATGCAAGGAGTGCCAAAGGCTGAAGGGCGGCCATGCGATAGGGTATGCTGCGGCCAAAGACGGGAAAGGTGCCCTCGGGCGAGATGAAACGCTCGAGGATGACACCGAACTTCTGCATGCGCTCCAATATCTGTGCTGCACGCCGCTCGCCACCGTCGTTGGGTCCCACGCGGTGGAGCAGGCGGTCCTGGTCGCCACGCACCTCGCGTATGATATTGACCACCTCGGAGTACATGGGCTGGATGACGAAGGAGTTGTAGTAGTCGAAGGCAAAGGCCTGTCCGTCGGAGTACCAGCCGTCGCCGACGTACCACTCCTCAATCTTGTTGACACCTACATGTATGCGGTATTCATCATACGTGGCGCCGACCTTCATCAGGAAGGCCTCCTCGAGAGCGACGAAGACGAGCCAGTTGGAATATGGCGGGGCATAGCGGTGCAACCCTTGGAGCTCGGCCACATAGCGTGCCTTGGTGATGCTGTCGAGCGGCACCCACAAGGCATCATATCCGCGGATGAAACTCTCTACGAGGTAAGCTGCATCAACAAGTGTCTGCGAGCCGTGTGTCCACCCCAGATAGTCGGGACTCTCGGGGTCTACGGCATTGGCGTAGGCACGCAGTGCCCACTCGCGCAGCTGGCGGCGCTTGAGTCCCTCTGGTGTGGCATCGTCGGGCAGCGACAGCCACGGGGCTATGCCTGCCATGAGACGGCCAAAGCACTCCATATATGCCACCTTGGGGTCGCGCCCGTCCCACGACTGCGACACCTCGAGGGCAAAGTTCTGCTGCAAGGTGCCTGCTGCCATATTCTCAAGGACGGGGGCTGCAAGGCGCCAGGCTTGCTCTACCCAATACGCACGGTCCGCCGCACCATCCGGCTGGGCAGTTGCCTTGCGTGGTTTGCCTGCAAAAACAGTGGCCACACACAGCATGAGCATGAGTGTGGCCGTGAAAGTCCTGACGGATGTCATTCCCAGTAGAGTATCTCGCGATTGATGTTCCACTTATGGTCCTTAGGGAAGTCGTCGCCTTCCCACGCCTTCTTCGACGTCCACTTCTCGGGGGCATCGGTCCAGAAGGGGTCATCGGCAGGCAGGCCGAGGGGCATGAAGGCAAGCGATGTCATGTAGAGAGAGCCGTTGTTGGTGTACCAGTCGGCCACGTTGGGATGCGACCCCACGAAGCCGATGGTGAGGTAGCCGTCGGGAGTGAAGTTGCTCTCTCCCTTACCGTCGAACATGCGGTGCATCACAGCCGTGATGCCTGCCCGCACCTGACCGTTAGTGAGTTCCTTCGGCAGCTGCTTCTGCCAGGCCAGCATGGCCAAGGGCTGTAGCACGGCCAGCCGGTATGGAATGCTGCGTCCCACCACGGGGAACGTGCCCTCTGGGGATATGAAGCGCTCGAGGATGACGCCGTATTTCTGCATACGCTGCACGACCACATCGAGCCGGCTGCGTGCACCGTTGCGGCGGTCACCGTGGGAGCGTATGAGATAGGTGTTGTTGGGTTGGCGTGCGGCTATCATCTGCAGGCACTCCGTATACATGGGCTGGATGACGAAGGCGTTGTAGTAGTCGAAGGCAAACGACGGGCCGTCGCTGTAGAGGCCGTCGCCCACGTACCACTCTTCCACCTTGCTCATGGCCATCTTGATGCGGAAGGCATCGTAGCCGCCGTTCACATACATGAGGAACGACTCTTCCATGCCTACGAAGAGTAGCCAGTTGGTGTAGGGTGGGTCGTAGCGGCGCAGTCCTTGCAGTTCCTTGATGTAGCGCGCCTTGGTGATGCTGTCGAGCGGCTCCCACAGTGCCTTGTATCCACGGAAGAGGCTCTCGACCACGTAGGCGGCATCAACCAGCGTCTGCCCGCCGCTCTGCCAGCCGAGGTAGTCGGGGCTCGCAGGGTCTACGGCGTTGGCGTAGGCCTTCAGTGCCCACTCCCTGAGCTGGCGGCGCTTGAGCCCTTCGGGCGTGTCGTCGTCGGGCAGTGTGAGCCATGGTGCTATGCCTGCCATGAGGCGTCCGAAGCATTCCATGTAGGCCACCTTGCGGTCGCGGTTATCCCACGTGGGCGACAGCTCCAGCTGCATGTTCTGCTGCAGGGTGCCGTTGGCCATATTCTCCAGCACTGGAGCGGCCATCTTGTAGGCCAGCTCCACCCAGTAGGCACGGTCGGTGGCTCCGTCGCCAAGGGGGTTGGCTTGTGCCTTCTTGCCTTTGCCTGCAAATGTTGCGGTCACACAGCACAGCAGTGCCATGCTCACAAGTATGCGTCTCATAATGCTTTATCTTTATACCATTATATATATGTGCCGGTGTGTGCCGCTACTCCGCTTTCTGCATGTCGCCCACGATGGTGAGACGCACTAATGGCAGGTCGGCGGCATTGGAGCGTATGGTGATGACCTTCTTGAATGGTCCGCCAAACTTGCCCTTGCCGTTGTATGTCACCTCGATGGTGCCGCTCTCGCCGGGATGCACGGGGTCCTTAGTGTAGGTGGGTATGGTGCATCCGCAGGATGCTATTGCCTGCTGGATAATCAGCGGTGCCGTGCCCACGTTGGTGAAGCGGAAGGAGCATTTCACCACATCGGTCTCGGCAAAGGTGCCCAGGTCCTGTGTGAGCGTGTCGAACTGTATCTGTGCCACTTTCTCCGCTGTCTGCTGCGTGGTGACCACATTGACGTGTGTTTTCTGCTGCGCTGCCACCGGCACCAGCGTGGCCGAGGCGGCAAGCAGCCATGCAGCTGCGATGTTGCGTATGTACTTCATGTGTTGTGATAAAGTGTGAGCTGTTAATGTAGCGCAGGCCATGCCTGCTTTGTGGCAAAAGTAGTCATATTTAGCCATATCCCCATCCCCTGCATCCTACAATTACGCTTATTTCACATATTGCCCCGCAGTGACACCCGCATGTGGTGACATGCTGTTTTGCATATTTATGCCACCGGCATCCACGGTGGAATGCAGAAATGTGGCTACATTTGCGTCAGTCATGATTATCTACAATACCACCTATCAGATGCCTGAGGCTGATGCCCGCGACTTCGTCGTCTGGGTGCACGAAGTGATGCTTCCTCGTGTGGCCGAGTTCGGGCACATGAAGGGCGGCCGTCTGGCACGCATACTCTCCCACAAGGATGCTGACAGCGAGTGCTTTGCCTTGCAGTTTGAGGTCGAGAGCACGGCACGCCTCCACTATTGGTTCGTCAAGCAGGGCCGTGCCCTCGGCGAGGAGCTGACGCGTCTCTTTGAAGGGCGCGTCATAGGCTTCTCCACCATGATGGAAACAGTATAAGCCCCTATGCAGCAAGCAATGCCAACACCCATCAGCGAGCCCCCGCAGGCGCAGGCCCGTGCAGACGCACGGCTGGCCAAGCCTGAGCGCATCATTCTCGGCATCGACCCGGGCACCACCATCATGGGCTATGGCGTGTTGCGCGTGAGCGGGCGCAAGGCAGAGATGCTCACCATGGGTGTCATCGACCTGCGCAAGTATGCCGACCACTATCTCAAGCTGGGACGCATCTTCGAGCGCATCAGCAGCATCATCGAGGGCTACCTGCCCGACGAGGTGGCCATCGAGGCACCCTTCTTCGGCAAGAACGTGCAGACCATGCTCAAGCTGGGCCGCGCCCAGGGTGTAGCCATGGCCGCCGCCATCAGCCGTCAGGTGCCCATCAAGGAGTATGCCCCCATGCAGATCAAGATGGCCATCACGGGCAACGGCTCGGCCTCGAAGGAGCAGGTGGCCTACATGCTACGCCAGATGCTCCATATCCCCGACGAGGCCATGCTGCCCTGGCTTGATGCCACCGACGGCCTTGCCGCCGCCTACTGCCACTTCATCGAGAGCACACGCCCTGCCTCGCTCTCTCACACCAAGAGCTGGGCCGACTTTGCCCGGCAGAACAAGGACAAAGTGCATGGTCTGTGACCGCCATGCCGCAACAACAGTAATAACCTATAACGCCCTGACCTATGACCCTGCGACCTCTCCTGCTGACCATCGCCGCTTTGGCACTGAGCCTGCCAGTGTGTTCACAACAGTCCTACGACATCTACCCCGTTCCCGTCCGGCAGACGGTGGGCTCCGCGCGCACAGCCTTCACCAGCCGCGTGTGCCTCGTGGCCGAGGACGGCGTGGACGAGGTGACTCGCCAACGTGCACGCCAGGTGCTTGAGGAGCACGGCTGCGAGGTGGTCGTCGCTGCCACTCCGCAGCACTCGCGCAGCAATGTGGTGCTCGGCCTCTCCTCGCCTGCCGGCTTGGCCATGGCCGAGGTGCGCCGTCTGGGCCTGCGCACCGACATCTTCCACCTCGCCAAGTACGACCGCCATCTCTTGAGCCTCACCGACCGCAAGGGCGCAGCCCAGGTGGTCATTGCCGGCGAGCACACCGATGCCGTGTTCTACGCCTTGGCCACACTGGAGCAGATGCTCGACGCCGCCACGCCCACCCTGCCCGTGGCCACCATTGCCGATGGTGCCGACACCAAGGACCGCGGCATCATCGAGGGCTACTATGGTGTGCCCTACACGGCTGCCGTGACGTGCGACCTCTTCCGCTTCATGGCACGCTACAAGATGAACACATACATGTATGGAGCCAAGTCGGACCCCTATCACTCCCAGCTCTGGAGCGAGCCCTACCCCACAGCCATCACAGCCGCACAGCAGCAGCTGGGCTACCTCTCCCAGGACATGCTGCGGCAGATTACCGCCACGGCTCACGCCAACAAGGTGAACTTCATCTGGGCCATACACCCGGGCCAGGCGTTCACCGACGCGCAGAGCACCGGCGTGCTCGATGCCATCATGACCAAGTTTGAGAGCATGCACACGCTCGGCGTGCGGCAGTTCGGCGTCTTCGTGGACGACGTGGGCGTGCCTTCCGACTCCGCCACGCTGGCCCTGGGTGCCGAGCGGCTGACGCGCCTGCAAGCCATGATAGACGCGCGCTGGAACAGCCCCGCAGCCATCGCCACGGACACCGTGAAGCCCCTGCACTACGTGCCCCAGCTCTACGCCTTCTCGTGGGTGGCTCCGGCACAGGCAGAGCGTTTCTTCGCCTCGCTGCGTGAGGTGCCCGCCAAGGTGCGCATCTACATCACGGGGCGCAACGTGTGGTCGGTGCCCAACACCACCGACCTGCTCACCGTGGGCCGCTATCTGGGGCACGACACCTCGTGGTGGTGGAACTATCCCTGCAACGACAACGACATGACCAAGCTGTTCACCATGGACACCTATGCCAACTTCCACGACGAGCGCCACGTGGACAATCTTGCGCGCATGGAAGCAGGGCTGACAGGCACTCCCACCATCATTGCCAACCCGATGCAGCAGGGTGAGGTGTCGAAGCTGGCACTCTTCTCCGTGGCCGACTATGCCTGGCAGCACGCCACCTTCGACAATGCCCTCTCGTGGCATGCCGCCGTGCGTGCCATCGGCGGCGAGGTCTACGGCGAGGCACTGCTGCGTGTGCTCCCGCTGCTGCGCTACTACGACGGCGACGCGCTGGCATCCATGGTGGCCATGTACAAGCAGTCGGTCGAGCAGGGGCACCCGTCGCCCCACGCCTTGCAGTGCACGTTGCGCCAGACCTTGGCCGACATCCACAAGCTGCGGAGCATGAGCGGTGCGGCCGACGAGAGCCACCGTCTGCTCTACGACGACATGGCCCCTTGGCTGCTCAAGCTCGAGGCCATGGCGCAGGAGGTGCTCTCACGCCTCGACGGCCGCACACCCGCCTCCGTGCCCGACTATGAGCATGACGCAGCCTTCACGTTCCCTGTGCTCACCGGTCTGGGCTCCGAGATAGCCCTGAGCACGCAGACCGCCGAACCTGCTGCCGAGGTGCTGCGCCCCTTCATCACGTGGCTGCGCGAGCACAGTCAGGAGCGTCTCACGCCCTACGAGTGAGGCCTCTGCCCTCGCGCCAAGGCAGCGGCAGAGGCCAGTGTGCCACGCACCACGCAGCAAACTTGCCTCTGCCGCGCTTCATTCCTCGCTCCCGACACGCCTTAGTTCGCTCTTATTGCTTACCTTTGCCGCACGCATGGCTGGGCAGCCACCCAGCCACTTTAATTTAATTGTACGCGCGCGAGCCCATGACCGTAGCAATCATCGACTACAATGCAGGCAACATCTACTCCGTTGTCCACGCCCTCAAGCGTCTCGGGGTGACACCCGTGGTCACCGACGATGCCGCCGCCATACGCATGGCCGACAAGGTGCTGTTCCCCGGGCAGGGAGAGGCACGCCAGGCCATGACGCACCTGCACCAGCGTGGCCTGGACACCCTCATACCCACGCTGACGCAGCCCGTGCTGGGCATCTGCATAGGCCAGCAGCTGCTGTGCCGCCACTCCGAGGAAGGCGACACCGCCGGTCTGGGCATCTTCGACGCCGAGGTGCGGCGCATGCGGCCGCTGCGTCACGAGGACAAAGTGCCGCACATGGGGTGGAACACCATCGAGGTGCCGGCAGCCCCGCTGCAGGCAGCAGTCGCCACGGCGGCACACCCCGCCATCTTCGACAGCAGCATCCTGACCGAAGGGCTGGAGACCTACGTCTATTTCGTGCACAGCTATGCCGTGCCCCTCTGCCGCCACACCGTGGCACAGACCACATACATAGAGCCATTCAGCTCCGCCATGCAGCGCGACAACTTCTATGCCACACAGTTCCACCCCGAGAAGAGCGGCCCCGTAGGCCAGCAGCTGCTGGCCAATTTCCTCGCACTCTGAACAGCAACACCCGCAGAGCATGATACGCCTCATCCCAGCCATAGACATCATCGACGGTCGCTGTGTGCGCCTCACACGCGGCGACTACGCCACCGAGAAGGTGTATGCCGACGACCCTGCCGCCATGGCCCGCCAGCTCGAGGACATGGGCTTCCGCAGCCTCCACGTGGTGGACCTCGACGGAGCCCGCCTGCGCCATGTGGCCAACCTGCCGGCACTGGAGCGCATAGCACAGTGCACGGGCATGAGCATCGACTTCGGCGGCGGCATCACCACGGCCAACGATGTGCGCCGCGTGCTCGCCGCAGGTGCGCGCCAGCTCACCATAGGCAGCATGGCCGTGCGCCAGCCCGAGACGGTGGCAGCATGGATAGAGGAGTTCGGCGCGGAAAGCTTCATCCTCGGAGCCGACGTGCGCGAGGGGCACATCAGCATCAACGGGTGGAAGCACGACAGCGACTGCCAGCTCATGCCCTTCCTCGCAGCCTATGCCGCGCGCGGCATGCGCCACGTGCTCTGCACCGACATAACCCGCGACGGCATGCTCCAAGGCCCAGCCACCGAGCTCTACGCATCCATCATGCGCGAGATGCCCGGGCTCGACCTCATAGCCTCGGGCGGAGTGGGCTGCACGGCCGACATCGAGGCCCTCGCCGAGGCAGGCATACCCGCCGTGGTCTTCGGCAAGGCCATCTACGAGGGACGCATCGACCTCGCCGACCTCATGCAGCGTTTCCCCCAATAGCCCACACCATCACCACCTCACACCCTGCACCCTCCTGCGGCCACACCCTGCACCCTAAAGCCCATCACCCTGCACCCACATCCGCAACACCCTGCACCCACAATGTTAGCCAAACGCATCATACCCTGCTTAGACGTCAAGGACGGCATGACAGTGAAAGGAGTCAACTTCGTAGACCTCCGCCTCGCCGGCGACCCCGTGGAGCTGGGCCAGGCCTACAGCGAACAAGGCGCCGACGAGCTGGTGTACCTCGACATCACCGCCTCCCACGAGGGCCGGCGCACCTTCACCGACGTGGTGAGCCGCGTGGCAGCACAGGTCAACATACCCTTCACCGTAGGCGGCGGCATCGGCGAACTGGCCGACGTGGAGCGCCTGCTTGGCGCAGGAGCCGACAAGGTGAGCATCAACAGCGCCGCCATGCGGCAGCCCTCGCTCATCGACGAGATAGCCACATACTTCGGCTCACAGGTGTGCGTGGTAGCCATCGATGCACGCCTCGACGCCGACGGCACCTGGCGGTGCTACACCCACGGCGGACGCACAGCCACCACACGCAGCCTCTACGAGTGGGCCCACGAGGCACAGGAGCGCGGCGCTGGCGAGCTGCTCTTCACCTCCATGAACCACGACGGCACGCGACAGGGCTTTGCCAACGACGCACTCAGCCACCTCTCCGCCACACTCTCCATACCCGTCATAGCCTCAGGCGGGGCAGGCACCATGGACCACTTCCGCGACGCCTTCACGCTCGGGCATGCCGATGCCGCACTGGCAGCATCCGTGTTCCACTTCGGCGACATCAGCATACCAGCCCTCAAGGCCTACCTCCGCCAGAACGGCATACCCATAAGACAACAGAACGACACACACCACGACAAACAGCAACACCATGCTACAACCGACCAACAACAATAGCGGCACCGATGCCGCACCACGCTTCGACAGCACCACAGGACTGCTGCCCGCCATCATCCAGGATGCCGACACACGGCAGGTGCTCATGCTGGGCTACATGAACGAGGAAGCCTACCGCCAGACACTGCACAGCGGCCGCGTCACCTTCTACTCGCGCTCACGCCAGTGCCTGTGGACCAAGGGTGAGACCTCCGGCCACTACCTCGACGTGGTGAGCCTCCACCTCGACTGCGACCAGGACGCACTCCTCGTGCGCGCACACCCACACGGCCCCACATGCCACACCGGCACCGACACCTGCTGGGGCGAGGACAACACACCCGCACCGGCGGCCGGGGGCGCACTCCACTTCCTCACCGAGCTGCAGGACTTCATCGAGACCCGCCACCGCGAGATGCCCGAGGGTTCCTACACCACATCGCTCTTCCGCGACGGCCTCAACCGCATGGCCCAGAAGGTGGGCGAGGAGGCCCTGGAGATGGTGATAGAAGCCGTCGGCGGCACCAATGAGCGCCTCATCTACGAGGGCTCCGACATGCTCTACCACCTCATCGTGCTCCTCACGTCGAAGGGCCTGCGCATCGAACAGCTGGCCGATGAGCTCCGCCAGCGCCACGACCCCTCGTGGAAGAAACACTGACCAACACCCCGACAGCAATGCTCATAGACTACAACCACGTAGACATCTGCCGCGAGGGCGACACCATCCTGCACGACGTATGCCTGCACATCGACGAGGGCGAGTTCGTCTACCTCACAGGCGTGGTGGGCAGCGGCAAGTCGTCGCTGCTCAAGACCATCTACGGCGAGCTCGACATCGCCGCAGGCCAGGCCACCGTGCTCGGCACCGACATGCGCCGCGTGCGCCGCAGCCGCCTGCCGGCACTGCGCAGGCAGATAGGCATAGTGTTCCAGGACTTCCGCCTGCTCACCGACCGCAACGTGGAGCGCAACCTCGACTTCGTGCTGCGTGCCACAGGCTGGCGCAAGGCCGACAAGCGCAAGGAGCGCATCAGCCAGGTGCTCCGGCAAGTGGGACTGGCCGACAAGCTGCAGTGCATGCCCCACCAGCTCTCCGGCGGCGAGCAGCAGCGCGTGTGCATAGCACGCGCCATCCTCAACAGTCCCAGGCTCATCCTGGCCGACGAGGCCACTGGCAACCAGGACGCTGCCTCGGGCATGCACACGGCACAGATACTCTACGAACTCGCACAAAAAGGCACGGCCGTGGTCTTTGCCACCCACAACAACGCACTGCTGCACCACCTGCCAGGACGTGCACTGCGATGCCACGACCACCATATAGAGGAGCTGCCGGCAGCCGACTATGCCGCAACAGCAGCGGCCGCCGCTGCCGACGAGTGCGACGACATACCCATGGCCACACCGGTCACCGCCAACGGGCAAGCATAACACACACATACACCATAAGCGACAACGCGATGAAAGTACTCAAGTTCGGAGGCACAAGCGTGGGCACACCACAGCGCATGAAGGACGTCTCCACACTCATCACACAGGACCAAGAGCCCAAGCTCGTTGTGCTCTCGGCCATGAGCGGCACGACAAACACACTGGTCGAGATTGCCGACTACCTCTACAAGAAGAACCCCGAGGGAGCAAACACCGTCATCAACCGCCTTGAACAGACCTACCTCGACAATGCCCGCGAGCTCTTCGACACCGACGAGTGGCACGAGCGCACCGTGGCACTGCTCAAGGACACTTTCGCCTACCTGCGCTCGCTCACCAAGGGGCTCTTCACATCATTCGAAGAGAAGGTGGTGCTCGCACAAGGCGAAATCATCTCCACCAACATGGTGACCAACTACCTCCTGGAACAGGGGCACAAAGCACTGCTGCTCTCGGCACTCGACATTGTGCGCACCGACCGCAACGCCGAGCCTGACTTTGCCTACATACGCCAGAAAGCACTCGAGCACCTCGAGGACAACCCTGGCTACACAGTCTACATCACGCAAGGCTTCATCTGCCGCAACGCCTACGGCGAGATAGACAACCTGCTGCGCGGCGGCTCCGACTACACAGCCTGTCTGCTCGGAGCAGCCATCCAGGCCGAGGAGATACAGATATGGACCGACATCGACGGCATGCACAACAACGACCCGCGCGTGGTCGAGGGCACGGAGCCTGTGCGCCAGCTCTTCTTCGAGGAGGCAGCCGAGCTCGCCTACTTCGGTGCCAAGATACTGCACCCCACATGCATACAGCCTGCCAAGTTCGCCGGCGTGCCCGTGAGGCTGCTCAACACCATGGATCCCACTGCACCCGGCACCATCATCAACAACCAGATGCACCGCGGCACCATCAAGGCCGTGGCAGCCAAGGGCGGCATCACATGCATCGGCATACAGAGCTCACGCATGCTGCTGGCTCACGGCTTCCTGCGCAAGGTGTTCGAGATATTCGAGACCTACAAGACAAGCATCGACATGGTGACCACGTCGGAGGTGGGCGTGAGCGTCACCATCGACAACGCCACACGCCTCGATGCCGTGGTCGACGAGCTCAAGAAGTATGGCACGGTGAGCGTGGAGCGCAACATGTGCATAGTGTGCGTGGTGGGCGACCTGGCCAGCCAGAACATAGGCTTCGAGACACTGGCCACCGACGCACTGAAGCAAATCCCCGTGCGCATGATCAGCTACGGAGGCTCGGCCCACAACATATCGTTTGTCGTGGCAGAAAGCGACAAGCAGCGCACCTTGCAGGCATTGCAACAAACACTATTCACCTACGACGGACATGTCAGACGCCCAGCTTAAGCATATCGCCGCGACACACACCACGCCTTGCTACGCCTACGACACCGCACTGCTGCAACGCACCCTCGAGGCCATACGTGCCGAAGCAGCCCACGACCGCTGGCACGTGCACTATGCCATCAAGGCCAACCCTCACCCTGTCATCCTGCAACAGATAGCACGGGCAGGGCTCGGGGCCGACTGCGTCAGCGGCGGCGAGGTGGCGGCAGCCCTTCAGGCCGGCTTCCGCGCTGGCAGCATCGTGCTGGCCGGTGTGGGCAAGACCGATGCTGAAATAGAACAGGCCATTGGCGAGGAGATAGGCATGATGAACGTGGAGAGCCGCGAGGAGCTGTGCGTGATAGAGCAGATAGCTGCACGCATGGGCAAGAAAGCACGCGTGAGCCTGCGCATCAACCCCGACGTGGATGCCCACACACATGCCCACATCACCACAGGCCGCGCCGAGAACAAGTTCGGAGTGGACGCTGCCGACATGGTGACCTTAGCGCGCAAGACTGCCGAGTCGCCGCACCTGACATTCACAGGCCTGCACTTCCACATAGGCTCACAGCTGCTGATGATGGACGACTTCCGCGCGCTGTGCCTGCGCATCAACGAGCTGCAAGGCGAACTCGCTGCCGCCGGTCTCTTTGCACCCAACATCAACGTGGGCGGCGGCCTCGGCATCGACTACGAGCAGCCACTGAAGCATCCCGTGGCCGACTTCCGCGCATACTTCGCCACCTTCGCAAACAACCTCACGCTGCTCCCAGGCCAACACCTCCACTTCGAGCTCGGGCGAGCCGTGGTAGCACAGATGGGCACACTGCTGACACGTGTGCTCTACGTGAAACAAGGCTCCACGAAGCAGTTTGCCATCGTCGACGCCGGCATGACAGAGCTCATACGTCCGGCCCTCTACGGAGCCCTACACAGGATTGACAACCTCAGCAGCGAGGGACGGCCGGCAGGGAAGTACGACGTTGTAGGTCCGATATGCGAGTCGTCGGACACCTTTGCCCGCGACTATGTGCTCCCCACCACACAACGCGGCGACATTCTGGCCATACGCTCGGCGGGAGCCTACGGGATGGCCATGGCCTCGACCTACAACTGCCGCCCCCTGCCCGAAGCCTACCTTTTCTGACCACGCTCAAGCCCTGCAAGCTGTGACACTGCTAATCATTGTCTACGTTCTCTTCCTCGCCATCTGGGCTTGCGCCTTCATGTCGGCACGCCGCTATGGGCGCATAGGCCGGCGTCTGCTCGCCATAGAACCTGTGCAGGCAGAGCCAGCAGAGGCACTGCCGCCACTCTCGGTGGTGGTGACGGCTCACAACGCCGCCGGCAACCTGCGCCGCCACCTGCCGCGGCTCCTGGAGCAGGACTATGAGCGCTTTGAGGTCATAGTGGTAGACATGGCTTCAACCGACGACACGCTCGATGTGCTGGAACGCTTGGAGCGGCAACACCCCAACCTGAGCCACACACGCACGCCAGCCTCGGCACGCGACATCAGCCTGCCGCGTCTGGCTCTCATGCTGGGCTTGCGCGCGGCCTCGTCCGAGTGGGTAGTGCTGACGCAGGCATGCACCGTGCCCACCACCAGTGTCTGGCTGACACGTATAGGCCAGGCAGTGAGCTCGCCACAGCGTTTCCTGCAAAGCCCGCGCCTGCAGCAACCTGACATCGTGCTCGGCACAGCCCGCTACTGGCAACAGCACTCCACGGGCTGGAGCCGACGCATGAGCTTCCACCGCATGTGGCTCACCATGATGCACACCCTGCATGTGCTCTCCGGCCATAGTGCCGTGAGCGCGGACGCTTCGTGCATGGTGATACGACGGGCCCTGCTGACGGAAAAAGGAGGGTTCACCATAGGGCAGGACCTGCGCATGGGTGCCGTGGAGCTGCTCGCTGCGCAGGACGCCACATGCAGCAACGTGGCACTGATGCTCACGCCGTCAGCCATTGTGGAAGATGAAGCCATACCTCAGCCACGCAGCTGGCGCAATGCCATGGTGGAGCGTGTGGAGCTGCTGCGCCATGCCGGCCACACGTCGCTCTACCATGCTGCACTGACATGGCAGATGCTCCTGCCATGGGCTATGCTCATCGCCACAGCCATCGCCGCCGGCATGCCTTTCGTGCTGCCATCTGTGCTCACGCCGTCGGAGGCAGAGACATACTCTGCACACGCCACAATAGCAGCCATCGTGGCCGCCATGCTCTACGCCGTCTACACCATCAGCAAGCACTCCGCACTCTCACTCACCGCCCGTCATCTTGGCTACGGCCAGCTGCCTGTGGCATGGCTCATCTGGGAGTTGGCTCTTGCCTTCTGGCACCTGGGTGCCCGGCTGCGTCATGCCCGCACGCCACGAACCAGCTTCCGCAAAAGTTTCATCACACAACCACTCTCTTAAACATGTCTGAATTCATAGCCTGGTGCATCAACCACCTCAACTATTGGACAATCACTTTCCTCATGACACTCGAGAGCACCGTCGTGCCCATCCCGAGCGAGCTCGTGGTGCCGCCTGCCGCATATCGCGCAGCAGCCGAGGGCAGCGAGCTCAACGTGGTGCTCGTGGTGCTGTGTGCCACCCTGGGTGCCAACCTCGGTGCCCTCATCAACTACACCGCCGCCCGCTATCTGGGGCGCCCCGTGGTGTATGCCTTCGCCCGCAGCACCGTGGGCCGCATGATGCTGCTCAACGAGCAGAAGGTGGAGCACACGGAGCGCTACTTCAGCGACCATGGTGCCGTGGCCACCCTCATCGGACGTCTGGTGCCAGGCATACGCCACCTCATCAGCATACCGGCAGGCCTGGCCCGCATGTCGCTCTCCCACTTCGTGCTCTACACCACCATCGGTGCCGGCATCTGGAACATCATCCTGGCCGCCATCGGCTATGCCATGTACAGCGTGGTGCCCGAGGAGCAGCTCCTGGAACGCGTCTCGGCCTACAGCCATGAGCTGGGCATTGCCATGGTGGTGCTCTTCGTGGCGTTCATCACCTATATTATATATAAGGAAAGGCGCAAGGCCAAATAAGCATCCACCTTCAACACCCACCCCTACATGTCTGCACTCGAACCGCTCATAGCCGACCTCGCACTGATACTCGTCTGTGCAGGCGTGATGACACTCATCTTCAAGCGCCTGCGTCAGCCATTGGTGCTGGGCTATATCGTGGCTGGCTTCCTGGCATCGCCGGGCATGCCATATATGCCCAGCGTGACCGACCTTGAGGGCGTACACCTGTGGAGCGACCTGGGAGTGATCTTCCTCCTCTTCGCGCTCGGCCTGGAGTTCTCCTTCAAGAAGATTGTGCGCATGGGCTCGGCACCCATCATTGCCGCATGCTGCATCATCGTGGGCATGATGGCCGTAGGCTTCACGACAGGCTCCATGTTCGGCTGGGGACGCATGGACAGCATCTTCCTTGGCGGCATGCTGGCCATGTCGAGCACCACCATCATCTTCAAGGCCTTCGACGACATGGGCATACGCCAGCAGCACTTTGCCGGCATGGTGCTCGGTGTGCTCATCATTGAGGACATCCTGGCCATCGTGCTCATGGTGGTGCTCTCCACGCTGGCCGTGAGCCAACAAGTGGCAGGCCTGCAGCTGGCGGGCAGCATTGCACGGTTAGTGTTCTTCCTCGTGCTGTGGTTCGTGGTAGGCATCTACGTCATCCCCCTCTTCCTGCGCAAGGTGCGCATGCTGATGAGTCCTGAGACAATGCTCATCGTGTCACTCGGTCTGTGCTTCGCCATGGTGGTGGCAGCCGCCAAGGTTGGCTTCTCCCCAGCCTTCGGCGCGTTCATCATGGGCTCCATCCTTGCCGAGACCATCGAGGCCGAACAGATAGAGCATGTGGTGGCTCCAGTGAAAGATCTGTTCGGTGCCATCTTCTTCGTGTCGGTAGGCATGATGGTGCGTATAGAGCTGATAGTGGAATATGCCGTGCCCATCGTGTGCATCATAGCAGCCATCATGGCGGGACACATAGTGCTGAGCACATGCAGTTTCCTGCTTGCCGGCCAGCCCCTGAAGCGCGCCATGCAATGCAGCTTCTCGCTGACACAGATAGGCGAGTTCGCCTTCATCCTCGCCACACTGGGCACCTCCCTGGGCGTGACGAGCGACTTCCTCTACCCCATCGTGGTGGCCGTGTCGGTGTTCACCACCTTCACCACCCCCTACATGATACGTCTGGCCGTGCCGGCCTACGAACACCTCTATCCTCATCTGCCTGCCTCGTGGCGCACATGGCTTGAGAGCCATACCGGCAACGACCCTGCGGGCGTGAACAACGAAGGCTACTGGCGCCAATATCTGGCAGGCGTGGGGCGGCAGGTGCTCATCTACGGTGTGCTGTGCATAGCCATCATGGTGGCGATGTTCATGCTGGCCCGCGAGCCACTGGGCACTCTGCTGCCTGCACCTTGGGACGGCATAGCCATGGCCGGCATCACGCTGCTGCTGATGTCGCCGTTCCTGCGCGCACTGATGCTCCGCCAGAGCGGCACCCGTGCCACGCTGCGCCAGCTCTGGGATGGCGACCGTTCCAACCGAGCTCCTCTCGTGGCTGTGCAGTTGCTGCGCATAGCCTTCGGAGCCGCGCTGGTGGGCAACGTGCTGGCCAACACCGTTCACTGGGGTGGTGCCGTGGGGCTGTGCATAGTGCTCGTGGCCGTAGGCGTGATACTCTCTGCCCGCTCTCTTGCCCACCCGACAGGACGCCTTGAGAAGACCTTCACCGACAACCTGCTCCAGCGTGAGCGCGCGGCAGCCGCCAAGGCTACAGGCGAAGCCACCGCCGGCAAGCAGCCGCAATATGCAGGCCGACTGGTGGAGCGCGACGTGCACATCGCCGACTTCTCCGTGCCTGTGGGCATAGCATGGGCCGGACAGACTCTGGCACGCCTCAATCTCGGCCGCCGCTTCGGCGTGCACGTGGTGGCGGTGGCGCGTGGCCATGAGCGCATCAATATACCTTCAGGCAACACCATCATCCTGCCTGCCGACCGCCTTCAGGTGATAGGCTCCGATGCCCAGCTGGCAGCCTTCGCCCATGAGCTTGAGATGCAGACAGCCGCGGCCGCCAAGCCTGTTGCCCAGCAGAGCGAGATGAAGCTGCGCCGCGTTGGCATCGAGGCTGGCTCTACGCTTGCAGGCAAGACGCTGCGCGACAGCGGCATACGGCAGGACTATCACTGCCTTGTGGTCGGAAAGGAGAATGGGCACGACGATGCACTGCTTGCTCCCAACCCCGTCGAGCCGCTCAAGGTGGGCGACGTGCTATGGGTGGTGGGCGAAGATGATGCGCTGCAATCGTTGGAGCAGGCTACACGTGGTACTTCTTATAGTACCAGCGGAGCAACAACGTACTGAACACGCCAATCGCTGCACCCATCAGCAGGATGACCGGCAACAGCCTCAGCAACATGCTCCATGCGTCACCACGGTCGGATGTACCACAATACAGCACCACCAGCGTCATCAGCAGAACAACTATCGTAAACCCTGTGCGCACACCTTGCCGCAAAGCATGCTGATAAAAGTACTGGCGACGCTCCTCCGTGCGATGACCGTGCGCCCTGGCGTGAGAGTGATGGCTGTGATGTTTGCTTGTTGACGACATCTGACATTATATACCTTTATACGGTGCAAAAGTAGGCTTAACACAGCTAACGACGAAACGAAACAGCTACAAAAAGACATATCTCAATGCAACCACTCATTGACCTGCACACCCATACCATAGCCTCGGGGCATGCCTACTCCACCATTCAGGAGATGGCAGCCACGGCGTCGCAGCGCGGCATCCGCGTGCTTGGCATCACCGAGCATGCTCCGAGCCTGCCTGGAGCCTGCGATGCCATCTACTTCCGCAATCTCCACGTGGTGCCGCGCGAGATGTATGGTGTGCGCCTGCTGCTTGGTGCCGAGCTCAACATACTCGACACTACGGGACGCCTCGACCTCGACGAAGCCCACTACCGCTGTCTGGACCTGCGCATAGCCGGCATACACATTCTCTGCTGGCAGGGCGGCAACCGCACGCAGAACACCGATGCCATGCTGGCTGCCATCCACAACCCTTGGACGCACATCATCAGTCACCCCGCCGATGGCACGGCCGACCTCTTCTTCGAGCCTCTCGTGCGCGCTGCTGCGGAGACCCACACGCTGCTCGAGGTGAACTCGTCGAGCCTGATACCCTCGCGCGGCAAGGTCATGGCACGCCCCAACAATCTGGAACTGCTGCGTATAGCCAAGCGCATGGACGTTCCCGTGATACTGGGGTCCGACGCCCACATCTCCTTCTCCATTGCCGACTATCGCTATGCCCTGCCGCTGCTGCAAGAGACGGGCTTCCCCGACGAGCTTGTGATGAACTACTATCCTGAGCAGGCCCTACGCTACCTGGGTATTGACTGATGCCTATGGCCGCTGCGGTCAGACTGCCGCCTGATGCACGGTGACCTGCGGGAAGGGGAAGCCTATGCCTACCTCGTTGAAACGGTTGTAGATGCGCTCTCGCACCTGGAACATGACATCCCAGTAGTTGACATTGTCGACCCAGCAACGCACGAGTATGTCCACCGAGTTGGATGCCAGTTCGTTCAGCCACACTGCCGGCGCGGGGTCCTTGAGCACTCGCTCGTCGGCAGCGAGCAAGGCCAGCACCTCCTGGCGCGCACGCTCCACATCCTCACCGTAGTCTATGCTTACCACCCACTCGCAGCGTCGTGTGGGCGTCATGTTGTAGTTGATGATGGTGCCGCTGCTCATGGAGCCGTTGGGCACGTATATCTGCTTGCCGTCGGCCGTGAGCAGTATGGTGTGGAATATCTGTATGGCCTGCACCGTGCCTGCCGTGCCCTGCGCCTCGACCCAATCGCCCACCTTGTATGGCTTCAGGAAGAGTATCACTATTCCGCCTGCAAAGTTCTGCAGGTTGCCGCTCAGGGCCATGCCCACGGCCACGCCAAACGATGCGAGCAGGGCTGCAAAGCTCGTGGTGTTGACGCCCAGGGCTCCCACCACGCTGACGATGAGCAACACTTGCAGCACTGCGCCCACAAAGCTCTTGACGAATGTCTGCACGCTTATCTCCACGTTGCGTCGCGCGAGGAACCGTGCCAGTATGTAGTTGAGCAGACGTATGAGGTAGTGGCCGGCCACATAGAGGAGAGCGGCCACGGCTATGTGCTTGCCGGCATCGAGCCCCCAGGTGATGAGCTGGCTCACTATCTGGTCCCAATGCACATTGCCTTGGGCTATCTCCTGGGCGGCACCGGCCACCACTTCGGTCACTGGGGGCAGGCTGTCGAGTTTCTCCTCGAGGGCTGCCACGGCTTCTGTCTCGTCCATATCGGGGTTAATGGTGTTTATGGTTTTCTATAGTGGTCTATGGCTTTCGCTGTGAGCTCCTGCATGGCGGAGGCTGTTCGCTCATGCTGTAATTTCGAGGAGCATCTCGTCGACGTTGGCTCCCGGTGGTGTCATGGGCAGCACGTCGTCTTCCTCCATCACGGCACATTGCAGCAGGAATGCTCCCGGCGCGGCAAGCATCTCGCCGATGGCAGCGTCGAGGTCGTTGCGTTCCACCACGGTGCGGGCTGGTATGCCGTAGGCCTTGGCAATGAGCTCATAGTCGGGGTTGAGCATCGGGGTGCATGAGTAGCGGTGGTTCCAGAACATGGCCTGCCACTGGCGCACGTTGCCTAAGTAGTTGTTGTTGAGCAGGATAATCTTCACGGGAGAGCCTTGTTCCATGATGGTGCCCAGCTCCTGGATGGTCATCTGGAGGCCTCCGTCGCCCACGAAGAGGCACACGGTGCGCCCTGGTGCTCCCAGCGTGGCTCCGATGGCTGCCGGCAGGCCGAAGCCCATGGTGCCGCATCCGCCGGATGTGACCACGGAGCGTGGCTGCGAGTAGTGGAAATAGCGGCAGGCAAACATCTGGTTCTGCCCCACGTCGGTGACGAGCACTGCGCGGTGCTGTGTGGCACAGCTCACGGCGTTGACCACCTCGCCCATGCGCAAGGGTCCGCCGGCAGGGTGTATGGCGGGGTCTGTCACCTTGTGACGCTCGCGCTCGGCGTAGGGGGCAAAGCCGTTGACCCACGAGTCGTGGCGTGTGTGCTCAATGAGCGGCAGCAGTGCCTGCAGGGCTGCCTTGCAGTCGCCCAGCACGGCGCAGTCGGCATGCACTATCTTGTTTATCTCCGAGGGGTCGATGTCGAAGTGCACCACCTTAGCCTGGCGAGCGTAGGTGGCGAGGTTGCCCGTGACGCGGTCGTCGAAGCGCATGCCTATGGCTATGAGCACGTCGCACTGGTTGGTCATCACGTTTGGCCCGAGGTTGCCGTGCATGCCGAGCATGCCCATGTTGAGCGGGTGGCTTGTGGGCAGGGCCGAGAGGCCGAGCAGCGTGCAGCCGGCGGGTATGTGGGCCCGCTCGAGCAGTGCTTGCAGCTCCTCGCTTGCGCCGGCCAGCTGCACGCCTTGCCCTACGAGCACGAAGGGCTTCACGGCACTGTTGATGAGGCGTGCCGCCTCGCGCACGGCATCCATGTTGATGTCGGGCGAAGGCACGTAGGAGCGTATGAAGTCGACGTGTGCGGGCTCGAAGGCCACGCGGCCCACCTGTGCGTTGCGCGTGAAGTCGAGCACCACGGGCCCGGGGCGGCCGCTGCGGGCTATATAGAAGGCACGGCTCACGGCCCATGCCACATCCTCGGCACGCCGTATCTGGTAGTTCCACTTGGAGATGGGCTGTGTCATGCCCACCACGTCCACTTCCTGGAAGGCGTCGGTGCCGAGCATGGCGGCTCCCACCTGTCCGCATATAACCACGATGGGCGTGGAGTCGATCATGGCATCGGCCACGCCGGTGACGGTGTTGGTGGCTCCGGGACCGCTGGTGACCACGGCCACGCCCACACGGCCGCTCACCCGGGCATAGCCCTGGGCGGCATGCACGGCACCTTGTTCGTGGCGCACGAGCACATGGTGGAGGTCGTCGCGGTGGTCGTAGAGAGCGTCGTAGACGGGCATGATGGCTCCGCCAGGGTAACCGAAGAGCGTGTCGACATGCTCGGCCAGCAGGGCCTGCATGAGGGCTTCGGCACCTGTTGTCATGGGCTTATCTTGTGTCATCTGTGTTGCTTTTCTCTTTAAGGTGCTGCAAAGGTAAGGCTAAAGGCGCAGACAGCCATCGCTGCGGCTGCCTTTTGTGGCTCTGACACCCTGCATGGTGGCGGGCGGACACCCTGCATGGTGGCAGGCATGAGGGTGCAGGGTGAGGTGCATGAGGGTGCATGGTCTGCGGCTTTTTAGTGCATGGTCATGCGCTGTGTGGCCCAAATTGCATACCTTTGCGAAAGCATATTGCAACCACAACCCACAATAAGGACAACGACATGTTCTCAGGCATCATAGAGCAGATGGCCGTGGTCACGGCCATTGAGCACGAGCAGGACCTCATTCACCTGACCCTGCGTGCACCATTCGCACGCGAGTTGCAGACAGACCAGAGCGTGGCGCACAACGGCGTGTGCCTCACCGTGGTGCGCCTCGACACGGCGGCACAGACCTACACGGTGACGGCCATGCGCGAGACGCTGGAGTGCTCCAACCTGTCCGACCTGCGGGTGGGCGACGAGGTCAACGTGGAGCGTTCCATGCAGATGGGCGGCCGTCTCGACGGCCACATCGTGCAGGGCCACGTGGACACCACGGCGCGCTGCACGCGCATCGAGGAGCAGGGAGGCAGCTATGAGTATACCTTCGAGTACGAAAGTACGGCGGACATGGTGCACCGTGGCTACTTCACGGTCGACAAAGGCTCGGTGGCTGTCAACGGCGTGTCGCTGACGGTGTGCCGTCCCGACCGCGGCACCTTCTCGGTGTGCATCATACCCTACACCTACGCCAACACCAACTTCCACAGCATACAGGTGGGCACACGCGTGAACCTCGAGTTCGACATCCTCGGCAAGTACATAGCACGCTACCAGAGTGCCATGGCCGCACAACCCACACCGCAGCCCCAAGGGCTCCGATGACTCAGAATACTCTGAACAACCCGACTACTCCGAACAATCCGATTACTCCGAACAATCCCCCCCGACACCAACCATGGCAGAGACAGACATCGCACTGAGCAGCGAGCCGCAGCGCTCCCTCAACTTCATAGAGCAGAAAGTGGAGGCCGACCTGGCCGCAGGCCGCAACGGCGGACGCATACAGACACGCTTCCCGCCCGAGCCCAACGGCTACCTGCACATAGGCCACGCCAAGGCCATAGCCCTCGACTTCGGCATCGCCAAGCGCTACGGCGGCGTGTGCAACCTGCGCTTCGACGACACCAACCCGCAGAAGGAGGACACCGAGTATATGGACGCCATTGAGGAGGACATACGCTGGTTGGGCTTCGAGTGGGGCAACATATACTATGCCTCGGACTACTTCCAGCAGCTTTGGGACTTCGCCGTGGAACTCATACGCCAGGGACGAGCCTACGTGGACGAGCAGACATCAGAGCAGATAGCACAGCAGAAGGGCACACCCACTCAGCCAGGCACGCCAAGCCCCTACCGCGACCGCCCCGTGGAGGAGTCGCTGCGCCTCTTCGAAGAGATGAACTCAGGGCGCATGGAGCCAGGACGCATGGTGCTGCGCGCAAAGATAGACATGGCCAATCCCAACATGCACTTCCGCGACCCCATCATCTACCGTGTGCTCAACCTGCCGCACATACGCACGGGCAACCGCTGGAACGCCTACCCCATGTACGACTTCGCCCACGGACAGAGCGACTACCTCGAAGGCGTCACACACTCGCTCTGCACACTGGAATTCGTGGTACACCGTCCGCTCTACGACCTCTTCTGCGACTGGTACAAGGAGACACGCGGCGACCTGCCCCTCGACGACAACCGGCCACGCCAGACCGAATTCAACAAGCTCAACCTCAACTACACCCTCATGTCGAAGCGCAACCTGCTGGCACTCGTCCAGAACGGCCTCGTGGCAGGATGGGACGACCCACGCATGCCCACCATCTGCGCCTTCCGCCGCCGCGGCTACTCGCCCGAGAGCATACTGCGCTTCATCGACAAGATAGGCTACACCACCTACGATGCCCTCAACGACTTCGCACTATTAGAGTCGGCCGTGAGGGAGGACCTCAACGTGCGCGCCACACGCGTAGCTGCCGTGGTGGACCCCGTGCGCCTCGTCGTCACCAACTACCCCGAGGGACAGACCGAGGAGGTGACAGCCCAGAACAACCCCGAGCGGCCGGAAGAGGGCACGCACACACTGACGTTCAGCCGTGAGCTGTGGATAGAGCGCGACGACTTCATGGAGGATGCCCCGAAGAAGTTCTTCCGCATGACACCAGACAAGGAAGTGCGCCTCAAGAACGCATACATCGTCATGTGCACCGGATGCACCAAGGACGCTGACGGACACATAACCGAGATACAGTGCACCTACGACCCAGAGAGCCGCAGCGGCATGCCCGGCGCCGACCGCAAGGTGAAAGGCACGCTCCACTGGCTGAGCACCGCCCACTGCCTGCCGGCAGAGGTGCGCATGTACGACCGCCTGTGGACCGCCGAGAACCCGCGCGACGAGCTCGCAGCACTGGAGAAAGCCGGCGTGCCCAAGCTCGATGCCCTCAAGCAGATGATGAACCCCGACTCGCTGCACATACGCACCAACTGCTACGTGGAGCCCTACGTGCTCGACATGCCACCGCTCACCTACCTGCAGTTCCAGCGCATAGGCTACTTCAACATCGACCCCGACTCACGCCCCGGGCACCTCGTCTTCAACAAGACCGTGGGGCTCAAGGACACATTCAAGAAGAGCTGAGACACGCACACCTCTGCACTCCTCCACACCACACGCACCATGCACACCGACGACCAGAAATACTACGACGGCCCCGAGTTCGCCGCCCTGCTGCAACGCTATGAGGCAGCACGGCGGCAGGGGCGCGACATTTACCTCGACGTGTTCGAGCTGGCCGACCTGTGCGACTACTACACACAGATACGTGCCGACATGGAGAGCGCACAGCAAGTGGTGGCACTGGCAAAACGCCTGCACCCCGAAGCCGCACTCACCAAGGTGCTCGACGCACGCCTGCTCATGGCCGCCGGCAACGTGGAGGAGGCCGTGAGGATATGCGCCACCATCGACGACGACAACGACCGCGAAGTGCAGTTCCTGCGTGCCGAGCTGTTAGTGATGAACGGACACGCCGCAGACGCCCTGACCTACATAGAGCATATAGCCGACGAGACCGACGACGACCTCGACTACCTGCTCTACGACGCCATTCAGATATTCCTCGACCACGAACTCTACGACGAAGCTACCACACTGACACAACGCCTCAACACGCTGGCACCCGACTGGTACAAGACATGGCTCACACAGGCCGACCTGCTGCTCTGCATGGACAAATACAAGGCTGCACTGCCGTTCATAGAGCGGATGCTCGACGTGGACCCATTCGACACCGAAGCCTGGAACTGGCAGGCGGAGGCATACTACAACCTCGAGCGCTACGACGAGGCCATAGCCAGTCTGGACTACGCACTGGCCGTGGAGCCTACATCGCAGCGCTCACTGCTGCTCAAGGCATGGGCACTAACACGCTCACAGCGCGAGCAGGAAGCACACGACATACTCACCACCCTACAGCAACAGGCACCCGACGACGCCCAGGCATGGATTGCCGATGCCTACGCCCTCACCGAGATGAAATGCTGGCCCGACGTGGTGATGACCCTCGACCGCGCAGCACAATGTCCCAACGCCGACAGCCAGGCCATTGACAGCACAAGAGAGCTCTATGCACATGCTCATGCACGCATGGGACACCTGGACACGGCCCTGGACTATGTGGCACAGATGGAGAGAGCTGGCACAGAGGCATCAACGACCTACGACGGACTGCGCGCCGAGCTGTGTGTGGAAGCCCGCAGGCCCGACATGGGCGAGACATACCTGCAGGCTGCAACAGACAAGGACCCCGACCTCGAAGGGGAGCTCGTGGACCTCATGGCCTACTACCTCTATGAGATGGACTACCCCGAGCGCGCCCTGCCCCACACGCAGCACCTGCTGGCATGTGCCAACGAGGCCATGCCCGAAGGCGAGATACACACGCGCATAGCTGCATGCTATCTGGCACAGGACGCCTACATCGCCGCCCTGCCACATGTGGCAAAAGCCATGGAACTCAAGGCCGCCAACCTGAGCGACTACCTCGCCACATTCTTCCCTGCCGCCAACCCAACCGACTACTACGACTACTGCTACTACTGCGCCTACGGCCACTTCCCACAAAAGTAGCTGGTTATATAGAAAGCTATAGGAACTATAGGAATTATAGGAACTATAGGAACTATAGGAATTATAGGAACTATAGGAATTATAGGAACTATAGGAACTATAGGAACTATAATCCCTATAGCTAAACGCAGCGAGCCACTTGCCTCGAAGGCAAGTGGCTCGCTAATCTTTTGAGGGAAGCAGGCCAGGATAGCAGCCTGCATCGGTTGGCGGTTCAGAAAATCTCCTCGCCGAAGATGCCCTTGGCAGCGGGCTCCTTCTCGCCATTCTCGTCAACACCGCCATAAGGGATGCCGTTGCCAGACACGCCAAGCAGGTTACCTGTATTCGTGAGAATTGTCTCCGTCTCAGGAGCTATATATTGCAGCTTCATTGTCGTAAGTGTGTTTACATTTAACATTCTACATTATCACATTCAGCGCAGCACCTTCTTGCCGCCTACGATGTAGAGACCCTTCTGAACCTTGCTCACGCGCTGGCCGGCAACATTGTAGATGGCACCGTTGGCAGGAGCAACGACATTGAGGTCGCGCACGGCTGTGGCCTGACCGTCGAGGTTGATGGAAATAGCCTTAACGCTATACTCTGACTTCACATCAGAAAGCGAATCCGAGAAATCGAAGTAGCCACGGAACGCCTTCATGCTGGTGTTGCCAAGAGAATACCAGAAAGCACCACCACTCAAGAAGAGTGTAAACTCAGGAACACTTGTGCCGGCAACATAGTTGCCTATAAACTCACTCCACACCCAGCGCGTGCGTTTCACCGTTGCAACCACAGGTTCTTCTTCTGCTGCGATGTCGACACCTTCTGCGGTGAACTCCGTGACATCCTCAGTCACCTTAATTATATATGGGTGGTTGGCTTCGATGGCATCGACGCTCTCAAAGTTAACCTTGATATAGGTCACATCATCATCGGTCTCATAGCCTGTGAAGTCAGCAAGCTGAACATCTGAGCCGAAAGCCTCAGCCACCTGCTCCTCTGTCATAGCAAAAGGCAAGCAGATGGTGCTCCACTCATTGGCGTTGATGGTGCGCACCACCTTGACCTTAGCGTTCTCTGCATCCTCAGGCAGCTCCGTGTCATTCTCGGAGAGGGTGATAACATCGGTCACCGTGATGGTGGTCTCGGTATCTTCCAAATCACCTAAGCCCTGAATCTTAGAGCCTTGTATCTTGATGGTGTATGTACCGACTGTAGCAGTAGCTGGAATGGTGATGGGCAATTGGAACACTTCACCATCATTGCCTGTATAGACATCACCTGCAGTACTGGTTCCTGCAATACGGATAATACCATCACCAACAATGTTGCTGTAAACGACCTGGGTTGCATTGCGTGTAAGTGTTGCTACCGGAGTACCTATCTCAAACTCCGTGGGAACCACAACCTCCAGATTATAGCCCTGCGTGGAAGCAGAGTTCTTCATTGCAATGGACAGATTGTAGACTGTGCCCGTGCGGACAGTCGCCGAAGCGACATAGAGGCAGTTCTCACGTGCCGTGATGTCTGTGTCTGCCTTCACTTGAAGAGCAATGGCGCAAAGAGCGACCAATGCCAAAGCAATCTTTTTCATGTAGATATTAGTGTTGTGTATGTTTATTTACCAAGATAAATGTTGATAGCTGCAACAATGTCGTCTATATCAATCTTTTTGTCTTGATTAATATTTGCAGCAAGACGGAAATAAGCTGTGGCTTCGGCCTGTGTTGCCTCATCTGCCAAGTAGTGATTGATGATTAGAACAATATCATCAATATCAACCTTGCCGTCCTTATTTACATCACCCGGAACCTCTACTATGGTCGTGATGTCAGGCTTGACCTCTGCCGCGGCGGCAGCGGGTTGCTCGTCGGCCCAGGCACAGAGTGGAGCGAGGGCAGCGAGGAATAGGATTAAACTCTTCTTCATCGTTTCTTTAGGATTAGGTTATTGTTTATTTATGCTCTTGCTGTTACTGCGCAATACTACGCATTGGCAAAAGTAGGGCTTTTGTGCATCCACACAAAGGAAAGCCTATTTTTTTGCCCCTTGCGGCCTACTTTTGCCTGCATTTTGCAACACATCATTGCTTGGCGAGCCATGCCTGCACAAGGGGCGGCCACACGAGGCCAGCACCGGCGCGCATGCCGTAGCCATGACCGCCACGGGCAAGGTAGTGTAGCTCGACGGGTGCTCCGGCGCGGCGCATGGCATCGGTTATGGTGAGCGACGAGGGTCCGCTGTAGCGCACATCGTCCTCGGTGCCAAAGACAAAGAGCGGCGGAGTCTCGGCACTGACGGTAAGCTCCGGCGTGAGCGTGCCTCCGGGGCCTTCGTCAAGATATGCAGGATAGATGAGAATGCCGAAATCGGGACGGCAAGACAGAGCGTCGGCCTCATCGGCTGGCTCGTAGGCCGGCTGCGCCCACCGTGTGGCCGCGCGGCAGGTGAGCGATGCTCCAGCCGAGAAGCCTATCATGCCCACGACCTTATGTCCGCGCTGACGCACGAGGCGCACGGCGCGCTGCGCGTCCTGAAGGGCACCCGCGCGGTTGTCGGGCACGCGATAGGCCAGGACATAGGCCGTGTAGCCCTGTGAGGCCAGCCACTGGGCCACCTCCTGCCCTTCCTTGTCGTAGGCGAGCACGCTGTAGGCACCGCCAGGGCACACGACAACGGCCTTGCCGTTAGTCTCGACAGTGGGAGCGAATGCCTCAAGCGTGGGATTGCTGACGCGGTCGAGGTAGGCGACGTCGCGCCCCTGGCGTGCCGCAGGCGCAGCCTTGGCCTCGCGGGCTGCAGGCACCTGCTGCGGCCAGAGTTCAATGGTAGGCATCACGTATTGTGCGGACAGCGTGCCGCACACCGCCAACATTGCGCATGCGGTTTTCATCATCTTCTTCATAGCAATGTATCATTTATGATTAGTGCAACAGCCATTCATGCGCATTGGTGTATAGCCATTGCTGCACATGCGTGCTCTTCCTACTTGGCAAGTCCGAACACGTCACTCAGCTCCTTCATCTGTGCATCTGTCATGCCGTCGGGCTCAAAGCCCATGTTCTTGGCAGCAATGTAGATGAGGGCAGCCTTGTTCAGGACATCCACCTGGTCGAAGGCAGCCATGATGTCGGTGTCAACGGCGAAGACGCCATGTTTCTCCCACATCACCACGTCGTAGTCGTCGTCGATGGCCTTGATGGTGGCATCGGCCAGCTCCACGCTCGACGGCAGCATGTAGGGTACCATGCCGAGGCCGCGCGGGCAGAAAGCCTTAGTCTCAGGTATCATCGACCACAGCATCCGCGTGGCCACGTCCTTCTCCATGAACTTCTTGTTGTGCGTCAGTGCCACCAGCTCAATGGGATGCGTATGTAGGCTGGCTCGATAGGGCGACCCCTTGGCCAGCAGGTAGTCGTGCACAGCAAGGTGCGACGGCAGCTCCGACGTCGGCTTCACCGCCTTGTCTGCTATTATGACATACGAGGCGCAGTCGTCCATGATGCGTATGATGCTCCCGTTGTCCATCGGCCATCGGGCCAGGTCGCGCATGCGCATCTGCGTGCCCTTACAATAGAAATAGCAGCCGCGCAGGTGTGGCAGTGTCGTGCCAATCTGATAGACGGGCGAGATGGCAGGCAACGCCTTGACAGCGTCGTCCACATGTTCCGTGATGTTCACCGTGATGTTGCCGCCATTGCGCTCGGCCCATCCCTTTTGCCACAGGTAGCCGGCCACCTCGGCCACGGCATCCACCTCCTGCTTCAGCCGCTGATTGTTGTCAAGAATGCTTTGTTTAACCATGGTTAGTTTCGTTGTTATGCGTTATTCCGGTATGCCGCTATATCGGCGTTACGGTGTTTCGGCGTTATGATGATACTTCTAAAAGTCCTCGCCATAGCGTTCCTCAGTAATCTGTACGAGGCTCTTGCCGCGGGTGTCGGGTGCGCCGATGACGCCGACGACGAGGGCAACGACGAGCAGGGCTATCATGCACCAGGCAGCGAGGGTGAAGCCTTCGCCGTTCTCGCCGTAGATATAGGTGAAGACGAGTCCCCATGCGGCGGAGATACCGCGCACGATGAAGAACATCAGGCCCTGTGCACCGGCACGGAACTTGGCCGGGAAGAGCTCGCTGCCCCAGAGGGCGTAGAATATTTGCACAGAGAGGCCGCCCTCGATGCCCCACAGTATGGCGAAGGCCCATAGGGAGACTGTGCTGCCGATGCCTGTCGTGACAACCATAGCCCACGGGGCGATGGCGAAGAGGAGCCCGAGGATATAGACCGCCTTATGGCTTACGCGGTCGATGCACTGCGAGAGGACTGCCGTCGTGGCGACAGTGCAGAACCAGAGCACGCACGAGAGCCAGTTGGCCTGCTCGTTGCTCACTCCGCCTGCCGTCTCGTAGATGTGTGGCAGGAAGAAGCCCATGACCGATGCCACGAGGTTCCAGGTCAAATAGATGACGGCGAGGTAGGCTACGGTGCGGACAGCAATCCTGTTGGTGAAGAGCAACCTGATATTGTCCACGATGCCGCTCTTCTTCTCCTTGCCGGCCGTGAACTCTGCGCTCTCCTCCAGCTGCCGTTGCAGCGTCCACGCGATGAAGGCCACCACGAAGAGTGAGAAGAAGACGATGCGGGAGCTGAAGACGTTCAAGGCATTGCCGGCAATGTCGGCACCGCCAATGAGATGTGCTATGCCCTCTACCCACGAGAACAGGTAACCGCCCGGTGCGAAGAGCATACCGAGGAACAGGATGACCATCGGCCCGATGCCCCACGACATCTGCGAGATGCAGATGTTGCGCCCGCGGTTGTGTACCTCCGAGCTCTCGGAGATATAGGTCCACGAAGCAGGTACGCCCACGCCCACGGAGATGCCCGTGACGAGGAAGCCGCACAGCAGCATCGAATAGTCGACGCTGAGCATCACCAACAGCACGCCAGTCATGTACACCAGCAGGTTGTAGGTAAAGATGAACTTACGCCCGAACCTGTCGGCCAGGAAGCCGCCGATGATGGCTCCTATGGCAGCACCCAAGGCGTTGGCACTGATGGCATTGAGCCACCCGAGATGCATCTCACTCAGTCCGAGATAGTTCTGCCACAGCGTGATGCCGCTGGCACCCGCCACAATGGCTCCAGCATCGAGGTAGTTGTTCAGAGACACCGCGATGGTGGATTTCAAGGATGATTGTTGCTTCATTGTTTCGATGGTTTGTTGTCGTTATATCGGTATTCCGGCATTTATTTGTCAAATGAGGCCTACTTGATTAAGAAGCCATAATCATAGACTTGGGGGTATGGCCTGCGCTAATACTCGATACGTCTTGCGCAACGCCTCATGCAACTGGCTATATTTCCCGTCTTCGCTCGTTGGTTTTAGTCTTCCTTTCTCATCACGTTTGCAGCAACACTCCCTGATACCGTAGTAGGAGGCATTCAGGTCAGCATCGGGCTGCGCATGGTAGTATTGCCACAGTGATGGCTGCATCAAAGACTGCCTGGGCTGCATCGCTGAAAGAGAGCTGTTTGTTGGCGAATTGGCTGAACGGAGGAATGGAGAAACATCTTGCCTTTCCAACCATGCCAAAAGGCTGGGGTATAACAGTTCTTATCTATCTCTTTGAGGTCACATTCTTCTCGTAGTCCTGGATGGCGGGGATGAAGTCCTCGCCGACGGGGACGCCGTTCTTGAGGTTGAAGTAGTCGAAGACGGCACCGAAGGGCATGCTCTTGGCTTCTTCGAGCAGGGCGAGCCGCTCGAAGTTCTGGCCGTTGTTTTCATACTCACGCAGCTTGGCGAGTGGCTCGAGCAGTGCCTGGAGCACGCACTTCTGCGTTGCGCGCGTTCCTATTATATATGCGCCTATGCGGTTGATGCTTGCATCGAAGTAGTCGAGACCGATGTGTGCTCGGTGCAGCCCGTCGGCACGGACAATCTCCTTGAAGAGGTCGAGTGTCTGGTCGTTCATGATGGTCACGTGATCGCTGTCCCAACGCACTGGGCGGCTGACGTGCAGCATGAGTTCCGGCACATACATGAGTAGTGTCGAGACGAAGTCCGACACGTTCTCTGTCTGCTCGTAGTGGCCTGTGTCGAGGGTGTACATCTGCTTTCGGGTTGCGCAGTATGCGGTGTAGAAGTCGTGGCTGCCCACGGTGTAGCTCTCCAGGCCAATGCCGAAGAGTTTGGCCTCGAAGCATGCTTTCATGTGCGGCAGGTGCTCTTCCATCACACGGTCGAGTGAGTCAGCGAGCAGCTCACGGTATCTCTTGCGCTGCACGGTGATGTCCTTTGAGCCGTCGTGCACCCATATATTCATGATGCATGCATCGCCCTGTGCCTTGCCCATGGCGTCGGCTATGCGTCGGCATCGCCGTGTGTGCTCTATCCAGAACTCGCGTATGGCGGGGTCAGGGTTGCTGAGTGTGAGGCTGCCGCTCTTGGGGTGTGAGAAGCTGGTGCTGTTGAAGTCGAGCTTCATGTTGTTCTCCTTAGCCCATTCTATCCAGCTCTGGAAGTGCTTCACCTCCACCTGGTCGCGGTCCACGAAGTGTCCTCCGAAGTCGCCGTATATCTCGTGCAGGTTGAGGCGGTGGTTGCCGGCGAGGAGTGTCTTTACGAACTCTATGTCGCGGCGCACCTCGTCGATGTTGCGTGCGCGGCCCGGATAGTTGCCCGTGGTCTGAATGCCGCCGCTCAGTGCCTCGTTGCGCTCGAAGCCCACCACGTCGTCGGTCTGCCAGCAGTGCAGGCTTATTTGCGTCTGTTGCAGTTGCTCTACGGCTTTGTCTGTATCCACGCCAATGGCGGCATAGCGCTCCTTGGCAATCTGGTAGGACTGTAGGATCTGGTTCTCTTTCATTGTTTCGGGGGTTAAGTGTTGAGTGTTGATGTTTCTGTCTTACTTGTTGCCTGGCGTATATGTGCACAGGTCCACACTGCGTGCCACGATGGCGCGCATGTCGGTGAGGGTGTCCACACGTCGCTGTGCGCGCAGCTGCATGAGCACGTTGCCCAGTGCCGTGCCCTCCTGCGGTCCTGCCACGACGGTGAGTCCCGTGGCATCGGCGGCAAACTGCATGAGGTAGGCGTTGCGCGAGCCGCCGCCGATGACGTGTAGCCGCTGTATGTCCACGTCGGTGAGTCGGCGCAGTGTGGCAATGACCTCGGCATAGCGGTGCGCTAATGAGCGGAAGATGACGCGTATGTAGTCGGCGGCCGACTGCGGCAGCGGCTGGCGGGTCTCGTCGAGGTAGTCGCGTATGGCGGCCAGCATGGAGTGCGGGTGCGCGAAGCGTGCATCGTCGGGGTTGATGATGCTCTGGCACGTGGATTGCAGTGCCATGGCGTTGAGGGCATTGATGTCGGCCGGCACCTCGCCGTGTGTCCACTCGCGGCGGCTCTGCTCCAGCAGCCACAGGCCTGTGATGTTCTTCAGGAAGCGTGTAGTGCCGAGTATGCCGCCCTCATTGGTGAAGTTCTCGGCCTGCGTGGCGGCGTTGACCACAGGTGCCTTTGTCTCTACTCCGAGGAGCGACCATGTGCCGCAGCTGAGGTAGGCAAAACGGTCGTCGGCAGCGGGCACGGCAGCCACCGCCGAGGCTGTGTCGTGGCTGCCCACGGCCACCACCGGCACGGCACCCACTCCGGTGGCTGCCTGCACCTGTTCCGTCAGCACTCCCACGCGCTCGCCTGGCTGCACGAGGCGTCCCATCTGGCTGCGTCTGAGGCCCACGGCTTGCAGCAGCTTTTCGTCGAGGTCGCCCGTGGCAGCGTTCACCATCTGCGACGTGGTGGCCACGGTGTACTCGCACACGGCCTCGCCTGTGAGCATGTAGATGAGTGCATCGGGAATGAAGAGCACTCTGGCGGCAGCTTCCAGGGCGGAGCTCCCCTCTCGGCGCAGGGTGTGGAGTTGGAAGAGGGAGTTGAAGGGCATGAACTGTATGCCCGTGCGCGCATACACCTCTTGCGCCGGCATGACCTCGGCAAAGAAACGCGGCATGGCGTCGTCGGTGTGTGCGTCGCGGTAGCAGTAGGGCATGCCGAGCAGTTGCCCGTCGGCGCCGAAGCAGGCGAAGTCGCAGCCCCAGGTGTCGATGCCTATGCTGCTGAGCTGGATGCCCTCCTGTGCCACGAGGGTGAGAGCGCGCAGCACTTCGCGATACAGGTGTGGCAGGTCCCAGAAGAGGTGACCTGCCGCAGGTATCTGCGGGTTGTCGAAACGTGTGAGCTCACGCATGGCTATCCTGCTGCCGTCGTAAGTGGCAAGCACCGTGCGACCCGACGTGGCTCCGAGGTCCACGGCGAGTGCGGCTGAAGAGGCTTCTGTGTTCATCTGTGCTGTTGGCTGTATGGGTTATGTAAGCTTGTGTCACAAAAATAGGGTCTATGCCTCCTGCACAGGCTATGTTTTTTGACCTTTAGCCTGCGCTTTCTGCCCAAAACATTCACGACAGGGTGCAAGATGCTGTATCTTCGCGCCTGAGGGGCACTCCGGCAGCCCTGTGCAGACGTGCCCCGCACTGTGCCGACCTATGATTCCTATCCAGTACATCACCGAGAACGAGCGCGACCTGCTCTGGGGCATCTCCGTCTGCTCCGTGGGCCGCCAGCAGGTGGGACCCGGCGAGAGCTATCCGCCGCGCCGCCATGCCGACGACTATCTCTTCGACCCTGCCGTGGGGCGCGTGCTGCACGAGTACCAGCTGCTCTACATCGTGGCCGGCAGCGGCCGGCTGCGCACAGCCCATGGCGGCGACCACAGGATAGATGCCGGCACCATGTTCGTGCTCTTCCCTGACGAATGGCACAGCTACCAGCCCGACCCTGCCACAGGGTGGGAGGAATACTGGATTGCCTTCAAGGGTCACAACGTGGACCAGCGCGTCGAGGCAGGCTTTCTCTCCCCCACCCACCCCGTCTATCGTGTGGGGCAGCTCGAGACAGCCGTGGCTCTCTTCCACGATGCCCTGCACGCCGCCTCGGTGCAGGAGGCCTATTTCCAGCAGCTGCTCTGCGGCATCGTCAACCACCTGCTCGGCCTCATGCTGATGACACACATCAACCGCGACTACGCCCGCTCTGCCGAGGTGCCGGAGCTCGTGGCCAGCGCGCGCGACTACATGCAGCACCACATCGAGGACGACATCACCATGCCCGGCGTAGCGGCCGCACTGGCCGTGTCCTACACCACCTTCCGCCGCATCTTCCGCCTCTACACGGGCATGGCTCCATCCCACTACTTCACCAACCTGCGCCTGCACCGCGCCAAGCAGCTGCTGCGCTCCACCGATGCCACCATCAAGGAGATAGCCTACCGCCTGCGCTTCGAGAACCCAGAGTACTTTGCCACACTCTTCAAGAAGCACACCGGCATGAGACCCTCCGAGTTCCGCCGCTGAAGGCCGTGGCGTTTTGTCTTTTATAGAAGCCAACCTCATGCATTTTCTCCGTTGCGTCTTTCATAAAAGTCAAAACAGGATGTCTGCGACGACCATGCAAGGTGCCTGCGGCAGGCCATTCATGCTGCTGCCATCCACCATGCAGGGTGGTGAGGCATACGGTGCAGGGTGATACGGCAACTCCCTGCATGGTGAGCGACCATCACCGTGCAGGGAGTGTCCGGAGGCCTCTGCCGTGAGATTAAGTCAGAAGCGCACGCGTGCACCAGCCATCACGAGGAGGCCTGGCTGGGGTATGTTGCCCAGGTCGTAGTAGCGATGGTTGGTGATGTTGGTGCCCTCTGCCCACAGCTCATAGCGGGGCTGCGTGTAGCGCAGCTTCACGTCGAGCGTGGCGTAGGGGTGATATGCCGCGAGGCGGCCTGTCTGCTGCCCGTCGGCATAGACGATATAGGAGCCCATGCGGTCCTGCCAGCGCAGCGACCACGATGCCGTGAGGCAGTGGCAGACGCGATGGTCGAGCGTAGCCGTGAGCTTATGCCGCAGGTACTCCATGGCGTAGTTGCTCTTGTAGATGGCCACATCGTCACGGCGGTGCTGGTGCATGTAGGTGTAGCCCACATGCAGGGCTGTCACCACTCCGGCATCGGGCTGCAGCGACGCCTCGGCTCCGGCACCCATGTTGTCGAGGTCGAAGGCAGCACTGTGGTAGACATCGTCGGGGCTGTACATCACCCAGTCTATCATGTGGCTGCCACGGTGGTAGAAGCCCTTGGCCTGCACCTCTGCACGCCCTATACCCACATGGCCGCGCCAGCGTGCAGCGAGCTGGAAGCTGTGGTTCTCCTCCGAGCGCAGGCCTATGTTGCCGGCATGTGTCGGTGCACGGTAATAGAGGTCGGTGAAGGTGGGCAGGCGGAAGCCTTTGTTGTATGACGCGAACAGTGCCCACTGCACGTCGGGGCGGTAGGCCAGGTCGACACCGGGATAGAGGCGGAAGCGCGCGTCGAGGTAGCTGTTGCGGTTGGCCAGTGCACCCACGCTGGCCGTGAAATGCGGCAGGACGAAGGTGTGCTCCACACTGACCGAGACATTGGTGCGGTCGTCGTGGTTGGTGTATTGCCGGCCGTCGCCGCCGTGGATGCGTGTGTACTGCTCCGGTGCCAGCGGCCGGCCGAGCGTGGTGCTGTAGATGACCTCCTCGCGCACCTCGCCGCCAAAGGCCGTGCGACCGCCGGCCCAGGCTATGTCGGCTCCTATGCGCGAGCCGAAGACATCCGTGCGGTGGAAGTTCTCGCCGACGGTGGAGCCACGGGTGAGCTCGAAGTTGTCGGTCCAGCGGTTCCAGAAGAGCTCCGGCCGGATGCGCAGTGCGCTCTTGGTCTCGGCCCCCACCGAAGCCACGAGGTGGTTGCCGCGCTCATACTGGTTGGGATAGGCTGCCGAGTAGAACGTGTTGGCACCATAGCTCTTGCCGCTCCATCCGCCTTGCCAGCGCACGGCATACTGCTCCTCGTCCACCTGTCCGGAAAGGAACACGCTGCCGCGGGTGAAGTCGCTGTTTGCCGTGGCCCCGTCGCTGCGTTGCACCGAGGCCGAGAGCGTGACGGGACGGAGAGCCATGCGGGCGTCGGCGCCAAAGGTAGCATAGCTGCCGCCATGCACGCCAGCCTCCACGGCCGTCGGCGTCCCCTGGCGCGTCACAATGTTGATGGCACCGCCGAAGGCCGATGCGCCATACACACGCGAGGCAGCTCCCTCGAGCACCTCGATGCGCTCGATGTCGCTGATGCTGACGGGGAAGTCGGCAGCCAGATGACCTGTGTGGGGCGATGAGATGCTGACACCGTTGAGCAGGAGAGTGATCTGGTCGAAGGTGCCACCATCGATGCTTATGTCCGTCTGTATACCAAAGCCGCCGCGCTGCCGGACATCCACGCCGACGGCTAACTTGAGAACATCGTTGACGGTGTGCACCGCCGCCGCTTCAATACGCTCCCGTGAGAGCACTGCCACCACACGTGCCGACTCCAAGGCCGTGAGTGGTGCCATGCTGCCCGTCACCGTCACCTCGCGAAGCTCGTGCTCGTCGGCATCCACGTCGGCACTCATGCCGGCACATGGCTGTGCGGCTTCCACCTTAGGCAGATTGACGCTGGCGAGCATGGCCACCGTGAGCACGCCTATGCGCACCTGACGATGAAGGCTGGCAAAGACGCTGTAGCGGGCGCGCGTGAACTGACGGAAGGTCACCACGGCACCGTGCGTCGCTTGTCTGCTTACTTTCATGCTTTCTGTAAGTCTTAGGGTTAAACAATAAAGGTAGGGTTAATGGAACATCGCGAACAGTCCTCCCTTGGGTCGCTTGAAGAACTGGTCGAGCTGCTTGAACATCG
The DNA here is from genome assembly GCA_905234605.1 of uncultured Bacteroidaceae bacterium. GTDB lineage: Bacteria > Bacteroidota > Bacteroidia > Bacteroidales > Bacteroidaceae > Physcousia. The sequence continues at coordinate 21,711 of CAJOIE010000010.1, read as the reverse complement.
ATGTGCGTGAGAACACCACCACGAGGTCGCCCGCCTCAATCTGCGTGCGACCATTCACGAGCTGCCCCACGCCGTCGCGCACTATGCCGCCGATGGTGATGCCCTTGGGCAGGCCAAGCTTCATCACGGGCATACGCGTCACCATGGAGCCCTCCACGGCCACGAACTCGGCCACGTCGGCATCAGCAATGGTGAGGCTCTTCACCGAGGTGACGTCGGCATCGAGCATCATCTGGTAGATGTGGCTTGCCGAGATGGTTTTCTTATTGATGATGGTGCCTATGTCGAGTTTCTCAGCCATGGTGATATACTCCATGTTCTCCACCAGGGCCACGGTCTTGCGCACACCCATACGCTTGGCGGCGAGACAGGCCAGGATGTTGGTCTCCGTCTCGGGCGTGAGGGCGCAGAACGCCTGTGTCTTGCGTATGCCCTCGTCGAGGAGCAGCTGCGTGTCGCGCCCGTCGCCGTTGATGACCATCACGTCGTCGTTCTCCAGCAAGTCGGCCAGCTGGCGGCAACGTGCGAGATCCTGCTCCAGTATCTTGGCACTCATGTAGTCGGGCAGGCGGTGACATGTCTGCACAGCTATACGCCCGCCGCCCATGAGCATCATGCGCTTGACATCGGGATAGCCGTCCTTGCCCACAAGCTGGCGCAAGGAGGGCACGAAACGCTTGGTGGTCATGAAGTAGGCTATGTCGTTCTGCTGCAACTCGTCGAGGCCACCGGGGATGATGGTGCTCTCATCGCGCTTGATGGCCACGATGTGGTAAGGCGAGTCGGGCGGGCACAGGTCCTTCAGCTGTTTGCCGTAGAGCTGCGTGGCCTCCTCGCGCAGCTTGATGCCCAGAATGATGAGGGCACCGCCGCGCACCTCCCAATACTGGCGCACCCACGAGCGCTTTACGCCGTCGACAATCTCCTGGGCAGCCAAGGCCTCTGGATAGATGAGCGAGCCTATGCCCATGGAGGTGAAGAATGCCGCATTCTTGGGGTCTATATACTCGGCATTGTCGATACGTGCCACGGTCTTGTGAGCCCCGAGCTGATGAGCCAGCATGCAGCTGGTGAGGTTCTTGGTCTCAGAGGGGGTTACGCCTATGAAGAGGTCGGCCTGCGGCGTGCCGGCTTCCTTGAGGGCACTTATGGATGTGGGCTTCAGAGCCAGCGTCATCAGGTCGAGCCCCTCGCTGGCACGGGCCAGCTTGTCGGCATCCTCGTCGAGCAACACGATGTCGTGGTTCTCCTTTGACAGCAGCATGGCCAGATGACTGCCCACTGCGCCTGCGCCTGCGATGATGATTTTCATTGGCTATAACGGTTGCTGGGTGAAGGGCTGTATGATTAACGTATGATATAGGGACAGCTTGGCGGCTCTCACACGCCGGGCACGCACTCGCCGATGGCACGCTCTATGCCCTCGGCATCTAAGCCGCAGAGGTGATAGAGCTCGGCGGGTGAACCGTGCTCCACGAAACTGTCGGGCAACCCCAGACGGCGCACGGCAGGAGCGCAGCCGTGGTCGGACATCCACTCAAGCACAGCCGTGCCCAGACCTCCCACACGGGTGCCGTCCTCTATAGTGATGATGCGGCGGAAGGTGGCGGCAACCTCGGTGAGCAGACGCTCGTCGAGCGGTTTGAGGAAGCGCATGTCGTAGTGGGCGATGCTCACGCCCTGATGCACCCGCTCATAGCTGCGGATGGCCTGCACGGCCGTCATGCCTATGGGGCCGATGGTGAGCACTGCCAGGTCGCGCCCCTCCTTGAGACGGCGCCCCTGCCCCTTGGGTATGGCGTGCATCGGCTGCCGCCAGTCGGGCTGTGAGCCGCGGCCGCGAGGATAGCGGATGGCGTATGGCCCCTGTTCGGGCAACTGGGCCGAGTACATGAGGTGGCGCAGTTCTATCTCGTCCATGGGAGAGGCCACAGTCATGTTGGGAATGGAACGCAGGTAGGCCAGGTCGAAGGCACCATGATGTGTGGGACCGTCCTCGCCCACGAGGCCGGCACGGTCGAGACACAGCACCACATTAAGCCGCGAGATGGCCACGTCGTGTATGATGTTGTCGTAGGCACGCTGCGCGAAGGAACTGTAGATGTTGCAGAAGGGGAGCAGCCCGTCCTTGGCCATGCCTGCCGAGAACGTCACGGCATGCCCCTCGGCGATGCCTACATCGAAAGCCCGCTGTGGCATGGCTTTCATCATGATGCTCAGCGAGCAGCCCGAGGGCATGGCGGGCGTCACGCCCACAATCTTCTCGTTCTGTCCGGCCAGCTCAAGCAGCGTGTGGCCGAACACGTCCTGGAACTTGGGTGGCAGGCCGGTCTCGTCGCTGCGTATGAGCTCGCCCGTGTGGGGGTCGAACTTGCCCGGGGCATGCCAGAGAGCACCGCCGTGCTCGGCCGGCTTGAAGCCATGACCTTTCACGGTGTGTATGTGCAGCAGTTTGGGGCCGCTCATGTCCTTGATGGCACGCAGCGTACGCACCAGTCCTATGACATCGTGGCCGTCGGCCGGACCGAAGTAGCGTATGTCCATACCCTCGAAGACATTCTGCTGGCGTGTCAGCAGGCTCTTGACCGAGTTGCTGAAGCGGAGAAGGATGCGCTTGCGATGCTCATTCATCCAACCTATCGACATGAGCTTGTTGGAGGCACGGTAGCGCAGATGGTTGTAGGTGGGATTGGTGAGCAGATGGTGCAGCAGATGCTTCATGCCTCCTACGCTGTGGTCGATGCTCATGTTGTTGTCGTTGAGGATGATGAGCACGTCGTTGGGCGTGTTGGCGGCATTGTTCAGGCCTTCATAGGCCAGACCGCCACTCATGGCACCGTCGCCGATGACGGCCACCACATGGCGCTTCTCGCCATGGGCACGCGCAGCCAGTGCCATGCCCAGTGCTGCCGAGATGCTGTTTGAGGCGTGGCCTGCAGTGAAGGCATCATACTCGCTCTCGGCCGGGGAGGGGAACGGACGTATGCCGTGGAAGTGACGGTTGGTGTGGAACTGCTCCCGCCGGCCGGTGAGTATCTTGTGGCCATAGGCCTGGTGGCCCACATCCCAGAGCAGACGGTCGTAGGGGGTGTCGTAGACGTAGTGGAGGGCCACCGTGAGCTCCACGACACCGAGGCTGGAGGCAAAGTGCCCGGGGTTGCCGGCCACCTCGTCGATAATCTTGCGGCGGAGTTCGTCGCACACCTGTGGCAACTGCTCCATGGGGAGCGCACGCAAGTCGGAAGGGAGGCTTATGCTGTTAAGCAGAGTATATTGAGAGTCGTTTTGCTCAGACATAGACATGTATGTTCGGCGCAAAGATATAGGTTTTTGCCGCGTGGCTGACCTGCAAGCGGCAAAATACGCTACCTTTGTCTCTATGAAACTGCAAACCCCTGTGGAGATACACGGCCTCGACTCCTTGCTGACATTGAGGAGCCGCGTGGCATTCATCGGCTCATGCTTTGCCGAACATATAGGAGGGCGTATGCGCCAGTGCGGACTGCCGGCCTTGGTCAACCCCTTTGGCGTACTCTACAACCCACAGAGCATCATGCAGGTGCTCACGGCCGACCTCATGTCCGACCAGTACTACTTCTGCGACGACACGGGCCGCTGGCACTGTTGGCTGGCCGACAGCAGCAAGAACGCGTCCACGCTCGAGGCGTGCAAGGCTGCCATGGTGTCGGCACGCGGACGCCTCTTTGAATGGAACCCCGACACCGTGGTAGTGACCTTAGGCACTAACCGCTGCTATGAACTGGCACTGTCGGGGCTCACCGTGGGCAACTGCCACAAGCAGCCACACGCCACCTTCCGTGAGCGCGACCTGAGCGTGGCGGAGGTGGTCACGGCACTGAGACACATCTGCGACGTGCTGCCACGCACACGTTTCATGCTCACCGTGTCGCCCTACCGCTATGCCAAGTATGGCTTCCACGAGAGCCGGCTGGCCAAGGCTGCGCTGCTCCTCGCCGTGGAACAGCTGCGACAACAGCGAGACACACAGGTGACCTACTTCCCCGCCTATGAGATAATGCTCGACGAGCTGCGCGACTACCGCTTCTATGCTGCCGACATGCTGCACCCGTCCGACCAAGCCATCGACTACATCTGGGAACGCTTCGCGCAACACTGTCTGGACACCGAGGCACACCGCTACCTCGTCGACTACGAGCCCATACGCCGTGCCATGGCACACCGCCCCTCAGACCCCGACTCGGCCGAAGCACAACTTTTCCGCCAACAGACGCAGGAGCACCTCATGGCTCTTCTGGCTAAATACAACATTGAACTATGACCTACCATATAGAGCAGATTGCCACCTTGCTCGGAGCACATCGCGTGGGCACGGCCGACACGCCAGTCGACTGGCTGCTCATTGACAGCCGCTCGCTCACCTTCCCCGAACAGACACTATTCTTCGCACTGCGGACACAGAAGAACGACGGACACCGCTACCTGACGGAACTCTATGCACGCGGCGTGCGCGCATTCGTGGTGAGCACGCTGCCTGAAGAGCCCAAGGCCGATGCCAACTACCTCATCGTGCCGTCGCCGCTCAAGGCTCTGCAACGGCTGGCCGAGCGTCACCGCGAGGAGTTCAGCATACCTATTATAGGTATAACCGGCTCCAACGGCAAGACCATCGTCAAGGAGTGGCTCTACCAGATGCTCTCGCCCGACCTCAGCATCACACGCTCGCCGCGCTCATGGAACTCACAGATTGGCGTGCCGCTGTCTGTGTGGCGCCTGAGCGAGACCACACAGATGGGCATCTTCGAGACAGGCATCTCGGAACCAGGCGAGATGGATCCGCTCGAAGCCATCATACAGCCCACCATAGGCATACTCACTCACATAGGCTCGGCCCACGATGAGAACTTCGCCTCGCGGCGTGAGAAATGCATGGAGAAGATGCGGCTGTTCCGCCACGCCGGCGTGCTCATCTACAATGCCGACGACGAGCTCATACGCCAGTGTGCCTCGCTATCACCATTCCGAGGCGAGCGTATAGGCTGGAGCTACACCGACACGGAGGCACCCGTGCACGTGAGCCTAACCGAAGGCGCAGCCGCGGCAGGCAGCACACAAGGGCTGACCACGCAGCTGCACATCACATCGGCCATCAACGGGCGCAACACCGCAGGCACGTACACTCTGCCATTCATAGACCAGGCCAGCATAGAGGATGCCATACACTGCATTGCCACATGCCTCTATCTCGGCCTCGATGCCGGCACCATAGCACAGCGGGTGAGCTCACTCGAGCCTGTGGCCATGCGTCTCGACGTGATGGAGGGACGCGACGGCTGCACGCTCATCACCGACACTACCAACTCCGACCTGGGCTCACTCCAGATAGCCCTCGACTTCATGCGCCGCCGCCCCGATGCCACCTCACGCCGCCGCATGCTCATCCTCTCCGACATACAACAGACGGGGCTCACACTCACCGAGCTGTATGAGCAGGTGGCGGAGCTGGCACAGCAGCATGCCGTGGACGACTTCGTGGGCATCGGGCATGAGGTGAGCGCGGGCATGGCTTGTGCCATGCATGCCGAAGCAGGCCGCTACACCTACTCATGCACCCTCTTCGAGACCACGGCCGACTTCCTCACCTCGCCGCTGCTGGCCTCGCTGCACGACCGTGTGGTGCTCATCAAGGGCGCACGGGCGGCATGCTTCGACCGCATCACCGAAGCACTGGTGCAGCGTGTTCACGAGACTACACTCGAAGTGAACCTCTCGGCCGTGGTCAGCAACTACGACCACTACCGCTCTCTCCTGAAGCCACACACGCGCATGATATGCATGGTGAAAGCCTCGGCCTATGGGGCAGGAGCCATCGAGGTGGCACGCACGCTGCAAGACCATGGCGTGGACTATCTCGCCGTGGCCGTGGCCGACGAGGGGGCCGAGCTGCGCCGTGCAGGCATCACCACGGGCATCATCGTGATGAACCCAGAGCACCACGCCTTCCGCACACTCTTCGCCCACCGCCTGGAGCCCGAGGTGTACAGCTTCCGTCTCCTGGACGCTCTCATCCACGCTGCCGAGCGCGAGGGCATCACCAACTTCCCCATACACATCAAGCTCGACACAGGCATGCACCGCCTGGGCTTCAACCCCGAGACCGACATGCCGGTTCTCATAGCGCGCCTCAAGGCACAGCACGGACTCATCGTTCGCAGCGTGTTCACGCATCTTGTGGGAGCCGACGATGCCGCCCACGACGCCTTCTCTGCCCGCCAGTGGGAGCTCTTCACGGCTGCTGCCACGCAGCTGCAGGCTGCGTTCCCCCACCCCATCCTGCGACATATATGCAACTCGGCCGCCATAGAGCGTTTCCCCGCCTGGCACGCCGACATGGTGCGCCTCGGCATAGGCCTCTACGGCGTCAACCCTTCAGCAGACAGCCAGACCCGCCTCACACCCATCTCCACTCTGCGCACGACCATCTTGCAGCTACGCGACGTGCCGGCCGGTGAGAGCATCGGCTACAGCCGCCGCACACAGCTCGACCGCGACAGCCGCATCGCCACACTGCCAATAGGCTATGCCGACGGTCTGAACCGACATCTGGGCAACCGCCACGGCTACTGTCTCGTGGCAGGAAAGCAAGCTCCATACGTGGGCAATATATGCATGGACGTGTGCATGATCGATGTCACCGGCATCGACTGCCATGAGGGCGACACAGCCGTCGTCTTCGGCCCGGGGCTCCCGCCATCCGTGATTGCCACAGCCATCGGCACCATCCCATACGAGGTGCTCACGGCTGTCTCGCCGCGCGTGAAACGCGTCTATACCGTTGAGAGCTGAAGCCCCCACGCCATTCCACCATTTTGACCATTTACCATTTAGCACATGAAACCATCAATACCAAAAGGCACACGCGACTTCGGCCCCGCCGAGATGGCGCGACGCAACTACATCTTCGACACCATACGCTCCGTCTATGCCCTCTACGGCTTCAGCCAGATAGAGACGCCAGCCATGGAGAACCTCTCCACACTCATGGGCAAGTATGGCGAAGAAGGCGACAAGCTGCTCTTCAAGGTGCTCAACAGCGGCGACTTCCTGCGTGGCATCAGCCCCGACCAGCTCGCCGAGGCATCGCCGGCACTGGCAGCCAAGCTGTGTGAGAAAGGCCTGCGCTACGACCTCACCGTGCCCTTCGCACGCTACGTCGTCCAGCACCACGATGAGCTCACCCTGCCCTTCCGCCGCTACCAGATACAACCCGTGTGGCGTGCCGACCGCCCGCAGAAAGGGCGCTACCGCGAATTCTACCAATGCGACGCCGACATTGTCGGCACCGACTCACTTATGTGCGAGGCAGAACTCATGCAGATTGTCGACGAAGTGTTCCACCGTTTCGGCATACGCGTCTGCATCAAGATCAACAACCGCAAGATACTCGCCGGCATAGCCGAGAAGATAGGCCACGCCGACAAGATTGTGGACATCACCGTGGCCATCGACAAGCTCGACAAGATAGGCCTCGACGCCGTGTGCGCCGAGCTCACCGAGGCCGGCCTGCCCCCTGCCGCCATTGAGCAGCTGCAACCCATCATAGCCTGCGGCGGCACGAGCGACGAGAAACTCGCCACCATGCGCCGTTACTTCGCCGACACACCCACAGGCCTTAAGGGCGTCGACGAGGTGGAGCACGTGCTGCGCACAGTGGGCCCGCTCGCCAACGCCATAGAGCTCGACCTCACCCTGGCACGCGGCCTCAACTACTACACAGGCTGCATCTTCGAGGTGAAAGCCCTCGATGCCGCCATCGGCAGCATCGCCGGCGGCGGACGCTACGACAACCTCACCGGCATCTTCGGTCTGCCCGGGCTCTCCGGTGTGGGCATATCCTTCGGTGCCGACCGCATCTACGACGTCCTCTCCGAACTCGACCTCTACCCCGAGGCCACCACCACTGCCACGCAGCTCCTCTTTGTCAACTTCGGCGAGGCCGAGGCCGCATACGCCCTCCGCACAGCCGCCGCCGCACGGCGTGCCGGCATACGCACTGAGGTCTATCCCTCCGCAGCCAAGATGAAGAAGCAGATGCAGTATGCCAACGCCAACGCCATCCCCTACGTGGCTCTGGCCGGCGAAGAGGAGATGGCCGCCGGCTGCCTCACACTCAAGGACATGCAGAGCGGCGAGCAGCAACGTCTCACCCCCGAGCAGCTCATAGCCAAGCTGACGCAGCCCGCTGCACAACAGGTGTAGAATGTAACAGTTCATCTGTCTGCCACGCTGTGGCACTCTTTCCACTTCCATTCCCGCGGGAGACGGGTCGGGAGGAGTGAGGAAGAGAACGACAGCACTTATACAACGAGGCCCTGCTTCACAGCAGAGCCTCGTTTCTAACTTTATTAACTTAACATCCTTGCAGCACGGAGCTGCAAGATGCTCCTTTTGCACCGCGATGGGCACGAGTGCCCATCGCGGCATATATCATACATTATTTACATTGCGCCCGTCAGCGGCTCCAGTCGTCGTTCCAGACGTTGTAGCCGCTGCGGCCTTTGGCACCACCTTCGGTGACGCCACCGGTGCCTGTGCCGCCGCCATTGCCAAGGATGCTTTCCTCCTCGGTGGAAGCGGTCAGCAGCAGGGCATCGGCCTGGCCGAGTGCCACAGTGCGCAGTGCGGGTGCGATATAGCGTGTCTTGTTCATTGTCTTGTTGCTTTTACATTATACATTCTAACATTACTTGGCATAACCGTTCAGCGCACGACCATCTTCTTGCCGCCCACGACGTAGATGCCCTTGCGGGGCTGCTGCACGCGCTGGCCTGCAAGGTTGTAGGCGGGAGCATTGGCTGTGGCAGCCTCGATGCCGTGCACATCGGTGCTGATGCCGTTGAAGTCGAGCACAAAGTGCTTCACGCCGCCGACCGACGATACGACGAAGTAGGCACGGTAGGCCTTGAGGCTCACTGCGCTGTCCACGCTGTAGAGGCTGGTACCGCTCACCACGTAGGCACTGCCATCAGTGGGCAGGGCGTCAATCTTGCTGAAGGTGCCCGTGAAGGTCACTTCTGTTGCAGCATCGTTGACAGCTGTGCCAGTGACGGTCGTTGCAGGGTCGACAGCCACATCGGTGGCAGAGAGCGTCGTGCTCTTGGCCTGCACGAGGTAGGGTTTGCCGGCGGTGATGCTGGTAGCCTCGGTGAACCTGATGCTCTCGCCGCTGACGGCATTGAGCTCATACACCTTGCTGAAGACATCGGCGGTGGCGGTGGCATCGAGGGCGAATGGCAGCACGACGGTGCTAAAGCCTGTAGTGGAGAACGTGCGGTCGAGAGCCACCGTGGGATAGGTGCCTGCGGCGAAGGCTGGATGCGAGCCGTCGGCCTCGGCAAAGGTCAGAGCCTCGGAGGATGTGCGCAAGTCGATGTCGGCAATGGCTATCTGACGCTGCTCGCTGTACACCTTGTTAAAGTTTACGAGATAGTTGCCTGCTGTTGTTGAGACGAAGTAGCCCGTGTATGTAGCCCAGCTGCTGGCGTTGCTGTAACCATCGGAAGTTGCCGGAACGAACTCAGGCTTCAGAGTGATGCTGTTGCTGGCAGGGTCTGTGATAACGACATTTGTGTTTTGGTTGCTATCGTTCCAACCGCAGTACTTGAAGGTGAGCTTGTAGAGCTGTCCGGCCTTCAGCGGCATGGTGTAGCCGGCGGCCTCGCCGTATGTGGCATTGTACTTCATCAACAGAGCCTTGCCCGATGAGGATGCCGAGAGGCCTGCATTCGTAGTTCCTTCGGTGCCGCCCATGATGCGCGACTTGTTCGAGTCGCCGTTATAGAGATTCCAGCCGTAAGGGAAGTCCTGTCCGTCAACGGTCTCATACTGCGTGAAGTCGCCTCCGCAGAAAGCGTTCACCTCACCAGAGTTGGGATACCATGTTGCGCTCTGCATGCTCTGGATAGCATCGGCGACGTCGGTGTATGTCAGTGTGCTCTCGGCATCATCCTTTTCAGCATATATTTCCTTTGCAGCAGACAGTTGGGTGATGGCTGCGACATTACGGTATGGAGCATACTCGCCATTGGCGAAGCCCAGACTGCTCTCTGCTGCATCGATAAGCCCTTTCAGGGTTGTCCACTGAGCAGCTGTCGGAGAAGCCGCACAGGTGTACTTAACATTCTTGAAGGACAGCCAACTCAGGTTGGCACCATCTCCGATGTTGAACTTGAAGGTCACCGTGCCCTCACTGCTGGTTGTGGCAGTAGCAGTGACAGTGCCATAGTAGAACTGTGTCTCGCCTATTCGTGACAGGCTGGAGAAGGTCGTGGCGGTGGCATCGTTAATCTGGAGTGATGCCTTAGTGAGATCCACGGCGGCGTTGTTGGTGACACGCACACGGACGAGGGCAGTGAGCGTGTAGTCGCCTGCCGGCATGTTGTCCATGTGGGCTGTGAGTGTGCGCGATGTGAGAGTGCTGGCATCTGCCGTCCAGTACTCAAAGAACGGGGTTGTCATGCCGGAACCATCGGAGTTGCCCTCCGTGCTCCATGTGTTGACATAGAATATCTCTTCTCCGGCTATTATATTGTCCCATGCATCAATGAGCAGTGTCTGGACAGGATATGAATGCGAGGCCCATGTGTTACCGTAGAATGTGGTGTTCAGGCCAATGGCTTCATCGTTGGTCATGGTGCCATTCTCATACTTCGCAGTCCAGGGGTTGAGCGTTCCGGTGTCGAAGGTACTCTTGGCCGATGCGCTGAAGATGTTGGTGGCGGCCAACAGATCTTCTACGCTGTCGAATGTGGCCTTGGCCTGTGAATAGGCGTAGGCACTCTGCATGGCTGGCAGGATTGCTGCATAGAGGGCATGATAGTTGTCGGTCGAGGACTCTGCGTTGAAGGCATCCTTTGCGCTGTCCAATGCCGACTGGGTCGTTGTCTGCATCTTGCCTGTGGGTATGGTGGCCTTGATGGCTGCTATGTCTGCTGCCGTGATGGGATCCTCCGTGCCGAGGTATTGCAGTTGGAAGTTGTCGGCCTTATACCACCATACACCATCTGCCACATAAGTGAGTTCGTGGTCGTTGTTGGAGCCCACGGCACCAAGAGTCAGCGTGCCGTCGGTGACATGCACTGTCATTGAGTGCTGATAGCCCACTGTAGCAGTTGCGCAAACGATGCCATTGTAGGCACCATTGCCAAGCAGGAACACACGACCGCCGGCAGACGACAGTACGGCCGACAGCGTATAGTAGCCGTTGGGCAGACCCGTGATGGTCTGTGTGATGGGGTAACCATGAGCCCATGTGTTGAAGAGATAGTTGCCCTCATAGTTGCTCATCCGGTAGGTGTTATCATTGGTTGCCTTGGCACCTGTATCGTCACTGGTGGTCGTGGTCCATCCCGTCAGGTTGCCCTGCTCAAAGCCTGGGTTGACGATAGCTGCGGTGAAGTCGGCGGCTGAGCCGGACACGTAGCTGGCGGCGATAGCCTCAATGACAGGCTGATAGGTGGTGAGAGCCTGTGTGCTGGCAGCCACAGCGTCAGCACTGGTGGGCGAGCCGTTGTTGTAGGCGGTCTCGGCATCACTGATAAGGCTGCTCCAGAACGATGTCACCGTGGTATTGCTGATGCCACTGACATCGACAGCCTTGGCAGCTGTTATCAAGGCATTGAGCTCCGATGCCACCTGCGACACTGTGCCCAGATACTCGAGCGAGAAGTTGCGCCACACGGTCCATGCGTCGCCTGTTGTGCCTGTGGTAAGCCCTATGGTCACGTCGCCGGCCTCGGCCAGGGTGAAGTTGAGCTCATTCACACAGTAGCCCGCATTGAACAATGCGCTTACATCGGTTCGGCTGTTGGCCTGACCAGTGCTCACTGTAGCAATGTTCATAGTGTTATCGTTGGCACTGAGAGTCGTCGTGTAGCCGGTGCGCGTCAAGGCCGTAGCCTTGAGCTGATACATACCCGCCGGCAGGCTCGTGAGGGTCTGCTTGATGCTAAATCCTTGCATACCCCAGAACTCGGCAGTATTGGTGGCCGTGTCAAAAGCATTGGGGGCGGCAGTTTCGGAGGATGCATTCAGCACCGTCCATCCAGTGGCATTTGCCGTAGGCATGTCGTTGGTGATGGGAATGGTGTAGTGGACGTCTGTGCCATTGCCATAATAATTGAGCTCGAAGTAGGAAAACGCGCACCACAGGTTGTAGTTGCCATCCAGAGCGGCACCAATGCTGATTGTGTTATCTGTCACAAGTATCAGCAGCTCCTCTGTCTCATAGTTGCCTGCGGCAAAAGCAGAGGCTGCCGCCTGCATTGAGTTCTCTGTGCCTGTCCGGAGAGGGAAATAGCGTTTGCCACTATTGAGGAAGAAGTATGGTATGTGGGCATTGTCGGTGCCATCCTGACGATAGAAGCCATGTGCTTTCATTCCGTACACACCATTCGGCACGCTGCTGATGCTTTGCGATATGGTGAAATATGCATGATAGGATTCACAGCAATAGCCGTTAGGCCAGTTAGAGGTTGAGCTGATTGAGAAATTGGTCTTTTCGTCACTCGTCTGAGAGCTATATGTCCAGCTGTCTTTACTCCTGTTGTTGCGGCCAAACCCAGGGTCGGCAATCAGGAACGTGGCATCGACAGGGGCGGCCGCTGTGGCCGACGCGAGCGATGCCACCATCTCGCTCTGCGAGTAGATGCGCCACTTGCCGTTGTCGCTATCGGCACTCACGCCTTTGCCAAGCAATGTGGACGTGCCATCGTAGCCAAAATAGGAAGAGCCGTTGGCTATGGTGTAGTAGTCACCCACTTGTGTGATGGTGAGGGTTATGGCTTTGTCAGATGAGCCATCCATATAGTCGCCGGCAAACCAATAGCTGCTGTTGCCATTATCCACCTGCGACTCCATCGTGAACGAACCGTCACTGCCATGCAGGGTTACATACTCGGGGTGCTGCAGCAGAGTGCCACGTGTGCCCCAGTCGTTGCCTGCTCCCCACCAGAGACCGGAGCCAACATTCTGAAGGTAGACCTTACCTTCGGTGCCATCCCAGGCTTGTGCGCCCAGACTGACTGCGGCTGCCACGACGGCAGCCAACAATGTTTGCAGTTTCATGTTTGTTTTATAAATGTGATAAGTTAATATGATATGCGCGCGTGTACGCGGAAGCATGGTCTGAGATCATGCCTCCAAATCGGCGCAAAGGTATATAGAAGGGCGTTGCTCACCCCCCCGCATGGTTAAAGTTTGTTAAAGCAAACGAAAAAGTTACCAGCCCCAATTTCACCCCCTCGCTGGTAGCCTCCTTCTGGCATCCTTGCCCACGAGGCAAGGGGTCAGGAAGGAGGCTGTCAGGAGGTGCAAACAAGTTGTGGCTGCCTGTCGGGCATGCTCACGAGGGGTAGTCGGGAGCGTAGAGCGCGGAGGGGGTGAAGGGCCGGAAGGCAGAGAGGTCGTGGAGCTCAGTGAGGCTGACCTCATAGAGATCAGCGAAACTGTAGTCGTAGTAGCGCCGTGCATCGCGGCAGCAGTGTGCCTCCTCGGGATGTCCGAGAGCCTTGTAGAGAGTGTCTGCGCGATGGGCCAGGTCGATGGCGTCGCAGAGGCTGATGCGCTGGCTCCAGGGTATGCTGTGCGGCGGGTAGCTCGGGCGGTAGCTGTCGGCATAGCGGCGTAGCCATTCGTCGTCGGCATGGAGCATGGAGCTGAGGGTGGTGGTGAGCATGCGGAGCGCGAGCACGGGGTGTCCTGCCGAGAGCAGCGTGGCGGCGGCGTAGCGGCCTATGCGTGCTATGTGGCGCGGGCGCGCCTGGGCATCGATGCGGCGGCAGGCGTCATGCACGATGGCCGCAGTGTCCGTGGGGTTGAGGAGCACGATGCCTGCAAGAGGCATGCAGCGGCACAGGCAGTTGATGCGTGGTCTTTTCATAACGCGGGTGACAATAAGTGTGAAGAACGTGTCAGTGCTCACTGCCAGCGAGCACGTTAACCCACGGAGACGGCCTTACAGAAAAGGATACAACACCCCCGTGAGTGCCACTTGGCGTGGCCGGCGTATGGGGGTGTTGTATCCTTGTGGAGGCAAAGATATGAAGATTAGTGACACGGGGAGCACGCGCAGGCAAAAAAAATCTCACCCTCGCATCCCTCTCAGACGTGGGTGCAGGGTCTTGCCGGACCACGGTGCAGGGTTCTTGCGCCCGGGGGTGCAGGGTTATCGCGATGTGGATGCAGGGTGGTGAGCATACTTTTGCTACCTTTGTGGCACAGCATTGCTGGAGCTACATGCGCAAGATCATACACATAGACATGGATGCGTTCTTCGCCTCGGTGGAGCAGCTCGACCATCCCGAGCTGCGGGGTCGTCCCGTGGCCGTGGGCTACGACGGTCCGCGCGGCGTGGTGGCCACGGCGTCCTACGAGGCACGCCCCTACGGCGTGCACTCGGCCATGGCCGTGAGCACAGCCAAGCGGCTGTGTCCCGGACTCGTGGTGGTGGGCGGGTCCCACGCTCGCTACAAGGAGGTGTCGGCACAGATGCACGCCATCTTCCACGAGTATACCGACCTGGTGGAGCCTATCTCGCTCGACGAGGCGTTTCTCGACGTCACGGAGAGCAAGACGGGTCAGACCGTGGCCACGGTGATGGCGCAGGAGATCAAGGCAAAGATACGCTCGCGCCTGCATCTGACGGCCTCGGCAGGCGTGAGCTACTGCAAGCTATTGGCCAAGATAGCCTCCGACATGCACAAGCCCGACGGGCTGACCACCATTCACCCGTCGCGCGCACAGGCATTCATCGACAGCCTGCGCGTGGAGAAGCTGTGGGGCGTGGGGCCGCGCACGGCCGAGGCACTGCACAGAGTGGGCATCTTCACGGGGCACGATCTGCGCAGCCACTCGGAGAGCTACCTCGTGGAGCGTTTCGGCAAGATGGGCTCCATGCTCTATCTCTTTGCCCGAGGCATCGACACACGCCCCGTGGAGCCTTGGCATGAACGCAAGTCGGTGGGCTGCGAGCAGACCTACGAGCGCGACCTGCACACCTCCCGTGAGCTCGACGAGGCACTGCAGGCTGCCGCCACGCAGCTGGCAGGCAGGCTGGAGCGCACGGGCTTCCGCGGCCAGACACTGACACTCAAGGTGAAGCGTGCCGACTTCTCGGTGCTGACACGCAGCATAAGCACCGGCGAGGGCATGCTCCACAAGGGCCACGCCATAGAGCCGCGCACAGAGGCTATCCTGCCCATGGCACGGCACCTGCTCAGCGAGGTGGACCGTGGCGGCATGGGCATACGCCTCATGGGGCTCAGCGTGAGCCGTCCCGTGGACGACGACGGACACGCTGCCCGATGGGTGCAGTTAGAGCTGGACTTCAAAGAGACCCTTTCACGCTGTTCCTGATTTTCCCTATTTCCTATACACCTGCCTATACGTATGCACAAGAAAGACATGCTCCCCTCGGGGGACGACAAGAGAACCGCACCACAGGCGTGGACGGTGGTTAGCAGCGAGTACCTGATACGCAGGCCGTGGCTCACGGCACGAAAGGACCACGTACGCCTGCCCTCGGGAGTGGAGAACACGGAATACTGGGTGCTGGAGTACCCCGCATGGGTGAACGTGATTGCCGTCACCACCGACGGACGCATAGTGATGGAGCAGCAATACCGCCACGGGCTGGGCATCACGGCCTACGAGCTGCCGGCCGGAGTGGTGGAGGCCGGCGAGGAGCCGCTGGCTGCCGCACAGCGTGAGCTGCTCGAGGAGACCGGCTACACCGGCGGCGAGTGGCAGCTGCTGACGGTGCTCTCGCCAAACGCCAGCGCATGCTCCAACCTCAACTACAGCTTCGTGGCTACAGGCGTGGAGCACACATCGACACAGCACCTCGAGCCCACGGAGGACATCAGCGTGCAGCTCATGCAACCCGACGAAGTGCGCCGCCTGCTCCGCACCGACGCCATCAAGCAGGCTCTCATGGCAGCACCGCTATGGAAATACTTCGCTACAAGGATATGAAATATGCCGACCTACCCAAAGAGAGACTCAACCACTTAGTGAAGCCCGCCGACCTCACCGCACAGGAGTGGCAGGTGATGCTGCGCATGCAGCAGGCACAGCACGAGGAGATGGACGTGACGGCCCCGAGCGAGCGCTACTACCCGGGAGAATACCGCGTGCGCAGCACACGCTCCGGGCTGACATACAAGGTGGTGTACCGCGGCCCAAAGAGCCCGTGGAACTTCTGCGAGTGCATGGACTTCAAGACATCCAGACTCGGCACCTGCAAGCACGTGGAAGCCACGCGCCAGTGGATAGCCGACCACCACAAACGCATACACCGCGACCTGCCGGCCTACACAAGCGTATACCTGAGCTACCGCACACAGCAGCGGCAGGTGCGCCTGAGAATAGGCACCACGGCGGCCGAGCAATACCGCCGGCTCTCCGAGCACTACTTCGACGAGCTCGGAGAGCTGCGCCCCGAGGCATACGCCCGCTTCGGCGAGTTCCTGCAAGAGGCCAAGGCCATCGACGAGGGCTTCAGATGCTATGCCGACGCTCTCGACTTCGTGGTCGAGGAACGCGAGGCTGCCGCACGCCGCAAGGCCATCGACGAGAACTACACCGACGAGGCTCTGACATCACTGCTGCGCGTGAAGCTATACCCCTACCAGCGCGAGGGCGTGCGCTTCGCATGCAAGGCCGGACGAGCCATCCTGGCCGACGAGATGGGACTGGGCAAGACGGTGCAGGCCATTGCCACGGCCGAGGTGCTGCGACGCGAAGGCTTCGTGGGAAACGTGCTCGTGGTGTGCCCCACGACACTCACACACTACTGGCGGCGCGAGGTGGTGCGACTCACACACGCAGCGACAGCCATCGTGGTGGAAGGCACACAGCAGCAACGACTCACGGCACTGCAGAGCGAGACAGCATACAAAATTATGTCGTACGGCGCACTCACAGCCATGCTCACGCCCGATGCCGCACCTGAGGTGAAGGACGCACTGGCACTCGACATGGTGGTGATGGACGAGGTGGGACGCCTCAAGAACTGGAACACACAGGTGGCACGCGCCGCACGAGCACTGCGCTCACGCTATGCCCTGATGCTCAGCGGCACGCCGATAGAGAATAGGCTGGAAGACCTGTACAGCATAGTGGAGCTCGTTGACCAGTATCTGCTGGCACCATACTACCTGTTCAGGGAGAGATACCTCGTGACAGACAACGACGGACGCACAGTGGGCTACCGGCACCTGGGAGAGATAGCGCAGCGGCTGCAAGGATGCATGATGAGACGCCTGCGCCGCGACGTGGCCAAGGAACTGCCGCCACGCATAGACAAAAACCTATACGTGCCCATGACGCCCGAGCAGCGGGCACAGCACCACGACCTGCGGCAGCAGCTGGCACGCCTGGCCAGCAAGGCGCACCGCACACACACGCTCTCAGAGCACGACCGCGCCGCGCTGATGCTCACACTGCAACAGATGCGCATGGTGTGCGACAGCACCTACGTGCTCGACGAGCACTCACGCCACGACACCAAGGTGGAAGAGACCATAGCCCTGCTCTATGAGGCTGGCATAGCACACCCGCCGGCCAAGGGGCAGAAAGCCAACAAGGCTGTGGTGTTCTCACAGTGGGAACGCATGACACGCCTCATTGCCGAGGAACTGGAACGCAGCGGAATAGAGTTTGCATACCTGCACGGCGGCATACCCGCGGCAGAGCGGCAGCAACTGGTGGACACCTTCCAGACTGACGAGCAGGTGAGAGTGTTCCTGTCAACCGACACCGGTGCCACAGGGCTCAACCTGCAGGCAGCCACACTGCTCATCAACGTGGACCTGCCATGGAACCCCGCCACACTCGAGCAGAGAGCGTCGCGCATATACCGAATAGGCCAGACCGAGAACGTGGAGATAGTGAACCTCATTGCCGCAGGCACAATAGAGGAGGACATGCGCACACGGCTGCGCTTCAAGGCATCACTCTTCGACGGCGCACTCGACGGCGGTCCCGACAACGTGCTGCTCTCCGACAACGACCTGCAACAGCTGCTGCAAGAGATTGAGGCACACAGCCTAACACACGGCACAGCCCACGTGGGAGAACAGCCCATACAACAACCCACCCGCACGAGTGGAGCGCACGCAAATGAGAGCACCGAGGCTGTGGCTTGTGGGAACGAGGCCGCCGAGGCAGAGGCTTGCGGGAATGAGGGTATCGCAGCTGATGCTACTCCCCTCTCCCACGGGAAAAGGGCCATGGGTGATGTAGTTGAGGCCACAACCCTCCTCGACACACTGGCCTCGCTACTCACCGCCCCGGAAGAGGTGCGACAGCAGGTGGCCCAAGCCTTGCGCCAGGCACTACGTCACACCCCTCTGAAATAGTCCCCTCCAACCCACAACGGAGTGGGACGACGTGACAAGAAGACACATCCCACAATTCACTTCCACCCCAGACTCCTGATTTCACAATGACCCTCCACGAAGCGATGCGCCTGCGCCACAGCGTGCGCCAATACACCGACCGTGCCATCGAGCACGACAAGGCAGCAGCCTTGCAGGAACTCATCAACGAGATAAACGCCGAGACAGGCTTCACCTTCCAGCTCGTGCAGGACGAGCCACGCGCCTTCGCAGCAGGAATGGCTAAGTACGGACGCTTCCGCGGCGTGAACAACTACATCGTGCTCGTGGCACCTAAGGGCACCGACATAAGCGTGGGCTACCACGGCGAGCGGCTCGTGCTGCTGGCACAGACGCTGGGACTCAACACCTGCTGGGTGGCACTGACATTCCGTAAGCAGCCAGACCGATATGCCGTGCCCGAGGGGCAGCACGTGGCATGCGTCATAAGCATAGGCTACGGCGAGAACCAGGGACACGCACACACCAAGCAACGACCCATAGAGGACTGCTGCCGTGTGGACGGCGAGATGCCCAGGTGGTTCCGCATGGGCATGGAGGCTGCCATGCTCGCACCGACAGCCATCAACCAACAGAAATTCGTGTTCACACTCCTGCCCAAGCATACCGGAAAGCCCGTGGTGGACGCAAGCACACGCTTCTCGCTACTCGGCTACACACGCCTTGACCTCGGCATTGCCATGTGCCACTTCGAGATTGGCGCAGGCAAGGACACCTTCGCATGGAACAAAGACATACAGCAGATGTGATGGCTTACCTTATAATATAATGTAGCAGTATGGAATACATGTCACAGGAAGGCTACAACAAGCTGGTGGCCGAACTGCACGAGCTGGAAGCAGAAGTGCCACGCGTAAAGGACGCCATAGCCGAGGCACGCGCACAGGGCGACCTGAGCGAGAACTACGAATACCGTGCCGCAAAACGCGAACAGGCACGGCTGCTGGGCCGCATACGCTTCAAACAGCGCGTGCTGGAGTTCGCACGAGTCATCGACACCAAACGCCTCGACGCAGACAACGTGGGGCTGCTCACCAGAGTCAGGATAACCAACATCGACAACAACAGCAGCATGACATACACCATTGTCAGCCCGCACGAAGCCAACCTACGCGACAAGAAGCTGTCCATAAACTCACCCATAGCACAGGCACTGCTGGGCAAGAAGGTGGGCGACACGGTGGAGGCACACGTGCCGGCCGGCATAATGAGACTGCGCATAGACGACATACAGCTATAGGCACAGCAGGAAACAGGACTCGCCTGCAACTCTTGCGCCTGCCAGCAGCCGGCACGCCACAGCCACCCAAGCCAAGCTGCCACAATAGCCTACGAAGCACATACGCCGCAACGAGTGTATCCTCGGGGCGAAGCACTCCCGCCTACATGATACACTCCTAACCTATGCACACACAACGCTGCTGAATGTAGACGCTACGTCGCCCATCAGGATACGTGCAACGGTCTGCGACGATGCGTAAGAGAGGGGGCCAGAGCCCCATGCAGGCAACACTCCCCTGTGCTGAGCATGGCCGCTATGCTACCATAATCCACATGCCGAACCGGAGGCCGAGATGCACCGGAGAGCGAGAAGCACCGGAGAGCGAGACACCACCCGGCGTAACTGCTGGCACGGCCGCGGCTGCAACCACAGGACGAGAGACGCTGGCACGGGAAGGATGCAACCACAGGACGAGAGACGCTGACACGGGAAGGATGACACACAGCCACTCCGCTCGACACACGCATCCGCACCTACCGCTGCCCCAAGTGCGGCAACACCATCGACCGCGACCTCAATGCGGCCATCAACCTAAGAAACCTAATCGGGGAAGGCACTCCCGATTCAATGACCCGAACCAGCCCCATGCGCTCCGACCTGATAAGGAGCAATATCCAGCATGAGGTGATAGGCGACGGTAAGAGGATAGGCACACGCTCGTAACCGTAAATCCCTCATGTTCTCCGAGGCGCAGGGTCTCTCAGCTTATCCCTCACGCGACGAGCCAGCCCGGAGGTCTGCAATGACTTTCGGGCTGTTTTTATTAAATAGCAACGTGAAAAATAATCCGTATCTTTACATCATCTTTCAAGGCTACAACAATTATGGAAGAGAATATGAATTTAACCACCATCCTTCATCGGATGGAAGAGATTGAGAAAGAAATGCACGAACTCCGTGCAGACCTGATTCGGTGTGCCACTCCAACGTCTGCTGAAAACGACACAGGAACGAAGCCATTGCAGTTTACACTGGATGATTTGTGTGAAGCATTCGGTAAAAAGCATAGACCATACGCTGTGAGGTTACGCAACGTGCTGGCGCAACACGGCATTACCACCCTTGCCGATTTCCTCACACTTACCACAGGGCAACTGCTCGATATGGATGGCATCGGCGCAGGTACATTGCAATACGTTAATAAAGCCATGAAGAAACTCGGCATCCGCTGGTAGAATCTACCTTATATATATTATACACGTGCGTGTATAGTTCCTTTATATCTAAACCTTGGTTCATTTCAATGAATCAAGGTTTGTTTTATTGTTGGGTGATACTCAAAAACAGCCTTTCAACAATACTTTACTTTCCCAGAACACTTTCCTATCCTTCTCTTCACCCCACGCCTCGCTCGGGGCTTCACGTGGGTGCGACGGGTGCAACGCGCCGCATATATGCCTGACCGCTGCCCCTGACCGTTGCCCCTGACCGCTGCCCAGACAGCCAGCCCTCGCGCAGGGTTTCTTATCGCGCACATGGCGCGGGGTTGTTTAATACGCGCTACGGACGCGCTGTTTGGCACGGACGCACGCCTGTATTTAACACTTGTTTTAACACTTACAGTGTTAAAACAAGTGTTAAATACATTCCTGCAGGCACTCACGCCAAACGGTCCTTACCTTCGTGTCAGTTTTCAAAATAAACCCGCCAACGTCACATTGCCAGAAAAGTCCCCAGGGCAGGGGCGCACACTATGACAACGAAGAAAGCAACGAACAACGAGATCCGCACGGCAGCACGTCAGGAAGTGAAGACCGCCAACGAGTCCCCACTGACATAACTGTTGGCGCGGTCGCGGCTGCAACCGCAGGACGGAAGCCAGTGGCACGGAAAAGTCCAACAAACACACAGCAGCACCGCCGTGCAGAGCCCAATGCAGGCAGCCCTCCACTGTGCTGAGCATGGCCGCTGCACAACCATGGTCTACATGCCGCACCGGAGGCCGAGGCGCACCGGAGACCGAGGCACCACTGGCATAACTGCTGGCGCGGC
>CAJOIE010000009.1 GCA_905234605.1 uncultured Bacteroidaceae bacterium | reverse complement strand
CGCTCGATCCTTCTAACTGGCAGACCTTCTCCTTCACGGGTGTACCTGCCGGTAAGTACTACATTGCCATCAACGCTTCTCAGGCTGACATCCGCATGTTCTACGGCGGTGAGATACCCAACGAGCCTAAGATGGTTGTCACCCAGCCCGCTTCCCTCGACTTCGGTGTCATCACAGAGGCTACTGCCAAGACGTTCACCATTGCCAACACAGGTAAGGCTACCCTCGAAGGCATCAGCGTCACTTCTTCCAACAGTGCTATCTTCGCTGTCACAGGTACACCCACCAGCCTCGAGGCAGGCGAGAGTGCAGAGGTGACCATCACCATGGAAGCCACCACGACGGGTGCCCTCAGCTCCGGCATCACCGTTAGCGCTACGGGTATGGACAACGTGCAGTTCACTGTCACAGGTGTTGTGTTGCCCGAAGGCTTGTATACCGAAGACTTTGCAGACGGACTGCCTGCCAACTGGACCAATGCCAGCTGGACTTTCGCTGACGGCGCAGCTACAGGCAAGAGCAGCAGTGCCTACCTGACAACTCCGAAGCTCATCTTCGCCGATGGCGACATGCTCGTCATCAAGGCAAAGCGCGAAGATAGCGATGCTACTGACTATATCACTGTTCAGGGCTCCAGCGACAACGGTTCCACATGGACAGCCTACAGCAAGAAGATTTCGGGCAACGACGGTCTCGCTTATCCTGACTATGGCACAATTGTCCTTACCGACATCCCCGCTACCGTCAACAAGCTCCGCTTTGTCGGCTACTATGTTGTCGTCGACGAGATAGCAGGTCTGACCTACGCTCCCGTCCTCTCCGTAACAAAGGACGACGTGGCTGTTGCCACCGGCGACTCCTACGACTTTGGCGAGAGTGCAGCCGACGCCACTGTCACCTACACCTTTGCCAACACAGGTGCAGGCACCATCAGCATCACCAATGTAGCCATCACTGGCGACGGTGCTGCTGCTTACTCCACCAACTGGGAGGAGAGCGTAGCTGCTCCCTTCGACCTCGTCATCACCCGCACTTACGATGCTGAGCGCGAAGGTGCTTCCGAGGCTGTGGTCACGGTGACCACCACGGAGGGTGACTTCGTCATCAACGTGACAGGCACCGACAAGGCTGCCAACGCCCCCGAGCTGGCTGTCAGCCCTGCTGATGACGCCGCCTTCGGTGTCGTAGCTGAGGCTACCTCCAAGACCTACACCGTCACCAATGCCGGCACAGGCACACTGACCGTCAGCATC
The DNA here is from genome assembly GCA_905234605.1 of uncultured Bacteroidaceae bacterium. GTDB lineage: Bacteria > Bacteroidota > Bacteroidia > Bacteroidales > Bacteroidaceae > Physcousia. Next base: position 63,806 of record CAJOIE010000009.1, on the reverse strand, counting down.
GCTTCGGACAACGAGATGTTCACCGTCTCCGATGCCGAACTGACCGGCATCGCAGCCGGCGAGAGCAAGACCTTCGACGTCACCTTCACTCCCACCGAGGCCACCTATGGTGTCTTCACCGCCAACATCACCGTCACTCCTGCCTACGATGAGGAGGCTGCTATCACCATCGCCGCCTCTGCCAAGGTGAAGGATCCAGACCTCTGGAGCGAGGACTTCGCTGCCAACGAGCTGCCCACTGGTTGGGATGCAGGCTCCAACTGGACGATTGCTGACGGTGCTGCCAAGGCTGCATACGTTCACAACTCAACGACCTATCTGACCACTCCGACCCTCACTGTGGCTGACGCCAGCGACGAGCTGACCTTCGACTATGCCGCAACAGCCAACTACGTCAGCATCAAGATACAGATGTCGAAGGACGGTGCAGCCTTTGCCGACTACCAGACCATCTCCGGCCTGGACAACGGCGATGCTGGCACCTATACCATCACTGGCCTTGAGGCCGGCGACTATCAGTTCCGCTTTGCCAACGACGACTACCAGCTCGACAACTTCGAGGGCTTCAAGCTCAACCTGGCCGACCACATCGCCACCATCAGTGCTTACACCATCCCCGAGTCTTCCAGCTGGACTGTTACCATGAAGGAAGGCCAGAGTTTCGAGGCCACCGTCACTGTCACAGAGATGCGCGGCGTGGCTGAGGAGCTGACCGCCAAGCTCTACATGGGCGAAGAGGTCATCGGCACCGCAACCGGTACTGTTGCTGCCAAGGGTTCTGAGACCCTGACCATCACTGCCACCCCGACCGAGGCTGCTGCCGAGGGTGCCGAGATGCACATCGAGGTGGAATGGGCCGGCACAACGCTGACCACGGAGACTGTGACCCGCTATGTCGCTGCCATCACCTATCTGACGCTCGACGAAAGCTCTTCAGAGGCTATCGTAGCTGGCACATACGACAACGTCACCCTGAAGCGCACCTTCGCTGCAGGCTGGAACACCGTCTGCCTGCCCTTCACCATCAGCGATGTTGAAGCATTCTTCGGCACAGGTGCCAAGGCCTACGACTTCACTGGCTTTGAGGACGGCGTGCTCAAGTTCAGCAGCGTGACCTCTCTCACCGCAAGCTACCCCTATATTATATATGTACCCGAGGCCATCGAAGAAGACTTTGAACTGACCGACATCACCATAGCTTCAGGCAATGCCACTGCATTCCATCGTTACCAGAGCCAGGCCTACTTCCGCGGCACCTACGCTCCCATCGCTGCTCCCGGCATGGAGGGCAAGTATGGCATCACCGACGAGGGTCGCATCCAGAAGGGTTCTGCTGAGGCTCGCATCCTCGGCTTCCGTGCCTACTTCGAGTTGCCCACCGATGCTGAAGTGAAGGCCATCGAGTATGAGGACTTCGGCACCGTGACACGCATCGCTGCCGTGAAGGACAGCAATGCCGACAACGCTGCCGCCTACGACCTTGCCGGTCGCCGCGTCAGCAGCAACGCCCGCGGCATCGTCATCAAGAACGGCCGCAAGGTGATGCAGTAAACAGACATTACCAGAGTGCCAGCCTCGTGCCGCCAGGCCAGGCGAGGCTGGCACTCACACCCCAGCCCTATTAATCCGAACACGTAACGAAACAAACAGCATAAAGACACATGAAGAAGCTCTATCAGCAGCCCGCCATTGAGGTGGTGGAGACTGAGGTCACGGCCTTGATTGCCGCCAGCATCCTCAAAAGCGACTCAGAAAGCAACGAAATCACTCCCACCGACGAAGAATACTCCGGAATATTCCAATAACACAGCATAGTCCGTGAGAGAGGAAGGCACCTGCAGCAAGGGGTGACCTTTCTCTCTCACGCTTTTCTATCCATCATGCCTTGAACCTACATACCCCTTCGACGTTACTAACCCTTTAACCTATTAACATGAAGAAAGCCCTACTGCAAATAGCCTGCCTCGCCATGGCCGCTGCCCTCTCGGCACAGGCACCCGTGACCACGCCAGGCGACTACACCATGAACTTCAACGGCCTGACGGAGATGCCCGCAGGCTGGGAAGCCGTGGAGACAACCCTTGGCTTCACCTACGGTGCGGGCACCTACGAGATTGGCTCCGACTACGCGCGCTCCGGCAAAGGTCTCTACACCTATCAGAATGACTATGCCGGTTACATCGTCACGCCTGCCGTGACAGGCACCGTGAGCTACTACGCCCGTGCCCGACAGAAGAGCAAGGCCTGCGGCGTCAAGGTGTTCACCTACAACGACGGCGTGGGCGAGGAGATAGCCGCAGCCGCCATAGAGTGGTCGCGCAGCAACAGCAGCACCTCATGGCAGCAAGTGACGTTCCGTCTCGACCACGGCACGCGCCTGGCCTTCCAGCTCAACAATACCGCCATCGACGACTTCGTGGCCGAGCTCTACACCGTGAGCGAGACGGCCGACCTCAAGGTGGTGGATGCCGACGGCTACCCCGCCACCATCTACAACTTCGGCTACATCCTGCCAGGTGCCACCGTGCACTACACCATGAGCAACCCCGGCAGTGCAGACCTCGACGTGAGCGTCAGTGCCACCGAGGGCTTCAGCGTAGAGCCCGCCACGGCCACTATCCCCGCCGAGGGCAGCGTGCAGCTCACCGTCACTGCCAACGCCACGGCCGAGGGCACGGTGAGCATCGTGCCTGCCGAGACCTCCGGCCTTGCAACAGTGCAGATAGCCGTCAAGGCCACCCTGCGCGATGCCACCAAGATGTTCGAGGACTTCGCCTCGGCCACCCTGCCCGCGGGCTGGGAGCTCATGGCCACAAGCGGCAGCAGTGCCAACGAGAGCAACTGGAGCTTTGCCGACGGCAGTGCCGCCTACAACTATGGCTCCACCTGGGGCGGACGCTACTACGATGCCGCCATTGCCACGCCACTGATGACCTTTGCCGAGGAAGAGACCATCCATTTCAAGGCCCACAGCCTCAAGGACGCTAATGGCTATCTCGTGGTCGAGACCTACGACGGCTCCACATGGACAGCCACCGCCGAGGGAGCACTCAGCGAGACCCTCACCACCTCGCCGACATACTTCAGTGCCACCATCCCCGCCGGCACCACACGCGTGCGCTTCAATGGTGCCTTCTTCGCCATCGACGAGGTGTATGGCGGCACCATCGACAACACACCACGTCCCAAGCTCACCGTGGAAGGCATCGCCAACGGCGGCGACCTCAGCTGGGGCTACAGCAGCCTGCCCGCCGGCACAGAACGCACCATCACCCTGGCCAACGACGGCACGGCACCACTCACCGTGACCTTTGCCGCCACCGCCGGCTACACGCTTAGTGCCGTGGAGACCACCATCGAAGCCGGTGCCACCTTCGAGCTCACCATAGGCACACCGGCCAACGACGGCCCTGGCCTACTCACCATCACTCCCGCCGAGGAGAGCGGGCTCGAGGCATACACCATCAACCTCATGTCGTACTACAAGGTGCCGCAGGCCATCATGGCCGTTGACACCCGCGACATAGCCTTCGGCAAGGTGCTCGCAACGGTGTCGCAGACCGTCACCGTGAGCAACAGCGGCGACGCACAGCTCACCGTGGCCATAGCCTCCGACAACGAAGCCTTCACCGCGACACCCACAGAGCTCACCGTGGCAGAAGGCGAGAGCCAGACCGTCACCATCACCTACCACTATGCCGAGGGCACCTACGGCCATGCCACTGCCGTAGTCACGCTGACGCCCAACCATGGCAGTGCCGTGACCATCAGCGCATCAGCCACAGCCCTGAACCCCGACATGTGGACCGAGGACTTCGAGGACGGCATACCCTCCACATGGAGCAACAGCGGATGGACAACGGACACGCCATCTGCAACCACCGTGGAAGCCACACGCATGGCACGCAACGCCACCGCCAGCGACCTCGCACTCATCACGCCACGCCTGCAGGCCGCCGAGGGCGAAGATCTCACCTTCGAGGCCTACATGCCATGGGACGATGAGCCCGTCATCCTCTCCTACTCCACCGACGAGGGCGAGACATGGGCCGAAGCCTTCGAGCCCCACTACGCCTCCGAGGCCGGTGCCTACGATACCCTCACCTTCACCGCTCCCTCCGCCGGCTACTACTACCTGCGCTTCAGCGGCCGCTACTACTACATCGACAACATCGCCGGCTTCCGCCTCGCGCTGCCCGAGCATCAGATCGTAATCAAGCAAGCCACCCTGCCTGCAAGCGGCAACCAGTATGTGCCTCTCACAGCCTCCGTGACCGTCGAGGAGAAAGTGGGGGCAGCCGAGACCGTCAGTGCCAGCCTCTACGTGGACGGCCAGCCCGTTGACGTGCAGACAGGCACTGAGCTCGACGCCTACGGCACAGCCACCATCACCTTCACCTACACCCCGGCCGCAGCCCTCACCGATGCTGAGGCATACATCGTGGTGACCTATGCCGGCGGCACACTGCAAAGCGAGGCCGTGGCCCTCACCGTGGCACCCGCCCTCACGCTGTCCGATGCCATGGCAGCTACAGTGGAAGAAGGCAGCTACCCCGTCGTCGACCTCAGCTTCATGCTGCGTCAGGGCTGGAACACCCTGTGCCTGCCCTTCACCATCAACGACCTCTCCGTGCTCGGCGAAGGCGTTGAGGCATACAGCTTCTACGATGTGACCGCCGACGGCCTGCTCGTGTTCCAGCGCGCATCGGCCATCTACTACTCCACGCCCTACGTGGTCTACTCCCCCGAAGCCCGCTCCGCCTTCCGCTTCACCGATGTCACCATCCACAGCTTCGCCACCGAGGCCGGCACAGCCGAGCACAAGGGCGTCGTCTTCCAAGGCACATACGCCCCCGTCACCGACGGCTCCCTGGCAGGCACCGTAGGCCTCACCATCGACGGCCACATAGTGCGCGGCAACGAGAAAGCCACCATACGCGGCTTCCGCGGCTACTTCACGACGCCGGCTGCCAGCGAGGACACCAATGAACAGACCGAAGTGAAAGGCATCATCATCGGCGACACCACCCTTGGCCTGCGCTCCATGGACAGCGTGACACGCACACAGCGCAGCAGCGGCACCTACGACATTGCCGGACGCCGCGTCGCCGACACCGCCATGCCTGCCGGAGTATACATCCGGAATGGCCGCAAGGTGGTACGCTAACAGCCTTACCCCAAACAACGACTCTACCCTAACCCCTTTACTCACAGCAATCCGCATGAACAAACATTATACAGCACCCGCCATAGAGTGCGAGCAAGGCATGATGCCCGAGGCCCTCTGCGTCACCAGCTTCATCAAAGGGCAAAGCACACAGCAAGTGGAAATCATCGAAGAGCCCTCCGAAGAGGAGTACACCGCCCCGTCCTCCTTCTGGGGCGATGCCTTCTCCTGACGCCCGCGCCTGCCACACACCACAACGAGCTGGCCCACCACTGCCAGCCACACAACCATCGAGGCCGCACCAGCAACAGGTGCGGCCTCGATGTGGATATATTCTTAACTAAGACCCATCCATGGAGCAAACCGTCGGAACCTCTTATTGCAGGAAGGCTTTAGTGTAACGGTTGTTCTCAAGCACGCCGTCTGCTATTCCTTTCCTCACAATGTTGACGATAAACTCATCAACTGTAGGATAACTGCTTACACTGGCTCCCCCAAGCATCAGACTAATGCCATCAATGGTTGTGCTACTTATTTCATCAAACACCATGTGCCAGCCATTTGCATTATCCCATTGTAACGCAAAAGTGCAGAAGTCTACCGGACTCTGTGGGTTATAGTTCGTCAAAAGAGAGCAGTCCGTAGCCCCCTTCAGATATTGCATCGCCAAATCCTGCAGCACAAAGACAATCTTTCGCCCCCAGCTCTCCATAATCTTGCCTTTCTTGTAAGCTTGCTGCATCATGGTCTTTGAGAACTCATTGGCCCAGTTGATCCCGAATTGTCGCTTGCGCGCATTCGTGTAATGCCCTAACTGACGTAGCTCCTCAACATATTGGTATGGTGTGCCTGTCGTTCCTGCGGCCTGCAGCTCAACACACAGGAAGTTGGTCACCACGTCGTTGTCATCAACCTCAACAGCGACATAGTCCACACTGCCACCCACTCCAATATTTACTTCCTTAACCCATTTGACATTCGACCATTGTCGCAAGTAGTTCTGCCTTATGGCCTCAAACATAGACTCCTCTTTCAGCCTCTGCGGGCAAATCATCACAGGATGCAGTTGCCTGCCATGGTTCACCGTTGCGCCAAGGGTGCATATACCTACTTTCCTGTCTGGCTCACTTTTCCGCGGCTTGACACATGTGCCCTTAATATACCTGCAATACTGCTGCTGCCTGTCGAGCCTTGCGGCATCCGACCTATCCTCATAGTCATGGCAGAACACCTCTATGGGAAATTTGCCTATTGTCTTCATACAAACATAGTTCCTATATTAGCTACTCTCTCTTGCGAAATGCGGATATAATGCGGACTGAGGTCTATGCCTACACCACGCCGCCCCAGCTTCAGTGCCGCAGCGACTGTGGTGCCCGTGCCGATGAACGGGTCAAGGACGATCCCGTTCTCGGGGCATGTCGCCAGGATGGGTATTCGCAACAAAGCCTCTGGATAGACAGCACAATGGCTATCAGTACGCCATGTGTCTTCCGGCACTATATTCCACACGTCATTTGGCAGGTGCCCGTGGGCATGTATACGCATGATGTAGAATCCACGTTCTGCCAGTTCCTTTGCCCTGCCGCTTATCCTCACATTATCACTGTGCCATGCTCGCTGCTTGCCACGGATGGTCATCCTGAAGTCGTTCACTGCACCCGAGCGTATCTCGGCCAGCACCTGGTTAAGCGCATCCTCGGCGTTCCGTTTCTCTTGCTCTGTGAGTTCGTGGCTCTCTCTTATTTGCATCCGGTACTTCTTTCCGCTCACTCCAGTGGAAGACCTAATGTCTGTATCTGTCACAACAGGCTGTAGCTTGGGCTTAATGCGTATGGCGTCAGCATCATAATAGTAGTTCTTTGAACGCACGAAGTGGAACACATGCTCATAAGAGTCACGCAACCTGTCCTTTGCACTCTGTGTTCCTTTCATCTGATGCCATATTACATCATTGCGCATTATCCAGCCATCACTCATCAAGCTGATAGCCACACGCCATGGCATACCCAACAGAGCCTTGTCAACGTATCTGTCCCCCAAATTGAGCCATAGCGAACCGTCGCGTTTGAGCACCCGCTTTGCTTCCGCAAAGACGGCTGTCAGGTGATGCTGATAGTTCTCAAACGTAGCTTCATTCCCTATCTCATGTTCATCATTATCATTATCATAGGAGCGCATTCCCCAATATGGAGGAGACGTAACTATGCAGTCCACACATTCATCATCCATCTGGTTGAGTACAGACAGACAGTCTCCTGTATAGAATCTGAACTTCTCGCTATCTGATAATGGAGTCATCGTGCTTGTTTACCTTTACTGTTACAAATATGCGCATTTCTGCTTATTGGGCAGCATCGGCCTTGCATCTTTCTTCTGCAAAACTACCTGCCAGACTTTTTGCCGAGTCCCTGCACCGTAGCAGCCGACACCCTGCATCCGCTCATACAGCTGGGTGCAGGGTGTCGGCAATATAGGGTGCAGGGTGTCAGGTCAGAGCTTGCGGAGGATGGTGAGACCGTCGCGCAGTGGGAGTAGCACGGTCTCTACGGCGGGGTCGGCAGCCACGGTGTCGTTGAAGAGGCGTATGCCTGCTGTCTGTCGGTCGGAGGCGCGGCGGGCGGTGTCGGCGACATGTCCGTCCCATAGTGTGTTGTCGGCAAGGATATATCCGCCCTGACGCACGAGGGGTAGCGTGAGACGGTAGTAGTCGAGGTAGCATCGCTTGTCGGCATCGATGAACACCATGTCGAAGGGTGCCCCCATGCGCTGCACAAGGTCGGCATCGCGGAGCAGGAGCAGTGCGTCGCCTATGTGCAGGCGCACATGGTCGGCCCATGGCGAGCGTTCAAGCCATGGCCGCGTGAAGAGCTCTTGCTCGTCGTTGATCTCGATGGTGTGGATGGTGGCCCCCTCGCTCAGGGCACTGGCCATGGCGAGCGTGGAGTAGCCGGTGTAGGTGCCTATCTCGAGCACGTGGCGTGGCTGCACCATGTGGGTGAACATGCGCAGGACGGCTCCTTGCAGGTGTCCGCTGGCCATGCGCGGATAGTTGAGGTGCAGGTGTGTGGCGCGCCACAGTGCATGCAGATATGGGTGCTCTGGCTCGATGTGGCTCAGTATGTAGCCGTCGAGGCCGTTGTCTGTTGCCATGTTGTTACCGTTCTTGCTGTTTGCCGATTTGGTGCAGGCTGCGCCTCTGTCTGGGCTTGGACTGACGTCCCCAAAGGTAATGCTCTTGCGGCAATTTCTCAACCGCCTGCCAGCAATCCTATCTGATAGACTGCGGCCGAGACAATCCACGCCACTGCCGTGGTGTAGACGGCCGCAAAGAGGGCCCATCGCCAAGAGCCCGACTCGTTGCGTATGGCCGTGATGGTGGCTATGCAGGGGAAGTAGAGCAGCACGAAGAGCAGGTAGCAATATGCCGCCAGCGGCGTCACGCCAGCGGCGTGCAGCGCGGCACTCAGGCTTGCCGGCTCCTCGCTGTAGAGCACGCCGATGGTGGAGGCCACAATCTCCTTGGCACCAAGGCCGGCAAGGAGGCTCACGTCGAGCTTCCAGCAGAAGCCCTGCGGCCTGAACAGGGGCTCTATGGCCTGCCCCACATAGCCTATGAAGGAGTTCTCCATATCGACAGCCCGTCCGCGCGGCCCGAAGTAGCCGAGTGCCCACACCACGATGCTTGCCACGAGGATGATGCCTCCCATCTTGCGCAGATACTCCTTGCCCTTCTCCCACGTGTGGCGCATGATGGCCTTCGACGTGGGCATGCGGTATGGCGGCAGCTCCATGACGAATGGAGTGTCGTCGCCCCGCACCACATGGCGGGAGAGCATGCGGCTGGCCACCACGGCCACGGCAATGCCCACGGCATAGAGCGACAGCATCACGAGCGAGCGGTAGCGCATGGCGAAGAAGGTGCCCGTAATCATCACGTAGATGGGCAGGCGTGCCGAACAGCTCATGAAGGGCACCACCAGCATGGTGATCAGGCGCGAGCGGCGGCTCTCGATGGTGCGCGTGGCAAGAATGGCCGGCACGTTGCAGCCAAAGCCCATGATGAGCGGTATGAACGACTTGCCATGCAGCCCCATGCCGTGCATGAGGCGGTCCATGATAAAGGCGGCACGGGCCATGTAGCCAGTGTCCTCCATGAATGAGATGAAGAAATAGAGGATGAGTATCTGCGGCAGGAAGACAATGACAGAGCCCACGCCGGCAATGGCACCGTCGGCGACCATGTCCTTGAGCACCCCGTCGGGCATGACGGCTGCCACAGTGTCGCCCAGCCATGCCACCGCGGCATCTATCCAGTCCATGGGATACTGTCCGAGCACGAAAGTGGTCTCGAACACCAGGAAGAGCATCAGGAAGAATATGGGAAAGCCCAGATAGCGATGGCTCAGCAGGCTGTCTAAGCGGTGTGTGAGCCTATAGGTGTCCACCTTAGTGCCTGTGGCATAGTTGGCCTCGGCCAGCGCGCCGCGGATGAAGCCATACTTGGCATCCATGATGGCTGTCTCGGCATCCTCCTCGGTGTCGGCAGCCACCTGCGCGACAGCCTCGTCGCGCACCGTCAGCACTTGGGCTGCATTGGGCAGACGCCCCACGATACGCTCCACATCGGCATCGCCCTCAAGGAGCTTGATGGCCAGGAAACGGGTGGAGAAACGGTGGCGCAGCATCTGCGACTGCTGCACCTCGGCCTGCACACGGCCGATGGCGCGCTCTATATACTGCCCATGGTTGATGTGGATGTGACGGGACAAGGCAGCGGCCTCACCCACGACACCTCTCCCGTGGGAGAGGGGGCTATCATCCTCCGACCAGGGGCAAGAGGCCGTGCACGCCTTGGTCTCCGAGCACCGGCATGCGCGTGCTCCCACCTCTGCCGCCAGAGACCTGGAGGGGGCTCCGTCCATCTCATAGAGAGCCACCACCATCTGGAACAGGCGGTTCACGCCGCGCCCTGTCTTGAACGACGTGGGCACCATGGGAGCACCGAGCAGCGTGCCGAGAGTGTGCAAGTCGACAGTGTCGCCGCGCCGCTCGAACTCGTCGAACATATTCAGCGCACACACCATGCGCAGGTTCATGTCGATAAGCTGGGTGGTGAGGTACAGGTTGCGTTCCAGGTTCGTCGCGTCTATGACATTGATGACGATGTCTGGCGTCTCGTCCACGATGTACTTGCGCACATAGAGCTCCTCAGGGCTGTAGGCCGAGAGCGAGTATGTGCCAGGCAGGTCGATGAGGCGTATGGTGTAGCCATGATAATAGGCCTTGGCTATTGTGGCATCCACCGTGACACCACTGTAGTTGCCCACACGCGCATGTGCCCCTGAAGCGTGGTTGAAGAGCGACGTCTTGCCACAGTTGGGGTTGCCCACGATGGCCACGTTAATGACAGCATCACCACCGGCAGCATCAGTGCCCTCACCACCGACACCTCTCCCGTGGGAGAGAGGGGGAGTATCCTTGGAGTAAGGGCAAGAGAGCGAACAAGCCTGACCCGATGAACCAGGACAAGCATACGCTCCACTCTCCCACGGGAGAGGGGGCGGTGGTGAGGTCGTTGAGGTCGTCGGGGGTGAGGCCACCTCTATCAGTTCTGCCTCCTCGTGGCGCAGCGACACCTCGTAGCCCATGAGGCGGTACTTCACAGGGTCCTCCAACGGAGCCTCGAGCAGCACTTCCACGTGGGTGCCGCGCGTGAAGCCCATCTCCATGATGCGCTTGCGGAAGCCTCCGTGGCCAAGCACTTTGACCACGGTGCCGCTCTCACCTGTCTGCAACGCTGACAATCTCATACCTTAGGCAAAGGTACATCCTTCAGCCTACGGCTCTCGCAGTTCTCACTGCGCCCGTCTGCAAAATACCTAAAAGTGATGAGGCGGCAAGCTCACCATTCCAAAGTATGGACTGCTATACGCAGCCTGCTCAGCCCACCGCACCCTCGAGTGATACGCTGAGCAGCTTCTGTGCCTCCACGGCGAACTCCATGGGCAGCTTAGAGAGCACGTCCTTGGCGTAGCCATTGACGATGAGTCCCACAGCATCCTCTTCCGAGATGCCACGCTGCCGGCAGTAGAAGAGCTGGTCTTCGGATATTCTGGATGTGGTGGCCTCGTGCTCCACGATGGCCGACGGGCACTGGATGTCCATGTAGGGAAAGGTGTGTGCACCCGATGTTGAGGACAGCAGGAGAGAGTCGCACGACGAGTAGTTGCGTGCACGCTCGGCCTTGGGTGACATGCGCACCAGTCCGCGGTAGGAGTTCTGCGAGCGTCCGGCACTGATGCCCTTGCTGATGATTGTGGAGCGGGTGTCGGGGGCGAGGTGTATCATCTTGGTGCCTGTGTCTGCCTGCTGGCAGTTGTTGGTCACGGCCACGCTGTAGAACTCGGCTTGCGAGCCCTCGCCGGCGAGCACGCACGAGGGGTATTTCCACGTTATGGCCGACCCTGTCTCAACCTGTGTCCACGACAACTTGGCTCGCGCACCGCGCAGCAGGCCACGCTTGGTCACGAGGTTGAGCACTCCGCCACGCCCCTCGCTGTCGCCAGGATACCAGTTCTGCACCGTGGAGTACTTCACTTCGGCTTCGGCCTCGACGACAATCTCCACTATGGCCGCGTGTAGCTGACGCTCATCGCGCATGGGAGCCGTGCAGCCCTCAAGATAGCTGACGTAGGCCCCCTCGTCGCAAACGATGAGTGTGCGCTCAAACTGGCCGGTGCCCCGGGCGTTGATGCGGAAGTAGGTGCTCAGTTCCATGGGGCAGCGCACGCCCTTGGGGATGTAGACGAAACTGCCATCGGAGAAGACGGCACTGTTGAGGGCTGCATAGAAGTTGTCACGATATGGCACCACGCTGCCCAGATGCTTGCGCACGAGGTCGGGGTGGCTGCGCACGGCCTCGCTGATGGAGCAGAAGATGATGCCTTGCTCTGCCAGACGCTCACGGAATGTGGTCTTGACCGACACAGAGTCCATCACGGCATCGACAGCCGTGCCAGAGAGTGCCAGACGCTCCTCCAGCGGTATGCCGAGCCGCTCGAAGGTGCGCATGAGTTCGGGGTCTGGTGCTTCCGCGCTGCCAGACTCCTTCTTGCGGGCAGCCGTCGGGTCGGCATAGTAGGAGATGTCCTGATAGTCGATGTGAGGCATGTCGAGATGTCCCCACGTGGGAGGCTCCATGGTGAGCCAGTGGCGGAAGGCACGCAGACGGAAGTCGAGCAGCCACCCTGGCTCGCCTTTCTTCGCGGAGATGAGGCGCACGGTGTCTTCGGTGAGCCCGCGGTCGAACACTTCGGTCTCCACGTCGGTAGTGAAGCCATACTCATAGCTCTTGTCGGCCACGGAGCGGACAAACTGGTTCTTATCTTCTGCGTTCTGCGACATATATAATTAAGGTGAGAGGTGAGGGTGACTGCCGCCGCGGTGAGGAACTGACATCACTTCTTGACTGCAAAGATAGCTTAAAGTTGTGAGCTGCGATGGTGAAAGGCGCGGACAGGTGACGCCGGAAGAGGAAAAGTTGTAGCTTTGTGCCTATGAAGAAGTCTCTGTCCACTCTCGCCGCCATACTGATATTGTGCTGCCCTGCCACAGCCCTGAGGCCGACCGCCACGCAGCTGCGACATACACCACCCGAACCACTCCGACACCATGAGCTGCAACGGCGGGCCGACACCAACGTGACGGCCGATGCCCTCTACATCAGCCGGCGCCCTGCTGCGGAACAGCGTCTGTTCCGCTCCGAAGCCGTGGAGCAGCTCATCGGGCATATCACAGCACAGCTCACCAACAAGCAGCTGGCATGGATGTTTGCCAACTGCTTCCCCAATACACTCGACACCACAGTCCACTACACCGAGAGCGATGGCAACGGACAGCCTGACACCTTTGTCTGCACGGGCGACATTGATGCCATGTGGCTGCGCGACTCAGCAGCACAAGTCTACCCCTACGTGAGCCTGGCCGCCAACGATGAGCATCTGCGACGTATGCTTGCAGGCGTCCTGCTACGCCAGTTCCGCTGCATCAACATCGACCCATACGCCAACGCCTTCAACCGCGAAGCTAAAGAGGACGGCGAGTGGATGGCCGACCTGACCGCCATGCGTCCCGAGCTGCATGAGCGTAAATGGGAGGTGGACTCGCCATGCTACGTGCTGCGTCTGGCACATCGCTACTGGCAGGTCACTGGCGACACGAGCGTGTTCGGCGACGAATGGACACGGGCCGTGCAGAACATCGTGGCCACCTTCCGCGACCAGCAACGGCACAGTGGGCACGGCCACTACCGTTTCCAGCGACGCACGGAGCGGCAGCTCGACACCATGTGCAACGACGGATGGGGGGCTCCCGTGCGACCAGTAGGGCTGATTGCATCGGCTTTCCGCCCGTCGGACGATGCCACGACACTGCTCTTCCTGGTGCCATCCAACTTCATGGCCGTGACACAGCTACGCCATGCCGCCGAGATACTCGAGCAGGTGAACCGCCGCAACGACATGGCTGCGGAGTGCCGCCAGCTGGCCGATGAGGTGGACGCTGCATTGCAGCAGTATGCCGTCTGCAACCATCCTATCTACGGACGCATATATGCCTACGAGGTGGACGGCTTCGGCAACCAACTGCTCATGGACGACGCCAACGTGCCATCTCTCCTGGGCATGGCCTATCTTGGCGATGTCAGCGTGACCGACGAGGTGTACCAGAACACACGCCGCTTCGTGTGGAGCAAGGACAACCCCTACTTCTTCAGCGGCACAGCCGGCGAGGGCATCGGCGGGCCGCATATAGGCTACGACATGGTGTGGCCCATGAGCATCATGATGCGCGCCCTCACCAGCACCGACGATGCCGAAATCAAGAGCTGCATAGAGATGCTCATGCGCACAGATGCCGGCACAGGCTTCATGCACGAGTCGTTCCACAAAGACGATGCCAACCGCTACACCCGCTCCTGGTTTGCCTGGCAGAACTCGCTATTCGGTGAGCTGATAGTGAAACTGACAGGCGAAGGCAAGCTCTCACTGCTCAACTCTCTGCCACTGACTCTTAGCCAGGGTGAAAGCCATGGCCGACGTGGCCTTTAGCGGGCTCATCAGGAAGGATACACTCTCCGCCTCGGGGCTCACGATGCGCGTTATGGAGAGCACATTGGCCAGCGCACCCAGCAGCAGGGCATACTTCACCACCCCAACCACGAGCCCGCCCAGATGGTTTATGCCGTCTAAATGCAGCTGCTTGAGCACCTGAGTGAGCAAGGCACCAAGAATGGTGAGCACGACGGGAACGCCCATCCATATCAATATAAAGGCCACCACCTGCGCCACGCTGGCAGAAGTGCCAATGCGTGGCGCAAGCTGGTAGCCTACTTGTTCATACAGGCGACTGGCAACATAGAGCCCCACAAAGAGCCCCACGAGCCCGAGCACCTCGCCGAGCAGACCCCGGCTCCAGCCTCGCCAGGCTCCTGCCACGAGCACCAACAGGAAGACAAGGTCCAGACCGTTCACAGCTTAGCCTTGACCTCTATCTCCTGGTAGGTCTCGATGATGTCGCCCTCGCGCAGGTCGTTGAAGTTGACAAGCGAGATGCCGCACTCGAAGTTGGTCGACACCTCCTTGACATCGTCCTTGAAGCGTTTGAGGGCGTTGATGGCACCGGTGAAGACCACGATGCCGTCGCGCACGACACGGGCCTTGTTGGTCCGGGCCACCTTGCCGTCGATGACGTAGGCACCGGCAACAGTGCCCACCTTGCTGATGTGGTACACCTGTCGCACCTCCACCTGTGCCGTCACTTCCTCCTTAATCTCCGGCGAGAGCATGCCTTCCATGGCATCGCGCACCTCCTCGATGGCATCGTAGATGACCGAATAGAGGCGTATGTCTACACCCTCCTGCTCGGCCAGCTTGCGTGCGCCGGCAGATGGGCGCACCTGGAAGCCCACGATGATGGCATCGGATGCAGCCGCGAGGTTGACATCGTTCTCGCTGATTTGGCCCACCGCCTTCTGGATGACATTGACGGCAATCTTCTCTGTGGATAGTTTTATGAGCGAGTCGGAGAGGGCTTCGATGGAGCCGTCCACGTCGCCCTTGACAATGATGTTGAGCTCCTGGAAGTCGCCCAAGGCAATGCGGCGGCCTATCTCGTTGAGGTCCACGCGCTTCATGGTGCGCAGGCCTTGCTCACGTGCCAGCTGCTCGCGCTTGGAGGCTATCTCGCGTGCCTCCTGGTCGGTGTCCATGACATGGAACGTATCGCCTGCCTGGGGCGCGCCGTTCAGTCCGAGCACCGTGGCAGCCTCGGCGGGGCCTATGCTCTTCACGCGCTGACCGCGCTCGTTGAACATAGCCTTGACACGGCCATAGTTGGTGCCGGCCAGCAGTATGTCGCCGACATTGAGTGTGCCGTTGGAACACAGCACCGTGGCCACATAGCCGCGGCCCTTGTCGAGGCTCGACTCGATGATGGTGCCGGTGGCCTTGCGGTTGGGGTTGGCCTTGAGGTCGAGCATCTCGGCCTCAAGCAGCACCTTCTCGAGCAGTTCGGCCACGCCGATGCCCTTCTTGGCACTGATGTCCTGGCTCTGGTACTTGCCGCCCCAGTCCTCCACGAGGTAGTTCATCTGTGCCAGATGCTCCTTAATCTTCTCGGGGTTGGCAGCGGGCTTGTCGACCTTGTTTATGGCAAACACCATGGGCACTCCGGCAGCCACGGCGTGGTTGATGGCCTCGCGTGTCTGCGGCATGATGTCGTCGTCGGCGGCGATGATGATGATGGCAACGTCGGTGACCTGTGCACCGCGGGCACGCATGGCGGTGAACGCCTCGTGGCCAGGGGTGTCGAGGAATGTGATGTGGCGTCCGTCGTCGAGGCGCACGTTGTATGCTCCGATGTGCTGGGTGATGCCTCCCGCCTCACCGGCAATGACATTGGTCTTGCGGATGTAGTCGAGCAGCGATGTCTTGCCGTGGTCCACATGTCCCATCACGGTGACGATGGGGGCGCGCGGCTGCAGGTCGGCCTCGTTGTCGGCCTCCTCGGTGACAGCCTCGGAGACGTCGGCCGAGACATACTCTGTCTGGAAGCCGAACTCCTCGGCCACGAGGTTGATGGTCTCAGCATCCATACGCTGGTTGATGGACACCATAATGCCTATGCTCATGCATGTGCCTATCACCTGCGTGACAGGAATGCCCATCATGGTGGCCAGCTCGTTGGCCGTCACAAACTCGGTGAGCTTAAGCACCTTCGACTCGCGCTCCTGTGCTTCCAGCTCGTGCTCCAGGCCTGCGCGCACATTGTCGCGCTTCTCGCGGCGGTACTTGGCTCCCTTGCCTATGCTCTTGTTCTTACCCGAGGTGAGGCGTGCCAGAGTCTCGCGCACCTGCTTTGCCACTTCCTCCTCGCTCTGCTCGGGAGTGATGACTGGAGTCTTGGGCTGGTTCTTACGCTTCTTTGAGGCCTGCTGCTGCCCTTGCTGCTGGTTCTGGTTCTTGCGCTGGGCATTGCCGCCGCCACGGTTCTGTCCGGCAACGGCGTTGATGTCAACGCGCTCACCTTTCTTCTTCTGTCCCTGACCGGCGGTGCCTGTAGCCTGTCCGTTAGGCGATGCCGAGCCCACGCTGGCGGTGCCGCCACGCTGGCGGCGTTTCTTGGCACGCGGCGGACGTGTGCTCTGGTTGAGTGCGGCAAGGTCGATGTGTCCCTTGATGTTCAGTGTGAGAGGCGGCTCCGTGGGACCCTTCACGCGGAACACTCCGTCCACCTCTTCAAGCTGCACGCCGTCGGCATTGCGCAGCACCACAGGCTCTTTCTTCACCGGTGCCTCGGCTGCGGGTTGTGCCGGTTGCGGTGCTTCAGCCGACGCCGGTGACGGCCGTTCCTGTTGTTCGTCGGCACGGGTGCTATCTTCGGCCTTGGCCTTGGGCTCAGGACTGCTGCCTTGTGCCACTGGCTCACGCTCTGCCTTGGCAGGCTCTTCCTTGACCGGCTCAGGTTTTGCCGTGGCTGCCGGTGCAGGTGCCGGCTGCGGCTCGGCCTTTGGCTGCGGCTTTTCAACGTCAGGAGCTGCTTGCGCCACGGGCGGAACGGGCTCGGGTGCTGGTTTCTGTGCCACGGGCGCGCCTTTCTCGTCGAGCTGTATGTGGCCCAGCACCTTGGGCTTGTGCACCTCGGTCAGCGGCAGGGCCTCGCCGGTGTCTGTCAGCATGATGCTCTCCTTGCGGGGCTGACGGGGCTTGGGGGCTGCCGTGCTTGTGGGGATGCGCACGCCCTTTATCTCTTCGTCATGGTTGAACTCGGCACGTGCCAGCGCATACTGTTCGTCGGTGATGGTGGCGTTGAGGTTGGCCTCGACATCGGTGTACCCTTTCTTGTGCAGGAAGTCGACAAGGGTCTGCAGGCCGACCTTGCATTCTTTAGTGACTTTGTTTATACGTATGGGCATATCGGATGGTTAATGTGATACAAGGTGGGTGGAATGTAGTGTTGTCACTGTGTGTCGCCGTGTGCCCTACACTCCTGCATCTGTTTCCGTCTCGGCAGCAGGCTCTTCCGGTTGTGCCTCGGGCTCTGCGGCGGGCACCGTGGCTGGAGCTACAGCAGTGTCCGCAGCAGCTGTCTCGGCTTCGTCGGCAAACTCCTGACGCAGCACGCGCAGCACCTCGTCGACAGTCTCGTCCTCAAGGTCGGCTTTCTCGGTTATCATCTCGCGCGGTGCGTCGAGCACCTGGCGCGCGGTGGTCCAGCCGTGCTTCTTGAGTTCGTCGATGACCCACTCGTCTATCTCGTCCTTGAAGTCGTCCAGATAGATGTCGTCCTCCAGTTCCTCTTCGTCCGTGCCCTCGGGCAGCTCGCGGTAGACGTCGATGACGGTGTCGGTGAGCATTGATGCCAGACGTATGTTCATGCCGCCCTTGCCGATGGCCAGCGACACCTGGTCTGGGTCGAGATATACTTCGCAGTGCTTGGCCTCGGTGTCGAGGTTGATGCTGTTGACCTGTGCCGGTCCGAGTGCACGCGCGATGAGTATCTGTGGGTTGGCAGACCACTGGATGACATCGAGGTTCTCACCCCGCAGCTCGCGCACGATGCCATGTATGCGGCTGCCTCGCACGCCAACGCAAGCTCCCACGGGGTCTATGCGGTCGTCGAAGCTCTCCACGGCTATCTTGGCACGCTCACCGGGCACGCGGGCTATCTTGCGCACTACGATGACGCCCTCGCTTATCTCGGGCACCTCGGCTTCGAGCAGACGCTGCAGGAACACGGGGTTGGTGCGGGAGAGGATAATCTTGGGGTTGCCTGTGGAGTTGTCCACGCGGGCCACCACGGCACGGGCGGGCTCGCCCTTGCGGAAGAAGTCGCCGGGTATCTGCTCGTTCTTGGGCAGCAGCAGCTCGTTGCCCTCTTCATCGAGGAGGAGCACTTCCTTGTGCCACACCTGATAGACTTCGGCCGTGATGATCTCGCCCACCTTATCCTTATATTTGTTGTAGAGGGCGTCGTGCTCGAGCTCAAGTATCTTCGACGACAGGGTCTGGCGCAGGGTGAGGATGGCACGGCGCCCGAACTGCGAGAAGTCCACCGTCTCCGACACGTCCTCGCCCACCTCGTAGTCGTCGGCTATCTTGCGTGCCTCGGTGAGGGCTATCTGCATGTTGGGGTCGGTGAGCTCATCGTCGGCCACGATGGTGCGGTTGCGGTATATCTCCAGGTCGCCCTTGTCGGGGTTCACGATGATGTCGTAGTTCTCGTCGCTGCCCATCATCTTTGCGATGACGCTGCGGAAGCTCTCTTCGAGCACGCTCACGAGTGTGGCGCGGTCGATGCTTTTCGTCTCCTTGAAGTCCTTGAAGGTCTCAATGAGGGTGTTGTTGGTTTTCTTTGCCATGTCTATATGTTGTTGCTATGTTTATGCTTTTCTGTTGCATCACTTGAACTCCAGCATGTAACGGCCGGAGCGCACGCTGTCCCACGTCAGGGTCTCGATGACGTCCTGCCACACGGGCCTCTTGCGACCTTCCACCTGCACTTTCTGGCGGGTGGAGAGGGTGATGCCGTCGTCGGTCACTGCCGTGAGCGTGCCGCGCAGACGGCGGCTGTCGGCGGTGTCCACCTCAACGGGCTTGCCCACATGGTTGTCCCACTGGCGGCGCACCTTGAAGGGCTGGCCTATGCCGGCACTGCCCACCTCGAGCTCGTAGTCCTCCTCGTCGCGCGAGAGATGGTCTTCGATGTAGCGTGACAGCTGCACGCAGTCGTCGATCCACACCCCGTCGGCGTGGTCAATCTCCACGGTTATGCAGTCATCGGGCGTCACGCGCAAGTCCGTCAGGAAATAGTCTTTACCTTCGAGCCATTGGTCGACCAATGCCTTCACTGTCTGTGCTGCTATCATAGCTTCTGTTGGGTTGTCATTGCCCTGTTGCAGGCCCTGTCGCTGGCTGCCGGCAAAGGCCGGAGTGCGGTGCAGGTGCTGAGGGGAGTGGGTGTTTGGGGATGTGCGGTAGCGGTTCTATAGCCATGAAGCGAAGAACCCTGCGGCCCCTCGCTTCATCATTACGCTGCAAAAGTAGCCTTTCTGCTGCGTGTGTGCAAATCTTTGGTGCACAAAATGGTGAGGCCATGACTACAGAGGTGTGCCCAACCTATATGGCGAGAGCTCCGTCGGACTGTCCCAAACTGCAAATTTCAGCAAGGGAGAGCATGCAGGAACGTAGTTTGTCCGCGCAAACACCATGCAGGGTGATGGCGATGACGGTGCAGGGTGAGGCTCAGAGACCATGCAGGGTGAGCAGGAAGCTACAAGGGAGTGCCGGACAGCAGGAAGCTTCGGTTGACAACGAATGGCGCGGATTGCCTAAACGCCCGGCTGTAAGGCCATCTGCCGCACATCTGTCGGGGTAATCCGCGCAGCTCGTGGTTGGTATTGAAGAACGGCACTGTGCCAGAATGGATGACACAGTGCCGTGGTTTTGTGTGTGGTTGCCGCCAATGGCGGTGCGGGTTGAGGGTAGCGTGTTACTTGGGCTGCTTGCCGATGTAGGCGAGGATGCCGCCGTCGACGTAGAGCACATGGCCGTTGACGGCATTGGATGCCTCGGAGGCAAGGAACACGGCAGGGCCTGTGAGCTCCTCGGGCTGCAGCCAGCGGCCTGCGGGGGTCTTGGCGCAGATGAAGCTGTCGAAGGGGTGACGGCTGCCGTCCGGCTGGCGCTCGCGCAGGGGTGCGGTCTGGGGCGTGGCTATGTAGCCAGGGCCTATGCCGTTGCACTGGATGTTATACTCGCCATACTCGGAGCAGATGTTGCGTGTGAGCATCTTCAGGCCGCCCTTGGCTGCGGCATAGGCACTCACGGTCTCGCGGCCGAGCTCCGACATCATCGAGCAGATGTTGATAATCTTGCCGTGACCCTTGGCCATCATGTCGGGCAGGACGGCCTTGGAGACGATGAAGGGAGCATTGAGGTCGATATCTATCACGCGGCGGAAGTCGGCGGCTTCCATCTCATGCATGGGCACGCGGCGGATGATGCCGGCATTGTTCACCAGGATGTCGATCACGCCCACTTCCTGCTTGATGCGTGCCACAAGGGCCTGCACGGCAGGCTCGTCGGTGACGTCGCACACGTAGCCGTGAGCCTTGATGCCCTTTTCGGCATAGCTCTTGAGGCCTCGGTCCACGAGTTCCTGGTTGATGTCGTTGAAGCAGATGGTGGCACCCTGCTCGGCAAAGGCACTGGCGATGGCGAAGCCTATGCCGTAGGAGGCACCGGTGACGAGAGCCACCTTGCCCTCAAGGGAGAAGTTGAGATAGGGGTTCATAGTTGTTATGAGTTTGGGGTTGTAAGTGTGAGCAAAGATAAATGTTTTAGGCTTGGGCTCGCAGACTACCTGCGCAAAAACGTGCACGGGGACCTCAGTTTTTCGCTATGGCACATGCCTGCACAGGATAAAAGGGTTACTTTTGCAGCCAATTCAGCATTATTGCCAACCAACTTCACACGTCTTTATCATCAGCCTATGGACTGGCTAATAAACCTCTTCACACAGACCGACTCCGTGGCACACATCGTGGTGCTCTATTCCATCGTCATAGCCGCAGGCATAGCACTGGGGCGCATCAAGGTGTGCGGCATCTCGCTCGGAGTCACCTTCGTGCTCTTCGCCGGCATCGTGGCAGGGCACATAGGCTTCACGGGAACCCCGCAGGTGCTCAACTATGTGCAGGACTTCGGTCTGATACTCTTCGTGTACTGCATAGGCCTGCAGGTGGGACCAGGTTTCTTCGAGAGCTTCGCCAAGGGAGGCATCACGCAGAACGTGCTGGCCATGAGCATCGTGGGCCTCAACATCATCGTGATGCTGGCCCTCTACTTCATACTCTTCTACGACCCTGCCGTCAGGGGCGGCGACAACGTGTGGAACCTCTCAATGATGACAGGCGTGCTCTGCGGAGCCATCACCAACACCCCTGGCCTCGGAGCTGCATCCGAAGCCGTGGCCACCATCTACAAGGGCGCGGCCGAGCTGCCACAGATTGCCTCGGGCTATGCTTGCGCATACCCTCTCGGCGTCGTGGGCATCATAGGAGCCACCATAACCCTGCGATACATCTGCCGCATAAGCATGCAGAAAGAGGAAGAGCAGATAGCAGCCGAGATGAACGAGAACCCGCACGCCAAACCGCACCGCATGACTCTCCGCGCCGAGAACAAAGCACTGGCCGGACGCACCATACTGCAAATACGCGACTTCCTGGGGCGCAACTTCGTATGCTCACGCCTGCTGCACAAAGGCCACGTGAGCATACCCAACCGCGACTCCGTCATAGAGCTGGGCGACCAGCTCTACGTCACCTGCGCCGAGGACGACTGGGAGGCTATCTCTGCCTTCATAGGACCCGTGGACCACGTGGAATGGGAGGAGCAGGACGTGCCCATGGTGTCGAAGAGCGTGCTCGTCACACAGCCAAGCATCAACGGCAAGACCTTCGGACAGATGCACTTCGGCTCCGTGCACGGCGTCAATGTGACCCGCATACAGCGCGGCGGCATGAACCTCTTCGCCGACCGCAACCTGCGCATACAGATAGGCGACAAACTGGTGTGCGTAGGCCCCGAAGATGCCGTCAGCCGCGTGGCCACCATGCTCGGCAACGAGGTGAAGCGGCTCGACCATCCCAACCTCGGCGCACTGTTCATAGGCATCGTGGTGGGCATCGTGTTCGGCATGATGCCGATAGCCATCCCCGGCGTGCCCACGCCTGTGAAGCTGGGCCTGGCCGGCGGACCGCTCATCATCGCAATACTCATAGGACGCTTCGGCTACAAGGCACACTTAGTGAGCTACACCACGACATCGGCCAACCTCATGCTGCGCGAGTTCGGCCTCGTGCTCTTCCTCGCATCTGTAGGCATCAAGGCAGGAGCCACCTTCTGGGACACCGTCACGGAGGGCGACGGCCTGACATACGTGTGGGCCGGCTTCCTCATCACCGTGGTGCCCATCATCATCGTGGGCATGGTCGCACGACTGCGCTACAAGCTCAACTACTTCACCCTCATGGGCCTCATCGCAGGAGCCACTACCGACCCGCCGGCTCTCGCCTACGCCAGCCAAGTGGCCAACAACGATGCGCCCGCTGTGGGCTACAGCACCGTCTATCCCCTCTGCATGTTCCTGCGCATACTCACCGCACAACTCATCATACTACTCCTCTACAGCGTCGTATGAAACACCTCGCCACATTCGCAACCGCACTGCTCACAGCCACGGCACTGATGGCACAGACAGCCACGACAAAGAAGACCTTCACGCTCGACGACCTCATGCCCGGAGGCGCCACCTTCTGGCAGCTGCAGCCCGAGACCATGTTCACCACATGGTGGGGCGACGTGGCCGTTGAGACAACAGTGGACAACGTCACCGTCATACGCCCCGACGGCCGACGCGGACAGGTGCTCACCACAGCCGACGACCTCAACGCCATTGCAGGCGAGACACTGGTGCGCTCATGCCACCACCTCACATTCCCCTACCCCGACCGCCCCGTGGTGAAAGTGCAGACACCGCGCTCCATAACACTGCTCGACTTCAAGGCCCGACGCATCACCTCGCAGCAGGAGATTGCCGAAGGTGCCACGGAAGTGACATGGAGCCCTGCATCGCACTGCATAGCCTACTGCAAGGGTTCCGACGTCTACGTGCAGCGTGCCGACGGCACCCGTGTGCGCATCACCAGCGACGGCAGCGACGACATCGTCTACGGCCACAGCGTCTCGCGCGATGAGTTCGGCATCACGCGAGGCCTCTTCTGGAGCCCCGACGGCACGCGCCTTGCCTTCTACCGCAAGGACCAGAGCCGCATCCCGTCGTACCCCCAGGTGGACATCACGCAGCGCATTGCAGCCACCTACGTTGACAAATACCCCATGGCAGGCTGCGAGAGCGAGGATGTCAGCGTGGGCATATACAACGTGGAGGCCGACACCACGCTCTTCCTGCACAATCCCAAGCCACAGACCGACTACATGACCAACCTCTCCTGGGCACCCGACTCCCGCACCATCTACGTGTTTGAGCTCAACCGCGACCAGGACCACATGCAGCTCTTCAGCTACGAGACCGACCATGGCTACAAAGCCACGGAGCCGATGCTTGAAGAACACCATGAGAAGTATGTCGAGCCTCTCCACGGCCTCACGTTCCTGCCCTGGGATGCCACCAAGGCCATACTCCAGAGCCGCCGCGACGGGTGGAACCACCTCTATCTGCTTGACACTGCCCGCGACGGAGCACTCACACAGCTGACCCGCGGCGAGTGGGAAGTGAAGCAGCTGCTCGGCTTCTGCGAGCGCGACCGCAGCATCGTGTTCACTGCCAACGCCACACATCCGCTCCGTGCCACCATACACAGCATCGGCGTGAACGGCAAGGGACTGATGCGCATGCTCGGGGCCGACGACGGCGTGCACACACCCAGCCTCAGCGCTACGGGCTCCATGCTGATAGACAGCTACACGTCGCCCACCGTGGCGCGCTCTATCGGCATCACCGACGTGCACAAGGGGCGCACAGCCAACCTGCTCACTGCCGCCGACCCCTGGGAGGCCTACGAGGCTCCCGAGATTACCTCGGGCTCCATCAAGGCCGCCGACGGCGTGACCGACCTCTACTACCGCCTTGTCAAGCCCACGCACTTCGACCCTGCACGCAAATACCCTGCCATCGTCTACGTCTACGGCGGCCCCCACGCCCACAACATACAGGCATCGCGCGGCTACTACTTCCGCGGGTGGGAGATATACATGGCGCAGCTGGGCTACGTGGTGTTCGTGCTCGACAACCGCGGCTCCGAGTATCGCGGACGCGACTTCGAACAGGCCACCTTCCGGCACCTTGGCGTGGAAGAGATGCGCGACCAGATGTGCGGCGTCGACTTCCTGCGCTCGCTGCCCTACGTGGATGCCGACCGCATGGGCGTGCACGGCTGGAGCTTCGGCGGCTTCATGACCATCAACCTGATGTGCACCTACCCCGACGTGTTCAAGGTGGGCGTTGCCGGCGGCCCCGTGGTCGACTGGAAGTACTACGAGGTGATGTATGGCGAGCGCTATATGGACACGCCCGAGCAGAACCCCGACGGCTATGCCGCATGCTCGCTCCTGCCCAAGGCCGGCCAGCTCAAGGGACGGTTGCAGATAATACTCGGCTACAACGACCCCACGTGCGTGCCGCAGCACACGCTGTCATTCGTGCGTGCCGCCATCGATGCCGGCACGCAGCCTGACCTCTTCCTCTACCCTGGCGACGGCCACAACATGTTCGGTCGCGACCAGGTCCACTTGCACGAGCGCATCACCCGCTACTTCCTCGACTATCTGCCTCCCACACGGTAGCCGCACAGGAAGCATCACTACAGCATCAACCATCAACACACATAAACCTACACAACTATCATGACACTCAAACATCTGGCCGGAGTGCTCGCTCTGGCTGCGGCCTCCCTCACGGCCTTTGCGCAGGAAGGCGGCATGAACCCCATGATGATGCCCCTGCCTGTCGACCAGAAGGTCCGCGTGGGGCAGCTTGACAATGGCCTCACCTACTACATCCGCCACAACGAGGAGCCGAAGGGGCAGGCCTTCTTCTACATAGCCCAGAAGGTGGGCTCCATACAGGAGGAGGAGAGCCAGCGCGGACTGGCCCACTTCCTGGAGCACATGTGCTTCAACGGCACTACGCACTTCCCCGACAGCTCCCTTATCGAGTACCTCGAGGGCATCGGCGTGAAGTTCGGCGCGCAGCTCAATGCCTACACCTCTGTCGAGGAGACGGTATATAATATAGATAATGTACCCGTGCGCGAGGGCACCATCGACTCCTGCCTGCTCATCCTGCACGACTGGAGCCACGACCTGACGCTCGACGGCAAGGAGATCGACAAGGAGCGCGGCGTGATACACGGCGAGTGGCGCATGCGCAACAGCGGTGCCACACGCATCGTCGTGCGCAACCTGGAGCGCCTGATGAGCGACAGCCGCTACGGTCGCCGCTTCCCCATCGGCCTGATGAGCGTGGTCGACGAGTGTCCCTACGACACCCTCCGCGCCTACTACCACAAGTGGTACCGCCCCGACCTGCAGGGTCTGGTCGTCGTGGGCGACATCGACGTGGACCAGATTGAGGCAAAGATCAAGGCTCTCTTCGCACCCATACAGCTGCCCCAGCCCCTGGCCAAGCGTGAGTACTACGACGTGCCCGACAATGTGGAGGCCATCGTCGTGAGCGACAAGGACACGGAGGTGACGTCGCAGAACATAACCATCATGCTCAAGCATCCGGCCATCCCCGACAGCATACGCAACACCATTGGCATCTACGTTCAGGAGCTGCTGCGCGGCATAGCACAGACTGTGCTCAACCAGCGTCTGGCCGAGTTGGCCCTGAAGCCCGACTGCCCCTTCAAGGGTGCCGCTGTCTACGACGGCTCATTCCTGCTCTCGTCGAAGGTCACGGCAGCCTTCAACATCGACATCGACCCCAAGGAGGGCCGCGCCTCGGAGGCCATTCAGGCTGTGCTTGCCGAGGTCTACCGTGCCGACCTCTTCGGCTTCACCAAGGGCGAGGTGGACCGCGCCGTGCTCGAGACACTCTCCTCGTTTGAGAAGAGCTTCAACGAGCGCGAGAAGCGTCGCTCCATAGCCTATGCACGCGAATACTACCGCTCGTTCCTCAACAACGAGGCCATCCCTGGCATCGAGGTAGAATATCAGCTTGTCAAGCAGTGGCTGCCGCAGCTGCCCCTGGAGGCGTTCAACGAGACCTATGGTGAGCTCGTGAGCCGCTCGGACACCAACCTCGTGGTGCTCGCCATCAGCCCCGACAAGGAGGACATGACCATCCCGACGGAGCAGGAGCTGCTCGACGCCATCCACCAGGCCCAGCAGCAGGAGCTCACGGCGTGGGTCGACAATGTCAAGACGGGGCCGCTCATCACAGAGCTGCCTGCCGCCGGCTCCATCAAGAAGGAGAAAGCCGGCCCCGAGGGCTCCACCGTGCTGACACTGAGCAACGGCGTGCGCGTCATCATGCGCCAGACCGACTTCAAGGACGATGAGATACGCCTCTCTGCCTGGAGCGAGGGCGGCAATGGCCGCTACGGCCTTCAGGACCGCATCAACCTCCAGGTGTTCGACGACGTGATGGGTCAGACTGGTCTGGGCGAGTTCACACAGACGGAGCTCAGCAAGGCTCTGGCTGGCAAGCAGGTGGGCGTCAGTGCCGACGTCAGCGACCGCACCGAAGGCCTCTCGGGCTTCTCCACCGTGAAGGATGTGCGCACCCTCTTCGAGCTCATCTATCTCCACTTCCAGCCCCGCCACCGCGACGACGATGCCGTGGCATCGTTCAAGGAGAGCCTGCGCGAGCAGCTGCGCAACAAGAGCCTCAACCCCATGGCCTCGCTTGGCGACAGCATACAGGCCACCATCTACGGTCACAACCCGCGCCTTGAGGCTCTCACCGAGGCCGATGTGGACCGCATCGACTACGACCGCATCATGGCCATGTATGCCGACCGCTTTGCCGATGCGTCGGACTTCACCTTCATCTTCCTGGGCAACATCGACCCCGACACCATACGCCTGCTCTCCACGCAGTATCTGGCCACACTGCCCACCGTGGCACGCAAGGACAAGGCTGTCGACTCGGGCCTGCGCTTCGACAAGGGCGACGTGACCAACGACTACGAGAAGCCCATGCAGACGCCGCAGAGCTTCGTGGTGGCAGCATGGACGGGCGACATCAAGCTCACGCCGAAGAACTCGGCCGTGATGGACATGCTCGGCACGTGCATGGCCGAGGTCTATCTCAAGAAGATACGCGAGGAGCTGGGTGCCGCCTACTCCACCAGTGCCTCCGGCCACATCACACGCGGTGCCGACGACCGCACGCAGTACATCGTCCAGGCAGTGTTCCCGCTCAAGCCCGAGATGACCGACACGTGCCTCGTCATCCTCCAGGATGTGCTCGAGGAGATAGCCCTCAACGGTCCGGCCGCGGAGAGTATCGCCAAGGCCAAGGAGTATATGCTCAAGACCTACACCCAGAACCAGCGTGAGAACAGCCATCTGCTGAGCCGCATCCAGAGCATGGCACGCCGTGGCTACGACCCCGACCGCGACTACGAGCGCACCGTCAACGCCATCACGCCGCGCGACATACAGCGTCAGGCACAGGCCATCCTGCGCCAGGGCAACCGTGCCCGCGTCATCATGCGTCCGGACCAGCAGTCGATGCTCAACAACAACTGAGGCCGCACGCCACACACCGTGCAGGGTGAGAGCTCATCACCCTGCACGGTGAACGCAGACACCCTGCATGGTCATTGTTCAGACCATGCAGGGTGTCTGCGTTTGTGCCGGCAAGGTAAAGACGGAGGTACAGCCAGTGGATTGGCGGGATGCATGCACTGTGGCTCACGTCGTGAGTGCACGGTTAGAGGCGTGCGGCCCTCAGTGCTTGCGCCGCTCGTCGTCGGCGATGAACTGTATGGCTCGCAAGACCATGGGGTCGTCGGCGTAGATGACCTGGAAATACTGGCTTAGTTCCCACAGGTCGCGCGCCACGAGGGCCTTGAGCACGGTGCCGATATTGATGCGTGTGCGCTCCAGCATCGTGCTGTCCACCTTGAGGCTGTCCTGCTGCACGGCGCGGTCTATCACCTGCTGCACGAGCTCCTCGGGCGTGGTGTAGCCGGCAAGGAACGCGTCAGCACTCTGCCACTGCCTGGCGAGTTCCTTGCGGTGAGCGTTGATATAGCGCAGGTGGGCCTCGCTGATGTAGTTGCGGGCAGAGCAGTAGCGATAGTCGCGGGTGTAGCGCGTGGTGTCGAGAGGCACAAAGATGTCGGGCATGATGCCCCCGCCGCCATAGACAGTGCGGTGCTCACGCAGGGTGTAGCGCCGCAGCGAGTCGGGAAAGTGGATGCTGTCGGCATTGGTCAGCTCCCCGCGGTTGTAACGGTCGATGACATCCTGCGAGTACTCGCGGGCGTTGCCCTTCTCGTATGGCTTTTGGATGCAGCGGCCCGAAGGGGTGAAGTAGCGCTGGGTGGTGAGGCGTATCATGGAACCGTCGTCGAGCGGCAGGGGTTTCTGCACGAGCCCCTTTCCGAAGGAGCGGCGCCCGATGATGGTGGCACGGTCCTGGTCTTGCAGGGCTCCAGCAAGGATCTCGGATGCCGATGCCGACTGCTCGTCGATGAGCACCACGAGGGTGCCCTCGGTGAAAGCTCCCAGCCCCTGCGCGAAGAAGTTGCCCACGAGCACGCCGTCGCGACCCTCGGTGTAGACCACACGGTCGCCGTCGCGCAGGAACTCGCCTGCCAGCTCCACAGCAGCCCCGAGGTAGCCGCCGCCATTGCCCTGAAGGTCGATGATGAGAGAGCGCATGCCCTCCTTGCGGAGCCTGTCGAAGGCCTTCATCACCTCTGCATGTGTCGTGGCGGCAAAGCTCGAAAAGCGTATCAGCCCCACGCCTGGGGCCGCCATGTAGGCCGCATCGAGGCTCTCCATGGGTATCTTGTCGCGCTTGATGGTGAAGCTGAGCAGCTTCTGCACACCCGGGCGCACCACCTTGAGGCGCACCTTGGTGTCCTTGGGACCACGCAGACGCTTCATGATGGCATCGCGTGGCATCTTGACACCGGCAATGGCAGTGTCGTTGACAGCCACGATGCGGTCGCCGGGCAGGATGCCGGCACGCTCCGACGGACCCTTCGGTGTGGGGTTGTTGACCACCAAGGTGTCGTCGAGCATGCTGAAGCTTACGCCAATGCCCTCAAAGTTGCCCTGGAGAGGCTCGTTGAGGCGACGCGTCTCCTCGGCATTAGTATACGACGAGTGAGGATCCAGCTTGGAGAGCATGCCGCGTATGGCGTCCTCCACCTGCGACTCAAGGTTGATTGTGTCCACATAGAGCTGGTTGATCATTATAGTGCTCTGCAAGAGCTTGCGTATGGCCTGCTCCTGCGGGTCTGGCTTCTGGGCAGAGGCGGTGAGCGCGGCTGCCACGAGAAGCAGCGGCATCAGTGTGTGCTTGTGCATCACGGTGTAAGAGGGAATAGATGATGATGTAAAGGTATTAACAGGAAGGTAGGTAAGCACTCACGTCGTGGCCGAAGGCTTCGAGCTCACGCACCATGGAGCTTGACAGCGATGCCAGCTCGGGGCGGGCAAAGAGGCACACAGTGTCTATGCCCGAGAGCTGCCGGTTGACATCGGCCATCTGACGCTCATACTCGAAGTCGGCCACGGAGCGCACACCGCGCACCATGGCATCAACGCCGTAGCGGCGTGCCACGTCGACGGTGAGACCCTCATAGGCCACCACCGTGATGCGCGAGGCCTCGGCGGCATAGAGCGCACGGATGTCCTCCACCCGCTGCTCGACCGGCCGGCGCGGCTGCTTGCCCACGTTCACGCCCACGGCGATGACCACGTGGTCGAACAGCAGCATGGCACGCCGCACAATGTCGTCGTGGCCACGCGTGAAAGGGTCAAATGACCCTGCAAAGAGTGCCTTAGACATAGTCGTACTCGTGCGCCTGCTCCTCATCCTCAGCACGGTCTTCCTCGACCACGAGGTTGTCGATGATGAAGTTCTGGCGTTCCATGGTGTTCTTGCCCATATAGTACTCGAGCAGCTCCGCCACCTGGTCGCTCTTGTGCAGCGACACCTGCTCCAGGCGCATATCAGGGCCAATGAAGCCACGGAACTCATCGGGCGAAATCTCTCCCAGACCCTTGAAGCGCGTGATCTCCGGTTCCGGCCCGAGAGCCTCGATGAACGCCATGCGCTCCTCGTCGGTATAGCAGTAACGGGTGATGAAGTCGCCCTTGGTGTCGGTCTCATCCAAGGCCGCCAGACGCTCGCGCGACAGCTTGCGGCGCCGCTGACGCACACGGAAGAGGGGTGTCTGGAGGATGTAGACATGCCCCTTCTTGATGAGCTCGGGGAAGAACTGCAGGAAGAAGGTAATCATAAGGAGGCGTATGTGCATCCCGTCGACATCGGCATCAGTGGCCACTATGACACGGTTGTAGCGCAACCCGTCGAGGCCGTCCTCAATGTTGAGGGCAGCCTGCAGGAGATTGAACTCCTCGTTCTCATAGACCACCTTCTTCGTCAGCCCGTAGCAGTTGAGCGGCTTGCCCCGCAGGGAGAAAACGGCCTGCGTGAGCACGTCGCGGCTCTTGGTGATGGAGCCGCTGGCCGAGTCGCCCTCGGTGATGAAGATGGATGAGTCCTCCTGGCGGTCGCCCTTGGCGTCGTTGAGATGAATGCGGCAGTCACGCAGCTTGCGGTTGTGCAGGTTGGCCTTCTTCTGCCGCTCACGTGCCAGCTTGGCCACACCGGCTATGGCCTTGCGCTCACGCTCGCTGTCGGCCACCTTCTGGAGCAGCACCTCGGCCACGTCGGGGTTGCGGCGCAGGTAGTTGTCCACCTGCTGCTTGACGAAGTCGCCCACGAACTTGTCTATCGAGATGCCTGCACCCCCAGGCTCCGTGGTCAGCGAGCCCAGCTTGATCTTGGTCTGGCTCTCAAAGAGAGGCTCCTGTATGTTGATGCTTATGGCCGCCACGATGCCGTTGCGGATGTCGGCATAGTCGAAGCTCTTGCCCGAGAAGTCCTTGATGGTCTCGGCTATATACTTCTTGAAGGCACTCTGGTGGGTGCCGCCCTGGGTGGTGTGCTGCCCGTTGACGAATGAGTGGTACTCCTCGCCATACTGCCCGTTGGTATGCGTGAAGGCTATCTCGATGTCCTCGCCCCGCATGTGCACGATGGGATAGAGGGGCTGCGTGGTCATCGTGTCGGCGAGCAGGTCCTCCAGACCCTGACGCGATACTATGCGGCGTCCGTTGTACACTATGGTGAGGCCTGTGTTGAGGTAGGTGTAGTTGCGGAGCATGGTCTCCACGAACTCGTCGTGGAAGCGGTAGTTACGGAAGAGGGTGCTGTCGGGACGGAAGCATATAAGGGTGCCC
Organism: uncultured Bacteroidaceae bacterium; assembly: GCA_905234605.1. Taxonomy (GTDB): domain Bacteria; phylum Bacteroidota; class Bacteroidia; order Bacteroidales; family Bacteroidaceae; genus Physcousia. Next base: position 32,054 of record CAJOIE010000009.1, on the reverse strand, counting down.
GTCTCCTCGGCCGACGCCTCGGTGACATCGTCTCTGAGCTCGCCGCACTCGAAGGTGGCACGGTGCGTCTGCCCATCGCGGAAGCTCTGTGCCGTGAAGCTGGCGGAGAGCGCGTTGACGGCTTTGAGGCCTACGCCGTTGAGGCCCACGCTCTTCTTGAAGGCCTTGCTGTCGTACTTGCCGCCGGTGTTAAGCATCGAGACAGCTTCCACCAGCTTGCCGAGCGGGATGCCGCGTCCGTAGTCGCGCACACGCACGGCGAGATGGTCGTCGATGTCCACCTCTATGCGGCGGCCGGCGCTCATCTTGAACTCATCGATGCTATTGTCTATCACCTCCTTGAGCAGGACGTAGATGCCGTCCTCGGCGTGTGAGCCGTCACCGAGCTTGCCTATGTACATGCCGGGGCGCGTGCGCACGTGCTCCATGTCGGAGAGGTGGCGTATGTTATCGTCGGAATAGGCGGTGAGGGTGATGTTGTCGTCGTTCATTGAGGTGGCAGATATGCGTTCTTGGCGTGACTGATATATATAAGGTATGGCACCGTGACAGGCCGATGTGCCTGCGGCGTGGCTCGCGGCAGCCTACAAGGCTTTCTGGAAGCAGCGGCGGCGCTTGTGTATGTAGCACTCCAGGTATGCCCACTGTCCCTGGCTCTTCTCGTTGGTCTCGAGCTGCGGGTGTGTCTCGGCCCACACGAAGCCCATGTCGCGGCCTATGGGGATGAAGTCGGCGAAGAGCATGGCGTTGACGCCTTTGTTCTGGTACTCCGGCAGCACGGCCACGAGGAGCATGTCGAGCACAGGCTCGTGGCGGAAGTAGAGCGAGCGGCACAGATGCCACCATCCGAAAGGCCAGAGCTTGCCTTTGGCCTTCTGCAAGGCGCGCGAGAGGGAGCCCATGCATACGCCCATGGCTACGGGCTCGCCCTCGGCGTTCTCCACGACGGTGAGCAGGCGCATGTCGAGGAAAGGCAGATATGTGCGGGCGTATTGCTCAATCTGACGCTCGTTCATCTCGGAGTAGCCGTAGAGTGGTGCATAGGCACGGTTGACCACGTCGAAGACTTTCTGTATGTAGCGTCCGCCGTCGGCCTGGATGCATTCGCGGTGTGTGCGGAACTTGCGCACGTGCAGGTCGTAGCGTTTGGCGCTCATCTCTGCCACGCGCAGGTAGCGCTCGCTCTGTGCGTCGTGGCTGCCGTCGGCTGTGGGCACGGTGACACGGCGCTCCACCCAGTCGATTTCCTTGCTGTAGCCGTGGTGCTCGAGGTGCTGCGGGTAGTAGGGGTAGTTGTAGATGGTGCTCATGGTGGAGAGCTGGTCGAAGCCGTCGATGAGCATGCCCTCGGGGTCCATGTCGGTGAAGCCGAGCGGTCCCACCACTTTGTTCATGCCCCGCTCGCGCCCCCACTTCTCCACGGCACTGAGGAGTGCTGCCGAGACGTCGGCATCGTCCTCGAAGTCGATGTAGCCGAAGCGCACGTTGCGGGTGCCCCATGTCTTGTTGGCCTTATGGTTGATGATGGCTGCCACGCGGCCGCATACCTTGCCGTCGCGCAGGGCGAGGAAGGGTTGTGCCTCGCAGAACTCGTAGGCGGCGTTCTTGCGCCGGTCGAATGTCTCCATGATCTCGGGCACGAAGTCGGGCACGGCGTAGGGGTTCCCTTTGTAGAGCTGATAGTTGAGCCGTGCAAAGCGGTATAGGTCTCTCCGGCTCTCAACGGGGCGTATGGTTATCATCTCTGCTGTATGTGTTGGTTAGTCGTCATGGTGTCATGGTGCGGCTGGGTGCTCAGTCGCGCTGTGAGCGTTTGCGCTCGAGGTGGTCGAGTATTATCTTGCGCATGCGCATCGACTTGGGTGTGACCTCCACGTACTCGTCTTCCTTGATGTACTCCAGTGCTTCTTCAAGGCTGAGTAGTGTGGCGGGTATGATGCGTGCCTTCTCGTCGGAGCCGCTGGCGCGCATGTTGGTGAGTTGCTTGTTCTTGGTGACGTTGACCACGAGGTCGTTCTCGTGGATGTGCTCTCCCACCACTTGTCCGGCGTAGACTTCGGTCTGTGGCTCTATGAAGAACTTGCCGCGGTCTTGCAGGTTGTTGATGGCGTAGGCGAAGGCTGTGCCGCTCTCGAGTGCCACCATGCTGCCGGCGGTTCGCCGGACGATGTCGCCCTTGTAGGGCTCGTAGGCGAGATAGCGGTGAGCCATGATGGCTTCTCCCTGCGATGCTGTGAGCACGTTGGTGCGCAGTCCGATGATGCCTCGTGAGGGTATGTGGAATTCTATGTTGACGCGGTCGCCCTGGCTCTCCATGCTGACCATCTCGCCTTTGCGCCGTGTGACCATGTCGATCATCTTGGAGGCGAACTCCTCGGGCACGTTGATGGTGAGTTCCTCGATGGGCTCGCAGCGTTCTCCGCCTATTTCCTTGTATATCACTTGTGGCTGTCCCACTTGCAGCTCATAGCCTTCGCGGCGCATGGTCTCGATGAGCACCGAGAGGTGGAGCACGCCTCTGCCGGAGACAATCCAGCGGTCGGTGCATCCCGGTGCCAGCTCCACGCGGAGCGCGAGGTTGCGCTCGAGCTCCCTCTGCAGTCGCTCGTGTATGTGGCGCGAGGTGCACCACTTGCCTTCGCGGCCGAAGAAGGGTGAGTCGTTGATGGTGAAGAGCATGGACATGGTGGGCTCGTCGATGCTGATGGCGGGCAGTGCTTCGGGCTCGTCGGCATCGCAGATGGTGTCGCCGATCTCAAAGGCCGGCAGGCCTATGATGGCGCAGATGTCGCCCGAGGCCACGGCATCTGTTTTCTGGTGTCCCATGCCGGTGAAGGTGTGCAGCTCCTTGACCTTTGTGCGCTCGCGTGTGCCGTCGCGGTGGGCTATGGTGACGGCCATGCCCTCGCGGAGTGTGCCTCGGTGCACGCGTCCCACGGCGATGCGCCCTGTGTAGGTGCTGTAGTCGAGCGATGTGATGAGCATCTGTGGCGTGCCGTCCCGCTGCTCTGGTGCCGGCACGTGCTCCAGTATCTGGTCGAGCAGGTAGAGGATGTCGCCGGTGGGGTGTTGCCAGTCGGGTCCCATCCACCCCTGCTTGGCCGAGCCGTAGACGACGGGGAAGTCGAGCTGGTCGTCCGAGGCATCGAGGTCGCACATGAGGTCGAACACCATCTCATACACCTCCTCGGGCCGACAGTTGGGCTTATCCACCTTGTTGATGACCACAAGGGGTTTGAGGCCTATCTGCAGGGCCTTTTGCAGCACGAAGCGCGTCTGCGGCATGGGTCCCTCGAAGGCGTCGACGAGCAGCAGACAGCCGTCGGCCATGCCCAGCACGCGCTCCACCTCACCCCCGAAGTCGGAGTGCCCCGGAGTGTCTATGATGTTGATTTTGGTGTCGCGGTAGCGTATGCTCACGTTCTTCGACAGGATGGTGATGCCGCGCTCGCGCTCCAACTCGTTGTTGTCGAGCATGAGCTCGCCCGTCTGCTGGTTGTCGCGGAAGAGGTTGCCTGCGAGGAGCATCTTGTCGACAAGCGTCGTCTTGCCGTGGTCCACGTGGGCAATGATGGCTATGTTGCGTAACTGCTGTGTCATAGACTTGATAAGAGGTTAATGTGTGTGCGCGCCATGAGCACGGGCGAGCCCGCGCGTGCGACCACACGGATGTGCAAAGGTAGTCATAATCCGCGACACTCTCTCGCGCCGCACACTCTTTTTGCCGCCCCGACACCGTGCAGGGTGGCGGGCACACACCGTGCAGGGTGGGCGCGTGCACAGTGCAGGGTGTCGGGACACACCGTGCAGGGTGTCCGTGCATGAGCCTGCGCAGCCCGTGCAAGGGTGCCGCCACGAGTGCACCGACGGGTCGCAAGAGAAAAATAGAGGGCTGAATGGTGGCTGCACGAAATAATAGCATATCTTTGCGGCGCACACCTGTATACAAAACCGTGACACCATGCTCAGCCTGACCAATATCATGCCGGCGCTCAGCCGCGCCTGCCGCATCGCCATCAGCACAGTCCTGCTGCTCACAGCCACACTCTCCGCCACCACAGCCCTGGCCGCCGGCAAGCCAAGCAAGGAGGCTGCCCGCATGGCACGCGACGAGGCCAAGAAGCTGCAGAAGGATGGCTGGACGCTCATGGGCACGCGGGAGACGTTGCCCCAGGCCATGGCCACCTACTACGTGGACTACTACGCTGCCGGCGCCGAGGCCATGATGTTCCGCTCCAACGCCGTGGGCACCGACATCAACCGCACCCTCATGCAGGCCCGCAAGACAGGCTCCGCCACCTTTGCCAAGATGCTCTCCGCCAGCATCACCGCCGAGACCGACAACACCATCGTCAACAGACAGGAGGGCGACAGCATAACCACCGAGCAGCGCATGCTGCACACCTCGCAGGCCGCCACACGCGAGCGCATCACCAACCTGCAGCCACGCTACACGCTGACACGCAAGCTCGACGGCGGCCAGGTGGAAGTGATGCTGCTGTACCTCGAGAAATAGCCCCCAAAGCAAGCGACAAACCAAAACAGCCACACAACCAAGCAACCCATGCGACACACCACATGCACACTGCTTGCACTGCTCACCCTATGCGCCACAGCACAGGCGCAGAAGAACAAGGCCCGCGAGGCTGAGGTGCATGCCGTGTACTCCTACATCGTCACCGACAACGACAACATCTCCCTCCGCCAGGCCAAGGAGAAATGCATAGCCCTGGCACAGGCCGAAGCCATGAAGGCCGAGTTCGGCGAGCTCGTCACCTCCGACGCCGTGGACAACATGACCCAGACCAACGGCGAGGCCGGCAGCTCCTTCTTCTGGGAGAACACCGTGAGCCAAGTGCGCGGCCGCTGGCTCGGCAACACCAAGGATCCGCAGCTCGACATCACCTACGCCGACGGTCAGCTCACCTTCACCGCCGAGGTGTGGGGGCGCGCCCGCGAAATCATACAAGCCGAGACCGAGCTCCGCGTGCGCCTGCTCAAGAACTCCGACGGCGAGATGCGCGAGACCACACAGTTCACCTCGGGCGAGCGCTTCTACGTCGACTTCCAGAGCCCCATTGACGGCTACGTCCTCGTCTACCTCAACGAGCTCGCCAACGATGAGGTGGCCTGCCTCCTGCCCTACGCCAACTCAGGCCTCGGCAGCTACGAAGTGAAAGGCGGCAAGAGCTACACCTTCTTCCAGGAAAGCCTCTCGCCCACACGCGCCACATTCTACAAGATGACCACCTCACACAGCGTCGAGGACTGCCAGCTCGTAGTCATCTTCTCGCCAAAGCCCTTCAGCAAAGGCAACGACAGCGCAGCAGGCAAGGGACGCCCCAACACCCTCTCCTCACGCGACTTCCAGAAGTGGCTCCTCAAGAACCAGCGCTCCGACGACCAGATGGTCATACAGAAACGCCTCGTGCACATCATCAACCCCAATGCCGAAGACTGACGCGGCAGCAGCAACAGCCTGCAGCCGCACCCTCCACACAGCCACCGACAGACAGCAACACTAAAAACTCAACAATATGAGACACACCATCCTGGCCCTACTGGCCCTTGCCATCGCACTGCCCATGCGGGCACAAGAGGACAACTCCTACATCGACTACTCCGAGGATGCCAACGAAGTGACCACCATCAACGACATCATCGCCCGACAGCAACTCATCACCGCCCGCAAGAACACCAGCCAGCACTACTCCGACGTGTGGGGACGCCGCTCCTACGTCAACATAGGCCTCAACACAGGAGCCAAGCTCAACGTCAGCGAAGCACCACACACCAGCGCAGGCAACCCCGTGAACGACTACAGTGCCGCCAACTCCTTCAATCTACAGGTGGGACGCTCCTACCGTCTGCACAAGACGCCCATAGCCAACGTAGCACTAATCTGCCTCGACTACACCGGCATCGACCTCAACTACTCACACTACAAGAACGACGGCACATATAACAGCTCCGAGACATTCACCGAAGGCACCGACAAACGCTACTACATGCCCTGGAACCTCGAGAAGCACGAAGTGAGCTACGGCATGAACATAGGCCCCTCCATCACCGTGGCACCCTTCACCTACATCAACAACATACCCGAGCTGCACTACGTGAAGCTGCGCGCCTACTTCCACTTCGGCTTCAACGTGTCCGGCCTCCTGCTCAACAACAGCAAGGAAGAGAGCAGCTCGCGAGCCAACAAGTACACCTACGACACATCGGCCACAGCCTACATCGACAGCAACCCCATCATCAACTACGCCTACGGCACCTACACCACACTCGGCATAGCAGCCTCATGGAAGAACGTGGGCATCGGCTTCGAGCAGACCAGCCGCACACTCTCCTACGACAACTTCAGCCACAGCGACTTCGGCAGCGACAAGACCATGTTCAAAGCCCCATACACACGACTCTACCTCTCCATCTACTGGTAAGCACACACCAACACCAACAATAACAGCCAACCTAAGCACATCAACGATATGAAACGCTACATCCTGTTACTGCTCGGCATAGTGGCCGGAGCCACCATGGCCAGCGCACAAAACAACACCCCCGACGAGGGCACCTGCGGAGTGGACGTACACTGGAAATACGACGGACAGACACTCACCATCACCAACGTGAACAAACGCGGCGAGTTCGTCGAAATCGACGACTACGACATGAAGAAGAAAGTGGCACCCTGGACACGCAAGAAGCTCGACGTGCGCCGCGTGGAAATCTACGACGGCATCACCCGCGTAGGCTCATGCGCCTTCGCCGCCTGCGCCAACCTGCAAGAAGTGGTGTTCCACGGCGTCGACCTACAGGAACTCGGCTGGGGAGCCTTCCTCGGCTGCACACGCATGCGCAGCATCAGCCTGCCCACACGCCTGCGCACCATCGGCACCATAGCCTTTGCCAACTGCTCCGCACTGAACAGCATCAAGCTGCCCGACCAGTGCCGCGTCGAAGACCAGGCCTTCGTCTCCTGCACCAACCTCAAGAGCATCGAGCTGAGCCCCACCGTGATACTCGGACACCACGTGTTCGCCACTGAGATAAACGTGGAGAACGCCGTGCGCCACGCCCTCTACGCAGGCGAAGTGCGCCGCTTGCCCGCCTACATCAACACAGAGAACTGCGCCGAGTACGGCTTCGCACGCCTCGCCATCGAGAAGACCACCGCAGGCCGCGTGGCCGACGAAGACTACGACTATGCCACAGCCGACGTGGACACCATCATCCCCACCACGGGCGACACACGCACCAACACCTACGCACTCATCATCGGCAACCAGAACTACCGCTTCGTCTCCGACGTGCCCTACGCCATCCACGATGCCCGCATCTTCGCCGAATACTGCCAGCGCACACTCGGCATACCATCCAGCAACATACACATCTCCGAGAACGCCACCAAGCAGATGATACTCGAGGAAGAGCTCGAGGACTGGCTGGGCAGCATCAGCGGGCGTGAGCGCAAGAACCTCGTGGTCTACTACGCAGGCCACGGCGTGCCCGACGTGAAGAACAAGAACAAGGCCTACATGCTGCCCACCGACGTGCGCGGCACATCACCGCAGCGCGGCATCGCCCTCGACGAATTCTACAGCCGCCTCGGCGACCTGGCCTTCGCACAGACATCCGTGTTCCTCGACGCCTGCTTCTCCGGCGTCAACCGCGAGAACGAAGGCGTGACCGAAGGCCTGCGCGGCGTTGAGATACAAGCCGAGGACGCCGAGTTCTCAGGCGGTGCCGTCGTGGTCTTCTCCGCCGCACAAGGCAACGAGACAGCACAAGGCTATCCCGAACAAGGCCACGGCCTCTTCACCTACTTCCTGCTCAAGGAGCTCCAGCGCACCCACGGCACAGTGAACTTCGGCACCCTGGCCGACCACATCCAGACCAACGTGTCGACCACGGCACCCACGCTCCAGATGCGCAAGCAGCAGACACCGTCCACCAATGCCTCCGAGAGCCTCGAGACCATCTGGCGCCGCCTCTCCTTCTAAGCAGGAGCCCGCACACAAGCAGCAAACAAGCCGTGCATGAGCAGCAAACGAGCCATGCCGGCAACAGCCAGGACAAAGGTTAGTCCCTTATTCCTTGGCAGAAACAGCAAATAAGCCTACCTTTGCCGCCCGAAACCCCGAGCTACGGGACCATTCGAGGGTGGGAGCACGGCGATGATGACACCGGCCCGCCACCTGAAGGATGACAACAACAAACCCAACACTCACATCATCAAAACCCAACAACCATGTACTTAGACTCCGCTAAGAAGGCTGAACTCTTCGAGAAGTTCGGCAAGGGCACCACCGACACCGGCAGCGCCGAGAGCCAGATTGCACTCTTCAGCTTCCGTATTGCTCACCTCACCGAGCACATGAAGCAGAACCGCAAAGACCACAGCACCGAGCGTGCCCTCACCGGCCTGGTGGGCAAGCGCCGCGCGCTGCTCAACTACCTCAAGGCCCGCGACATCAACCGCTACCGCGCCATCGTCAAAGCCCTCGGCCTGCGCAAGTAAGAGCGCAGCCTTACAACCGCACACCCACAGCTGCGCTGCCCCATCACCGAGGCAGCGCAGCTGTCTTTCTTGCCACCAGCCATGACAACACCCACACAGCACGACGGACACCACTCCCGAGGCAGCTTCGCCACACGCCTCGGCATCATACTCGCCACGGCAGGCAGTGCCGTGGGCTTAGGCAACATTTGGCGCTTCCCCGTCGAGACAGGGCAGAACGGCGGTGCCGCATTCCTGCTCGTCTACCTCATGTGCGTGGTGTTCCTCGGCGTACCGATGATGACCGCAGAGTTCGTCATCGGCCGCCGCACACACACCGACATAGCGTCGGCCTACCAGCGGCTGGCACCCCACGAGCCATGGTACGTCACGGGCTACGCCGGCATCCTGTGCGTGACGCTCATCCTGAGCTACTACAGCGTCGTGGCGGGATGGATACTGCGCTACGCCGTGGCTGCCGTGCAAGGCACCATGAGCAGCATGACCAATGCTTCGGCCTTCTTCGAAAGCTTCTCGACAGCCACATGGCCGCCCCTCGCCTATACCTTATTATTTATATTGCTGACGCACCTGATCATCGTGCGCGGTGTGCAGCGCGGCATCGAGAGCTTCTCCAAACTGATGATGCCCCTGCTGGCCGTGATGCTGTGCCTGCTTGCCGCAGGGTCGATGGCCATGCCAGGTGCACGCGCCGGAGTGACGTTCCTGCTCCGCCCCGACTTCAGCAAGGTGGATGCCTCCGTGGTGCTCAGTGCGCTCGGGCAGGCCTTCTTCTCACTGAGCATAGCCATAGGCTGCCTGTCCACCTACGCCAGCTACTTCCGCCGCGAGGTGCCACTGCTCAAGACAGCAGCCAACGTGGTTGCACTCGACACGCTGGTGGCCATCGTGAGCGGCTTCATCATCTTCCCTGCCGTGTTCTCTGTTGAAGGCGTCGGTGCCGATGCAGGTCCCGGGCTGGTGTTCGTCACGCTGCCGAGCGTGTTCTCCTCGCTCTTCAGCGGCACGCCAGCACTGGGCTACGCCTTTGCCCTCATGTTCTACCTCCTGTTGGTGCTGGCTGCCCTGACGAGCACCATATCCATGCACGAGGAAGTCACCGCCTTCTTCGTCGACCGCTACCACGTGTCGCGCCGCCGTGCCGCCACCTACATGACCATAGTGGCCATGTTGCTGTCCACGCTGTGCTGCCTCAGCTTCGGTCCGCTGCGCGACTTCCGTCCGTTCATGGGCCGTGGCTTCTTCGATGCCTTCAACGACGTGACAGCTCTGTGGATTATGCCCCTGAGCGGCATCGTGCTGAGCATCTTCGTTGGCTGGCGGCTGCCCCGCGACCTTGTGGAGGACGAGCTCACGAGCGGCGGCCTGCACAGGGTGCCGCGGTGGCTCGTGAGCACCTTCTTCGTGCTCATACGCTGGGTTGCCCCTGTGGCCATCGGCCTCATCTTCGCCAACAGCCTGATAGCCTGACGTCAGCCTGCAAGGCAACACGCCGCAAGGCGCATTCACACACATCAGCCACTGACACCATCATCACCCCGACCCAGCCATGCACCTATCCAGACAGACACGCCGCGACGTCATGCGCCTTGCCGTGGCAGTGATAGCCACATGGTGTGCCGTCAGTGCCTACCACACCTGCCGGCGCGAGCCCGCCAGCGATGTGCTTCTCTCCACGCCCGACTCTGCCGAGGTCCTGGCCCACATCCTGATGTCCGACAGCCTGTCCGCCACAGCCCGCAGCACAGGTGCCGGCCACACAGCTCACCGCAGCGCGATTGCCGCCGACGCATTCCCCTTCGACCCCAACACAGCCGACTCGCTGACACTCCTGCGCCTTGGCCTGTCGCCGCGCATGGTCAGGAGCATATACAACTACCGCGCCCACCATGGCCGCTACCACCGCCCCGAGGACTTCCGCCGTGTGCCCGGCATGACCCACGAGCTCTACGACCGCCTGGCACCACACATACGCATCAGCCGTGCCTTCCGCTACTTCGACGATGCCGAGCTCTACCCCTCCGACTCTTCACTATTACCCCCCCCACGACATCGCGACAGCATCAGCTATCCCTCACAGGAGAAGTTCCGCGAGATGCGTGCCCTCGACCTCAACAGTGTCGACACGGCCACGCTCAAGCAAGTGCCAGGCATAGCCTCAGTGCGTGCACGCCAGATAGTGGCCTACCGCGAGCAGCTCGGCGGCTACGTGAGTCCCCTCCAGCTGCTTGAGATAGAGGGCTTCCCGCCGCCCCTGCTCGACTGGTTCGTGGCCGACAGCAGCCTGGTGGCCCGTCTCAGCCTTGCCACAGCCACCGAGCGTGAGTTGGGCCGACATCCCTACATAGGCTATGCACGCGCCCGGGCCATAGTCACCTACCGCCGCAACTACGGCCGCATCACTTCGCTGCAGCAGCTGTGTCTGTTGCCGGAGTTCAGTGCCGACGACATCGCCCGCATGGAGCCCTACGTGAGCTACTGACAAGCCCGCAAGGGCAGCAGCAGCCACTTTTTCAGCCCCGAGGTGTAATAATCCCTCCGCATGGCAGTCTGTATAGTGAACGACAGCCACTGCACCACCGCCCCATGACCGACCAGCAGCTCGTGAGCCTCGTGCTCTTCAACCACTCGCAGCACGCCTTTGCACAGATCGTGACACGCCACACAGGCGCAGTCTATGCCCGGGCCATGTCGCTCATGCACACCGCCGACGGTGCGGCCGAGGTGACCCAGCTCACCTTCGCCAAGGCCTACGAGCGCCTCGCGCAGTTCCGCGGCGACAACCTCGGCGGATGGCTCTCACAGATTGCCGCCCACACAGCTCTCACCCTCCTGGGGCAGGAGCGCCACCGCCGCACGGTGAGCATCGACGATGTGCACGTCGCAGCCGCCGACGAGCCATACTCCGACGAGCACGAGGCCGCAATGCAGCGCATGGAGCAAGCCATAGCCACGCTGCCTGCCACCGACCAGCAGCTGCTGCGCCTGCACTACTATGAGCAACGCCGCACGGCCGACATCGCCTCAGCCCTCGGCCTCTCACAAAGCAACGTGCTTGTGCGTCTGCACCGCATCCGCAACCATCTCCGCCAACTCCTACAGTCATGAAGCAATACACCGACCAAGAGCTCGACCTCCTCATCAGCCAGACACTGCTCCGCGAGCAGCAGGTGGCACAGCTCCGGCAAGCCATCATCGCCCAGGCACGGCAGCGGCATCGCCGCGAGCTGCTGCACCGGTGGCTGCGCACAGCAGCCGTCACGCTGTCATGGGCCGCCTGCGTGGGCATCGTGGCCATGGCTGCCTACAGCTTCGTGTGCCGCCACGACCCGACTGTCGGTCTATGTCTCATGGCATGGCCCATGGCAGCCATGATAGGCATCACGGTCCATCTGCTCGACACCATACGCCTTGAGGCATGACCTCCGTCGCCCCCTCTGCCACACAACTCAGCGCTGACACATACCTCTAAACATCAGTAACCATTTAACACCACAACCACTATGAACAGCATTGATCTTGAAGCCACGCTCGCCATCATCCTATCACTCGGCATCCCCATCATTGCCATTGTCATGACATTCATCGCCGTCATCCGCAAGCACAGCGACCAGACCCGCCTGCGCCTCTCGCTCGTGGAGCATGCCACCGACCCCGAGTCAGCCCGTCTGCTCCTGGCAGAGCAGGCCGCACCAGTCAGCAGCAAGTATCGTCTGCTGCGCTACGGCTGTGCCACTACAGGTCTGGGCCTGGGAGCTCTCGCCGCCTCGCTCATGGGCATCAACATCAAGGAACAAGGCTTCCTCATTGCCATCATCCTGGGTCTGGGTCTGGGCATGCTTGCCGGCTTCGTCGCAGAGTACCTGCTCACACGCAAGCACCCCGAGAGTGCCACCGACGAGAGCCTGAGCCCCAGCCGGCAGTAGGTGCCAGAGCAATCGGAGGCTGTCGGAGTGCTCTGAGTATTCGGAGTAATCGGAGTATTCAGAGTAATCCGACAGCTTCTATGCGTCAGGGGCTCAGTGTCGCAGTATGCGTTTTATGGCATCGAGTTTGTTCAGGGCTTGCAGCGGCGTGAGGCTGTTCACGTCGAGCTCGAGCAGCTCGTCGCGTATCTGTTGCAGCACAGGGTCGTCGAGCTGGAAGAAGTTAAGCTGCATGTGGTCGTCGCCCTTGGCTATGGCCTTCACGTTGGGTCCGTCGCCCAGACCGTCGCGGTTGGCACTCTGTTCCAGCTGGTGCAGTATGACCTCGGCGCGCGCCACCACCTCGCGGGGCATTCCCGCCAGGCGCGCCACGTGCAGGCCGAAGCTGTGCGACGTGCCTCCAGGCTCCAGCTTGCGCAGGAATATGATTTTGCCTCTCACCTCGCGCACCGACACGTTGTAGGCACGTATGCGGGCGAAACGCTCTGCCATCTCGTTGAGTTCATGGTAGTGAGTGGCGAAGAGGGTGCGCGGATGCCCCTGGCTCCCGTCGTGCAGATATTCCACTATTGCCCACGCCAGGCTGATGCCGTCGTAGGTTGAGGTGCCTCGTCCCAGCTCATCGAAGAGCACGAGTGAGCGTTCCGTCACGTTGTTGAGAATGCTTGCCGCCTCGGTCATCTCCACCATGAATGTGCTCTCGCCCGCGCTAATGTTGTCTGATGCTCCCACACGTGTGAATATCTTGTCCACCATGCCTATCTTCGCGCTGTCGGCAGGCACGAAGCTGCCGGCTTGCGCCATGAGCACTATGAGAGCCGTCTGCCGCAGCAGGGCACTCTTGCCCGCCATGTTGGGACCTGTGATGATGAGTATCTGTTCCGATGCGGTGTCGACGTGCACATCGTTGGCCACGTAGCGTTCTCCGGCCGGCATCTGCACCTCAATCACGGGGTGGCGGCCTGCCACGATGGAGAGCCCTGTGCCCTCTTCCATAGCGGGACGCACGTAGCCATGCTCCACGGCGGCCACGGCATAGCCCACCAGACAGTCGAGCTCGGCAAGCAGCTTGGCATTGCGCAGCAGGGCTGCCACCTGTGCGGCCACCTGCTGCACGAGACGGCCGAAGAGCTCAGCCTCGAGCGTCAGTATCTTGTCCTCGGCACCCATGATGGTCTCCTCATATTCCTTCAGCTCCTGGGTGATGTAGCGCTCCGCACCCACGAGCGTCTGCTTGCGCGTCCACTCCGCCGGCACGTGGTCGCGGTAGGTGTTGCGCACCTCGAGATAGTAGCCGAAGACGTTGTTGTAGCCCACCTTGAGGCTCAGTATGCCTGTGGCCTCGGCCTCGCGCTGCACGAGCTGCTGCAGGTAGTCCTTGCTGGAATGGGCTATCTGGCGCAGCTGGTCGAGCTCGGCACTGACGCCTGTGGCAATGACGCCTCCCTTGGCCACGAGCAGCGGCGGGTCGGCCGTGAGCTGGCGGGCCAGCGTGTGGGCCAGCTCAGGCAGCGGGTCGAGAGCCGCAGCCGTGGCCTGCAGCTGCGTGTCGTCGGTCTGGCTGAGGGCTGCCTTGACGGGCACTATGGCCTCGAGGGCTATGCGCAGCTGCACGAGGTCGCGCGGTGTCACCCGTCCCACGGCTGCGCGCGAGGCCAGCCGCTCCATGTCGCCGATGGTGCGCAGCCGCTCCACGATGAGGTCGCGCAGCGGAGCATGGCGGTAGCAGTAGTCCACCACGTCGTGGCGAGCCTCCACCTCGGCCTTGTCGCACAGTGGAAAGAGCAGGAAGCGGCGCAGCAGGCGCGCCCCCATGGGTGTGGTGGTGCGGTCGAGCACGGCGAGCAGCGATGTGCCCCCCTCGCCCTGCGACTCCACCAGCTCGAGGTTGCGTATAGTGAAGCGATCCAGATGCACGTAGCGCTGCTCCTCGATGCGGCGTATGGTGGACACATGGTCGAGCTGCGTGTGCTGCGTAGCCTCGAGATATTGCAGGACAGCCCCCGAGGCTATCACGGCGGCCCGCATGGTGTCGATGCCGAAACCCTTGAGCGAGCGCACGCCGAAGTGGCGATGCAGCTTGTCGGTAGCAGTCTGCGAGGTAAAGACCCAGTCGTCAAGCTGAAACGTTGTATATTTGCTGCCGAAGCAGCCCTCGAACAGACCCTTGCGGCCCCGCTCGTAGAGCACCTCCTTGGGCCCGAAGTTGGCCATGAGGCCCGCCACGTAGGCCGCCGAGCCTTCGGCCACGAGCCACTCGCCCGTGCTGATGTCCAGGAGACTGAGTCCCACGGTGTCATTCGCGGCGAAATGCACGGCGGCAAGGAAGTTGTTCTGCCTGTTGTCGAGCACCGTCTCGGTCATGGCCAGCCCGGGCGTGACCAGTTCCGTGATGCCCCGTTTCACCAACTTCTTGGTCAGTTTAGGATCCTCGAGCTGGTCGCAGATAGCCACGCGCATACCCGCACGCACCAACCTCGGCAGGTAGGTGTCGAGCGCATGATAGGGAAACCCGGCCATGGCCACCGACTCCTCCTCGCGCTGGTTGTTGCGCCGCGTGAGCGTGATGCCCAGCACAGAGGCAGCCTTCACCGCGTCGTCGGCATAGGTCTCGTAGAAGTCGCCGCAACGGAAGAGCAGCAGCGCGTCGGGATGCTTGCTCTTCAGGTCGTAGAACTGCTTCATCATCGGTGTCAGTGTAGCCATAAGCGTAGCGTTTAAGCAGCACAAAGATAACCAAAAAAGCGTTGCTGCGGTGCTTTCGCCCCACATTGATATTCCTGCCGCACTGCCGCCACCGCCGGCGCGTCATGCACCGTAGCCGCAAAACACCCTGCACCGTCGCGACCTACCACCCTGCACCCTCATCACCGACACCATGCACCCTCATCACCGCCACACTGCACCCTCATGACCGACACCATGCCGCCAACAACGCGCCACACAGCAGGCTGCAACTCCACTTATAGTAAAACTCCAAGCATCTAAAAGCCGACATATTAGCACATTGTCGCCTGGATGAAATAAAATTCCCGCCATAGCTTGGGCAGGTGTTTCAGAATATATACATTTGCGCCATGCAAGACACCTACCATCATGTGCCAGTGCTCCTGCGGGAGAGCGTCGATGCCTTGGCCATCCGCCGCGACGGCATATACGTAGACGTCACGCTCGGTGGCGGCGGCCACAGCCGCGAGGTGCTCCGTCGTCTGGGGTCCGGCGGCCACCTCTTCAGCTTCGACCAGGACGCAGAGGCCATAGCACAGTGCGAGGCCGAGGCCGAGGCCACGGAACAGGGCGACGGCCCCACATGGACCCTCGTGCGCTCCAACTTCCGCTACCTGCGCTCCTGGATGCGCTACTACGGCATCGACGCCGTCGACGGCGTGCTGGCCGACCTCGGAGTGTCGAGCCGCCACTTCGACGCCGCAGAGCGGGGCTTCAGCTTCCGTGCCGACGCCCCCTTGGACATGCGCATGAACCAGCAGGCACGCCTCAAGGCATCCGACGTGGTGAACACCTACACCCAGGAGCAGCTGGCAACCATATTCCGCCTCTACGGCGAGCTGCAGCAGGCAAACCGCCTGGCAGCAGCCATCGTGCGCACACGGCAGGCAGAGCCCATCGCCACCACGGCAGCACTGGCGGGAGTGCTGGCACCGCTGCTTGGCCGCGACCGCGAGAGCAAGGACATGGCCAAGGCGTTCCAGGCCCTGCGCATCGAGGTGAACCACGAGATGGACGCCCTGCGCGACATGCTCCTCGCCGCCACCGCGCTGCTCACCCCCGGCGGCCGCCTCGCAGTGATTGCCTACCACTCGCTCGAGGACCGCATAGTGAAAAACCTCGTGCGCTCGGGCAACATTGAAGGCCACGTGGAGCAGGACATCTACGGGCGCACCACCTCACCGCTCGTGGCCGTGGGCAAGCCACTGACACCCGCTGCCGACGAGCTCGCCACCAACAGCCGCAGCCGCAGCGCACGCCTGCGCATAGCCGAGAAGACCGCGCCACACTGAACAGACAACACACACGGCAGCCACGCCACACAGAAGGAACAGGCAACGGCTGCACGCCACAAACATAAGCAAAGGTAAAAGTGAACACTGACGACGAGCACAGCAAGGACGACGTGCCCTTCATCATCAATGCACCCGCGGCCGATGTGCCATACGCCACGCTACCCGCAGACGCAGGCTCCGACAGCCAAGCAGACACAGGCAGCCATGCCGACATGGAGGCCGACGGCAGCACTGCCGGCACCAAGGCAGCAGCCAGCACCGGCGGCAGCAGCACACAGCGTGCCACGCGCAGGCCCCGCAGCAGCGCGCAGGCCGGCGGACAGCAGGCACCGTCGGTGTGGGCCAAGCTCACCTCCGACTCACTGCCCGAGGTGAGCCTGCGCGAGCTGCTCTTCGGCGACTACTTCATCGGCTCGTTCCTGCGCAGCCAGGTGCTCTACATAGCCATGGCAGTGGTGCTCGGCATAGTGTATATCACCAACCGCTACGGCGCACAGCGCGACATCATCGCCCAAGACCATCTGCGCGCCGAGCTCGCCGACATCAAGAACTACGCCCTCACGCAGCACGCCGAGCGCACACGGCGCACACGCCAGAGCGCTATCGAACAACTGCTGCGCGCACGCGGCGACAGCACCCTCCACAGCCCGCTGCAACCACCCTTCGCCATGCCCATGCCCCGCCACTGAGACACGCCACGCCACCACCATAAGCCACACCCACAGCCCACACAGCCAGCCATGCGCTACGACAACCGCCACACCATACCACGCTACATGCTCGTCATCATCGTCATGACATGCTTCGGCGCACTCATCGTAGGCAAAGCCACGCTGGCCATGTTCACCAAGCGCGACTACTACGAGACCGTGCGCAGCCGCATGGCCACGCAACAGCGCACCGTGCGCGCCGTGCGCGGCAACATCTACTCGGCCGACGGCCAGCTGCTCGTAGGCTCCATGTCCGTCTACACACTGCGCATGGACTTCGTGGTCAAAGACCCCAACAACCCAAAGGCCGAAGCCGAGGCACAGCAGGCACGCGACGACAGCCTGCAAGCACACATCGACGACCTCTGCAGCGGCCTGGCACGCCTCTTCCCCACCCACAACGCGGCAGAGTACAAGCGTCTCATCCTCGACGGGCAGCGACGCAAGCGCCGCAACCTGCTCATAGCCCGCAACGCAACCTACATCAAATACCGCGAGGCACAGAAGCTGCCCTTCTTCAACCTCGGCCGCACACGCTCAGGCTTCTATGCCGAAGAGATACAGCAGCGGCAGAAACCCTACGGAGGCATGGCCACACGCACGCTGGGCTCGCTGATGACCACGTCTGACTCTGCCATGAACGGCCTCGAACTGGCCTACGACAGCATCCTGAGGGGACAGAACGGACTGCGCCACCGTGAGAAAGTGCTCACCGACTGGGTCGACCACACCGACCTCGACCCCGTGGAAGGACTCGACCTCATCTCCACCATCGACGTGGGCATGCAAGATGCCGCCGAGCGCATACTGCGGCGCAAACTCGAGGAAATCAACGCCGAGGTGGGCGTGGTGCTGCTCATGGAGACACACACAGGCGACGTGAAAGCCATAGTGAACCTCACACGCGTGGCACCAGGGCAATATGCCGAGGTCAAGAACCATGCCCTGACCGACCTGTGGGAGCCCGGCTCAACCTTCAAGACAGCCTCCATCATGGTGGCACTGGAGGACGGCATGGTGACCCGCAGCGACAGCGTCTACGTGGGCAACGGCGTCTACATGATGCACGGCCGCCCCATGAAAGACCACAACTGGCGCAGCGGCGGCTACGGCCGCGCCATCAGCGTCGACGAATGTCTGATGTTCTCCTCAAACATCGGAGTGAGCCGCATCATCGACGAACACTACCACGACCACCCCGAGCGCTATGTGGACGGACTCTACCGCGAAGGCGTGGGCGTGCCCGTCGACCTGCCCTTCCCCGGCGTGGGACGACCCTACGTGCGACGCCCCAGGAAAGACGGCAGCAACTGGAGCCGCACAGCCCTGCCGTGGATGAGCATAGGCTATGAAACACAGATACCGCCCATATACACCTGCATCTTCTACAACGCCATAGCCAACGGCGGGCGCATGGTGCAGCCGCGCTTCGTCAAGGAGATACGCAAGGACGGCACCGTGCTGAAGACATTCCCCGTGGTCACGGTGAAAGAACGCATCTGCTCGCCACACACACTGACCGACATACGCCAGATACTGGAGCGAGTGGTCAACGACCCCACAGGCCTGGGCCGCAAGGCCGGCTCCCGCTACTTCAAGGTGTGCGGCAAGACAGGCACGGCACAGGTGGCCGATGAGCACGGCAGCTACCACGGCTCGCCGGCACGCTACATGGTGAGCTTCGCAGGCTTCTATCCTGCCGAGGCACCGCGCTACACCTGCGTGGTATGCATCAAGAAAAGCGGCCTGCCGGCATCGGGAGGCGGACAGGCAGGCCCCGTGTTCGCCGAGCTGGCACACTACGTGATGGCCAAGGGCATCTACCGCCCCATGAGCGCAGCTGCCGACCCCGCCGACAGCACAGCCATACACACGCGCCCCGAGGCAGCCGTGCCAGCCGACACAACAGCAGGACTCGTGCCCGACACACGCGGCCTCACCGCACGCGACGCCACACGCACACTCGAAACCCTCGGCATGAAGGTGCGCATCAGCGGCCACGGCCACGTGGCCGCACAGAGCGTTGCCCCCGGCACCATGCCCAAGCCCGACCAGAGCATCACGCTGACACTCAAGTAGCAGCCCGACATGCACATCTAAGCAAGCCAACAAGACACCTATAATATATATGCTCCTCTCCGACATCCTCACGTCAGTGTCACCCATCGAGGTGGCAGGCGCAACCAGCATCGACATCGCCGACATAGCAACCGACTCACGCCAGGTGAAGCCGCGACACCTCTTCATAGCCGTGCCTGGCACACAGGTGGACGGCCACGACTACATAGCACGTGCCACGGCGGCAGGAGCCACGGCAGTGCTGTGCGAGCGCATGCCCGAGAGCACGGCGGAAGGCGTGACCTACGTGCGCGTGGCCTCGACACAGGATGCCGTGGGCCATGTGGCACACCACTTCTTCGGCCGCCCCACGGAGCAGCTCGACCTGGTGGGAGTCACCGGCACCAACGGCAAGACCACCACCGCCACGCTGCTCTACCGGATGTTCACACGCATGGGCTACCCATGCGGGCTCCTGAGCACCGTGTGCAACTACGTGGGCACAGAAGCCATACCCACCGACCACACCACCCCCGACCCCATCACGCTGTGCCGCCTGCTCGCACGCATGGTGGCAGCCGGATGCCAGTATGCCTTCATGGAGGTGAGCTCACACAGCGTGGTGCAGCAACGCATTGGCGGCCTGCGCTTCCGCGGCGGCATCTTCACCAACCTGACACGCGACCACTTAGACTACCACAAGACCTTCGATGCATACCGCGATGCCAAGCAGGCATTCTTCACCGCACTGCCAGCAACAGCCTTCGCCGTGACCAACGCCGACGACGCCAACGGCAGCATCATGGTGCAGAACACACGAGCCACACGCATCACCTACAGCATGCGCGACGTGGCCGACCATCATGCACGCATACTGGAGGAGAGCTTTGACGGCATGAGCCTCGATATCGACGGCCACGAGGTCTTCGTCCAGTTCGTCGGCCGCTTCAACGTCTACAACCTGCTCGCCGTCTACTCCACGGCCGTGGCACTTGGTGCCGAGCCCAAGGAGGTGCTGGTGCACCTGAGCACACTGCGCCCCGTCAACGGCCGTCTGGAGACCATCCGCTCCAAGGATGGAGTCACCGCCATCGTCGACTACGCCCACACCCCCGACGCCTTAGACAACGTGTTGCAGACCATAGGCGAGCTGCTGCACGACGGGCAGCGCTGCATCACCGTGTGCGGTGCCGGCGGCAACCGCGACCGCGGCAAGCGTCCGCTCATGGCGCAGAGTGCCGTGCGCGGCTCGCAGCAAGTGATTATCACCAGCGACAACCCGCGCTTTGAGGAGCCCGAGGCCATCATCGCCGACATGCTGGCCGGCCTCGATGCGGCACAGCGACGCCACGTGCTGGCCATCACCGACCGCCGCGAGGCCATACGCACGGCGTGCACCATGGCACAGCCTGGCGACGTGGTGCTCATCGCCGGCAAGGGCCACGAGGACTATCAGGAGGTGCGCGGCGTGAAGCACCACTTCGACGACCACGAGGTGGTGCGCGACATCTTCGGACTTTAACAGTAGCTGACACCGACTTATCTACCTGACACCGAGCCACCACACATGCTATACTATCTTTTTCGCAGCCTTGCTGCCTTCGGCATCCCCGGAGCCCACATCTGGAGCTACATCTCCTTCCGCAGCCTGCTCGTGTTCGTGCTCGCGCTGATGATTTCGGCGTGGTACGGCGAATGGTTCATCAGGCGGCAGAAGCAACGTGCCGCCTTCGAGCAGCAGCGCGACGCCAGCATCGACCCCTACGGCGTGGAGAAACGCGGCGTGCCCACCATGGGCGGCCTCATCATCATCGTGGCCACCGTCATACCCGCACTGCTGCTGGGTCGCCTGCGCAACGTGTATATGCTCATCCTGCTTGGCACGACGCTGTGGCTCGGCCTCTTGGGCTACCTCGACGACTGGACCAAGATGCACCGCACCAAGGACGGCATACGCCCCACATGGAAGTTGCTGGGGCAGGCTGTGCTGGGGCTCACGGTGGGCCTCGTGCTGTGGCTCAGCCCCGATGCCGTGGTCTATGAGCAGGCCTCGGAGGCACGCGTCGACGGCGTGGAGGTGGTGCAGATGAGCGAGCCCGTGAAGAGCACGGTGACCACCATACCCTTCGTGAAGAACAACAACCTGCACTACTGGAGCTTCTTCCGCTTCCTCGGCGAGAACCGCCGCACTGCCGGCTGGGTGCTCTTCGTGCTGGTGACCACCTTCGTGGTGATGGCCGTGAGCAACGGTGCCAACCTCAACGACGGCATGGACGGCATGTGCGCAGGCAACGCTGCCATCATGTGCGCCACGCTGGCCGTGCTGGCCTATGTGTCGTCGCACATAGGCTTCGCCTCATACCTTAATATAATGTATGTGCCAGGCTCGGAGGAGGTGGTGGTGTTCCTGATGGCCTTCGTGGGCGCACTCATAGGCTTCCTCTGGTATAACGCCTACCCTGCACAGGTGTTCATGGGCGACACAGGCTCGCTGGCCATAGGCGGCATCATCGCCGTCACGGCGGTGATAATACACAAGGAGCTCATGCTGCCCCTCATCTGCTTCATCTTCCTGATGGAGAGCGTCAGCGTGCTGGCCCAGACCAACTATGCCCGCTACGGCAACCGCCGCGGGCTGAAGCTGCGCGTGATAAAGCGTGCCCCCCTACACGACACCTTCCGCGTGCGCCCCGGGCAGCTGCCGGCCGACTTCCGTGTGCTCATCAACTGGCCCAAGGGTTGCTGGCTGGAGTCGAAGATAACCACGCGCTTCTGGATTATCACCCTGATGGCATGCGCTCTGGCCATCGTGACCCTCAAGATAAGGTAGGCAGCCGCCACCGCGACACCCTCCGGACAGTACATACACACCTTAATGCTTGGCAGTACATACACACCTTAATACAGATACACCCACATGCGTGAGCTAATAGTAATACTCGGAGCTGCCGAGAGCGGCGTGGGAGCCGCCGTGCTGGCACAGAAACAGGGCTACGATGTCTTCGTCAGCGACAGCTCGGCCATCAAGCCCCACTACCGCGAGGCCCTCACGTCCCGCGGCATAGAGTGGGAAGAGGGCCGCCACACCGAAGAGCGTGTGCTCGCAGCCAAGGAAGTCATCAAGAGCCCTGGCATACCCGACACGGCGCCCATCGTGCGCGCCATCCATGCCGCAGGCATCCCCGTCATCAGCGAGATAGAGTTCGCCGGCCGCTACACCGACTCGAAGATGATATGCATCACGGGCTCCAATGGCAAGACCACCACGACGAGCCTCATCTACCACATCTTCCGCAAGGCCGGCTACGATGTGGGTCTGGCAGGCAACATAGGCCGCAGCCTCGCCCTACAGGTGGCCGAGGACCCCCATGCCTACTACGTCATAGAGCTGTCCAGCTTCCAGCTCGACAACATGTACGACTTCCGCGCCAACATTGCCGTGCTGCTCAACATCACGCCCGACCACCTCGACCGCTACCAGGGGCAGATGCAGCTGTACACCGACGCCAAGATGCGCATCGTGCAGAACCAGACCAAGGACGATGCCTTCATCTACTGGAACGAGGACCCAATCATACGCCGCGAGCTGTCAAAGTACCACATCGAGAGCCGCCTGTGCCCCTTCAGCATCATCAAGCGCGACGGCATGATAGGCTACATTGCCGACGGCGAGTATGTCATTGAGCACCCCACGCCCTTCAACATGGAGCAGGAGGAGCTGGCACTGACCGGCAAGCACAACCTCTACAACTCCTTAGCCGCCGGCATAGCTGCCGACATCAGCGGCATCTCAAACGAGGTGATACGCGCGAGCCTGGCCGACTTCGAGGGCGTGGAGCACAGGCTGGAATATGTGTGCACGGTGCACGGCGTGCGCTTCGTCAACGACTCCAAGGCCACCAACGTGGATGCCTGCTGGTATGCCCTTGAGAGCCAGACACAGCCCACCATACTCATCCTCGGCGGCCTCGACAAAGGCAACGACTACGAGTCCATACGCGAGCTCGTGCAGCAGAAGTGCAAGGGGCTGGTCTACCTCGGGGTGGACAATGCCAAGCTGCATGCCTTCTTCGACCCGCTGGGCCTGCCCGTGGCCGACACACGCAGCATGGCCGACTGTGTCCGCGAGGCCTACGCCATGGCCCGCCCTGGCTACACCGTGCTGCTCTCGCCCTGCTGCGCCAGCTTCGACCTCTTCCGCAACATGGAGGACCGCGGCGAGCAGTTCAAGACCCTGGCACGCTCTCTCTGAGCCGCCGGCCCCAACCACACACCCACCACTCCAACACCATCCCCGTCTATGAGCATACAGGAACGCACCAATCAGATAGGCCACCTCTTCGAGGGCGACAAAATCATCTGGCTCATACTCTTCCTGCTCAGTGCAGTGTCGCTGCTCGAGGTGTACAGCGCCACGAGCAACATACCCAACAACAGCGGGGCCTACTGGTCGCCGGTGCTGACGCACGCCGTCTTCCTCACCATGGGCATCGGCGTGACGTGGGTCATACACCGCATACAGAGCCGCTACTTCGGTGCATTGGTCGTGATAGGCCCCGTGGTGAGCATCTCGCTGCTCGTTGCCGTCATGTTTTTTGCAGGCGAGGTCAACGACACGCAGCGGTGGCTGCGCATACCCCACATAGGCCTCACCATACAGCCTTCCGAACTGGCCAAGGGCACACTGGTGGTGGTGGTGGCCTATCTGCTCGGCGCGATGCGCGACGAGCGCGGTGCCACGCGCAAGGCCTTCTGGCTGATACTGGCCTTCACGGCCGTCATCTGCGCCTTCATCGTCACGGAGAACCTGTCCACGGCAGTTATAGCCTTCGCCGTAGTGATGATCATGATGTTCATCGGCGACGTGCCGTGGCGCGAGTACGGCACCCTCATCGGTGCCATGGCCATCGCCGGCACGATGTCCGTCGCCACGCTCTATCTGCTGTCGGAGCAGCAGCTCCAGAGCTTCAAGGGCACCAAACTGGAACGCATCAGCACGTGGGCCCACCGCCTGCACAACCACACGCCCATCCCCGACGACCCCAACGACTACGACCTCAACACCAACCCCCAGATCACACAGGCCCGCATAGCCATAGCCACATGCAACGTGGTGGGACGCATGCCGGGCAACTCACGTGTGCGCGACTTCCTGCCACATGCCTACTCCGACTACATCTATGCCATCATCATCGAGGAGATGGGCCTCGCCGGCAGCTTCTTCGTCATGCTCTTCTACATCGTGCTCCTCTACCGCGCGGCACGAGCGGCCCAGCGCAGCACACGCTACTTCCAGGCCTACCTCATGATGGGGCTTGCCCTGCTCATCGTCACGCAAGCCCTCATCAACATGGCCGTAGCCGTCGACCTTTTCCCCGTGACAGGCCAGCCGCTGCCCATAGTGAGCAAAGGCGGCACAAGCATCATGGTCAACTGCGCATACATCGGCATGATGCTCTCCATCACGCGCGACGTGGCCGCCGACGACACACAGGCTCCCGCCTGAACACCCTGCACCCACAGACAGCATCACCCTGCACCGTGAAGCACATCACCCTGCACCCTCATCACCGACACCCTGCACACATAACAACCACACCCCACGACACATGAGACAACCACTCCGAGTCATAATCAGCGGCGGCGGCACAGGCGGACACATCTTCCCCGCACTGAGCATAGCCGGCGCGCTGCAACGCCTTGAGCCCGACGTGCAGCTCCTCTTCGTTGGCGCCGAAGGGCGCATGGAAATGACACGCGTGCCGGCCGCCGGCTACGAGATAAAGGGGCTGCCCGTGGCAGGCTTCGACCGCGCCCACCTGTGGCGCAATGTCAGCGTGCTGTGGCGCCTGCTGCGGAGCCGCCGCATGGCACGCCGCATCCTGCGCGACTTCCGCCCCGACGTGGCCGTGGGCGTGGGCGGCTACGCCTCAGGCCCCACGCTCAACATGGCAGCCTCGCTGGGCATACCCACGCTCATACAGGAGCAGAACTCCTACGCCGGCGTGACCAACAAGCTGCTGGCACGCTCCGCACAGCGCATCTGCGTAGCCTACGAGGGCATGGAGCGCTTCTTCCCAAAGGAGAAAATAATGCTCACCGGCAACCCCGTGCGCGAGCAGCTGGCACAGTGCAAGCTCTCACACGCCGAGGCAGTGCTCAAGCTCGGCTTCGACCCCGTGCGCCCCGTCATCCTCATCGTGGGAGGCAGCCTCGGCGCACGCACCGTCAACGAGAGCGTCTACTCGCAGCTCGACCTGATAGGACAGAGCCGCGTGCAGGTGCTGTGGCAGACGGGTGGCTACTACCACGACGACATCAAGCAACGCCTGCTGCGCCGAGGCTGTCCCGCAAACGTCAAGATGACCGACTTCATCAACCACATGGACGAGGCCTACCGAGCCGCCGACCTCGTGGTGTCGCGCGCCGGAGCCAGCAGCATCTCCGAGCTGTGCCTCCTCGGCAAACCATCCATACTCGTGCCGTCGCCCAACGTGGCCGAAGACCACCAGACAAAGAACGCACAGGCACTCGCCTCGCGCGGTGCCGCCCTCATGGTGCGCGATGCCGACGCCATGGAGCAGCTGATGCCCCTCGCCATCAAGACAGCACTCGACATGGCAGCACTCCACAGCATTGCCGATGCCGCCAAGGCCATGGCACTGCCCGATGCCGCCACAATCATCGCACGCGAAGTGCTCAGCCTGGCACGAAAGGCATAGAGCAGCACACACATCAGACCCACATAAGCCCATACACACACCCACATGACAAGAGCAGTCTACTTCGTAGGCATAGGCGGCATAGGCATGAGCGCCATAGCACGCTACTATCTGCAACGAGGCCTCGTCGTGGCAGGCTACGACCGCACACCATCCGACCTCACACGCGAGCTGGAGCACGAGGGAGCCCTCGTGCACTACACCGACGACCCAGCCCTCATACCCGCACCGTGCCGACATGCCGACACCACACTCGTGGTCTACACACCCGCCGTGCCCGCCGACCACGCCGAGCTCACCTACTTCCGCGACAACGGCTTCGACATACAGAAGCGCGCACAGGTGCTGGGCACACTGACACGGCAGATGCAAGGCCTCTGCGTGGCCGGCACACACGGCAAGACAACCACGTCGAGCATGGCAGCCCACCTGCTACACCAGAGCCACGTAGGCTGCAACGCCTTCCTCGGAGGCATCACCAAGAACTACGGCACCAACTACCTGCTCTCCCCCGACAGCCCCTACGTGGTCATCGAGGCCGACGAGTTCGACCGCAGCTTCCACCACCTCACACCCTGGGCCACCGTCATCACAGCCACCGACCCCGACCACCTCGACATCTACGGCACCCGTGAGGCATACCTCGAGAGCTTCCGCCACTACACCAGCCTGGTGCGACCAGGCGGAAGCCTCATCGTACATACAGGCCTGGCACTGAAGCCCTCGCCGGCCACAGGCGTCACGACCTACACCTACGGCCGCGACCATGGCGACTTCCATGCCGCGAACATACGCATGGGCGGCGGCGAAATCAGCTTCGACCTCGTCTCGCCACTCGGGGACGTGGCCGGCATACACCTGGGCGTACCCGTCAGCGTCAACATCGACAACGGCATCGGAGCCATGGCCCTGGCACAGATAGCCGGCGTGGGAGCAGACGAACTGCGAGCAGGCATGGCATCGTTCACCGGCGTGGAACGACGCTTCGACTTCCGCGTACGCACCCCACGCATGGCCTACCTCAGCGACTACGCCCACCACCCCGAGGAACTGCGCAGCTGCATCACCAGCATACGGCAGGTATACCCCGGGCAACACCTGCTGGGAGTGTTCCAGCCACACCTCTACACCCGCACACGCGACTTCTACCGCGAGTTCGCCGACGCCCTCTCACTGCTCGACGAGGTGGTGCTCACCGAGATCTATCCCGCACGCGAAGAGCCCATTGAAGGAGTGACCTCGCAGCTCATACTCGACCACCTGCGCCCCGGCATGCCACGCCACCTCGTGTGCAAGGCCGACGTGCCAGCCTTCGTCGCACAGGCCACCTTCGACGTGCTCCTCACCCTCGGAGCCGGCGACCTCGAGGACTACTCCGCCGAGATAGCCGCCATAGTGGCACGCCGCGCCGGCATCACCGTGTAACCACACCGCAACCACACACCTCAACACCATCCCCCCACACCCATCCATGAGTGCCACCACACGCCGCAACCTCGTCAAGAAAGCCCAGCAGCTGCTCATCTTTGCCGCCGCAGCATGCCTCATATATATTGTCGTGGGCTTCGACCACTCACGCAAGGGACAGGTGTGCCAAGGCCTCGACATCACCGTTGAGGAAGGAGCCGACACCACCTTCGCCAACATCAACGATGTGCGCGGGCTACTCGTGGCGGCCGACATCTTCCCCGAAGGACAGCACTTAGACAGCATCTCGCTTGCACACATGGAGCAAGTGCTCACGGCAAGCCCCTACATCTCCGGCACCCTCTGCTACACCACCACCGAGGGCAAGGTGGCCATACACGTGTCCACACGCCGCGCCCTCATGCACATCATCACCCCCGACGGCCAGGACTTCTACATCGACAGCATAGGCCACCACATGCCGCGCGGCCGCCACATGGCCGACCTGCCGCTGCTCACCGGCCACATCAGCGCAGCCACTGCCGGGGAGCACTATGCGCCCATGGCAGTAGCCATCATGGCCGACAGCCTCTGGCGCAGCGAACTGTCCCAGCTATACGTGCGCGCCGACGGCATCATTGAGGCCACGCCACGCCACGGCAGCTTCACCATAGAGCTTGGCGACACCGCGGCCATCGCCGACAAGCTGGCACGCCTCACCACCTTCTGCAAGCAAGCACTGCCCGTCACAGGATGGGACACCTACGACCGCATCTCCGTCAACTTCAACGGGCAAGTGGTGGCACACCGCCGCAGGAAACGCTGACCTCCACCATCATCAACGACGACATAACAACATCATAACACACATCAATCATGGGAGCAGAAAAGAACATCGTGGCCTTTGAGCTCGGCTCATCCGCCATCCGTGCCGTCATCGGGCAGAAGAAGCCCGACGGCAGCCTGCAGCTGACAGGCTACGCGAAAGAGGTCGCAGCCGAGAGCGTGCGCAAGGGCGTGGTCAACAACATCGACAAGACCATTGCCGCCATTGCCTCCATACGCAAGCACATAGAGCAGAAGCACAAGGTCTTCGTCACACGCATCTACGTGGGCGTCACCGGACAGTCGCTCCACACCGTGGGCTCATCCGTCAGCCGCCAGCAAGAGGCCAAGATGCCCATCACCGAGGAACTGCGCGACAGCATCATCGACGAGAACCGCACATCTGTCTATCCCAATGCCGAGGTGCTCGACGTCATACCACAGGAGTACCGCCTCGGCACGCACCTGACCACAGAGCCCGTAGGCGTGATGTCCGACCGCATCGAGGGATGCTTCAAGAACATCATAGCCCGACGCAGCCTGCGCGAGAACATCTCCCAGTGTGTCGCAGGCGCAAAGCTCGAGGTGGCCGACTACTTCATCTCGCCGGTGCTGCTGGCCGACTATCTGCTCTCCGACAACGAGAAGCGCTCGGGCTGCGCCCTTGTGGACTTCGGTGCGGAGACCACCACGGTGGTTGTCTACGAGAAGAACATACTGCGACATCTCGTGGTCATTCCTCTCGGCGGTGCCACCATCACCAACGACATAGCCCAGGTGCTCCACATTGAGCACAGCGAGGCCGAGCAGCTCAAGCTGGCTCACGGCGACGCGGCTCCCCTTGATGCCGCAGCGGCCGACGACAAGGAGATAGCCATCAGCAACGACCGCCGTGTCAAGGCAAGCCTGCTGCACGACATCGTGGCCGCCAGGCAGCAGGAGATCCTGGCCAACGTGTGGCAGCATCTGCGCGACTATGCCGACCGTCTCATCTCGGGCATCATCTTCACCGGCGGCGCATCGGCCATGAAAGGGCTGGAGAAGGCCTTTGCCGGACACCACGGCTTCGACAAGGTAAAGACACGCCAGCTGCCCACGCCGCAGGAGTTCACCAGCAGCATCAAGGGCGACATCCAGCAGATGAACCTGGCCACGCTCGTGGCCATGCTGCTGCGCGGCGACCAGGAGTGCACCTCCGAGCAGCCTGCCGAGCCCGACCTCTTCCACGAGAGCCCCGACACGGCCCCCGTGTTCACTGGCCAGCACAGCCAGACCTCCAACGGCGTGGTGCGCGAGCAGCCTAAGCCGGAGACTCCCGCCGACAAGGAAGAGGAGCCTGTCGAGGAGAAGGATGCCGAGGAGGCCGTCGAGCAGAAGGAGAAGCGTCCAGGCTTCTTCTCCCGCATGGGGCGCATGGGACGCTCGCTCGGCGACTGGGCCAACCGTCTGGTCGACCCTGACTGACCTGCCTCTGCCGTGACAGGCAGGCGGCACCCGCCCATGCACAGGCATCACATACCCACAGTTCACAGCCATCATATACACACAGTTAGCACACAACCCATAACACTCCCACACCATGTATCAGGAGCAGAGAGAGGGCCTGCACTTCAACCTCAATCAGGTGCCTCAGAACAGCATAATTAAAGTAGTAGGCGTCGGTGGCGGCGGCGGCAATGCCGTGTCGCACATGTTCAACGAGGGCATCCACGACGTGACCTACGCCCTTGTCAACACCGACCGCAAGGCTCTCGAGGACAGCCCCGTGCCCACACGCCTGCAGCTGGGCAACGGTCTGGGCGCAGGCAACAAGCCCGAGAAGGGGCGTCTGGCCGCCCAGGAGAGCATAGAGCAGATCAAGACACTCTTCACCGACGGCACACACATGGCCTTCATCACAGCCGGCATGGGCGGCGGCACTGGCACAGGTGCGGCTCCCATCGTGGCGCAGTGTGCCCGCGAGCTCGACATCCTCACCGTGGGCATCGTCACCATCCCCTTCAAGTTCGAGGGCAACAACAAGATAGACCAGGCTCTCGACGGCGTGGAGGAGATGAGCAAGCACGTGGATGCCCTGCTCGTCATCAACAACGAGCGCCTGCGTGAGCTCTACCCCGAGTTCACCGTGCTCAATGCCTTTGCCAAGGCCGATGCCACGCTGAGCGTGGCGGCCAAGAGCATAGCCGAGATTATCACCATGCGCGGCATCGTGAACCTCGACTTCCAGGATGTCACCACGGTGCTCAAGGACGGCGGCGTGGCCATCATGTCGACAGGCTTCGGCGAGGGCGAGGGCCGTGTGTCGAAGGCCTTCCAGGAGGCTCTCCACAGCCCGCTGCTCAACAACAACGACATCTTCACCTCAAAGAAGGTGCTCTTCTACATTTCCTTCAGCAAGGAGAACGAGAAGGACCAGCTAACCATGGAGGAGATGAACGAGGTGCACGACTTCATGACCAAGTTCAACAACCAGAACTTCGAGATGAAGTGGGGTCTGGGCACCGACGACAGCCTCGGCTCAAAGGTCAAGATAACGCTCCTGGCCTCGGGCTTCGGCCTGCAGGGCGTGCCCGGCATGGACGAGATCATCGAGAAGCGCACACGCGAGGTGGAGCAGCAGATGCAGGAGGAGATGGAACGCCAGGAAGAGCTCAACAAACGTCGCAACGACTACTACGGTCCCGACAACGAGCAACCTGTGCGTGCCCTGCGCTTCTACTATATCTTTGCCGACCACGACCTCGACAACGACGACATCATCTCCGCCGTGGAGAACTCGCCCACGGTCAAGCGCCGGCGCGAGGAGCTGCGGCGCATAGAGGAGCTGTCGAAGATGGCCGAGGAGAACACCGCCGCCACCATCGCCGCCGGCAGCGAGCCGGCCGAGGGCACCTTCTCCGTGACCATCTGAGCAGCGTCCGTCACGCATCACAGCACGCACCGATGACAGAGATATACACCTTCCTGCGCCAGGTGGCGGCACACAACGACCGCGAGTGGTTCCATGCCCACCAGCCGGAGTACAAGGCCGCCCGCCAGGCCTTCGAGACCTACGTGGGCGAGCTCATAGCACGCATAGCCGCCTTCGACAGCTCGGTGGCCTACCAGACGGCCAAAGGCTGCATCTACCGCTTTGCACGCGACACACGCTTCAGTGCCGACAAGAGCCCCTACAAGCTGCACTTCGGAGCCTTCATCTGCTCACATGGCGCAAGAGCAGCCGCGGCGGCTACTACCTGCACCTGCAGCCAGGCAACTCGCTCGTGGCAGGCGGCTCGTGGTGCCCCACGCCCGAGCTGCTGCGGCACCTGCGCGAAGCCATCGTCTATGACACGGACCGATTCTGCTCCATCGTCGACGAGCCGCGCTTCCACGAGCTCTTCCCCGTGGTGGGCGAAGCCATGCTCAAGACCATGCCCAAAGGCTTCCCCAGCGACTTCCCCCGCCCCGAGCTCCTGCGTCCGCGAGCCTACACCGTCTACAGCC
This sequence comes from uncultured Bacteroidaceae bacterium, assembly GCA_905234605.1. GTDB lineage: Bacteria > Bacteroidota > Bacteroidia > Bacteroidales > Bacteroidaceae > Physcousia. The sequence goes on along the minus strand of CAJOIE010000009.1, from coordinate 374 downwards.
CCATTGCCGACACGCTTGTCGGCCAGCCCGACGGCATGGACCGCCTCACGGAGATGTTCCGCACGATGCACCCCTTCAACGCCTTCCTCAACGAGGTGTTCGACGACTACGAGTAGCAGCCGCCACATGCGGCCGGAGCCCAATGCCACACACCATGCAGGGTGCACCCAATGACGGTGCACACCCTGCCGCCCACACCATGCAGGGGGTGCGCCACGACGGTGCACCCCCTTTTCCCTACCCCAAAACCAAGGCGCGAGAGCATCAATAATCAGCTTATTTCCTGACTTCGTCAATGCGTCACCCAGCCTCATTCTATGCTGAGATCGGGCAGGTTGAATAGAGGCTCAATGGTCTTATGACGCTCGGTCAGG
>CAJOIE010000008.1 GCA_905234605.1 uncultured Bacteroidaceae bacterium | reverse complement strand
AGTGCCAGTCTTTAACTCATGGATGACGATTATCACTGTTGCCAGAAACAACTGCGGTCATCACGCTCGCGTATGGAACCGTACATTTGCTCTGAGGGTCTTGACTCAGCGACGTATGGCGCGTCCTTGGATCGCAATTCCAGTCAACCAAAAGAAAGCCTATTTCAGTCTCTGTATCATTAAATACTTCCTTGACATCATTTCTCCGAACAACGATATGAAGGCAAAGATTGATGCCCTACTCAATTCCTACCCGTCCATTGACATCAACGCAATGGGCTTTCCCCGTGGTTGGGAAAATGAACCGTTGTGGCGATAGGCACAATTATACAAGACGGGCGAGGATGGAAATGAGGCATCCTCGCCCGATTTTTTCTGCAAAACATCCGATTTTTCAATAAAAAACAAGAAAAAGATGAAAAAAGTTACGATTCCCGTGCAGCCTTTTACATGATTATCGGACATAATAAATAGAGACATCATGTTTCAATGGAAGTTACACGGCTGATAGAACGATGCAAACAGGGGGATGCAGATGCCCTCGGAGAACTGTACAAGGCATACGCTCAGAAGATGAGGGGCGTATGCCGTCGGTATATCAGTGATGAACAAACTATCAACGATGTGTTGCATGACTCGTTCGTGATAATCTTTACATCTTTTGACAAATTGCGCGATGATAGGAAAGCAGAGGCATGGATGATGTCGATAACGAGAAATGTTGCGTCGAAATATAAAGACCATCTGGCAAAGATGACCTTTGTACAACTGGAGGATGCAGAGCAATTGCAGATGGCTGAAGGTGAGAGTGAAGTGCGAGGTGTGCCATTGGAGGACATCTTACAGCTTGTTGACCGTCTGCCGGATGGCTATGGCCAGGTATTCCGACTGTCTGTGTTTGAAGGCATGTCGCACAAGGAGATTGCCAATATGCTGGGCATTGAGCCGCATTCATCTTCTTCGCAACTGGCACGGGCGAAGAAGATGCTCCGAAAGATGATGCAGCAGTATTGGGTGGCCATGCTTCTGTTGCTGCTTGTCCCCATTACATTTTATCTATTCAAGAAAGAAGATACTGCCGTCAAGGACGAAAAACCAGTTGCGGCTAAACAGAAAGATACATCGAAAAAATCGCAGAAAGATTCTCGGAAGGAGCTGCCGAAAGAGCCTGTGACTATTGATTTGGCTGTGCATCGTACCACCGTCATCGCTCCTGACACCCTCCAATCGGCCATCGCCCAAACTGTGTATCCTGTCACGTCTGACACCATATCTAATATGATAACGCAGGAGCAGATAATCCCAGACACCATTGCGACTGACACGGCAAAGGCTATACGCAGGGTGGAGATTCCACGTTACGACATTGCAGACTTAATCCCACAAAAGCCAGCCGCCAGCACACGTCATCAACAAAAATGGTCGGTGGATCTCGCATACGTTGGAGGGTTTGGCGAACAGAATTATAACCGTCCGTACGGCTTCACAGAAACACCGATGATAGTCTCGACGGGTGAGCCGCCATCGCCTGTCACCTTTGAGAACTGGAGCGACTATGCAGCCTTCCTGTCAGAGATGCCTGATGACGGCAGCAACCATAGCCGAAGCGTCATTATGAACATCGCACTGAATAATGCCGGCGATGCCCTTGGAACAGGTACAGACAAGATTGTCCGCAAGAGCCACCACTACATGCCCGTCAACTTCTCGTTGGCATTGAAGTACAGGCTGAACAATCGCTTTGCGCTGGAAACAGGGCTGAGCTACAGCCGGTTAAAGTCAGAATTCGAGATGGGTTCAAACGGTAATACTATCAATGAGCAGCAGACCATCCACTACCTCGGCATCCCCTTGAAGGGTACCTATAATATATATAGTAGAAAGGCGTGGAGTCTCTATGGAAGTCTCGGTGTTACCACGGAGATTCCTCTCTACTCGCCGCTCAACACAAGTTACTACTTGCACGGCATGTTGGAGGCTACCGACAAGTCAACCATCCACGCTCCATGGCAGTGGTCGGTAGGTACGGGTCTTGGTCTGCAATACAATTTTACTCCTAACATCGGACTGTTCGCAGAACCAAGCCTGCAATACTATATCCCGACAGGAAGTAGTATCGAGACATACCGCACAGAGCATCCGTTCACCTTCTCCTTGCCGCTGGGCATCAGATTTACATGGTAATCGGTGCAGTCTTTTCCATGTTCAATGGACTATATAAGTAGAGAAAAATCTTTAAACAATAGAATTATGAGTAAGAGAAACAATTACTGGACTGCGGCAATTACCATCGCCAGCTTTGTAATACTATTTACGGCTTGCAGTAGCGATGATAACGAAGTGAACAATGAACTCGGTGGCAAAGAGAGCGTGGAGCAAACCACCAAGCTCGCCGCTTATGCCATTGACTCTCAGGGAACACGTTCTGGCGGTGAAACTAAGACGGTTGTGTTCACTGACGAAGACATCGAGTGGTTTGACCTGAACACACGCGAACTTCGTTTCTGTATTGACTCAGAGGCCATTCACACACGCCTTGAATCATTAGACCTCATGGAGTTTCGCTTGGGCGACAACATTCTTTTCAAGTTGACAATCTTGTCAATCCTACTTTTTCACGAACCTATTTCGATCTCGTTCTGTACTACGACTGGTCGTGGGAAAACGATGAAAAGGTGGGCGTAGGCTATTACCTCTATGACTGCTATCCACAACAATTCGTCGACGAAGAGCTGACGAAGAATAACCGCAACAAGCGAGTCGAACAATGGAAAGCGTTTACCGATTACCTATAAAGTAAAGGCAAACTGAGGAAATAATCTCACGCCCCTGTGCAGTCATTCGTTGCAATTTTGGACTTTAACGAATTGTATGTATAGTATTTATGATTACGCCTATAATGGGCTACTCTATCTGAACAACGTCATGAGGCCAAAGCACAAGCGCCTATCGCAACTGATGATTTATTCGACTACGCTCTGCCAGTCGAGGTGCAAGCACTGTAACATCTGGCAGAAACGACCTGTGGAGCATCTTTTGCTCAATGAAATTCAGCGGATCATGCAGAGTAAATGTGTGACACGAAGGACTACCGTAGGACTGGAGGGCGGTGAGTTCATCCTTCACCCACAAGCCGAGGAGATCATGGCGTGGTTCCGTGAACATCACCCTAACTACACACTGCTATCTAACTGTCTCGCGCCCCGTCGTGTCATAGATGCCGTCCGTCGCTATCAGCCCCGGCATCTGTATGTCTCTCTCGACGGTGGCCACGAGACTTACCAAAGAATGCGTGGCTGCGATGGCTACGACCGAGTGATTGAGGTGGTTGAAGCGCTCAAAGACGAGGTGCCGCTATCGCTGATGTTCTGTCTGTCTCCATGGAACACATTCGAAGATATGGCTTATGTCATAGACGTTGCCAAGCACTACGATATAGACGTTCGCATCGGCATCTATGGAACAATGGCCTTCTTCGACACAACAAGCGAACTGCTGACGACTTCGGACTTCGTGAAGAAGATACCGCCAAGCATCCACCAGACACAAGAGAATTTCGACTTTGTAGCACTCTACGACCAGTGGCTGGTTGGGCATTTACGTTTGCGCTGCCAAAGCATCATGAGTTGCCTCGTCGTGCATAGCAACGGTGACGTCCCCCTCTGTCAGAACCTCGATGTGGTGCTGGGGAATATCCATGAGCAATCTCTCGACGAGATTTTCAACGGTGCATCGGCATGTCAGACCCAATGCCAGTATTCCAAGGACTGCAATCAGTGCTGGATAAACTTCCACCGTAAGTATGACATCATCCTCGTGCGCAACTTTGAGCGAATGTTGCCCAAATGGCTCATTGAGAAGTTCTACGGTCCGTATCAATGGACGGCCGACCCTAAACAAACATATCGCAAACACCTAAAAGCAATACAATGATACAAGCACTCATCAAACGATACAAGCGGATGCGTACAGACCGTTTCCTGCGCCAAACATATCAATATCAATATGCCTTCGTAGGCATGGGGCAGCACTCGCTGACCAATCTCTATCCCGTTCTTCATTACCTCGGAGTGCCACTGAAATACATATGCGTCACGTCGGCAAGAAAAGCCCGACTGATAGAGCAGAAGTTTCCTGATGTGAAAGCCACGACCTCGCTCAACGAGATTCTGAACGATGAAGCAATTAAAGGCATTTTCGTTTCAACTTCTCCAACAGCCCATTTCTCTATAGCCTCGCTAGTGCTCCACAGTGGCAAGTCGCTTTTCATCGAGAAACCACCCTGCCGGACATTGGAAGAACTCGACACACTCATTGATTTACAGCGACTTTATGGCACCCCCGTCGCAATGGCCGGCCTTCAGAAACGCTATGCTCCAGCCGTGCAACTTCTGAAACAGCGTTTACGCAAAGATCGTCTTATCAGCTATGATTTGCATTATCTCACAGGAGGCTATCCAGGAGGTAACGCCTTGCTCGACCTCTACATCCATCCACTCGACCTCGTCTGCTATCTGTTTGGCAAGCCTTATATAATCTCCACCCAAAAGGTAGACAAGGACTCATACCTCCTTATGCTTCAGCATCCGCACATCGTCGGAACCCTCGAACTCTCCACTGCCTACACGTGGACTGCTGCCGAAGAATCCTTGAAAGTCTGCACCCGTTCTGGCATCTACAACCTCTTGCAGATGGAGAAAATGACTTTCTCGCCCAAATCGCCCTCTTTATTTGGAGTTCCTATTGAAAAAATCCACCCCCGTCGTAAGACGGTCGAATATCTATATACCCATAACAATTTCGCTCCTATCCTCACCAACAACCAGGTCTATTCGCAGGGCTACTTTAACGAGATTTCTGTTTTCGTGGAATCGGTGGAGGACAGAACAAACAATGTACTTACAGGTCTGCAATCAATCAGAGACACTTATCAGTTATTATCAAACATCAAAAACAAATAGCGTGGGAAAACAAGAGCCATTATCACTGCAATTATTGCAGCCGCAAGCATCAGTTCGTCAGCGGCCCAGGATTTACTGACCGATGGCAAAGTGTGGAACTGCGTACAGCGTATGTATAACGACCAAACTGGCGAATACGACCGTCCATACACCATCGCCGTAGTAGGTGATACCATCATCGGCGACGTAAAATGTAAGCGACTTGAAAAGGTTTGGAATGATGACACGGCAACCCTGTTCCACTTCGCTGCTCTCGAACGAGATTCCCGTGTGTATCTCGTAATTGATGGAGAGCAAAGGGAGTTTCTTAACTTCAACCTCGCCGTTGGTGATGCTGATGGAATAGAAGGTTGCGTCACAGCCATCGACTACATTACTGTGAATGACATTCGCACCAAGCGACTCACAATTGAACGTCGGGGACATCTGCAATATTTCGTTGAAGGTATCGGTCTAAGCGATGACTGGCAGCGGTATCCCATCGTGAACTCCTATTACAACGTTCTTATATCTGTTGAACTAAATGGAGTTACCATCTTCACTGCCGAGGACTTCAATTCAGGCGCCACAGGCATTCGTAGAGTCGCACATGACACGAAAAAGCAACCGACCTACGACCTCCAAGGCCGAAAGGTAGCAGAGCCACGGCATGGAATCCTCATCAAGAACGGACGGAAAATCTTGAAATAGTAATTTGAAATGAACAAGAGAACCATCATCACAGCATTGGTCGCCATTCATGCGATTAAAACTAACGACCGACTATGCAATTTTCCCAGTTTTTCATCGTTTAATCAAGTAGAACATTAAACAACTAAATCATAATGAAAGTTCATAGCACGTAGTCAATTTTGATGACTGGCACGCGCAGTCTCTGGCTCTCGGCATCGGTCTTGACTTTGGCTGGTGTGCCAGTCGCTGGGGAACATGATGCCAGAAGGTGCCAGGGATGGAGGTGAACTGCTCCAGACGGTCGTGGTCGAAGCGGTATTCCTGTCTGTCGGGTTTGTAGTCGGCTAATGGTGTGGATGTGTCGTGGTCCAGACGGCAGAACCCCTCGGTGCCGCTGGCGAGCAGACACGCCGTCAATCTTCTGTCGGTGGCTCTCGCTGCCACCCGCCCGCGTGCAGGTCGGCCCAGCGAGCACCAGTTGTCGCCGTCTTCCACGTTTACCGTCAGCGTGGTGCTATGGATGGGTATGCGTCTGCGCAGGCTTCGGGTTGTGAGGTCGGCAGGCTTGCAGCCATTCCATCAGAGCCTGCCACTGAGCCGTGCCAGCGATGATACTGGACACAAGAACTCCACTGCGCTGCACCGTGCGGCCGGAGCAGCCGCGGGTGAAGCCGCCCAGCCATGTGCCCTTTTTCATCCACTCGCGCAGCCATGCGTGTTAGCTCCTTCGGATAGTGGTTGGTGTAGGTCTGTGCCGTGGCTGCTTTTCGACAATACTACGGCGAGCTGGTGCTACCAGCTTTCTTCATACTCGGGGAGAGTAGTGGCAGTTATGGCAGTATGGCTGGTTGTTATACATCTTAGGTTGGTGGTGCGGGGCAGTGTGTTCATTCCCAGCCTTCGATGTCGTCGGCAATCTCGGGCAGGAGTGCCTTGCTGAATGTGGGTGAGGCTATTCCTTGGCGTTTCTGTGTGCGATAGTCGTCGAGGAGGCGGAAGGCGTACTTGCCGAGCATTACTATGGCCACGAGGTTGCATGCTGTGAGCAGTGCCATGCAGAGGTCAATGATGCTCCACACGGTGTTGAGCGAGACCATTGCCCCGAACATCACCATGACTCCGCCCGAGAGGATGCGGAAGATGGTCATGGCACGCGGGTTGCGTGTCATGAAGCGCACGTTGGTCTCACCATAATAGTAGTTGCCTATTATGGATGAGTAGGCGAAGAGGAAGATTGCCACGGCGATGAACACTGGCCCCCACGTGCCCACGTGGCTCTCGAGGGCTCGCTGTGTGAGCATGATGCCTCCCAGCTCGGGCACGTCGTAGAGGCCGCTCAGGAGTATGATGAAGGCTGTGCATGAGCACACGACGAGTGTGTCGGTGAAGACGCCGAGGGCTTGTATGAGTCCTTGCTTCACGGGGTGCGACACGGCTGCCGTGGCTGCGGCGTTGGGCGCGCTGCCCTCGCCTGCTTCGTTGGAGAAGAGTCCTCGCTTCACGCCGTTCATGATGGCAGCTCCCACGCTTCCTCCCACGGCGGGGCGGAGGCCGAAGGCGTTGTCGACGATGACGCGTGCCACGTGTGGCACGTGTTCGATGTTCATGGCTATGACTGCTATGGCCAGGATGAGGTAGCTCACTGCCATGACCGGCACGAGCACCGAGCTCACGCGTGCTATGCGCTGTATGCCGCCGAAGACGATGGCCAGTGTCATGGTCATGAGCACTGCGCCCACTGCCCATGGCTGCCAGCCGAATGCCTGCTGCATGGCTCCGCAGATGGTGTTGGCCTGGACGGAGTTGTTGGCCAGGCCGAAGGACACGGTGATGAGCACGGCGAAGAGCACGGCCATCCAGCGGCTGTGCAGGCCGCGCTCTATGTAGTAGGCGGGTCCGCCGATGAAGGAGTCGCTGTGGTGGCGCTTGAAGAGCTGGCCCAGTGTGCTCTCGACGAATGCCGTGGCTGCTCCCACGAGTGCCGTGAGCCACATCCACATCACGGCTCCTGGCCCGCCCACGGCGATGGCCGTGGCCACGCCGGCCAGGTTGCCGGTGCCTACGCGCGATGCCAGGCTCACGGCGAATGCCTGGAACGATGATATGTGCTTCTCGCCGGCAGCGGAGCGTGTGTGTGTGTCGGTGAGCAGGCGCAGCATCTCGCCGGCCATGTGGAACTGCACGAAGCCTGTGCGCCACGTGAACCATAGTCCGCAGCCCACGAGTGCTGCTATCAGGATATAGCCCCAGATGAAGGCGTTGGCGGTGTCGATGTAGCTGATGATGTGTGTCATGGTCTGTTGTTCTTGCGGCCTACCAGCACTTTGCGGCCGTCATGTATGTATATTCCCGGGCGCAGCCGTGAGCCATCCACCTTGCGGCCCATGAGGTCGTGGGTGGCGGCTGTTCTTGTTTCGTGCGTGGCTGCGGGGGTGATGCCGTCTGTGGTGTGCTGGTAGACGCGCACCCAGTCGAACTCGGTCTCGTAGGTGAATGCCGTGTCGGCCTCCTTGGCCCATGAGCCGTTGCCCACGCTTTGGTTGAGTATGATGTAGAAGGGGTGGTCGAATGGCCATTGTCCCTGCTCGAGCACTGCGCTGGACGCCGAGCGTGCGTAGGTGCCCACGGTGCGGCCGTCGATGCTCCATGTGAGCTGTTCGGGTGTCCACTCCAGCCCGTACACATGCCACTGGCTGACGTAGACGGGGGTGTTGAATGAGCTGGCGGGGTCGCTCTTGTGGTTGAGGTCGTAGGTCCAGTGTGAGTGCACGGTGTGGTAGGTGCGGTTCTCGCTGTCGAGACACTCGAAGATGTCGATCTCTCCCGCCGCCGGCCATGCCGCACATGGCGGCTGCGGCATCATCCATGCTGCGGGGAAGTTGCCGGTGTGCAGGTTTGTGCGCAGCCTCACCTCCACGCGGCCGTAGGTGAAGGCAAACTTGTTGCGCGTCTCCACGGCTCCTGTGAGCATGGGCACGTCGTCGGTGGCGGTGTCGGGGTTGGGCATGGCGCGGCACACGAGGCGGCCGTCGCGCGTGAAGGCCACGTCGGGCGAGGGGCTTATCCAGCGGTTCCACACAGCCCCTTGCCTCTGCGATGCGGTCCAGCGTGTGGGGTCGGGCTGGCTGCCGTCGGGCAGGTCGAACTCGTCGCTGAAGACGAGCTGGTAGCCGTCGTGGGTGGTGTCGTCGTCGGTCACGCAGAGCCACACGTCGACCACAGCGCCTCCGTTGCGCGTGATGCTGTTGGCCTCGTCGGCTCGTCCGGCAGGGTCGCAGCTGTCCCAGTCCACTTTCCAGCGCATCATGTAGAGGCCTGGTGCGAGGCTGTCGGGCACGGTGAACGACGGTGGCTGCACGGCTGAGAGGTCGGCAAGAGCCTCGCCGGCACTGTTGTAGGCTCCGCCCTCGAGGTTCATGCCGGCAAAGGCCATCAGCTCGTTGCCTGCGCCGAGGCTCCCGTGTGCTCCTGGTGTGGCTGTGTCGAAGGTGCCGTTGCCGTTGAGGTCGATGTATATGTAGCCTTGCATCCAGCGTCCGGTGTAGCCGAAGGCGGGCCACACGGTGTCGCCGGCGCGGCAGGTGAACATCTGGCTGTCGATGTAGTTGTACATCAGCGTGGGGCTGGGCAGCGTGAGTGTCGTGCCTGACAGGCTCACGGCGGACAGCTGGCGGTCGGTGCGTGCGCGCACTGTGGCGGGGTCGAAGGAGATGCTGTAGCCCGATGTGCCGGTGTATGGCTGTGCCATGAGCGTCAAAGGCATGAGCAGTGCCATGAGCAGTGCTCTGGTGTGTTGGTGGCGGGTATGCATGTGTGTTGGCTGTTTATGTCGTGAATGCTGCGTGCCTACATCTGCCCTGTCTCTATCTGGCGCACTATGCGCTCCACCTCGCGGTCTTCGCCTTCGGGGTCGTAGCCGCGCTTGAGGCTGGCATTGAATGTCCAGGCGAACACCTGGTAGAAGGTGGCGCGTGCGGGGCCGAGGAAAGCCCATAGTATGTCGAAGGCTTCCTGGTGGCACTCGCGGTCTATGAGCTTGATGAGCAGCTTGCCCTGACTGAAGGTGAGCTGCTTCATCTTGGGTGTGTAGGTGCGCTTGATGTCGCGCTCCACGGCGGCGAGGTGGGCGTCCTTCTCGCGCTTGGTGGGCAGTGTCTCGAGCACCTCGTAGGTCTCGATGAGCATGCCGCGTGCTTCCTTGGCTATGGGCAGCACGCGGCGCACGTCGCGCACGAGGCGTGAGTAGCGGCGGCGCTCGCGCTCGGAGCGGAAGCGTTTGGGGGCGTAGCGTGGGAACTCGGGCATGTAGTATGTCCAGAGCACCTCGCCGTCCTCTCCGGCCAGCGGGCGCTTGGAGCGGTAGAAGGTGAGCTCGAGGCACATGGCTCGCTCCTCAGGCGTGGGCTCATAGACGTCCACCTCGGTGGGCTCGGCGGCGGGTGCCGCTTCCTGTGCGCTGGCGGGCGCGGGCATCCATGCTACCGCTGCCGCAAGCAGGCCTGCGAGCATCGGAGTGCGTAGTGCGGCGAGCATGCCGTGGTGTGGTGTGTGGAGTGGTATGGTCACGTGTGGGCTGTGGCTGCTATTGGCTGATGAGTGCGCAGATGCGGTCTTGGAGTGCGCGCCCTTCGGCCATGTTGGTCACTCCGTTGGTGAGTATGGCGAAGGCGAGGAGGTGGCCTGTGGACTGCTGTGTGGTGTAGCCCACGAGTGTGCTCACGCCGCTGACGCTGCCTGTCTTGGCGTGCACGTTGGCTGCCGCTGCCGTGGCTGCCATGCGTGTGCGCAGTGTGCCTGTCTGTGCGGCCACGGGCAGGCTGGCATAGAGGGCGGGCAGTATGCGCTCCTGTGTGGCGGCGTAGGCGAGCAGGCGCACGAAGGTGAAGGCTGTCTGGTAGTTGTAGAGCGAGAGGCCGCTGCCGTCGGCCACGGTGGAGAGGGCGGTGTCGGCTCCGGCGCGCTGCATGGTGGCTCCCACGTGGATGGCGGCCTGCCTGCGCGAGGCTCCGCGTGTGCCGCCCACGGCAGCCACCTGATAGAACACAGCCTCGGCCGAGAGGTTGTGGCTGTCCTCAAGCATGGGTCGCAGCACGGCAGTGAGCGGGTGTGTGACGGCAGTGAGCTCGCGTGCCGAGGCGGGCATGGTGCCGGCCGTAGGTTTGCGCCCTACGGCGGCTCCTGTTATGCCTGCCGCGCGCAGGGCCGACGGCAAGTGGCGGCTCATCTCGTCGCGCCCGTCCACGAGCAGCGGCGTGAGCGTGGGGTTGTCGTCGTCCCAGCACCAGCCCCATCCCCACTTGTCGGCATCCTTCATGGTGGCATCGGTGCACACGCGCCCCTCAATGCGCTGTATGCCGGCCTGACGCAGGCGGCGTGCGGCGGCCGCGAGGTCGGCACGCGTCAGCAGGGGGTCCATGGCTCCCACCACCCACAGGTCGCCGCGCAGGGTGCCGCCGGCGAGCTGGCCGGTGATGCAGAAGCGTGTGCGCAGCTCGTAGTCGGGGCCGAGCAGGTCGAGTGCGGTGACGGCGGTGACCACCTTCTGTGTGGAGGCCGGGCGCATGCGCAGGTGCGGGGCATGAGCCACGAGCCACTCGCCGGTGGCTATGTCCATCACGGCCACGGCCACCGTGGCGCGCTCTGCAAGTCCCGACTCTGCGATGGCGGCCTCCACGGCAGCCTCCATGGGCGCGACACGCGGCCTGTCGTCGTCGCCCGTGCGTGGCCGGGTGCTTCCGGCTGCGGCGTTGGCTGCCGCCACGGTCGCATTGACGGGTCGGGGCGGTGCCTGTGCGGCGCGCCTGCTGGCACAGCTGCTGGCGAGTATGGCTGCAAGGAGCAGCGCGAGGAGTGACTGCTTGTGGGCTTTCATGCGGCAAAGGTAAGCGGAAAGATTGAGGTAAGGTGCCGCAGCAACGTGTATTGTGGCTTCGTACTGCGTGCATAGCGGCTCCGGACCACGTGCCTGTGCCGCTGAAGGAGGGTGCAGTGTGGTGCCCGTCGGCCGTGCATGGTGATGGCCATGAGCGTGCACTGTCGGGCCGATGTGGGTGCAGGGCTGTCGGTTCAGATGTAGTACTCCACGGGGTTCACCACGCCGGCTCGCACGGCATAGCGTATGGCTTCCTGCACGTTGTTCACGGCGAGCTTGCGGAAGATGTTCTTGCGGTGGGTCATCACGGTGTATGCCGAGAGGTGGCGCTCGGCGGCTATGTCCTTGGTGGTCTTGCCCAGAGCCAGCGCGGCGAGCACTTCGCGCTCGGTGGCGCTCAGCGGCGAGGGCATGGCGGTGGCCGTGCTGTCGTCGTCGAGGGCGTCGGCCACGCGGCGGCACACATACTGGTGGCCGGCGGCGGCCTCGCGCAGGCATGTCTCAATCTCTGTCAGGGTGCTGTCCTTGAGCACCACGCTGAAGCGGTGGCTGGTGTAGACGCGCCGGCGCAGGAAAGTGCGTGAGAGCTGGTCGCTGAAGAGCACGAAGTGGAGTCGCGGGAAGCGGTCGTGCATGATCTGCAGGTCGTCCTCGGTGCAGGAGAGCAGTGTGTAGTCGATGATGAGCACTGCCGGAGTGTCGGTGCCGTCGAGCATGAGGCGGCGTGTGACGTCGCGCAGGTGTCCTGCCTCGGCGAAGGTGGCTGTGGCGTCGAGCTGCCGTGTGAGCTTCATTATGCCATAGCACGTGATGTCCTGATGGTCGGCAAGGATGTAGAGCATAGATTAAAGGTTATGGTGCCTTGCGGCACTGTGGGGCAGGGGTGGTGTGTGCCCTGTGGCACGGTGTCAGCGTATGAGGGCTATGCGTGCCACCACGGCTTTGGTGGCTGTTGCTGTGGATGCCACCACGTGGTAGATGCCCGAGGGCAGGCTGCGCCCTCCGCTGGTGCGCCCGTTCCACACGAAGGTGCCGCCCTCGCTGCGTCCTGCTGCCACCACGATGCCTGCCGTGGACACCACCTTGACCTCGCAGCCCTCGCTGAGGCCGCGCACGGCGATGGGTCCGTTGTAGTCGGGGGTCACGGGGTTGGGGAAGACCTCCACATCGTCCTGCCGCAGGTCGGCAATGCCGTCGGTGGCATCGCTGACGTAGCTGCACAGACCCTTGTCGGTGGCGAAGTAGACCTCGCCCGTGTGGCCGTTGACGGCTATGTCGTAGATGTTGTCGGAGGGCAGTGGCGAGTTGTCGGTGGTGAAGTGGCAGAGCTCCTCCTGCGAGTCGGCACTGATGAGGTAGACGCCGTTGCCCTCGGTGCCTGCCCACAGGCGTCCGCCGCCGTCGAAGCACATGGAGAGGATGGGTATGTTGGAGAGCAGGTAGTCGGCCAGGCCGGAGCCGTCGTTGCGTGCCACCTTGACTTGCTCGAAGGTGAACGATGTCGAGGCGAAGGCATCGGGGTCGGCCACGACGAAGGGCCCGCTGATGGTGCCCACCCAGATGCGCCCCTCGTGGTCCTCGGCAGTGCAGTAGAAGTTCTCGGGGTCGTAGTCTGTGCCGTCCTGGTTGGTAATCTGTCGGCGGCGTGTGACGATGTCGTCGCTGGTGCGCCTGACGGTGCCGTTGTAGTCGAGCAGTATGACGCCTCGCTCGTTCATGCGCCGGCTGTTGAGCCACGCGCGCCCCTGGCTGTCGAAGAACACCTTGTCCACGGTCGATGCGTCGCTGTAGTTGGTGGCAGGCAGGGCGGCCCATGTGCCGTCGGCCATGAGCACCCGCACGATGGAGTCCACACGCCCCTGCGTGGGGTTGAGCATCCAGAGGTTGCCCTCGCCGTCGTAGGTCACGCCGTCGGCCGTGGTCTGCCAGCCTGGATGCTCTATGTCGGGCAGGATGGACTGCAAGGGCGAGTTCTCAGGGCCGTAGTGGGCCACGGCGCGTCCGTTGCGCAGCTCGAAGAGGCCGCTGCGTGCGGTGCCGACGAAGTGGTGTGAGGCATCGGCGGGGTCCTGGGCTATGGCCGTCACGTCGACGTAGCGCTCATCGGGCAGGGCCGCTTCCACCTGTCGCGGGTCGACGCTGACCCATGTGCCGTCGGGCTCGAGCCACATGGCTGTGCCTGGAAGCGACGACGGCGAGTAGTTGCGGTTGCCGCCGCTGACGAGCAGACGCTCGCCGGCAAGGGAGAGCGAGTAGCTGTAGTCGTGGAGGGGGCTGTTGGGATGTATCTGGGCAGTGGTGAGAGTGAAGGCATTGTCGGTGAGGCTGTAGCCCTGCAGGCCGTCGTAGCCGTCGGCGGCCCAGTAGGTGTTGCCGCTCTTGGTGAGGTTGTTCCATGCGAATGAGGCCGTGATGCGCTCATGGTGGTTCCAGCTGCTGAAGATGATGGTGGTGGCGGTGTTGCCAATGACGAGGGCGTCGGTGCTGACGCTGAAGTATTGGGATGCTGTGTAGCAGGCCACGCTGAAGGTGCCCTGCTCGGGGTCGGCCACGTAGACCACGGCTCCCACCTGTGCAAAGATATGGCCGTCGAAGGCTGCCATGCGCTTCACTGTGCCCTCGAGTGTCACGTCTTGCCATCGCGAGCGGTCCTGCAGGTTGGTGCGCATGTCGCCGCGCAATAAGCCCTGTGGCGTGACGGCATAGATGTAGTTGCCGGCGGCAGCCACAGCCGTGACAGCTGTGCCGAGGGTGTAGGTGCGCATGATTATGCCCATTGCCACGTCGACCACCACGATGCCGAAGCCGGTGGCTATGAAGGCGCGTGTGCCGGCTGTGGCCACGGCGGCCACTTCCTTGTTGGCCAGGGTGCTCGACTTGAGCTGCGAGAGGTTGAGCACATCGTTGTCGTCGGCCGTGGAGAGCAGGTCGATATTGCCGTTGGCATACACAATCACGATGCGCCCGGCATCGGCACAGTAGGCAATGTGCTCCACCTCCACGTCGTTGAGCTGACGTTGCCAGTCGAAGGTGGTGATGGAGGCATCGTCGGTGTCGTAGGCCATGAGCTTGCTCTCCATCTGCGCATAGATGCGGTGGCCTGCCGGCACGACGTTGGTGCACACGCTGTAGGCCGGATAGATGTGCCATGAATAGAGTTCCTGGGCTGCTGCTGTGATGGCAGACAGCGTGAGGAGCATGAGTGTGAATATGTGTCGCATGGTGTGGGTGGTGGTCGGTGTGTGTGAATAGGAGAATGGTGTGTTGCGGCTAACAGCTCAGCAGGTAGTCCGCCAGGCGGCGTATGGCCTGGCCACGGTGGCTGATGGCATTCTTGGCCTCGGCAGTCATCTCGGCAAAGGTGGTGTAGTGGCCGGCAGGGCGGAACACGGGGTCGTAGCCGAAGCCCTCGTGGCCGTGGGCATGGCGGGCTATGGTGCCCTCGGCGACGCCCTCGAAGAGGTGCTCCTCGCCGTCCTTGATGAGGGCTATCACGGTGCGGAAGCGGGCCGTGCGCACATCCTTGCCGGCCATCTCGCGGAGCAGCAGGCGCATGTTGGCTGTGGCATCGTGGGTGGAGCCCTCGCCGTGGAGCTCGGCATAGCGGGCTGTGTGTATGCCAGGCTCGCCGCCCAGGGCATCGACTTCGAGGCCGGTGTCGTCGGCAAAGCATGGTACGTGGTAGCGGGAACTCACATGGCGGGCCTTGAGCAGGGCGTTGCCCTCAAGCGTCGCAGCTGTCTCGGCGATGTCGTCGTGGCAGCCTATGTCGGCGAGCGAGCGCACATCGTAGGCATCGCCCAGCAGCTGCCGCACCTCGCGCAGCTTGTGCCCGTTGTTGGTGGCAAAGACGAGGGTGATGGGTGCGGGGGCATCATTGCCCTGCGCGGCAGGCGGGTTGATGGTCGTGTGTGATGAAGGCATGGTAGTGGGTGGTTGACGTTCAGGTTATAGGTTACTGGAGTATGGCAGGCTTTTAATATAGTCTTCCATGTATTGCCAATCGGGTTCGCCCGTTGCTGTGGCCGGCAGTTTGATGGTGGATTGCTGCATCAGCTCCTTGTGCCATTTCCTGCCATAGCTGAAACGGTATCTCTCTCGTTGTATGACAGTGCACACGAAAATGGCAACATACTTGTTTAGCCTGAAGCGCGGGTAAAGGACATTGATGTCATCAGATGCTACGAAGGGCTTAGGCTGATAGAAGGCCTCTGCGATAGAACCGTTATAGCTGACAGTAATGAGCCCGCCTTGATGCAGATGCGTATCGTTGCCGACGGTTGCTGTGCACCCGTTGTTACTGTCTGATGCGCCGATGAAGGGTATCGTGCCCTCCGTCATATTAGCCTTGGTAAGGCGCTTCCCTTTTCTTATATCAAACAGACTGCCTATGAGATATGCATGCCATGTTGTGGTATCAAGAGTCGTTGACGTGGCCGCAATCGGCATACGCGACAGTGACATGCTGCTTGGTTGATAATGCGAAAGGTCTGGCAGATGGTCGGCATCGGGCACGTGCAGGCTGTCGAATGAAGCATTGGCCTCGCGGCCGAAGGTGGAGTAACGGAAGCGGTTGGCCTCGATGCATGCGCAGTAACAGAGTTTCTGCTCCAACGTCATGGGGGTCTTCGGAACGAGCACCTTAACGTTCTGTCCGGTGAAGAAGGGCTCCTGCTGCACGAAAGACGAGAGCACGCTGCCTCCCATAGCGCAAGTGATAGCCCCGGCAGGCAGCGGCTGCTTCCTTAATGGTGCCACGATGCGAGCCGACACGCCACAATTCTCACTGCTGCGGTTGACAAAGTTGTAGCCGTCGGGACGTCGGCATTGCTCACACTTGTTGAGATCCAGCTGGCTGCCGTAACTAATATCGAATATGTCGCGAAGCTCAACCATGTGCTAATCCAAACCATTCAGGAACTTAAAAGCGATATACTCTTTCATCTTGCGCTCGAAGTCCTCTTGGCCGAGACGGCTATAATCGGTCTCCATGTATGCTTCGGCCACCCACTCATCGCGGCAGGTCACGGCCCGCATGACGGAGAGACCCGGCTTCTCTGTCTTGTTGCGATACAATTCGAGCCATTCATGGCATATCTGCTTCCATCGGCCAAAGGCATCGATGCGGCCGAGTTTCTTGCGTTTGACAAAGCCGTCGTCACGATAGTAGCCAAAGAATGTCTTATGGTCTTGCGGGTGAGGCACGCCTGCTGTCCATACCATTACGCATGGCGGTGCCGATGCCGAGGGGTTGAAGATCTCGGTCGGCATGCTGAAGACAGCTTCCAGGGTGTGGTGCCTGAACAGACGCTCGCGCTCTTCCTTGCATGTATTGCCCAGGGCGCAGTTGATAGGCACGACGGCAACGGCGATGCCGCGTGTCGTGAGTATCGACAGCAGGTGCTCCACAAATGCCAGCTCGTTGTGGTCTGCCTGTGAGTAGGGAGGGTTGATAAGGCCGACATCTATGTGCTCACTGCGCAGCGTAGCAGTGATGTCGGGGTTGAAGCAGTTGCCATAGTGAATGTTGCTCTTGCCGTCGCGCCGCACTATCATGTTGGCTATACACAGTGTGTATATGTGTGGGTCGGATTCAACACCAAAGAGCCCGTTCTTGCGGATGGCCTCCATCTCGGTGGGGTTGGCATCGCTGAACATCTTACTCATGGCAGTAACCAGGAAACTTCCTGACCCCGCACAGATGTCAACCACGCGGCTATTCTTGTTGACACCAGCCACTTCGGTCATGAACTCTGTCAGGTGCTGAGGCGTGAGCACGATGCCCAGAGCCTTGCCGTCGTCGCCGTTTGAGAACTTGATGAACTCGCTGTAGAACTCACCCAGGGCATCGACGGATGAGTCGGAATGAGCCATCATGGGCTTAATCTTCATGTCAAGCTCATTGATGAACCAACGCAGTGAGCCGTCTTCATCCATTGGTGTATTGCGGAAGTGGTCGAGGCTGGCAACATTCTCAAAGGTATTGAGGATGTTGTTGACGCGGTCGTCCTTGACATCGGCCTCACTCAACACTTCCGTAATAGCTACTCTAAGGCGGTTTGTCAGCGACTTGAGAGAAGTGGCAGTGGCATATTCGTGCTCAAAGTCGTGGCTCTTGAGGGCTATCAGTACGCCGGCAATGAAGATGGGCTTGTCGTTGGCTGTAACCTTAGCCACACGCAGCTTGTTTGACATATCAACGGCCGTTTCGCGTATGTCTTCCAGGCTGTATGCTATCTTGATTTGTTCTCCAAGAAAATACCTGCGATAGTTCTCTGGCTCAAGGATAATGTTCAGGCGGGAGATATGTTGTGGCTCATCAAAGCCTTTTTGCCAATAGAAGGTCGAGACCTTTGCGTTGTCCTTCTTTGTGCCGCTGAGCGCAACGGCAACTACATTGTAGTGACGTTTCAGGAACTTCGCATAGTAGAGCACGCCGTCTACGGCATAATCCTTAGGATGGTCGCGGGCTGGGCTTTCATGCTTCTTGATGGATGCCTTGCACTCCACGACAACGAGCAGCGTCGGTGAGGCTGTGAAGGTGATGATATACTCAGGCTGCGCTTTCCCTTTGCCACCTTGTGAGAAGTCGTTTAAGGCACAGTCTTCAGGCTTGCCTCCGGCTTCACGGAGCGATGTCGTGATGACAGAGTTGTTGGCCACGTCGCCTTGTGCATAGACGTGGCCAAATGTGGTGGCACCAATCTGGCATTTTGCTTCCTGAAGGAAGAGTTGCTCTGTCTTTCGCTCGCTCATGATGTGGCGGAGGTGAATGTATGTGTGTGTCAGCTCTTGATGTTGTCGAAGCCTTCGCCGTAGACGCCGACCACCTTGGTCATGGTGACGAAGGCGTGGTTGTCTATGTGCTTGATGAGGCGGAAGATCTGGGGACTCTCGCGGCGGCGGGCCATCACGATGAGCACGCGGCGCTCCTGCTTGCTGTACCAGCCTTCGCCGTGTAGCTCCGTGACGCCGCGGTTGACGTCGTGATTGATGGCTCGGGCTATCTCCTCGTGCTTCTCGGAGATGATGGTGAACTGCACGCTCTGCGTGGCCGAGGTCATGGTGTAGTCGAGCAGTATCATGGAGATGATGAGGATGACGTAGCCGGTGACGACCTTGTTCCAGTCGTGGAAGACGAAGAACGACGACGACACGATGATGAAGTCGAGCCACATCAGTATGCGCCCCATGGAGAAGTTCTTGTACTTGTTGACCACGGAGGCTATGATGTCGGTGCCGCCGGTGGAGCCGTTGCTGAGGAACACCACGGCCAGGGCACCGCCCTCAAGGCATGCGCCGAGCACGGCCGCCATGAAGCTCTGGTCGCCCGCCACGCGCGGCAGTGTGCCGTCGGGCTGCCGTATGAGGGCTTGTATGAGGCCGAGGAAGAGGGTTATCATCAAGGTGGCAAAGATGGTCTTGGTGAAGTACTTGAAGCCCAACTCCTTCAGGCCTATGGCGAGGAGGATGGCATTGATGACGAAGTAGGTGTACTGCGCGGGTATGCCGGTGGCATAGTAGACGATGGCCGAGACACCTGTCATGCCGCCCGGGGTGAACTCATAGGGGAGCATGAACAGGCAGAAGCCGATGCAGTAGATCAGCACGCCGAGGGTGATGAAGAGGTAGTCCTTGACCTCATCCCAAATCCATTTGGTGTTCATTTGCACACTATGTTAATCATGCGTCCCGGCACGACAATCACCTTGGCCACCTGACGGCCGTCGAGGTAGCGTGCTGTCTGCTCGTGATGTAGGGCTGCCTGCTCGACGGCATCCTTGTCGGCGTCGGCGGGGAAGTCGATGCTGAAGCGGGTCTTGCCGTTGAAGGCCACCATCATCTTGACTGTGTCCTCGACGAGATGGCTCTCGTCGAGCTCTGGCCATGCGGCGTCGCACACCGATGTGGTGTGGCCCATGGCTTCCCACAGCTCCTCGGCGATGTGGGGTGCGAAGGGTGCTATGAGCACGGCGAGCGGCTCGAGCACGGCGCGGCTGGTGCAATGCTGTGCTGTGAGCTCTGTGGTGGCTATCATGAAGGCTGGGATGGACGTGTTGTAGGAGAATGCCTCGATGTCCTCGCTCACCTTCTTGATGAGCTTGTGCAGGCTCTTGAGCGACTCGCGCGAGGGAGTGTCGTCGGTGGCAGCCAGCTGTCCGTCGCGTGTCCAGAAGAGGTTCCAGAACTTGCGCAGGAAGCGGTGGCAACCGTCGATGCCGTTGGTGTCCCACGGCTTGCTCTGCTCCACGGGGCCGAGGAACATCTCGTAGAGGCGCAGCGTGTCGGCACCGAAGCGTTCCACTATCATGTCGGGGTTGACCACGTTGTACATGCTCTTCGACATCTTCTCCACGGCCCATCCGCACACGTAGCGGCCGTCCTCGAGGATGAACTCGGCATCGGCATACTCGGGGCGCCATGCGCGGAAGGCATCTGTGTCGAGCACGTCGGCCTGCACTATGTTGACATCGACGTGCAGGGGTGTGGTGTCATACTGGTCCTTGAGTCCCAGGGAGACGAAGGTGTTGGTGTCCTTGATGCGGTATACGAAGTTGCTGCGGCCCTGTATCATGCCCTGGTTGACGAGCTTGCGGAAGGGCTCATCGGCCACGCTGACCCCGAGGTCGTGGAGGAACTTGTTCCAGAAGCGGGAGTAGATGAGGTGGCCTGTGGCGTGCTCCGAGCCGCCCACGTAGAGGTCGACGTTCTGCCAGTAGGCATCGGCCTGTGCAGAGACGAGGGCCTCGTCGTTGTGCGGGTCCATGTAGCGCAGGTAGTAGGCCGACGAGCCGGCGAAGCCCGGCATGGTGCACAGCTCCAGCGGGAACACTGTCTTGTTGTCGATGCGGCTCTTGTCGGTGACGCTGTTGGTGGCTGTGTCCCATGCCCAGAGGCGTGCGTTGCCCAATGGTGGTTCGCCGCTCTCCGTGGGCAGGAACTTGTCCACCTCGGGCAGCATCAGCGGCAGTGCGCTCTCGGGCACCATCTGTGGCATGCCGTCCTTGTAGTAGACGGGGAAGGGCTCGCCCCAGTAGCGCTGGCGCGAGAAGATGGCGTCGCGCAGGCGGTAGTTCACTTTGACGCGGCCCAGGTGGTGGCTGGTCACGAACTGCTTGGTGGCGGCTATGGCTTGCTTCACCGTCAGGCCGTTGAGCGAGAAGCCGTCGAGTGCGGTCTTGCCTGTTGCGGGGGAGTTCATCACTATGCCCTCCTTGGCGTCGAAGCTCTGTTCGGAGACATCGGCTCCTTCTATGAGAGGTATTATGGGCAGGTCGAAGTGGCGGGCAAAGGCATAGTCGCGTGAGTCGTGGGCGGGCACGGCCATGATGGCTCCTGTGCCGTAGCCAGCCAGCACATACTCTGAGATCCAGACGGGAATGTGCTCTCCCGTGAATGGGTTCACGGCATAGCTGCCGGAGAACACGCCGGTGACCTTGCGGTCGCTGATGCGCTCGCGCTCAGTGCGTTTCTTGACGTAGCTTAGGTAGGCGTCCACCTCGGCTTTCTGGCTGGCGGTGGTGAGTTGGCTCACGAGGTCGCTCTCGGGTGCCAGCACCATGAAGGTGACGCCGAAGATGGTGTCGGCACGTGTGGTGAATATGGTGAAACTCATGTCGGAGCCGGCCACGCGGAACTCCATCTCTGTGCCCTCGGAGCGGCCTATCCAGTTGCGCTGTGTCTCCTTGATGCTGTCGCTCCACTCTATGGTGTCGAGGCCGTCGAGCAGGCGTCCGGCATAGGCCGAGACGCGCAGGCACCACTGCTTCATGCGTTTCTGCACCACGGGGTGCCCGCCTCGCTCCGAGACGCCGTCCACCACCTCGTCGTTGGCCAGCACGGTGCCTAATGCGGGACACCAGTTGACCATTGTCTCGCCGAGGTAGGCTATGCGGTAGTTCATCAGCACTTGCTGCCGCTTGACCTCGTCCCAGGCGTTCCACTCGTTGGCGGTGAACGACAGTTCCTCGCTCTGGGCCACGTCGAGGTTGGCAGTGCCCTCGTTGGCGAAGTGCTCCACGAGGCGGCTGATGGGCTGTGCCGACTGGCATTTGTTGCAGTAGAAGCTGCCGAACATCTGCTGGAAGGCCCACTGTGTCCACTTGTAGTAGGCGGGGTCGCAGGTGCGCACCTCGCGGCTCCAGTCGAAGCTGAAGCCTATCTTGTCGAGCTGCTCGCGGTAGCGGCGTATGTTGGCCTCGGTGGTGATGGCGGGGTGCTGCCCTGTCTGTATGGCATACTGCTCGGCAGGCAGTCCGTAGGCATCATAGCCCATGGGGTTGAGCACGTTGTAGCCGCGCAGGCGCTTGTAGCGGGCGTAGATGTCGGAGGCTATGTAGCCCAGCGGGTGCCCCACGTGGAGTCCGGCTCCGGAGGGGTAGGGGAACATGTTGAGCACATAGTATTTGGGTCGCTGGGCATCGGGGCTCACACGGTAGGTGTCTTGCTCCACCCATCGGCGTTGCCATTTCTGCTCTATCTCGCGGAAGTTGTAGTCCATGTGTGTATATATATTAATGTGGGATGTGGCAAACGGTTCATTCCACCTCGTCGCGCCAGATGCAGTATGGGTAGCGGCGCAGGTGTGAGTTGTAGAAGCGGCGGTCGCCTGTCACCTCGCGCCCGAGGAATGCCGGCCGCTCGAATGGCTCGTCGTCTCGTTGCAGCTCTATCTCGGCCATGACGAGGCCGGCATTGCTGCCCTCGAACACGTCGACCTCTACGGTGTGGCCGTCGTCGGTGCGCACGAGGTAGCGTTCCTTCTCCACCACGCCGGGCTCGCACAGCCGCATCAGCTGGCGTGCTTCGTCGGCATCTATCTCCGTCTCGAACTCATAGCGTGAGAGGCCGCCGTCGCGGCTGGGGCCTTTGATGGTGATGTAGCCGTGGTCGCCGCGCAGGCGTATGCGCACTGTGCGGCCGCTGTCGGCCACGATGTAGCCTTGTGCTATGTGTGAGTGGGCGTAGGCCAGCTGTCGGAAGCTGTCGTCGCGGACGAGGAACTTGCGCTCAATCTCTTGTGCCATGCTGTGGTGGTTATGCCCAGATGGCGTAGATGGCTCCCAGTATGCAGAGTATCAGCAGTGCTGCTGCCAGTATGTTGATGACCTTGCGTGCCTGCTGTTCCTCGCGGGCTGCCTTGCGGCTGGCTCGCAGTTCTTTCTTTGCTTTGCTCATGGTGTGTTATGTTGTTATTGTTGTTTAAGGGCGGATGGTTACTGTGGCGCCTCGGTGTTGCCGCCGAACTCCATGAGGTAGGCTTTGATGAAGGCGTCTATCTTGCCGTCCATCACTCCGCCCACGTCGCTTGTCTGGTAGCCTGTGCGGTGGTCTTTCACGCGGCGGTCGTCGAAGACGTAGGAGCGTATCTGTGAGCCCCACTCAATCTTTTTCTTGCCGGCTTCAATCTTGGCCTGTGCCTCGCGCCGTTTCTGCATGGCGCGGTCGTAGAGCTGCGACTTGAGCAGTCGCATGGCGTTCTCGCGGTTCTCGAGCTGCTTGCGGCTCTCGGTGTTCTCGATGAGTATCTCCTCTTCCTCGCCTGTGTCGGGGTCCTGGTACATGTAGCGCAGCCGCACGCCGGTCTCCACCTTGTTGACGTTCTGTCCGCCGGCACCGGAGCTGCGGAAGGTGTCCCACGACACGCGTGCCGGGTCGACATATACCTCTATGGTGTCGTCCACGAGGGGTGTGACGAAGACGCTGGCGAAGCTGGTCATGCGCTTGCCCTGGGCGTTGTAGGGTGATACGCGCACGAGACGGTGCACGCCGCTCTCGCTCTTGAGGTAGCCGTAGGCATACTCGCCCTCAATCTGCATCGTCACGGTCTTGATGCCGGCCTCGTCGCCGTCCTGGAGGTTGCTAATGGTGAGCTTGTAGCCGTTGGCCTCGGCCCAGCGCATGTACATGCGCATGAGCATCTGTGCCCAGTCCTGGCTCTCGGTGCCGCCGGCGCCGGAGTTGATCTTGAGCACGGCGTCCATGGGGTCTTCCTCCTGCTGGAGCATGTTCTTCAGCTCGAGGCCTTCGATGCAGTCGATGGCACGGGCGTAGAGCTGGTCCACCTCTTGCTCGGTGACGAGCTCCTCGCGGTAGAAGTCGAAGGCGGTGGCGAGCTCGTCGGTGAGGGTGCGTGCCTCGGCGTAGCCCTTGAGCCACCGCTCGAGGCTTTTCACTTTCTTCATCTGCTCCTCGGCACGGCGGGCATCGTCCCAGAAGTCGGGGGCTTGTGTGCGCAGCTGTTCCTCTTCATACTCCATCTGCTTGCGGGGTATGTCGAGATAGCGGCGCAGGGCTTCGGTGCGTTCCTGCACCTCTTTGAGTTGTTCGGCTGTTATCACGTTGTCTATGGGTTAGCTTTCAGTTTTCCTCATACATGGCGTCGATTTGTGCCTTGTAGTTGCGTGCCACGACGGGACGCTTTATCTTGAGTGTGTTGGTGAGCTCGCCCCGTTCCATGGAGAAGGGCTGTGGCAGGAGTGTTATGCGTTTCACCTGTTCGTAGTGGGCGAACTCCTGCTGGAGTGTCTCGATGCGGCCCATCACCATGTCCACCACGCGCTTGTCGGCGCAGAGGTCCTCGCGCGATGTGGTGCTGATGCCTTGCTCTCTGCCCCAGGCTTCAAGCAGGTGGTAGTCGGGGATGACGAGTGCCGAGACGAACTTGTGCTCGTCGGCGATGATGGCTATCTCATCGATATAGCGATCCACCACGAGTTTCGACTCTATGGCCTGCGGCGAGATGTACTTGCCGTTGCTGGTCTTGAAGAGGTCTTTGATGCGGTCGGTGAGGTAGAGCTCGCCGCCCTTGATGTAGCCTGAGTCGCCGGTGTGGAACCATCCGTCGGCATCGATGGCTGTGGCTGTCACGTCGGGCTTGCGGTAGTAGCCGCGGGTGATGGTGTCGCCGCGCAGCAGTATCTCGTTGTCAGGGCCGAAGGCCACCTCCACGCCGTCGAGCACGCGGCCCACGGAGCCTATGCTGCGCGGTGCGTGGTGCCAGTCGCAGGAGACGGTGGCTGTGCTCTCGGTGAGGCCGTAGCCTGCGGTCATGTTGATGCCCACGGAGTGCACGAATTCCTCTACCACGGGCGGTATGGCCGCGCCGGCTGTGGGGAAGAAGTTGGCTCGGTCGAGGCCGATGGTCTTCTTGAGCAGTGCTATGATGGTCTTCTCGTAGAACATGTATTTTAAGCGCAGGGCAGCCGGCGGCAGCAGGCCGCGCAGGCGGTAGTCGACGTTGTAGCGGCGTCCCACGTCGAGGGCGTCGCGCATGAGGCGTCGCTGCATGGGGCTGCTGGAGGCTATCTTCTCCTGCACGCCGGCGTAGATCTTCTCCCAGAAGCGCGGCACGGCGGCCATGCATGTGGGGCGCACCTCGCGCAGGCTGGTCTGTATGTCCTGCGGGCGCAGGTTGACGGCCAGCTGTGCGCCCTTGGCCAGGCACCAGTAGCTCCAGGCGCGCTCGAAGACGTGGGTGAAGGGCAGGAAGCACATGATGATGTCGGCGTCGGTGAGGTCCATCACCTTGTTGTTGGCAGGGATGGCGGCGGAGTACATGCGCGAGGTGAGCATCACGCCCTTGCTCTGGCCAGTGGTGCCGCTGGTGTAGAGGATGTTGACCAGGTCGTCGGGCACGGCAGCGGCGGTGCGGGCGTCGACTTCGGCCTGGTGGGCAAAGGCTTCGCCCTGGCGCAGGAAGTCGCTGAAGTAGGCCGACACGTTGTCGCGCGGGTCGCGTCGGATGGCGGGGTCGAAGAGTATGATGCGCTCCACGGTGGGACACAGGCGCATGACGCGGAACGCCGTGTCATACTGGTACTGCTCGCCCACGAAGATGAAGCGCACGGAGGCGTCGTTGACCATATACTGCACCTGGGCCTCGGAGCTCGTGGCGTAGAAGGGGATGCTCACGGCGCGGATGGCATAGCAGCCGAAGTCCACGTAGAGGCTCTCGGGCTTGTTCTGCGAGAAGACGGCCACGTTCTCCTGCACGCCCACGCCGTTGGCCACCAAGGCATTGGCCACCACGCGCACCAGGCGGGCAAACTCACGCCATGTCACCGTGGGCCATTCGCCTGTGGCATAGTCGCGGTAGCTGAGAGCCACCTTGTCGCCATACGTTTTGGCCTGTTCGGCGATGAGGCAGGCCAGAGGGCTTGTGTTGAGCATAAACCGAGTGTGTGTTGAGGAGTGTATATACTATGGTGCAAAGGTAGGCAAAAGTTGACAGAAGCGCGTTGGCGCACCAAGAAAATGCCCAAAGAGGCGGCAGTCTCGGCGCGCAATGCCTACTTTTGCGGCATGACAGACACTCTCACAGCCCAGGCCGTGGAGCTGCTGCGGCAGCTCATAGCCACGCCGCGCGTCAGCCGCAGCGAGGCTGCCGCTGCCGACCTGCTCGAGGCCCGCCTGCGGCAGGCAGGCCTGCAACCCAACCGTGTGGCCAACAACGTGTGGCTCACTTCGTCCGCATGGGCCGAGGGGCGCCCCACGATGCTCCTCTGTGCGCACATCGACACCGTGCGTCCCGCCGCCGGATGGACGCGCGACCCCCATAGTCCCGACATTGAGGGCGACGTGCTCTACGGCCTCGGAGCCAACGACGACGGAGCCTCGTTGGTGAGCCTCCTGCAAGTGTTCCGCACGCTGCACGACAGCCCCGCGCTGCCCTATAACTTGGTCTTCCTGGCCTCGGCAGAGGAAGAGGTGTCGGGGCGCGACGGCGTGGAGCTGGCCCTGCGCCACCTGCCGCACATCGACGTGGGCCTCGTGGGAGAGCCCACGGGCATGCAGCCCGCCGTGGCCGAGAAAGGCCTCATGGTGCTCGACTGCGTGGCCCGCGGCAAGGCCGGCCATGCTGCGCGCGACGAGGGCGTCAACGCCATCTACCTCGCCCTCGACGACATGGCATGGCTGCGCACATACGCCTACCAGCGCGTCTCGCCGCTGCTCGGAGCCGTCAGGCAGACGGTGACCATCGTCAATGCCGGCACACAGCACAACGTGGTGCCCGCCGAGTGCACCTTCACCGTCGACGTGCGCAGCAATGAGCTCTACACCAACGCCGAGCTGCTCGACATCATCAGCCACCATCTGCACAGCACCGTCACACCACGCTCCACACGACTCTCCAGCTCTGCCATCGACATGAGCCACCCGCTCGTGGAGCGTGCCGTGGAGCTCGGGCGCACACCCTTCGGCTCGCCCACACTCTCCGACCAGGCCCTCATGCCATTCCCCACACTCAAGATGGGACCCGGCGACAGCCGCCGCAGCCACACCGCCGACGAGTACGTGCGCCTCTCCGAAATCCGAGAGGCCATCAGCCTCTACCACCGTCTGCTCGCCGGCCTGACACTCTGACAAACACCCTGCAGGGGCATTGCCACACACCCTGCACCCTCATGCCACACACCCTGCACCCTCATGCCGCACCACCATGCAGGGTGCAGCAGCGGCCCTCAGCACCCATTTTTATGACATCTTCTTTGGCAAACAGCCGAATAGCCCTATTTTTGCCAACACAACGTGCATAGTGCCCGCGCGCCGGGCAGCAAGTGCACAGCCGCCCCGATGCGCCACCGACGGCGCACCACAGCAAGCCCAACCACAACCCACCATAGCTATGAAAAAATTCTACTCCATGCTCGCCACAGCGGTAGCAATGCTCATCTCCACCGCCACCGTGGCTGCCGACATCCCAACAGGTTTCGTGCGCATAAGCAACCGCCGCAACACCGCGGCATACCTCACGGCAACAGGCAGCTCCGTGGCAGGAGCCACAAGCCTCACCGACGCCGAGCAGGCCTTCCGCCAGGTGTGGTACGTCAGCAACTCCGGACGCACCTACACCCTCCGCAACGCCGACACCGGCCAGTACCTGCAGTCAGCCTACACCACGACGGCAGCCACGGCATCGTTCTTCTACATCCAGGAAAGCACCAACGCCTCAGGTTTCTACAACATCTCCACTGCCTCCGACTTCAGCGGGCAGACATGCCTCAACCTCGGCAACAACGGCACCGCACTCTACTCATGGAGCTACGCCGGCGACCAGGGCAGCGACTGGACCATCACGCCAGCCTCCGACTACGACATCGACATCGTGCGCGAACACCTCACGGCAGCCAAGGGCTACGTGGGCACCATCACCGACGGCGGCTACTACCGCCTCGTCAGCAAGCTCTACGACAGAGTGGCCACCGAGGCCGGCGGGCAAGTGAAGACCGAAGCCGCCGACGACACCAACTTCCGCCAGTACTGGCGTCTCACCAAAGCTCCCACAGGCAACGGCTACTACATCCAGAACGTCGTCACCGAGCAGTACATACAGCCCCAGGGCTCAACATCAGCAATCTACGTCACCGCTGCCACGCCCGCCGCACTATACCCCGTGCTCAAGACTTCCGACTGGGACTACATCTGGACCATCGCCAACGGAGCCAACGACCAGTACGGCCTCCACACCGCGTCGTCGCAGAGCTACAACGTGGTGCGCTGGACAATCAGTGCCGACGCCAGCACCTGGGCCATACAGAAAGCCCACATCACCGATGAACAGATAGCCGAGGCCCGCGCCGAGTATGCCGTCTACCAGGACATCGTCAACAACCGCGATGCATACCAGCAACACCTCAACGCACTCTTCGCCACACCACTGTGCGACACCCTCCGGCCCGAGATACAGGCCCTCACGACCGACGAGCTCGCCGCCAACGACGACTATGCCGCACTCAACGACACCATGAAGGAGCTCGTGCTCAAAGTGAAGAACAACACCTGGAAGACATACACCGACACCTCGACAGGCTACACCGCAGAATATGAACACTTCTTCCGCGTAGCACCCTACAGGTCATACAGCAACCACCAGAAGATGGCAGCCTCAGACGCCACCTACATGAGCAACGCCTTCGGCAAGCTCTCAGGGCCGACAGGCATCGTGGCCAACCCAGGCGACGTGATATACGTCTACGTCGAGGACGCACCGCGCGCAGGCTCCACCCTACAGCTCGAGGCTGTGACCACAGAGGGAGTGCCCGGCGACCATCGCACAGGCATAACCACCAACCTCCGCCAGGGACTCAACGTGTACATGCCGGCACAGCAGGAGATGCTCTACATCTTCTACGAGATAAACGACATCAAGTCGCTGCTGGCCAGCTATCCCGACATCAGGATACACATCGAGGGAGGCGCGCTCAACGGATACTGGGATGCCACACGAGGCATGACCAACGCCGACTGGGCACTGCTGCGACAGCAACTGCTCAACGAGTCGCCCACGCTCAACCTCAAGACCGACCGGCTCGTCTTCGCCATGAACGCCGACATCGTCAAGCAGACAGAGCCCACGGAGATGGAGGGGCTCATGCGCATCTGGAACAACATACCCGCCTACGAGGAGAGCTTCATGGGGCTGGAAGAGTTCGAAGGACGCTTCCGCAACATCTGGAACTGCTTCTCAATCAACTACCAGTACATGTTCGCCACCACCTACGGCACCTACTACAACGAGACCACACTGCCCACCATCATGAGCTACGACAAAATGACCCACCAGGGCAACGGCAACGAGGGAGGAGCCATCTGGGGGCCGTCGCACGAGATGGGACACAACCACCAGGCCACCATCAACGTGGTGGGCACCACGGAAAGCTCCAACAACACATGGTCCAACATCAACTTGTTTGAGCAGGGCATATCCACCACCCGAGGCTCATCCATCGCCGACAACTTCGCACAGCTCGCACTGGGCAAGACATGGAACGAGCGCGACATCTGGATCACCACACGCATGTTCTTCCAGCTATACCTCTACTTCCATGTGCAGCACCACGACGACGAGTTCTTCCCCAAGCTCTTCCGTGCCATGCGCAAGACACCCATCAACAAGGGCACATGGAACGCCTCGGCCACATACACCGATGCCGACGGCAACCGCCAGACAGGTGCCTACGAGACCAACGGCCTCAACGACTACCTGCGCCTGGCACGCACCATCTGCGACGTGGCACAGGCCGACCTGTCCGAGTTCTTCGAGGCATACGGCATGTTCGTGCCAGTGCAGCGCTACCATGTCAGCGACTACAGCAACTACCTCGTCACCACGTCGGCCACCAGCATCACCGCTGCCAAGCGCGCCATGCAGCGATACCCGCGCAAGCTGGGCAACATCATGTTCATCGACGACCGCATAGAGCGCAAGAAGGCTACCCCCAACCCGCTCTTCGAGGGAGTGCCGGCAGCCAACGGCTACAAGGTCAACTGCAACAACAGCACAGGCTACTCCGTGGGCACGGCAGGCGACGTGGGCGACTTCGAGGCCTACGACGGACGCACCACCAACGATGCCACCAAGGACTACTTCACCATCTCGGGCTCAACCATAACCTTCCACGGCTCGGGCTACATAGGCCACAAGTTCTACGACCTCAAAGGCAACCTCATCTGGGCCACCAACGCCAATAAGGCCACCCTGCCGGCCAACCTCCGCACGCTCGGCCCAACAGCCTACACATGCGTGGCCGCGCAGGTCAACATGAACGATGTGCCATGCCCATACTATAACGCCAGCACATCGCGCATCTACAGTGCCAACGTCTATTTCGGCACACCCGACGACACCTCCGACTGGTACTTCAACGCCACCACCAACCTCGATGCCTATATGACGGACAACACCGTGGCCGTGGCAGCTGCCAACAACCGCAACGGTGTGCCCGAGGAAGTGCTCTCTACGCCCAACTTCGTGGATATGGAAGGCGGCGCACAAGCCATCAACATCAACGGCGACCTGCCGTGGTACCTGCCAGCCAGTGTGACAGCACAGGCTCTCAGCTTCACCAAGGCAGGCACAGGCTACCAGCTGCTCACGCTGCCATTTGCAGTGACCGACGCCGACATCGAGAGCCTTCAGAGCGCCGACTACGACGAAGCCTCGGGCGCCATCAAGCTCTTTGCCGTCTCCAGCCTGCAGCCAGGCCAGCCGGTGGCCGTGCAGGGCAAGGTGAACATCGCCAAGACCGGTGTCAGCGTGGAGGCAGGCTCCTATCAGGCACAGAGCAGCATCAATGTCATCAGTGCCGACGGCACGTCCTACAGCCTTGCCGAGACGGCCACGCCGTTCACGCTGCCTGTTGAGCGTGCCACGGCTGTGCGCGCCATCAGTGCCGACGGCGTAGGCACTGCCGCCATGGCACCTGTCTTCGACATCAGCGGCCGCCGCATCACCCAGCCCGTGCACCGTGGCATTTACATCAGTCGCGGCCACAAGTATGTCGTGAGGTGACCACTGCCGGCGGCATCGGCACGGCAATCACTTTCTGCACACACCGTGATGAGTAGCCACAGCACATCCTCAAGCTCGGGTGCCGCCCGCTCCATGCAGCGGGCGGTGCTGCTTGCATGCGCAGCCATAGTGTGGCTGTGGGCATCGTGGTGGATGGGCGATGTGTGGCGGGTGGCACGCGAGCACTCTTACTTTGCAGTCGACACCACACTGATGCACTTCCTGTGGCAGCAACCCTTCGGCATAGTGTGGATTGCAGGGCGCGCCATGCTCACCCTCTTCCGCTGGCCGCTCCTCGGAGGGGCTGCCGTGGCCATGCTGCTCACACTGTGCTCCGAGCTCACGGCCTACTGCCTGCGGCTGCGCCCGCGGTGGCATGCCGCGGCCTGGCTCGTGGCTGCCGCATGGATGCTGTGGGTGTCGCTCATGGGGCTGCATCTCTACTTCTATGCAGAGCCCGGGCGGCCGCTCGGCGTGCTGCTCCTGGCAACCCTCGTGGCAGCTGTCGACGCCTGTGTGATATGGTCCTTCCGCAGCAGCAGGCGCAAGGCGGCATGCCGCATGGAGCCACGGCGGCAGGCTGTGCACTCCTTGGCGGCGGGAGCGAAGGGCAAGGCAGCAGCCACTAATAATATATGGTGTCGGGCAAGGGCCATTGCGCCGCAGCTGTGCACGGTGCTCATTGTGGCTACAGGAGCCGTGGCCGCCGGTCTCGTGACCTACAACCGGTACCCCTACCTGCGTCCACTTGCCACCATGCAGTGCCAGCTCATGCAGGCCGACTACGATGGCATGGCACGCACGGCACGCGCCAATGCCACCCTGAGCTATCGACCCTTGGCAGCTTACTACGCCATAGCCCTGCGCCACACAGGCCACCTGACCGATGCCCTCTTCGACATACGCTTAGACTTCGACAGCCTCTTGGTGCGCAACCGTTCAGGCGAGGGCGACACGGGGTCGAAGCTCTACGAGATGGATGCCGACTACCACGCCGGACTCTTCCTTCCGGCAACACGCGTGGCCATGGAGGAGCTCACGATGGACGGCCCGTCGCTTCATGCACTCAAGATGCTGGCACGCACCGCCCTGCTGCGTGGCGAGTGGCACCTGGCCGACAAGTATCTCACCGTCATATCGCGCCATCCCTTTGAGGACAGCTTCACGCGCCGCTACCGTCCCATGGTGGGCCGTGCCGACCTCGTGGCCGCCGACCCCGAGTTCGCACGGCTGAGGCTCACGGAGCCTGTGGCTGACAGCTTCGAGAGCAGCTATGAGGAGCCCGTGTTCCTCGGCTACACGGCCACGCTCACTGCTGCCCGCAGCCGCGAGGCACTGGAGCTGAGCCTGATGGCCAACCTCTATTCGAAGCGCATGCCCGACTTCCTCGCCCGCTGCCAACCGCTTGCAGGCACCACACCCCCGCTGACCATAGCCCAGGGGCTGGCCACGCAGAGCCTGAAGCAGCCCGCCGTGGTGCAGGCATTCCCATCGGTGGGCATGCACGTCCAGACCTACCGGCAGTGGCTGCGTGCCGTGGCACCCTACATGAGCGACCGTGCCGGCCACGCCCGTGAGCTCTTCACGAGCAATGCAGGCTATTATCCTTACTACTACTTCTTCGGCAACCTCAAGGCCACACGCCGGCGCACGTCCGGCGACACCGATGCCTCGGTCTCGGCGGGTGTCAACTGATGCTATGAAACACTCTTGCTGCATAATCCTTGCCATGGCGCTTGGGCTCCTCCTGCCATCGTCGTGCCGCAATAAGGCATACCGCGTGCCGGCGAGTTGCACCGAGGTGGACTCAGAGGCACCTGTCTATCCCGACTACCACGGCATCACCATCCCGCCCAACATTGCGCCTCTCAACTTCATGCTCACCGACACTGTGGCCGTGCAGGAGGTGGTGGTGCGCCTTGGCGAGCTCACTGCCAGCGGAGGCGACGACGCCAAGGTGCGCTTCGACACGGCGGCATGGCGAGCCTTGCTCCGCGACCATGCCGGCGAGACCCTGCAGATGGACATCTATGCCCGCCGCCGTAGCGGATGGGTGCACTACCGGCCTACGTCCATGACCATTGCCACGGAGCCGGTCGACTCCTTCGTGACATACCGCCTCATAGAGCCAGGCTATGAGCTCTACCGGCAGGTGGGCATCTACCAGCGCGACCTCACCACATTCCGCGAGACGCCCGTCTACGAGAACAACCGCACCTACTCCGACGCCGACAACCATTGCGTCAACTGCCACAGCTTCCAGGCCTATGGCACCGACCGCTTCCTCTTCCATGTGCGTGCACAGCACGGCGGCACCGTCGTCGTGGAGCACGGCCATGCACGCAAGATAGCCATCCGCCACGACAGCATCCTCGGTGCAGGCGTCTACCCCTCGTGGCATCCGGAGCTGCCCCTTGTGGCCTTCTCCACCAACCGGACGGGGCAGGCGTTCCACATGATGCACCGTGAGAAGATTGAGGTGCTCGACGAGGCGTCCGACCTTCTGCTCTATGATGCAGAAGGTAATGCCGTGAGCCACATCCTACGCACGCCCGACTCCTTGGAGACTTTCCCCGCGTGGGATGCCTCGGGCACGCGTCTCTACTACTGCTCGGCCGCCATGCCCGCCATGCCCGGCGGCTACAGCGTGAGCCGCCTGATGGAAAGCTACGACAGCCTGCTCTACGACATCTACTCCATGCCCTTCGAGCCGCAGACGCGCACCTTCGGCACGCCGCGTCTCGAGGTGGCAGCCTCGGCAATGGGCATGAGTGCCAGCGTGCCGCGTCTGAGCCCCGACGGTCGCTTCCTGCTCTTCACGATGGGGCGCTACGGACAGTTCCACATCTGGCACGCCACGGCCGACCTGTACATCAAGGAGGTAGGTGCCGCCGCCGATGCCAGCCGCCCCCTCGCTGCTGCCAACAGCGACGAGGCCGACAGCTATCATGCATGGTCGGCCAACAGCCGCTGGGTGGTGTTTGCCACGCGGCGCACCGACGGCACCTTCTCACGCCTCGCCCTGGCGCATGTCGGAGCGGACGGGGTGGCCTCCAAGGCTTTCATCATGCCGCAGCAGGACCCCGAGCACGATGTCGTGCTGCTCAAGAGCTACAATGTGCCCGAGTTCACCCGCACGGCCATATCTTTGCCGCCCCACGAGCTGACGCACACGGTGCTGCACACCGATGCCGCCGTGGCCAGCTATCAGTGAGCAGGGAGTGGCTTGCCGGCGAGGGGTGGTGTCAGATCACCGGCAGTGCCATGCCGTTGAGCTTGCGGTAGAGGTCGAGGGCGTAGACGTCGGTCATGCCCGAGATATAGTCGAGCACGGCCATGAGGCGGTCGTAGAGGTGTGGTGCGCGCGTGGCATACTGTGGCGACACGCGGTTGAGCAGCAGCTGTGAGTAAGCCCGTGCGGGATGCAGTGCAGCTTCCACCATGATGTCGGTCAGGAAGGTGATGACGCGGAAGCCTGCCAGTTCAATGTCCACCACGTCCTTTGAGTGGTAGATGTGGCTGTGGCTCACACGCTCGCACTCCTGGTATGCCGCCTGTGCCACGGGGTCGATGTGCCCGATCAGCGTGCCCTCGTAGCGTCCCGCCAGGATGTCGGCCTCGCCGTCGATGAAAGCCTGTGCACACTGAGCCTCAAGCATGTTGATGACTTCGGAGCGCAGCTGTGCCACCTGCTCGCCGGCATCCTGCACGTCGGCCTGTGTGAAGGAGCGGTGCAGCGCGTCGCGCTTGGCCGCGGGCAGGTAGGCCATGAGCAGGTCGACGGTGTCGGCCGAGGAGAGTATGCGCAGCTTGTGTGCATCCTCGATGTCCATAATCTCGTAGCAGATGTCGTCGGCAGCCTCCACCAGGTAGACCAGCGGGAAGCGGGCGTAGCGCAGCGGGGCAGGGCCTGCTGTGTGCAGCTGGCTGTTGTCGGCCGGCAGTTGGTGTATGCCCAGCTCGGCGGCAATCTGGCAGAAGGTGTCGCGCTCGGAGCAGAAGAAACCGAACTTGAGGTGCTCGCCGGCAAGGTCGCTGGAGTAGGGATATTTCACTATGCTTGCCAGGGTGCTGTAGGTCATGCCGAAGCCCCCGCGGCGTCGGCCTGCGAAGTGGTGCGTCAGCAGCCGCAGCGTGTTGGCGTTGCCCTCGAAGTGTGTCAGGTCGCACCACTGCTGTGGTGTGAGACGCTCGCCGCTGTCGGCATCCTCGTAGGTTCGCAGGTAGCGGCCGGCTCCCTCGCTGAAGTAGGTGGCTATGGCGCGCTCGCCCGAGTGGCCGAAGGGAGGGTTGCCCAGGTCGTGGGCCAGACAGGCTGCGCTGACGATGTTGGCCAGTTGGTCAACGTGTGTCACCCGTGCCAGCTCAGGGTGCCGCTCGAGGAGCATGCGCGAGCAGTCGTGGCCTAAGGAGCGCCCCACGCTCGACACCTCGAGGCTGTGTGTCAGCCTGTTGTGCACGAAGATGCTGCCCGGAAGAGGGAACACCTGTGTCTTGTTCTGCAGGCGGCGGAAGGGGGCGGAGAAGATAAGGCGGTCGTAGTCGCGCTGGAACTCCGAGCGCTCGTCGCGGCGCTCACCGTTGCCGTCGTGCCCAAAGCGTTTGCTGCTGAGTAGCTGGTTCCAGTTCATGTGGTGGGAGGTGGTTGGCGGAGAGGGTGCAGGGTGATGTGGATGAGTGTGCAGGGTGGTGGCGTGCACGGTGCAGGGTGGCGGGCAGAGAGGGTGCAGGGTGCTTCGGCAGCTGTCAGCGCGTGCTGCGGCATGCACGCCGCATGACAGCGATGCCTGTGCACCATGCCACGGCGGCTCCGAGGGCATCGGCCATGAGGTCGAGCCACTCGCCGGAGCGGTAGGTGGTCAGATAGGCCTGCATCACCTCCATGAGGGCTCCGAGGGCTATGGGGCACAGCAGCAAGGCCACTGCGCGCAGGCGTGTTAGCGGCAGGCGGGCGCGCCAAGTGTCGGCGAAGACAGCTGCCGTGAGGGCGGCATACATCACCATGTGTGTCCACTTGTCGGCAAACGGCACGTCGGAGGCAATCTCCACGCGGCCTATCGGGGCGAGCGAGAGCACGCAGACGGCGATGGTGAGGATGATGGTCAGGGGATACATGGAGTTATGGATAACTGGGTGTTGACAGCGTGGCTTCATGGCCGGCGGATGCAGGTCGCGCTGCCGGTTGCCGGCGGCACTCAGCCGTCTTTGCGGCAAAGGTAAGCCTATTTCTCCACTCTTTGCACACAGCAGGCGGCTCTTATTATTGGCTTCTGCCACTTCACTCTTAGCCTAAAGTGAGTATCTTTGCAGCGTTATTGCCAAGTACAACCAGCTCAAGTGATATTGTCGTGACAGTGAAAGCGTCCGAGAGAGGCACCTTCAGCAGCAAGATGGGCATCATACTGGCCTCGGCAGGCAGTGCCGTGGGGCTGGGCAACGTGTGGCGCTTCCCCACCGAGGTGGGCAACAGCGGCGGCGCGGCCTTCATACTCATCTACATAGCCTGCGTGGTGTTGCTGGGCCTGCCCCTGATGGTGGCCGAGTTCACCGTGGGCCGCCACACGCATGCCAACACCGTGGATGCCTACCGCCGTCTGGCTCCCGGAACGCCGTGGGTGGCACAGGGCTACCTCGGAGTGTTCACGTCGTGGTTCATACTCTGCTACTACAGCGTGGTGGCAGGCTGGACGCTGAAGTACCTCGTGGCATCGGCCCTGGCCGGACCGGCAGGCATCAGCGGCAACACGGCCTACTTCGAGAGCTTCACCGCCTCGCCCGTGGAGCCCATAGCGTATATGGTCGCGGTGATGGCGGTGTGCCACGTGGTGATAGCACGCGGCGTGGAGAAAGGCATCGAGCGCAGCTCCAAGCTGCTCATGCCCCTGCTGCTGCTCATCATTGCCATGCTCGTGGTGTGCAGCTTCTCCATGCCAGGCAGCGAGGCCGGCCTGCGCTTCCTCTTGCAGCCCGACTTCTCGTGCCTCACGTCCGACGTAGTGCTCTCGGCCATGGGACAGTCGTTCTTCTCGCTGAGCATAGCCATGGGATGCCTGTGCACCTACGCCAGCTACTTCCGCGACGACGCGCGCCTCATGCGCACGGCAGTCAGCGTGGCGTCGATCGACACCACGGTGGCCGTGATGAGCGGCTTCATCATCTTCCCCGCAGTGTTCTCCGTGGCCGACGTCGAGGTGAGTGCCGGCCCGGGCCTCGTGTTCATCACCCTGCCCAACGTGTTCCGCATGGCCTTCGCCTCGGTGCCATGGCTGGGGTGGCTCTTCGCCATGCTCTTCTATATGCTACTGCTGCTGGCCGCACTCACCAGCATGATGTCGATACACGAGCCCACGACAGCCTTCCTGCTCGAGCACTTCCGCTGGCCCCGCCGTGTGGCCACGCGCGTGGTCACGCTCTCGTGTGTGGCCGTGGGCAGCCTGTGCTCCCTCTCCTTCGGCGTGCTCTCCGGCCTGCGCGTGGGAGGGCTTACACTCTTCGAGCTCTTCGACTTCATCTCGGCAAAAATCTTCCTGCCCGTGGGCGGCCTCATCATAGCCCTCTTCGTGGGCTGGCGCCTGCCGCGGCGCGTGGTGTGGGAGCAGGCCACCAACGGCGGCACGCTGCGCACACGCACCTTCGGCCTCTACATGCTCCTGCTGCGGTGGGTGGCACCGATAGCCATCGTGCTCATCTTCTGCAACGAGCTCGGCCTGCTATGAATAACCGACACAGAATGCCAACTGCAAATATGCCTGACACTAACGTGCTTAAACGCAGCCTGCTGCGTATGCTCCCCGATGTGGGAGCCATCGTGCTCTTCGTGCTCATCAGCCTGGCCTACTTCGTGGGGCCAGTGAGCAAGGGCCTCGTGCTCACCGGCCACGACCACAGCGGCGGCCTCGGAGCCTCGTCGGAGATGGAAGCCTACCGCGCTGCACACCACGGCGAGCGCACACGCTGGACCAACACCCTCTTCTCGGGCATGCCCACCTACCAGATGGCACCATCATACCCCTCCACCGACCGCCTGAAGGGCGCCGAGCAGGTGTACCGTCTCTTCCTGCCCGACTACGTGGTGCTCGTGTTCATCATGCTCCTGGGCTTCTACATACTGCTGCGCGCCTTCAACTTCCGCCCGCTGCTGGCATCGCTCGGAGCCATAGCGTGGGCTTTCTCATCATACTACTTCATCATCATCGGAGCAGGCCACATCTGGAAGTTCTACACACTGGCCTACATTCCGCCCACCATTGCCGGCCTCGTGCTCTGCTACCGCGGACGCTACGCCATGGGCACAGTGGTCACAGCCTTCTTCATGGCCCTGCAGATACTCTCCAACCATGTGCAGATGACCTACTACTTCGGCTTCGTCATAGCCCTGCTCGTGGCTGCCGGACTGGTAGAAGGCCTGCGGCAGCACCGCTTCACGGAGTGGCTCAAGGGCACTGCCGCCTTCGCCGCAGGCTGCCTGCTGGGCCTGGCCATCAACGCCAGCAACCTCTACCACACGTGGGAGTACTCCAAGGAAACCATGCGCGCACCCTCCGAGCTGACACAGAAGACCAAGGACCCCGCCGACCAGACCAGCTCCGGCCTGGAACGCTCCTACATCACAGCTTGGAGCTATGGACTGGGCGAGACATGGACACTGCTCGTGCCCAACACCAAGGGCGGAGCATCAGTGCCACTCACCGACAACGCCACGGCCATGCGCCACGCACAACCCATGTACACCCCCGTATACCAGAGCCTAACGCAGTACTGGGGCGACCAGCCGGGCACCAGCGGACCCGTGTATGTGGGTGCCCTGGTGTGCTTCCTTTTCGTGCTGGGGCTCTTCATAGTGCGCGGCCCGGTGAAGTGGGCCCTGCTGGCAGCCACCGTGCTCAGCATCACCCTCGCCTGGGGCAAGAACTTCATGCCCTGGACCGACCTCTTCCTCGACTATGTGCCGATGTACGACAAGTTCCGCACCGTCTCTTCCATCCTCGTCATAGCCGAGTTCACCATGCCGCTGCTGGCCATGCTCGCCCTCAGGGAACTGCTGCTGCCGGCACAGGCCGAAGCCACGGCAGCCCGCGGCACCACACTCAACAGCCACACATGGCGCTACTTCTGGGCTGCCGCCGCACTCACCGGCGGCGTGGCCGTGCTCTTCGCGCTGATGCCCGACCTCTTCTTCGGCCACTACACCAACGCCTCCGAGCAGCTCATGCTGCAACATGCCGTGGACCAGGGCTACATACCCCAGCAGATGCTGGCACCCATAATGGATAGCGTGCAGGAGATGCGCCGCGCCATGTTCACCGCCGACGCATGGCGCTCCGCACTCATCATTGCCGTGGGCATAGCCGTCATCGTGGCACTCCATTTCCGCAAGGTCAAGACGTGGTCGGCCGTGGGCTGCCTGATAGTGCTGTGCCTGGCCGACATGTGGGACGTGGACAAGCGCTACATGAACGACTCCATGTTCTCGCGTCCACAGAGCACGGATGCCTTCTTCGCCAAGACACGCACCGACGAGCTCATACTCCAGGATACGGACACATACTACCGCGTCGCCAACCTGGCCGTCAACACCTTCAACGACAACACCACCAGCTACTGGCACAAGAGCATCGGCGGCTACCACGCCGCCAAGCTGCGACGCTACCAGGAGCTCATCGACGCACACCTGCAACCCGAGCTCATGGACCTGTATGCCGAGGTGGCAGAGTGCAACGGGCACCTTGAGGACGTCAACGGCGACAGCATCTTCCCTGTGCTCAACGCACTGCGCATGAAGTATGTCATCATGCCGCTGCAAGGCGGGCAGACAGTGCCGGTGCCCAACCCGTGGGCCATGCCCAATGCATGGATGGTGGACAACATCATGCAGGTGAGCAACGCCGACGATGAGCTCGCCGCCCTCGCCACTGCCGACCTGCGCCACACCGCCGTGGTCGACGTCACGCGCTTCCCTGCCGCCGCACAGCTCAACACACATGCCGACAGCACCGATGCCATACGCCTCACAGCCTATGCCCCTAATGCCCTCAGCTATGAGAGCAGCACCAAGGCCGACGGCGTGGCCGTGTTCTCCGACATCTACTATCCAGGGTGGCAGTGCACCATCGACGGGCAGCGTGCCGACATCCTCCGAGCCGACTACGTCATGCGTGCAATAGCCCTGCCGGCAGGTCGCCACACCATAGCCTTCGTCTTCGACCCTGAGAGTCTCCACACCACCGAGGCCGTGGCCGGCATAGCGCAGCTGCTGCTCCTGCTGCTCGCAGCCTTCAGCATAGGCTTAGGCGTGTGGCAGCACCGCCGCAAGGCAGCCATAGCCGCCTGTGCCGCCACTGAGCCGCACGACTGACGCCACGGTGCCCGATGCCCAAAAATAAGCATCAGCCCTTGGTCACGCCGCCATTTTGGCATACCTTCGCAACCACGCACAGCACGAGGCCCTGTAGTTCAACGGATAGAATAGAAGTTTCCTAAACTTTAGATAGGGGTTCGATTCCCCTCGGGGCTACCTGCTTTCATCATTTCCCCCACAGCCTATGCAACCCCGTGTAGCCATCGTCATGGGCAGCACCAGCGACCTGCCCGTCATGGACAAGGCAGCCGCCGTGCTCGACCAGCTGGAAGTACCCTTCGAGCTCATTGCCCTCTCCGCCCATCGCACCCCCGCCCAGGTGGCCGCCTTTGCCGCAGAGGCCGAGGGCCGCGGCCTGCAGGTGGTCATCGCTGCCGCCGGCATGGCAGCCGCCCTGCCCGGCGTCATAGCCGCACACACCGTGCTGCCCGTCATCGGCGTACCCGTAAAAGGCATGCTCGACGGCCTCGATGCCCTGCTCTCCATCGTGCAGATGCCGCCCGGAATACCCGTGGCCACCGTGGGCGTCAACGCCGCACAGAACGCCGCCATCCTGGCGTGTCAGGTCATGGCCACCGCCGACACCGCACTCGCCGGCCGCCTGCGTGTCTACAAGGACGGGCTTGCGCAGAAAGTCGTCAAGGCCAACGAGGACCTTGCGGCAGTGCAGTATAAATATAAGACCAACTAAAGCCCCCTTCACCATGCAACGCAGGAAGACCCACGCCGTGCGTGTAGGCTCCATAGGCATCGGCGGCGACAACCCCGTGCGTGTGCAGTCCATGTGCACCACATCAACCCTCGACACCGACGCCAGCGTGGAGCAGATACTGCGCATAGTCCGTGCAGGAGGCGAGCTCGTGCGCCTCACCACCCAGGGCGTGCGCGAGGCAGAGAACATGCGTGTCATCCGCGACCGTGTGCGCGCCGCAGGCTGCGACGTTCCCCTCGTGGCCGACGTCCACTTCAATCCCGCCGTGGCCGATGTCGCCGCCCGCTACTGCGACAAGGTGCGCATCAACCCGGGCAACTACGTCGATGCGGCACGCAAGTTCAAGCACTTGGACTACACCGATGCCGAGTATGCCGCCGAGCTCCTCCGCATAGAGGAGCGCCTGCTGCCGTTCCTGGCCATCTGCCGTGAGCACGGCACAGCAGTGCGCATCGGCGTCAACCACGGCTCACTCTCCGACCGCATCATGTCGCGCTACGGCGATACCCCTGCAGGCATCGTGGAGTCGTGCATGGAGTTCCTGCGCATCTGTCAGCGGGAGCGTTTCATGGACGTCGTGGTGAGCATCAAGGCCAGCAACACCGTGGTCATGGTAGAGTCCGTGCGTCTGCTCTGTGCGGCCATGGATGCCGAGGGCATGACCTTCCCGCTGCATCTCGGCGTGACCGAAGCCGGCGAGGGTGAGGACGGCCGCCTGAAGAGTGCCGTGGGCATAGGCGCACTGCTCATCGACGGCATCGGCGACACCATCCGCGTGAGCCTCTCCGAGCCGCCCGAGGCAGAGATACCCGTGGCCTACTCCCTCCTCCAGGCCGCACGCCTGCGTCAGACCAAGACGGAGTACATATCCTGTCCTGGATGCGGCCGCACGCTCTACGACCTGCCAGCAACCATCCGGCGCATCAAGGCCGCCACGGCCCACCTCACAGGCCTCAAGATAGGCATCATGGGCTGTATAGTGAACGGCCCGGGTGAGATGGCCGACGCCGACTACGGCTACGTGGGTGCCGCCCGTGGCCGCGTCAGCCTCTACCGTGGCCGCGAGTGCGTGGAGCGCAACATCCCCGAGGCCGATGCCGTGGAGCATCTGCTGGCACTTATTGAAGCCGACAGCATTGCAAAGTAGGTAATGTCTACACATCACCATATATATATAGGTGCATCGCAAACTATGCGTGAGGTGGCTACAGGATCGGTCGACCTCATAGTCACTTCTCCACCATACCCGATGATTGAGATGTGGGACGATACGTTTGCATCGCAGCTACCACTTTTCAGTCAGCTTCTTGATGCTTCGCCCCAAGAGGCCTTTGCAATGGCTCACTCCCTGCTTGATGGAGTGTGGCGAGAGTGCTTCCGTGTGCTTAAGGAAGGTGCCTTTCTCTGCATCAATATAGGCGATGCAACGCGAACTCTTGGCGGTCAGTTTGAACTCTACAACAACCATGCGCGCATTATTGAGGCATGTTTGGCGATGGGTCTGCACATGTTGCCGAGCATCATCTGGCGCAAACCTACTAATGCTCCCAACAAGTTCATGGGTAGCGGCATGCTGCCATGCGGCGCATATATCACCCTTGAGCACGAGTGGATACTCATATTCCGCAAGGGCGGACGCCGTGCCTACACATCGGCAGAGGCACGCTCAGAGCGTATGCGCAGTGCTTTCTTTTGGGAGGAACGCAACGTTTGGTTTTCCGACATCTGGGAGATAGTCGGGGCTAAGCAGACACTCCGCGAGAAGGCTTCCCGCAGTCGTAGCGGAGCCTATCCGCTTGAAATTCCCTTCAGGCTTATCAACATGTTCTCGCAACGAGGCGACCTTGTGCTCGACCCGTTTGCAGGCACAGGCACCACAGCCCTTGCTGCCATGATTGCCGGGCGCCACTCTGTAAGCTATGAGATTGCTTCCGACTTTGCCTTAATGATGCAGCAACGCATACGTCTGCATGGTGTCAGTGAGTGCAACGACCGCATCAAGCAGCGTCTTGACCAGCACTCAGCCTTCATTGCTGACCGAGAGCAAAAGGGCAAGACGGTGAAGCATTTCAACCGAGAACTCGGCACCCCTGTGATGACGGCCCAGGAGGCAGAACTTGAGCTACACTGCCTCACAAGCATCTCTGAGGGCG
Source organism: uncultured Bacteroidaceae bacterium (assembly GCA_905234605.1). Lineage (GTDB taxonomy): Bacteria > Bacteroidota > Bacteroidia > Bacteroidales > Bacteroidaceae > Physcousia. Next base: position 40,197 of record CAJOIE010000008.1, on the reverse strand, counting down.
ACTCTGGTCTCAGTTTCGTGGCCGACTATCAGCCCTTGACAAGCAGCCATCCGTTGCCTCTCGTGGTGGGAGACCTCTTTTCATTTGCCGTCTGAACTATTCCTCCCTTGACCTACTATGGAAACCCACTCCAAGCACTTCGGCAACAAGGAGCACATTCTCAACTACACCTGCCAGTTCTATCAGCTTTCACGCCCCAGTAAGGTGGGAGCCGTGATGGCTCTCATACGCGAATGTCAGCCTGCGTCCTACGATGAGTGGAAGCAGTGGTACTTTCAGAATGCCCACACAGCCGGCAGGGTGCCCGTGAAGCTATCGGAGCAGAGCCTTACAGAGCTTGGCGAGCGTCTCTACGAGAAGTTGCAGCAGTTTGTCATACCATCGTGGCAGCAAACCTTCCGTGAGCTTACGTTGCAGGACTGCATAGACTATATTTATAACCTCACCATCAACCGCACCTACGATGGCTACCTGCGTGAGAAGTCGGTGGTGACTGGTGCTCTTGCTGCACTTTTTCCATCGCTCGCCTTTGAGGAGAGCGACCCACACACCGACCATGCAGGCGACATCGATTACCTTGTGCATGTCGGCAGCCACGCATTAGGGCTTCAGGTGAAGCCTGTCACAGCCAACGCCAACTTCGGAGGTTTCTCTTTAAGTGAGTGCATGAAGGCGAGTTTTGATGCCTTCACACAGCGGTATGGCGGCAAGGTGTTTGTCATCTATAGCCAGCGGGGCGAGATAGCCAACACGGAGGTTATAGCTCAGATGAAGGCCGAAGTGGAGAGGCTTGAAGCCCTCGCTCAGTGAGCACCATGTCAGTATAACTTAAAACCTATATAACTATGGAATCATCTCTCCTCATCTACAATACCCTCTCGCGGCAGAAGGAGCTCTTCCGTCCTGTCATCCCTGGGCGTGTGGGCATGTATGTGTGCGGCCCCACGGTGTATGGCGATGCCCATCTGGGTCATGCCCGTCCGGCCATCACCTTCGACCTCCTGTTCCGCTACCTCCAGCATCTTGGCTACAAGGTGCGCTATGTGCGCAACATCACCGACGTGGGCCACTTAGAGCACGATGCCGACGAGGGCGAGGATAAGATTGCCAAGAAGGCGCGCTTAGAGCAGCTCGAGCCCATGGAGGTGGCACAGCACTATGCCAACCGCTTCCACGACGCGATGCGCGCCCTGGGTTGCCTGCCGCCGAGCATCGAGCCCCATGCCACGGGTCACATCATAGAGCAGATAGAGCTGGTGCGCGAGATACTGGCCAACGGCTACGCCTATGAGTCGCAGGGCTCGGTGTACTTCGACGTCGAGAAGTACAACCAGAAGTACCGCTACGGGCGCCTGTCGGGCCGCAACCTCACGGATGTCATCAACAACTCGCGCGAGCTCGACGGCCAGAGCGAGAAGCGCAACCAGGTGGACTTTGCGCTGTGGAAGGCTGCCCAGCCGCAGCACATCATGCGGTGGCCCTCGCCCTGGGGGGCAGGCTTCCCCGGGTGGCACTGCGAGTGCACGGCCATGGGCCGCAAGTATCTCGGCAGCCACTTCGACATTCACGGCGGAGGCCTCGACCTGGTGTTCCCTCACCACGAGTGTGAGATAGCGCAGGCCGTGGCCTCGCAGGGCAGCGACATCGTGAACTACTGGATGCACTGCAACATGGTCACCATCGGCGGGCAGAAGATGGGCAAGTCATTAGGCAACTTCATCACCCTCGACCAGTTCTTCAGCGGCACCCACGAGAAGCTCGCGCAGGCCTATGCGCCCATGACCATACGCTTCTTCATCCTGCAGGCCCACTACCGTTCCACCGTCGACTTCTCCAACGAGGCCTTGCAGGCTGCCGAGCGCGGCTTGCAGCGTCTGCAGGCTGCCATTGCCGACCTCAGGCGGCTGAGCCCCTCGGCCGAGAGCGACGCACAGACGCACCAGGTGGTGAGCAGCCTGCGCCAGCGGTGCTACGACGCGATGAACGACGACCTGGCATCGCCACTGGTCATCTCCCACCTGTTCGACGCCGCGTCTGTGGTTAACCGTGTGGCCGACCACAAGGGCTCCATCTCCGCTGCCGACCTTGAGGAACTGTCGGCTGTCATGCACCTCTTTGCCGAGGACATACTGGGACTGCTGCCGGCATCGGCAGCCACTGTTGCCGGTGGCATGCAGGCTGCCAGTGCCGCACGCGAGGAAGCCTTCGGCCACGTCGTCGACATGCTGCTCGAGCAACGTGCCGCCGCCAAGGCCGCGCGCGACTGGGCCACGAGCGACCACATACGCGACTCGCTCACGGCTCTTGGCTTCGAGATTAAGGACACCAAGGACGGTGCCACCTGGACACTCAACAAGTAGGCTGACGGCAGAGCCGAGGCCGTCGGCGTGAGCATGGCACACCCCGCGCTGAATGGCTGCCACCATCCACTCCGCACCCCCTGCACCCTCTCTGCAATGAGGATGCAGGGGGTGTGCCGTTTACCCTGCACGGTGATGCCGCAGACCCTGCATGGTGACGACCGCCGGCCCTGCACGGTGCGCGTGTGCCCCCGGCTCTGGCATCTGCATGCCCCTGTCGCCGTGGCAGCACTGTCACGGCACCCCGTGTTGACACCCAAAACACGCCCCCAGATTTGTTGGCACGGGCGAAAAACGCTATTTTTGCACCATTATCAGAATACGCGCGCGCACGCCCATGCGCACGTGTCACACATATATTAGAATATGAGCGAACAGCAAAACCCTACGCCCGCCTACTCAGCGAGCAATATCCAGGTGCTTGAGGGCCTCGAGGCCGTGCGCAAGCGTCCTGCCATGTACATCGGCGACATCTCGGAGAAAGGCCTCCACCATCTGGTCTATGAGACCGTCGACAACAGTATCGACGAGGCTCTGGCCGGCTACTGCACACACATCGAGGTGACCATCAACGCCGACAACTCCATCACCGTTCAGGACAACGGCCGCGGCATACCCGTCGACATGCACGAGAAAGAGCACAAGAGCGCCCTCGAGGTGGTGATGACCGTGCTCCATGCCGGCGGCAAGTTCGACAAGGGCTCCTACAAGGTGTCCGGCGGTCTGCACGGCGTGGGCGTGAGCTGCGTCAATGCCCTCTCGTCGCACATGCTGAGCCAGGTGTTCCGCGACGGCAAGGTCTACCAGCAGGAATATGAGCGCGGCAAGCCACTCTATGACGTCCGCGTGGTGGGCGAGACCGACCTGCGCGGCACGCGCCAGCAGTTCTGGCCCGATGCCACCATCTTCACCACCACCGAGTATAAGCGCGACATCCTGGCCAACCGTATGCGCGAGCTGGCCTACCTCAATGCCGGCATACGCATACGCCTGACCGACCTGCGCCCCGACCCCGACACGGGCGAGACCTTCACCCAGGAGTTCTACTCCAAGGACGGCCTGCGTGAGTTCGTGCGCTACATCGACAGCACACGCACACACCTCTTCGATGATGTCATCTACCTCAACACCGAGAAGCAGGGAGTGCCCATCGAGGTGGCCGTGATGTACAACACGGGCTACTCCGAGAACCTGCACTCCTACGTCAACAACATCAACACCATTGAGGGCGGCACCCACCTGCAAGGCTTCCGCATGGCCCTCACCCGCACCCTCAAGAACTACGCCCAGGAGCAGTGCGCCAAGGATCTCGAGAAGCTGGAGAAGAACAAGGTTGAGATCTCGGGCGAGGACTTCCGTGAAGGCCTCACTGCCGTGATCAGCATCAAGGTGGCCGAGCCCCAGTTCGAGGGACAGACCAAGACCAAGCTCGGCAACAGCGAGGTGGCCGGTGCCGTGCAGCAGGCCGTGGGCGAGGCTCTTGCCAACTATCTCGAGGAACACCCCAAGGAGGCACACCTCATAGTGCAGAAAGTGATACTCGCCGCCACAGCCCGCGTGGCCGCCCGCAAGGCCCGCGAGAGCGTGCAGCGCAAGAGCCCAATGAGCGGCGGCGGGCTCCCCGGCAAGCTGGCCGACTGCTCCGACCGCGACCCCGCCATGTGCGAGATGTTCATCGTTGAGGGCGACTCGGCAGGCGGCTCCGCCAAGCAGGGCCGCAACCGCCACTTCCAGGCCATCCTGCCCATACGAGGCAAAATCTTCAACGTGGAGCGTGTGATGTGGCACAAAGCCTTTGAGCACGAAGAGGTCAACAACATCATCCAGGCACTGGGCGTGCGCTACGGCCTGGGCGAGGACAGCAAGGAAGCCAACTACGACAAGCTGCGCTACCACAAGGTCATCATCATGACCGACGCCGACGTCGACGGCTACCACATCGACACCCTGCTCATGACGCTCTTCTACCGCTACATGCCGGAGCTCATACAGAAAGGCCACCTCTACATAGCCACGCCCCCGCTCTACCGCTGCCGCAAGGGCAAGATAGAGGAATACTGCTACGACGAGCGCCAGCGCTACCAGTTCCTGCTCAAGTACAACGACGGTTCCGAACAAGGCGTCACCACCCAGCGCTACAAAGGTCTTGGCGAGATGAACCCCGAGCAGCTGTGGGAGACCACCATGAACCCCGAGACACGCCTGCTCAAGCAGGTGACCATCGAGGACGCTGCCGGTGCCGACTACGTCTTCTCCATGCTCATGGGCGAGGATGTGGGTCCGCGCCGCGAGTTCATCGAGACCAACGCCAACTACGCCAACATCGACGCTTGACCACACGGCAAGGGTAACCGTCAGTATGCGTCAAAACAAACACTACTGTGCAATGAAACGCCACATCATCATCCTTGCAGCCATCCTGCTCGCAGGCATCGGCACGGCGGCAGCCCGTGTCAAGTATGTGTTCTACTTCATCGGCGACGGCATGGGCGTCAACCAGGTAAACGTCACCGAGACCTATCTTGCCGCCCTGCACGGACGCATCGGCTTCGAGCCCCTGCTGATGTCTTCGCTGCCCGTGGTGGGCCTCGTCAACACCTACTCGGCCACCAACGGCGTCACCGACTCGGCCGCAGGAGGCACAGCACTCGCTTCAGGCCACAAGACCAAAAACCTTGCCATAGGCGTGCTCGAGGACCTCACCACACCAGTCAACTCCATTGCCGCATGGGCACAGGCATCGGGGGTAGCCGTGGGCGTGGCCACCAACGTGGCCGTGACACATGCCACGCCGGCATCATTCTATGGCCATCAGCCCAAACGCCAGATGTACTATGAGCTCGGGCAAGACCTCGTGCACTCCGGCTACGACTTCTTTGCCGGCTCCGACTTCCACCGCCCCTACACCCGCGAGGGCGAGCCGTCGCTCCATGAGCAGGCCGCCGCAGCCGGCTACACCATAGTCAAGGGCTACCGCGACTTCCAGCGGCGCGGGCGCAAGGCCGACAAGCTAATCCTCTTCCAGAGCGATGCCGCCAACGCCAAGCAGGAGAGCGACTGCCTGCCATACACCCTTGACATGACCCGCGACGACCTCACGCTCGAGCAGATTACCCGCGCCGGCATTGCTTACCTCACCACCCGCGGCAAGGACGGCTTCTTCTTCCAGATAGAAGGCGGCAAGATCGACTATGCCTGCCACCGCAACGACATCGGCACAGCCATCAACGAGGTGATAGACCTGGACAACGCCGTGCGCGTGGCCTACGAGTTCTACGAACAACACCCCGACGAGACCATAATCGTCATCTCCGCCGACCACGAGACCGGCGGCCTCGTCATGGGATGCGGCCCCTACGAGCTCCACACCGAGCTGCTGCGCTTCCAGCACCGCTCCATCGACGAATTCAAGTGGCAGCTGCGCAACGCCTACACGACAGCACCCAAGCGCTTTGCCACGTCTACGCTCATCGCCACCATACAGAAAGACCTCGGCCTGGATGCCGGCATACCAGTCAGCGACAGTCAGCGTGAACGCCTCCAGCACCGCATCGACGACATCAAGGCAGCCATCGAGGCACATGCCTCACAGGGCTATGCCCAGGAAGGGCAGCAGGCCGTGCTCGACCGTATCAACGCCCTTGGCGAGACCGCCAAGCACATCCTCTCCGAGGCCGCACTCATCAGCTGGGCCAGCGGCGGCCACAGCAACGGCTACGTGCCCGTATATGCCGTCGGACCCGGCACCGAAGTCTTCCAGGGACGCATCGACAACACCGAGATAGCCCCTGCCATGGCACGCATAGCCGGCTACACGGTGAACTGACGCGTCAGAGGAGAGAAACAGCGGGCCGGCACCTTACAGCATGGCCAGCACGTCGAGGCTCTTCAGCCGCAGCGGCATCACCGGCAGGTGTAGCTGGTAGAACTCAATTACCACGCGGAGGGCACGTTGCAAGACCCATCCTGGCACATGCACCCTGGCCGACATGGTGACAGGCACGCCGAGCAGCTTAGGCACCACGGCAGCCTCCTCCGGAGAAAGAAAGTGGTCGTGTGCAGGCCGCTCGCTTTCATACGACCCCGCCATGAGGTCGAAGTAGCACCCTTCATGCCACACGCCGCCACGCACGTCGAAGCCCAGCAGCGGAGCCAGCCCCATGAGGAAGGTGACGGGGAACACACCTATGCCATGCACGGCATCATCGAGCCACGCCAACGACGTGGCCACATAAGCCATCAGCCGCGCATCGCCAACCTCGCCGCGCAAGGCGTAGCTGAGGAACTCCGAGAGAAACATCACCACCGCCGACTTCTGCGGGCGGAAGTAGAGCTCACGCCAGGCATGGGCCATCGCCACGTCACGCGGACGCAACAGCTCGCCCGAGCCGTTGCCACCCTCGTGCCACACAATCTCCACTATATTCAATGGCAGCCACAGCGCATCGGAGAGGGGGCGACCCCTCGCCGCAGAGCCTGTGCCGAGATGCCTTGCTCCATGCGCCGTGCGCGCCGCCACCCTGCCACCCTTGCCCGAGACGAAGAAAGAGCGTGTGCCGGCAGCCTCCGTGTACACCTCCACCACACGGCCCCGCTCGCCGTAGCGGACAGAGCGGAGCACTATGCCTCTCGACACCACGTCATCCATCTTCTTGACAAATAGTTGTTGCACACGAAAGTAGCCAAAAGACATTGTAGCACTGACACACCCCTGCAAAAACAAGGCAGAGCAAGCTTTTTGTATGCCAAACATTTGCACAGTAGCACCAAAGCCCCTACCTTTGCAGCCGCTAAAGAAGCCAACAGCACGGTCCATTCGTCTATCGGTTAGGACGAGAGATTTTCATTCTCTAAAGAGCAGTTCGACTCTGCTATGGACTACAACTTGAGAACTAACAACATAACACAGTAATGGCAAATCATAAGTCATCTCTTAAGAGAATCCGTCAGGAGCAGAAGCGCCGCCTGCACAACCGCTATTATGCCAAGGCCATGCGTTCTGCCGTGCGCAAGCTCCGTGCCACAACCGACAAGGCTGAGGCTGAGGCTCAGTTCCCCACCGTGCAGAAGATGCTCGACAAGCTCGCTAAGACCAACATCATACACAAGAACAAGGCTTCCAACCTCAAGAGCAAGCTGATGCACCACATCGCCAAGCTCGCCTAAGGCACAAGGAAGACAGAGACGTTCAAGAGGCCTCTCGATATGTAGAGGTACGGGTGATATACAGCCCTCCGACAGCGAAAGCAGCCGGAGGGCTTTTGTTTGCCACATCTGTCATGCCTGCCGACTGGTTCGGGCGTGCACGTTGCTGTGCTCACTGCCCGACAGCACCCGCATCGACCCTATCTTGCCATCAGTGTACGCGTGTGCAGCGTGCCGTCGCAGCCGATGGTGCGCTCAATATATAAGCCGGAGCATGGACGCGCGGAGAGCTCCATGCCCTGCATGTTGTAGTAGCACACTGAGTGGACGCCCGCCTTTAAGCCAGCCACAGAAACAGGCAGCAGTCCCTTCACCTCTATGTCTGTCTCGGCAAACACCCAGCGCAGACGTGTGCGGTCGGCATGTACGCTGAAGAAAGCCAAAGGCCCGCCCAGACCGTCGCCGTCTGGGGCACCCACATTGAAGAGGCGGTTGCCGCGCTCATTGGAGTCCATGTAGAACGCCATGTGGCCATTGTCCTGCTTGGCATAGTATGGGCGAAAGCCTACAGGCGTGGCCGAGAGCAGGTTCTCTATCTGGAGATAGGCATCGCAGGCCTGGTTCTTTGCCATGATGTATCCTGATGCAGCGGCGTCCTCCAGTGCCCACAGTGCAGCAGGGTCTGATGCTATGGCATCTGTCTTGCCGCTGTTGATGTCGTTGTCCGAGAGACCGATGCGGTACACGAGCGAGTCACGCAGTCCGTCGGTTGTCTTCACGGCATACAGGTAACGCCGCTGGATGGACATGTTGGCATTGGCATCGCTGGCTCCGGAGTGGGTGCCATAGCTGAAGATGTTGTATGCCAGGTCGGTGGAAAAGCCTTCGAGGGTGTAAATGCGTGTCTGATCAAAGGCAGCCATGGCACTCTCCAGGGCGGACACCTGTTCATCGATGGCATCCTGCTCTGTTGTGCTGTCTATGCCGTCGGCAAAAGTCTGTGCCTCGGCAATGGCATCCATCAGCAACGTCAGTGCCGAGGTCGGGTAGCCAAGTGTGATGTCAGTCTGTGCGCCGGCTGCTTTCTGGATGGCAGCGTCGAGTGTGGTGTTGAACTTGGTGATGAACACTCTCACGAGGGACGCATCGACTTCGGCGAAGGTGAACACCATGTCGGCTCGGTCGAATGTGCCTGACCCCCATATCCAGTCGTCGCCGAACCCCCGGGCACGTATCTGGTAGCTGCGGTTCGACGGGCTGTTGATACGATACATTGATACGTTGCCATAAAGACCCGACTGCGACGGCTTCTGGTTGCCCGTATAGTTGATGGTCAGGGTCGTGGGAGAGTCTGATGTGCCTATACGGTCGGCACCGTCGATGCTCTGGTTGTAGGCACCGATATACTTCTTGTTGCCATAGTTCTGTATGGCCACGCCGCCGTTAACAGCTGTGATGGTCCATAGCAGGGCGGGGTTGTCCCAGAGAAAATTCTCGGTGGAGCCCAGTGTGCCGTTGGTGTTGAAGGTGAGATACTTGGGCGTGCCGTTGAGCGTAGTGGCTGAATTGTAGGGGATGGTAGCGTAGCTGATGATGCGGTACAGCTTGCCTTCGGTGGGCGTGAAGGGATCCATGGAAGCCCGTGTTCCGCCTCCGGGACGCATATACTCATCATTGACGGACACGGTGGGCGAGTAGAGCGATTCCACATTGTCGGGTCCGATGGTCTTGAGACGGAAGTAGTACACCTTGTCCGGGGTAAGGCCGCTCACGGTGGTCTGCACGGCATTGCCTGCCAAGCACTGTATCTGGCTGAAGGTCCTGCCGTCGTCCGACAGCTCTACAATGATGGCCACAGCATTCTCTGCCTCGCTGTTCGTCCACATGAGCTGTGCCGTGGTGGCATTGAGCAATGAGGCTTCAGGGTTCATGGGTGCAGCAACGTAGCTGCTCTTCTGAGCCAGACTGTTCACGTAGTGTTCAATGTTGGTATATCCTCCTCCCAGAGTGTATGCGGCAGCGTCGGCAGCGGCAACGTTGAGCCCGTTGGCGCGTTCCCAGTCGTCGGGCATGCCGTCGTTGTCCGTGTCGGTGGGCTTAGGCCCGTTGGCCACGGTGCCTATGCCGCCCACGTTGTCCTCGTTGGCAATGAAGCTGCCATTCCTGCCCAGCGAGGTGAGCTGCTCTATGATGCGCTTGTCGTGGGAGTCGCGCACCCGTGAGGCTCCTGCATGCTCCACTATGGTGCGGTATGCCTGCTCGGCACTCTCCACATTCATGGGGTGTGCGGTGTTGAAGTTTGGGCTGGTCATGGGCGTAGCGTTGTGGTAGTCGGTGATGAGCGTGCCGTTGAGCTGCCCGTCGCAGTTGCCGTCGAAGTAGTTGCCAGAGCTATAAAGGTGGTCGGTTGTCGTCCAGTCGTCGAAGTACTTTGCCGAACCATCAGGGCCGGCAATGAAATAGTTGTTGATGACATCCTGATAGTTGTCGGCAGCCGAATGGCCTCCTATAATTCCCATGGCATAGTTGTAGACCACGTTGTTGTAGTACTGCAGGTAGCACTTCATCTTCGGGTTGCGGCTCTTGTTGTTGGCCCAGAGGCAGTGGTGGATGGTCCAGTTGCGAGTGCCGTCGGTGATGGAGCCGAAGCGCTGCGGCTCAATACCCTCTGCATTGATGCAATACTGCCACGTGATGTTGTTGGCATCCTTGATGTGCACATTGTCCCATGGACCCCACGACACTGTGCAGTGGTCCATGATGAGGTTCTCGCAGTTGTCTAAGGTGAGGGTGCACTTGCTGCTGTTCACGCTCTTGCCGCCGCGCATGCGTATGTAGCGCATGATGACGTTCTTGGCCTTCGAGGCAATGACACGTCCGCCATATATGGTGATGCCCTCGCCGGGAGCTGTCTGTCCGGCAATGGTGATGTTGCTGGCAATGGTGATGCTCTTGCCTGTGATGTCGATCACGCCTCCCACGTCGAACACGACAAAACGGTTCGACTGGCTCACGGCATCGGCCAGCGAGCCTGTGCCGGCAGCATTGAGGTTTGTCACGTGCACCACTTCACAGCCGCGGCCTCCGGTGGCATATGCGCCATAGCCTTCAGCACCAGGGAATGCCAACTGCTGGGCACCGGCGGGCAGTATACAGGTCAGGCAGAGTAATGCTGCCAAAACATTTTGCTTCATTAACTCGGTGTGTTTCATGTCACAAAGATAGGTTTTTATAACTTTGTGCAGCATATGAGAGCAGTTATACTACAACACGACATTGTATGGTGCAATCCTGAGGCCAACCGCCGCAGGCTGGAACAGCAACTACTGGCACGGCAGGGAGCCGACCTCTATGTCCTGTGCGAGATGTGGCCGACAGGTTTTGCCACGGAACCAGAGGGCACGGCGGAGCGCGATGGCACCTCGCTTGAATGGATGAGGCAGATGGCGCACAGGCTCGATGCCGCCGTCTGCGGCAGCATAGCCACGGAGGAAGGTGGGCACTACTACAACCGCCTGTATTTCGTGAAGCCCACAGGCGAGGCCTGTCACTACGACAAGCACCACCTGTTCACCTACGGCGGCGAGCATCTCCATTTCACGCGAGGCGAGCGTCGCGTGGTGGTGGAGTGGCGCGGTGTGCGCCTGCTCCTGCAAGTGTGCTACGACCTGCGCTTCCCTGTGTGGAGCCGCAACCATTGGGATGCCGGGCAGCCACGTCCTGACTATGATGCAGCCATCTATGTGGCCAGTTGGCCAACGCCGCGTGTGGAGGCTTGGAGCGCACTGCTGCGCGCCCGGGCCATAGAGAACCAGTGCTATGTGCTTGGCGTGAACCGCGTCGGCAGTGACCCCGACTGCACATACTGTGGAGCCTCGGCCATCATCGACCCCTATGGCCGCACGCTGGCCGAGTGTGAGCACGACAGGGAGACATGCACAGAAGCATGTCTCGACATGGAGGCATTAGAAGCTTTCAGGGCTAAGTTCCCTGTGCTGAAAGACGATGAAATGTAAAACAGTAAATGGAGAGATGGTAAATAAGTTGTTGCTTCTTGGCGACGAGGCTGTGGCACAGGGTGCACTCGATGCGGGCCTCTCAGGCGTGTACGCCTATCCAGGCACGCCGTCGACAGAGATAACGGAATACATACAGCAGCATCCGCTGGCACGTGAGCGTGGCGTGCGTAGCCGCTGGTGTACCAATGAGAAGACCGCAATGGAGGCTGCGCTGGGTATGTCATACGCAGGCCGCCGTGCGCTGGTGTGCATGAAACATGTGGGCATGAATGTGTGTGCCGACGCTTTTGTCAACGCTGCCGTCACGGGAGTGAATGGCGGTCTGGTGGTATTGGCTGCCGACGACCCCTCGATGCATTCGAGCCAAAACGAGCAGGACTCCCGCTTCTACGGCCGCTTTGCCATGGTGCCGGTATTGGAACCGTCGAGCCAGCAGGAAGCCTACGATATGATGTCCGATGCCTTCGCCTTGAGCGAGAGGCTGCAATTGCCTGTGCTGATGCGCATCGTCACGCGGTTAGCGCACTCGCGTGCCGCTGTGCAGGTGGATATAGCGCGGGCGCAGAATCCGCTGTCTCCAGCTGCCGACCGCACACACTGGGTGCTCCTGCCAGGCAACGCTCGCCGCCAGTATGCTGCCCTTGTGGAGAAGCAGGCCGAGATAAAGCGCATTGCCGCCGCAGCCACCTGCAACCAGCTCACGTTAGGCAGGCGCGGCGGGGTGGGCATCGTGGCCTGCGGCATTGGCTACAACTATGTGCGCGAGGTGGCCAGTGCCGATGTGTCGGTGCTCAAGGTGTCGCACTACCCACTGCCCGAAGCCAGTGTGAGGCAGCTGGCCGCTCACTGTTCGGAGCTACTGGTCGTGGAGGACGGGCAGCCTGTTGTGGAGGAACAGGTGCGCGGCCTGCTGCCCGATGACTACCCCGTCTGCGGCCGCACAACAGGCCATCTGCCCAGAACCGGCGAATTGACCCCCGACAATGTGGCTCATGCCCTGGGCAAGGAAAACAGGCGTGCATTCGACAAGGCTGTCAATGTCGCAGCCCGTCCGCCTCAGCTCTGTCATGGATGTGGCCATCGTGATGTCTATGAGGCACTGAACCAAGTGGTCAGTCAGTACCCAGCGGCACGTGTCTTTGGCGACATAGGGTGCTACACACTCGGAGCACTGCCGCCATATCAAGCCATTGACACGTGTGTGGATATGGGAGCCAGCATCACTATGGCCAAAGGTGCCGCAGATGCCGGCTTGCATCCGGCTATTGCCGTCATCGGCGACTCCACATTCACCCACTCGGGCATGACGGGACTGCTGGATGCCGTCAACGACCAGTCGCCCATAACAGTGATTATCTCGGACAACCTTACAACGGCCATGACCGGCGGGCAGGACTCTGCCGGCACACACAAGTATGAGGCCATCTGCCTTGCGCTGGGCGTGGAGCGTGAGCACCTGCATGTTGTCGTGCCCCTGCCTAAGAACATGGAGGAGATAAGGCGCATCATCCGTCAGGAGATAGAGTATCAGGGTGTCTCGGTCATCATTCCTCAGCGCGACTGCATTCAGGCATACGCGAGGAGGAATAAGCAAGTGGCACATTAGGAGCATTCAGGAAAGGAAACGACAAGACCGTACAAGCATGAAAAAGGATATTAAGCTATCTGGTGTGGGCGGACAAGGCATCCTCTCCATAGCAACTGTGATAGGCGAGGCAGCCACAGAGGCCGGCTTGCAGCTTAAGCAGGCCGAGGTGCACGGCATGAGCCAGCGTGGCGGCGATGTGCAGAGCGACTTGCGGCTGAGCACCGAGCCCATCTTCAGCGACCAGATTGCCACAGGCCAGGCCGACCTCATCATATCTATGGAACCCATGGAGGCATTGCGCTATGTGTCATACCTTAACCGCGATGGATGGGCGGTGACGGCATCGCGGCCATTCATCAACATTCCCGACTATCCCGACGAGGAGGCAATCAGAGGCGAGCTCTCGGCCTTACCTCATGTGGCCATGCTCGACATCGAGGCCATAGCCCGCGAAAACCACATCCCCAAGAGTGCCAACATGGTGCTTCTGGGCATGGCGGCTCGATACATAGGCATCCTCGGCGCAGACCAGCTGCGGGACGCCATCCGCGCTGTGTTCTGCCGCAAGGGCGAGCAGGTGGTCAGCGACAACCTGAAAGCCTTCGACCTTGGACTCTCGGCATGTACTATTTAGCTATTTCCCTTCACCGTTAGTATTGTGAAACTGTTTAGTGAACAACTCGTAGAGGAGGCATGCCGTGCGAGCCACGTGACCGACCTCTCGCAGGCCACCATCGGCGAAGTGCTGCTCGTGGCTCAATATTTAGAGCAGCGCACAGGCATACCCTTCATACGCATGGATCAGGGGTCGCCGGGATTGCCTGCCAACCGCTATGGCATTGAGGCCGAGAAGGCGGCCTTGGAGCGTGGCGTGGGCGCACACTATCCGGCAGCCGACGGCGTGCCGGAGCTGAAGGAGGCAGCCCATGAGTTCGTGCGCGCATTCCTTAATATAGATATAAGCGCACGGGCATGCGTGCCCACAACAGGCTCTGTGGCCGGCTCTTTCGCCTCGTTCATCGCCTGTTGCGGGCGCATCGAGGGCAAGGACAAGGTGCTGTTCATCGACCCAGGCTTCCCCATACAGAAGTCGCAGCTGCGAGTGTTGGGCATCGGCTGGCGTGAGTTCGACATACATCCCTGTCGTGGCGAGGCACTGCGTGATAAGCTGGAGGAAGAGCTGAGTGCTGGCGATATAGCCGCCATCGTCTATTCCAATCCCAACAATCCGGCGTGGATATGCCTGGAGGAGAGCGAGCTGAAGATTATCGGCGAGTTAGCAACGAAGCACGATGCCATAGTCATGGAGGATCTGGCCTATTTCTGCATGGACTACCGCCGCGACCTCGGCCGCCCCTATGAGCCGCCATTCGTGCCAACAGTGGCCCGCTACACCGACAACTACATTCTGATGCTCTCCGCTTCGAAGATATTCAGCTATGCCGGACAGCGTATCGCCCTGTTGTGCATAAGCGACAAACTCTTCGACAGCCATTTCCCCGCACTCGCGCAGCGCTATCAAGACTCTGGCGTGTTTGGCCCCACGCTCATCGCTTCCATCCTATACATGATAACCAGTGGATGCACAGCCAGCACGCAATACGGCTATGCCGAGATGCTGCGCCTGTCGTGTGATGGCACGATTAACTTCGTGGAGGACACGCGCGAGTATGAGCGGCGGGCGCACCGCATGAAAGACATCTTCACACGGCACGGCTTCCATATAGTCTACGACAGTGACGTGACACAGCCTGTAGGCGACGGCTTCTTCTTCACCATCGGCTATGCCGGCATGACTGGCGGCCAGTTGCTGAAGGAATTGCTCTACTATGGCGTGAGCTGCATATCGCTCTCCACCACGGGCAGCCGTCAGCAAGGAGTGCGAGGCTGTAGCAGTCGTATGCGCGAGGAACTCTACCCGCTCTTGGAGCAGCGCATGGCTGCATTCCATGAAGACCAACTTCTACAACACCCCTAAATCTCAAACCATGATCTGGAACCCTAACAAAGAATGCATGAGCCGCGACGAGATGAGCGAGCTGCAAGGCCGACGTCTGCACAAAATAGTGGACTACGTGTACCACCACGTGCCTTTCTACCGCAACAAGCTTCAGTCGATGGATCTCACGCCCGACGACATCCGAACCATCGACGACATCACGAAACTGCCTTTCACTACCAAGCAGGACCTGCGTGACAACTATCCCTTCGGCCTCCAGGCCGCGCCCCAGAGTGAGATTATCCGCATCCACGCCTCCAGCGGCACCACTGGCAACCCCACTATTGTGGGCTACACTCGCAAGGACATAGGTATCTGGAACGAGTGCATGGCTCGCAGTCTGACGGCTTACGGTGTTGGGCGCGACGACATCTTCTCCGTGAGCTATGGCTACGGGCTTTTCACTGGCGGTCTGGGTGCACACAACGGCGTGGAGACCATCGGTGCTGCCGTCGTTCCGGCATCGACGGGCAACACGGAAAAGCACGCCAAACTCATCCGCGACCTTGGCATTACCGGCATTGCCTGCACACCGTCCTATGCTCTCTATCTGGCCGAGACCATGGAGAAAATGGGCATCACAAAGGAGCAGACGCGGCTGCGCATCGGGGCCTTCGGTGCCGAGCCATGGACGGAGCAGATGCGCACCGAGATACAGGAACGCCTCGGCCTGAAGGGCTACAACCTCTATGGCCTGAGCGAAATCATGGGCCCAAGCGTGAGCTACGAATGCGTGTGCCAGCATGGCTCACATATCAATGAGGACCATTTCTACCCCGAAATAATCAACCCGCAGACGTTGGAGCGGTTGCCCGACGGTGAGACCGGTGAGCTCGTATTCACCACACTCACCAAAGAGGGTATGCCCGTGCTACGCTACCGCACACGCGACCTCTGCTCAATCCTGCCAGGCCAGTGCTCCTGCGGGCGCACGTCAGTCCGTATGGGCCGCATTGCAGGGCGTTCCGACGACATGCTCATCATACGCGGCATCAACGTATTCCCATCGCAGGTGGAGAGTGTGGTGTTGTCCTCGCCGGAGTTCGCACCGCGCTACATGCTCATAGTGGACCGTGTGAACAACCTCGACACCTTGCTGGTTCAGGTGGAGTTGCGGCAGGAGGTCTTCACCAGCACCTTCGACACGCCTACTGCCATCAATAAGTTGGAACAGCACCTTGCTGCAAAGCTTAAGAGTGTGCTAAGCATAGGAGCCAAAGTCCAGATCAAGGCTCCCAACACCATTGAACGTAGTCAAGGCAAGAGTGCCCATGTCATCGACAAGAGACAGATGTAGTTACATTTACCATTGCGCGTACATCCATACAACCTGCCCTATAACCTCACCCCCATTCCCCATGACCATCAATCAGCTTTCTGTATTCTTAGAGAATACCACAGGCACCCTCGTCCAGGTGCTGAAGTTGCTCAAACAAGCCAATATCCAACTCATCTCAACCACCATTGCCGAAACTGCCGAGTATGGCATCCTGCGCATCATTTGCGCAGAGCCGCTCCGTGCATGTGCCGAGCTCAAGAAAGCCGGAGTTGCAGTAGCTCTTTCCGATGTCTTCGCCCTTCAGCTCGACAACCGCCCGGGCTGTGCTGCAGATGTCGTGGAGCAGTTCAGCCAGGCGGGCATAGGCATCACGTACATCTATACCTTCCTGCTCCGCGGAAACGGCATTCTCATCTTCCGCACCGACAACACTGAGCTGGCTCGCCAGACCATTGTCGAGGGCCACCTGCCCTACATCTCCGAGCACGACCTCGCTGCGTGGGCGTGACTCCCACGCAGCGAGGTCGTGCCTCAATACTCATCCTCGTTGAAGAGGAAGTCTTCCTTTGTGGGATAGTCGGGCCAGACGTCTTCGATGGTCTCGTATATGTCGCCCTCGTCTTCTATCTCTTGCAGGTTCTCTATCACTTCGAGCGGGGCGCCGCTGCGCACGGCGTAGTCTATGAGCTCCTCCTTGGTTGCGGGCCAGGGTGCGTCTTCAAGCTTCGATGCCAGTTCGAGTGTCCAGTACATGATGGTGTGTTTAAGGTGTGGTGTTTATTGGTTTGCTATCTTCAAAGCGGCGGCGAAGATAGTTGAAAAGATAAAAGCAGCGAAGAGAACACTATAAAAATGAGGTGAAAGCGTCAGGAGTGCATGTGTAGCAAGGCGTGGCAGCCTTTGGCGAGGCTGCCGTCGGCATGGTGCTCTGCAAGAGGGTGCCTCTCATTGCTTTAGTCTCTTTGTGCTCTTGCTTTCCACACCTGTTCGGGCGTGCCGGCGCGGTGGTTGATGAGTCGTGCGAGCACGAAGAGGTAGTCTGACAGGCGGTTGATGTAGGTGGTGAGCATCGTGTCGACGGGCCACTCGGCAGCTACGGCGTAGATGGCTCGCTCGGCGCGTCGGCACACTGTGCGGCACACGTGTGCCTGTGCCGCTGCCGTGGTGCCGCCAGGCAGGATGAAGCCTGGCCATGCGCCGAGGCCTGCCTCGGCCGTGTCGATGGCGTGCTCGAGAGTTTCCACGTCGGATGGCAGTATGTAGCGGCCTGGGCGGTAGTCGCGGGCAGTGGTGTCGGTGGCCAGCATGGAGCCTATGGTGAAGAGCAGCGTCTGTATGTCGGTGAGCTGCCGGCGGTCGGTCTCGTCGGTGATGAGCGTGGAGAGCAGTCCTATGTGTGAGCTCAGTTCGTCGATGGTGCCGTAGGCCTCAAGGCGCGGGTGTGTCTTGCTTACGCGCTGGCCGCCCACGAGGCTTGTGGTGCCGGCGTCGCCGGTTCGGGTGTATATCATAGTCAGAAGCTGATGGTGTAGCGGTGCATGTGGTGTGCAGGGCGGAAGAGTGCTATGCCGTAGGTGTAGAGGTCGAAGGTGAAGGTGGCGTGCGTGTCGTCCACAATGTCCTGCCATGTGCGCCGTGCTGCCTCGCTGTGGTGTATGCCCTCCATGATGAGCATGCCGTCGGCCGGCATGTGGCGGCATGCCTCACGGGCGGCTGCCGCGTGGCTGTGTCCCACGAACAGGAGCTGCACGCTGCCGGTGCCGGCCTCTACCTCGGTGGCCGAGGGCACGGCAGCGCGTATGTAGGCCCGTTCCACAGGGCACTCGCCAGCGATGGCGTAGGTGTGTGGGTGGGCGTAGTTGGCTAAGCGGAACAGCAGGCGGCGGCACGTCAGTGGGTATAGGCCGAGCATCCGCACAGGCCATGTGTGCATGCGTGACAGTGGCGCGTAGCTGTAATAAGGTGTAGGCTCAAGCAGTACGCCGCGCACGAAGGCGTAGGCAAAGGGGGAGTGTATGCCGTAGCCACGGCGGTGCCTGATGCGGCGTAGCCATACCCAGGGACGGCGCAGGAGGATGGTGTTTATGGTTGAGAGTGCCTGCGGCACGGTGATAGGTCAAACGTTATGTGGTGAATGGCAGTGAGCCTTGACTTATGTCAGTTTTCAGCAGGCGAAAGTACAATCATTTGCCCGTTTGGCAATTCCTCACGTCACTATTTCACTACTTTTGCCTGCAAGCATAGGCATGGTGCATGCCTTAATCCCCTCATTTCTACATACCACTTCACTAATAACACATGCGCACACTGACACAGAGTGAAATAGGACTCCTGCAGCAGCAGGGATGCACGGCTCAGGACTGGCAGACGGTGTTCGTCAGCGACAGCGAGAGCCTCAAGTACATACGCGACACGCGCTTCTCGGGCGAGGTGCGGTTAGGGTCGTTCCGCGCCAGCTTCGAGCTGCCGGGCGGCATGCACAAGCATTCCGGCATCTTCCGTGCCACGCTCCACGACACCACCGTGGGCGACGACTGCTGCATCGAGAACATCAAGAACTACATTGCCCGCTACGACATTGCCGAAGGCTGCTTCATTGAGAATGTCGACATCATACTCTGCGACGGCCCCACCAGCTTCGGCTGCGGCGTCAACGTGGCTGTGCTCAACGAGACAGGCGGCCGTGAGGTGACCCTGCACGACCGTCTCACCGCCCACGAGGCCTACCTTGAGGCATTCTACCGCCACCGTCCCAAGCTCATTGCCCAGCTCAAGCGTTTTGCCGCCGAGCGCACCGCCGAGCGCACCTCGGAGCGCGGCACCATCTGCCACCACGCCACCATCGTGGACACGGGCTACATCAAGAACCTCTACGTGGGTCCATACGCCAAGATCGAAGGTGCCGGACGCCTCAAGAACGGTTCCCTGTGCTCGCGCCAGGAAGCCCCCATCCACGTGGGCTATGGCGTCATTGCCGACGACTTCATCGTCCAGGACGGCTCCTCCGTGGAGGACGGCACCACGCTCTCACGTGTCTACGTGGGGCAGGCGTGCACCCTCGGCCACGGCTATTCGGCCTCCGACTCCCTCTTCTTCGCCAACTGCCAGGAGGAGAACGGCGAGGCCTGCGCCATCTTTGCCGGCCCCTTCACCGTGACCCACCACAAGAGCACGCTCCTCATAGCCGGCCTCTTCTCATTCATGAACGCAGGCTCGGGCAGCAACCAGAGCAACCACATGTACAAGCTCGGCCCCATCCACCAGGGAGCCATGGAGCGTGGCGCCAAGACCAGCTCCGACAGCTACATACTCTGGCCGGCACGCATCGGTGCCTTCTCCCTCGTGATGGGGCGTCACAGCTCGCATCCCGACACGAGCGACATGCCCTTCTCCTACCTCATAGAGAAGAATGGCGACACCTATCTCGCCCCAGCCGTCAACCTCCGCTCAGTGGGCACCGTGCGCGACGCCCAGAAGTGGCCCAAGCGCGACCACCGCTGCAAGGAAGGGCGCCTCGACCAGATCAACTTCAACCTGCTCTCGCCCTACACCATCGACAAGATGGTGCGCGGCCTGCACGTCCTCCAGGAGCTGGAGACACTGTCCGGCCCCACCTCCGACACCTATGCCTACCAGAGCGCCAAGATCAGCAACAGCTCGCTCCACCGCGGGCAGCAGCTATACAGGATAGGCATACAGAAGTTCCTCGGCAACTCGCTCATATCCCACCTCGAGCGCACCGACTGCTCGTCGGCCGAGAGCCTGCTGGAGGGGCTCAAGCCCAAGCACACCGACGGCCGTGGCGTGTGGGTCGACCTGGCCGGACTCATAGCCCCCAAGGAACTCGTCAACGCCCTGCTCGACGAAGTGGAGAGCGGAGCCGTGGCCAGCGCAGAGGAGTTCAACCGCCGTCTCTGCCAGCTACACAGCAACTACTACCGCTACGAGTGGACGTGGGCCTACGAGCAGATGCTCGACTACTACGGCCTCTACCCCGACCGCATCACCATCGAGGACCTCATCAGCATCGTCAGCCAGTGGAAGGAGAGCGTCACGACCCTCGACCGCATGCTCTATGCCGATGCCAAGAAGGAGTTCTCACTCTCAGCACACACAGGCTTCGGCTTCGACGGAGCCAGCCAGCGCACCATCGACCGCGACTTCGAGCAAGTGCGGGGCGACTTCGAGAGCAACCCCTTCGTCACCGAGACCCTGGCACACATAGAGCGCAAGAGCCAGCTCGGCGACCGCATCATAGCCATGCTGCAGCAACTGAACAAGTGAACACACCGGCTGCATAGCGGCAGCAACGACACCACACAGCGGGTGCAGGGAGCACACACACTCCCTGCACCCGCTTCCGTATCACCCTGCACCGTCAGCACGCATCACCCTGCACCCACCTTCAGCACCACCCTGCACCCTCTGCACGCGCCATCAAGCAGCAGTGGCAGCCATGCCGTGGTAGTTAAAAAAACTTAACATACAGGGAATTGTGCGTGCTCTGCGCATCCATAACAATCATGGAGCCATATCTTTACAGCCTGAACGTGCGCGCGATGCGCAGCACGACTTAGCGTCAGACACCAGTAATCAACCAAACACATCACTAACCCAATCCATTCAGCGTATGAAGAAAATCTACTCTCTGCTCACCCTGCTTGTGTTCACGCTCGCAGCAGGCTTCGGCACAGTGGCGGCACAGGACGCCACCGCCGTGACCGTGGAGCTCAATGCAGACAACGGCTCCTGGACAAGGAGCAACGCCAACGGCACATGGCACGCTCAGTGGACCTCCACCGAGGCTCCACAAACACAGCTCACCCATGCCGCCAACAACATGAACTACTACGACGGGCAGAACCTGCAGCTGTTCACTGTACTTGGCGGTGCCACACCGCAGACATACACCCTCTCCGTCGACGAGGCCTACTACATCGAGAGCATATCCCTCGAATTCAAGTCGAGCGACGACACGGGTGTCAGCGTCAGCATCTATGGCGGCATACCCGTGGAGACCTACGACACGGAAGAGTATGTCAGCGTGGAATCCATACCCGAGCTTGCCGAGGACCAGCTCTCAAGCGTGGAGATTGTCGTGGCAAAGCTGGGCTCTACCAACAACTTCGTGCAGACCCGCAACTTCATCGTCACGCTCAAGACCCGCGACCAGTATGACGTAGTGCGCAACCAGCTCGATGCCACATATACGCAATACTACCAGTACAGGGATGCCGTGGAGCTCAATATAGGCACTGAGCCAGGCAACTACGACGAGCAGGCTGCACAGGCATTCCTCAGTGCCCTCAACGCCTACACCATACTGCTCGACCCGTTCAGCGACACTCCCACCATTGAGCAGATGAACGAGCTCATAAAGCTCATTCAGGACACCTATCAGGCTGTCATTGACTCCACCATTCCCTACACCTTTGCCGACGGCTTCTACCGTCTGCGTGCCGGCATGGACTACTATGAGGACATCGAGGTCGTGGGCGAAGATGGCGAGTCCGGCACAGAGCGCGTGTATCCCGCAAAGTACATGTACGTGACCATCAGCAAGACAGGCATTGCCGCCAAGTGGGGCACTCCAGCCAACGTGGCTACCGACTGCACGGCACTCTGGCGCATTGAGAACCGCAACGGGCTGGCCGACATCGTCAGTGCTGCCGCCGATGCACGCTTCAACCTCGTCAGCACATCAGCTGCCGTGACACTCTCCGCAGAGAGCGACAGCCTCATGGCCATCGAGCCCGCCACGACCATCGACGGGGTGACATACGTCAACATCCGCCTCGCAGCGCAGCAACATGGAGGCTACATTTACCTGCATCAGGGCAGCCACAGCGGCGGTGCCGGCAAGGGCGGCAACGTCGTCGGTTGGAACCCGACCTATGCCGATGGCGTGCTCGGCGCATCGGAGTGGGTGCTGGAGCCCGTGAGCGAAGATGAGGCCATGGCCATCATCGAGGCCTACGAGCCCATCAAGAACCACGAAGCCATGGTGGAGGACTACAAGACCATCCTCGCCGCAGCCAAGACAGAGCTCGCCATAGCCAGAGACCTATCCGCCGACCTCGACACCGAGCAGCCGCTCATCAGCGACGTGAGCCAGCTCTCAAGCCCCTACACCGAAGGCACCGAAGGCTCCATCGACGCACTCATCGACGGCGATGCCTCCACCTATTGGCACTCATCATGGCAGGCCGGCAACGTGGCCAACGGCACACACTACCTGCAAGTGGAGCTCGTGGGTGCCAGCGTGGAGCAGGCTGCCTTCCAGTTCACACGCCGCGCCGTCACCAACGACCATATCACCGCGTGGGAGATATATGGCACCAACGAGGCCGAGGCCGACAAGGCCGAATGCGAGCTGCTGGCCGAGGTGCTCACGCCGTTCACAAGCAACACCGAGACCATCATCTCCGAGGCATTCCCCGTGGGTGGCTACAGCTACCTCCGCTTCTACATCAACGGCACTACCACCGGCCGCGGCTATGGCCACATGTCCGAGTTCCAGCTCTATCCGGCCACGGTCATCGACCCCGCCACGAGCCAGTACCACGTGATGGGCGAGATAGCCAAGGCACTGGAGAGCGTGATAGCTGAGCAGAAAGGTGTCGTGGCCGACGATGTCACCGTAGAGCAGTACACCGCCCTGCGCGATGCCTACGAGCCATTCGCCGCAGTGTTCGTCAATCCCGCCGAGCTGCGTGCCGCCATCGCCGATGCCGAGCAGCTTGCCGAAAGCGGCATCGTGGTAGGCGACGCACCCGGACAGTGGACCGACGCCAATGCCGCACAGCCCTTCGCCGCCGTCTTGGCACAGGCCAAGGAATACGACACGGCAGGAGCCTACACCGCAGAGCGTTCCGCAGAGCTCATCGAGGCCATAGGGCAGACAAGGGACGAGTTCCTGGCTGCCGCCAATGGCATTGAAGAGGGCAAGTGGTACCGCTTCCGCTTCGCACCGCGCGACATGTTCGACGAGTTCGGATGGGACCCCGTGGCAGGCAATGCTGCCGGCGCAAGTCCGGAGCTCTTCGGCAAGTATGTCACAGCATACGACGTGACACAGGAGGGCGACGAGCTGCTCTTCATAGAGCTTGAGCCAGACCAGCTGGTGCTCGGCAGCAACTGCCTCCTCATCGACCAGGACGAAGTGTTCAACCCCGACCTCGCCATGTTCCGCTTCGTGGCCGTCGCCGACACCGCCTACATGATACAGAACAAGGCCACAGGCCTCTTCCTGCGGGCCGCAGGCACATCGGGCACCGTGACACTGAGCGCACACCCCTCGCTCTTCAACACACGCGCCATAGGCTATGGCCTGAGCGTCATGCCCGCACGCAGCATCACAGGCGATGCCCAGAGCTATCTGCATGCACAGGTGAGCTACAACGTGCTCGTGACATGGAATGTGGACTACCCAGGCTCACGCTCCGGCTTCATCATCGAGGAGGCCGAGGACGTGGATGCCGGCTACGAGGGCACCGACTTCACCATGAGCATCCGCTACGGTGCAGTCAACACCTTCTGCTTCCCCGTCGAGATAGCTGCTAATGAGGGTCAGATCTACACCGTCAACAACGACGGCGTCAGCGAGAACACCATCACACTCGTGCCCGTCGACAAGGTGCAGGCCGGACGCCCCTTCATCTACATCAACGGTCAGACCACCGACTACATCGAGGGTGAGGATGCCGAGCCCGTGAGCTTCGCCCATGGCTACACCATCGATGCCGTAGAGCCCGACACAGCCCACCTGCTCAAGGGCACCTATGCCGCCATGAGCATACAGCGCGGCGTCATCTGCGCCCGCGGCAACGCACTCGTGGTGAACAAGGACAACTCCACCACCATCCCTGCCAACTCGGCCTACATCGCCGACGGCAAGCCATACGAGACAACAGCCACCTACAGCATCGTCATCGACGTCAACGGTGAGGACGGCATCAATGCCGCACTGGCCAACGTCAGCCGTGGCGGTGAGCTCTACACCGTCGAGGGCAGACTCATCAGCCGCCGTGCCACACTCAACGACCTGCGTGCCCTCGGCCGCGGCGTCTACATCCTTGGCGGCACAAAGGTGATGGTCAGATAAGCCCGCACGTGACGGCGCGACACGCAATGTAGCACCGTCACACACAGCCACCACGGCAGCGACAGCTGCCCGACACACGCTCCCTCCCCTGCCCGCACCGTGCGGCAGGGGAGGGATGTCTGTTTTTGTCTGCCCGACACGCCCTCTTTGCACATAATAACCTACATTTGTGCCCAAAACAATAGGAACGCACATACGCGCATGAACATCCGTATAGTTAACCGCTCACACCATCCGCTGCCGGCATACGCCACGGCACAGGCTGCCGGCATGGACCTAAGGGCCTTCCTGCAAGAGCCCGTGACACTCCAGCCCATGCAGCGCAAGCTCATACCCACAGGTCTCTACATGGCCCTGCCCGAGGGCTACGAAGCTCAGGTGCGGCCACGCAGCGGCCTGGCTCTCAAGCACGGCATCACCGTGCTCAACGCGCCAGGCACCATCGATGCCGACTATCGCGGTGAGGTGGGCGTGCTGCTCGTGAACCTCTCTCAGGAGCCTTTCACCATCAACGATGGCGACCGTGTGGCCCAGCTCGTGATAGCCGCCACGGTGACAGCGAGCTGGATGCAGCAGGACAGCTTAGACCCTACATCGCGTGGCGAAGGAGGCTTCGGCCATACCGGCATGCAAGGGTAGGGCCAAGGGCTAAGAGGTTGAGAGCTGAGAGGTTAAAGGCTTTAAGGCTTAATACTAAATGGTGACAGGGCACTAATGCTACACCATCTCATAAACATTACTCACGCCATGCACGTAAGCACACGTCTGCGTGCGACGCTCATTGCCGTGCTCTGTGGCATGTGCACAAGCTCCGTGTGGGCTCAAGAGGCAGAGGGCAGTGCACGCCGCCGCTTCGCCTACATCTATGCCGAGGCAGCCAAACAGGCCGAGCTTGGCCGCCATGCCTATGCCTATGCGCTCTACAGCCACTGCCTGCGCGTGATGCCGCAGTCCGACGAGGCCATGGCTGCACTCGGTGTGTACTATGCCGCCATTGGGCTCGACTCCATGGCGCAGCGCATGCTCACACAGGCTGTTGAGCTCAGCCCCGACTGCACCGACTATATAGAGCAGCTCACGGCTCACTACCTGCGCCACAACGACACGGAGCAGGCACTGCTCCTGTTAGAGCGGCTTGCTGCCCTGCGACCCCGCAATATGACCTACCTCGCTCGCTTGGAGCAGGCCTACGAGAGTCAGGACCGTCTGCTTGATGCCATACAGACACTGGGGCGCATGGAGCTCATCGACGGCCGCACGCTGCCCATCTCGCAACGCAAGGCTACCCTCTACCACAGCCTGGACCGTCCGGCCGACGCACTGGCTGAGATGCAGGCCATAGCGGCCGACAATCCGCATGACAACACCTATCGCCTCTACGTGGCCGATGAGCTGCTAAAGCTTGAGCGCAACGACGAGGCACAGGCCATCCTTGCCGACGTGCAGCGGCAGGAACCCGACAACCCCAACATGCACTACGCATGGCTCAAGTTCTATCGCACCACGGGGCAGGACAGCCTCTACAACGCCCTGCGCGACTCACTCCTGTATGGCCGCGTCACCGACGACGGAGTGCGCCTCACCGTCTTGCGCGCCACGCTCCTCGAGACCCTCACCTCGGCCGGCGGAGGCAACCCGATGGCTGTCTTCGAGCGTCTCGACACCATAGTCCCGCGCCGCAAGTATATCGAGGAGATGCGCCTGGCCGTTATCGCCACCTATGCCGATGATGCCGAGGCAGACAGCATGCGCATCAACGTGATGAAGCGCATCTACGACATCGACCCTACAGACCGCCAGGCACTGGCCGCCCTCATACAGTACTACGGCATGAACGAGGACTACGCTCACCTTGAGGACGTGTGCCTGCATGGCGTGCTGGCCTATCCCGAGCTGCTCGTGTACCACTACTATCTGGCCATATCGCTCATACAGCGCGACGCCAACACGGAGGCCATACGCACGCTGCACGAAGGACTGCGGCAGCGTGAGCCCGACGAGGTGACACCCGAGCTCGTGGCCAGTGTGTTCTCGCTGCTTGGCGACATGCTCCATCAGGAGGGACGCCGCAGTGAGTGCTACGAGGCCTACGACTCATGCCTCGTCTATGACGCCGACAATGCCATGTGCCTCAACAACTATGCCTATTTCCTCTCCGTAGAGGGTGCCGACCTCGACCGTGCCGAAGAGATGAGCTACCGCTCCCTGCGCCGCAACCAGGACAACAAGACCTACCTCGACACCTACGCCTGGATACTCTTTGCCAAGGGTGCCTATGCCGAGGCTCAGGCCTACATGGACCGTGTGTGCCCGCCCTCCGAGGCCGACTCCACGCTGCTGGCCGACGCGCAGCTGTCGCAGGCAGTGCTGGAACACGCCGGCGACATTGCCGCCCTCAACGGCCGTATGGAGCAGGCCATGCGTTTCTGGCAGCTGGCCCTCGACAAGGAACCCTCTGATGGCGAGGGCGACTCCTCGGCACTGCTGCGCCGTAAGCTCAAGAAACGCAAATACATCAGACCGCGACAACGATGAAACACTGCATACTACCCCTCTGTGCAGCACTCGTGCTAATGCTCACAGCATGCCGCAGCCACAGGTCGGCACAGGTGCAGCCCGACGGCTCTGCCGGGCTCGACATCAGCATAGCCTCTCCCGAACTCACGGCCATTGTGGAGCCGCTCATGGCCCACCGCACGGCAGCCAGAGCCATGCGGGCCAAGATGCAGCTCAGCCTGCAAGGCCACTCGCTGTCGCTCGGAGGCACATTGCGCATGCAGCGCGACAGCATCATACAGATGCAGCTCACGGCATTAGGTCTGATGGAAGTGGCACGCGTGGAGCTCACACCGACATACTTCCTCATCGTGAACCGTGTGGAGAAACAGTTTGCACGTGCCCGCTGGCAGGACATACCCCAGCTCGCGCAGTTAGGCGTGAACTTCGCGGTGATGCAGGGCCTCTTCTGGGGTGAGCTCTTCGTGCCTGGCAGCGATGCTGTGCCTGTGGCGCAGAGTTTCGTGCTCGCAGGTGCCACGCGCGGCGCAGCCACGCTCACCATGCGCCCCGAGGCTGTGCGCGGTCAGTCCATGCAGGCCACCTTCAGTGTGAACACTGCCGACAACATCGTGCAGCGCACTGTGCTCTCGGCCGTGGTGGAGGCTGTGACGGCATCGCTCGAGTGTGCCTATCCCTCACGTTCCATGCTGGCAGGCAGCCCCTTCCCCGACCATCTGAGCCTCACCGTGGCTGCACGCGGATCCGACCGCACGGCCGACATCCGCCTCTCGCGCCTGCAGCAGGAAGAGGCTGTGGCACCCATAGAGAGCACCATCAGCCTGAGCAGCTACCGCGAGGTCGACATACAGCGGATGCTCTCGGCCCTCACCGGCAAGTAGCCTGTCACCCACAACTCAGTGCCGACACCACTCACACATATCATGCTACACCCCAGCAACCTATCTGATGCCACTCTGCAGCCCGTATGCCGGCGGCCGCGCACGCCACTGTGGCGCACGCTGCTGCTCATGGTGTGTGTGTGTGCTACTCTTGGCACGGCGGCACAGACACGCCAGATTAGCAACCTCAAGAGCAAGCGCACGCAGCTTGAGCAAGGGTTGCAGCAGAACCGCACCAAGCTCAGGCAGACACAGCAGCAGCGTGCACAGAAGCAGCAGAAGGCCGACTACCTCGAGGAGCAGGTGCGCCAGCGACTGGCCTACATCAGCCAGCTGGAGCACGAGATAGACAGTCTCGACCGTCGTGTGGCCCACCTCGAGCGGCAGTTGGCACAGCTGGACAGCCAGCTGCAGGAGCGCAAGCACAAGTATGTCAGCAGCCTGCGCATGGCACGCCACCAGCGCGCCTTCTCCAATCCTGTGCTCTTCGTGGCCTCGGCCAAGACCTTCACCCAGGTGCTGCGTCGTCTGCGCTATGCCAAGGAGTATGCCACGCTGCAGCGCACGCTGGGCATGCAGCTTGTGGCCAAGCAGAACGAGGTGCGCGACATGCGCAATCAGCTGCTCGGAGTCAAGCAGCAGCGCGCCGCCACCATGAACGAGGTCATACGTCAGCGCAAGCAGCTGGCCGAGGAGCACTCGTTGGTGACACGCGACGTGGCTGCACTACGCAAGCGGCAGCAGGAGATAGAGCATCAGGTGGCACAGCAGCAGCGGCAGCTTGCTGAGCTCAACAAGAAGATCGACGAGCTTGTGGCCTACGAGATAGAGCAGGCACGCAAGCGTGCCGAAGCCGAGGCGCGCCGCAAGGCCGAGGCTGAACGCCAGCGCCAGGCTGCCGGCAAGGGTAAGACCGGCACCGCGCAGCCGTCCAGACGTGGCGGCGGCACGCCGCCGGCACGATGGCTCACCAGCGAGGACCGTCAGCTCAACGGCAGCCTTGAGCAGAACAAGGGTCGTCTGCCGGTGCCTGTCACAGGGCCTTACCGCATAGCCCGCCGCTTCGGCATGAACCAGGTGGCTGCCGGCGTTACGCTCGACAACAAGGGTGTCAACTACATGGGGCAGGAGGGGGCACGTGCACGTGCCATCTTCGACGGCGAGGTGTCGGCAGTGTTCCAGTTAGGCAACATGCAGAACGTGCTTGTGCGCCATGGCTCCTACATCTCGGTCTACTGCAACCTCTCGTCGACCATCGTCAAGCGTGGGCAGAAGGTGAAGGCACGCGACATCCTCGGCACCGTGGCACGCGATGAGCAAGGCAACTACATTCTCCACTTCCAGCTCCGTCAGGAGACGCGCAAGCTCAACCCAGAGCAGTGGATAGGGCGATGAGTGCCGCACAGGCATCAACTAACTACTTATAAGACATTATGAGATACACACTGACGCTTGCTCTCTGCGCCATGGCCATCACGGCATCGGCACAGGACGACGTGAGCAAGTACTACCTCACCAACCACGGCTTCGACACAGGCTTCCATCACGAAGCAGGCAGCCGCACTGCCGTGGCGCAGGAGATACGTGACATTGACGGCTGGACTCCTGCTTTCAGCGTGGACTACACCATCACGGGCATCTATGAGTTCGGCTTCCTCGGCACCTTCAATGGCGGCACGGTGCCTGCCGCCGGCTACGACGGCGAGGCCGGCGGTGCGCTGG
The DNA here is from genome assembly GCA_905234605.1 of uncultured Bacteroidaceae bacterium. Taxonomy (GTDB): domain Bacteria; phylum Bacteroidota; class Bacteroidia; order Bacteroidales; family Bacteroidaceae; genus Physcousia. Next base: position 10,583 of record CAJOIE010000008.1, on the reverse strand, counting down.
CCCTCTCCACGGGGTGGGACCAGCAGTTCTGCTACACGCAGAGCGTCACCCTGCCTGCCGGCACCTATACCGTCAATGTGCCTACCTACAACGGCTTCACGGCCACGGCAGGCACCTCGCAGCTCTCGTGGATACCCACGGGTGGCACGGCGGTGACCTCCACACTGTCGGGCTACAAGAGCAAGGCATGGACTCTCGACGCTATCACCTTCACACTGACGCGCACCACCACGGGCACCATCAGGATAGGCTACAAGGCAGGCAGCGGCGGCTCGGCGAACTCGGCCAACCTGCTCATAGACTATGTGCAGCTCATGGGCTCCGACATAGCCGTGTCAAAGACATCGCTGCGCTCGAGCATCGCCACGGCCACGCGCCTCTACGGCACGGGCACGGGCATCGGTGCGGATGTACTGAAGCAGGCACTTGATGCAGCCCAGACCGTCTACGACGATGCCCAGGCCACCATGCCGCAGGTGCTCGAGGCCAACTATGTGCTGACAGAGGCCATGGACACCTACAGGCACGAGAACGCCTCGGCAGACAATCCCGTGGACTACACAGCCCGCATCGCCAACCCATCCTTTGAGGTCAACGGCTCGGAGGGATGGACGGTGAGCAGCATGCAGACACAGACCAACTCCTATTTCTCGCGCAAGGCAGGCACCACCTACCTCGAGACGTGGGTGTCCGTGGGGCAGCAGCTGGGCGACCATGGCGTGAGCCAGACGCTCTCTCGGCTGCCCCAGGGCAACTACCGTCTGACGGCGGCGGCTCTCCACATACAGCAGAGCGGCAGCAACAGCACCACCAACAAGGGTGCGGCACAGACGGGGGCCTACCTCTTTGCCGGCACGTCGAAGGCGGCTGTCACGGCAATGGGCACCTACACTCTCGACTTCGCCGTCGTCGACACCGAGGAGGATGTCGAGATAGGCCTTAAGGCCGAGGGTGCCACGGGCAACTGGCTGTGTGTGGACAACTTCAAGCTGTCGTATCTTGGTGCACTGACTCCGGCGAGCTATGCAGCCGAGGTGCAGAAGCTGGTGGAGCGCGGACAGGACTATTTGGACAAAGGCATACAGGACACGGTGGCCACGCAGCTGCGCCAGGCCATGGAGGCTGCCACGGCAGCCATTGCCGGCACGGGCACCGATGCCGACGGCAACACCGTCTATGACGACGAGGCTCTGGCCGCCGCACGTGAGGCCATGCTGTCAGCTCTGGCCAATGCCGAGACCTCGCGCCTGCTCTACGACACGCTCGAGGAGCGCATCGCCTATGCGCAGAAGGTGCTTGCCTGGTGGGAAGGGGTGAGCCGCAAGGCTTCCGGCTGGAGCCTGCTGCAAACGGCTGTGGCCACAGCCCAGGAGAAGGCTGCCGACCGCTCGCTCACCGCCGCCCAGTTGCGCTCGGCCGCCACGACGCTCAACACACGCATCGCGGCCGTGGACAAGCGCATCTATTGCAGCACTAATGCCTGCGGCACTGACGCCGACCTCAAGGACGGCACCAAGCAGTGGAGCTACGAGCGTTCCATGCAGTCGAAGCACTGGGTGCTCTTCTGGGAGAAGGGCTACGGCACAGATGTGCCGGCGGCTGTGCCCGCCATACTCGAGCGTGCCGACCAGATATTCGAGTTCTACGCCGGCGACCTGGGCTTCATCACCATCAACGAGGGACGCTCTAAGACCGACACCTACAAGATGATAATCCGCCTGCGCTACACCACAGACTGGGAAGCCAGCGGCAGCGGCATCGACAACCAGATAGGGCTGCTCACGCTGTCCAACGGGGCACACACCTCGCGCAGCGGACAGACGGTGGCCCACGAGATTGGCCACTGCTTCCAGTATCAGACACACTGCGACAACGGCGACTGGAACGGGTGGATGTACAACTGGGGCGCATCGACGCTCAATGTCTTCTGGGAGATGTGCGCCCAGTGGCAGGCCTACAAGTTCTATCCGCAGATGCAGTTCGTATGGAACTCCAACCAGGGCAACGACTGGTTTGGCGGCACCATCAACGGGCTGCACCGGCACCCTCTGTGTGTTGACCTGCGCTACAACAACTACTTCATCCAGGACTACATGTGTCACCGCCACGGCATGGACTTCATAGGCAGGCTGTGGAACCAGTCGCAGAGCCCGGAGGACCCGCTGCAGGCCTACATGCGGCTGACCATGACGGGCACCACGGCGCAGAAGCTCGCGCAGCTGGGCGACGAGATGTGGGAGTATGGAGCCCGCATGACCACCTTCGACCTCGACCCCATACGCGAGGCAGGAGCATGGCGCATCGGCTTCCGCGAGCAGACAGCCCTGACCCAGGATGCCGACGGCTACTGGTGGCCCACGCAGGCGGCGTGCATAGAGAACTGGGGCAACAACGCCATACGCCTCAATGCACCGGCAGAGGCCAGAACCGTGTATGTGGACTTTGTGGGGGAGGCCGGTGCCGCAGGCTATAATGCCTACAACACGGCAAGTGCGGGCTGGCGCGTGGGCTTCGTGGCCCTGAAGCGCGACGGCACGCGCGTGTATGGCGATGTGGCCGCACTCACGAACAGCGACGCGCACGCAGTGATGGCCTTCGACTGCCCTGCCGGATGCTCCTACCTCTGGCTCGTTGTCAGCGGCGCACCCACGTCCTACTGGACGCGCGACTGGCTCTCCTGGAGCGAGGAGAGCACCGTCGAGCAGTGGCCCTACCGCGTCTGTTTCTATCAGACCAACGTCTACGGCAAAGCCGACAACAACTCGCTGCCCACAGGCATTGCAGGCATCGTGGCCGACAACAGCCACGCGGCGGCGCAGCATGGCGGCACGGCCGCACTGCCACAAGGCGTATACTCGCTTTCAGGCCAGCTGCTGCGGCCTGCCGCGACCTCGCTCGAGGGCCTGTCTCACGGCATATACATCGTCAACGGCCGCCGCGTGATGAAGTAACCCAGCGTCACGACACGCAAAACACCCTGCATGGTGTCCATGGGACACGGTGCAGGGTGTTTGCTTTCACGGTGCAGGGTGCTGACGCCGACGGTGCAGGGTGGCGGAGCATGGAGTGCAGCAGTGAGGGACGGAGGAGTGCAGTGCTCTGGTGTTGGCAGTGCGACGTCAGGGCCGCCTCACTGCGATGTGCCGTGGCTGGTGCGTGGCTGGTTGCGCGGGTGATGGTCGAGTATCTCGCGGCGCAGGTGGGAGGTGTCGAGGTGCATGTATAGCTCGGTGGTGCCTATGTCCTCGTGGCCGAGCATCTCCTGGATGGCACGCAGGTTGGCACCTCCCTCGAGCAGGTGTGTGGCAAAGCTGTGGCGGAAGGTGTGTGGCGATACCGTGGAGCGCACGCCGGCGCGCAGACACAGCTGCTTGACGATGTGGAACACGGTGATGCGTGAGAGCCGTGTGCCGCGGCGCAGGCTGAGGAAGACGTAGTCCTCGTGCCCGGGGCGGACGGCTATGGTGTCGCGGTCGGCAAACCAGGCTGTGAGCTCGCCAATGGCTGTGGGCGACACGGGCACGAGACGTTGCTTGCGCCCCTTGCCCGTCACACGCAGGAAACCGTCGGCGAGGTAGAGGTCGCTCACACGGAGCGTGCACAGCTCGCTCACGCGCAGTCCGCAGCTGTAGAGGGTCTCGATGATGGCACGGTCGCGGCGTGCCTCGCGGCACTCCGTGTCGATGGCGGCGATGATGGCGTCGATCTCGGCCACGGAGAGCACGTCGGGCAGCCGCTCGCTGCGTGACGGCGACTGCAAGAGCTCGGTGGGGTCGGCGTCTATCTCGTGCTCCATGACGAGGTAGCCGTAGAACGAGCGCACGCCGGAGAGGATGCGCGCTATGCTGCGTGGCGAGATGCCGGTGTCGGAGAGTGTGGCCACGAAGGTCTGCAACTGTCCGAGCTGCACGGTGCGCAGGTCGGCATGCTCATCGGCAAGGAAACCGGAGAGCAGACGCAGGTCGTGCTCGTAGGCAGCGAGGGTGTTGGGCGAAAAGCCGCGCTCCAGGCGCAGGTAGCGCAGGTAGTGGCGCACGAGCGGCGGTGGCGTCCATGTGCGTGCCTGCGTGCTGTCCGCCGGCATTGCTGCTGCGTGGATGGCGGATGGTGTCTGCCGGTCTGTCATAATACATGAACCATGTTTAACCGCGAATGATGCGAATGACACGCATTCATGGCTGCAAGAGAATATGGCACAAGTTTATCAGTGCCATTCGCGAGAATTCGTGGTTTAATAAAGACAGGGAGCTGTGTCGTTCATCTTGACACAGCTCCCTGTTGCTCGTCAGCCGTGTGGCTGTGTGTTATGCCTCAGTGTCCTGTATGCGGCGACCCATGACAAGGTAGGCCGTGGGGGCTGCAATGAACATGGAGGTGAGCGTGCCGATCACCACGCCAAGCATCATGGCGAAGGCGAAGCTGCGGATGCTGGCACCGCCGAAGGCGAAGATGAAGAGCAGCACGATGAACGTGGAGACTGAGGTGTTGATGGTACGTGTCAGCGTGGCGTTGAGCGATTGGTTGAAGAGCAGCTGCTTGTCGCGCTTGGGATAGAGACCGAGGTTCTCGCGGATGCGGTCGAACACCACCACCTTGTCGTTGATGGAGTAGCCAATGCAGGTGAGTAGTGCACCGATGAAGGTCTGGTCGATCTCGAGGGAGAAGGGCATCCAGCCCCAGCATGCGCTGTACATGCCCAGAATGAACACGGTGTCCACAGCCAGTGCCACAATGGCACCCACGGAGAAGGCTACGTTGCGGAAGCGCACCAGAATGTAGACGAAGATGACTATCAGGGCGAGTATCACGGAGATGATGGCACCGCGGGTGATGTTCTCTGCAATGGAGGGTCCCACCTTCTGCGAGCTTATGATGGAGCCGCCGGCACGCTCGTCGCGGTTGATGAAGCTCTCCACGCTGAGGTCGGCAGAGAGCTGGCCGCCTTGCTTGAGCACGTTGAAGAGTTTCTCCTCAATCTCGCTGTCCACCTCCACGCCGTCCTCATCGATGCGGTAGTTGGTGGAGATGCGCACTGTCTTGCCTTCGGTGCCGAGGGCTATGACGCTGGTGTTGGCGTCGGGGAAGGCTTCGGCAAAGAGAGGGCGTATGCTCTCGGGCGACACTTCCTTCTCGAAGAGCACCACGAAGTTGCGGCCGCCGGTGAAGTCGATGGAGCGGGAGAAACCGCGCACGGCCCAGCTCAGCACGGCCAGCACGGCGATGATGCCGAAGATGGCGAAGGAGCGCTTGTAGGAGCCCATGAAGTTGAACGACGTGTTCTGGAGGAACTTGCGGCTTAGGGGGGTGGTGAAGGTGAGGTCGAGCCACTTGTCCTTCGACATCAGCGTGTCGAACACCACGTGGGTGAGGTAGACGGCGGTGAAGAAGCTGATGATGATACCTATGATATAGGTGGTGGCGAAGCCGCGGATGGGACCTGTGCCGAAGTAGTAGAGGATGATACCTGTCAGGATGCTGGTGACGTTGGAGTCGATGATGGCACTGAAGGCGTTGCTGTAGCCGGCGGTCATGGCCTGACGCACAGCCTTGCCGGCACGCATCTCCTCCTTGGTGCGCTCAAAGATGAGCACGTTGGCATCCACGGCCATGCCCAGGGTGAGCACCATACCGGCGATACCGCTCATGGTGAGGGCTGCCTGGAAGGAGGTGAGGATGCCCAGCGTGAAGAACAGGTTGAGCAGCAGGGCGCAGTTGGCCACCATGCCCGGACGGAAACCGTACATGGCCACCATGTAGAGCATCAGGGCTATGAAGGCGAGTATCACGGAGATGAAGCCCTGACGGATGGACTCCTGTCCGAGTGTGGGACCTACGATTTCCTCGCTCACGATGTTGGCAGGAGCAGGCATCTTGCCCGACTTGAGCACGTTGGCAAGGTCGCGGGTCTCCTCGGGTGTGAAGCTGCCTGTTATCTGCGAGTTGCCGCCAGTAATCTCGTTGATAACGTTGGGGGCACTGTACACGTAGTTGTCGAGCACGATGGCTATGGGGCGTCCCTTGTTGGCCTTGGTCAGGGCGGCCCAGCGGCGGGCACCTTCGACATTCATCTGCATGCTTACGCTGGGACGTGAGTTCTGGTCGTACTCGTCCTTGGCATCGGTGACGACATCGCCCTCGAGGGGTGCGCGGCCGTTGCGCTCGGTGACCTTGATGGCATAGAGCTCGAAGATCTCTTCGTTCTTGTCGATGCCCTTCACGCCCCAGAGCAGGCGCATGTCGTCGGGAAGCACGCTGCGTGCCTCGGGGGTGGCGAGCAATGCATCGATGGCGGCCATGTCGCGCTTGGCAGCATAGCCTACCACGGCACCGTTGTTCTGGTTGAGCACCTGGAGACGGGCCAACAGTGGGTGGGCACGCAGTGCCTGCTCGTCGGCCACGGGAGCGGTCTGGGCTGGTGTCTGTGCGGCTGCACCCTTGGCTATGGCTGCGAGGGCCTCGTCGTTGACGGCAGCGACGGCTGTGCTGTCGGCCTCGGCGGGTGTCTCGGTGGCTTCGGTTTCGGCTACGGCTGTCACCTCCTCGGTGGTAGCCTCCTCGTCGTCGGGAGTGGTGAGGCCGGCTGCGGCGAGCTTGCTGTCGAGCTGCACGAGGTAGGGGGCTGCCTCGGTAGTGGTGTAGGTCTCCCAGAACTCGAGGTTGGCCGAGCCTTGCAGGAGTTTGCGCACACGCTCAGGCTCCTTGATGCCGGGGAGTTCGACCATGATGCGTCCCTCCTGGCCTTCGAGAGCCTGGATGTTGGGCTGCACCACGCCGAAGCGGTCTATACGTGTGCGGATGACGTTGAAGGAGTTGTCGATGGCGGCCTTCACCTCGCTGCGCAGCACGTTCTCCACTTCGCGGTCGGTGCTCTTTGTGCTCACCTTGCCGCGCAGCTGCGACGTGGCGAAGAGTTCGGCCAGGTTGCTCTCGGGAGCAAGGGCCTTGTAGTCCTTGATGAAGAGGCTGATGAAGTCGCCCTGTCCGGCTTTGGCTTCTTCCTTGGCTTGTGCCACGGCTTGGTTGAAGGCGGGGTCTTCCTTGTGGTCGGCAAGTGCCTTGATGACATCGGGCACGGATACTTCGAGAATCACGTTCATGCCGCCCTTGAGGTCGAGGCCGAGGCCTATGCCCATCTCGCGGCATTCCTTGAGCGACCATACGCCGAGGTACACTGGCTCGTTGGCCAGCGAGTCTAAGTAGTGCTGTGCTGCGGCTTCGCCTTCGGTGGCGGCCAGCTGCTCAGCCTTGCTCTCGTAGTGGTTGGTGACGAAAGAGAAGCTGAGGTAGAACACGCACACAAGGGCCAGAAGCACTGCGAATACTTTTACGAAACCTTTGTTTTGCATTGTTTAAGTGGGTATTATTTGTTGTTTGTTGTCAACGTTATGGTCATGCTAAAAGCGCGCAAAGCTACTGATTTTTTCCCAACGGGGCGGTGCGCGGGTGCTAATTATTTGATTATGCGTCCTTTTTTCTCTATTCTTGCTTCCGTTGCAAGGGCATGAGGTAGGCGTGGAGGGGGTAATGGTCGGAGGCTGTTGCGGTGTGGTCTACGCAGGCATGGATGCTGCGGAAATGCTGTGGCGCGTAGAGCACATGGTCGATGCGGACAGGGAAACCGCGTTCCTTGAATGTGACGCCGGGGCCTGTGCCGGCCTCGGCATAGGCACTTGCCATGCCTCGTGAGAGCTGCCGCAGGGTGTATGACACGGGCGTGTCGTTGCAGTCGCCGGCGATGATGACGGGGCGCGGCAGCCAGGCTGCCACGTAGGCGGCCAGGGAGTCGGTCTGGCGGGCGCGGTGTGGGGCGGCGTGGCTGATTAGGCGCATCAACGGCAGTATGCCGCGGCCTATGGAGTCGCCGTCGTGGCTGTCGATGGCTTCGATGTAGGCGTCCTTCACTTGCTGTGAGAGCTGGTTGCTCTCAAGGTGTATGTTCACTATGAGCAGCGTGTCGCTGCCCCATTGCAGGCGGGCTGTCATGGCTTTGTTGTCGTCGGCGTCCAAGTGGAGCTCGCTGTGGTCGATCACTGGCAGGCGGGTGATGATGACCTGCTGTTTGCCCTCAAGCACGGCAAGGCCTTGCTGGCGGAAGCGCTTGGCGTAGTTCTTGTAGATCCTGCCTCTGGTGAACGACTCCTGGAGGAAGATGATGTCGGCATCGCTGTCGGCTATGTAGTCGAGCACTATGTTGCCGGCATCGTAGTTGGCTGCCTTGGAGCCGTAGCCGTGGGTGTTGTAGGTGAGCACGTGGAGGGCGTCGGACGAGGGTCTTGTGGGCAGATGCAGCGGTATGTAGGAGTGCACCTGCGGCCACACTGCGACAATGCCCACAAGGGGTATCCACAGGCGCTGCCAGCGCACGGCGAGCCACACCACGGCGAAGAGCGCGTCGGCGGCCAGGAAAATGGGAAACGCCAGCGTCAGGAGACTCAGGCGAGGGGCTGTCTCGGGACTGATGTAGGTGACGCCTGCACAGAGCCACAGCAGGGCTATGGTGGCGGCGTTGGCACCTGTGAGCATGGCTATGGTGATGCGGCGCAGTGCGTTCATCGCTGGCTGGCGTCAAAGAGTGTGCGTTTCTCCTCGGCGGTGAGGCTCTCGTAGCCGCCTTTCTTCACCTTGGCAAGAATGCGATCCACCTCGGCCTCGCGCTCTTGTGCGCGCTGCCGGTAGGCACGCTCGTCGGCATGTTTGTCGTAGGCTCCCTCGCCGCCGGCAGCACGTGTGTGACGCTGCCGCTTCTGCCACTGCTGCCGCCAACGTGCAAGACGCTGGCGTACACGCTGCAACAGCGTAGGGCCGCTGTGGCGGCTCTCGCTCACGTCCTCGTAGGGGGTGTAGTAGTGGCCGAAGGTGCCTCCGCCGCCGTAGCCTGTGCTGCCGCCGCCGAAGAAACGCCCGCCGCTGCCGCCGTGACGCCGCCAGTGAAGCAGCATGACCAGGCCGAAGAGCATGCCGCCAAGGTGGGCCACATGGGCCACGCCGTCGCCCCTGTGGCCGAGGGCACTCATCAGCTCTATCACGGCATAGCCCATCACGAACCATTTGGCTTTGATGGGGAAGGGGAAAGGGATGATGAACATGCGTTCCTCGGGAAACGTCATGCCAAAGGCCAGCAGCACGCCGTACACGGCTCCAGAGGCACCTACCGTGGTCCACTCGTTGAGGTAGTCGGCCATGGGCACGGCGGCACCCGTGCTCAAGGTGACGGCGTCGTAGGCCGCCAGACCGGAGTAGTAGAACTCTATGCCCTGGGCAAGCTCCTGCGACAGGCCTGCGCCGATGCCGCACACCATATAATATAATAGGAAGCGCTGCGCACCCATCACCTGCTCCATGATGCGGCCGAACATCCACACGGCGAACATATTGAAGAACAGGTGCTCGAAGCTGCCGTGAACGAACATGTACGTCACAAACTGGTACACGCGGAAGTCGGTAGCACCGATGAAGTGAAGGCCCAGCACGTCGTCCATACTGATGCCGTAGCGCGCACATACCATCTTGGCCAGAAACATCAGCACATTGATGATGAGCAGATGTTTGGTTATGGGAGGAGTGTATAAGTTCATAGAAGATAGTGTCGTGAAGGCTGAGAAACAACTCTCAGGAGTCGCAAAAGTAGCTATTTTATAGGCGGCAACGCCTGATTGCTTGCAAAAAGCCCTCTGCCATGCCGTTTTTCAGCCCAAAAATTTGCATCCAAACAGCTTTTACATACATTTGCCAACACAATAGTGGCTGAAAGATAGTCCGTTAACAGACATCACCCTTTTACCTAACCCATAAACAACAAACATCGTATCATGAACAAGACAGAACTCGTGGCAGCAATTGCCGATAAGGCTGGTCTCACCAAGGTAGATTCAAAGAAGGCACTCGAAGCTGCTCTCGAAGCCATCACCGATGCCCTCAAGGCAGGCGAGAAAGTGGCTCTCGTTGGCTTCGGCACATTCGCCGTCAGCCAGCGCGCAGAGCGTAAGGGCATCAACCCACTCAACAAGAAAGCCATCACCATCGCTGCAAAGAAGCTGGCCAAGTTCAAGGCCGGTGCCGAGCTCGACGCTGCCATCCAGTAACTCAGGGCGCACAGGGCTGCAAGCAGCCACCACGATATGCAAAAAGAGGATGCACAACTCTGTGCACCCTCCTTTTGTTTATTCAGCACATCCATCATGCTGTACCCTGCATAGAGAGTGGCTCTTACAGGGTAAAATGGTTACTTGTGTCCGTACCCATCGGCAACCATAAACAATTTGTGTTCATACTCATCCTCCTCTCTTCCTCTCCTCCTTTCCTCCTCTCTTCATCCTTTTACCTCTTTCTCGTTAGTCGTTGTTGTTTTGTGCCCGTCGGCTGTGTGCTGGTGAGGTGCCCCCCCCAAAAAAATCGCCCATCAATCCCATTTACCCCATTTACCCCATTTACCCCATCAACCCCATCAACCCCATCAACCCCATCAACCCCATCAACCCCATCAACCCCATTTCCCCCATCTCCCAAGCCCTTATATAATTAAATGAACGCGCGCGAGCCTGGTGCTGCTTCCGGAAAAATCTTCGCCGGAGCGTTGATTTTTC
>CAJOIE010000007.1 GCA_905234605.1 uncultured Bacteroidaceae bacterium | reverse complement strand
CATCTACATTCTTGAGCTGAAGGTGAACCAGAGTGCTGATGCCGCCCTGCGGCAGATAGAGGAAAAGGGCTATGCAGCCCCCTTTGCCGCCGACAAGCGTCCTCTCTTCAAGATAGGCATCAACTTCAACAGTGAGAGCCGCAAGATTGATGACTGGAAGATAGTGTGAATCCATTTAATACATAAGTAATGGCTAAACTTAGTCTAACCTTTCGCATACTCAGAAAGATGGGCCTCAATTTCCCTGAAGAGGAATATGGGCAGGTAACGCCGTGGGCCGTTGTCGCACGTGCTTGTAAGACGTTGCGCGACGCTTTTCTTCTGAAGCATGTGATGAACTCTGCACTCCTTTCGCCATTACTTCCTCGGAAGGTGCGTCCGTGGGTGTTGCGCACGGTGGGATGTCATGTAGGCAAGGATGTCTTCATCGGTTCGCAAGTGTGGATTGATGCCGGTCATGCAGACTTAATCTTTATCGAAGATCATGCTCATGTCACGGGACGCACGGTCTTGCTGTGCCATAAGCGTGAACTGGATAACTACTATGTGGGTGATGACTATGCTAAGTTGCCTTACAAGACTGGTGAGATTCATTTAGGCCGTGGATGTTCAACGGGCACCGACACGCTTATTATGCCTGGCGTCACGATAGGTGAAGGGGCCATTGTGGGTGCCGGTTCTCTCGTGACGAAAGATATTCCCGCATGGACGATTGCTATAGGACGTCCGGCGAAAGTGGTTAAAGATATTCCACGGCGTGAAAGTGTGAATGAAGTGCCGTAAGCATGAACGCACGATATACTTCCTGCTCAAAAAGCAAGACGGCTTTTTGAGCAGGGATGAAATGGTTAAACTTAGTATTACTGCATATTAGATGAATAGATTGAAAAGAGTCGTTTTTAGCGTGGCTCTAACGTTATCTCCACAACTCAGTTTTAGGATGAAGTTAATGAAGTGGTTCCATCTTTTCGGGAGTGTGGGGGATAACTGCATGATTAATAATAAGATTGTCCCGTTGTATTCGAATCTTATCTTTATACACGACAATGTCAAGATTGGTTCGCGTGCCCAATTTGTTACACATGATGGCATTCATTTTGTACTTAACGACAAAATTGGGGGGGGGGGAAGTTCGTGGAGAAGGTAGGCTGCATAGAAATTATGAATAATGTCTTTATTGGGTCAGGCACACGCATACTATATAATGTAAGGATAGGGAATAATGTCATCGTCGGTGCTGATAGCCTGGTAAATAGGGACATCCCCGATAATTCTGTTTATGCAGGAGTCCCCGCCAGACGTATTTGTAGCTTTGATGAATATGTTGAGAAACACAGGGCCTATTCCGAAACATTCCGCAAGAAATTCGGGCTTAACAAGGTTTGTGGTGTTGATGATGCTCTTGCAGCAAAGCTATATGAGGATTTTCTGAAAGAAAAGGAATGAACATACTGACTTTTGACATAGAGGAGTGGTATATAGAGCGGACCCTGCATGGTGGCCGTGTGGAGAAGTACCGGCAGTTCGATGAAATGCTGGATCGGCTCATGGCGTTGCTGGACGAGCGTGGGTTGAGTGCTACCTGCTTTTGCCTCGGCAAGTTGGCAGAGGAGCGCCCCGACGTGGTGCGGCGGTTGCATGAAGCAGGCCATGAGATAGGTTGCCACTCCAATATTCACACTTGGCTGAACAAGTTGAGCCGCGAGGAAGCACTGGCCGACACGCGTGTTGCCGTGGATGCGCTGGAACAGTGCATCGGACAGAAGGTGAAGAGCTATCGTGCCCCAGCCTTTTCCGTTGGCGAAAGCAATCCTTGGGCTTTTGAGGTGCTGGCCGAATGTGGCATCGAGCGTGATGCTTCAGTGTTCCCAGCTTCCCGCGACTTTGGTGGTTTCGCTTCGTATGGGACGAGCGAGCCTGCTGTCGTGACGTACAACGGACGTTCTGTCAAGGAGTTCCCCGTGAGCACGGTCAGTGTCTTCGGCAGGCAGATGGTGTGCACCGGTGGCGGTTACTTCCGCTTGTTCCCGTGGTGGTTCATCCGCAGCGCAGTGGCGGGCAGCGACTACACGATGTGCTACTTCCACCTCGCCGACCTGATACAGGAGGATCATACGATGCTCTCGCGTGAGGAGTATGAGCACTACTTCAAGGAGAAGGGGACGCTGCTCAACCGCACGAAACGCTATATCAAGTCGAACCTCGGAACGAGCGGGGCGTTCAGCAAGCTGCAACGTCTGCTCGCGGAGCAACGCTTCGAGAATCTGGAAACCGCCGACCGGCAGATGGACTGGCAGGCAAAGAAACGTATAACATTACATAGCAGTCTGGATATGAATAACAACCAAATGGGGGGGGGTAATGACCTCCGTGTGATTGTTGTCACTGTCGCAATAACTGAGCGCGCCTACACCCGATGCGCATAAATAAGGAGAATTACTATGAGCGCATCGGAAAGTATTCAACAGGGCAAGAGCATCCGTCAGAGGATTAGCCTGTATCTCAATAAAGGCATTGCAGCCTACTATCGCCTGAAAGGGTGCCACATTGGTGACAACTGCAAGATTTCTAAAAGCGCCATTATCGACAGAGCTCACCCCAAGGGAGTGCATATAGGGAACAACACGCGCATCCTTATTGAGGCGATGGTTTTGGCTCACGACTATTCGCGTGGCGCCTTGAAAGGACAGAGCATGTGGTGCGACACATACATTGGTGACAATTGCGTCATCGGTGGTCGCTCAATGATTATGCCCGGTGTCCACATCGGCAATCATGTGTATGTCGGTGGTGGCAGTATTGTTACGCGTGATGTTCCTGACCATTGTCTCGTGGCTGGAAATCCGGCACGCATAATAAGAAGAGGGACATGCATCAACAGCCAGGGACAGATTGTTGAAAAGGGTGAAAAGGTATAACTTCAAGACTATTAACAATTGTGTATAAACATTATTTCAAGCGGGTGCTGGATTTCAGCATCGCATTCGTAGCACTTATCTGCATCGGTTGGTTCCTCGCGCTGGTGGCTCTGTTCCTCCATTTTGCCAACAAGGGAGCTGGAGTGTTCTTCACGCAGGAGCGGCCTGGCAAGGATGCACGCATTTTTAAGGTCGTCAAGTTCAAGACGATGACGGACGAGCGTGATGCCGATGGCAAACTGTTGTCCGATGCACAGCGGCTGACGCGTGTGGGGCGTATTGTTCGCTCGCTGAGCATTGATGAGTTGCCACAGCTGTGGAACATCCTGTGTGGCGACATGTCGTTCATCGGGCCGAGACCGTTGATGGTGAAGTACCTGCCGCTGTATTCAAAAGAGCAGATGCGGCGTCATGAGGTGCGCCCAGGCATCAGCGGATGGGCTCAGGTGAATGGTCGCAACACCATTTCTTTCACGGAGCGTTTCAAGCTGGATGTCTACTATGTGGATCATCTCACATTCCTGTTCGACGCCAGGATATTCTTCATGACCATCTTCAAGGTTTTCAAGCGTGAAGGCATATCAGAGGAAGGTCAGGCAACGATGGAGCCATTCAACGGCACGAACTGATGCACATACAGCATAGAGCGTTATCACACATCTCTACCAAGCACCATGACAGATAATGAAACGTTGCAGGCACTGTTGTGCCTATTGAGGTTGGCGTTAGCAGATGCGCCTGTAATGGATAAATTGCAGCGATGTGACTTCCATCAGCAATGGTCTCAGATTTATGCCATGGCTGTCGAACAAGGGGTGGTGGGTGTCGCCTTGGAGGGTTGGACAAAGTTGCCTCAGGACGAGTGGCCGCCAAAGAAACTGAAGATACAGTGGGGCCTCACGGTAAAGTCGCGTGAGGAGGTCTACCAACAGCAACTTGAGACGGCTCGCCAGCTGTCGGATGCTTTCCATGATGCAGGCATACGCACAATGGTGCTTAAGGGCATCGGGCTGAGCACATACTATCCTAATCCGACACATCGCGAATGCAACGATATAGACCTGTATCTGTATGGCAAGCATGAACAGGGCAATGCAATAGCGGCATCGTTAGGTGCTAAGGTCTCGGCATTCAATAAGAAGCACGACCATATCCTGCTCAACGGTTTCAATATTGACAACCATATCGACTTCATGCAGGTGAACACCCGTAAGAAGAGAGCTCTGAATGATGCCCTGCTTGCACTTGCAGATACAGCTGAAGTACAGTATATCGGCAACACACATTTGATACTGCCGCCACGCGATTTCAACTACGTGTTCCTGCTGCGGCATGCCTATGGGCATTTCCTTATAGAAGGCATAGCATTGCGCCACTTGCTTGACATCTACGTGTTCCTTGAGCATGAGGGTTCAGCTCTCGACTGGCACACTATCAACAAGGTGTTAGATGCAGGTGGCTTGCGCAAGTTCTCCGATACGGTGCTGAGGTTGCTTGATGTCTATTTTGGTTCGTCATTCAGTGATGGCAAGCACTTGTCCCGTGGCTTGTTGAAACGTATAGAATGGGACATGCTGCATGAGCAGCACCAAGTGGTTTATGGCAAGACACTCCGACAACGCATTGCTGTCACGTGGCATAACCGCTGGAAGTACAAGGCTTTCCACGAAGGAGGCCTCTGCGGTTTCCTTGCAGAGAGGTTCCTCCACACCAAAGTATAGCATAGTCATTATAGTTCACGATAATTGCAAATTACACATCATATTCTATGCAAAAGAAACGTATATATCTATGTCTTGCCCACATGAGTGAGGCTGGATTGGAGCAAAAGTACATTAAAGAAGCATTCGACACTAACTGGGTTGTGCCTCTTGGTCCCAACGTCAATGGCTTTGAGGATGATTTGCGCCGCTACGTGACATCCGACAAGGCTCATGCACCGTTGCCCGCCATAGCCGGCGAACAGGTGGCAGCCCTATGCTCGGGCACAGCTGCGGTGCATCTGGCCCTGCTGGCTTGTGGTGTGCAGCCCGGTGATGAGGTGATAGTGCAGAGCTTCACCTTCTGTGCGTCCTCTCATCCCATCACCTATACCGGCGCAAAACCTGTCTTCATCGACTCTGAGCCGATGACGTGGAATATGGATCCCGACCTTCTGGAACAAGCTGTCAGGGAACGCATTGCTGCTGGCAAGAAGCCCAAGGCCATCATTCCCGTAGCTCTGTATGGTATGCCATACGACATTGAGCGTATCATGGAGATTGGCAACCGCTATGACATCCCCGTCATTGAAGATGCCGCCGAGGGTTTCGGCTCCCGCATCAACGGGCAGGTGCTGGGCACCTTTGGTAAATATGGCATCCTGTCATTCAATGGCAACAAGATGATTACCACTTCCGGTGGAGGCGCATTGATTTGTCCTGACGTTGCGGCAAAGGAACAGATATTGTGGTATGCCACGCAGGCCCGTGAGTCATATTCCTACTATCAGCATGAGGCCATAGGCTACAACTATCGGCTGTCCAATATCTGTGCCGGCATTGGCCGTGGGCAGATGACCGTCGTTGACGACCACATTGCCCACCATCGCCATATAGCTGCTCTCTACCGCGAGGCCTTCAAGGACGTAGATGGCATCGACTTCCACGATGAACAGCCAGGCATGGAAAGCAATTTCTGGCTCAGCACCATTGTCCTTGATGAGCACTTGCATGTCCGCAATGAGGAGCGTGCCTACAGCAAGCCCATTGCCGGCGCAGTGGGTGGTGCTGCCGGTGTGGTGCATGGCAGTGGTGCCATCCACACAGACTGTGAGCCAAATGTCAATGTCGAGGCTTTGCGCCTCATACTTGACGAGGCTGGCGTTGAGAGTCGTCCGCTCTGGAAGCCCATGCACAAGCAGCCCGTATATCGCAGTGCCAAGGCCTATGTCAACGGAGTCAGCGAGAGCCTATTCAAGCGTGGCCTCTGTCTGCCCAGCGGCCCTATGGTAAGCGATGAGGAGGTGGCAATGATTATCGACACTATCAAGGGTGCCATAGTCTGAGCCCTTCACCGGGTCACATAACGTAAGCTCCCCACAAGCCTAAGTGCAGGCTTGTGGGGAGCTTACGTTATGTCGGTATGGAAGGTTTATGCAAACTTCTTGCCCGACTTCCATGCGTGGCCGACAATCTCTCCCACGACACGATAAGTGTTGTCGGCCGAGTCGTAGATGATGGGCTGCAGCTTGGTAAGGTCCACTTTGCCGTCGGTGAGCACGCTGTCCTTGGCACTCCAGTTCACCACTTCGCCCACCACACGTGCGCCGCCGTCTTCGTTGTCGTCTAATGCCACCACGCGGCATTCCAGTGTCAGGGCATACTCATTGATGACGGGAGCATCCACGTTGGGGCTCGGTGTAGCGGTGAAGCCCACATGTGCCACCTTGTCTGCCACCTTCTTGCCAGTAGCTATGCCGAAGTAGTCGGACTCCTCCACATTGGCACGTGTGGCAAAGCTGGCTGTGAATGCACGTTTCAGCCGCAAGTTGTCGGTAGTCTGGTGTGCAGAGAGCTCAAAGCATATCTGGTTGATGTCGCACTGTCCGCCCCAAGCTGCCATCATCACGTCGGGATGTCCGTCGGCATCGTAGGTCGCAATCATGATGCAGGGTAGGGGAGTAATCACTGGATGTTTGGAGCCGAAGTTCACTCGGCCGCCCACTTCTTTGATGTCACTCATTGTTGTCTGGATGTTGTGGTTAAACGGTTATGACACTTTAGTGTCGTGTCTTGGTCTGACGGGCATTTCTCTCACAGCCCGTCGCATTCGGCAATCCATAGTGCCATGGATGCGTCCGACGGCATACGCCAGTCGCCGCGTGGCGACAGGCTGATGCTGCCCACCTTGGGGCCGTCGGGCATGCATGACCGTTTGAACTGTTGCGTGAAGAAGCGTCGGTAGAATGTTGTGAGCCAACGGCGTATGGTGTCGATGGTGAAGGTATCCGCGAAGGCCTCCTGTGCCAGGAAGAAGATCTTGGCAGGGCGGAAGCCCCATCGCAACACATAGTAGAGGAAAAAGTCGTGCAGCTCGTATGGCCCCACGAGGTCTTCTGTGCGCTGGCTTATCTCGCCCTTCTCGTCGGCAGGTATCAGCTCGGGGCTGATGGGCGTGTCGATGATGTCGAGCAGCGTCTGTCGCACAGCGGCAGAGGTCGTGTCGCGTCCGGCTATCCAGTACACAAGGTGCCGCACAAGAGTCTTGGGCACACCGGCATTGACGCCGTACATGGAGATGTGGTCGCCGGAGTAGGTGCACCATCCAAGGGCCAGCTCCGAGAGGTCGCCCGTGCCTACTACTATTGCTCCTTCGGCATTGGCTACATCCATGAGTATCTGTGTGCGCTCGCGGGCCTGGGCGTTCTCGTAGGTCACGTCGGTGGTCTTGCCGTCGTGGCCTATGTCACTGAAGTGCTGGCGTACAGCGGCAGCGATGCTTATTTCGCGTTGCGTAACCATCAGGTGGCGCATCAGCTCGCAGGCATTGCTGTGAGTGCGGTCGGTGGTGCCGAAACCAGGCATGGTGATGCCTATGATACCGCTGCGTGCCAGCCGCAGGCGGTCGAAGGCACGCACCGTGACGAGCAGTGCCAGCGTAGAGTCCAGTCCGCCGGAGATGCCTATCACGGCTTTCTGTGCACCGATGTGTTCCAGCCTGTGGGCGAGCCCCGCAGCCTGCACCTCGACAATCTCTGCGCATCGCTCTTCGAGCTTGTCGCCTGCCGGCACGAATGGATGTGCGTCAATGCGGCGTGTGAGGGTGAAGTCGCGCCCAGCGATGAGTGCTGTGTCCACCACGAGCGGCTGTGGCTGCGACGGCAGGTGAATGGCTGCCGTGTCGGCAAAGGTCGTGCGTGAGCGGCGCTCGAGGCGCAGGCGTTCCACATCAATCTCGCTCTCTATGAATTGCGATGTCATGGCGTGCTGTGCGGCCTCGGCCAGCAGTGTGCCGTTCTCCATGACGAAGGCCTTGCCGGCAAAGACAGTGTCCTGCGTGCTCTCGCCCCATCCGGCCGACGCATAGACGTAGCCGCTCATGCAGCGTGCGCTCTGCTGTGCTATCAGGGCGCGCAGGTAGGCATCCTTGCCCACTGCTTCGTTGCTCGCACTGAGGTTCACGATTACCTCTGCACCGGCCAAGGCCAGAAGGCTACTGGGCGGGATGGGTGTCCACAGGTCCTCGCAGAGCTCGATGCCCACAGTGCATGTCGGCGTGTGCAGAAGGGTGAAGCTCTGCACTTTCACTTGCTGGCCGCACAGCCACACCGTGGTGCCGGCGGGGATGCTGGCTCCTGACGCAAACCAACGACGCTCGTAGTACTCCCCATAGTTGGGCACATAGGTCTTGGGCACAAGAGCAAGGATACGGCCTTTCTGCACTGCGGCAGCGCAGTTGAGCAGCCCGCCGGCGTAGGGCACGGGCAGGCCTACTATCGAGATTATGTCGAGGGAGCGGGAGAAGTTGAGCAGGTGTATGAGTGCCAACTCGGCCTCGTCGGTGAGCAGTTGCTGTGCGAAGAGGTCGCCGCAGGTGTAGCCCGTGAGGCACAACTCGGGCAAGACGATAAGCTCTGCGCCACGGCCCTCAGCCTGAATGACCAGCGACTCTATTTCCTGCACGTTGCTGCGCGGGTCGCCAACGCTGACACGGGGCACGCCGGCTGCAACCTTCACAAAACCATGTTTCATGCGGATATAAATGTCTTGTTTAGCTGCTGCAAAGGTACTCACTTTGCCGTCTGCGAGCCGGCACACTGCCACTTTTTTCGTCGTTTGCTTGGGGGCAACGTGCTTTTGCCTTTAATTTGCGCACAGCGGCGAGGCTGCACGCTTCTGCCCCGGCACGCAGCTTGCCGGTTCTCGCCGTGCGAACATAATTATCATCACCTAACATCATTACTGACCGATGGCTAAGAAGTTTGTCTGTACCGTATGCGGCTACATCCACGAAGGCCCCGAACCACCCGAGCGTTGCCCTCAGTGCAAGGTGCCTGCAAGCAAGTTCAAGGAGTTGAAGGACGACGAGGGACTCCAGTATGTCACTGAGCACGAAGTGGGCATTGCCAAGGATGTGGATCCTGAAATCCTGGCTGGCCTGCGCTCCAACTTTGAAGGCGAATGCTCCGAGGTGGGCATGTATCTGGCCATGGCGCGCCAGGCCGACCGCGAGGGCTATCCCGAGATAGCCGAGGCTTTCCGCCGCTACGCTTTCGAGGAGGCCGACCATGCCTCACGCTTCGCTGAACTCCTCGGCGAATGTGTCTGGGACACCAAGACCAACCTGCGCAAGCGTATGGAGGCCGAGTGTGGAGCCTGCGCCGGCAAGATGGCCATTGCCAAGAAAGCCAAGGCTCTAAATCTCGATGCCATCCACGACACCGTGCACGAGATGGCCAAGGACGAGGCGCGTCACGGACGTGGCTTCGAGGGTCTCTACAAGCGCTATTTCGGATAAACCTGCATGCACCCGATGCCCATGCGGCATGCGAGCCGCGGGCATCGGGTGTCTTGCATCTTGCAGAGGCTCTCTGCATCATGCTGCAGGGCACCCTGCATGGTGTTGCCCATCACCCTGCACGGTGAATGCAATCACCCTGCATGGTGAATGCAATCACCCTGCATGGTGTTTGTGCCATGTGTGCATCGTACACGGAATGTGCATGCTGGTAGTGGGCCGACATCGTGCACGCATGTTGCCTAATGACCTTAGACTTAAACGAAAGACCTAACTGCATAAAATAGATGACTATGAACATACTACGAAGCCTGTGTGCTGCCGCTTTGTGCCTGCTGTGCTCCACCGCATGCAGCGGGAAGCACACATCGGCAGCCGCATCAGTTGAGGACAACAACTCCACCGAGGCATCAGCACCCAAGAAAGCTGCAATGAAAGCTTTGGTGGTCTACTTCTCCCATGCCGGCGACAACTATGCGGTCGGCGTTGTCGAAGTGGGCAACACCAAGATTATTGCCGACTACATCAGCGAACTCACTGGTGCCGACCAGTTCGAGATAGTGTGCGTGAAGAACTACGACATGGCCTATCAGCCCTTGTGCGACCTTGCCAAGAAGGAGCAGGAGAAAGGCGAGCTGCCGGCGTTCCGTGGCGGCATCGACAATCTCGACGCCTACGACACGGTGTTCATCGGCGGACCCGTCTGGTGGGGCACCTGGCCGCAGGTGATGTTCACCTTCTTCCAGCACTACGACCTCAACGGCAAGACTCTCATTCCTTTCACCACGCATGAGGGCTCGGGGCTGGGTCGCTGTGTCAAGGACCTGCGCGCCGCCTATCCCAAGGCCACCATCCGTGGAGAGTTCTCCATCTACGGACATGACGCCCGTCAGGGCAAGGAGAGCGTACGCAAGTGGCTGAAGGGGCTGGGTATGCTCAAGTAGCCGACAGCGGCTGCCATGCAGGGCAACAGGCTCGGGGCAGCATGCAACGGTGCAGCCCCAAGCTATGACAGGCTCTGATAGAGAGCCTCGTAGGAGCGTGCCACCTGTACATGGTCGTGGTGGCGGCGCACATATTCCTGTGAGTCGAGCTGCAGCTGGTGCACATCCTCCGTGCCAGACAGCAGGCGTGTGCGTATCTGGTCATACACGTCGTCCTCCGAGGGCCACACGTTGACCACGGGGCGCAATTGCTGTTCGCCCATAAGTGCATAGTGCTCCTCTTCGCCGCCGCCAACCACGACGAGGCCTTTTGCCATCGCGAGCAGTGCGTTCATGGCCGGCGTGTAGCTGTAGAGCTGATCGAGCATGACGTGGCTGGAGTTCATCATGTCCTGGTATTGGGCAAACGGAACGCTCTCAGCCTTGTGCACCACTACGCGCTCCTGCCCGCAGTCGTGCTCTAACCTCATGAGCGCACGGAGCATAATGTCGGTGCCTTTGTAGACAGTGCGCTCACGCTGTATGCCTATGAAGAAATGCACAGGGCGCGGCTGTCTGTCGACGTGTGCGAGTGTGGCCGTGGGTGTCACCGCCGACATGTCGATGGGAAAGGGTATGAACGTGGTTTTCTCTGCGAAGAAAGGGCGATAGCAGACATCGTTTTCATAGAGACCGCTCACGATGGCATCGCAGTCGGCTGCAATCTGCATGTTGAGCCGTCCCTTGGGGCCGGTAAGCCACTCACGCTTCATGGTGTCTATGTAGTCGGAATGCCGCTCCACGCCTCCGATGTGGAAGTCGGAGTAGCGGAAGGCCGTGGCGTCCATGCCCACACGCACCCAGTAGTGGTCAATGCCGAATGCACCCATGACCATGTGCCCGTTGCGGCGGCGTAGCATGCGGTAGAAGGGCATGATGCGCTCTGCCTTTAGAGTGAGGAACATGGGGTTGATAATCTGAACCACATCATATCCGCGCAGCTGCCACCACACTCTGGCCACACGGCCCAGATAGCGTAGCGTGCCTGCGGGCGAGAGGCTGCTGCGCCGCAGGTCGATGTCGCGCGGATAGCCTTTCCATGTGTCGCCGTCGGAGACGACGGTGACATCATGCCCGAGCGCGGTCAGACCACGAGCCAATGTGGCATGGACATTAGAGTATTCGCCAAGCAGTAGTATCTTCATCGCTGTGGTCTGAAGAGCAGGTATGCACGCTGCTGCATGTCGAAGAGCGGCAGGCTGAGAGTGAGCCAGTAGCCTGGCTTCCAGCGGTAACGGCGTTTAAGCGCAGAGGGACGGAACGTGTGGAGCATGGTGCTGAAACGCTCTTTGAGCTCACTCTGCTGTCCGGCTGTCAGTTCCGTCTTGTGGGTCAGGTAGAGGCGATAGCAGGCAAGGTAGTTATACCACCGCTCACCCTCGAAGGCCGACATCACATCGGCGGGGATGTGCTCCTTGCGGAGTGCCACCTTGAGAGTGAAGAGTGCCTCCATGAAGTCGAAACGCCCGTAGTGGAACAGGATGGTCGCTGCCTCGGGATGGCGGCTGTAGTAGTAGATGCCGTCGCAGGCACGTACCTCGCGTGAGTGCAGATAGTGCAGGCGCGTGGTGTTGTCGTCGCTGTAGAGACGGGTCGTGGCATCGTAGGGTATGCGGCGCAGGAGCTCAAGGCGTGTGACGTAGAGCCCGTGCAGGTGCCACGCGTCCATGCAGAGGCGGAACGCTTTCATGCCGTCGATGGCTGCACCGTCGAGCAGCTCTGCCGGCAGGCCATAGTCCTCCTCGCGCTGTTCGTCTTCATAGTATTTAATCAGACGGAGCACCACGGTGTCTGTCTCCTTGTGCGCACGGAACACGCTGACGGCTTTCTCTAAGCAGTCGGCCGACATCCAGTCGTCGGCATCCAGCATACAGGCGAACTCGGCATCTGCCACCCGCAGCCCGAGATTGCGCGCCACGGCGTGGCCGCTGTTGACGTCGGTTTGCAGCACGGTTATGCGGGGGTCGGCAGAGGCACGCTGGCACAGCAGGCTGTATGTGGAGTCGGTGGAGCAGTCGTCGATACATATAATCTGTATGTCATGCAGGGTCTGCGAACAGAGGGAGTCGAGACATCGGGGCAGGGTGGCAGCAGCATTATAGGCAGCCACGAGGATGGCAACGGTATTCATGTGTGGAGTTTATTGCGGAGTGATGCCCACTTGGCTGAAAGGGTGCTTACAAAAGCTGTGTCACGTGCCAGCACGCGCCAGGAGAGCAGCAGGGACAAGCCTGCCAGCAGCGTGCCGACAAGATAATGCACCCAGCCCGTGAGCATGAGCATGGTGCATACGGCAGCACCCAGCAGCAGTGCCTGCGGCACGATGAGGGCTGCTGTGTGGGGGGCTATGCGCAGGTGGTAGTGGTGGCCGTAGACAGTGGATATCAGGATAAGGTCGAAGAGGGCCGACAGCGACAGGCCTATGCCGGTGCCGGTGATGCCCCACGTGAGGTAGCAGCCCACGATGCACAGCATCGACACGATGTCGTACACCACTTCGACAAACAGGTACAGGAGAGAATCGCCGCATGCCAAGGCTGTATAGGCCATGGGCAGGGTGATGCAGCGCAAGAACATGTAGAACGCAGCGCATGTGGCCATGGAGGCGACAGGCAGGAAGGCGCTTGTGGTGAGCAAGGGGACAATGAGTGGCATGCCAACCACCAGCACGATGAGCAGCGGTGTCATCAGCAGGATGCAGGCGCACACCTGCTTGTTGATGGTCTTGTTGCGCAAGGCCACATCGTGATTGAGGCTTGAGAGGCGGGGGAAGAAGTCGGCTTCAAAGGCACTGAACACTACGCCTGCATACGTCACCATCAGCCCGTAGCCGACACGATACAGCCCGACGTCGTCGGCACTACCATAGCGTTTGAGCATCGAGAGGATGAACATGGCTGCACAAGAGCCTGCTATGGCGGCGGCCACGTATGGCACCCCTATGCACACCATCTGCCAGCCCTCGCGGAACACACTGGCAGAGAATGGTGCTATGCGCCACGGGTAGATGGGACAGGAGAAGCACAGGTGCAGCACTGTCATTGCTATGGCACTGACGTTGAGTGCCACGATGATGCCGCGCACATGCCATGCCCAGAAGAAAGGCACCGTGGCACACAGGGTGACGACACTGCCGAGGGCTGAGATTGTGGCTACACGCTTGAGCCTGCGTGTGCCCTTGAGTATGGATATCTCGCCGTTGGTGATGCTCAGAGCCACTGCCATGGGTGCGAGCAGGGCTATATTGCCCATCGAGGTGGTGTCGCCATCGAAGTAGATGCCGCCCAGCAGGGGTGCGCATGCCACACAGGTGATAGCGGCAAGCAAGGCTGTCCATACGCACCATGTACGCACCACGCAGACGAAGTCGCGGACTGCTTGCTGGTTCCCTTCCTCATACAGCTCTGCCGAGCGTCGCACGCTGGAGAATGGTATGCCGAAGTTCGTGGTGCTGCTCACAAACTCGCTGACACTGATGTATATGCCCATAAGGCCTATGCCGGCAGTGCCGAGGAATGTGCTTGCAAGCTTGTTGCGCACTATGCGCATCAGCATGGTCAGTCCTTGCACCCCACCGAAGATGCCTGTGTATTTGAGCACATGGTCGAGGCTGGCATCGGCCTCGGTGTTATGTCGTGTCAGTGTTGCTTGGCCAGACATTGCATGGCTGTTGGGGTGAAACATGTGAAATCATCTATCACGACATCGGCCATGGGGCGGATTGTCTCACGGGGGTTGGTGGTAGCGAGGCCTACGACAACAGCTCCCGATGCCTGTGCGGCCTTGAGCCCGTTGATGCTGTCCTCGAACACTACGCATGCACTGGCCGGCAGCTGGAAATGGGCGGCCGCACGAAGGTAGCAGTCGGGGTCGGGCTTGCTGGCGGCAAAGTCCTCGGCTGTGAGGATGGCGTCGAAGAGAGTGGTCAGTTCAGGTCGCTGGCGCAGCACCTGTTCCATCTTGGGCTTGTTGCTGCTTGTGACGATGGCTGTCTGCACGCCCTCATTGCGCAGTGCCTGCACGAAGGCATCGGCACCGGCTATGTAGGGGAATGTCATCTGCTGCTCAAAGGTGTTGAGGTGGTCTATAAGCTCTTCGTGCACCTCGGGCATGGTGGCGAACCACCCGTCAAGTATCTGTGTCAGTGTCTGCCCCTTGATGAGCTGGTCGAAGTGTGCTATGTCCGGATGATATATATGCCCCATCTCGCCCCAGAAGATGGAGTACTGGCTCTCGGTGTCAAGCACAACACCGTCGAGGTCGAATAGTGCGGCTTTGAAGTGGTTGCGCATAGCGGCTCTTGTGGTTTGAGGGCAAAAGTACAAAAAAGAGAGGGGGGCGGGTGAGTGGTAGAAAGTAATTTGTACTTTTGCCGCCACTTTATACCTATATATCTTCATTATGGCTGGATACTTAGTTGACGATACGCGCAAGGTTACTACGCATCGCTTGTTTGAGATGAAGCAGAGCGGCAAGAAGATTGCCATGCTCACATCATACGACTACTCCATGGCTCGCATCGTGGACGGTGCAGGTGTCGATGTCATCCTCGTGGGCGACAGTGCCTCTAACACTATGGCCGGCAACGTGACCACCTTGCCTATCACGCTCGACCAGATGATATACCATGCCCGCAGCGTGGTGCGTGGTGTGACGCGTGCACTCGTGGTGTGCGACATGCCTTTCGGCACCTATCAGGTGGACCCCCAGGATGCTGTGCGCAATGCAGTGCGCATCATGCAGGAGACGGGCTGCGACGCCCTGAAGCTGGAGGGCGGTGTGGAAATCATTCCCGCAGTGAAGCTGATACTTGATGCCGGCATCCCTGTGATGGGACACCTTGGCCTCACACCGCAGAGCATCAATAAGTTCGGAACATACGCCGTGCGAGCCAAGGAGGAGGCCGAGGCCAGCAAGCTGCTCTCTGACGCCAAGGCACTTGCCGAGGTGGGCTGCTTTGCCATTACATTGGAGAAGATACCCGCCAAGCTTGCTGCCGAGGTCACACGGAGCATTGCCGTGCCCACCATCAGCATAGGTGCCGGCGGCGCATGCGACGGGCAGGTGCTCGTGGTGCACGACATGCTTGGCATGAACAAGGGGTTCTCGCCCAAGTTCCTGCGCCGATATGCCGACCTCTACAGCGTCATCACCGATGCTGTCGGGCAGTATGTCAGCGACGTGAAGAGCGGCGACTTCCCTAATAGCGAGGAACAGTATTAGCAGCCACCGGTATGACGGCCTGCACACGCATCGTTGTCTGCCTGCTGGCTGCTGTGTGCAGTCTGGGCACATCTCTTACGGCTTCTGCGCAGGAACATCCTGCGCGGGAGCCGTTTGTGTGTGCCGCCGGCGGGCGGCTCACGCTTGGAGGGAAGCCATACTGTTTTGTCGGAGCCAACGCCTGGTATCTGCCGCTTCTGGCAACGGACAGCGTGGGCGATGGCATCGTGCGCCTGCGCCACGAGCTGGATGTCTTGCATCGTATGGGCATCGACAATCTGCGTGTGCTGGTGGGGGCCGACGGGATGCCTGCTGCCCGCAAGGTGGCTCCCGTGATGCAGACGGCTCCCGGGGGGTACGACCAACGCATGCTGACGGCACTCGACCGCTTCCTGGTGGAGGCTGGTGAGCGCGGCATGAAAGTGGTGCTTTACCTCACCAATGCCTGGGCGTGGAGCGGGGGCATGACAGCCTATCTGCGATGGGTGCAGCAGACCGGCACAGAGGTGATGGACACCATCGTGTGGAGGGCTTGGTGCGAGCACGCGTCGCAGTTTGCCACCAGCATGGAGGCCCGTCAGCTGTACTACAACCATGTGCGTGCCATCGTAGGGCGTCGCAACAGCCTCACGGGAGAGTTGTATGCCAACGATGCCACCATCATGGCTTGGCAGATATGCAACGAGCCACGCGCCTTCAGCGCACGCACCAAGGAGGCATTCGCTCAGTGGATTGCCGAGTCGGCGGCACTGATTAAGAGCCTCGACAGCAGGCATTTAGTGTCGACAGGCAGCGAGGGAAGCATGGGGTGCGAACTCGACATGCAACTCTATGAACAGCTCCATGCAGACCCCAACGTGGACTACCTCACCGTCCACGTCTGGCCCATGAACTGGGGTTGGGTGCAGCGTGGCAGTATTGCATCGCGCAGCCAGAGTGGTCTGCGCCGTCAGCAGCTGGATGCAGCCATCGGGGCTACCAGAACATACGTGGCTGAGCACGAGGCTGTGGCTCGCCGCTTGCACAAGCCGCTTGTGGTGGAGGAATTCGGATACCCTCGCGATGGCGGACTGTTCGACATCGGGACTACGACGACGGCCCGCGATGCCTACTACTCTGCCGTCTTCTCCCTGCTCACGGAGAGTGTTGCCCATGGCGGGCCTCTTGCCGGATGCAACTTCTGGGGTTGGAGTGGGGCGGCACGCCCCAACCATCTGTGGTGGCAGCCTTACGACCCCTACCTTGCCGACCCTGCGCAGGAGGAGCAGGGTTTATATGGCGTTTGGGACAGCGATACAACGGTAGGGACGGTGCGCCGTGCGGTGAGACGGTTGCAACGCATATTGAGATCAGCGGGCAGAGAGAGGACTGTCATGGCTGCACGTCATAGACGCTGACGTGGCATCGTGATGCAAAACACCCTGCATGGTGGTGGCAACCTACCATGCAGGGTGTTTGCATTGACGGTGCACGGTCCGTGGCAGGACCATGCAGGGTGTTGGGGGGCGGGCTTACTTGTCGTCGACCACGCGGGTGAGCACTAATGCCGAGCGGGCAGGCAGGTAGAGCTTGAGCCAGCCCTTGTTGTCGCGTGCCAGCATGGCATCGTAGTTGGTGAAGTGGCGCACGCTGTCGTCGTTGAGGCCATGGCCGCCGAAGGCTGTGTCGTCGGTGTTGAGCACTACATCGTATGCTCCCTGGCGCACCATGAAGCCATAGCCTATGTAGCTGCGGTTGTAGCTGAAGTTGAACACGAAGAGCAGGTCGCCGCGCTGGAATGCCAGCACCTGGTCGCCGTCATTGGCCATAATCTCCACCACGGGTGTCTTCTGTATGTCCTTCTGCATCTTGAGCACTTGCAGCATGCGCTGGTCGAAGTCGCCAAGGTAGTGGTAGCATAGTTCGTGGTTGTCCACAAGGTTCCACTGGCGGCGTGCGTACTTGTAGCTCCACCCGTTGTCCTGACGTGGGAAGTCGATCCACTCGGGATGCCCCCACTCGTTGCCCATGAAGTTGAGATAGCCGCCATTGATGGTTCCCGAGGTGAGCAGGCGTATCATCTTGTGGAGTGCCATGCCGCGCTCGACATTGTAGTTCTCATCACCTTTCTTGAAGTGCCAGTACATGTCGGCATCAATAAGGCGGAAGATGATTGTCTTGTCGCCCACAAGTGCCTGGTCGTGGCTCTCGCAGTAACTGATGGTTTTCTCGTCGGCACGGCGGTTGGTGAGTTCCCACATCAGCGATGTAGGCTTCCACTCCTCATCGCGCAACTCCTTGATAATCTTAATCCAGTAGTCGGGCACGTTCATAGCCAGGCGGTAGTCGAAGCCGTAGCCGCCATCCTTGAAGGGAGCTGCCAGTCCGGGCATTCCTGACACCTCCTCGGCGATGGTGATGGCCTTGGGGTTGACCTCGTGGATGAGCGTGTTGGCCAGCGTGAGATAGGCAATGGCGTTGTCGTCCTCGTTGCCGTTGTAGTACGACTCATAGCCTATGAAGTTGTCGCCAAGTCCATGACTGTAGTAGAGCATCGACGTTACGCCGTCGAAGCGGAAGCCGTCGAAGTGGTATTCCTCAAGCCAGAATTTGCAGTTGGACAGCAGGAAGTGGAGCACCTCGTTCTTGCCATAGTCGAAGCAGAGGCTGTCCCATGCGGGATGCTCGCGTCGGCCGCCGGCGTAAAAGTACTGGTTAGGATCGCCGGCGAAGTTGCCCAGTCCCTCGTCCTCGTTCTTCACAGCATGGCTGTGTACGATGTCCATAATCACGGCAATGCCCATCTGGTGGGCTGTGTCGATGAGCGACTTGAGCTCCTCGGGTGTGCCGAAGCGTGAGCTGGCAGCATAGAAGTTGCTCACGTGATAGCCGAAGCTGCCGTAGTAAGGGTGCTCCTGGATGGCCATCACTTGTATGGCGTTGTAGCCGTCGGCCTTGACGCGTGGCAGTATGTTGTCGCGGAATTCAGTGTATGTGCCTAAGCCCTCCTTGTCCTGGGCCATGCCGATGTGGCACTCATAGATGAGCAGTGGCGACGTGGTGGGCTTGAACTTGCTGGCTTTCCACTCAAAGGGGGTAGCCGGAGCCCATACTTGTGCAGAGAATATCTTTGTCTGCTCGTCCTGCACCACGCGGGTGGCATACGACGGGATGCGCAGTCCCTGACCGCCCTCCCAGTGCACGGAGAGTTTATAGAACTGGCCATGTTTGAGATGCTTGCCTGCGAGTTTCAGTTCCCATACGCCCGAGTCGCTGTTCAGACGCGTCATGGCATAGGCGGGCTGTTCCTGCCAGTCGTTGAAGTCGCCCACGAGGAATATCTCCGTGGCATTGGGTGCCCACTCGCGCAACACCCAGCGTGTGGCATCGCGATGGAGCCCGAAGTAGTGGTGCCCGTTGGCGAACTCTGACAGCTTGAGCGTACCGCCCTGGGTGAGCTCGGCTTGCTTGTCGAGGACATGCTGGTGGCGTCCGCTGATGGCGGGAGCGAAGGGTGCAAGCCACTCGTCGTTCTTCACAATCTTGAGCTGCGTGGCTGTGGTCTTTTTCTTCTTTGGCGTTGCTGCGGCTGCTGCCTTGCCTGTTGCTGCAGCAGCATCGGCCTGAACAGACTGTGCTGCCTCTGTCTGGGCCACAGCCTCCGTTGACGTTACTTTCTTAGCCATTATGATTTGGTTGGGAAATGGTTACCGGTTGTGCGGATATGTTGGTGCAGGTGCACGTGCATATACAAATAAGGCAAAGCCTCGGGCTCACACACGGAGCTTGAAGATGGCTTTGCGCATTGGAGTGGGGGTGATGGCCGGTGCATGGCCATCGGTGGGCATGTAGATGGCGAACTGGCCCTTGCGTAGCACATACCTTGTTGCAGGCAGACCTGCGGCTTCTGCCTCGGCAAGGGTGAGATAGAGTGTCATGTCTGTCTGCTCATCGTAGACCGAGGCGGGCAAGAGGCTCGATGGCAGCCAGCCGTGCACTTCATCGCCGCTGACGGGCACTTGTATGTCGACCATCCGGCGGTGCGTCTCAAAACGAGCTTCGGCTGCGGTCTTCACGGGGGCATCCTGCACATTGACAAACACATCGTCGCCATCGATGTGATGTATGCCGGCAGGCATGGCGGCAAGGTCGTGCGAATGTAGGAAGTCTGCGACTTGGGTTATGCGTGGCAACAAAGCGGTGTAGGCACGCAGTTGGTCAAGGCTATCGACAATCATCGTTGCATTGTTTTCTATTGCAAATGTATACCTTAGAACGTGAACAAGGAAATATTTGGCATAAAAAGTGGCTCCACACAGGAGGCACTGAACTCGTGAGTAAGTTGCTCACTGCAAATGGTTATGAGTGCTGTGGCATCGTGACGCGCAGGAGTCATCACTGATGTCAGTGCTCAAGCACACCGTGGTTGTATGTTCCCTGCCGGATGATGTTACCCTTGGGGTCTTTCTCAATGAAAGGACCATGGCGCTCGTCGGCCTCGTAGGAGCCTTCAAAGCGTGTGCCGTCGGCAGTCTCCATGATGAATGCGCCGTGCTTCTCGCCTTGCACGAAGTGGCCCTTGAACTTAGTCCCGTCGGCCTGACGGATGATGCCCTCGCCGTGCATCATGCCGTTCTCCCACTGTCCCTCGTAGACATCGCCGTTGGCCCATGTGTAGCGCCCCTGACCGTGTTTCAGGTCACGCTGCCACTGCCCCGTGTAGGAGGTCTGGCCTGCGATGAAGGTGCCTGTGCCGTGCTTGAGACCTGCGTGAAAGTGGCCGTTGTAGACATTGCCGTTGGCGTAGGTGAAGATGCCTTCGCCTTCACGCTGTGAGTTGTGGTACTGCCCTTCGTAGACGTCGCCGTTGTTGAAACGGTATGTACCCCGTCCCTCGAGGGAGTCGTTGTGGAAGCTGCCGCGATAGGTGTCGCCGTTGGGATAGGCGAAGAGGCCTTGCCCGTTCATCTTCCCCTCGCGCCACGTGCCA
The DNA here is from genome assembly GCA_905234605.1 of uncultured Bacteroidaceae bacterium. GTDB lineage: Bacteria > Bacteroidota > Bacteroidia > Bacteroidales > Bacteroidaceae > Physcousia. The sequence goes on along the minus strand of CAJOIE010000007.1, from coordinate 98,276 downwards.
TCGTAGCGGGCTCCGTTCTGCCATACAAATGTGCCTTGTCCTTCTTTCAGGTCGTTTTTCCACTGACCTGTATAGCGGTCGCCGCTGGCGTAGGTGTATGTGCCCTGGCCATTGCGGAGATCATCCTCCCATGTGCCAGTGTATTGGTCGCCATTATAATAATATAATGTGCCTTCGCCTTGTTGGTAATCGCGGTACCATTGCCCTGTGTAGCGGTTGTTGTTGCTGAAGTAGAATGTTCCATATCCATGCTGCTGGTCTTGGAACCATTCGCCCTCGTAGCGCTCTCCGTCGGCAAATGAGTATGTGCCATAACCCTGACGGCGGCCTTTCACGTAGTCGCCTTCGTAGGTGTCGCCGTTAGGATACACGGTATGCCCTTTGCCATAGGGCTTGCCGCGGAACAGCTCGCCCTGATAGCTGCCGCCATCCTTGAAGGTGTATGTGCCTATGGTGAGCTGCTGTGCCAGTGCCGGCAGCGTGCTGGCGGCTATGGCGAGGCACAGGGCGAGCATGTGCATGGCCATGCTGCTGCCGCTGTTGACGGATATATATGTATGCTGATGTTTCATGGGAGGGTGTCGGCGATAGTCTCAGAGGCGTGTCACGGCTTTGACTCCGTGCACGTTTTGCAGCTTCTGCATGAGCTGCCGCAGGCGTGCCACATCGTCGAGCATGATGGTCAGCGTGCCGGAGAACAGGCCGTCGTGTGAGTCGATTGAGATGCTGCGTAGCAGGAGCTTCTCGTCCTTGCTGATGATGGATGTGATATTGTTGACAATGCCCAGGTCGTCTTGCCCTACGACACGCAGTGTCACGCCATATTGTGCTACGCCTTTGCCTGCCCACTGTGCATCTATGATACGGTAGCCGTAGCGTTCACGCAAGGCAGCGGCATTGGGACAGTCGCACCGGTGTATCTTGATGCCTCCGCCAGCTGTGAGGAAACCGAAGACGGGGTCGCCGTATACGGGATGGCAGCAGCGCGCCAGGGTGTAGTCGATTCCGCTCAGGGAGTGGTCTATCACCAGCGTGTCGCCGTGCTTGGCCGCGACGGGTGCGGCGGCTTCTTGCTTGATGGAGAATGTGTCGGCACTCTGGGCTGGGGCTATGGTGGCTTCGCCGCGTTCATACTTGCGTTGGCGCATGTACTGGTCGAGCACCTGGGCTATCTCTATCGTGCCGTCGGCGAGGGCCTTGTAGAAGTCGGTCACCACGCGGTAGCCCATGCGTGTCATGGTCTGCATCAGTGTGCTCTCTTCCAGTTCAATCTTGCGGTTGCGGGCCTTGCGCTCCAACTCTTCCTTGGCAAAGGCGGCCTGACGGGCATCTGCTTCCTTGAGAGCCTGGCGTATCTTGGAGCGTGCACGCCCCGTCTTGGCTACGGCCAGCCAGTCCTGCTTTGGTGTCTGGTTGGCATGCGTCATGATTTCCACCTGGTCGCCGCTTTGCAGCTGCTGGCGCAGAGTCACCATGCGTCCGCCTATCCGTCCGCCTGTGCAATGGTTGCCAATCTTGGTGTGAATGGCGTATGCGAAGTCGAGCACGGTGGCACCGGCGGGAAGGCGGAAGAGGTCGCCGTGCGGAGTGAACACGAACACCTCGTCGGCGGCAATATCCATGCGGAACTGGTCCATGAGCTGCATGTCGTCGCCTGCCTCGAGGGCGGTACGTATGTTCTGGAGCCATGACTCTATTGAAGAAGCCCCTCCCTTCACGCCTTTGTAGCGCCAGTGTGCGGCCAGGCCTCGCTCGGCCACATCGTCCATACGCTCTGTGCGTATCTGTACCTCCACCCATTTGCTCTCGGGCCCGAGCACGGTGATGTGCAGGCTCTCATAGCCGTTGCTCTTGGGTATGGACAGCCAGTCGCGCATGCGCTTGGGGTTGGGCTGGTACATGTCGGTTATTATGGAGAACACTTGCCAGCAGTCCTGCTTCTCACGCTCTCTGGGCGAGTCGAGTATTATGCGTATGGCGAACAGGTCGTAGACTCCCTCGAACTCACATTTCTGCTTCTTCATCTTCTGCCAGATGCTGTGTATGCTCTTCGTGCGCCCCTTCATGTGAAACTTCAAGCCGGCAGCACGTAGCCGCTCATCTATAGGCTTTATGAAGCGCTCGATATAGGCATCGCGGCTGCGCTTGGTGGCACTCAGTTTCTCGCGTATGTGGTAGTAGGCATCGTGCTCGAGGTACTTCAGCGACAGGTCCTCCAGCTCGCTTTTCAGCTTGTACAGGCCGAGCTTATGTGCCAGTGGGGCATACAGGTAGGCCGCTTCCATGCTGACATGGCGGCGTGCATCGTCGTTGTCGGAGTCTTTTATCTGCCGCATCACGCACAGGCGGGAGGCTATTGAGATGAGTATGACGCGCATGTCCTCGGCGAAGGAGAGCAGCAGCTGGCGGAAGTTCTCGCTTTCCACCACGGGGTTCTTCTGGTAGAGCTCGTGTATGCGCTGCAAGCCTGTGACGACACGTGCCACATCCTCGCCGAAGTCCTTGCGCACGTCGTCCACGCTTGTGGTGCCGGCAATGACGGCATCTCCAAGCATCTGTCCGAGAATGGCTCCGCGTGTCATGCCAATCTCGGTGGCAACGACCACGGCTGTCTGCATGCTGAGCACGATGGGGTGGATGCCGAACACGTTGCGCCGGAGTGCACCCGATTGCACGGCTTGCAGCAGCCTGCGCTTCACGATGGCATAGTCTGTTGTCTTCAGCTCTCCTGCAGTCACTTGCGAGAGCTGGCGGTGTAGCGATATGAGGTCGGCTCTTTCTGTGGCCGAGAGTGTCAGCGAGGCATTTGTCATGGCATGCATGTGGGGTTATATGCCCATAATCTCTGCGAAGATAAGCAAATTACCCCATAAAGACGGGGGCGTTTCTGTTTTTTCGTTACTTTTGAAACACCATTTAACGATTGTCCATACACTCATTTCCCTATTCACTAATCCTCAAATCCTTATCTTCTTCTGCTATGTTCACAACCGACGATCTCAAGCAGCTCTCAGCCCATGGCATCAGCCGTGAGCGCGCAGAGCAACAGCTCACACAGTTGCGCGACGGCTTCCCCTACCTGCGCCTGCGTGCGGCAGCATCCATAGGCAATGGCATCAAGGCACCCACTGATGCAGAGGCCCAGGCTGCCGTGGAAGCATGGGAAGCCTACAAGGACGCTGGCCATGCCGTGACCAAGTTTGTGCCGGCAAGCGGTGCCGCGTCGCGTATGTTCAAGGATATGTTCGAGTTCTGCAATGGCGAGGCCGACGTGCCCACGAGCGAGTTCGAGCGCACCTTCTTTGAGCGTATCCACGACTTCGCTTTCTTCCCCGCGCTCGACGATGCCTGCCAGGTGCTCTATGAGGCTGATGCCGATGAGCTCGTGGCCGACGGCCGCTACAAGGATGTGGTGCAGGCCATGCTCTCCGACGATGGTCTCGGTTATGGGCAACTGCCGAAGGGATTGTTGCAGTTCCATGCCTATGCCGACGAGACACGCACGCCGCTCGAGGAGCATCTCGTGGAGGCTGCTCTCTATGCTTCTTCCAAGGGTGAGGCCGAGGTTCACTTCACCGTGTCGGCCGAACACCGTGCTCTTTTTGAGGAGCTTGCAGCACGCGTCGTGCCTGCCTACGAGGAGCGTTACGGCATCCGCTACCATGTCACCTTCAGTGAGCAGAAAGCCAGCACCGACACTCTGGCATCGACACCCGCGGGCGAGCCGTTCCGTCAGGACGACGGCAGCCTGCTCTTCCGTCCGGGAGGGCACGGTGCACTTATTGAGAACCTCGGCGACTTGGATTCCGACATCATCTTCATTAAGAACATCGACAACGTTGTGCCCGATGCCCTCAAGCCTGCCACGACGCTGTGGAAGCAGGTCATTGCCGGTATCCTTGTCACGGCCCAGCGTCAGGCTTTCGACTATCTGCGCCGCCTGGATGCTGGTGTCTGCGGTCAGGCCGACTTGGAGGAGATGAGCACCTTCCTGCGTGAGGAGCTGTGCTGCGAGGTGCCCGACATCTCATCCTTGCAACCAGACCAGCTGGCCGATGTGCTCCGTGCAAAACTCAACCGCCCCATGCGCGTCTGCGGCATGGTGCCCAACGTGGGTGAGCCTGGCGGCGGGCCGTTCCTGGCCTTCAACGCCGACGGCAGCGTGAGCCCGCAGATCTTGGAAAGCTCTCAGATAGACAAGCACAACCCTGCGTATGTGGCCATGTTCCGCTCCGGCACTCATTTCAATCCTGTCGACCTCGTGTGTGCCGTGCGCGACTACCGTGGTGAGCGTTTCCCACTGCCTCGCTACGTAGACCCCGCCACGGGCTTCATCTCGGAGAAGAGCAAGAATGGCCGTGAGCTGCGCGCCCTGGAGCTGCCCGGCCTGTGGAATGGTGCCATGGCCGACTGGAACACCATCTTTGTGCAGGTGCCGTTGGAGACCTTCAACCCTGTGAAGACCGTCAACGACCTGTTGCGCCCCCAGCATCAGTAGTCCGCAGGGCTGTCTGAAACACCCTGCATGGGGTATGCCAATCCCCCTGCATCCTCTTGCCGCAGACCGTGCATGGTCTTGGCAATTAGGGTGCAGGGGGATTTGCTTAACGCTCCTCGGCCGTGGTAGGCTCGTCGCTGCATCCTGCCGCACGCAGTATCATCGTCGTGGCTCCTATGGTGATGATGGTGCCGTCGGTGATGCGCAGCCTGTCGTTGTCGCGCAGGATGGTGTTCTCCACGAAAGTGCCTGTGCCTGACGGCGCATCGCGCAGGGTGTAGATGAGCTCCCCGCGCTTGTTGCGTGACACGGTGATGATGCAGTGGGTGGTGTCCACGCTGGGGTCGACGGTTTCGATGGGAGTGTTGATGTTTGTGCCGCGCACATGCCGGCCAATCACGTTCTCACCCATCTGCAGGGGGATTGTCTGTTTGTAGTGGAACACATTCTCCACCACAATCAGGTGGCCGTAGTCTGTCGGGGCTTCTGTCTGCGGGGCGCGCTGCTCGTCCTTGCGTGTGGCAAGCACCTGGGCTGTGCCGAGGCGTATGCCGAACTGGCGTCGGCAGGCCGTACACTCAAACACGAGGGTCTGCCCCGGGGTGTAGCGTGTCTCGTCGAATGTTACGGACTGTCCGCATTTGGGGCAACGCACTCTTTTCATAAGCTTTTGCGGGTGTGAATTGCGTGCTTACTGCATGTCGAGCACCCATGTGGAGGCAAACTCCCTGCCCTGGCGGTGGAGGGCGGCGTTGGCACTGTTGGCTTCGGCTTCAGTGGCGAAACCGTCGAGCACCACGCGGCGTATCCTGCCGTTGTCGTACACGCGGGCATTTGTGTAACCACGCTTCAGCAGGCGGGCTACATAGTCGTCGCCATTGCGCTGGCTGACAGCACTGGCAAGCACTATGCAGTAGCTGCCGTGAGACGTGGGCTCGTCTTCGACAGCCATGTCATCGTCTGCTCCTGCTGCTGCCACCTCGGCAATATCGGTTGTGGCGACTGCGTCGGCGACAGTGGCAGCATCCATGCTTGCAGCATCACCCGTTGGCTCCACGCTGACACTGAGTGCGGGCAGGGTGGAGGAGGGCAGGGTGATTGTGGCAACCTGTGGTGTGGGTGTGTCGTGCGGCGGCAGCGGACTGTTGAATGTGAAGCATACCAGTATTGCCGCTGCTGCTACCACGGCATAGCGCAGGAGGCGGCGGTTGACACGTATGGTGATGTGGCGGTTGTCAGTGCCGCTGGTGGCCGAAGCGGTGGCATGTGCCTGCCTGTTCTTGGCGCGCAGGCTGCCTGCCTTGAGACGTGGCATGCAGAAGGCATCAAGGCCAAAGTAGCAGGGAGTGACGGCACCAGCCTGACAGGCAGCGAAAGCCACACGCCCGTCGTCGTCCTGGGAGAAGCGTCCTATTGAGCCGAAGTCCACCTCGCCGTCGGCCAGCAACTGCTGCCGCAGGTTAAGCACCATGGCTTGGATGGTGTGCTTGGCTTCGGCCTCCGAGCAACGGCACTGCCGCTTCACGTCGGACACCAACAGGCCGTCGTCCTCAACGACATTGGGGTTGAACCTCACTATGCGCAGGGGAGGGAAGAAGAGTTCCTCATGCTCCACGCGTGTGGCTGCCGATGCCAGCGTGACGAATGCCCCGAAGTGTGGCACCACGACGCAGTTATGCGAGAGCAGCAGTCGCTCTATGTGTAATGATAAAGTGTTCATGTAATGCCGCAAAGTTAGCACATTCCACCTTCACACAAAGCACATCGGAAGAAAAAACACTCCGAATGGTCGCCAGTGTTGGATGCATCGGCGCAGGCAGCTATCTTTGTGGCATTATGCATCAGATTAGCCGGTGTAGACAATGCAACTGACGGTTTACAAGGCCTCGGCAGGGTCGGGCAAGACATTCACCCTGACCGTCCAGTACATACGTTTGCTTCTCTCACAGCCCGATGGCAGCGAGTTCCGCCACATCCTGGGAGTGACCTTTACCAACAAGGCTGTGGCCGAGATGAAGGACCGCATACTGGGACAGCTCTATGGCATAGCTAACGCACTGCCGTCGAGCGACAGCTATCTGCATGCCGTTCAGGCAGCCATGGCGGCTGATGGCTGCGAGGTGCCGCCCGAGTCGAGACTGAGGGCGCAGTGCGGACGTGTGTTGCAGCAGATACTCCATGACTATGGTCACTTCCGTGTGCTCACCATCGACTCGTTCTTCCAGACGGTGGTGCGCAGTCTGGCGCATGAGCTCGGCCTGACAGCCAACTTGCAGGTCGACATCAACGACAAGGAAGTGCTGTCGCAGGCTGTTGACAACATCATCGACCGCCTGGACTGCGAACCGCGCGTGCTGATGCTTATGCAAAGCTTCATACGCGACCGCATCGAGGAGAGCCAGAAGTGGGATGTGACGGAAATGGTGAAGAAGTTCGGCTGTCACATCTTCGATGAGTTCTACATGCTCTATGGAGACAAACTCGAAAGCTTCCTCTCAGATGCCGGCAAAGTGGCTGCCCTGAAGAAGCAATTGCAAGCCATTGTGCACAGCTCAAAGGCTGCGGTGATGGAGCTCGGACGTAGGCTGATGGCTTGCATGCAACAGCATGGCGTCAGCCTCGACGACTTCTCCAACGGGCCGAAGAACTACGGTGGCATGCTGCGTAAGCTTACGGAGGGCGATATGGACATCACTCTTGGGCAGTCGGTGCTGAAAGCTGCTGCCGACCCGTTGACCCTCGTGCGTAAGGCTGACCAGAAGAAGCGACCCGAGCTTATGGATGCAGCCGACAGCGTGGCAGACTGCTTCACCATGATTATCGAAGAGTTGCCCAAGGCACAGCGTGACTATGCCACGGCGCGCGGCGTGCTGGCTCACCTCTATCCGCTATGCCTGCTCAGTGTAATCGACCAGGAGGTGGCCGCCATCAACCGTGATACAGCACGCTACACGCTGGCCAAGACGCCCATTCTCCTGCATCAGATGATAGGCACGAGCGACTCTCCCTTCGTGTTCGAGAAGATTGGTGCCCAGCTGCATCATGTGATGATAGACGAGTTTCAGGATACCTCTCATCTGCAATGGACCAACTTCCAGACACTGCTTTTAGAGAGTGCCTCGCGCGGCGGCTTCAACATGCTTGTCGGCGACGTCAAGCAAAGCATCTATCGGTGGCGTGGCGGCGACTGGCGCATTCTGGGCACGCTGGGTGAAGATGGGAAAGATAGTATCAAAGTGGAAACACTCGGCACCAACTTCCGCAGTGAGCGTCGCGTGGTGGAGTTCAACAACCGCTTCTTCACAGAGGCTGCAATGCTTCTCGATGCTTTGCAGGAAGAAGATGAGCGCACGCTGGGCTGCACGGGAATGACAGCACAGGCCTACGCCGATGTCGCTCAGGTCGTACCCGAAAACAGACCTGATGGCGGATACGTTGCTGTCACACTCGTGGGCAAGGATGAAGATGGCGAGCAGACACAGCAGCGGGTGCTGGCATCTGTCAAACAGCGGGTGCGCGAACTGCTCGCGGCCGGTCTGCCTCCATCAGAGATTACCATACTTGTGCGCAGACATGGCGATGCCAACCCGCTGATACGCTCCTTCGCCGAGGAAGCCGACCTGCCTGCACTGGCAAGTGCGGAAGCCTTTGTGCTCGGAGCAAGCACTGCGCTGGCACTGCTCATGGCGGCTATAAAGTTATTGGTTGATGACTCCGATGTAATCTCCTCGTTCTTACTGGATAAGCATGGAGCGGATGTAGCACAGCTTAAGGCGGACAGCTCGCAGATGCGCCTGATGCCGCTGATGGATCTGGTCTACCATCTGCACTCACGCCTGCGCCTCGCCGAATTGCCGGGGCAGGAGGCGTATGTCATGGCATTCATAGACTATGTGATGAGCTACACCACCGAGCAGGCCGGCGACCTGTTCAGCTTCATTGCCTATTGGGACAATGTGCTATGCCGCCAGAAAGTGCCTGCGGCACGCGCCGACGGCATCAGCATCATCACAATCCATGCCGCCAAGGGACTGGAGTTCCACACCGTGCTCATTCCTTTCTGCGACTGGAGCTTCGACCTTTCCCACCAGGACCAGGCCGACACGATATGGGCACAGCCAAAAGAGGAACCATATACGGAGTTGGGCATCCTGCCTGTTACGGCAGGCTCGCGCCTCTCGCGCATGTCGGCATTCAACAAGGAGGTGGCCGACGATGTCCTGCAACGCCATCTCGATGAACTCAACGCGATGTATGTAGCTTTCACACGCGCACGTACTAATTTATATATATGGTCGCAGACAAGCGACAGTAGAGGCAAAACCATCAGCGCGGGCCGACTCGTTCAAGAAGTGGTGCATACCATGTATCCTGACACCGAGGTGTCTGACATGACCCTCTATGAGTCAGGACATCCCGCCACATGCACTGCCTCCGCCATGTCCACCTCATCCAATCCATTGCTGCCTGTATGGCAGCCGCTTGACGTTGGCCTGGAGAGCTACAGCATGTCGGCCTCCTTCAAACAGAGCAACATGGCACAGGAGTTCTTTGCCAGCCTGTCTGAGAACGTAGATGTACCGCAACCGCAGGCCACGGGCAAGGCACAGTCCTATCTGGAGCAGGGTCGCTTGCTGCACCGTTTCTTCCAGAGCATAGTCACGATGGATGATGTCCCACGTGTTCTTGCCGACTTTGAGGTGCAGGGGCTCATCACGTCGGCTGCGACGGCCGACCCTGCCACCGCCATCCATCGTTCCCGCCTCATGCAGTGGGTGCAGCGAGGTCTGTCAGACCCTCTTGTTGCCAGCTGGTTTGCTGGCGGCAATGAGCTCTACAACGAGTGCAATATTATCAGCCGTGATGCAGATGGCCGCATTGTCACCCACAGGCCGGATCGTGTCATCGTGTCGCCGGATAAGCGTCATGTCACCATTGTAGACTACAAGTTCGGCACGCCCCGCGACGAGTACCTCCTTCAGGTGCGCACTTACATTGCATTGATGCAGCAGCTCTATCCCGAGGCCTCCGTCGATGCCTATCTATGGTATGTCTATTCAGGACGCGTGGAGCAGGTCGCACCATGAGCCACCTCCATGCATATCACCTTTTACCGTGAAAGCTTGCAATCTAACCGTTTCCCCTCATCGTGCCGCAGGCACTCCCACCTATAGCCTTCCCTGTCATGTCCACGTTCCTGCATAGTGTTGCCACTTCACTGCTACAGCATTTCGGCACCAACCTGAGCCATGTCACCGTTGTGTTCCCAGGGCGGCGGGCCAGCATGTTCCTCAACCAGGCGTTGGCCGAGCTGTCGCCGTCGCCAATATGGGCACCGCGCTACACCACTATCGCCGACCTGTTTGCCTCCGCCTCGCCTTTTGTTCAGGCCGACCCTGTAGAGAGCGTGTGCCGCCTGCATCATGCCTATGCCCGCCACGTGAGCTCGCCGCAGTCGCTCGACCGCTTTTATTCCTGGGGCGAAGTGCTGCTGTCCGATTTCGACGATATAGACAAGCACATGGTGGATGCCACTCACCTGTTTGCCAACATACGCGATATTAAGGCTCTCGACGACAACTCCTACCTGACACCCGAGCAGGAGCAGGCCTTGCGCTCCTTCTTCAGCGACTTCTCTATTGAGGACAACTCGCGTCTCAAGGCGGCTTTTCTTGAGTTGTGGAATGCCATGTGCGACATCTATGCCGACTTCAACAGCGACATGCGCAGCCATGGTCTGCTGTATGCCGGTGCCCTGCAGCGCGATGTCGTGGAGCACCATCTTGAGCATTTGGACATGACCTCCCACTATGTCGTATGCGGCTTCAATGTCCTCAACACGGTTGAGATGCGTCTGTTCGATGCACTTCACAAGGCAGGTGCCCTCTTCTACTGGGACTACGACGCCTACTTCGTACGCCCCATGCCGACGGGTTTCCGGCACGAGGCCGGCCATTTCATCCGCCAGAACCTCAGCCGTTACGGCGATGCTCTCGGAGGTGCCGATGCCGATCACTTCCGCCATCTGCGCAGCATAGATGTGATTGCGGCCTCGGGCGATGCCATGCAGACGTCATACGCCGCTGCATGGTTGCGGCGTCAGCCTGCGGCTGCCAGTTCTTCCGCCGTGGAGACAGCCGTGGTGCTGTGCGACGAGCATCTGCTGCCATCCATGCTCCATGCTCTTCCTCCCGATGTAGGTAGCGTCAACATCACCATGGGCTATCCGCTTGGTGCTACTCCTGTGGCCTCGATGCTCAATGTGCTCCTCGACCTCCAGCTGTCAGGCTTCGATGCAGTGCATCGCACCTTCCGTCCGGCTCAGCTGCGTGCATGCCAGGGACATCCGCTCTTGCGCCTCATTGAAGCGCGCGTGTGGCAACGCCGCTGTGAGAGCACACCTGCCATGCTGGCCTATCTCCTTGAGGTTGTCACCGCTGTGGCACACGTTTCTGCCACACACACTACCCACACGTCGTCAGCCCTCGGCCAGGAGCCATATCTGGGCGAGGGTAGTGCCCAGGCACTCTTCACGGCCCACACCCTGCTCCAGCGTTTGCACGCTCTTGCCGACCCGTCTGCCGCCCTGCTTGCCGACGTCTCCGTGTCCACCTTGCGCCACCTGCTGCGCTCTGCCTCTCGCACCGCCATTGTGCCCTTCCATGGCGAGCCGGCCGAGGGAGTGCAGCTGATGGGGCTCTTGGAGACGCGCACCCTCTCGTTCCGCCGTGTGCTGCTGCTGAGTTCCGCCGAGGGGTCTTTGCCTCGCCATACGGCAGCCTCTTCGTTTGTCCCTGTGCACCTGCGCGAAGCCTTTGGCCTGACCACACCACGGCATCGCGAGGCCGTGCAGGCCTACTACTTCTATCGTCTGCTCAGCCGTGCAAGCAGTGTCACCATTGTCTATAGCGATGTAGCCGCCGGCGGGCAGACAGCCGAGCCCTCGCGCTTCGTGCGTCAGTTGCAAGCCGAGGCTCCTGTGTGTGTCAGCACCTTCCGGCTCCAGCCGCCTCCTGCCGCGTGGCGTGCCGCCGAAAGCGTCACGGTGGCTAAGAGCGAGGGAGTCATGCGCAAACTCCGCTCCCTGTATCTTGAGCCGGATGAAGCCGGACAGACAGGTGTGCTTACGCCGTCGGCATTAAGCAAACTGCTCTCATGCCCACTCAGCTTCTACTACGCCTATATCCTCGGCCTCAAGGCACCAGAGTCAGCCACGACTACCGATGCCGCCCACTTCGGCAGCATCGTTCACCGTGCTGCCGAGCTGACATACGAGAGCCTCACTGCACGCGGTGCCACCATTCGCGGCACAGACATCGACCTGCTCCTTGCCGATGGCGGCACACGGCTCTACGCCGTGGTCGACAAGGCCATAGCCGATGTGCTCGAACAGCCTGCATCGCCCCTCACAGGCAAGATGCTGCTCATGCGCGGTGTGGTCCACACCTACCTGTGCACTCTCTTGCGCTCCGACCGTGAGCATGCTCCATTCCAGTTGCTTGAGATGGAGCAGTGGCATATCGGCACGCTGCCTGTGACGCTGACAGACGGCAGCACGGCCCGCGTGCGTGTGGGTGGCATCGTCGACCGTTTGGACCGTGTGGACGGCACGTTGCGCGTGGTGGACTATAAGACATCGCAGCCACCCACCTTTGCCATCCGCGACGTGGAGCAGCTCTTTGCCGTGCAGCACCATAAGGCACTCCATGCCATCCAGACGCTGCTCTACGCCACCATCGTGAGCACAGAGCAGCAGGAGGCCGTGCGGCCGTGTGTGCTCTATCTGCCTGCAGCCAACACGGCAGGCTACGACCCCACGCTGCGTGTCGGCGGTGCACCTGTGGCCGACGTGCGCACTCATGCCCCGTCTGTGCAAGCCTGCCTGGCCGACACGTTGCAGCAGCTCTTCAATCCCTCCGAGCCCTTCCGGCAGGTGGCCGATGCCAAGGCCTGCCTCTACTGCGACTTCCGCACCCTGTGCCGTCGCTGACTCCTTGACAGGGTATTTGGAATGAGGGAACAGGGATAGCGGCATTGCTCGAAAGGCATAACGGTAAATAGTACTTATGTAAATGATGAATGAATTAGTGCCAGACCCGTTTCAATTCATAGACGTGATACTCTTGAGTGGCCGTCTCGGACACATCCGCAACGACGAGCAGCGGACAGCCCTTGTGGCAGCCGTGGCCGAGGCCTGCGATGCACCGTCGTTCCTCCATGCCATTGAGCTGCGCGGTATCTCGGCCAGCACACGTCTGCACCGCTTTGCCGGCGAGGTGCTCTCTGCGCTCACCCACTACAGAGCCACCTATCCGCGTCTGCTCGGTCTGGGCTCCGGTGCCGAACCGGTTCTCGACAACCTGCGTGTGCCGGCACTGGTAGAGCCGCTGCTGACGCGCCCCCAGGTTGACACCTTCACACGGACATATTGGTGGTTCGCGGGCAACCACCACGCCGTGTTCATCAGCCCTCGCAAGGGACGGTGCATAGGTGCCTATGCCACCGACTCTAAGGACAACGCATCGGTGATAGCACGTCTGGATGCCTACCTCTCGTTCCTTGCCGCCAACCGCGATGCACGTGTCCGTGCACGTTTCGACGGTTTCCCGCAAGCGATGGTGGTAGCTGTGCTGCAACGTGCCTTCAATGCCTGACGCTATGCATGGCGCGTCCGCGACCATGCCATGCAGGCCGGTGCATCATATCTGACCATTGCCGGCGAAGACGACAGCACCATAGCGTGAGCCACCTTGCATGGTGTGTGCAAACACCCTGCACGGTGTGTGACAAAAACCCTGCATGGTGAATGCGAACACCCTGCATGGTGTGTGCACAGCATATTGGCACGGGTATTAGCCATGGGCTGTAATGACAAAATGCGCACTTTGCCACACTATTTTCCTACACGGCGCAAGTTTTTCCGCCCCTTCCTGCAATAAAATGTAAGCAATCCTTTGCTGCATCGGAGAGTATGCCTACATTTGCAGGCAGAAACATCAGTCGAGACAACACAATGAACATGACAATCACAGCATGCTTTTGGTGGCGCAGCTCAGGATTACATCAATCGTGAGAAGATAGTAGCATACCTGTAAGCAGCATGTGACAATACACAAACGGGAGGCCTGTCGTTCTTGCGACAGGCCTCTTTCCTTTTTGGGGGCAACAAAATAACAGACACACGGAGACATGAACAGCTACCAAGTAGACAGCGAAGGCTTTTATGGGGAATTTGGCGGAGCATACGTGCCGGAAATCCTCTACAAATGTGTGCACGACCTTCAGGGTGCCTACCGCGGCATCATAGAGTCGGCGGAGTTCAAAAACGAGTACCACGCGCTGCTGCGCGACTATGTGGGGCGTCCGTCGCCGCTCTACCATGCACAGCGCATGAGCGAGACCTATGGCTGCCGGCTCTACCTCAAGCGTGAGGACCTCAACCACACAGGCGCGCACAAGATCAACAACACCATAGGGCAGATACTCCTGGCACGGCGGATGGGCAAGACGCGCATCATTGCCGAGACAGGCGCGGGACAGCACGGCGTGGCCACGGCAACGGTGTGCGCGCTGATGGGCATGCAGTGCGAGGTGTTCATGGGTGCCACCGATGTGGAGCGTCAGCACACCAACGTGGAGCGCATGCGCATGCTTGGCGCCACGGTGCACCCCGTGCGCACCGGCAACATGACCCTCAGCGACGCCTGCTCCGAGGCCATACGCGACTGGTGCTGCCATCCTGCCGACACATTCTACATCGTGGGCTCCACCATGGGGCCGCATCCTTATCCGGACCTTGTGGCAAGAATGCAGAGTGTCATCTCGGAGGAAATCAAGTGGCAGCTGCAGGAGAAGGTGGGCCGCGACTATCCCGACTACCTCATTGCCTGCATAGGCGGCGGGAGCAATGCTGCCGGCACCATATACCACTATATGGACGACGAGCGGGTGCACATAGTGCTGGCCGAGGCAGGTGGACACGGATGGGACACCGACCACACGGCTGCCACCATGCACCGCGGCACGGTGGGCATCCTGCATGGAGCCAAGATGCTCGTGATGCAGGACGATGACGGGCAGATACAAGAAGCCTTCACCATCTCGGCAGGGCTGGATTATCCTGGTGTGGGTCCCATGCACTGCAACATGGCAGTGAAGGGGCGCACCAAGGTGCTCAGCATCAACGACGACGAGGCCATACGCGGAGGCTATGAGCTGACACGCATGGAGGGCATCATTCCAGCCATTGAGAGCGCACACGCAATAGCCGCCCTCAGCAAGCTGACCTTTAAGGCCGACGATGTGGTGGTGCTCACGGTGTCGGGGCGCGGCGACAAGGATGTGGAGACTTATCTTGCTAACAAACAGATGGCAGGCGACTATGGCAACTTTTAACTACACCACCCACAGCATCGCCATCCTGGCCGACCTCTACACACTTGTAGGCGTCTACATGCGGTTGCGCGACCTGTATCCGCAGAGCATGCTTATGGAGAGCTCCGACTACCACGACCAGGGCAACGCGCACTCATACATAGGCATAGGCCCCATGGCCAGCGTGGCCATAGCCCACGGGCAGGCCATCATCACACTCCCCGACGGCACGAAGCAGACCCGCGCCCTTGCCGGCAGCTATGGCACAGCCGAGGCAATCCACGAGCTCATGGACAGCATCCGTGTCAGCGGCACCGACGCCGAGGTGTGCGGGCTGTATGGCTACACCAGCTTCAACGCCGTGCGCTATTTTGAGAATATCGCTGTGAAGGATGAGGCGTTAGACCGCAACGATGCGCCCGACATGCTCTACATTGTCTATCGCGCAGTGATAGTGTTCGACCATTTCAACAGCAAGCTCACGATAGTGGAACTGCAACCCACCGACACTACCGAGACCGCAGCCCTGGGCACCGACCTGCTCAAGGCTATGAACAGGGCCAGCGTGCCGGCCTACGACTTCCGCGCTGTCGGCGACGTGCACAGCACACTGACCGACGACGAACACAAGGACAACATACGCCGCGGCATACATCACTGCCTGCGCGGCGATGTGTTCCAGATAGTGCTCAGCCGCAGGTTCATACAGGGCTACGAGGGCGACGACTTCAAGCTCTATAGGGCTTTGCGCAGCATCAACCCCTCGCCCTATCTGTTCTACTTCGACTTCGGCGGCTTCCGCATCTTCGGCTCATCGCCGGAGACACACTGCCGCATCAAGGGCCGCATGGCATACATTGACCCGATAGCCGGCACCACGCGGCGCACCGGCGATGCAGAGGCCGACCGCCGCGGGGCTGAGCATCTGCTGGCCGACCCCAAGGAGAATGCCGAGCACGTGATGCTCGTCGACTTGGCACGCAACGACCTGAGCCGCAACTGCCACGACGTAAAGGTGGACTTCTACAAGGACCTGCAATACTACTCACACGTGATACACCTCGTCAGCCGTGTGAGCGGACAGCTTAACGACGAGGCCGACAGCATCAAGGCATTCATAGACACCTTCCCCGCGGGCACGCTGTCAGGAGCGCCCAAGGTGCGCGCCATGCAGCTCATCTCCGCCTATGAGCCACACAACCGAGGGGCATACGGCGGGTGCATAGGCTTCATAGGCCTGGACGGGAGCCTCAATCAGGCCATCACCATACGCACCTTCGTGGCGCGCAACGGCGAGCTGTGGTTTCAGGCTGGCGGCGGCATCGTGGCGAAGAGCGACGTGGACTATGAGCTGCAAGAGGTGAACAACAAGCTCGGCGCACTGCGCAAGGCAATATTGATGGCACAACAAATGTGATGGGTATGAGACTGGTAATCATCGACAACTACGACTCGTTCACGTATAATCTGAGTCACGTGGTGAAGGCACTCGGGGCTGAAGTCGACGTTGTGCGCAACGACATGTTCGACATCCGGAGCCTGCAAGACTACGACAAGATAATACTGTCGCCAGGCCCCGGCATCCCCTCCGAGGCAGGCCTGTTGCTGGATGTCATACGGGCGTATGCTCCATCGAAGCCAATGCTTGGCGTGTGTCTCGGGCATCAGGCCATTGGCGAGGTGTTCGGCGCGCGCATAGAGTGCCTGAGCGAAGTGTATCACGGTGTGGCCACAGACTGCCGCATCCTCCGTCATGAGCCACTCTTTCACGGTCTGCCCGACACCATTACTGTTGGTCGCTACCATTCGTGGGTGGTGGCGCGGGAAGGCTTGCCCGAATGTCTCGAGATAACGGCCGAGGCAGCGGGCGGTCAGATAATGGCCCTGAGGCACACTGCATACAATATACACGGCATTCAGTTCCATCCGGAAAGCGTGCTGACGCCCGACGGACGGACAATCATCGACAATTTTCTAAGACTATGAGACACGCATTGCAGAAACTGCTCAGCCACGAGCACCTCTCGCGAGAGGAGATGAAGAACATCCTTGTGGGCATCACCCACAGCGACTATCCCAACGAACAAGTCACGGCACTGCTCACGGCATTGCAGATGCGTGGCGTGACTGTCGACGAGTTGCTGGGCTTTCGCGACGGCATACTGGAGACAGGTGTGCCTGTGCCCCTCCGCTGTGAACGCTACATTGACGTCGTCGGCACCGGTGGCGACCGCAAGAACACATTCAACATATCGACCACGGCGTGCTTCGTCATAGCCGGTGCTGGCTACAAGGTGGCCAAGCACGGCAACTATGCCGCGACATCCACATCGGGAGCCAGCAACGTCATTGCCCAGCATGGCGTGAAGTTCACCGACGACATCGACCGCCTGAACCGCTGCATGGACGAGGTGGGCATCGTCTACCTGCATGCCCAGCTCTTCGCCAAGGCCATGAAGTTCGTCGGCCCAATACGCAAAGCTCTGCCGTTCCCTACTGTCTTCAATCTCCTTGGGCCGCTTGTGAACCCGTCGCAGCCGAGCTGTCAGTTGCTCGGTGTGGCCAACCTCGACCAGATGCGCCTCTATCAGCAGGTTTATCAGCGTCTGGGCATCGACTACGGCATAGTGAACAGCATCGACGGCTACGACGAAATATCGCTTACGGGCGACTTTAAGGTGACCACCAACCACTATGAGCGCATCTTCCGTCCGCAGGACCTGGGCTTTGAGTGTGCCAGGCCTGAAGAACTGGTGGCAGGTGCCACCGAGGAGGAGGCAAAGGCCATCTTCGATGCTGTCCTGGAGAATACTGCCCTGCCTGCACAGAAGAACATCGTGCTGGCGAATGCCGCATTCGGCATACAGGTGTTGGAACGTGGGAACAAGGCACTTGAGGATTGCATTGCCGTGGCACGGGAGTCGATAGACAGCGGTCGCGCGCTTGCCACCTTCCGCAGGTTCGTGGAGCTTAACAGCTGATGCCATGAGGGATATACTGCACGACATAATGGCCCGCAAGAGGGCCGAGATGGCGGCCGCACGAGCACCGAGGCCGTCGCTGCGTGCCGCACTGCTGGCAAGCAGCACCGGCATCATAGCCGAATTCAAGCGTCGCTCGCCATCGCGCGGATGGATTAATGAGGACGGGCGTGCCGACGTCATCCCCTATTCCTATCAGCAGAACGGAGCAGCAGCCATAAGCATACTCACCGACGAGCACTTCTTCGGCGGGCACGACGATTTCATACGCATGGCCCGGCAGAGCGGAGTGACGCTTCCCATTCTCTACAAGAACTTCGTTGTCGACAGCCTGCAACTATATGAGGCTGCCGCGTGCGGCGCGTCGGCGGTGTTGCTCATAGCTGCCTGTCTGAGCAAGCGGCAGTGTGCCGACCTCATGCGCCAGGCGCATGGCCTTGGCCTCGAGGTGCTGCTCGAGATGCACGACGAGCGCGAGCTTGAATACGCCGACCTGCAACCCGACGTGTGCGGCATCAACAACCGCTGCCTCGGCACCTTTGTGACGCGTGTAGACACCTCCTTCCGTCTGGCCGAGAAGTTGCCGCGCCAGGCCGTGAAAGTGAGTGAGAGCGGCATCGCCGACCCTGCCATAGTGAGACAGCTGCGGCAGGCAGGCTTCAATGGGTTCCTCATCGGCGAGGCATTCATGCGCCAGGCCGACCCAGGGTTAGCTCTCCGCCGCTTCGTGGACAGCATAGACAGCACACCGCCATGCGCCGCCCTCTCATAAAAGTGTGCGGCATGCGCGATGCCGACAATATCCGTCGCGTGGAGGCACTGGGTGTCGACCTCATCGGCTTCATCTTCTACGCCGAGAGCGCGCGCCATGTAAGCGAGCCGCCAGGATACATGCCCGTCAAGGCCAGGCGCGTGGGCGTGTTTGTCGACGAAGACATCAGCGTGGTGCAGCGCGTGGCCCGCACATACGCTCTCGACTACATCCAGCTGCACGGCAGCGAGTCGCCGGAGTATGTGAACCAGGCAGCCCGCACAGCCCCCGTCATCAAAGCCTTCAGCATAGCCTCCGAGGCCGACTTGCAGGCCACTGCCGCCTACGAGGGCCTGGCCCGCCTCTTCCTGTTCGACGCCAAAGGCGCTGCCGCGGGAGGCAACGGCAAGCACTTCCCCTGGGCGGTGCTCAGAGCCTATCGCGGCAGCACACCCTTCCTGCTCAGCGGCGGCATCGCACCCACCGACGCGGAAGCCGCACGGCGCGCCCTCCGCCACGACGCATGCATAGGCCTCGACCTCAACTCACGCTTCGAGGTGGCACCTGCCATGAAAGACATACACCGGTTAGAGACATTCATAAACACACTGCGACAATGAACCCCATCAACCAACTCTTCGCCAGCAGGGGCGACAGGCGCCTGCTGAGCCTCTATTTCTGTGCAGGCAGCCCCACCACAGACTCCACCGGCGACGTCATCAGGGCCATGGCGCGGCGCGGTATAGACTTCATCGAAGTGGGCATACCCTTCAGCCACCCGCTGGCCGACGGCCCCGTCATTCAGGCAGCTGCCGCGCGGGCCCTGAAGAACGGGATGACGCTGCGGCTACTCTTTGAGCAACTCGCCGCCGTGCGCGGGCAGGTGAGCACGCCACTCATCCTGATGGGCTACCTCAACCCCATCCTGCACTACGGCATCGAAGCCTTCTGCCGAGACGCCGCAGAGAGCGGCGTCAGCGGCATGATAATCCCCGATTTGCCCTTTGCAGACTACCTCCTGCACGTCAAGCCCGTGGCCGACCGCTACGACCTGCGCACAATCATGCTCATCACCCCCGAGACCACCGCCGAGCGCGTGCGCCTCATCGACGAGCACACCGACGGCTTCATATATATGGTGTCCGGAGCAGCCGTCACGGGAGCCCAGCAGCGTTTCGACCAAGCCCGGCAAGCCTATTTCCGCCGCGTCGCACATATGCAGCTGCACAACCCCTGTGTGGTGGGCTTCGGCATAAGCAATGCCGCCACGCTCCAGGCAGCACACGCCCATGCAGCAGGAGCCATCATCGGGTCGAAGTTCGTCGCGCTCCTCGACGAGGCTCACGGCGATGCCGACAAAGCTCTCGACGCACTCTTCGCCGCATTGCAGCAATGATGAGCCGGAGCGAGACACAGACCCGACTGCTGCGTGAGCTGATGCCGTGCAGCAGTCGGGATATAGGGGTTATGGGGCATGACGTTGGCGCAATTACCGTTTTTGATTTAGGATGCTTATCTTTGCAGTGGCTCAAGGCTCCATCAGTGAGCTACTGATTAGTTCTGCGCGCCGCTTCCAGCATAATGTCTGCTCCATCACGCATATATATTGCCATCGACCTGAAGTCGTTCTACGCTTCGGCTGAATGCGCCAGCAGAGGGCTTGACCCGCTGACAACCAATCTCGTTGTCGCAGACAAGAGCCGGACGGAGAAAACCATTTGTCTGGCTGTCTCGCCGTCAATGAAGCAGTATGGCATTGGTGGGCGGGCACGATTGTTTGAGGTCGTACAGCGTGTGCGGCAGGTGAATGCAGAACGTCTCATGGCGGCTGCCGCGGCAAAAGGGCAGACACTTGGAGCCATGCGCTTTACAGGCAAATCGGTCAGTGACACCGATTTGAAGGAGCACCCTGACTGGGAACTGGACTATATTGTTGCCAAGCCGCGCATGGCCTACTATATTAAGGTGAGCACTGCCGTCTACAAGACATATCTGAAGTATGTCGCAGCAGAAGATATTCACGTCTATAGCATAGATGAGGTGTTCATGGATGTCACAGACTATCTTGCGACATACAAGATGACTCCTCATGAGCTGGCCATGTGCATGATACGCGATGTCCTCTCAACAACAGGCATCACAGCCACGGCCGGCATCGGCACCAATATGTATCTTGCCAAGGTGGCTATGGATATTGTTGCCAAACGTATGCCGGCAGACAAAGATGGTGTGCGCATTGCAGAACTGGACGAAACTACTTACCGGCGCACACTATGGAACCACCAGCCGCTGTCGGCATTTTGGCGCGTGGGCAGGGGTATCGCGCATCGGCTGGCCCAATATGGCATAACAACGATGGGGCAGATAGCACGCAAGTCGCTGCATGACGAGGACTTCTTCTACAGGATGTTCGGCATCAACGCCGAATTGCTGATTGACCACGCATGGGGCTGGGAGCCATGCACCATGCAGCATGTGAAGGCATATCGTCCAGAGGCAAGCTCGCTCAGTAGCGGGCAGGTGCTTCAGAGGCCATACGAATGGGCGCAGGCCAGAGTCGTGGTGCGTGAGATGGCCGATGCCTTGGCTCTGGAGCTCGTTGCCAGACAGCTTGTCACGGACCAACTGTCACTCGGCATCGGCTACGACACCGAGAGCCTGACCGACACGGCGCGCAGGGCACGCTATACAGGACCTGTCGGCATAGACCACTACGGACGCGTCGTGCCCAAGCATGCCAATGGGACAGAACATCTGGCAAGTCCCACATCATCATCGGCCATTATCATGGATGCCATGATGCGGCTGTACGACCGTATAGCAAGCACCGATTTGCTCATCCGCCGCATCACGATAGGAGCATATCGTGTGGCCGCCGCGTCGCTGCTGAAGAATGCTCATAGCGCAACCCAGCTTGACCTCTTCACTGACTATGCCGCGCAGGACCAAATACGCAATGCAGAAAAACAGGCGCGGGACAAGGAGCACCGCCTGCAGCGTGCGCAGTTGTCAATCAAGGCACGCTACGGGAAAAACGCCATACTCCGCGGCATGAGCTACACCGAAGGAGCTACGGCACGTGAGCGTAACACACAAATAGGCGGACATAAAGCATAGAAAAAGCATGGAAGACTACGAAGATATCATCAACCTGCCACATCACGTGTCGAGGCGACACGTGCAGATGCCCCTGCTGCAACGTGCAGCGCAGTTCGCACCATTTGCTGCCCTGGCAGGTTATGAAGAAGCCATCAATGAGGCTGCAGCAGCGCATGACGTCGCCGCCTGCGCGCCTGCTGTGCAAACAACTACAAGAACCCAGCAGGCATGAAACGACTTGCTATATTTATTTCCGACCATACGGGAGCATTGGTGCTTGCCTCGGCAGTGGTGGCACTCCTCGTGCCGGATGCGTTCAGCAGCATTAATGCCACCGTTGTTAACCCGCTCTTAGGCATCATCATGTTTGGCATGGGCATAGCTCTTAGGGTGGAGGACTTCAAGATAGTCTTCAGCCGGCCCAAGGATGTCGGCATCGGTTGCGCTGCACAGTTCACCGTCATGCCCATGCTTGCTGTAGCTTTGTCACGAGTGTTTGCCCTTGACGAGGCACTGGCCTTGGGCGTGGTGCTTGTAGGCTGCTGCCCTGGGGGCACGGCCTCTAACGTGATTACCTATCTCGCTAAGGGTGACTTGGCATTGTCGGTGGGCATGACAGCTGTATCGACGCTGTTGGCACCAGTCATGACGCCGTTGCTGGTATGGCTTTTGGCGGGCCAGAACATTGATGTCGATGTAACGGGCATGCTGCTGAGCATTCTTTGGGTAGTCTTCATCCCCATTGCGGCGGGACTCGCCGTAAAATGTCTTTGGCCGCATCTCACTGAGCGTATTATGGTTTGCCTGCCAGCAGTGTCGACGCTTGCCATCGCCTTCATTGTCCTCATCATCATTGCGGCCAACGCGCATAAACTATTCATGGGCGGCATGGTCATTATCGCAGTGGTCATGCTCCACAACCTCTGCGGGCTCGGCATAGGTTGGCTCATCGGTCGCCTGTTGCATTTACCCGTAGCCAAACAGCGAGCTATCAGCATAGAAGTGGGCATGCAGAATAGTGGTCTGGCCTCAAGCCTTGCCACGCTCCACTTCGCAGCATACCCCATGGCCACAATCCCGGGAGCTGTGTTCAGCGTGTGGCACAACATCAGTGGTGCCATAGTGGCCCGAATATATGCAAAAGCTATAAAGACGTGAACTCTATGTACGAGGTATATGACTTTGGCGTGTTGCCACCCTGGCAAGTAGCAGCACAACGGCACCCGCCAGCTGCAACGATGCAAAGGTCTCATCAGGCCAGCCCGATAACGGAAGTTATGCATTATCCTACACATATTCAATGAAGACAATATTTTTGACGGCCGCGGTAGCAATGCTGGCGGCAATGTGTGCACAGGCACAGAGATTGGAAGTGGTGGATGCCGATGGCCATGGCATTCCCTTAGTGAGTGTGTTGACAGAAGATGGAACCCTCCTCGGCACTACCGACTTCAATGGTGTGCTGGCCAACGTGAAGGGCAACGCCCGAGTGACTCTGACCCACGTGGCCTTCAAATCGCAAGTGGTCACAATGTCCTCGCTCGTTGGGGGGCGCGTCACGATGGAGGACTCGGACTACCGTCTCGCGGAGGTCGTGATTAAGCCTAAGCCCTACTTGTACGTTGAGACGCTCTATCGCGTTTATGTCTATCGCAATGACTCGCTCTGCTACTTCGCGAGTGGCATCATGCCTAACGCGTGCAACGTGCAGAAACAGAAACGCGAGCATGGCAGCTACTATCAGGCTCGCACCGAATACTGCTCCAAGTTTGGTGCCGCTACCACATGGAGTGCAAGGGCACATGTGTTTCATGCTGGATTGGTGAGAACGATGTCTCTTGAGATGATGGAGCAGAAGATGAAAGAAATGTATTACGTGACGGCTACAGCCAACAGCCCTTCACGCTCAACCTACAGCAACCCGCAGGGAACCGTTGGCTACCTTACACGCACAAATGGACAGGTACGCATGACACTTGATGGGGGCACGGAACAGATGTATGCCAACGAAGTCAAGGGCGAGACAAAGCTGTTGAAAAAGCGTCAGGAAATGGGCTATGAGTATCAGTACGTTATTGCTTGGACTGACGACGAAGCGCAAGCCCCAGGTGTGGAGAATTTCTTGATGGAGTCCAACCATTGGGAATATAATGACAATCAGGGGCATGTGAAATTCTTCGTTGAGACCTACGCAACCGATCACTACTATATGGACAAGGCCGAGTGGAAAGCTCGTAAGAAGTCTATCAAGGCGGACTATGGCTCCTCTATGACCCTCGACCAACTGGCCGAGTATGAGCGACATCACCACATTCCGGCTCTTTCTCCAGCCACATTCCAGGCCATCTGTAAGCTGAAGAATCAGTGGTAAACAGTCTCTGCACCTGCCAGGTGGGGTGATAGCAGTCATCAGCCTGTGCCTCGCGGCTGCATAAACGAAGTGCAATGTAGCACCATAGGCGTTTATTTCACGCACTGCAGGGCCTGCCTCTTTCCCATGCACTGTCAAGGGGCTATACCCCGTAGTCTGGGCGCGATGACCCTGTGCCCTGAAAAAACGCCCCTCACGCGGTCTCTATCGCATTTGCACGGTCAGACAATCCGTGCGCGTGCAAACAAGTATAACATATTAATTAACCGACAATGAAAAAGATGTTGACTCTGGTGTGTGCCGCCACCTTGACAATCTGCGGCACAATGGCTCTCACCGGCTGCAAGGATGCAGGAGCCCGACAGGTCTCTCCCGAGGCGGGAGTGGTCTCTGCTGAGCAGGTTACGAGCGAAGAGCTGATACGCACCTCGCAGAGCTGGGACGGTGTGGAGCTGCCAGACTATTTTGAGGGTCAGCCCGAACTGGTGGCCGTGAAGTATGTGTTCCCCGCCGGACAGAAGTTGGGCTGGCACCACCATCCTGTGATTAACTACGGCGTGCTGATGCAGGGTGAGCTGACCATCATCGGGCAGGATGGTCGGGAGAAGACTGTTCGTGAGGGCGAGGCTGTTGTGGAGATGGTGAACACCATTCACCACGGTGAGAACAGAGGTTCAAAGCCCGTTGTCCTCTACATGTTCTACCTCTCGCAGAAGGGTCTGCCTCTGGCTGTGCAGCACCCAGAGATACCGCTGGAATAGCGTTGCTGCCATAGGGGGGATAGTTAATGGCGAACAGCTTTTCGCATGGTGTGGTGTGCAGTGTGCGGGGCAGTGTGCGGGGCAGTGGCTCTCACGGCTACGGCCGTGTGCTGCCGGGCTCCTTGATGATGCCGTGGCGATAGGCTGCAAGCAACTGCTTGAGCTCATTCACCTGCGACTGTAGCTCACGACCCTTGTCCGTGTCGCGCACACGCAGGCGGTGGCCGCTGAGCTCCACTATCTGCGTGGAGCTGCGGATGTCGGTGCCGCGGCGTATGGCGTCGTCCACGCTGCTGAAGGGCTCGTGCTGGATGAGCTCGAAGCCTCGGCTGTGGAACACGAGTGTGTAGCCCGCAATGCCCGTGGTGTCGTGGTAGGCTTTGGAGAGGCCTCCGTCGATGACCATGAGGCGGCCGTCGGCCTTGATGGGGCTCTCGCCGCCTGCCACACGCACCGGCACGTGACCGTTGATGATGTGGCGGTGACGGCCGCGCACGCCGAAGGCGTCGAGAATGCGGTCGCACACCGTGGCGTCGTCGCGCAGCAGGTAGTAGTAGCCCTTGCGCTCGGCATGGGTGCTCTTGTCGCACAGGAAGTAGCGCTCGAAGGTGGCCATACGGTCCTTGTCGAACAGCGGCGAGTCGGGGCCGCACCAGAGGTACCAGAAGTAGTCGCGGGCAAAGCGTTTCTCGTCGGCTGGCGTGTCGGAGTTGAAGGCGGAGCGCATCACCATGCCTACGTGGTGCAGCAACTCACGTCCGCTGTAGCTCTGGCCGCCCACGCTGACACTCTTGAGCGAGCCGTCGGCACACAGCGGCACAGACGCGTGGAAGAGCAGGTTGCCGTTGTGGACGGCATACATGCAGCCGTGGGTGAAGAGGCAGCGTATGTGGCGCTGGAGCTTGTCGCTGACGCGGAAGGAGTGGTGCAGCTGGCGCACGAGGGCTGCCTCCTCGGCCGTGAGGGCGTATGGGTCGGCGGGGTCGAGGGTGGGGAAGAAGGTGTCGGTCATAGCGTAGTCCACACCGTCGAGGGTGTAGACACCGCGCTCCTTGTCTATGTGCTGAAGCACAAGACGGTCCTCCATGTGCCACTCCGGACGGCGCAGTATCATCTGTGCCTCCAGTTTGAACTGAATTATGCTGATGGCCTTGTGCATCTGTGCAATCAGGCGACGTGTCTTTTCGTTGTGCGTGGTGTCGTCGCGGTCGAGGCGCGGACCGAAAAGGTCGCACGGGTCGTCAGCGTATGTCTCCAAGGCAAAGGTGGCGAGGGGCACGAGGTTGATGCCGTAGCCGTCCTCAAGGGTCTGCATGTTGCCATAGCGGAGCGAGAGGCGCAGCACGTTGGCTATGCAGCAGTCGTTGCCTGCGGCGGCACCCATCCACAGTGCATCGTGGTTGCCCCACTGGATGTCGAATGACGGGTGCTCACACAAGCGATCCATGATGATGTGGGCACCTGGGCCGCGGTCGAAGACATCGCCCAGAATGTGCAGCTGGTCGACAGCCAGGCGCTGGATGACGCCCGCTAATGCGGCAATGAAGGCATCGGCCCGACCCGTCTGGATGATGCTCTGCACGATGCTGTGCAGGTAGGCCTTTTTGTCGTGGTCGGAGGGTGACTCGTGGAGCATCTCCTCGATGATATAGGCGAAAGACGGGGGCAGTGCCTTGCGCACCTTGGAGCGGGTGTACTTGCTGCTCACACTCTGTAGCACGAGCACTAATCGGGGCAGCGTGGTGGCATAGAAGGCGTCGAGTTCGGTGCCGTCGGTGCCATCAAGGCCAGACTTGATGATCTCGAGCTTCTGCTCGGGGTAGTAGATCAGGGTACATAGCTCGCGCACCTCGTCGGCACTCAGGGTGTCGGCAAAGAGCTCACGCACCTTGCGCTTGATATTGCCGGATGCATTCTTGAGTATGTGCAGGAACGCCTCATACTCGCCGTGGATGTCGGCCATGAAGTGCTCGGTGCCCTTTGGCAGGTTGAGTATGGCCTCGAGGTTGATTATCTCGGTGCTGGCATCGGCAATGGTGGGGAAACTCTTGGCAAGCAGTTCCAGCACACGCAGGTCGGCCTGCGACAGGGTGCTATGGGCGGGTGTTGACATGATTGTGTAGATGGATGGGGTAGGGCGGCGGCTGGCGCGTCAGGCTCTGACACACATCACGGCCTGCCAGTCGCCATTGCTGAGGGTTGTCTGATGGGACAGACCGTGGCGTGCGGCTGCCTCGATGATGCGCGGAGTGTCCGTGCAGAGAAAACCGCTGAGCAGCAGTGTGCCATGCGGGGCAAGAGTGCCTGCAAAAGCCTCAATGTCGGCAAGGATGATGTTGGTGTTGAGGTTGGCCATGAGCACGGTGGCACCATGCACCCCGTCGAGCACACGTGAGTCGCCATGCTTGATGGTGAAGGTTCCGCCGTAGGTGGACTGCCCCTCGGGAATGTTGAGATGGTAGTTATATTCTGAATTGCTTACGCTCCACTCGTCGATGTCATAGGCAAACACGGAGTGGGCACCCATGCGTAGGGCGGCAATGCCCAGTATGCCGGTGCCGCAGCCTGCGTCGACCGCAAGCCGGATGGGTGCAGGCACCATGGCGAGCAACGACAGCATCATCTGCGTGGTGGGGTGCTCACCCGAGCCGAAGGCTTGACGTGGGCGTATGTGCAGCTGCTCGCCACCCGGCAATGCCACTGGTTGGAATTCATGAGCCGACTCCCACGTGGCATTCCAGTTCTCGTCGGGAGCAACGGCGCATGTCCAGCTCACTTCGATGTCGGGCAACGGGAAGGCGGCGACGACGCTGCGCACTGCGGCTTCATCATACAGCGACTGCTGGATGTAGGCCCGCAGGCCTGTCGGTGTCGGAGTGAAGGCCTCGCACCCCACATCTGCCAACAAGGCGGCCAGCACATCGCTGACCGCCTCGTTGCTGGGTGCTGTCTTGAACGTCAGTTCATAGTATCGCATGTGTGCATGGACAGTAAGTATCGAACAATGTCGCAACGCCCCGACGTCAGTGGCACAGCTACTCGGCAGCAGCCTCGGTCTGCTCGCGGGCCTTGCGAGCCTCCTGTGCGGCTGCACTGGGCTTGTAGCGCTTGTTCAGTCCGGCCACTACGTCGCGTGTGATGTCGTACTTGCGGTTGGCCACGAGAATGTTGTCGCCCTGACGGGAGAGTATATAGTCGTAGTGGTGTGCCTGGTTGTACACACGCAGGAAGGCCTGGATGCTGTCGCGCAGCTCTGCCGTGAGCTCGGCCTGCTCGTTGGCAAGCTCGGCCATGAGGCGTTGCTCCAGTTCGGCAAGATCCTGCTGCTCGCGTGCCAACTGGTTCTGGGCACGCTCCAACTCATCGCGCGTGGTGAAGCCGTTGTTCTCATATTTCTTCTGCAGGGCATTGGCATGGTTCTGCAGCGCACGCTGCTTCTGTGCCAGCGTGGACTGTGCACGCTCGCCCTTCTGATTCAGCTGCAGGTTGTGGTCCTTGCAGAACTGATACTGCGTCATGAGGCTATCCACCTCGACGTATGCTATTCGGAGGCCGGCCGTCACGGTGTCGGCTTCAGCCTCGGCGTCTGCACCGTCTGCCGGCTTATTGTTGCAACTGGTGAAAAGCAAGGCCGCACAGAGGGCTAAAAGATAGTAGTGCTTCATTATTATGTAGTTGTGATGTTTGGTTATACTGATTAAATGCTGCCGGCGGCGGGGCTGTAGGCTGCATCCAGATGTGGACGGCGGACTACAGAAGCATCATTGCAGCCTCTCACGTGCATGGCTGCGGGTGGCAAGGTCGTGACGCTCTATGGCATCCATGCTCTCCACGCAGTGTATGCCCCGCTCACGCATGGCCCGCGAGGCACCTATGTGTATCATAGGCCCACGCGAGTCGCCCTTTAACAGGAGTTTGACTGCGAGCAAAACGACGGCTATTGCCACGATGGCTGCCGTGAGGAGCAATAATTTGACCATTCAGAGCGTTAGTTTATCAACTACGGGCTTGCACGGAGACGTTTGAGTCTTACCTTTGTGGTGCATTTGCCGCAAGCGGCGCAAAGATAGGTCTTTATGATGCCTCGGCGGTGATGCCCGTATTGACTTTAACCTAATTTAGCAGTGAGATATGCAACAGGCAACACTCTCTCCAGCGCTCGTCTTCGAGATGTTCGGGCGCATCAATGCAGTGCCCCGTCCGTCGAAGCACGAGGGCAAGATGATAGCCTTCCTGAAAGATTTCGGCGAAGGCCTCGGTCTTGAGACCAAGGTCGACGAGGTGGGCAACGTGCTCATACGCAAACCTGCCTCGAAGGGTATGGAGGACCGTCCCGTGGTGGTGCTTCAGAGTCACATGGACATGGTATGCGAGAAGAACCGCGACGTGGACTTCGACTTCCTTCACGATGCCATCCAGACGTATGTGGACGGCGAGTGGATGCGTGCCAAGGGTACGACCCTTGGTGCCGACGACGGCATAGGCTGTGCCATGGAGATGGCAATACTTGCCGACGACTCTCTTGTGCACGGCCCGATAGAGTGCGTGTTCACCGTCGACGAGGAGACGGGACTTAGCGGTGCCGAAGGCATGAAACCCGGTTTCATGAGCGGCCAGATGCTCATCAACCTCGACAGTGAGGACGAAGGAGAACTGTTCGTGAGTTGTGCCGGCGGCTGTGGCACTACGGCCACCTTCCGCTTCCAGCCCGAGGCAACCGACGGTGCCGGGCTCTTCTTCATGCGTCTTGCCGTGAAAGGCCTTACAGGCGGTCACTCAGGCGACGACATCGACAAGAAACGTGCCAATGCAAACAAACTGCTTGCCCGCTACCTGTATGACGGTCTCAAGGCATGGGGACTGCGTCTGGCCGACATTCAGGCCGGCGGTCTGCACAATGCCATTCCCCGCGAGGCTGAGTGCATCGTGGCCATCCCCAACAAGTATAAGGAAGAGGCCCGAGTGCGCTGGAACGTGTTTGCCGCCGAGGTGGAGGAAGAGTTTTCGGCCACAGAGACATCGATGCAGTTCCTGTTAGAGAGTCATGAACCCACTGCCACGCTGTTCACGGAGGACGTGAACCGTCGTCTCATTCTGGCCTTGCAGGCTGTGGACAACGGCGTGTATGCCATGAGCCAGACGATAGCTCTCGTGGAGACAAGCAGCAACTTGGCCAGCATACGCCAGGTGGAGCCCGGAGTGGTGAAGGTGGTCACAAGCCAGCGTTCATCCCTCATGTCGAACCGCCATAACATGAGCCACACCGTTGCCGCAGCCTTCGAGCTGGCAGGCGCGGAGGTGGAGATAGGCGACGGCTACCCCGGATGGGCCATGAACCCCAAGAGCGAGATATTGCGCATCGCCAAGGAGCAGTATGTGCGCCTCTTTGGCAAGGAACCCGTCGTGCGAGGCATCCATGCTGGCCTGGAGTGCGGCCTTTTCTCTGAGAAATATCCAGGCCTCGACATGGTGAGCTTCGGCCCAACGCTTCGCGGCGTGCACTCGCCCGACGAGCGGCTGCTCATCCCCACGGTCGACATGGTGTGGCGTCATCTCCTTGCCATACTGGCCAACGTGTAGCACTCCTTGCAATCATGCTACGTTTTTTTTGCACTCACAGCCACATCTGCCGGCATCCTCTGCGCAGGGTGATGGCAGGTGTGCTGTGGCTGCTCTGCGCGCTGTCGGCCATCACGGCGTGCGATGATTACGACACCTTCACCACCGACCGCTCCGCTGTGCTGCTCTTTGACCGCGACACGGTTGCATTCGACACGATGTTCACCACCATCGGGTCGAGCACGCAGACGCTGGTGGCTTACAACAAAGGCGACCGTGGGCTGCGCATAGCCTCGGTGCGACTGGAACGGGGGGCAGCAAGCCCGTTCCGTGTGAACGTCGACGGACAGGATCTGTCACAGACAGCCCAGGCCGCGGCCGCCGACTTCGAGGTGCGTCGCAGGGACAGCCTCATCGTGCGCATAGAGGTGACCCTGCCGCATTTCGGTGACACGGCGACGCACACGGAGGAGGATGCTCTTGTGTTCACCCTCGAGAGCGGGGTTGCTCAGCGGGTGCCGCTGTCTGCGTCAGGCCTTGATGCCATATTCATGCGCGGCCACGTGGTGGAAGCCGACACCATGCTCACAGGCAGCCAGCCCATTGTGGTCTACGACAGTCTTGTGGTGGCACCTGCGGCCACGCTCACAATAGCCTCTGGCACAACGCTCTACTTCCACGACGGTGCGGGCCTAAAGGTGCGCGGCCGTCTGCTTGCACAGGGCACGCTCGAGGCACCCGTGGTGCTGCGTGGCGACCGCACCGATCACATGTTCGACTACTTGCCTTACGACCGCTTGCCGTCGCGATGGGAAGGCCTCACCATTGCCACGTCGAGCTACAGCAACGAGCTCGATTATGTGGATCTCCACGGAGCGTGCTTTGGCGTAGCCTGCGACAGTTCGTCCCTGGAACAGTCTACCATCGTGTTGCGCAACTGCCGCATCCACAACGTGGGCGGGCACGGCATCAGCGCGCAGCATGTGCAGCTCACGGCCGTCAACTGCGAGGTGTCGAACACCCTCGGCCACTGTGTCTACGTCTTTGGTGGCGACGTGAGCTTCGCCTTCTGCACTCTGGCGCAGTTCTATCCGCTTGATGCGCGCCGTGGCGATGCACTCTTCGTTGCCAACCTGATGGACGAGGTGTACCGTCCGCTTATCTGTGCCGACTTCCTGAGCTGCGTCATCACGGGCTATGCCGACGATGTCATCATGGGCAGTTTCTACGACCCTCGCACAAGCGACCTGGACATCAACGACCCTCAGCAGAACTTCCTCTTCGACCACTGCTTCATGGCCACCGTGGTCGACGATGACGACCCGTCGTTTATCGAGCCGCTGCTCGACGACGGTCCTGCCACCGAGTCGCACGAGCACAACTTTCGCCTGCTCGACACGCACGCTTTCATCTACGACTTCTCCCCCGTGGCAGCATCGCGCATCTGCGGCGCAGCTTCCACGGCCCTGGCCTCCATCGTGCCAGCCGACAGGATGGGACGTGACCGCACAGCCGACGGCAAGCCCGACGCAGGATGCTATGAGTGTGCCGGCACAGGTGCCGACGAGTAGCCGCCTACGGCCTCATCGTGTCGCAAAACGTTGTGTGCACCATGACTTGGCTTGAGATACATCAAGAAATGCTGTCGCACAGCATATTTTCAGCCAGCAACGCCTTGGCCGTTGACAGCCAAGGCTGTAGCTTTGCCGCGAGAAAGTCAAAGGTGTATACGCGCTGGTGTGCATGCGCACGCAGCAGCCACCTTCAGGCTTCACGCAAAGAACACTAACTCACTTAACGAGAAAGCAACATGTTTGAAAAAGCAGGAGTACTTGCAGGTGCCATCTGGACAGCACTGCACGAGAACGGCGCCCTAAGCGCAAAGGACCTCAAGAAGGCAACCAAAGCAAAGACAGAGAAGGACCTATACCTCGGTCTGGGCTGGCTGCTTCGCGAAGACAAGCTTAACGTCGAAGGCGACGAGAAGGAGCCCGTCTTCAGCCTCAAGTAAGAGAGAAAGATGAACGCCGAGAGTCTCACGCCCTCGGCCTCAGAGTTTTATGGCACCATGTTTGCATGTCGGGAACGGCTTGCATGCATGGTGCTTTCACTTGCATTACGCAGTAGCTGCCCGCCACCATGCAGGGTGGCGGGTGCACACCATGCAGGGTAAGGCAGGTGCACCATGCAGGGTAAGGCAGGTGCACCATGCATGGTGACGGCAAAGAGCGTGCATGCTGGTTTGTCGGCAGACTGCATTGTGGAATGAGTGTGGCGAAAGGGTTCTCTCGCAGGCCCTGCCACGGCATTTCTGCCATGCTTCGGGAACAAGGATGACAGGATGCAGTAACGTAGAAGACAGGTTGCGGAAGCTGACGTGAAATGTAGTGGCAAGTTTTGCGGCTTCCTGCGCATTTATCTATCTTTGCCGCCATGAAGAACATACGCAATTTCTGCATCATTGCCCATATAGACCACGGCAAGAGTACCCTTGCCGACCGCCTGCTTGAGCGCACCGACACCATCCAGGTTACCGAGGGGCAGATGCTCGACGACATGGACCTTGAGAAGGAGCGCGGCATCACCATCAAGAGTCATGCCATACAGATGCTCTACCAGCGCGACGGCGAGACGTATGTTCTCAACCTGATAGACACTCCGGGACACGTCGACTTCAGCTACGAGGTGAGTCGCTCCATAGCAGCCTGCGAGGGTGCCCTCCTCGTGGTGGACGCCACGCAGGGCGTGCAGGCACAGACCATCTCCAACCTCTACATGGCCATCGACCACGACCTGGAAATCATTCCTGTGGTGAACAAGTGCGACATGCCCAACGCCATGCCCGAGGAGGTGGAGGACGAGATTATCGACCTCATAGGCTGCAAGCGCGACGACATTATCCGCGCGTCGGGCAAGACGGGGCAGGGCGTCGACGACATACTCAACGCCGTAGTCGACCGCATCCCGCACCCTGTGGGCGATGAAGACGCACCCTTGCAGGCTCTCATCTTCGACTCCGTGTTCAACTCCTTCCGTGGCATCATCGCCTACTTCAAGATTGTCAACGGCAGCATCCGCACGGGCGACGACGTAGCCTTCATAAACACAGGCAAGCAATACAAGGCCGACGAAATCGGGGTGCTCAAGATGGACATGGTGCCACGGCGCGAGCTGCATTGCGGCGACGTGGGCTACATCGTGAGCGGCATCAAGACGGCCACGGAGGTGAAGGTGGGCGACACCATCACACACGTGGCAACGGCATCCATGACCTCTGCCATCGCCGGCTTCGAGGAAGTTAAGCCCATGGTGTTTGCAGGCGTATATCCCATCGAGACAGAAGACTTCGAGAACCTGCGTGCCTCGCTTGAGAAACTGCAGCTCAACGATGCCTCGCTGACCTTCCAGCCTGAGTCGTCGGTGGCACTGGGTTTCGGCTTCCGCTGCGGATTTCTCGGCCTGTTGCACATGGAGATAGTGCAGGAGCGTCTGGACCGCGAGTTCAATATGGACGTGATAACCACGGTGCCCAACGTGTCCTATCAGGTCTACGACAAGCACGGCCAGATGATGGAGGTGCACAACCCTGCCGGCATGCCAGACCCCACCACCATCGACCACATCGAGGAACCCTACATACACGCCTCAGTCATCACGACCGCCACATACATAGGTCCCATCATGACGCTGTGTCTCGGCAAGCGTGGCGAGCTCCTGAGTCAGAACTTCATCAGCGGCAACCGCGTGGAGCTGCAGTTCGCCATGCCACTCGGCGAGATAGTCATCGACTTCTACGACAAACTGAAGAGCATATCCAAGGGCTATGCATCCTTCGACTACCACCAGGACGGATTCCGCCCCTCCAAGCTTGTGAAGCTCGACATACTGCTCAACGGTGAGCCCGTGGATGCTCTCTCCACGCTGACCCACGTGGACAACAGTGTCGACTTCGGGCGCCGCATGTGCGAGAAACTCAAGGAACTGTTGCCGCGGCAGCAGTTCGACATAGCCATCCAGGCCGCTATAGGAGCCAAGATCATTGCCCGCGAGACGGTGAAGCAAGTGCGCAAGGATGTCACAGCCA
Organism: uncultured Bacteroidaceae bacterium; assembly: GCA_905234605.1. GTDB lineage: Bacteria > Bacteroidota > Bacteroidia > Bacteroidales > Bacteroidaceae > Physcousia. The sequence goes on along the minus strand of CAJOIE010000007.1, from coordinate 63,798 downwards.
AATGCTATGGCGGCGACATCAGCCGCAAGCGCAAGCTGCTTGAGAAGCAGAAACGGGGCAAGAAACGCATGAAGCAGATAGGCAATGTGCAGGTGCCACAGAAAGCCTTCCTCGCCGTGCTGAAGCTCGACTGACATCGTCACAAAGATAATCAACCACGCGATACCCACATTCCATTAGCCTAACACCATGCCATCAACCAAGCCCGACACCCGCCGTGTGGCGGCCGATATAGCCAACGGCTATTGCAAGATGTCTGCCAAAGGCATCGAGACTCTAAGCAGTCTGCTGCAACCCATAGCGGTGGCCAAAGGCGAGCGCCTGCTCGACGAAGGGCAGGTGTGCAGCAGCATGTACTATGTGGAGCGAGGCATGGTGCGTCAGTTCTACTACAAGGGCAACCGCGACGTGACGGAGCATTTCAGCTATGAGGGCCGCATCGTGATATGCATAGAGAGCTTTATCCTGCAAGAGCCCTCACGCCTCATGGTCGAAGCCCTCGAGCCCTCGATGCTCTATGGCATACCGCACGACCGTCTGCACCGCCTCATGGAGGTGGACGCCGAGATAGAGCATTTCTATCGCAAGGTGCTTGAGCATGCTCTCATCTCATCGCAGGAGCATGCCGACAGCCAACGCTTTGAGAATGCGTCGGAGCGCTACTTGCGCCTGTTGCGCAACAAGCCGGCAATAGTGCTGCGTGCACCTCTGGCCTACGTGGCTTCCTTCCTTCAGATGACCCCCGAGACCCTCAGCCGCGTGCGCTCTGCCCATGTTGACTAAAGCCGCTGTCAAGCTGGTGCGCTCTCTCGCCACCCATAAAGGGCGGCGACAGACAGGTCTCTTCGTGGCAGAAGGCCCCAAGCTTGTGGGCGAATTGCTTGGTCATCTTGAGTGTCGTGGCATCTTTGCCCTCGACACATGGCAGTCGCCGGCTGGCACGCCCGCAGTGGAACGGGTAAACGCCGACGAGCTCCAGCGCATCAGCCTGCAGCAGGCACCGCAGCAAGTGGTGGCCATCTTCCGTATACCACACTACGACTTCGATTTCGCGTCGGTAGCACAGCAACGACTGGTGCTTGCCCTCGACGATGTGCAAGACCCGGGGAACGTTGGCACTATAGTGCGTCTGGCCGACTGGTTTGGCGTGACCGATGTGGTATGCAGCACAGGCACAGCCGATTTGTGGAACCCTAAGACCATTCAAGCCACCATGGGTGCGGCAGCGCGGGTGCATGTCCACACCGTGCCCGACCTTGCAGAGGCTATTGCGTCATTGCCGGCAGGCGTACCCGTCTGTGGCACCTTGCTGGGCGGTGACAACATCTATGAAGCTGCGACCCTGCCGGCAACCGGCGTGCTCGTGATGGGCAACGAAGGTAATGGCATCTCGCCTGCCGTGGAGGCCCTATGCACACAACGGCTACTGATACCCAACTATCCGCCAGGCCGCTCCACGACGGAAAGCTTGAATGTGGCCATGGCGACAGCCATAACACTGGCCGAGTTCAGGCGGAGAGCACTGTTGCTGTGCATAGCTGTTGGCGCACTGCTGCTGGCGTCGTGCCAGCCCACGCGCTTTCTGGCTCCTGACGAGTACATGCTGGACCACGTGAGTGTGCGCGCCGACAAAGCGGCATTGTCGACCACCTCGCTGAATGGATACATACGTCAACAGCCCAATGCCCGATGGTTCAGCCTGCTGAAGGTGCCGTTGGGCATATATAGTCTCAGCCCCACCGACACTACACGCACGGCAGGACGCCTCTTCCGCAAGCTCGGCGAGGCTCCTGTGCGCTACGACAGTGTGCAAACAGAGCGCTCACGCCGCGACATAGAGGCCGCCGTGCGCAACCTTGGTTATCTCGGCGCTGACGTCAGCGTGGAGCCCGACTACCACCGGCGGCGTGTGGACATAACATACAACATCCACACTGGTGCACGCTACCATGTGAGTTCCATAGAGCGTGATGTGGACGATGCTGCCATTGACTCGGCCATCACAGCCAATTGGCACAAATCGTATCTTGCTGAAGGCATGGCTTTCGACGTCAATGAGCTCGACCGAGAGCGCAGCCGCATCACCTCGCAACTACAGAACGACGGCTACTATCGTTTCTCCAAGAGCTACGTGCGCTTTCAGGCCGACACCACTATTGGCAACCATACCGTTGCACTGGCCTTGAGCATACCTCGCTACAGAGCCTCGCAGCGCGACTCCCTTCGCAACCATGTGCAATACCATGTGGGCCGTGTCAACTTCCTCACAGATGTCGACATTCAGGATGTGCCGCAATATAATGCACGTGCCGACAGCATGCACCTCTTCGCACAACTGTTTTACCCACGTCGCAAACTGCCTCTGCATCCCGTGTTCATCATTAACAAGACCATGCTGCGGCCAGGGAAGCTATTCAGGGAGAGCGACGTGCAGTCCACCTACAGCAACCTGTCGTCGCTGTCGGCAGTAATGGGCACATCGGTGACATTTGAGCCGTCGCCCACAGCCCCCGACACAATCGATGCCTTCATCACGCTGCGCACGGCGCGACGCCACAGTGTCACGGCAGAGGTGGAAGGAACCAACTCCGCCGGAGACCTCGGCATGGCACTGCGTGTGGGCTACCAGAACCGCAACTTGTTTCACCGCTCGGCACAGCTGGCTCTTGAATTGCGTGGTGCCTACGAGGCCATTCGCGGGCTGGAAGGCTATTCCGACCAGGACTACACGGAGTTCAGCACGGAGCTGAACCTCAACTTCCCTGAGCTGATATTCCCCTTCATTCCGTGGACGTACAGGCGTTCCATCAAGGGGCAGAGCATAGCGTCGCTACTCTACGACTCGCAGGACCGCCCCGAGTTTCACCGCCGTGTCCTCACTGCATCATGGCGCTATCGGTGGAGCCGCTTCAGCTTGAAGCACCAGCACCGCGTTGACATGCTTGACCTCAACTATGTGTTCATGCCATGGATATCGGATACATTCCGCAAGGAATATCTTGCCGACAACACCAGCCGCAACGCTATCCTGCGCTACAACTACGAGAACCTGTTCATAATGAAGTGGGGATACACATTCAGCTACACCTCGGTTCCGCCCACGTCGCAGAATGTCGTCTACGGCAAGAATGCCTACAGCATACGCTTCGGTGTAGAGACAGCAGGCAACCTTCTATATGGCCTGTCGCATCTGCTCCATGCACAATATTCCGACAACCTCGGCACCTATACCTTATTTAATATAGCGTATGCAGAGTATGCACGCTTCGACTTTGACTGGGTGAAGAGCATACGCATGGATGCGCGCAACTCTCTCGCTCTTCACTTCGCCCTTGGCACCGCCGTTCCATACGGTAACTCTTCGATACTACCCTATGAAAAACGCTACTTCAGTGGCGGTGCCAACAGCGTGCGCGGCTGGGCCGTGAGAGGTCTGGGGCCTGGCAGCTTCTCCGGCTCCGACGGCCGTGTGGACTTTATTCGCCAGACAGGCGACATCAAGCTCGACATGAGTGCAGAGTGGCGCACACACATGTTCTGGAAAATGGATGGTGCCGCATTCATCGACGCCGGTAACATCTGGACACTGCGTGCCTACGACGAGCAGCCTGGTGGACAGTTCCGGCCAGAACGTTTCTGGAAGCAGATAGCAGTGGCCTACGGCTTAGGACTGCGCCTCAACTTCAGCTACTTCATCATACGTGTTGACGGTGGCATGAAAGCACTCAATCCGGCCGTGGAAAGTGGGGCCGGACACTACCCACTGCTCCATCCGCGCATACGGCGCGACTTGCAGCTGCACTTTGCCGTAGGGCTTCCGTTCTGACAGACTAAACCCTGCTTGTATTTCCTATTTATCGTTAAAAGGCCGAAAAAGCTCTTAACGCAGCTGGCTGCCATAGACAGAAATCACTATCTTCGCACCCAAATTTAATAATGCTAACATGCTAAAGTTTCAGTGTTTGGGCAGCGGGAGCAGCGGTAATGCCTATCTGCTTTGGAACGAGCAGACAGCTATACTCCTGGATGCGGGCATCACATACCGCGAGCTGCGGCACGGTCTTCATGCCGCTGGCTTGTCGCCCGACAGGATGGCTGCGGTATTCATTACCCACGACCATGCCGACCATATCAAAAGCGTAAGTAAGCTGGCTCACGAACATGGGCTGAAAATCTATTCAACGGAGCTTGTGCACGAGGGCATAGCACGCAACTATTGTGTCTCTCCCAAGTTGAGTGCTGCATCCAAGGTGTTCATAGAGAAAGACCGCACAGTGGAGATTGGCTCAATGCATATTACACCCTTCGCCGTGCCACACGACAGCAACGACTGCGTGGGCTACCGTGTCGAAGCCGATGGCGTGCGTTTCTGCCTGATTACCGACATCGGCCATGTCACCGACAGGGTGAAAGCTGAAGTCGCCGAAGCCAACTATCTCGTGTTAGAGAGCAACCACGATAAGGAGATGCTGGCTCAAGGCCCATATCCGGCCTATCTCAAGGGACGTATTGCAGGACCTACAGGCCATCTGAGCAACACCGAGGCTGGCGAGCTGCTTGCAGGGGCGTCAAGTCCGGGTCTGTGCCATGTGTGGTTGTGCCACTTGAGCGAAGAAAACAATCATCCTGAACTTGCCCGCAAAACTGTCGACAGCATTCTGCGCGGCTATGGCATTGTTGCCGGTGCCGATTTTGAGCTTGACGTGTTGCGACGCAAGGTGCCCTCGGACATCTACGAGCTGCTTCCTATTCCTCGTCGTAGCTACTGAGGTGTTCAATGACAGGTGTTGCCGTGGCAGGCTGGAACAGGTAGCATGAACGCCGGATTTCGGCCACAGCGGTCTCTCCCCCTTGCAACTGGCAAAAGGCAATCACCGGATTCTGGAACCACTGCTTGAAGGTTGCGTGGCGGCAGTTGATGCACTTTACGGCAAGACGCTCGTTGCTTCGCTTAATTGTTGCCATGTTGTCGTACTGAGGACACTATAATTATAGGTTTATATCGGACACTTCTCGTTGCACCAAGCGAAGGTATGACAAAGCGGAGAAAGTGCCAAAGGTTATACATGAAAGCTGCTGTAGCAGACATTTGATTATGCTTTTAGACATTCTCTTTGTTGTGGTCGGTGCAGCCATGGTGCTGTTCGGTGCCGACCGTCTGACCGACGGGGCTGTAGCCATAGCGCGCAGGTTCGGATTGCCTGAGATAGTGATAGGCCTCACCATTGTTGCATTGGGAACGTCGTTACCCGAGTTCATCGTGAGTCTCGTGTCGGCGATAAACGGTTCAGGCGACATGAGCATTGGCAATATCGTTGGCAGCAACATATTCAACACGATGCTCATTGTGGGGGCTACAGCGATAGTGCTGCCCATCAGCGTCGCACCTTCCACCGTGAGCAAGGATATACCATTCATGCTTTTGGCTTCTGTCGCCGTGCCGGCACTGGCTCTTGATGCACTCATTAGTGACGGCTCCACAAACATGCTTGACCGCGGCGATGGCATTGCTCTCCTTGGCTTTATGGCTGTATTCATCACCTATACGCTGGCCATGGCCAAGCGCGATAAGCAGCCGGTGGAGGCAACTGCCGGCACAGCACTGCTCATCCCCCTTTGGCGTGCGATGCTCTATATTGTCTTTGGCCTTGCCGGCCTCATTCTCGGTGGTGAGGCCTTCGTCGACGGAGCCACAGGCATTGCCCGCTCTTTAGGCGTCAGTGATGCCGTCATCGGCCTCACTCTTGTTGCCGGCGGCACCTCGCTGCCTGAATTGGCAACAAGCATTGTGGCTGCACGCAAGGGACAGAGCGATATAGCCATCGGCAACGTCATCGGCAGCAACATGTTCAATGCGTTTGGCATACTGGGTGCCTGCTCGTTGTTTACTCCCTTGGCGGTCGGCGGCGTGTCGTGGGTGGATTTCGCCATGCTCGCTATCGGCACAGCTCTGTTTTGGCTCTTTGCCCGCACGCAGCTCAAGGTGCTGCGATGGGAGGGCGGGGTGCTTGTTGCCGTGTTTCTGATTTATATGTCATGGCTCGTTATTCGCTGACATGTGGCTGTCACTCTGCACTATCCGTTGCGCATAAGTCCATAAAACGGGCTCATAAATTGCATGGAAAGGTCAAAAGCTGTACTTTTGCCGACGAAATAACAAACACGTAGTTTTCGCTTTACCCTCAAAGGTACATGACAAGACCTGACACCCTTCCCGACTATATCTTTGAGTCCAGCTGGGAGGTCTGCAATAAAGTGGGCGGTATATATACCGTACTATCTACACGTGCCAAGACACTCCAAGACGCTTTGCCCGACCGTATAATCTTCATCGGTCCCGACTTCTGGCAAGGTAAGGATAATCCCCTTTTTGTTGAAGACAGCACCCTTTGGGCTGATTGGCGCAAGCATTGCGAAGCAGAGGCTCTCGGTGTGCGCATAGGTCGCTGGCAGGTTCCGGGCCGCCCCGTTGTCGTGCTTGTTGACTTCCATCCCTTCTTCGCTCAGAAGAACGACATCTATAGTGCCCTCTGGACAGACTTTCAGGTGGATAGCCTCCACGCCTATGGCGACTACGACGAGGCATCCATGTTCTCCTATGCAGCAGGCCGTGTGGTCGAGAGCTTCTACCACTATTTCCTTGACCCTTCGAAGCGCGTTGTATATCAGGCACACGAGTGGATGACAGGCCTCGGAGCCCTCTATATCCACAAGCATGTGCCGGCAATCGCCACCATCTTCACGACTCACGCCACCACCATTGGCCGCAGCATAGCCGGCAACGGCAAGCCGCTCTACGACTATCTGTTTGCCTACAATGGCAACCAGATGGCCGATGAACTCAATGTGCAGTCGAAGCACAGCATTGAGCGGCAGACAGCCCACTTCACCGACTGCTTCACCACCGTGAGCGATGTCACAGCCAGAGAGTGCTTCGAGCTGCTCGACAAGCATGTAGATGTAGTCCTGCCCAACGGCTTCGAGATGGATTTCGTGCCCAAGGGTGTGACATTCGTCAACCGCCGTCGCAAGGCACGCCAATGCATTCTGCAAGTGGCCAACGCACTGATGGGCACCCAGCTTGATGACGACACCATCATCATCTCCACCAGCGGCCGCTATGAGTGGAAGAACAAAGGCATAGATGTATATATTGATGCCCTGAACCGTACGCTCCACGACAAGCGTCTCGAGCGCAATGTCCTTGCGCTCATTGAAGTGCCGGCATGGCAGGCCGGACCGCGTCGCGACCTTCAGGAGCGTCTGGCACAAGCCAAGACACATCATAGCAGTGTGCAACGGCCTTTGGCTGATCCTTTCATCACGCACTATCTGCATGAGGCCGGCAGCGACATGGTCTCGCAGTCCATACACCGCTTTGGCATAACCAACAAGGAAGGTTCACGCCTTAAGGTGATGTTCGTGCCTTGCTACCTTGATGCCGACGATGGCATATTCGGGCTTCACTACTACGACCTGCTGATAGGCCTTGACCTCACCATCTACCCGTCCTACTATGAGCCCTGGGGCTACACACCGCTGGAGAGCGTGGCCTTCAAGGTGCCATGCGTGACCACGACCCTCGCAGGTTTCGGCCTCTGGGCCAACGAGGAGAAGGCCAAGACGCTCCCGTCCGGAGCCAAGGGCGACAGCATAGCAGCCGAATGCTACATTGACACTGATGGTGTCGAGGTGATATACCGTTCCGACTACAACTACCACGAGGTGGCCGACCGCATACGCGATGAGATTATAGGTTTTGCCGCCCTCTCTGCCAAGGAGGTGGCAGTGGCCCGCAAGGCCGCGGCAGCATTAGCCTCCAAGGCCCAGTGGAAACATTTCATCAAGTACTACTATCGAGCCTACGAGATAGCCCTCTCCAAGGCCAAAGCCCGCATGGATGCACAGCAGTAAGCCACAGCGTCTGCATGAGCACACATACGGCATGAGCAACCCCAAGCAAACAATATAGAGTAAGCATACAACCATCAGCACTAACATGAAAATCAAGACAAGCAACGCCAACGAAGCAAGCTGGAAACCTATTGTCGTCAAGAGCAATATCCCAGCCGAGCTGAGCAAGCTGGAGGAACTGGCCCACAACATGTGGTGGGCATGGAACCACAGCGCACGCAGCCTCTTCTCACGTCTCAACCCCGACCTCTATGAGCAGTGCGGTCAGAACCCTGTGCTCATGCTCGAGCGCCTAAGCTACGAACAGATGCAGGAGCTGGCCAAGGACAAGGACATCATCAAGCGCATGAACGACACATACAAGGAGTTCCGCGCGTACATGGATGTCGAGCCCCGCAAGGACCGCCCCAGCGTAGCTTATCTCTGCATGGAGTATGGCCTCAATCAGGCTCTGAAAATATACTCCGGCGGCCTCGGTATCCTGGCCGGCGACTATGTCAAGGAGGCCTCCGACTCAAATGTCGACATGGTGGCCGTCGGTTTCCTCTATCGTTTCGGCTACTTCACCCAGACCCTCTCTATGGATGGTCAGCAGATAGCCAACTATGAGGCACAGAACTTCGGCAGCTTGCCCATCGAGCAGCAGATGGACAAGGACGGCAAGCCAGTGGTTATCGATGTGCCCTACATGAACTATCAGGTGCACGCCTATGTGTGGCGCGTCAATGTGGGCCGTGTCAAGCTCTACCTGCTCGACACCGACAACGACATGAACTCCGAGTTCGACCGTCCCATCACGCACGCTCTCTATGGCGGCGACTGGGAGAACCGTCTCAAGCAGGAGATACTGCTTGGCATCGGCGGTGTGCTGCTGCTCAAGAAGCTGGGCATCAAGAAGGACATATATCATTGCAACGAGGGTCACGCCGCCCTATGCAATGTGCAGCGACTGGTGGACTACGTCAATGAGGGTCTCACCTTCAACCAGGCACTCGAACTCGTGCGCGCCTCCTCACTCTACACCGTTCACACCCCCGTGCCGGCTGGTCACGACTATTTCGACGAGGGTCTCTTTGGCAAGTACATGAGCGGCTATCCGCAGCTGCTCGGCATCAGCTGGGACGAATTCATCGGCATGGGACGTCAGAACCCCGACGACCACGGTGAGCGCTTCTGCATGAGCACCTTCGCCTGCAACACCTCGCAGGAGGTCAATGGTGTGAGCTGGCTCCACGGTGAAGTCTCCAAGAAGATGTTTGCCAACATCTGGAAGGGCTACTTCCCAGAGGAGAGCCACGTGGGCTACGTCACCAACGGCGTGCACTTCCCCACATGGTGTGCCACAGAGTGGCGCAAGCTCTATGCCAAGCACTTCGACCCCAACCATCTGGCCGACCAGAGCAACGAAGACATCTGGCATGGCATCTACGATGTCTCGGACAAGGAGATATGGGACACGCGCATGGCCCTCAAGACCAAGCTCGTGGAATACATACGCCAGCAGTTCCGCGACTCCTGGCTCAAGAACCAGGGTGATCCCAGTCGTGTGGTGAGCCTCATGGAGAAAATCAACCCCAACGCGCTGCTCATCGGCTTCGGACGTCGCTTTGCCACCTACAAACGCGCCCACCTGCTCTTCACCGACCTTGAACGTCTGAGCAAGATAGTCAACAATCCCAACTATCCCGTACAGTTCCTCTACACCGGTAAGGCACACCCTGCCGACGGCGCAGGTCAGGGACTCATCAAGAAGATATATGAGATCTCGCAGCGTCCTGAGTTCCTCGGCAAGATCATCTTCCTTGAGAACTACGACATGCAGCTTGCACGTCGTCTCATCTCGGGCGTGGACATATGGATGAACACACCGACACGTCCGCTCGAGGCCTCTGGCACATCCGGCGAGAAGGCCCTGATGAATGGCGTGGTCAACCTAAGCGTGCTCGACGGCTGGTGGCTGGAAGGCTATCGCGAGGGGGCCGGATGGGCTCTCACAGAGAAGCGCACCTACGAGAACCAGGCCTATCAGGACCAGCTCGATGCCGCCACCATCTACAGCCTGCTGGAGAACGAGATTATGCCCACCTACTACGCACGCAACGCCAAGGGCTATTCACCCTCGTGGATACAGGTCATCAAGAACTCCATCGCCCGCATTGCGCCCCACTACACGATGAAGCGTCAGCTCGACGATTACTACACCAAGTTCTACACCCCCATGGCTGCACGCTCCAAGAAGCTTCAGGCCAACGACAACGCCATGGCCAAGGAGATTGCCCTCTGGAAGGAAGCCGTGGCTGAGCGATGGGACAGCATCCGCGTGGTATCGATAGAGCGATCTGAGGGCGAAGACGTTGTCACTTTCGAGGCAGGCAAGAAGTATGATGTCAGCGTAGTGCTCGACGAGGCAGGCCTCGACAACGCCATTGGCATTGAGCTCGTCACGCTGTCCACCGACGTTAAGGGCGAGGATCACATCTACTCCATAGAGCCGCTCGAGGTGGTGAAGCGTGAAGGCAACCTCTACACCTTCCACGCCAGCCACGTGTGCAACAATGCAGGCGGCTTCAAGCTGGCCTACCGCATCTATCCCAAGAGCGACAAACTGCCTCACCGTCAGGACTTCTGCTACGTGAAGTGGTTCGTGTAAGCCCCTGCGCATAAGAGCGCATGCATATTGCAGAACACCCTGCACCCTTTCACAACATGAGGGTGCAGGGTGTTTGCTTTATGAGTGCAGGGTGTGCGGGCATCACCCTGCATGGTGTCGGTGGCAAGGGGGCAGGGGAGGTTGCGTGCAGGTGAATGGTTCAGAGCCTGCGCTGACGCACAAAACAACCGGAGAAAGTGTCCTCCACATGTTCCAGCTGCTCCTGAAAGAGGCCGAACACAGCAGAGCCGGAGCCTGACATTGAGGCGTAGACGGCACCGCGGTCGTAGAGCAAATCCTTTATAGCTGCTATTTCAGGATGATGTGGGAACACGCTGGCTTCAAAATCATTATGCATCAGTTTGCGCCACTCTTCCACGGGGCGCTTAATAACCTCGGTGAGAGGCATTGACGGACGCTGTGGAATGATGGCTGCATAGGCTTCGCGCGTAGAGACGAAGGTGTCGGGCTTCACGAGCACGAGGGTCCAGCCTGTGAGGTCGAGGTCCACGGGAGTGAAAACATTGCCGATGCCTGTGGCAAACACCGGACGGTTGCGCACGAAGAACGGGCAGTCGGCTCCAAGCGTTGAGAGGCGTGCCTCGAGCTCGTCGTCGGAGAGCCCGAGGGCAAACTTCTCGTTGAGCAGCTTCATCATGAAGGCTGCGTCGCTGCTGCCGCCACCGAGGCCGGCTCCCGACGGTATATGCTTGAAGAGACGAATGTCGAGCTCCGGCAACTCGTGCTCCTGCTCCATAAGGCGCATGGCACGTATCACAAGGTTGTCGCCCGCGGGGCAGTCAAGAGCATTGCCGGAAAGACGCAGCGCAAAGCGGTCGGAGGTCTGCACCTCAAGCGCGTCTTGCAGCGGGATGGGGTAGAACACGGTCTCAATATCATGGTATCCGTCGGCACGTCGGGCCACGACATTCAGTCCGAGGTTGATTTTGGCATTGGGGTATACGAGCATTGTCGTTGCGGGTTTACGGGTATGAGGCAGCCTTTATTGGCTCCTGCAAATATATGTGCAACAGGCGCAGCATGCAGCTGCTCGCTTGCCAAAAGCCACGGCGGAGCGCGCCTGCAGCCTAAATTTGAGTCTTTTGTTTGGGGGCTCACAGCAGTTTGCCTACTTTTGCAGGACATTCCACACACTTTCACATCCATGCGCACCTACCTTCTGACACTAATATCCGTGCTGCTCTGCGCAGACCTGTTTGCAGTTCCTGCCCAACGCCAGCAACGTCGTCTTACGTTGGCCGACGGCACCACCGTCGTGGCCACCCTGTGTGGCGATGAGCACTACCACTGGTGGCAGACGGCCGACGGGCAGGTGCTCGAAGAGGTCGAGGGCATGCCCTCACGCTATGTACGCTCGCAGGCTACCGCTGAAGAGGCTGCTGCCCGAGGCATCGCTCTCCGCGCCAAGGCCGCTGCACCACAGCGCATAGGCTCACAGGCCACTGCGCCACTGCCCGCCACTGGCTCGCCCAAGGTGCCTGTGGTGCTGGTCAATTTTCAGGATTCTGTCTTTCATGTGGCCGACACCGACGAGGGCATACGCGAATACTACGACCGATACTGCAACGGCACACGCGACGGCCAGCTCTATAAAGGCCATGGCTCCTACGGTGCCATACGCGACTACTTCGCGCAGCAGAGCGACAGCATCTTCATGCCGGAGTTTGTAATCATCGGCCCCGTCACGCTCGACCATCCAGAGGAATACTATGGAGCCAACGGCAGCGGCAAGGACAGCCGCTACAGCGAGTTCCGCAATCATGCCATCGCCAAGGCCACACAACTCTACGACGGCGACTGGATGGACTTCGACAACCGCGGCCTGGAACAGGTGGACATGGTGTTCTTCATCTTCGCCGGCTGCGGCGAGGCCAACGGCGGACCATCAACGACCATCTGGCCAAAGGAGTCCACGGGGAGCATCACACTCAACGGCATTAAGTTCGCCACATCTGCATGCTGCAATGAGAACAGGGGACGCACCGACGAGAATGGCAATGTAATCCAGACCAAGCCCGACGGCATAGGCATCATGTGCCACGAGCTGAGCCACGCGCTCGGCCTGCCCGACTTCTACGACACACGCTCCAATGCTACAGCCTTCGGCATGGACCTGTGGAGCCTCATGGACTATGGCTGCCACGCCGACAACGGTGCCACACCATGCGCCTACACTGCCTACGAGCGCGACTTCATGGGCTGGCGCTCAATGCAGGAACTCACGGAGTGGGGCAGCGTGACACTGGCATCGCTCGAGGCAGACGGCGTAGGCATGAAGATTGTTAACGACGAGAATGCCAACGAATACTACGTCCTGGAGAACCGTCAGCCCATAGGCTGGGACAGCTCTGTCGGCAGCTTCGGCCACGGCTTGCAGGTGACACACGTGGACTACGATGCCACACGCTGGCGCAGCAACAACGTCAACACCGACCCCACACACCAGCGCATGACCATCATTGCAGCCAACAATCTTTACTACGGCACCAGCAATCCCGAGACCACCTCTGCCGAGATGCTCATCAACACATGGAAGGGCAACATGTATCCCTTCGTGGGCTACAATGCCGACGGCAACCATGTGCGCAACGACTCCCTCACGGCCAACTCCACACCGGCAGCAACCGTCTACACCGCTGCCGGCTACCTCGGCAAGAACCTCTACGACATACACGAACATGGGGCAAACCTCGTGTCGTTCTACTTCGGCAACAACTTTGTCGTGGGCATTGATGAAGCAAACATTGCTCCGGTACATAAGCCACAAGCGGCCTTCGACCTGATGGGTCGTCGCGTGGCAACAGAAGCCCTGCCTGCCGGCATATATGTAATAGGCGGGCGCAAGGTAGTAATCAAATAGTCAACTAATCAACACACATTCAGTGCACTCCATGAACAGACTTACGGCAGTGTTGCTCGGCCTTACACTGGCAGCAACATCAGCTTTCGCCGTGCCGGCCAAACGAGGTATCACCCGTGAGGGTCGCCTCGCCAACGGCCAGACCGTAACGCTCACGCTGCGAGGCGATGAGACCTTCCACTACTACACAACGCCCGACGGCCGACCCATGCAACAGCTCGACAATGGCACATGGCAAGCCGACATGCGCGACGTGAAAGCCCTGCATGAACAAGCCAGTGCCCGCCGCAATGCACACCGTGCACAGCTGGCACAGCAGACACGCCGCTACGCAATGCAAGCCCGCAGAGGCGAGATGGGCTACACCGGCACAAAGCGAGGCCTGCTTATCCTCGTGAACTTCACCGACGTGAAGATGACAGCCGGCACACAGGCCATCTACAATCAGCAACTCAACGGGCTAAACAATCCCGTCGGCGACAACTATGGCTCCGTGCGCGAGTTCTTCCGCTCGCAGAGCTATGGACTGTTCGATATAGAGTTCGACATCGTTGGCCCCGTCACCGTGTCAAAGTCCATGTCCTACTACGGCAGCAACGACAGAAGTGGTCAGGACAAATATCCCGAGGTGATGATCAAGGAAGCGTGCCAGCTGGCCGACCCCTATGTAGACTTCTCCGACTACGACTGGGATGGTGACGGCGAGGTAGAGAACATCTACGTCACATACGCAGGCTACGGTGAAGCCCAGGGTGGCGACGACGACACCATCTGGCCCCACCAGTGGATGCTCAGTGAGAGCAGCGTCGGAGCACTCTACTTCGACGGGGTAAAGGTCGACACCTACGCTACAGGCTCCGAGCTCAATGGCAACTCCGGCTCCACACTCGACGGCATCGGCACCATGTGCCACGAGTATGGCCACTGCCTGGGCCTGCCCGACTTCTACGACACCGACTATGAGAACTTCGGCATGTCGGACTGGGACATCATGGACTCCGGCAGCTATGGCGGCGACGGCTACTGCCCCTCGGCCTACACCAGCTACGAGCGAATGTTCTGCGGATGGCTCGACCCTGTCGAACTACAGCCTAATACACGCATCAACGGCATGGCAGGCATCGAGGACAACCCTGTAGCCTACATCATATACAACGACGCCAACCACGACGAGTACTACCTTCTGGAGAACCATACTCAGACAGGGTGGAACAGCGCACAGCCTGGCTACGGGATGCTCATCCTGCATGTGGACTATGATGCCACGGCATGGATAGATAACACCGTCAACAACACCGCGTCGCGTCAGCGCATGACCATCATACCAGCCGACAACAAGTTCAACTACTCGACCTACGACGGTGATAAATACTTCTATGCTAATGCCGGCGACTTATACCCCAACTCCGCAGGCAACACCGAGCTGACCGATGAGAGCACACCTGCCGCAAAGCTCTACCGCAGCAACACCGACGGCACCAAGTACATGCACAAACCCGTCACAGACATCGCTTTGAACAGTCAGCGACTCATCAGCTTCAACTACATGAAGGGGGCTGTCTTTGTGCCGGCACCTGTCATTGATGAAGTCGGCACCATGGCCGTTGGCACCGAGGTGGATGTGGCATGGAGCACAGTACCCGAGGCCGTCAGCTACAACCTTCGCTACACCGTCAGCGACCCCACTGCAGTCAGCGAGAGCGATCTCGCCTTGCAGGCACTCACCCTCATGGAGGACTTTGAGAATTTCTGTTCAGACACAGACAGCTCTAACGAGATAACAGACTTCGATGCCCTCACACTCATGTCGGGCTGGACCGGCGAGAAGGTCTACAAGGGCATCTATGGAGCCAAGCTCGGGAGTAGTAAGAAAGCAGGCAGCCTCACCACACCAGCCATTAATGGCACAGCAGGCACCGTGACTGTCTATTTAGAGAGTTATGCCTACAACAACGACAACTCCACCATCAAGGTGGCACTGCTCAGCAGTTCCGGTTCCGTCATCGATGAGGAACAGTATACGCCATCAGCTTATGTCGATGGCGACAACTCCACCAACATCAGCATGTTCACCTTCACGGGTGCACCGTCCACCTATAAGATAAAGGTATATGCAACCAAAGCCAGCAAATGCCGCGTGCACCTCGCCGGTCTCTATGTGTTCGATGGCACCTTCTCCCGCGAGGTCATCGACCAGCTCTTCGAGTCATCGGAGACGACGGCCGGCAGCGGGTCCACACAGACCACAGCGTCCGACATCACAGGCATTACAGCTACAGCATATACCCTCCGCGACCTCCCCGACGGCAACACTGTGACCATCAGCGTGCAGGCTGTGGATGCTGATGGCAACCTGTCGGCATGGTCGGAGCCAGTGAGCTTCACCATCGATGCCAGCAATGTGGTCGGTGTAGGCTCTGTAGCTGTTGCCCCCATGAGCGGTGCCGACGTCGTCTACGACCTCTCCGGCCGGCGTCTCCCCTCTGGTGTTGCCCTCCGCGCAGGCATCTATGTGCGTGGCGGGCGCAAGCACTTTGTTATCCGATAAACCGTCAACCATTCTGTCTCAACCAACCTCTTACACCGACATGAGCACTCACCTTGTGATTATGGCGGGCGGCATAGGCAGCCGCTTCTGGCCGATGAGTACACCCGAGCGTCCCAAACAGTTCATCGACGTGCTCGGCTGCGGGCGCAGTCTGCTCCAGCTCACGGCCGACCGTTTCGGCACCTTGGTGCAACCCGAGTGCATGTGGGTTGTCACGAGTGCCGCATACGCCGACATCGTGCGCGAGCAGTTGCCGCAGCTGCCAGCCTCCAACCTGCTGCTTGAGCCGTGCCGTCGCAACACTGCCCCGTGCATAGCCTATGTGAGCTGGCGCATCAAGGCCATCGACCCTAAAGCCAACATCGTGGTGACGCCCTCCGATCATGTCGTGATGGATGTGCAGGAGTTCCTGCGTGTGGTGGCGTCGGCCCTGCGCTTCACTGCCGAGACCGACAACATTGTGACTCTCGGCATGAAGCCCACGCGTGCGGAGACCGGCTACGGCTATATCCAGGCCGACATGTCGGTGCCCAGTGCCCGCAACCGTGAGGTGTTCCGTGTCGATGCGTTCCATGAGAAGCCCGACCTTGCCACCGCCGAGAGCTATATCCGCCAGCCCAATTTCTTCTGGAACAGCGGTCTCTTCGTCTTCCGTGTATCCACGATTGTCAATGCCTTGCGCATCTATGCCCCCGACATCTCAGTCATCTTCGAGCAGCTTCTGCCCATCTATGGTACTCCCGCCGAGCAGCAGGCCATTGACGCGCACTTCCCCGAGTGTCGCAGCATAAGCATCGACTATGCTGTGATGGAGAAGGCCGACGAGATATTTGTCTTCCCTGCCTCGTTTGGCTGGAGCGACCTTGGCACGTGGGGCTCACTCCATGAGCGCTCGCCCAAGGATGCCAACGGCAACGTGTGCATAGGGCAGGACATACGCATGGTGGAGAGTCGCGACTGCATAGTGCACACCACCGAGGAACGCCGTGTTGTCGTGCAGGGTCTGGATGGCTACATCATTGCCGAGAAGGACGACACTCTCCTCATCTGCCGCCGCACGGAGGAGCAGCGCATCACGCAGCTGTCTCAGGAATAAGGCGCACGCTCTTGCCGCACCACATAGGCGCACCGGTTGCTATGCATGCACATAGCTGCCGGTGCGCTTGCAGTGTTGCACGAGCTCGCGTGTGGTGTCACGTTGCTCAAGCAGCTGTGCGTTGCCCACAATGATGAGATGTTCCTGTGCACGGGTTATGGCTACGTTGAGCTTACGGTCTATGGCGTGGCCGTCGTGGTCGTTGAATGTTGTGGAGGTGATGAAGTCCAGCTGTGCTTCAGTGTGCACCGTGGTGCCATAGACGATGTACTTTCGCTGGCTGCCCTGGAAACGCTCCACGGTGTCGATGCACACGCTGTCGGCCATCTCGCGGCATCCGTCAGTCCTCAGGGCTGCTCTCACGGCAGCTATCTGGTTGCGGTATGGCACGATGATGCCCACGGTGACACCGGCGTCGAAGTGCTCCTGCTCAATGCGCGCTATACGCTCCACCACGCCGGCCGTCACCGCCGCTTCGGCTTCATTCACCAGTCTGTCGGGTGCTTCGTTGCTGCCGTCCACATCGATGAACAGCATGCGATGCGTGCAAAGCTGCCGGAGCAGCGCGTCGTCGCCGCAGGAGCGTGGCGGCAGCGGTGCACTCTGATGCGTGAATGCCTCGGTGAGGATGCCACCGTAGTAGTGGGCGTTGGGGAATGCGGCTATGTCGTGGTGCATGCGTCCCTGCCGCGTCAGCGTGAATGTCACGGCAGGATGATTGCCATAGCGGCGCAGCAGCCGCTCGAAGAGCGAGCACCGGCAGTCCGTCAGCCCTATGGCTCGCAGGCTCTCCTCCTGCACCTGTGTCGCAGTGCCATCCTGCATCACCACGGCAGGCAACTGCCTGTCGTCGCCAATCATCACCACTTTGTCTATACCCATCGTGCCGTTGTCCGAGTGCGCGGCGAGCAGCTTGAGCAGATGCGGCTCCAGCAGCTGCGATGCCTCGTCGATTATGGCCACGTCGAAATGCAGCAGCTTGAAGAGCGGGCTCATGGCGGACATGGTGGCCACGGTGCCCACAACCACCCGCGCCGCCTTGAGCCTCGCGCGCAGCATGTCGGCACTGGTGCAGTCGGCGAGGGTAGTGGATGCCAGGTGTGGCCAGTAGGGCGTGTCGCATGTCTGGCTGTTGCCAAAGCGCATGAAGGCGATGCCCTCGGCCACGAGGTGCGAGCATATCTCGTCGACAGCCCTGTTGGTGTAGGCCATGAGCAGCACACGTGCGTCGGCATCAAGCAGGTGTTCGCGCAGCGTGAGCATGAGTCCAAACGATGTCTTGCCTGTGCCCGGCGGCCCGACAATGAGGAAGATGTCTTGCGCCTCGCGGCAGCGTTGCACCATTGTGGTGAAATCGCCATATCCGCTGCCGCGCAGAGTGGCTGTGGTGTCCACGCGCGGTGGCCGCTGTAGCATCAGCAGGTCGCGCCGCTGCTGCGGTGCGGCGAGGAAGGCGTGTAGCCCCTCGTAGAGAGCGGCGAATGAACTGTCGAAGAAGTCGTGCTCCACGGCCCATCGCTCGCCGTCCTTGGTGCCGAACACGCGCTCGTCAGTCTGTGCGTTGCGCAGCCACAACGTCATGCCGTGTCCGTCGATGCTCTCTATCGTAGCACGGAGCACACTCTGTCGCCGCACATCGGGCACACCGCCGGCGTCATACTTGTAGAGCACCACGATGTCGCCCCTGCGGAAGTTGGCAGCCGTGGTGCCGTCAGTCTCCATGTCGAGTGTAAGGCGTTGCATCTTGCCCTGCTCGTCGCGCGCCGTGTGAGCAATGGTTAGGCGGTCGCATATTTCGCCCGCGGCAGCTTTCTCCTCGTGTGTGCAGAGCCATTTGGCTGCAAAGCCCTGACCGGCATTGCCGCGTGTGCCCACCTTGGCCATCCAGTGCTCGCGTGCCACAAAGGCAAGCATGCAGAAGTAGTAGTCCTGCTCCAATGCCGATGCCTTGTGCACGGGTGCCAGCAGGCTCTCTATGCGTGGCCGCTGGAAGTGCTCCCACAGGCGTCCGCACACGCCACGCTCGTTGACATCGTCGGCCGTGAGCGTGGCCAGCCTTCGGTAGCCGCCAGCCATGGCACACAGCCTTTCCTGCCACGCTATGAGGTTGCGCACACGCATGGCACGCCGCGTGAGACCCGCGTCTATATGCAGAGGCACGAGGCTGTCGGTGTAGTGCGAGTAGAGCAGGAACGCACTCATACCTCTGTCGGACAGCAGCGTGCCGGCCTCGCCGGTGCATTGCAGCAGCAACATGTACAGCAGCAGTTGCACACGGTGCTCCAGGCGCGCCACGGGCACGTCGCTGTGTGTGTCGTTGGGCACGAAAGCCCCTCGGCCCGATTTCTGCTCCACTATGAGACCTATGTTGCGCTGCAACATGTCCATACGCCCTTGCAGGCCCAGCGTCTCCGAGAAGAACGAGGGCTCCACCACGCACTCGCGCGTGTCGTAGCCTGCCACGCGGCGTGGCAGCTCAGTGCGTATGGCCGCATTTATGGTGGCACGCTGCCGGCGTCCCTCCACGTGAAAGTCGGGCCGTATGTCGGTCGTTGCCACCTGCATGGCATTGCGGGCGAAGAAAGTGCGCACGCTGTCGGCATAGGACGGGGCTGCCCCCTGTGCGTGCAGGGCCTCGTCGAGCATCTGCCCTGCCAAGTGGCCCATCATGATGGCCTGGCTCTGCTCGCGCGGTGCGATGCGTGCCAGCAAATGCACTACGGGACCCTCGGCGTAGGGCGTGAAGCAAGCGGCCACTGCCGATATGTCAACAAGATAGTCGGGCTCGAGCACCACCAGTTCGGCAACCACCATGCCGCCACTCTCGCGCGGGTTCACGGCATTGAGCACGGCACCATGCCACAGGTGCGGCAGCAGGTAGCTCCATGCGTCGCACCCGTCGGCATCGAGCGTGCTCAACACCCTGCACCCTCCTTGTCTACACCCTGCACCCTCTTCGGCTGCACCCTGCAGGGTGTCGGCCACACACCCTACAGGGTGTGCGAGCTGTGCCGGCACGCGGCAGCAGATGTTGCTGTCGGTCCACGACTCGACTATCAGACGGAGGCAGAACATGTGGGTGTGATGCAGAGTGCTGACAGCCCAAGGCTGGTGTTGTTGGCTTTGCAACCACGAAATTAACTAAATTAACGTATTGTGCGCAATGGGCTGCATGTAATTCGCTAACTTCGTGCTCGCAGAATATGCCGTTTGTGCCGTGTGCACACAGATGTGACAATAAACCGGCGCGCGCGACGTTATTATAAGGATGCTTCACCGTTGCTTCATAGCCATAGCCATGCTGCTGGCAGCTGCCGGCCTCCCTGCGCAGGAGGTGGCCGACAGCGTGCGCACAGACAGCGTGGCCCCCGTGCCTGCATGCACGCTCAGCGGGCGTGTGGTGGACGACGACGGCGAAGGCATAGCCATGGCCATCGTCAAGGTGGAAGGCCACGCCGTGGGCACCATGGCCAATCTCGAAGGCCGCTACTCTCTTGCACTGCCGCAAGCCGACTCGCTGCGGGTGAGCTACAGCATGATGGGCTATGAGACCAAGACGAAGCTCTTCGTGCGGCCAGCAGGGCGGTTGGTGTGGCATGTGACGCTCCACACCTCGGGTCACGAGATGAGCGAGGTGGTTGTCTCCGAGATGCGCCGGCAGCTGGGCTCCACACAGGAGCTGCAGTCCGAAGCCCTCAGCCGTATGCCTTCGACCTCGGGCAATGCCGTTGAGGAACTTGTGGCCACTCAGGCCGGCGTGTCGACACACAACGAGTTGAGCTCGCAATACAACGTGCGCGGCGGCTCTTTCGATGAGAACTGCGTCTACATCAACGGCGTGGAGGTCTACCGCCCCCTGCTCATCTCGTCAGGTCAGCAGGAAGGCCTCTCCGTCATCAACTCAGACATGGTGGAGCGCATACAGTTCTCTGCCGGAGGCTTCGAAGCTAAGTATGGCGACCGCATGGCCTCAGTGCTCGACATCACCTACCGCCGTCCGGAGCGTCATGAGGGCACATTCGCGGCCAGCATGCTCGGCGCCTCGCTCTTCGACGGCCTGCGCCAAGGCCGCCTGAGCCTCTCACAGGGACTGCGCTACAAGACCAACCGCTACCTCCTGGGCTCGCTCGAGACCACAGGCGAGTATGCTCCCACCTTCCTCGACTATCAGGCCTACCTGTCGTGGACCCCGTCGGCACGCTGGACACTCGATGCCATCGGCTACATCTCTGCCAACAACTACCGTTTCCGCCCTCACGACCGTGAGACCAACTTCGGCACAATGCAGGACGTGAAACACTTCCGTGTCTACTTCGACGGCGAGGAGCAAGACCTCTTCCGGACTATGTTCGCCGCAGCGAGCGTCGCCCGCCACTTCGGCCCGCGCACACAGCTGACGCTCGGTGCAGCAGCCTTCGGGACACGCGAGCGCGAGACCTACGACATACAGGGCCAGTACTGGCTCGACGAGACAGGCACAAGCCAGCAGCTCGGCGTGGGCACCTACATGGAGCACGCCCGCAACCTGCTCACCTCGCACACACAGACACTACGCCTCGGCTTCGAGCACCGCACCACAGCCCACCACATACAGCTCGGAGCCTCACTGCGCGCCGAGAGCATACGCGAGAACACACGCGAATGGGAATACCGCGACTCGGCCGGCTACTCCATGCCGCACCACACCGACCGCCTCGAAGTGATATACAACCTGAAGAGCGTGCAGAGCATCAGCAGCACACGCAGCGAACTCTATGCCCAGGACACATGGCGGCACGAGAGCCACCTCGGGACATGGTCGCTCAACTATGGAGCCCGCCTGAGCCACTGGTCGTGGACACGGGAGACTCTCTTCTCACCCCGTGCCAGCCTGGGGTTCGTGCCGGCAGCCGACGACAGCTGGACCCTTCGCCTTGCCACAGGCATGTACTACCAGGCACCCTTCTACAAGGAACTGCGCGACACCACTACCACCGACGGCATCACCACCGTGGTGCTCAACCGCGACCTGCGCTCGCAGCGCTCATGGCAGGTGGTGGCCGCCGCCGAGCGCAAGTTCCGCATGGCCGGGCGCCCTTTCAAGGCCACGGCCGAGGTCTACTACAAAGCACAGAGCCGCCTTAACCCCTACAACGTGGACGGCGTGAAGGTGGTCTACTACGGCCGCAACGAAGGCAGCGGCTATGTGGCAGGCATCGACATGAAAGTCTACGGCGAGTTCGTGCCAGGCACTGACTCCTGGGTATCACTATCCCTGATGCGAGCGAAGATGACGCTCCACGGCAAGAGCATCCCGCAACCTACCGACCAGCGTTGGAACCTCAACCTCTTCTTCTCCGACTACTTCCCCAACTCCGAGCGGTGGCGCATGACGCTCAAGATGGCCTTTGCAGCCGGACTGCCCTTCGGTTCACCCCATGCCGGACTGGAGCGCAACGTGTTCCGCGCTCCTGCCTATCGCCGCGTGGACCTCGGCATGAGCCATCTGCTGCTCGACAACACCAACCGCCACATACGCTCGGGGCTCGGACGCTCGGTGCGCACGGTGTGGCTCGGACTGGACTGCTTCAACCTGCTCGGCATCAGCAACGTGGCATCCTATCTCTGGATAACCGACATACAGCGCAACCAGTATGCCGTGCCCAACTACCTCACAGGCCGACAACTCAATGCGCGCTTGCTCGTTGAGTTCTGACGGGCCGTCAACTCTATTTGCCACGATAAGTCCATCGCTGACACACTGCAAGTAGCAGGCCAGACGCCTTGCACATTTTGGCAAAACACAGTGTCGGCATACTTGCTCTTAAGTACTATTCAGCACTTTTCTTTGTTGCATTTACCCTTTCTGAAATCAGCATTGAGGGGAAGAAAACTATGCATGAACAAAGAAAAACGCACCCTTTAACAAACTTTAATTGTTCGGGAGGGGTGAGTTGGCACCTTTTTAGTAGTTTCGCATGTCCTTTGTGCAACTATTAAGTATTAATAACTCCATTCAATCACCCAAATCCAATTATGAAACACCGCACTTTGCTCCTTGCCGCAGCCCTTGTGGCATCGGTCTCTGCTTTTGCGCAGAAGAACATTGTCCAGTATCAGGAGACACAGGCCCGCCTGCGTGATGTCACCACAAATGTCTACATGAAGCCACTCACCGTTGAGCTTCAAGTGACCAACGTCACCCGCCAGCGTGTGCTCGTGCGCATACCGGTGCAGCGCGCCTTCGGTGCCATGAAGGGCGACCCCAACAACTGGCGCAGCTATGCCATCTACGAAGCCAGCGACAAGAACCACCTCAACTGCGATGTCATCGTGGCTGCCACATTCAATGTGACCTACGACAACACCGTAGAGGAAAACTATGTCGAAGTGGAAGTGGTAGGCTATCCTGCCAACTTCGTGAACTGGCAGACGGCCACAGCTGCCGACATGGAGTGGATACGCATGGAGAAAGCCATGACCACCGACGACCGCGAGAAGGTTGGTGCCGCCATCGCTCCTTCAGCATCTGGCATAGGCCGCGCCATAGGCCGATAAACCGTGACATAGACAAAAGCATAACATTTTTAACCAACACACACAATGAAACGTACACTCATCGCGCTGCTTGCAGCAGCACTCATGGCTCCCGCAGCCATGGCACAGATTGTGTCATCGCGCAGTTCACAAGTGGTGACTATCCGCCAGCCAAAACAGAAGAAGCCCAAAGTGAAGCATCCGCTTCAGCCCATCACATATATCAGTGCCGATATAGATGGCAACTCTATTGTAGGCATTAAAGCTAAATCCTATACAGAAAAATCAATCTACAAGGAGGGAGAAAAGACCAAGGTCGGTTTCCAGTTGCTCGTCGGCCACCAGTTCCCCATGGGCAAGAGCCGTTTCTTCTATGCCGTGGAAGGAGGTCTCTCCACCATCGGCTACAAGATGGACTACTCTCATACCTACTGGAATCAGGTATGGACCGGTAGCAGATACAGTAGCATCGAAGAGAATGTCAACTACAATTGGACCCACACTGCCTACTGCCTGCAAGTATCACCGTTGACCCTTGGATGGAAGCCCCGCCTCTCTGACAAGATGGCGTTTGAGATGTCCCTTGGTCTGAATTTGAGCTATGCACTCTTTGGCAGCCTGAGCGGCGACTCTGTGGCCGACGATGCCAGCTGGGACGACGATATCAGCAAGTTCGGCGTAGGCCTCAACTACAACTTTGGTTTCTGGTATGAGCACGTATACGTCGGCTTACGCCTGCATCCGCTGAATACGAACTTCCTTGATAGCAGCATCACGGCACAGCCCATGGCAGCCGGCCTCAATCTACGCTACGCTTTCTGATGTGCCACCAAACCAGCCAATGTCGCAATAATACGTTCTAATTGGTACGACAAAGAAGAGAACATGAGAGGGTGTGTCAAAATAGGCACACCCTCTTACTCTTTTTTGTAAATGCAGACGCAATAAGCTTCTATTGCAGAGGCATCTTGTTGATGCGTGCCTGATGGCGACCACCCTCAAAAGGTGTAGCAAAGTATTCGTCCATGATGGCACGTGCTGTGGCTTCGTCGATGAAGCGGCCAGGCATGACGAGCACGTTGGCATTGTTGTGCTGACGGATGAGGTGGGCTATCTCGGGTATCCAGCACAGGCCGGCACGGATGTCCTGATGCTTGTTGAGCGTCATGGCAATGCCTTCGCCCGAGCCGCAGATGGCTATGCCGGGGTACACCTCGCCCTGCTCCATGCCACAGGCCAAAGCGTGGCCGAAGTCGCTGTAGTCGCATGAGGCCTCGCTGTAGGTGCCATAATCCTTGTAGACATATCCATGCTCATCCAAATAGTGCTTCACGAACTGCTTCAAGGCGAAGCCTGCATGGTCGCTGGCAAGGCCGACAACAGCACCCTCTGCTCCCCCAAGCAGGGAGCAGAGGGGCTGGGTGTTGCTGTTGCAGATGGTGCTCATAGGAGTTTCTTCACCTGTTCGTAGACATTCTGGGCTGTATAGCCAAGCTTCTCATCGAGCACCTTGTAGGGTGCGGAGAAGCCAAAGCTGTTCAGCCCCCACACAGTGCCGTCGGCACCTACGAGCCCTTCGAGGTTCACAGGCAGGCCTGCCGTGAGGCCAAACTTGCGCACGCCTGCCGGCAGCACCTCCTGCTGGTATGCCTTTGACTGCGAACGGAAGAGACCTTCGGACGGCACGCTCACGATGCGCACCTTCACGCCGTCCTTGCGTAGCAGTTCGGCTCCTGCCACGAGGGTCGACACCTCACTGCCTGAAGCAAGGAGTATGACATCGGGCTGTGCATCGCTGCCTGCCACGATGTAGGCTCCGCGTGCTGCCTGGGCATAGTCGGTGCCGGCGGGCAGGTCGGCTATGTTCTGACGGCTAAGGATGAGTGCCGTGGGTGTGGCTGTGTTCTCCATGGCCAGACGCCAGGCTTCGGTGGTTTCCTTAGCGTCGGCAGGGCGCAGCACAAGCACGGAGTTGCGGCCATGGTGGTTCTGCAGCTTCTCCATGAGACGTATCTGTGCCTCCTGCTCCACGGGCTCATGGGTCGGGCCGTCTTCACCCACGCGGAAGGCATCGTGTGTCCAGACGAACTTAACGGGCAGCTCCATGAGGGCAGCCATGCGCACTGCTGGCTTCATGTAGTCGGAGAAGACGAAGAATGTGCCGCATGCGGCAATTACGCCTCCGTGCAGTGCCATGCCAATGCAGCAGCACGCCATGGTGAGCTCAGCCACGCCGGCTTGGAAGAATGCTCCTGTGAAGTCGCCGGCCTGCAGAGCATGCGTCTGCTTGAGGAAGCCGTCGGTCTTGTCGGAGTTGGAGAGGTCGGCCGATGCGCATATCATGTTGGGCACCTGCTTGGCCAACTGGGCAAGCACGGCAGCACTGGCGTTGCGTGTGGCATCGCCTGCTTTCTGCTCCACGAGGCTCCAGTCCACCTTGGGTGCACGTCCGCTGAACCATTCGGCCTGTGCGCTGGCGCACTCGGGATTGCTGGCAGCCCATCCGGCCTCTTCGGCCTTGCGCTCTGCCACGATAGCTTTCAGTTCTTCGGCACGGCGGGCATAAAGTTCCTGCACGTCGGGGAATATCTGGAATGGCGCGTCGGGGTTGCCGCCGAGGTTGGCAATAGTCTTGCGGTATGCCTCGCCGCCGAGGGGGGCACCGTGCGTCTTGCAGTTGCGCTCATAGCTGGAACCGTCGTCCTTGAGGGCACCCTTGCCCATGACGCACTTGCCGATGATGAGTGCCGGCTTGCCCTGCACAGCCTTGGCCTGAACGATGGCCTGGCGTATCTGTGCGGCATCGTTGCCATTGATCTCAAACACTTCCCAGCCCAGGGCACGGTACTTGGCGGCGGTGTCCTCGTTCATCACCTCGCGAGTCTCGGTAGAGAGCTGTATGTCGTTTGAGTCGTAGAACATCACCACGTTGTCCAATCCCAGCGTACCAGCGATACGTGCTGCGCCCTGCGAGATTTCCTCCTGCACGCCGCCGTCGGATATATAGATGTATATCGTCTCCTTGGCGAAAGTGGGGTTGCCAGTGTGTGCGGCAAGGAACTTGGCGGCAATGGCGGCACCTATACCAAAGGTGTGGCCTTGCCCGAGCGGGCCGCTCGTGTTCTCTATGCCACGCGCCACGTCGGCTTCGGGGTGACCCGGCGTTGGCGAGCCCCACTGGCGCAGCTGTTGCAGCTCATCGAGGGTGAACTTACCGGCGAGGGCCAGCTGCGAATAGAGCATAGGAGCCATGTGGCCAGGGTCGAGGAAGAAGCGGTCGCGGCCCACCCATGCAGGGTCGGCAGGGTCGTAGGTGAGGAACTCGCTGTAGAGCACGTTGATGAAGTCAGCACCGCCCATGGCACCGCCCGGGTGACCGCTCTTGGCCTTTTCCACCATCGATGCTGCCAGGATGCGAATGTTGTCGGCAGCGTGGTTGAGAAGCTTGATGTCGTTCATGAGTTAATGATATGTTATTAAAGATGGATAAAGAGAGATGCGAAAAGAGTTCAGACGTTATGCAGTCAGGACAGGACTTGTCAGGGCAAGCATCATTGCAGGGCGATAGCATAATGTCCGGTTGCAGAGCCGCAGGAACATACGCTGCAAAGATAGTTTTTATTATGTATTCTTCGCTCCACCTTCATCATTCTTTCATTCATCCGCCACCTGCCCGTCAAGCATGTGCACGATGCGCCCTGCAAAACCCGCATCACGTTCCGAGTGAGTCACCATCACAATGGTGATGCCATCATGGTTCAGCTGCCCGAGCAGCTGCATCACCTCCGTCCCGTTCTTCGAGTCGAGGTTGCCTGTGGGCTCGTCGGCAAGGAGGAGCCTGGGTCTTGTCACCACGGCACGTGCTATAGCTACCCTTTGCTGCTGGCGACGGAGCTCCCATCCCCGCAGAATGCCGCCAGCTGATATTCGTGCCGTTCTTCACCACGCGCCGTGAGGGCAGCGGCATCGGTCTCTCTCTGAGCCGGCGCATGATGACGCGGCAAGGGGGCACACACTCTCTGGCAGAAAGGAACAGCGGCGGGTGCCGCGCGGGCTTTGTGGCGGGCGTCAGGCGCGCGGCGGCGTGGCAGCCATGAGCCAGTCGTCGATGAGGCGGCGTGCTATGGAGGCGCGGCCAGGCAGCTCTGGCAGATGGGCACGGTCGCACCATATGGCGTCGGCGAGCTCCTCACGCTGCACACGGAGCTGTCCGCCGGCATAGCGTGCCGTGAAGCCGACCATGAGTCCGCAAGGGTAGGGCCATGGCTGCGAACCGAAGTAGCACAGGCTGTCGATAGCTATGCCTGTCTCCTCGCGCACCTCGCGGCACACGGCATCCTCGAGTGTCTCGCCCGTTTCCACAAAGCCGGCCACGAGGCCATAGTAGCGGCCGCGAAAGCTGCGTCCGCGAGCCAGCAGCACCTCCTCGTCGTGACGGCCTCGCGTGATGCGCACTATGACGGCTGTGGCCAACTGGGGCCACACCTCCTTGCCGCACGCTGTGCAGCGTTTGCTGATGGGCGTGTCCATGCGCATGGGGCTGCCGCAGCATCCGCAGTAGCGTGTGTTGGCATCCCAGTAGATGAGCTCGGCGGCTTTGCCGGCCATGGCGTAGTCGGCAGCAGGGAGCACGTCGAAACTGGCGCGCAGAGGCATCATGCGCAGTCCTGCCACGCCGACTACAGGGTGGTCAAGGCGCACCACATGCAGGCGCGTCGTGCCGAGACTGAGTGTCGTCACACACTGCCATTCGCGCAGCGTCAGCGGCGGCTGTGTGCCACGTGGCAGCAGTCCGTCGGCAGTAAGGAGTATGTCGCCTGCGCAGAGACAGGCCCAGATGGTCATTATGTGAATGGCTGATGCTTAGTTATGTGATGAGCCATCACCCTGCATGGTGATGGCGACGACAGTGCATGGGAAAGACAGACACCCTGCATGGTAGCATTTGGTTACCATGCAGGGTGATGTGTGGCTCAGTCTGCCCGCTGCAAATGGCGGGTACTGATGCTGGCGGATGTGCTTCCGAGTGTGGTCTTCACCTTGCCGGCCTTGCCTGAGAGGTCGATGCTGCTGGTGCCTGAGCTCTGTGCGGTGAGTGCAGAGCAGTGCACGTGGGCCGCCAGACGTGATGCGCCTGCTGCCGAGATGGCGACACGGCTGCTATGGAGGCGCACGGTGCCACGGCTGGCACCGGTGAGACTAACGTCGCAACTCTTGTGGCCGGCATCCATGACGTCCAAATGCGATGCGCCTGTAGCAGCCCATCTGGCCTGCCCCGTGCCGGTGACCTTGGACATCTTGACATGCGATGCGCCTTGGGCGGATACATGGCAGTCGGTGCAGACGGTGACATCCACATCGGCCGTGCTTGCACCTTGCAGCGTCAGGGTCAGAACGGAGCATTCCAGCACGTCGGCATGGAACTTTGAGGCACCGCTGACAGTGGCTGTCAGGTCGTGCGTAGTCATCTGCCCCGTCTCGAAGAGCGAGGCTCCGCTCAATGCGATGGCGGAAAGAAGCGGAGCACTGACACGCAGCACTACATCGCAGTTGCGGTCATGACGGTTGTTGCGGCGTGGGTTGCCAGGCTTGGCTTCGCGGCGGTGTTTCACCGTGAGGATGCCGTGCTTGACGCTGACATCCACTCTGTCAAGCATGTCGGCACGCGCGCTGAGACTTACGCTGAAAGCCTTGTCCTGCGTGTAGACCACGCGGACAGAACCACTGACGCTGATGCCGCGGAAGTCCTTCAGCTGATAGTCGCGAGTTTCCGTACTGACAGGTGCCAATGCTGTCAGGGCCATGATGTCTGTCGAGGCAAAGGGTGGGGCAGCGAGCATGAGTGCCATCAGACCCGTAACCAAGCAGTGATGCCGGAGTGTCATACTGTATGAGTGTTTACGGAGGGGTGCAAACGGGGAAGACTCACTCTCAACACCCTCAGATGCCGAGGTCGGCACACACGGCCTTGACCTTGTTCATGGCCTCTTCCGTGGCTGCCGTGTAGCACTTTGGGCATTCCATCTCGGCAGGTGCTTCGATGTAGAACTTAATCTTTGGCTCTGTGCCCGAAGGACGCACACTCACCTTGGTGCCGTCGGCCGTGAACCACTGTATGACGTTGCTCTTGGCGGGCATGTCGATGGGCTGGCTGTTGCCTGCTGCATCGGTGACGGTGAGAGCCTGATAGTCCTTGGTGCACACCACTGGCGAGCCACCGAGCGTGCGAGGAGCCTTGGCACCGCGGAAGTCTGCCATCATCTGGCGTATCTCGTCGGCACCGCTCTTGCCCGGACGCACCACGTTGACAGTGTGGTTGAGCGTGTAGCCATACTCCACATAGATGTCCATGAGCAGGTCGTAGAGCGTCTTGCCCTGGTCCTTGGCCCACGCTGCAATCTCGCAGATGAGGCAGATGCTGGCAGGGCTGTCCTTGTCGCGCACCTTGTCGAAGGGCAGGAAGCCGAAGCTCTCCTCGCCACCGCCGATATACTTCTTCACCCCTTCGTTCTCACGGATAAGCGCGGCAATCCACTTGAAGCCTGTGTAGCAATCCATGAGTTCGACACCATTTTTCTGGGCGATCTTCGCGATGAGCTCAGTGGTGACGATGGTCTTCACGAGGAACTCGTTGCCTCGCAGCTGGCCGAGCTTCTTCTTGTTGGCAATGATGTACCATGCAAACATCATGCATGTCTGGTTGCCATTGAGGATTTCCCACTCGCCTCTGCTGTTACGGCAAACGATGGCGAGACGGTCGGCATCGGGGTCGCTGGCAATGACGAGGTCGGCATTGAGGCGTGTGCCGAGCTGCATGCCGAGGGTCATGGCCTCGGAGTTCTCGGGATTGGGCGACACCACCGTCGGGAAATTGCCGTCGATCACCATCTGCTCGGGCACCACATGTATGTTCTGGAAGCCCCAGGAGCGCAGGGCCTCGGGAATGATGACACGCCCTGTGCCATGGAGAGGCGTATAGACAATGTTGAGGTCCTTCTGACGCAAGATGACATCCTGGTCGACCATGGCCTCATGCACTGCCTGGAGGTAATCCCAGTCCATCTCGCCACCGATAATCTGGATTAGCTCCTTGTTGCCCTCCCACTTCACGTCGTCGACGCTGACCTTGTTCACCTCGGCTATGATGCCCGTGTCGTGCGGCGAGAGCACCTGTGCGCCGTCCTCCCAATAAGCCTTGTAGCCATTGTACTCACGCGGATTGTGCGAGGCGGTGACGTTGACACCGGCCTGAGCGTGAAGCTGGCGTATGGCGAAGCTGATCTCGGGCGTCGGGCGCAGGCTCTCGAAGAGGTAGACCTTGATGCCGTTGGCCGAGAAGATATTGGCCACGGTCTCGGCATACTCGCGGCCGTGGTTGCGGCAGTCGTGTCCCACTACGACAGCGAGATCGGTGCGGCCGGGGAAGGCCTTGAGGATGTAGTTGGCAAAGCCCTGTGTGGCAGCACCCACGATATAGCGGTTCATGCGGTTGGTGCCGGCACCCATGATGCCACGCAGTCCGCCTGTGCCAAACTCAAGGCTCTGGTAGAAGGCATCCACGAGTGCGGTCTTGTCGTCGGCCTCAAGCAGGGCACGCACCTCGGCCTTGGTGACATCGTCATAGACCGGTGAGGTCAGCCATTCCTGAGCCTTGGCCTCACAGCTCTTGATAAGTTCCTTGTCCATAGTAAAAAACTTTTATAGGTAAGTAAATTAATGTGTTTATCGGTAAGTAAACAACGTGTCGTCTCTCTATGGACAAAGGTATACCATTTTGGCTGTCAAGTTGCACAAGCATGGTGCTTTTTCTGCCAGGATGCTGTAAGCGTGAGCCACACACCACTCCTGAGCATCTGCATCAAAAGCTTTTCTGCCACTTGATGCCCCTCATGCAGTTATTGGGGCAGGTCACCACATAATTGTGTGCCAAAGGGTATTACTTGGGACTTCTTCAAGGTAGACATTACAGACCGAGAAACTATAAATAATCTGTTCTGCATGTATCACCACAGGTGGTGGTAAACCTTGGCGGCACAAACTGGTGTCCGCTATAGCATCACCAATCCCGATGCCTATATCATGAGTAATGTGATAGGCTTCTACAATATTTTGGAGACATGTAGGCCCTCGCATGACGGGATTGACAATTATCGTGTACCCGCGACCTATGCTGATGTCACAGCCTTTCAGCGTGACTTCGTTTTTACACCCAAGATTGCACTAAAAGAAGGACTGAGGAAGTTTGCGCAGTGCCATAAGGATTACAATTGCTGAAGGTTTGCACCGCGCTTAAGATTGTAGGTGAATATTGTATGCAAAAAAGAAAGGGGGCGTGTCAAAAGAAACAGACACGCCCCCTTTCATTATGTATGTAAGAGTGTCGCTTATTCCTCGACAGCAGCCTGGGCGGCGGCGAGGCGTGCGATGGGCACACGGAAGGGTGAGCAGCTGGCGTAGTTGAGGCCTATCTTGGCACAGAACTTGACGCTGGTGGGCTCGCCACCATGCTCACCACAGATGCCGGTGCGGAGGTTGGGACGAACTTCACGTCCTTTCTCTACGGCGTATTTCACGAGTTTGCCGACGCCGTTCTGGTCGAGCACCTGGAAGGGGTCTACCTTCAGTATCTTCTTCTCGAGATATGCAGGCAGGAAGCTGGCAATGTCGTCGCGGCTGTAGCCGAAGGTCATCTGCGTGAGGTCGTTGGTACCGAAGCTGAAGTACTCGGCCTCGGTGGCGATGCGGTCGGCGGTGAGGGCAGCACGAGGTATCTCTATCATCGTACCGATTTCGAACTCTACTTCGATGCCGTATTCCTCAAAGACTTCCTTGGCCACCTTCTGAATGATGGCCTTCTGCTGCTTGAGCTCATAGAGGATACCGATGAGTGGCACCATGATTTCGGGCTTCGGGTCGAAGCCTTCCTTCTTCAGCTCGCAGGCGGCACTGAGGATGGCGCGTGTCTGCATAGCAGTGATTTCGGGGAAGGTGATGCCCAGACGGCAACCGCGGTGACCCAGCATCGGGTTGTTCTCGGCGAGGCTGGCCACACGGCGTTGGATGGTGGCGAGGTCTACGCCCATCTCCTTTGCCATCGTCTCCTGACCAGCGAGATCGTGGGGCACGAACTCATGGAGAGGGGGATCGAGCAGGCGGATGTTCACAGGCAGACCGTTCATGGCCTTGAGTATGCCCTTGAAGTCGGCCTTCTGGTAGGGTAGGAGCTTGGCCAGGGCCTTCTC
This sequence comes from uncultured Bacteroidaceae bacterium, assembly GCA_905234605.1. Classification (GTDB taxonomy): domain Bacteria; phylum Bacteroidota; class Bacteroidia; order Bacteroidales; family Bacteroidaceae; genus Physcousia. The sequence continues at coordinate 30,951 of CAJOIE010000007.1, read as the reverse complement.
GCGACCTTCAGCAGTGTCGGCGAGTATCATCTGGCGCATGGCGATAATCTTCTGGTCGTCGAAGAACATGTGCTCGGTACGTGTCAGACCGATGCCCTTGGCACCGAATGCGCGAGCGACCTCGGCGTCGTGGGGAGTGTCGGCGTTGGTGCGCACCTGCAGCTTGGTGTACTTGTCGCAGAGGTCCATAAGTTCCTTGAAGTCGCCGCTGAGCTCAGCAGCCTTCGTGGGCACTTCGCCGGCGTAGACCTGACCTGTGCTTCCGTTGATAGAGATGTAGTCGCCTTCCTTGTAGACAACGCCGTCGATTTCCACGGTCTTGGTCTTGTAGTCGACGTTGAGAGAGCCTACGCCGGAGACGCAGCACTTGCCCATGCCACGTGCCACGACGGCAGCGTGGGAGGTCATACCGCCACGTGCGGTGAGGATGCCTTCGGCAGCGCTCATGCCGGCGAGGTCTTCCGGCGATGTCTCGATGCGTACGAGAACCACCTTGTGGCCATCGGCATGCCAAGCCTGGGCGTCGTCGGCATGGAACACGATCTGTCCACAACCGGCACCTGGACTGGCGGGCAGACCCTGTGCGATGACTTTTGCGTTGGCCAGGGCTTTCTTGTCGAATACGGGGTGGAGCAGCTCGTCGAGTTTCTGAGGCTCGCAGCGCAGGATGGCGGTCTTTTCATCGATCATACCTTCGTGCAGCAGGTCGATGGCTATCTTCACCATGGCAGCACCTGTGCGCTTGCCGTTGCGTGTCTGTAGGAACCAGAGCTTGCCCTCCTGCACGGTGAACTCCATGTCTTGCATGTCGCGATAGTGCTCTTCGAGCTTTTCCTGAATGGCATTGAGCTCGGCATATATTTCTGGCATGGCCTCTTCCATGGAGGGGTACTTCACTGCGCGCTCTCCCTCGCTGATGCCGGCACGCTCTGCCCAGCGTTGCGAGCCAATCTTGGTTATCTGCTGCGGGGTGCGGATGCCGGCCACGACGTCCTCGCCTTGTGCATTGACCAGATACTCACCGTTGAACAGGTTCTCGCCATTGGCTGCATCGCGGCTGAAGCATACGCCAGTTGCGGAGGTGTCGCCCATGTTGCCGAAGACCATGGCCATGACGCTGACAGCGGTTCCCCATTCGTCGGGTATGCCTTCCATCTTGCGGTAGAGGATGGCGCGCTCGTTCATCCAGCTGCGGAACACGGCGCAGATAGCCCCCCAGAGCTGCTCGATGGGGTCGTTGGGGAAGTCCTTGCCAGTGCGCTCCTTGATGGCTTTCTTGAAGCGTGCCACCAACTCCTTGAGCTCATCCACGCTGAGGTCCTTGTCGAGCTTCACGCCACGGATGGCCTTCACCTGCTCGATGATTTCCTCGAAGGGGTCGATGTCGGTCTTGTTGGCGGGCTTCAGCTCCAGCACCACATCGCCGTACATCTGGACGAAGCGGCGGTAGGAGTCGTATACGAAGTGTGGGTTGCCTGTCTTCTTGACCATGCCCTCGGCCACCTCGTCGTTCAGACCCAGGTTGAGGATGGTGTCCATCATGCCGGGCATGGATGCGCGAGCACCTGAGCGCACGCTGACGAGGAGCGGGTTCTGTGCGTCACCGAACTTGGAGTTCATCAGTGTCTCGATGTGCTTGACAGCTGCCATGACGTCGTCGTTGAGCAACGTCATGATTTTCTCCTGTCCCACCTCGTAGTATTCGTTGCACACGTCGGTGGTGATGGTGAAACCAGGAGGCACGGGCACGCCGATGAGGTTCATCTCCGCCAGATTGGCGCCCTTGCCACCGAGTTGCTCCCGCATCTGAGCATTACCTTCGGCCTTTCCGTTGCCGAATGTATAAACACGTTTTTGGCTCATTGTGAATAGTTGATATTAAAGGATTAGGTAAATGGTTAAATAGAGTATTCTGGAATGGTAGTTTCAGCCGGTGAATGCTATCTGCTGCACGGCTTTGCCTTAGGCCGCAAATATAATGTCTCTCGGGAGAAAGTCAAAGTGAGCGTTGGAAAAAGTGGCAGGCAATGCCTATTTTTGCGGCGTCTTTTGAAAAGCTTATGAGCAGAACCCGCAAACCTCTCCCCCTGTTGGAGAACATCATGATAGCCGACATTGCCGCTGAAGGCAAGGCACTGGCCCGTGTCAACGACATGGTGGTGTTTGTTCCCTTTGCCGTGCCTGGCGACATCGTCGACATACAACTCACCCGCAAGAAGCACAGCTATGCCGAAGGCGAGGTGGTGCGTTTCCGCGAACTCTCGGCACAGCGTTGCGAGCCTTTCTGCCAGCATTTCGGTGTCTGCGGAGGCTGCAAGTGGCAGATGCTGCCCTACGACCTTCAGCTTGCCGCCAAGCAGCGTCAGGTGACCGACGCCCTGCGCCGCATAGGCAAGGTGGAGCTGCCCGAGTGCTCGCCCATCATGGGGTCGGCCAAGACCACCCGCTATCGCAACAAGCTGGAGTTCGGCTTCTGCAACCGGCGCTGGCTCACCAAGGAACAGATTCGCAGCGGAGAGGCTTTCGAGCGGCAGGACAGTGTTGGCTATCATGCCACAGGCGCCTTCGACAAGATCCTGCCCATCGAGCAGTGCCACCTCATGGACCCTGTCAACGACCGGCTGCGCATTGCCATTCGCGACTACGCCTATGCCCACGGCCTGACATTCTTCGCCCCGCGTGAGCACACGGGCCTGCTGCGTGGCATGATGGTTCGCACGTCGAACACGGGCGGTCTCATGCTCCTGCTCCAGTTCTGCATTCAGACGGAAGCCGAGCAGCAGCAGGCTGATGCCCTGTTGGCATTCGTTCACGCGACGTTTCCTGAGGTGACATCGCTGCTGTGGGTGAACAACTGCAAATTCAACGATACCTTCGGCGACCTCCCCGTGGAGGTCTATGCCGGCGACGACCACATCTTCCTTGCCATGGAAGAGCTGCGCTTCAAGGTGGGTCCCAAGAGCTTCTACCAGACTAACACCGACCAGGCCCTCGAACTCTATAAAGTGGTAAGGGAGTTTGCCTTCGGCCCAAATCATGCCTCCATAAAGGGAGAGGGGAGGGATGCTCTCTCGCCTGATGATGCCGACGACAGTGGTCTACCCTTGGTCTACGACCTGTATACAGGCACTGGCACCATAGCCAACTTCGTGGCGCGGCAGGCGCGGCACGTGATAGGCATAGAGTATGTGGCAGATGCCATTGAGGACGCCAAGGCGAACAGCCGGCTCAACGGTATCGGCAACACCGAGTTCTTCGCCGGCGACATGAAGGACATGCTCACAGAGGATTTCATCAGGGAGCATGGACGTCCCGACATCATCATCACCGACCCGCCACGTGCCGGCATGCACGCCGACGTGGTGCGCGTGATGCTCAACGCTGCCCCTGGCCGTATAGTCTACGTCAGCTGCAATCCTGCCACACAGGCACGCGACCTGGCACTCCTTGATGAAGCCTACCGTGTCTGCCGCATACAGCCTGTGGACATGTTTCCCCACACGCAACACGTGGAGAATGTAGTACTGCTTGAGCGCAGGGCATAGGTCAGACACCCTGCACCGTCACAACCATCACACAGCACACTGAACAGCAACACCCTGCACGGTATGCCAACCATACCATGCAGGGTGAATTTGAAGAAACAATTAAGGGGATATGCACTTCCTGTATTGTGGTTGGTGCACATCCCCTTGTTCGTGGGCAGAGGCATGGCTGCCTCGCCGCGGTGGGACGTTAGCTTCAGCTTTTGCTAAAGGTCGGCACTGGCCTTCATGTCTATCTCCTCGCCGTTGGGAGCATAGAACTCATATTGCAGGAAGGCCAGACGCTGGTTGGGTATGACGCGGACGCCAAATCCGTATTTCATTTGCCAGCGGCGCTTGAGGCTTATGAAGCCTTGGTTGATGTAGGCCGCCACGTAGGGGTGGACGTGCATGGTGAAGGTGCGTATGTTGAGCTGATTGACCAGCTGCTCTATCTTCTGCTCCAGCACGTCGGTGAACAGGAAAGAGGACTTGATAGTACCCTTGCCGCCACAGGTGGGACACGTCTCGTCGACATTGACTTCGGTGACGGGACGCACTCTCTGGCGGGTTATCTGCATCAGGCCGAACTTGCTCAACGGCAGGATATTATGGCGCGCACGGTCGCGCTTCATGTTCTCGCACATGCGCTCATAAAGCTTCTGCCGGTCCTCGGCCAAGGCCATGTCGATGAAGTCCACGACAATAATGCCGCCCATGTCGCGCAGTCGCAGCTGTCGGGCCAGCTCGTCGGCGGCACCGAGGTTGACCTCCAGCGCGTTGGCTTCCTGACCCTCAGCATTGCGGGTGCGGTTGCCGCTGTTGACATCGACCACATGGAGAGCCTCTGTGTGCTCGATGACAAGATAGGCACCGTGCTTATAGCTCACGGTCTTGCCGAAGGAGGTCTTGATCTGGCGCGTGACGTCGAAGTTGTCGAATATGGGAAGCGTGCCCTTATAGAGCTTCACGGTGTCGTGCATCTCAGGGGCAATAAGCTTCACATAGTCGCGCACCTCGGCGAAGATACGTGCATCGTTGATGTAGATGTTCTCGTAGGTAGGGTTGAAGAGGTCGCGCAGCAAGGCTACCGTGCGACTGGTCTCCTCATAGCACAGGGCAGGGAGGTCCTTAGCCTTGTGGGCGCGGGCTATGGCTTCATCCCATCGCTTTACGAGCACCATAAGCTCCGTGTCGAGTTCCTGCACACGCTTGCCTTCGGCTACGGTGCGCACTATGACACCGAAATTCTTGGGCTTGATGCTTTGGATAATCTGCTTGAGGCGTGCCCTCTCGGCCGACGACTTGATCTTGGAGCTCACGCTGACTTTGTCGGTGAATGGCACAAGGACAAGAAAACGACCAGGGAAGGTGATCTCGCATGTAAGGCGGGGACCCTTGGTTGAGATGGGCTCCTTCACGATCTGCACCAGCAACTCCTGCCCGACGGTGAGCGTGCCTTGCACGGAACCCTCCTTAGGGAGGTCGGGCTGGATGGAAGCTTTGGTGATGGGGAAAAGGTTGCGTTTGTCGCTGCCTACCTGCTTGAGATATTTGGCAAATGATGTGAATTGTGGGCCTAAATCCTGATAGTGGAGAAAGGCGTCGCGCTCATGTCCCACGTTGACGAAGCAAGCGTTGAGCCCTGGCATCAGCTTGCGCACACGCGCAAAATAGATGTTGCCCACGTTGAAGCTTGCCTGCTGAAGCTCTTCCTGGTATTCCACCAGACGCTTGTCCTCAGTCAGGGCGATGGCTATCTTCTTGGGCTGAACATCTACGATTACTTCGCAGGTCATGAGTTGAGGTGGTGTTAGTTGGGGTGGTTAGGTCTAAAAAGAGGAACAAACCGCCCCTGATCAGGGGGGAGATTTGTTCCTTGTTATGACTCAGAATGGGTATGGAGACGAGAGCCAAACAGAGCTACCGCTTATTTGCTCTTGTGCCTGTTCTTTCTCAGTCTCTTCTTACGCTTGTGAGTTGACATCTTGTGTCTTTTCTTTTTCTTTCCGCTTGGCATAATCGGTTAAGATGTTTAGGGTTGTTTGAATATGTTGTAATGTTGTCTCGCTGAGTCTATTCCGACTTCACCGCCTCGAAGAACTCCTTGGCAGGCTTGAAGGCCGGAATGTTGTGCTCAGGAATGATGATGGTGGTGTTCTTGGTGATGTTGCGAGCCGTCTTCTGTGCACGACGCTTGAGGATGAAGCTGCCGAAGCCGCGAAGATAGACATTCTCTTCATCTTCGCTCAAGGCGACCTTAATCTGCTTCATGAACGACTCTACTGTGACGAGCACTGCGCTCTTGTCAAGACCTGTTTCCTTGGAGATGCGGTTGACAATATCTGCTTTAGTCATTGTGTTGAAACGTGAATTGTATGGAGTGTGTTATAATGTCCGTTTGTTTTTTAGGCTTGCAAATGTAGTAACATTCACATAGTTAGCGAAACTTTTAGCCCTATTTTTGGAAAAACAATGCTTTTAGGCGAGCCACTAATGTGCTTCAACATGGCTGAGACGTGCCTCACGACCGACTTACCTCTTGCCGGCAGGCCGCATGCCACCACCAGCAAGAACTGACCGAGACTGGCAGTCAGCGCGGTTCATGAGCATCGGCCTTACCGACAATCACCTTTATCTTGACGATGCGGCGCTGGTCCATCTCCATCACCTCGAAAGTGAAGTTGCCATGCTGCAAGCGCTCATGCTCCTGGGGGAAGTCGCCCTTGAGCTCAAGCAGCAAGCCCGCGAGGGTGTCGGCATCGGCAGCAATATCGTCGAAAGTGTCTTCATCGAGATGCATAATCTTGCGGAAGTCGGACAACAGGGTCTTTGCCTCAAACACGTAAGTGTTGCTGTTGAGCCGTGTGTAGGCACGTTCTTCCTCGTCATATTCATCGTGTATCTCGCCGACAATCTCCTCTATGATGTCTTCCATAGTCACAAGGCCGCTGGTGCCGCCGAACTCATCGACCACAATGGCTATATGCACTTTCTGTTCCTGAAAGTCGCGCAGCAGGTCGTCGATCATCTTCGTCTCCGGAACGAATGTGGCAGGACGCACCAGCGTCTGCCAGCGGAAAGTGGCAGGCTTGTTGAGGTGGGGCAGCAGGTCCTTGATGTAGAGGATGCCAGTGATATGGTCCTCACTGCCGGCATAGATGGGTATGCGCGAATAGTTGTTCTCGACAATGCTGCGCAGTACTTCGGGGAAGGGTGTCTTGACATTGAGGCTCACCATGTCGACCCTGGGGGTCATCACCTCACGCGCGGTCTCAGCTCCGAAGCGGATTATGCCCTTCAGCATCTTCTCTTCGTCGGCGGCTATATCCCCATGGTCGGTCAGCTCGAGTGCCTGGTCCAGGTCGTCGACGGAAAGCTGCTGTGGCTGACGCTTGAGGCGTGCCGTGAGATGCTTGCTCTGTAGCAGCATGGTGCTGAAAGGCCAGAACAGCCGCCGCAGGACAGCATAGACGGGCGCACATCTTCGTGCCCAACCCAGGGGATGCTGAGCCGATGCCATCTTGGGCATCACTTCGCCAAAGAGCAACAGCAGGAAGGTGAGGACGACGGTCATCAAGAGAAACTCAAGCGTGACATTCCACCCGAAGTCTATTGTCTTGTGGAAGAAAAACGTGAGCAACATGATGATGGCAACGTTGACAAAATTGTTGGCACACAGGATGGTGGCCAACAGACGCTCGGAGTCGTCGAGCAGACGGCGCAGCAGGCGGTCGGCCGACGAGTCGTCGCGCAGCTCGGCAATATCGGCAGGCGAGAGCGAGAAGAAGGCAATCTCGCTGCCGCTGACAAAGGCAGAACACATGAGCAACACAATAGCCAGCCCCAACGCCACGCAGGCGGTGAGTGTGGGAGGTGTGTATGTTATGCCGTCAAATAGATGGGTGAAGAATTCGGCTATTGTATCCATGTGCAGATGACTTTGCAGTAACTATCCGTGGCTCTCCATGCAGAATGAGAGCCACGGATGTGGTGTGAAGCAGATGAAGGCAGACATATACATATTATATAATGTACAGTCGTGAGAGACATGATTGGCACTTGCTGCGGTGAGGGGCTGTGTGGATTACGTGTTTGGAGCTGCATCCTTGGGCCTTGCCGAGCCGAAGAACTTCATGTGGTCTGCCCAGACCTCTGTTATATAGCGCGTGATGCCTTTCTTGTCATCATAGCTACGGCTGAGTATCTTGCCTTCCACGTAGATGCAGTCGCCCGTGTGAACATATTTCTCCACGGTCTCGGCCAGTTGCCTGAAGAACACCACGTTGTGCCACTCTGTCCGTTCTGGCACCTGTGTCCCTCCAGACAACGTGTAGCCAGGCTCGCTCGTTGCCAAGCGCACCTGGGCTACACACACGCCTTTGTCAACGTAGCGGACATCGGGCTCCTTGCCTACATGGCCCAAGAGGATTACTTTGTTGATTGATGCCATACGAAATATGAGCTCAATATCAGCAGCTAATCAGTAGGCGAACAGAGGATAGGTTGCCATCTTCTCATTGACCTGCTCGCGCACAGCTGCAATCGTGGCCTCATCCTCGGGGGCATTGAGCACTTGCTCGATGAGTCCTGCAATCCACTCCATCATCGGCTCTTTGGCACCACGTGTGGTTATGGCAGGCGTACCAAGACGTATGCCAGATGTCTGGAAGGCAGAGCGTGTGTCGAAGGGCACCATGTTCTTGTTGACCGTGATGTCGGCCGCTACGAGAGCCTGCTCGGCCACCTTGCCGGTGAGCTCAGGATATTTGGAACGTAGGTCGACAAGCATGGAGTGGTTGTCCGTACCGCCGCTGACGATATTGAAGCCGCGGGCGATAAGAGCATTGGCCAGGGCGGCAGCATTAGCCTTCACCTGCTTCGCCCACTGCTTGAATTCAGGCTGCAGGGCTTCGCCAAACGCCACGGCCTTGGCTGCGATGACATGTTCAAGCGGACCGCCTTGAATGCCGGGGAACACGGCACTGTTGATGAGTGCAGACATCATCTTCGTTGCGCCCTTAGGTGTCTTCTTGCCCCATGGGTTCTCAAAGTCCTTGCCAATGAGAATGATGCCACCGCGAGGGCCGCGAAGAGTCTTGTGAGTGGTCGATGTCACTATGTGTGCATACTCCAACGGGTTGTTGAGCAGTCCGGCAGCGATGAGACCGGCAGGATGTGCCATGTCAATCATCAGTATGGCACCCACCTCGTCGGCTATCTCGCGCATACGCTTGTAGTCCCAGTCGCGGCTGTAAGCAGAGCCTCCGCCGATGATGAGCTTGGGCTTGTGCTGCAGGGCAAGAGCGTGCATCTCGTCATAGTCCACCCGTCCCGTTTCCTTGCTGAGGTTGTATCCAACAGGATGGTATATGATGCCCGAAGTGTTCACTAACGAGCCATGACTGAGGTGGCCGCCATGGTCGAGGTTCAGGCCCATGAATGTGTCACCGGGATTGAGACAGGCAAGGAAGACGGCAGCATTGGCCTGCGCGCCGGAGTGGGGCTGCACGTTGGCATATTCGGCTCCGAAGAGCTTGCACACACGCTCTATGGCCAGCGACTCCACCTCGTCCACCACCTGACATCCGCCATAGTAGCGGTGCCCGGGGTAGCCTTCGGCATATTTGTTGGTGAGCACAGAGCCCATGGCCTCCATCACTTGGGGGCTGACGAAGTTCTCGGATGCGATGAGCTCTATGCCGCGTTCCTGGCGGGAACGTTCATGCCGGATGAGCTCGAAGATGGCATTGTCGCGTTGCATGGTATTGAAAGAGTATGTTTAGGGGTTTATACTTACAGTTGGCGGCCACATAGCTCCACATCGGCTATGTCCTGCTCATGCTCGCAATAGTGACAGCGCACTGTTGCATGCTTCGTGTCGGCAGCTTTGGGCGTCACATGGAAGAGTGTGGACATCGGTTCGTTGTTAGTGATGCACTTGGGGTTGTCGCACTTCACAATTCCGCGCAACTCTGAGGGCAGCGTCACTTGCTTCTTGGCAGCAAGCTCGTAGTCACGTATCTCCGAAAGGGTGACGTTGGGGGCGACGACTGCCAGTTGACTGAGTTCGTCGTCGGAGAAGAAGCGGTCGGCTATCTTGATGATGCTCTTTGTGCCCATCTTGCGCGAGCGCAGGTTGTAGCCAATAGTCACCTTGTTGCTCATGCTCTCAATATGGAGCAGGCGTATCACTTGGAACAAGCGGTCGCACGGAATATGGTCGATGACCGTGCCGTGATCCAGTGCCGAAACGATGAGTTCTTGCCTTTTCATGAATGGTATGGGTTGAATGCGATTACACAGACAGGTGGCAGCACAGAGGCTCAGTTTAATATGGAGGCATCGTTGCACACATCGTCGAGTGTGACGCCAAGCGCATTGCATATAAGTGCCTGGCGGACAAAGAGGCCGTTGCGAGCCTGCTGGAAGTAGTAGGCATGAGGGTCGTCGTCGATGGCAAAGTCTATCTCATTGACACGTGGCAGCGGATGCAGTATGCGCATGTTGTCACGAGCCTTGCAAAGCATATCAGCCTTGAGCAGGTAGCGGTCCTTGACGCGCTGGTATTCCATCAGGTCACTGAACCGCTCACGCTGCACACGCGTCATGTAGAGGATGTCGGCACCGGCAATGACGTCGGCATCGAAATCCTCATGCTCCACATACTTGATGCCTTCACGCTGGCAGTAGCGTTTGTAGCTGTCAGGCATTGCCAGCTCCACAGGAGCGATGAAGTGGAATGTAGGGCTGAAATGACGCATGGCCTGAAGCAGTGAGTGCACGGTGCGTCCATACTTCAGGTCGCCGACGAGGAAGATGTCGAGGTTGTCGAGCCGTCCTTGCGTCTGCCTGATGGTGTAGAGGTCAAGCATCGTCTGCGACGGATGCTGGTTTGCTCCGTCGCCGGCATTGATGATGGGCACCGGTGCCACCTCACTGGCATAGCGGGCTGCACCCTCCAAATGGTGGCGCATGACGATGATGTCGGCATAGTTGGCCACCATCATTATAGTGTCTTTGAGCGTCTCGCCCTTGGTGCCGCTGGTCACCTTGGGGTCGGCAAAGCCTATCACCCTGGCGCCAAGGCGCGACGCAGCTGTCTCAAAACTGAGACGGGTGCGCGTGCTCGGCTCAAAGAAGAGCGTCGCAACCACACGTCCCTGCAGGAGTAGCCTGTTGGGGCGTTGCTCAAACTGTGATGCCATGTCTAACAGATACTCAATCTGTTGACGTGTGAGGTCGGCGATAGTGACCAGACTGTGATTAGCGTCCATGGGCTGGGGTATAGTTTCCTGTGCCACAAATGTAGTGCAATGCTTTCACGGCGCGGCATGTGTGGTTGCCTGAGTTAACGCCTGCCACTGCATTTGGTAACTTTTCATGCAACATGGGTGAGGGGTATCTCCAAAAGAAGTATATTTGTGCCCTATTTTAGTGCACCCAATAGTTGCTGCAAGCAGCTGTTCACCACTATGCTCAAGAAGATAATCATCACCATGTGGTGCCTCCTGGCCATAGGCCTCATAGCGGCATTCGTGGCTTTTTTTGCAGTAGCCAGAGGCTATATCGGCTACATGCCCGAGTTGCGTCAACTCGAGAACCCCGTCAACAAGTTCGCATCGCAGGTCATCTCGGCCGACGGCCAGTTGCTTGGCACGTGGAGCTATCAGCGCTCCAACCGCTTGTTCGTGCCATACCGCGATATAGCCCCGTCCACTGTCGATGCCCTTGTCGCCACCGAGGACGTGCGCTTCTACGACCATTCAGGCATCGACGTGCGCGCCCTGTTGCGCGCCATTGTCAAGCGTGGCCTCCTGCGGCAGAAGAATGCCGGTGGCGGCAGCACCATAACGCAGCAGTTGGCCAAACAGCTCTATTCTGCCAAGGCCGAGACGACGGAGGAGCGCCTGATGCAGAAGCCAATCGAGTGGGTCATTGCAGTAGAGCTTGAGCGATACTACACCAAGGAGGAGATTATCTCCATGTACCTCAACCACTTCGACTTCCTGCACAATGCCGTGGGGCTGCGCACTGCTGCCCGCACATACTTCAACAAAGACCCCAAGGAGCTTACTACTGAGGAGAGTGCTCTCTTGGTGGGTCTGTGCAAGAACCCGTCCTACTTCAATCCCTTACGCTTCCCCGAGCGTGCCCTTGACCGCCGCAACACCGTGCTCACACAGATGCTCAAGGCCGGCAAGCTCACACAGCATGAGCGCGACTCTCTTGCCACCCTTCCGCTGGGTCTCAACTTCCATCGCGTCGACCACAAGGAAGGCGAAGCCACATATCTGCGCGAATACCTGCGCGGAGTGCTCATGGCGCGCAAGCCCGAGGCTTCGCAGTATGCCTCGTGGCAGCGCCAGAAATTCTACGAGGACAGCCTGGCCTGGGCCACTGATCCTCTCTATGGGTGGTGCAACAAGAACAAGAAGAAAGACGGCACACCATATAATATATATACTGACGGCCTCAAGATATACACCACCATCAACAGCCGCATGCAACGCTATGCCGAGGAGGCGATGCATGAGCATGTCACACTCTACCTCCAGCCAGCCTTTGCCAAGGAGCGCAAGGGTAAGCCTGGTGCTCCCTATGCGTCGGGCATCTCCATGGACAAGGTGCGGCAGAACCTGGCCCGTGCCAAGCGGCAGAGCGAGCGCTACGTCACCATGAAGCGCGCCGGCTTCAGTGAGGCCGAGATTGACAGAGCCTTCAACACGCCTGTCGAGATGAGCGTCTACTCTCCCGACGGCGAGATAGACACACTGATGACGCCAGCCGACAGCATACGCTATTACAAGGGGTTCCTTCGTTCCGGCTTTGCCTGCATGGATGTCCACACAGGAGCCGTCAAGGCCTATGTCGGTGGTCTCGACTACCGCCACTTCCAGTACGACATGGCCGGAGTGGGACGCCGTCAGGTGGGGTCGACCATCAAGCCTTACCTGTACTCGCTTGCCATGGAGAACGGCTGGAGCCCCTGCGATGTTGCTCCCAATGTGCAGCAGACCTACCAGGTGGGCGACCAGACATGGACTCCACGCAACGGCTCGCGAGCACGCTATGGCGAGATGGTCACGCTCAAGTGGGGCCTGGCCCAGAGCAACAACTGGATATCGGCCTACCTGATGAGCAACCTCAACCCGTCGGCCTTCGTGCGGCTGCTCCATGAGTATGGCATAAAGAATCAGGACATACACCCCTCGCTGTCGCTATGCCTCGGGCCGTGCGACATCTCTGTGCTTGAGATGGTTTCGGCCTATACATCCTTCCCCAATCACGGCATCCGCTGCGCACCGCTCTTCGTGAGCCGCATCGAGGACAACGAAGGCAATGTCGTCGGCGAGTTCAGCCCGCAGGTGAACGAGGTCATCAGCGAAGAGAGTGCGCTGAAGATGATCACCCTCATGCGCGGTGTCGTTGACGGCGGCACGGGCTCACGCATGCGTTTCCGCTATGGCATCAACGCCCCCATGGGCGGCAAGACGGGCACCACCAACGACAATTCCGACGGCTGGTTCGTAGGCTACACGCCATCCATTTCCTTCGGGGCATGGGTCGGCGGCGACGAGCGCGATGCCCACTTCGACAGCATGAACTATGGCCAGGGTGCATCGGCATCACTCCCCATCTGTGCGCTCTTCCTGAAGAAAGTCTATGCCGATGCCTCGCTGGGCTACAGCCCCGACGAACAGTTTGCCATACCGGCGGGCTTCGACCCGTGTGCCTCTGTCAGCGAGGAGGACGAGGAAGGCACTGACGAGAGCGTGGGGCTCGACGACCTCTTCGGCGATGCCGCACCTCAGGACTGAGACCCTGCCACACTACTGCTGCATGCCACCGTCAAGCTCAGCCATTGCCGCTGCCACATGCGGCCACTCCATCTGCAAGGGGCGCATGATGGTGTCGTCCACCTTAAGCAGGTCGAGGTCTATCCTGACCACATTGTCGGTTTTGTCCGACGGTCTGCGGCCCAGACGGCGTTCAATCTGCTTGAGACAGGCTGCGACATCAGTAGCACCAAGTTGCGTGGTGAACACTGCCACCTGGTTGATGAACGTGCATGCCACGTCCATGCCGATGGCCCTCGTGGCCACGGCAGCGGAGCAACGCCCTGTGCCGCCCAGACATGCCTGCATGAGCCGCATGGCCTGCCGCAACAGGCCGCGAGCTTCGCTGTCAGGCATATTGGAGCCCAGGGCGATATAAACAACATGTGTGCTCATAGATGGTGGCTAAGATAGACGTTTTCCCGCCACTTCTTGCGCCTGCCACAGCTTTTCTTTGCAGCTTATACCTATCTTTGCAACAAACCAACATCACATCCACATGACATCCATCGGCATTATCCCTGCCCGCTATGCTTCCACCCGCTTCCCTGCAAAACCTCTTGCCATGCTGGGCGGACAAACAGTTATTGAGCGGGTCTACCATCAGGTAGAGGGCGTGGTCGACTCCGTGGCCGTAGCCACCGACGACGAGCGCATACGTCAGGCCGTAGAAGCTTTCGGCGGGCGCGCCGTGATGACCAGCGTGCATCACAAGAGCGGAACCGACCGTGTCTACGAAGCCTACGAGCTACTGGGCGAAGAGCACGACATAGTTGTCAACATACAAGGCGACGAGCCGTTCATCCAGGCCTCACAGATTGAAGCCCTGCTGCAATGCTTCGACGACGAGCAGACCCACATAGCCACGCTCGTCAAGCCCTTTGCCACGGCCGACGGCCTTGCAGCCCTGCAGAACCCCAACAGCCCCAAAGTCGTCATCGACGACCATCGTCGCGCCCTCTACTTCAGCCGCAGCGTCATACCCTTCGTGCGCGGTCTGGAGCCCGGGCAGTGGCTCTCCACGCAGACATTCTACAAGCATATAGGCCTCTATGCCTACCGCCCCGAGGTGCTGCGCCACATCACCTCGCTGCCCCAGTCGCCGCTCGAGATGGCCGAGAGCCTCGAGCAGCTGCGCTGGCTGCAGGCTGGCTACACCATCCGCGTGGGAGTCACACAGACCGAGACCATCGGCATCGACACTCCCGACGACCTCCGCCGTGCCGAGGACTTCCTGCGCCGGCAGAGTGGGGGAGCATAGCCCGCGCCGGCACCTCATGCACCCTCCCTGCCACGACCCTGCACCCTCATCAGGCATCACCATGCACTGTGAGCGGCATCACCATGCATGGTCACTGCGCCCACGCGACAAGCACATCACCAAGCACACCACACCCAGAATATGCCCAGCCCCAACCGCAACACATCACGCCGTGCGCCATCAGCCCCCACCGAGGATGCCTTCGGCCATCAGCAACCGCAGAACCTTGAGATGGAGAAAGCCGTGATAGGCGCCATACTCATTGAGCAAGACGCCTATTCACAGGTGAGCGAGTTGCTGCGCCCCGAGAGCTTCTACGACAACCGCCACCGTGTCATCTACGATGCCGTGCGCTCGCTAAGCTCGCAGAACCGACCGCTCGACATCCTCACCGTGCGCGAGTATCTCGCATCGACCAATAGTCTCGAGGAGGCTGGCGGCCCCGTCTATCTCATGCAGCTGACGGCCGGCGTGACATCGTCTGCTCATATCGAGTACCACGCACGCATCATCGCGCAGAAGGCTCTGGCACGCGAGCTCATCACCTTCACGAGCAAGATACAGGAGTATGCCTTCGACCCTACAGCCGACGTCGAGGACCTCATGCAGGAGGCCGAGGGTGAGCTTTTTGCCATCTCGCAGCAGAACCTGAAGAAGGACTACACGCAAATCAACCCCGTGATACGCGAGGCTATGGACCTCCTGCAGAAGGCTGCGGCCCGACGCGACGGTCTCTCCGGCCTCTCCTCGGGCTTTGCCAAGATAGACAAAATCACCAGCGGATGGCAGAACTCCGACCTCATCATCATTGCCGCGCGTCCGGCCATGGGCAAGACAGCCTTCGTGCTGTCCATGGCCAAGAAGATAGCCGTCGACATGCGCGTGCCGTGTGCCATGTTCTCGCTGGAGATGAGCAACGTGCAGCTTGTGAACCGCCTCATCGTCAACACCTGCGAGATTACCGGCGAGAAGATGCGCAGCGGACAGCTCGAGAGCTACGAATGGGGACAGCTCGACAGCCGCATACGCCAGCTCTATGACGCCCCATTCTATATCGACGACACCGCGTCGCTCTCCGTCTTTGAGCTACGCACCAAAGCCCGCAGACTCGTGCGTGAGCATGGCATCAGGATAATCATGATCGACTACCTCCAGCTCATGAACGCCTCCGGCATGAAGTTCGGCTCCCGACAGGAAGAGGTGTCCAACATCAGCCGCTCACTCAAGTCGCTGGCAAAGGAACTCAACATCCCCATCATCGCGCTCTCACAGCTCAACCGCAGCGTGGAAAAGCGCGATGCCACCACACAGGGCGACGATGCCAAGCGCCCCCAGCTGAGCGACTTGCGCGAGTCGGGTGCCATTGAGCAGGACGCCGACATGGTGTGCTTCATACACCGGCCGGAGTACTACAAGATATTCCAGGACGAGAAAGGGCACGACCTGCGCGGCATCGGCGAGTTCATCATAGCCAAACACCGCAATGGTGCCGTCGACACCGTGCGCCTGCGCTTCCGCAAGGAGTATGCACGCTTCTCCGACCTCAGCGAGGAGGCCTACACACCGGCTCCCGGGGAGACACTCACCTACGGCTCCAGCATCAACGCCGACACCACCGATGCCGGCACCGATGCCATGCCGCCCCTGCCCGAAGCCAGCGACAACGCTACTCCCTTCGGGCCGCCGCCGTCACTGAAGGACGTGCCATATTGACATCCCACACCCTGCAAAAAAGCCTCTCCGACTCGCGAGGCTATAGGCATTTTTGTAACTTTGCGGCAAAAATTAAGCTACAACACATAAACCATACAGAATGAATATCTCATATAAGTGGCTCCGCGAGTATGTCGACACCACCCTCACGCCACAGCAAGTGGCCGATGCACTCACGTCGATAGGTCTCGAGGTGGGCAGCGTGGAAGAGGTGCAAACCATTCGCGGCGGGCTGGCCGGCCTCGTGGTCGGACAGGTGCTGACATGTGAGCCTCACCCTAATAGCGACCACATGCACGTGTGCACGGTGGACCTCGGACAAGAGCAGCCGGAGCAAATCGTATGCGGTGCGCCCAACGTTGCCGCAGGGCAGAAAGTAATCGTGGCCACCCTGGGCACGAAGCTCTACGATGGCGACAACGAGTTCGTCATCAAACGCTCCAAGCTCCGTGGCATTGAGAGCAACGGCATGATATGCGCCGAGGACGAGATTGGGGTGGGAGAGAGCCACGACGGCATCATCGTGCTGCCGGCCGACACACCCGTAGGCAAGCCTGCCGCCGAGGTCTACGGCCTCGAAAGTGACTATGTCATTGAGGTGGATATAACAGCCAACCGTGCCGATGCATGTTCCCACTACGGCGTTGCTCGCGACCTCTATGCCTGGCTCGTGCAGAATGGCCACAAGACGGCACTGCACCGCCCGAGTGTTGACGCTTTCCATGTGGACAATCACGACTTGCAGATACCCGTCCGCGTGGTGGATGCCGCTGCATGTCCGCGCTATGCCGCCGTCACCATAACCGACTGTCACGTAGGCGAAAGCCCCAAATGGCTTAAAGAGCACCTCGCAACCATCGGCCTGCGTTCCATCAATAATATTGTGGACATCACCAACTACGTGATGATGGCCTTCGGGCAACCCCTTCACTGCTTCGATGCCGACATGATAGAAGGTCAAGAGATAGTGGTACAGACGCTGCCTGAGGGAACGCCGTTCCAGACACTCGACGGCGTCGACCGCAAGCTGTCGGCACAGGACCTGATGATATGCAATGCCAAGGAACCCATGTGCATCGCCGGTGTATATGGCGGCCGCGGCAGCGGCACATACGAGAGCACCCGCAACGTGCTGCTTGAGAGTGCCTACTTCAACCCGACAAGCATACGCCGCAGCGCGCGCCGTCATGGTTTGCAGACCGATGCCTCCTTCCGCTTTGAGCGCGGCATAGACCCCGCCGGACAGATCTATGCCCTGAAGCTGGCTGCAATGCTATGTCAGCAACTTGCCGGTGGCAAGGTGAGCATGGAGATTACCGACATCTACCCGCAGCCCATCAAGGACTTCAGCGTCAGCCTCGCCTACGACTATGTGGACAAACTCGTGGGCCAACATATAGAGCCAGCCACGATAAAGAGCATCGTGACGTCTCTTGAGATGCACATCGAAGCCGAGACACACGATGGCATAGAGCTTACCGTGCCCGCCTACAGGGTCGACGTGCAGCGGCCATGCGACGTGGTGGAGGACATCCTCCGCATCTACGGCTACAACAACATAGAGATACCATCGTCGCTCAACTCCACGCTTACCGTCAAAGGCGCAGTAGACCGCAGCTTCCGCTTGCAGGACATTGTGTCTGAGCAGCTTGTGGGTGCTGGTTTCAACGAAATCCTCAACAACTCCTTACAGCGAGGCGCATACTACGAGCAGCTACAGGCTTACCCCGCAGAGCAGTCGGTGCGCCTGCTCAACCCCTTGAGCCAAGACCTCAACGTGTTGCGGCAGACACTCCTCTTCGGCGGGCTTGAGACCATCAGCCGCAACGTGAACCACCGCCGGCCCAACTTGCAGCTGTTTGAGTTCGGCAACTGCTACCACTACCACGCCGAGCGGAAAAGCCCAGACATTATTCCTGGCGTAAGCTCCAGCCGCGACCCTGAAGTGATAAAACATATCCTCGACGCATATTCCGAGGAGATGCACCTCGCACTCTGGGCAACAGGCAAGCGCGTGGCCGACACATGGGCCGACGCCGATGCCGACCAGAGCTTCTATGTCCTGAAAGGTCATGTGGTGAACATCCTGGCACGTCTGGGTATACCCTTCGGTGCCCTCGTGTTCAAGGATGGCGACTCCGATGTGTTTGCCAAGAGCATACACGTGGAGACACGTGCAGGAAAGACCTTGGCCGAACTGGGCACCGTAGCCCACCACATCCAGATGCAGTTTGACATCCCTGCACAGGTGTTCTATGCCGACATCTGCTGGAATGTAGCCATGAAGCTGGTTGCCAAGCAGGATGTGAAGTTCCACGAGCTGCCTAAATTCCCTGCCGTCAGCCGCGACCTGGCCCTGCTCGTCGACAAGACCGTGGAGTTCGCCCAGATAGAAGCCATTGCCTACCAGACAGAGCGCAAGTTGCTACAGAGCGTGTCGCTCTTCGACGTATACGAGGGAAAGAATCTGCCTGCCGGCAAGAAATCGTATGCCGTGAACTTCCGTCTGCAAGACCCCACACGCACCATGAGCGACAAGACCATCGACGCGATTATGCAGAAGCTGATACAGAACCTGACAAAGCAGCTGGGGGCAGAACTGCGCTGAAACGTAAACACGTAATACTTATAATATATAGTTATGGGAAGAGCATTTGAATACCGTAAGGCTGCCAAGCTGAAGCGCTGGGGCCACATGGCCAAGACATTCACTAAGCTGGGCAAGCAGATTGCCATCGCCGTAAAAGCCGGCGGGCCGGACCCCGACATGAACCCCACGCTGCGCGGCATCATAGCCACATGCAAGCGCGAGAACATGCCCAAGGACAACATCGACCGCGCCATCAAAAACGCCATGGGCAAGGACCAGAGCGACTACAAGGGAATGACCTACGAGGGTTATGGGCCACATGGCATAGCCGTGTTCGTGGACACGCTCACGGACAACCCGACACGCACCGTGGCCGATGTCCGCTCTGTGTTCAACAAGTTTGGAGGCAACCTTGGCACCATGGGCTCGCTGGCATTCCTCTTCGACCACAAGTGTGTGTTCACATTCAAGAAGAAAGACGGCGTGGATATGGACGAGCTGATACTCGATCTCATCGACTATGGCGTGGAGGATGAATATGACGAAGACGAGGAAGAAGGCACGCTGACCATATATGGTGACCCCAAGAGCTATGGTGCCATACAGAAACACCTGGAGGAGCAAGGCTTCGAGGATGTGGGCGGCGAATTCACCTACATCCCCAACGACCTGAAGGACGTCACCTCCGAACAGCGCGAAAGCATCAACAAGATGGTGGAGCGCTTAGAGGAGTTCGATGATGTGCAGACCGTATACACCAACATGAAGCCTGAGGAAGAATGACATGCAGCCATTAGCTTAAACTACTGCAGCAAGTCTTATGATAATGCCGTGTCCATGAGAGCAACCCTGGACACGGCATTATGCTTATGCACACAAACGTGTGTGCGGAGCCGTCGTGCTATAGCCTACATGAAGCAAACGCCACTTCCTAATAGTTCTCCGCAAGGATCTGAAAGTAGCTCTGCGGATGAGCACATACAGGACACACCTCAGGCGCATCCTTGCCAACGACGATGTGTCCGCAGTTGGCACACTGCCAGATAGCATCCCCGTCCTTGGAGAAGACACGACGCTGCTCAATGTTGGAAAGAAGCTTGCGATAGCGCTCTTCGTGATGCTTCTCTATAGCCGCCACCATCTCGAATTTGGCTGCAATCTCATCAAAGCCTTCTTCGCGGGCCTCACGCGCCATACGGGCATACATGTCGGTCCATTCGTGGTTCTCGCCGGCTGCCGCATCAGCAAGATTGGCAACGGTGTCGCTGACACTGCCGCCATTGAGTAGCTTGTACCATATCTTGGCATGCTCACGCTCATTGGCAGCAGTCTCCTCAAAGAGTGCCGCTATCTGCACATAACCGTCTTTCTTTGCCTTCGAAGCAAAGTATGTGTACTTGTTGCGAGCCATTGACTCACCCGCAAAAGCCTCCATGAGGTTTTGCTCAGTCTTGGTGCCTTTAAGGCTTTTGTTCTGTGACATAGATGAAAAGATTTACAAATGGTTTGCATTATTGCCTTGGCAGGTGCAAGGTTAATGCATCCTGTTGAATTGCACAAACTTACACGGCATTATTTGGCAGATTAAGTCCAATTTCGCATTCAACACTCTTGTGCTGCGCGAGCCCCATAGAGCGAATGCGGCAATCGGAATATGGCAAGGCAGCAAAATGATGTTGCATGATGCCTTGGGGCAACTTTTACCCCCCCCTAACGGCCAAATATATAATCATAATGTTGCAATGAATGACCAATGTAGCTATCTTTGCACCAGAAAGGATAGACTTCAGGATGAGCGATAATCCCAAACGAGCTCACGCCTATCATTTTCTCTCAAACTTTTAGGCTTCCCGACCTCAAGGCAAAGGCACAGGTTGGACTTCACACCCCATAAGGGATTTGAAACAGTAAGAGGATGAGACCCATTTTCAAGAAGCACCACACTTCTTTGCCGCCAGTTCGCTAACTGGTGTTGCCGTAGGCGTGCCGTGGTGCTGTGATTTTGAGCCTTTCAGACACCTTAAATAGACAACTCCCATGGCAGAACATACCTCCCCATTGCTTGACAGTGCTCTGTTTGAGCAATTGTTTGCCCAGGCCGCTCTCACTCCGCGCCTGCGTCAGCACTATGACCTGCGCGAGAGCGAGACGGACACGTCGCAGCGGATGCTCAACGCATTGCTGCCAGGCACACCATTACCCATTCATCGCCATTTGCAGAGCTCAGAAACAATCCTGGTGCTGAAAGGCAGCATGGATGAAATATTCTACGATGACAACGGCAACGAAACGGCCCGCTTTCATTTGGAACCAGGAACAGGTGTGTTTGGAATGAATATACCACGCAACACATGGCACACCGTCATGCCTTTGGAGCCGACAATCATCATCGAGGCAAAAGATGGTGCCTACAACATAATGGGAACAGAAAACTTAGCAATAGAGAGATGACACACTTCAAAGACAATGGCAAGCTGAAGCTGCTAATCATTGTTGGCACACGTCCTGAAATCATCCGTCTTGCCGCTGTAATCAACAAGTGCCGGAAATACTTCGACACGCTGTTGGCACACACGGGGCAGAATTACGACTACAACCTCAACGGCGTCTTCTTCCGCGACCTTAAGCTCGCCGACCCCGACGTCTACATGGATGCCGTGGGTTCCGACCTGGGCGAAACGATGGGCAACATCATTGCCAAAAGCTACCAGCTGATGGTCGAGGTGAAACCTGATGCCGTGCTTGTACTGGGCGACACCAACTCTTGTCTGTCTGTCATCGGGGCAAAACGCCTCCACATACCCATTTTCCACATGGAAGCAGGCAATCGCTGCAAGGACGAATGCCTGCCGGAAGAGACAAACCGTCGGATTGTTGACATCATCAGCGATGTCAACATGGCCTACAGCGAGCACGCCCGGCGCTACCTTGCAGACTGCGGTCTGCCAAAGGAGCGTACATACGTCACCGGGTCGCCGATGGCTGAGGTGCTACATCAGAACCTCGCAGAGATTGAGGCGAGCGACATACACAAGCGCCTGGGGCTGAAGAAAGGGCAGTATATCCTGCTCAGCGCACACCGTGAGGAAAACATCGACACAGAGAAAAACTTCACAAGCCTCTTCAATGCCATCAACCGAATGGCAGAGAAATACGACATGCCAATCCTCTACTCATGCCACCCGCGTAGCCGCAAGCGGTTAGAGGCAAGCGGCTTTCAGCTTGACCCGCGTGTGATACAGCACGAGCCTCTTGGCTTCCACGACTACAACTGCTTGCAGATGAATGCCTATGCCGTGGTGTCGGACAGTGGCACGCTGCCCGAAGAGAGTAGCTTCTTTACCTCTGTCGGACATCCGTTCCCTGCTGTATGCATACGTACCAGCACCGAGCGCCCCGAAGCATTGGATAAGGCTTGCTTCTTCATAGCCGGAATTGATGAGAAGAGTCTGTTGCAGGCTGTAGACACAGCTGTAGGAATGAACATAAACGGCGATTACGGCATCCCCGTTCCCGATTATGTGGAGGAGAACGTATCAACCAAAGTCGTGAAGCTCATTCAATCATACACCGGCATTGTCAACAAGATGGTATGGCGTAAGGAGGCTTAAGCACAACACCTTATTCGCTCGCACCCACTAAAAGGCGACATGAAAACAGCACTCATTACCGGCATTACTGGTCAGGACGGTTCCTTCCTCGCGGAGTTCCTTATAGAGAAAGGCTATGAGGTTCATGGCATCTTGCGTCGCAGCAGTTCCTTCAACACGGGCCGCATTGAACATCTATATTTAGATGAATGGGTGCGCGACATGAAGAAGAAGCGTTTAGTCAATCTTCATTGGGGAGATATGACTGACAGCAGTTCTCTCATCCGCATCATTACAGAGATACGCCCCGACGAAATCTACAATCTGGCTGCACAGAGCCATGTGAAGGTCTCTTTTGACGTGCCGGAGTTTACAGCCGACACCGATGCCATCGGAGTGCTACGCTTGCTGGAGGCTGTGCGCATAGCTGGGTTGGCACCTACGTGCCGCATATATCAGGCATCCACATCCGAGCTGTTCGGGCTGGTGCAAGAAGTACCGCAGAAAGAAACGACACCTTTCTATCCACGCAGCCCATACGGCGTAGCCAAACTCTACGGCTACTGGATAATGAAGAACTACCGCGAAAGCTATGGCATGTTTTGCTGCAACGGCATACTCTTCAACCATGAGTCGGAACGCCGTGGCGAGACTTTCGTGACACGAAAGATAACACTCGCAGCAGCACGCATTGCACAAGGCATGCAGGATAAGCTCTATCTTGGCAATCTGAATGCGCTTCGTGACTGGGGCTATGCAAAGGACTACGTGGAGTGCATGTGGCTCATGTTGCAGCAAGAACACCCCGACGACTATGTCGTGGCAACAGGGCAATATCATAGCGTGCGCGACTTCTGCACCCTTGCATTTAAGGAAACGGGAATAGAGCTTCACTGGGAAGGTGAAGGTGTCAACGAACATGGCATCGACACCATGACAGGCAAAGTGCTGGTGGAGGTCGACCCCAAGTATTTCCGCCCTGCCGAGGTGGAACAGTTGCTGGGCGACCCGACTAAAGCCAAGACAGAACTGGGCTGGAACCCTCAGCAGACCAGTTTCGAGGAGCTGGTGAGAATAATGGTTCGACATGATATGGAGAACGTGCGCAAGTGACATCTGCGCAAACACAGGAACGCCTAAGCACCGCCTGCAATTCAACAGGGAAAGGCCTGAGAGCCAGTTGTAAGATGAACAGAAATAGCAAAATCTACGTTGCAGGTCATCGTGGAATGGTCGGTTCTGCCATAGTCCGCGAACTCAAGCGGCAAGGCTACACCAATCTGGTCACGCGCACTCATGCAGAACTGGACTTGACGCACCAGGATGCAGTGGAGGCGTTCTTTGCCGCAGAGAAGCCCGAATATGTCTTTCTTGCAGCAGCCAAGGTTGGCGGCATAGTTGCCAACCAAGAAGCATTGGCCGACTTCATGTATGAGAACATGATGCTCGAGATGAATGTCATTCACGCCGCATGGCGCAATGGCTGCAAGAAGCTGGAGTTCCTCGGCTCATCGTGCATCTATCCGCGGTTGGCACCTCAACCCATGACCGAGAGTTGCCTGCTGACGGGCGAGTTGGAGAAAACCAACGAGGCATACGCCCTGGCAAAAATCAGCGGACTGAAATACTGCGAGTTCCTCAACCGGCAATATGGCACGGACTACATATCTGTCATGCCCACCAACCTTTATGGCCCAAACGACAACTACCATCCGGAGCACAGTCACGTGCTGCCTGCTCTCATACGCCGTTTCCATGAGGCCAAGGTCGCTGGTCTGAGTGAAGTCACCTGCTGGGGCGACGGTACACCGCTGCGCGAGTTCCTGTATGTTGACGACCTCGCCAACCTATGTGTATTCTTGATGAACAGATACAGCGGCAACGAGACCGTCAATGCCGGCACGGGCAAGGAAATATCCATAAAAGCTCTCACCGAACTTGTGGCGAAAGTGACAGGCTATCGTGGGGCTATCAAATGGGACACGACAAAGCCCAACGGGACGCCGAGGAAGCTGCTGGATGTCACCAAGGCGGCCAAACTCGGGTGGCATTACTCTACGGAACTGGAAGACGGCATCAGGCTGAGTTATGAGGACTTTCTCAACAACCCGATGAGGGCAGAGCGATAAGCTATAACGATTTAACCGAAAACGCGATAATTTGACATGAGTGTATTTAATAATAAGGTGCTGCTGATTACGGGCGGCACTGGCAGCTTCGGCAACGCCGTGTTGAACAGGTTCTTGAAGACGGACATCGGCGAGATACGCATCTTCAGCCGCGACGAGAAGAAACAGGACGATATGCGGCACGACTTTCAGGCCCGCATGCCCGAGGTCGCCAATAAGATTAAGTTCTACATCGGCGATGTGCGCAACCGCTCCACGCTAAAGTATGCCATGCAAGGCGTTGACTATGTCTTCCATGCAGCAGCTCTCAAGCAAGTGCCCAGCTGCGAGTTCTTCCCCATGGAAGCCGTCAAGACCAATATCATCGGCACTGACAACGTGCTTGATGCGGCTATCGAAGCAGGCGTAAAGTGCGTGATATGCCTGTCAACAGACAAGGCGGCATATCCCATCAATGCCATGGGCATCACCAAGGCTGTAGAGGAGAAGGTTGCCGTGGCCAAGAGCCGTTACAGCGGAGACACCAAGATATGCTGCACACGCTACGGCAATGTCATGTGCAGCCGCGGCAGTGTCATACCGCTGTGGATCGACCAGATACGCAAAGGCAACCCCATCACACTCACTGAGCCTAAGATGACTCGCTTCATCATGTCGCTTGAAGAAGCTGTGGACCTCGTCCTGTTTGCATTTGAGAAGGGTCACAACGGCGACATCCTCGTGCAGAAGGCACCCGCCTGCACAGTCCAGACACAGGCAGAAGCCGTATGCGAGCTCT
Organism: uncultured Bacteroidaceae bacterium; assembly: GCA_905234605.1. Classification (GTDB taxonomy): domain Bacteria; phylum Bacteroidota; class Bacteroidia; order Bacteroidales; family Bacteroidaceae; genus Physcousia. The sequence goes on along the minus strand of CAJOIE010000007.1, from coordinate 5,527 downwards.
TTGGCGGCAAGAAAGAAGACATCAAGGTGATTGGCATCCGCCATGGAGAGAAGATGTATGAGACGCTGCTCACCAAGGAAGAATGTGCCAAGGCCGAGGACATGGGCAACTTCTACCGCGTGCCGGCCGACAACCGTGACCTCAACTATGATAAATACTTCAAGGACGGCGACGCCAAGCGAGCCGAGATTGAAGAGTTCAACAGCGACAACACACGGAGGCTGACGCTCGAGGAGACGAAAGCCAAGATTGCCAGTCTGGAGTATATACAGAACGAGCTTAACGGCATACCCAATATCGTGAAGTGATGAAGATACTTGTAACCGGTGCCAAGGGCTTCGTCGGCCGCAACCTATGCGCACAGCTGAAGAATATACGCGACGGCAAGGCGCGCAACTATGCGGTGGAGGTGGAAGAGGTCTTTGAATATGACCTCGACTCTTCGCCGGACCAACTGGACAAGTGGTGTGCCGACTGCGACTTCGTGTTCAACCTCGCCGGCGTGAACCGCCCGCAGAGCAACGAGGAGTTCATGCAAGGCAACTTCGGCTTTGCCAGCACGCTGCTTGACACACTCCGACAGCATGACAACACATGTCCCGTGATGCTGTCCAGCAGCCAACAGGCAAGCCTCACAGGGCGCTTTGGCAATAGCGAGTATGGACGCAGCAAGAAGGCAGGCGAAGACCTGTTCCTACAGTATCAGGCTGCGACGGGAGCGAAAGTGCTGGTGTATAGGTTCCCCAACCTCTTTGGGAAATGGTGCCGCCCGAACTACAACAGTGCCGTCGCCACGTTTTGCAATGCCGTGGCAAACGACCTGCCATACACTGTCAACGACCCGAGCGTCGAACTGGAGCTACTCTATATCGACGACCTCGTCGACGAGATGATAGCAGCCATTCGGGGCGACGAGCACCGCTGCGAGTTTGAAGGCCTTGAGGTAATGCCACAGCCTGATGGCCGCTATTGCTATGTGCCAACGACGCACAAGGCCACACTCGGCCAGATTGTCAGCTTGTTGCATCAGTTCGCCGAGCAGCCCAAGACTCTGCTTATCCCTGAAATCCCTGCCAATAGCCTGGCCAAGAAGCTCTATTCCACATATCTGTCATATCTCCCCAAGGAAAAAGTAGCCTTCCCCGTTAACATGAATGTTGACGCGCGCGGCAGCTTCACAGAATTGGTGCACACGCTCAATTGCGGGCAGGTCAGCATCAACATCAGCAAACCAGGAGTCACCAAGGGGCAGCACTGGCACAACACCAAGTGGGAGTTCTTTATCGTTGTCGCCGGGCATGGACTCATCCGAGAGCGCAAGATTGGAACGGATGAGGTGATCGAGTTTGAGGTGAGCGGCGACAAGATAGAAGCCGTTCACATGCTGCCGGGATATACACACAACATCATCAATCTCTCCGACACCGAGAACCTCGTCACTGTCATGTATGCCAACGAGGTCTTCGACGCAAATCACCCAGACACATTCTTCGAGCCCGTGTGAATGCCTAATCACACTCCTCGGGAGCACCCCCGACTGCTCCCATAACTCCTCTCGAGCATGACGCTTACTGATGCCATTGGAAAAATAGGCTACGGCAACTGCCTCCTGTTTGTCGGGTCGGGGTTTTCTTGCAATGCAAGCAAGGCCGATGGCCAACCGCTGCTCACGGCTGGTGAGCTGACAAAGGCTTTATATGAAGCATGCGGCATTGCCGAAAATGACTACATGCTGGACAAAGCCTCACAGATATATCTTGAGGAGAAGGGCGAGTACCAGCTTGTGGAGTTCCTGAAGGAGCAGTTCACGGCATACGACATTCTGCCCGAGCAAAAGTTTATTGGAAGTCTGCCCTGGCGACGCATCTACACTACCAACTATGACAACGTCGTCGAGAAGGCCTATGAGCATCATCGCCGCCGCCTCACGAAAGTAACGCTGGCCCATCACCTCATCGCCTACAAGGATAAGGACAAGCTGTGCATACACCTCAACGGCGACATAGAGGAACTGACTCCCGACAAGCTGTTCAATGAGTTCAAGCTGACACAGGTCAGCTATCTTAGCAAAGAATTCATCGACAATGAGTGGGTGAACTTCTTCCGCAGCGACCTCAAAACGTCGGACGCCGTATTCTTCATCGGCTACTCCATGCAGTTTGACCTGGATCTACAGAAAGTCGTATATGAAGACCCTGAACTGCGCGAGAAATGCTTCTTTATCGTCAGGGAAGGGGTGGGCCAGCTCAGCCTGCGCAACATTAAGCTATTCGGACAGGCATATCCCATTGGGCTGAAAGGATTTGTGGACGAGGTCCGCAAGCAGCCCTTGAAGAAGCCGGCAGAGACTTACGTCCCGGCGTTCAACTGTTTCAGACGCTGTGTCCTTCACACCACACCAGAGCCCATACGCGACCACGACATCTTCCGCCTCTTCATCAACGGAGAAACGGACATCACCAAAATATTCTACTCGCTCACCCTGCCAACCGACTATAAGTATTACCTGCACCGCTCCAAAATCGACACCATCACTGCCAGCATCGAGGCCGGCGACCGTAGGCTGCTCATCACCTCCGATCTCGGCAACGGCAAGACGATGCTGCTCAAGGGGCTCATGGCACTGCTCACACATAAAGGCTACGAGGTGTATGAGTATATCAAGGATGAGGTCACACTGTCGCGCGAAGTCGAAGCAATATGTGCCCGCGAGAGCAACAAGGTCGTAATCGTTGTCGACAACTATTCGCATAAGCGGGAGCTCATGGCGGAGATAGAACGCTTCCAGACCGACCAGACAATCATCGTGACAGAGCGCTCTCTGACCAACGACGTGTCATACGCTTGGCTGTCGCAGAAGCTGGGCGACTTCCAACTCATAAACATCGACAGGCTCAGCGAGACCGAAATAACCGCCCTCATCTCACTCTTCGACCTCTATGGACTATGGGGGCCATTCTCAAACCTCACAGACTACGCCAAGTACGACCTTGTACGCAACACCTGCACGGCCAACTTCCGCTATCTCCTGCTCAAGATACTGGAGTCGCCTGTAGTCATCAGCAAGTTCCAGACCGTAATCGATGAGATAAAGACGCAGAAAGGCTTCTACGACGCACTCCTGCTGATGCTGCTAAGCCCCATCTTCAACCTCGACCTGGAACTGGAGCAGGTGGCATACATACTCAACAAAAGGCAAATCAACAATGTCTCCTTCCGCAACAACCCGGCCATACGAGAGTTCGTTGACTTCGACCAGAACGCCATCCGGCTGCGCTCATCCATATTGGCAGAAGCACTCCTCAAACAGATTGCCGACAAAGGAGTAATAGTCAGCTTGCTGAGCAAGGTGTGCACCGCCATAGACACCTATACCGCCACGCCTGCCTACAAGAACATAATCAAGTCGCTATATTCCTACTCGTCGGTGCGTCAGGCCTTAGGTGACGACAAAAGAGACTACTCAGCCTACATCAACCAGTACTTCGAAAGCATCAAGGAGCTGAACTTCAGCCGGCGCAATCCACACTTCTGGCTACAGTATGCCATCGCCAAGATGGAGCAAGGCGACTACGCCATGGCCAAACGCTACTTCGACAATGCCTACGCCTTCGCCAAGTCGCGCCACGACTTCGACACATACCAGATAGACAACCACTATGCCCGCTATCTGCTTCAGAACGCGATAGCACAAGGCGACGCAAGTCAGGCCATGGCACCTTTCATGGAAGCCCACACCAAGCTGATAGACCCCGTACACAAGCGAGTGGTTCGCTTCTACCCATACCGCGTTGCAGAGAACTACGCAGACTTCTACAACACATTCTTCTCCCGACTGACGCAGAAAGACAAACACGCATTCATCCACGCCTGCAAAGAGATGACCGACCGCGCAGCGTGGTATCTGCAAGTCGAAGATGTAGGCTTCTCCAAGAAGCCAATGGTGACATCAGTCAAGCAGCAACTTGAACAGATAGTGAGCGAGAACGCCCAATGGCTGTGAGCAAGCTGCGCGCCATCTGTCACACCAACGGCCACACCATGCATCATCAGTCCGTAGTCCCTGCATGTGCCACGCATTCACCATGCAGGCCATAATACAGCCACCATGCATGCTCATCGCAGGAAAGCAAGCTCTGCTTTGAGAGGACTATCGTATAACCGCCGCAGTATATCTATTCATTCCATAATAAGTAGGTGAACGAAATTAGTTATCTGTATTTTATGTTCTATTTGGATGCAGGTTCCCTCATTCCCGAAGGAGCGTAGCGGGCTACGTGACTGAGGCAAAGAGGGAAAGATGCGCCAAAGAGGATATAAAAGACATCACGCCACCTACCATTGTAAAAATAGTTAAATAATTTTCTTAAGTATAACTTTATGAAAGACATCTGCCCCCCTAACGTTGCGCTTAGTGTTAGAAACGACAGGCAATGAGGCTTCGGAATTTTTGCGGACTTTTGCATTTTCTGCAGAGAGCTATCTGGCATACGGGGTAGTGGCTGTTCTCATAGTCTTTATTATGATGACATAGTTCTTGTATCCACGCCTGTCTCCTGTTTTTAAGGTTTAAGCACTCGTTTCAAATCGGGACAGGGTTTATGCTGTTATTGTTGTCCGCAGTAGGGCTTCTGGGGGGGGTAATTTCATATACAAAACTTTTCGCATGCAACAATATAAGAGAGTGTGAACGTTGGGACAGCACTCCGGCTTGGTCACTCCACGATCACTTATCCCAAATAGTTTATTCTTTTTGGAATCTTCATACAGACAAAAAGGAATGTTAACATCAAATTAGTTTGACCATCGGATTGCCGCCAACATCGGCAAGAATCGCAGTGGACAGAATGTGTACTGATACCACATACGTGGTGTTTGTCATAGGTGAAGCCTACATAAAACACCATGCTCAACTATATGGCTATCCTTTGCAAACGACGCCGCGAATGGACGAAGGAAAACGCTTAGGGCATCTGTTTCCTTTTAGTGACGTCATATCCCCATACAACTATACAGTTTATACGCTGAAGAATATTTTCTCTGTCAATGACATTAACTGACATGAGTATTGGGCCGATTATCCATAGTTCCCCTATCTGCTCCGATTAGCTGGCTATACGGTGCATTATTGGGACAACCAATTTGCCTATGACAATGGCCTGGGAAAATATGATGACTACAGCCTACAGTCCGTTCTTCAAAACCGACAGATGATAGAGGACTGTTATGCCAGTGTAAATAACAGTGTCTATGACTATGACGGATAGTTAATTGATGCTTTTTTTGAGAGCAGCCCTACATATACTCTTCACAATCTGCTTATTTTCCATTTGTGGGGTCAGCACAATGCACCGCAGGATCGCTTTCCCATAGATACTTAAAACCGATTAAAAGCGTACGTATTACATATGCCTGATATCGTATTACATATGCCTGATATCAATAACAAAATAGCATATATAATTGCCGTGGTGAATGAATTCTCCACTCGTTTCTCGCTGAACCCGCAGCAAGCTTACCGTTATTT
>CAJOIE010000006.1 GCA_905234605.1 uncultured Bacteroidaceae bacterium | reverse complement strand
CTCTGTCATAGAGAACGGCTTTTGGCAAGGCACGCTCATCTATATGGAAATAGGTACGAGCGAGGAGATAGACCCCAATCAGATAGTCGATCACCGTACCGATGTGGCCGAGGAGTATAACGAGACATTTGTAGAAACAAGAGAACTGGATTCGCTATGGTAGAATTTAAGTTTATTACATACGGAACGGACTTTGGCACCCGCGACATGGGGCAGAAGCTCCGTGAGAAACTCTTGCCGCTGATTAACGGCCAGGAGAAGGTGGTACTTGATTTTACGGGAGTCTATGTGGTATCCAACTCCTTTGCCGATGAGTGCATCGCCAAGCTGCTGCTGGAAATGCCCCTGGCGGAACTGAAGCGGCGCACCACATTCCGTGGCTTGAACCCCTTGGCCGAACGCAGTGTACTGGTGGCCCTGCAGAGAAGGTATAAGGTGCTGTCAGAAGCTTGACCAGCGGGATTAAATTTCTTCCCTCAACCCGAGAAAAAACATACGATATGTCACAACAAGAACTTACATCATACCGGCTATCGTCTCTTCTGGTGCCTACCGACGATATGCTGCACGCCATCATGGAGCAGGTGGCGATAAGTCACTCCCTGCCAATCCTCTGCTGGCAGACCCGATGTTCTGGATAGGCTACATCGAGAAAGTGGGCACGGGAACCGAAGACATTGTAAAGTGGTGCAAAGGCAAGGGATTGCAGGACCCCGAGTACCATCAGGACGAGGATTTTCGCGTGGTGCTGTGGCGCAAGAGCGTCCCGGGCAATGATAAAGGGCTGGAAGCGGGCAATGTGGCAGGCAATGTGAAACGGATAGTTTTGGGTATTGGTGAAGGAACACAGCCCCGTGAAGAGATAATGTTGCGTTGGGGATTGAAGGGAAGTGGCAATTTCCGTGCTACATATCTTTATCCTGCCATCGAACAAGGATATGTGGCCAAACTGTATCCCGAATCAGATAAGCGTCGCGATCAAGCCTACTATCTGACAGAGAAAGGCCTGGAGCTATTGCTTAGGCTATCCCAAACCGAGCAATAACCTGCGGGAATAAATATTCCCTCACTCGAAAATAACGAAGCGAGAGCAGAGGGGCAAGAAATGTAAGATGTAAGAGGTGCTATGAGCGAAATAGGAGATAAGATACAAGAAAAGTGCCTCGCCTTTGGCGACCGCATCATAAAACTGAATGACTACTTGCTGGAGCAAGCAAGTAAGAGGTAAGAAGTAAGAAGGAAAAAGGCGGTAGGATACCGATTCAACTTCTTTCTGCCCGCCAACCTCTGTAACCAGTTGCTTCGTTTGGGCACGAGTATCGGAGCGAATGATGCAGAAGCATGTAACGCCATCAGCAAGGCAGACTTTAAGAGTAAAAGCTTTACCAGCTTTGAAGGAATCCAGAGAAAGCCTGTATTGGATAGAATTATTAAAACGTAACAATTATATAGACGAAAGGCAGTATCAGAGTATTTATGAGGACTGTGAAGAGTTGGTGAAGATATTGGTGACAAGATGCAAGAAGATAAACGATGAGTCGGACGGAAAGTAACGTCTTCCCTCTTACTTCTTCCATCTTCCGTAGTGGTAAGCTTTAGGGTAGAACGAGGGTAGAAGTAGGTAAGAAGAGGGGTAGAAGGAGCCGATGAGCGAGGGAGAATAAAATAAGGTAAAAATAAGACAAGGTGGCCGATGGTTCTTCGAATAGCGAAGCGGCAGAGCCGAGCGCGACAAACTCACCATGAATGGCCGATGATTATATAAGAAAAGAATAATAACGAAATATACAGAGTGTAATGGTAAAGAAAGTAATGTTAGTGTTTGGAACGCGCCCAGAGGCCATTAAGATGTGTCCGCTGGTGAAGGAGTTCCAGAAATACCCAAAAGATTTTAAGACGATAGTATGTGTTACTGGTCAGCACCGCGAGATGTTGGACCAGGTGCTCACCATCTTTGATGTGAAGCCAGATTACGACCTGAACATCATGAAGCAGGGGCAGGACCTGTATGATGTCACTGCCCGTGTGCTCACAGGTATGCGCGATGTGTTTAAGGAGTGCAAGCCCGATGTGGTGCTGGTTCACGGTGACACCACCACCTCCACAGCAGCTGCACTGGCAGCCTTCTACCAGCAGATACCTGTTGGTCACGTGGAAGCAGGACTTCGCACCCACAACATCTATAGCCCCTGGCCGGAGGAGATGAACCGCCAGATTACTGGCCGCATTGCTACTTACGACTTTGCCCCTACACCCCTCAGTGAGAAGAACCTGCTGGAAGAAAAGGCCCACGGACAAATCTTTGTCACAGGTAATACCGTGATTGACGCCCTCCACATGGTGGTCAATAAGCTCAACTCTGATCCCGCATTGGCAGCAGAACAAGAGAAAGTTCTGCTTGATGCAGGATACAACGTTGAGCGGTTAAAGGTTAATGGTTCATGGTTCAAGGATAAGGGGCGTAAGCTAGTATTGATAACAGGACATAGACGTGAAAACTTTGGAGAAGGTTTCATCAGTATGGTCACCGCTATGAAAGACCTCAGCGAGAAATACCCCGAGGTCGATTTCGTCTATCCGATGCACCTCAACCCCAACGTGCGCAAGCCCATCCACGAGGTGTTCGGCGAAGACCTCGCCAAATACAGCAACTTCTTCTTCATCGAACCCCTCCAGTACCTGGAGTTCGTCTATCTGATGGAGAAGAGCACAGTGGTACTCACTGACTCAGGTGGCATTCAGGAAGAAGCCCCTGGACTTGGTAAGCCTGTGCTCGTAATGCGTGACACCACCGAGCGCCCCGAAGCGCTTAAGAGTGGCACTGTACATCTGGTGGGTACCAATCACGACCTCATTGTCAATGAGGTCAGCACCCTTCTTGATGACCCTGTCGCATACGAGAAGATGAGTAAGGCCGTGAATCCTTATGGAGATGGTAAAGCTTGCAGCCGCATTGTGCGAGCTCTCAAAGACGTAGAAGATATATGTGAGGTAAGGTAAAGTGTCGAAAAGGTAGAATACGTACATCATAGGCATTATTTTAAGCCAACTATGGTAGATTTGCTAAAAATTTATAGTCAATCAGCTTAAAGAGATTATATGGGGAAATGGCTTAACATATTTGTGATTCTTTTGACCATTATTATAGCATGTCTTCAACTTCTTCCAGCCCATGCAGAAGACGAGCAGGAATATATAACTTGGTTACGGAAGAATGCCCTATACATTGTCTTTTTTCTTGGCAGTATCATTGTTGTATTACATGTGTACGATATGATAAAGGCAAAAGATAGGAATCGAACGATGTGGCTTAAAGAATTCCTTCATTATATAATAATGACTCGTCTTGGAGGTAATAATTATCATACACGTGCAACTATTCTGACTGTTAAACCAGGGTGGCGGATAGTCATACCGTATTTGATGCATGCTTTTGTTTTCGGCTTTATTACCAATTTCAAACGCCATACATGGGTTCGTAAATGGCATAATATTCCCATCCATTTAGCAACGGATTATTTGGTTGTATATGTGCGTGATTGTTTTCCCTCAAATTCACATCACTCATATACACATATAAGAGTCATGGACAAGAAAGATGTTTATAATGGAATTGCTGATAAATGTTATAGAGAAGGTGTTGTCATTCCTGTTAACACAACCGGTATAGATGGGTTGCCTTTGGCTGATACCCTCGCTAAGAATTCACCCGAGATTCAAAGCAAAGTAAAAAAGTATATGAAAGACTCTTATATAGATGAGTCGCTATATAATACTATTATCAATATGAATACGATAGCAAACAATCTATATGCCATTCCAATTCCTCGACCAGATAGGAGTATTTGGGGCGTTTTGATATTTGATAATAATGAGGCGAAAAACAAAGCGTTTAATGATGAGTTAAAGGATGGTGGAGCTTATTATGCAGATATTATTTCTCTCACTGTAACTACTTTCAAATCGTAAATATGTGTAAAGTTCGTATAATCGTAAAATCTGTTGAGAATGAAATCTTGCATGATTATGAGCAAGATTTTTCGGGTGTTGATATGAATCAAATCGATCGTCCATCCTTCATTGTTGTAGTTCCATCTGAAAATGAGATTAATATCACTTTTTCATATTACGATGACAAGGAAACCTATGTTTCGTACAATGAAAAGGACTGGCTTTTGGAATATGCAGATGGGACAGGCAGAATAAGAAAATTCCAAGGTAAGCCTACGTTCCTCCATGAAACAGATAAATTCAATATTCAAAATAAGATTGGAAATAATACACATCCTAGGGCTAAAATGAATATGGAGGCCTCTTTACGGATTATAATGTCACTATGTTCAAAGTTTCGTGATTATAGAAATGCCAGATAACAACATATCCTCAAATAAACGAATAGCGAAGAATACCTTGCTGCTGTATGCGAGGATGCTGCTTTTGTTGGTAGTGTCCTTGTACACGAGCCGTATTGTCCTTGCCACACTAGGCGTGGAGGACTATGGCTTGTATAATGTGGTGGGTGGCATTGTTGTGATGTTCACTTTTATCAACAAGGCGATGGGCAACAGTACCAGCCGGTATATAACCTTTGCATTAGGTAAGGGAGATAAGACAGAACTGAAAAATGTTGTAGGGGTATCTTTCTTTATTCACTGGGTGCTTGCGGTTATCATCCTTCTCCTTGCAGAAACGGTAGGTCTATGGTTCTTGTATAATAAGATGGTCATTCCTGAGGCGAGAATGACCGCTGCCTTCTGGGTATATCAATTTAGTGTAGTGTCATGTATGGTATCAATCATCAGTGTGCCATTCAACTCGATGATTATAGCCCATGAAAAGATGGGAGCTTTTGCCTTTATTTCCATCCTCGATGCGGTTTTAAAGCTACTTATTGTTTACCTGATACAAATATCTTCATTCGACAAGTTGATTTTATACGCTGCCTTACTACTTGGTGTGATGATTCTTGACCGGTTGATTTATCAGGTTTACTGTCATCGCCATTTTGAAGAGGCAAGACATATAAAATTCCAGAAAACGGGTCTGGTGAAGCAAATGACATCCTTTGCGGTATGGTCTTTGGTCGGGAATTTGTCTTACGTGTGTTATACTCAAGGCCTGAATATTCTATTGAATATGTTCTTTGGTCCTGCTGTAAATGCGGCAAGAGGCGTTGCGGTTCAGGTAGAGGGCGTTATAAATGGCTTCGTTACAAATTTTCAGACAGCGGTCAACCCACAAATCACCAAGTCATACGCGGCTGATGAGAAGGGGAGGGTGCGCGAATTGCTATTCCTTTCGTCAAAGTTCTCGTTTTATCTCTTGCTGATTCTCTGCCTTCCTGTTTTTCTGGAGGCTCCAGCCATCCTTGGCTTGTGGCTTGTAGAGGTGCCAGAACATACTGTCAATTTCATTCGGCTTCTTATTTTGATTATGATGGCTCAATCCCTTCATAATCCTGTCTCGATGATAAAAAGTGCTACAGGACGAATTAGAACTTATCAATTAATCATTGGAGGAATTCTGTTGCTAATAGTTCCGATTTCGTACATAGCGCTGAAAATGGGAGCCCCATCCGAGACTGTTTTTATTGTTCATTTGGTAGTGCAACTGGTGGCTCAAACAATGGCCGTGCTGATGACAAAGAATGATATAGGACTTTCTTTTCGCATCTATTTAAAAGATGTGATACTGAGAGTCTTGACAGTTACCCTTTTGGCAAGTATAATTCCGGTTTCTCTCTATATATACTTGCCCGACACGTTGCTAAATATGCTGATTGTTATTTTCATATCCTTGTTGTCTGTATGTGTGTCTGTTTTGTTTGCTGGTATGAATAGTCGAGAAAGAGTTTTCTTGCTTGAAAAAGTATCAAATATCGTAAGGAAGTAGTAAGATGATAAAACTACAGAATAAGTCCAGATGTTGTGGCTGTGGCGCTTGTGCCTCTGCTTGCCTGCATCATTGCATCACAATGAAAGCAGATGAAGAAGGTTTTCTATACCCGCAAGTAGATTTTGCGTCCTGTATCGACTGTGGCCTATGTGAGCGAGTCTGCCCTTTCCTTGCTGAAGATACAGACGAGCAGCCCCCATTGCAGGCATTTGCAGCAAAGAACATAGATGAGAATGTAAGGAATGGCAGTTCGTCAGGAGGCTTGTTTACGTTATTTGCAGAAAGAGTTATTGAAGACGGAGGTGTTGTCTTTGGTGCACAGTTTGACGAAGAATGGAATGTCGTTCACGGGTCTGCTGCAACCAAAGAAGAGTTGGCTAAGTTTAGAGGAAGTAAGTATGTTCAAAGCTCTGTTGGTGATTCATATATAAGGGCAAAAGAGTGTTTGAAGCAAGGCCAGAAAGCGCTTTTCAGTGGTACTTCCTGTCAAATAATGGCCCTGAAGAAGTTTTTGGGGAAAGATTACCCCAATCTTCTTACAATTGATGTGATATGCCATGGGGTCCCATCTCCTGCTGTTTGGAAGCAATATCTCAAAGAAATAATTGCAGTTGCCCGTAAGGGCAACAAAAAGCAGTTTCGCTCTTTGTTCACAAGCATTATCCCTGAAACGGATTGCCCTGTTCAAGGGACGTTGGAGGGCATCAGTTTCAGGGACAAGACCTTTGGATGGAGAAAAAGCAGTTTCGCTCTCTCTTTCGCCGAGGCCTCGGCCGAAGGCGAGAAAAAGCAGTTTCGCTCTCTAATAGCCAATGATAACAGGAGCAAGTACTTTGTTGCCTTCAATAATAATTTGACGATTAGACATTCTTGTTTCAACTGTCCAGCAAAAGGAGGTCGATGTGGTAGTGATATAACGCTCGCTGATTTTTGGGGTATCGAGAAAGAACTTCCAGATTTTTCTGATGACAATGGGGTGAGTTTATGCTTATGCAATACAGAAAAAGGTTTGGAGAGTTTTGCTAAGCTGAAGCTCAATAAGAGGGAAATCTCCTTTGAACGGGCTGTATCACATAATCGTTCCTGGCACTTGTCTCACTCTTCACACGCAAAGAGAGAATTATTCTATTATTTGTTTGCAAAAAACGGCCAAGTATTGCAGACCATTGATAAATGCTTACTTCCGCCTCTAAGTGTGAGAATTGCATATAAAGTTAAATCGGCCATTAAACAATTGTTTTTTCATAGATGAATATTGCTTTAGTTGTTTTTCCCTTTCACCCCAGTCATGGATGCATTCTTCAGACATTTGCGATATATCGTAAACTGAAGGAAATGGGGCATAAAGTTACAATAATAAACCGTAAAAGTTGCCCGATTAGCAATTGGGGGGCTTTTAAAAGAGGGTTAAGTAACCTTAGACGTAAGCTTATCGGTAATTATCGTGGAGCCATATTCTATCGTGGCAATGCTCCGAAGGCAATAATGCAGCATTTGCAGCCTTTTATTGATACTGTTTTTGGCGAAGATGTGAAGACAATCTATAGTTATCAAGAAGCCTGTGAACTTGTTAAGAGTGATTCCTTTGACGCTTACATAATAGGTAGCGATCAGGTTTGGAGACCAAAATACGTACCGGATGTCTATCATTACTATCTTGACTTCGTCCCCAAAGAGTCCAAGGCAAAAAGAATTGCTTTCTGCCCTTCATTTGGTACGGATGAGTGGGAATATAATAAGGAACAACAAAAGCATTGTTGTGAGTTATTGAGTCGCTTTGACGCTGTGGCAGTTCGTGAAGAATCAGGTGTAAGGTTATGTAAGAAACGGTTAAATAAAGATGCTGTACACTTGCTCGATCCTACCGTTATGCAAAAATCCGAGGATTATCTTAAAGCTGTGGAATTGGAAAACTCAGAAAAGATGGAAAATGTGGTGAGTTACTATTTCCTTGATTGTTCTGAGGAGAAGTTACAGATTCTACATAAGATAAGTTTGGTTTTAGGTTGTCAAGAGAAAAGGATTAATACGAATACAGAAGATTGTAATGCCCGACTTGAAGACCGTATTGCCCCGTCATTACAGACGTGGATTAGCGGTTTTGCAAAGAGCAGATTTGTGGTGGCAGACTCGTTTCATGCTACTATGTTTGCTGTTCTTTTCAATGTCCCATTCATTACAATTGCCAATAAAGAGCGAGGATTGTCAAGATTTGAATCATTATTGAAAACCTTTAATTTAGACAGTCGTTTAGTAACATCGCCTGAGGCAGTCACAGATGAACTTATACAGAAGCCAATTGATTGGAATAAAGCTAATATTATAATGAGTAAGGAAAGAGAACACTCCTTGCTTTTTTTGAGAGAAGCATTATCGTAATGTGTTAATTATGGCAAAAAAAACAATACTTTCCTTCGATTATGAACTTTTCTTTGGTGATGAGCCGGGAACTGTACAAAAGTCGTTGTTGGAGCCTACGGCTATGCTGATGGATGCCATGGAGTATGCCGGAGCTAAAGCAACTTTTTTTGTGGACTACCTGATGCTCAAATATATGATGGCAGAGAATGAGACCACCAAGGCTGAGGCTGCGCTTATCATCGATCAACTCAAAGAGATGATAAGAAGAGGACATCGCATAGAGCTTCATCTTCATCCTCATTGGGTAGATGCCAAGTATGTTAGCGGGAAGTGGGATTTCTCGGATTTCTCACACTATTGCCTGAACAGCTACCCCAAGGAAGAAATTACTCAGATGTTTGTGGAAGGAACACAGTTGTTGGAGAACATCGCCAGAGAGGTACAGCCGGAATACAAGATTATCGCTTTCCGTGCGGGTGGTTGGGCCATACTGCCATTTAATATGATGAAAGAAGGTTTTGAGAAGGCCGGCATTAGGGTTGACTCATCTGTGATGCAGGGTTGTAAGATTTACGCCAATGATATGGAGCTGGATTTTACTGATGCTCCAAAACAAAGTATGTATCATTTTTCGGATGATGTGTTGAGGGCAGATAATGGTGGCCAGTTTGTTGAGGCACAGATTTGCTCATTCAGACATGATATATTCACCTCGTTATATTCGATTTATTATAATAAGAATCATCGTAATTTGTATAAACATCTCTCAGACGGTTCTCACGCACGCAAGAATAGCAAGCCTGTTTCTTCTCCAAAACTGACCAAATGGGAAATCATGCATCGTCGTCAAGCATTTAGCTTGGGAGGTGTCCCCTCTGCTATTTTGAATTATGAGATTCGCAGGAGCAAGTCACCATACGTTGTAATCATTAGTCATCCCAAAGATATTATGCCCATCACTTGTGAGAATATAAGAGGTATGAAGAAGAAATTCAAATTTTGCACATATCAAGACTTTGTAAAATAGCACATCTATGCAGAACCATGCATTTATTATTCAGGCACATACTCAACCTGAATTACTTGACAGAATTTTGAGTCGGCTAAATGCCCCTAATCATTATTTCTTTATCAACATTGATGGTAAGGCGGACTTTGGAAAGTTTGAGAAAATAGTGACTGGGGGGGGTATAATATAAGTTATGTCAGCAGACAGAGCATTTACTATTGCGGCTTTTCAATGATTGCCACAACACTTCATCTGCTCGAAGCTGTTAGACGAACCAAAATACATTTTGATTACGTACATTCAATAAGCGGGCAAGACTATCCTGTAGTAAGCAATGAAGCCTTTGATGCCCGGATGGAAGCTGCCAACGGCTATAGTTTTATGTGGTATGACCGCGATGAAGAACATGCAAGTTGGATAGTACCGGGAGGATACTACGAGAGACGCTACCGGTGGTGGTGTCTATCGAGAGAGAAGGTAAGAATACCGTTTATGAGGAAAGTGTTGGGGAAATTTGACCAGTATTCACGTAAGTTCCTGGTTCGCAAAAGAATTGAAGGAATAAGAGCTGGGTGGAGTTGGTTTACATGGCATGTCAGTGTAATGAACTTTGTGTTGGAATATATGAGCACGCATCCTGAATACCTGCGACGTTTTCGCCATACTTATTGTTGCGATGAACTTATTTTCCACACATTGCTATATCCTTATTTGGACAATTTGAAGATTCATAAGGATAACGCCCTTCGCTATATAGAGTGGCATCCGAAAAGGGCATACAACGGAAAACTGCCATTGCTGTTGGAAGAAACGGAGTATGAAGATATTATTCGCACAGGAGCATTATTCTGTCGAAAAGTGGATAGTAGAGTATCAGAGAGATTATTAGAAAAATTAGACGAATATAGTAGAACAGGAAAAGAATGAAAAAAACATTCCTATTTCTTTTTTATAATAACTGTACCAGTTTGCCACCTTTCATGACAATCTTGGACATCCTCTGCGAGAAGTACTCACTAAAGGTTATAAGTTGCGAGACAAATGAAGGCCGCAGGAAGTTACAAGAGCTTTACAAAGGACGTGATGTGGAGTTCTTGAGCAGTGTTGAACCGGATGATAATCGTTCCCTTTCCTTTCGTATTCAACGGCGGCTGAAATTGAGGGGGGAAGTCTCACGCGCATTCCGGCAGGATGCTGTTAGATTATTGAACAATACACTATATGACCTTCTATGGGTAATCCATGAACAAACGGCGTTCGAGTTTCGGAATGGTCTTTTAGGGAAGCGTTATCTTTTTAGCATGTACGAGCTAAACGACCATCGGAGGGATTTTTTGGAAAGAATAAAGCCTATTGTGATGAATGCGCAAGAAGTATTTGTGCCTGAATACAATCGCGCGTGCATACTCCGGACATGGCTGTCTTTGAAAATAACACCAACCGTTGTTCCTAATAAGCCATTCGGCCATCCTCGTAAGCGAAATATCCCCAACAGTTATTCAGATTTATTTGAAGGGAAGAAAATAATTCTTTATCAGGGTTATATCATCAGGAGCAGGAACATTGATAAGGTTTGTGAAGCGGTAAAAGATATGCCTGATTATCGGATTGTTTTGATGGGTAAAGGCGATAATACGTATATTAATGAACTGAAGCAGAAGTATCCCCAGATTATCCATATCTCGTTCATTGCCCCGCCGGAGCATCTGTATGTCACCAGTTGGGCACATATTGCTATCGTTAAATATGATTTTGTCTGGCTCAACGCTATTTTCTGCGCTCCGAATAAGACATGGGAATACACGGGTTTTGGAATACCTGTTTTGTGTCATGACATCCCAGGTTTGAGATATACTATTGGGCAATACAAGGCCGGCGTTTGTACCGATATGGATGACACGGAGTCCGTCAAAGCAGCCATTGAAGAAATTGACAGCAACTATGAGGAGTATAGCCAAAACGCCCGAACCTTTTATGACAGTTATGACATTAAAAATGAATTACTCCGCATCGTTTCTAATAATTGAATTAGTCACAAATAAAAAAATGCTCATTAAGATGATAGGGCGTATATTAGATAAAATCAATCATATATACGCTGAGTATAAGTCCCAAACGATTACAACCTCATTTGCTGAATTTGGCAAAGGTTCTCATATTGGATATCCATTTAATATTTCAGGTGTGAATGTCTATGAACATTTTGATAATCCAAATGATGCTAAGAACATTCATATCGGAAAAGGTGTGAGTCTTGGTTCTGGCATTACAATGTTTGCAACCAGAGCAAAGATTTATATAGGGGACAAGTCCTTTACCGGACCGAACGTAACTATTATGACAGGCGACCATCCTTTTGATATTAAAGGCGCATATATGGCAGATAATATGAAGAACAAACTGTCTGCTGCTGGATATGACATAACTCCATACGATGCAGACGTCAGAATAGATGAAGATGTTTGGATAGGTTGTAACGTTACAATATTGAAAGGTGTCCATATCGGAAGAGGTTCTATAATCGCTGCTGGCAGTGTAGTAACAAAATCTTTTCCTCCTTACTCTATAGTGGGGGGGGTAACTTCAAAGTTGCTTAAATACAGATGGATGATTGATGAAATCATAGAACATGAGAAAAAACTTTATCCCCAAGACAAAAGATTAACACGAGAATATTTAGAGAAAACAAGAATATGATTATTTACAAAGAACATAGTTTAAAAGATGTTGTCAATATTCTTCTTTCAAAGTATTTGGCAACAGAATGGCATAAAATGCATTATCTCCGCCTTAACACGAACATTGAAACGGTGCAGCAAAAGCTAGAAGGATTTGATATAAATGTTCAGCCATTATCTTTGGAGATGGTCCTACATGGAGATCAGAGTGTATTCCGTGGAGAGAAATTAGAATTATATAAGAAACGGCTGAAGGATCCTGCTTATCATGGTTATGGTATCATGGAGAATGGAAAACTAATATATTCCACATGGTTCTCTACTGAGAATTTGGGGTTGCCTATTATCACAAAAAAAATCCCATTAATGTCTAACGAAGGATTGCTGGAAGACTCATATTGTGCCCCATCTGCCAGAGGAAGAGGTTTGCATGGAAAAATGAATTTTTTTCGTATAAAGAAACTCCATGAAATAAGTAAGGATAGGGTGATTGCAATTGTCTTGGATGGTAATGTCCCGGCAATGAAGGTCCAAATGAAAAGCGGATTTGAAGAACTTGGCATATTTTATTTGGGAAGAATATTTGGTGTCAAATTTTGCACACTGAAAAAGGGGAAGTACGATGAAAGATAAAATTGTAATAATAGGTGGAGACCATCATAACACGCTTGGCTTGGTCAGGAGTTATGGCATAAAGGGAATAAAGGCAGATGTAATCCTTATAGGCCCGACCGTGGATGGCTTCGTCTTGAAAAGTAAATATGTCGGTGAGGGATTTCGTGTTCAATCACCTCAAGAAGCTGTTGACTGCCTCATTAATCATTATGGCAATGATGATGGCATTGTGGTCGTTCAGACTTCCAGTGATGAAGCTGGTGCTGCATTGGATGATGCGATAGAAATAATCCCTTCTCGTATTAAGATTCCCAATGCCAAGGGGCGGTTATCCTATTTGATGAATAAGGACAATATGTGCCAAGTGGCAAAATCCGTGGAACTTAATGTGCCTCAATACACATTAGTGCATCCGGCAGAAATAGTTGATAAAGTGGACGGCGGAATAATCTATCCATGTATAACAAAGGCAATTTCCAGTCTTGACGGCGGAAAGTCGGATACAACAATCTGCCACAGTGCCCATGAACTCATTGCCTTCTTGAAAAAAGGCCATAGGTGTCCTAATGTTATTGTAGAACAGTTTATCGAGAAAGAAATAGAATTCCAATTCTTTGGTTTGTCACTGAATGGTGGAGAGGATATAATTATCCCCGGTCACTCTCACATTCACAGACCGGGAATCCAAAATGAGTACTATTTCCCATACATTGAAAATGATGAATCCTTCGCCGACACTTTAAGTAAGGCAAAAGACTTCATCAAGAAGGCTAAATACTCTGGTCTCTTCAGCGTAGAATTCTTGCGAGGTAAAGATGGTAAAGATTATTTTTTGGAGATGAATTTCCGAAACGATGGCAACGCTATTTGTGTAACAGATGCGGGGTTCAACCTTCCATACGTGTGGTATTTGTATCAGACAGGTGGAGATTATCAGTCCGAGTTGTCTAAATCGCAGTTTAAGGCGATTGAGTTCTGTCCAGATGTGATTTATTTCTATCACATGATGAATGGGGAACTGAGTTTCAAGGAGTGGTATCATACAACCAAGCGGTCTAATAGCTTCACAATGTTCTACAAGGGTGACAATAAACCGTTTTGGTATAATATGAAGGCTAACGTCAGAGGATTTGCCTCTTCTATAGTAAAAAGAATCTTGAATATCAAACGATAGCTATGAGTTGGCGAAAATATATGATAGATGCCAATTGGAATATTGGCTTTTGTGAGCAGACACCAGAAAATCTGATTCAGCAGAAGAGACTAAATAAGGTCCAATGGCTGAAACACCCCTATAAAGACAGATGGTTTGCCGATCCTTTCATTTATAAGGTGACAGACGAAGAAATTATTGTCTTTGTAGAGGAATGTAACCTGTTTGGCTGGCCCAAGGGAATTATTTGCGAGTTGGTGATTGACAGAAAAACAATAAGTTTAAAAGAACGCCATGTGTTGCTTGAATTGGATACTCATTTGTCTTATCCAGCCATTATTCGGCATAATGGCAAGGTATATGTTTATCCTGAGAATGGCGCATCTGGGAAACTAAATATCTATGAGTATGACAGCGTTAGCCACAAGTTGGTAAATCCTATTTGTATCTTGAATGAGGCAGTTGCTGACGCATCAATAATTGAGCAGGAAAGTAAATATTTGATGATTGCAACCAAGTATCCTGATACGCAAGAAAAAGCATTCCTATATCAGTCGGACTCTTTGTTTGGTTCTTACAAGATCATTTCTGACACACCTTGTCAAATTTCTCGTTCTTGCTCACGACCTGGTGGTAACTGGATAAGAGTAAGTGACAAAATATACCGACCTGCACAAGATTGTTCCACAAGATATGGAGGAGCTTTGTCAATAATGTCTGTACAACAAAAGGACGGAATCCAGACCGAAGAAGGGATATTCAGAATCCTACCGCAATCATTTAGATACAGCAAAGGCGTTCATACGTTAAATTTCTTTGATGGAATATGCGTGGTAGATGGCTATGGCTATCTATATCAACTTGCTGGTCGTTTCTTTGATTTATTGAAGTCTTTTAAACGCGCAATTAGATGAAGGTCTATTTCCTTGTTTTCGTGTTGACTTTACTCGCACAGTTTATACCTGTCAGAGATAGTAAACAATATTGGTGGCGAACTGTTTGTTCGTTTATACCACTGTTCTTGTTCATGGCCCTCAGAAAGGATTATGGCGTTGATGAGTATGGTTACCATGACTTCTTTGATGGGGTTCATATGCTTTCATGGAATAATATGTATTCTGCAAATGATCACATGGAGCCAGGTTATGCCATACTCAATAAGATAATGCCTACCTATCAATCTCTTATTGCTTTTATTTCTTTTATAAATTGTTGGGCTTTAAGTTTTCTAATATATAGATTTGTTCCCGCAAAGTATTCGTGGCTAACAATCCTGTTGTTATTCCTGACACCTAGTACAACCATTTTCTTTATGATTAGTGGCATTAGGAATGGACTCGCAGCTTCTATTTTGATATTGAGTACGTATTTTTTGCTTGGCGAAAAGAGGAAACTTGTGCCTTATGTATTATTGGGCATAGTAGCTACTTCAATCCACACAAGCGCATTGGCCATGTTTGTTGTTATGTATATGCTAAGTTATGGTTCTGCGATTTCTTCTCGAGGTGTGGTGATATGGATGGTAGTCATGATGATGGCATCATTTGCATCATTATCATCTATGGCTAACACATTCATGCCCGTCATAGAAATGTTTATGGGACGATATGTGGAACAAGTAGATGGACTTGCAGAGATTGCCGATGAGAGAGGTATGATAGGCGCATTGGCTGGTATCGTTTTGGCAGCTGGTATTCTTTATTTTTTAAATAACAATAAGAATCCTGCTATCGTTAAAGACAATTATTCCAAATATAAATGGGCTTTGTTTTATTGCTTTTCATTTACACTTGGCATTTTGGGTGGCAGAATGGGACAATATACGATATACTATTTCATTGTTGCAACCACGTGTTTATTTGCATATTGGGCAAAGCCGGCATTTAAATATGGATACCTGATAATTATATTATATTTTTTCAGATTAACTTTTATGGGTTGGATTTCCAATCCTTATTTTAAATATTGGGCGTATTCTTCAATTTTAGGTGAATTCTAATGAAAAATAACATTTATGACATAAAGGAACTTGGCTTCGTCCCGCCCAAATACGGAGGCGTCTCAGTATCAATTGCTCGTTTGATAGATAAATTGACTGCCGATGGATTTGTTGTAGGAGGTTTTTATTCAAAAGACAATTCAGATCCTGCGGTTCTTCAATCTTCATTGTATGAACCAGAACTTAATTTGTCTACAAAAAGATTGTTGAAAGAGCTACCTCGTTGCTTTAAGATATTGCGACCATATAAAGTGCTGCACTCCCACTATAGTTTAGAAAATATGATCTATATGTGGTTTTTCCTCGTGTTTATGCGCAAGAAAATTGTGATAACAGTGCATAATTCGATGGTTCAAAGATTCTATCAGGATTGTGATGTCATCAATCGTTTTTTTTTGAAAAGGGTAGCGAATAGCCCTGATGTGACTTGGGTGGCCGTGAGTGAGCAAGCGAAGGCGGAAATGTTGAAGTTGCCCATTAAGTATAATAATTCCATTCAAGTTATCCCTGCTTATATACCTGATGGGCAAGCTGCTTCGGGAGAATTACCTCATAATCTTCGGGATTACATTGAAAGACATAATAAAATCATTGTATTCTATGGGCATAGTTTCATGCTCCACGATGGAAAGGATGTATATGGTTTTAATGATGCTCTGTCTTTATATGCAGAGATACTGAAATTGACACATTGCACCATAGGCTTTGTGCTTTGTTTAACAGAAACTAATGATTCCAATAAGATAAATATCTTACAAGACAAGGCGCATCAGTTAGGGGTTGATGATAAAATCTATTGGCAATTCGGCCCAATAGAGGGAATGACGAATTTGTGGAATAATACGGATGTGTATGTTCGTCCAACTTGTACTGATGGAGATTCTGTCGCTGTTAGGGAAGCTTTGGATCTGGGAGTGCAGGTTGTTGCAAGCGATGTTTGCCCTCGGCCAGAGAGAACAATTCTATATCGATTTGGTGATATGAGTGATTTTGTTGGCAAGGTTGCAAGTGCAATTGAAATAGGACATGTTGAAGCAAATCCGGATTATGGCAATTATTATAAATTGAAAAACATATATTCTCAATTATTGGATAAATGAAAATAGCATATTTGTCCGCATATATCGGTAAAGAGTTTACCGAGAAGTATTGCAAGGGGAAGCAGTTCGCGCTTTCGGGTCCTTTCAAGACAAGAGGAATAGCTAGGGCTTTGATGTCAGCTGGACATGAGGTGACAATCTTCAGCCCCGGACTAACTGTTGCCAATCAGGTTATTAGGCCTTTTATGGAGGTGGAAGAATACCCGGAGGGGAAACTATCCATCAAATATGGAAAGTGTATCTCGTATCGCCGATGCTCTCCCATTAACGAATGGTTGACATCAAGGGCTTTAAGGAAAGAAGCAAAGAACTATGATGTTTTCTTGTATTATAACATAACTTTAGGTGCAGCTCTCACCATATGTGCATTTAAGAAGAAAATCAAGGTGATAGAATACGAGGACAACATCTTCAACAAAGCTCTTGTTGGAGATAAGAACAGCATGGAGGGATATAAGAGACGGCTCTATAACTACTTGATGGAACGGACGGATGGGGTGATGGCTGTTTGTTTGGGCTTACAGTTAAAAGACACGCTCAAATATAGTGTGCTGACACCGGGCATCGTGAATGAAGAGGTGATTAATAATGTGACTTCGCGCATCAACAAATTGGAAGAGGGCAAACCCGTGCATATCATCCTGACAGGAGGCATTCATTATAGTAAGGGAGGCGACCTGTTAGTGAAGGCAATGAACTATATAAAGACACCTTGTGTCGTTTCTGTGTACGGCAATTGCAATTTGGATGATACTTTAGAAGAACTTATCAAGCAGGTTCCTGAACGTCATGAATTCTATTTCAACGGATATATGAAGCATGCGGAGCTTATTAAAACCTTGGACCGCGAGGCGGATATCCTTATCAATACAACCCGTAGTATGGGCGTAGGGGCTCAGGCAGCAGGCTTCCCTTTCAAGATGATGGAATACGCAAGCACGGGCAGACCTATCGTGAGCAGCGAGATAGGAAAACTGGACGAGGACTATAACCGTCATATCACCTATTACAATCAAGAAGATGCGGAAGCCATTGCTGTGGCAGTAGAGGATGTGATAGCTCATTATGATGAAAGGGTGGCGTTGGCTCTCGATCTTCAGAAAAAGGTTTTGAGCGAATACACCATCGAGAGTACGGGTAAGAAATTGAATATGTTCCTAAAAGAAATCAAAAATGGCAAGTAATGATAGACTATTGAGTGTCAAGAAGACAAACCGGGGGGGGGTAAAACTTCCCTACGAATTTACCCAATTGCTGAAGGGACTGTGCTGTGTAATGATAGCGTTGCATCATTATTCACAGTATATGATAGCTGAGGGGTTGTCCAATAACCTGTTCTATCAATTTTTTTCAACACAAGGTGGATACGCAGGTGTGGCAATGTTTTTCTTTCTGTCTGGCTATGGCTTAATGGAGTCCGAGACAAAGAGACATCTTAATATATGGCAATTTGTCGTAAAGCGATTTTGGAAGATATACAAGGCGGTATTGATTATTAATGTACTTCATTATGGTTCAATACTCTGTTGGGAGTATTTTAATACGGGAATATGGCCTGCTATAGATTGGAACCTTTTGCTTTCAGTCGCAAAACTTGATTACCACTTTTGGTTTGTTAATACTTTGTTTTATCTCTATATTGGATTTGTTATTAGTACTCAGATAACTAAAGTAAAGGTTAGAAATATAGTTTCAATAGCATCTTCGTTGATTGTGTTTTTATACTTATGGTTAAGAGGAGAACCTTCGAACCATCTATTCTCAATACCTCTTTTTGCAATAGGAATATGTGCCTCTCTGTATAAGGAAAGATGTGCAATCATAATAAATAGTGCTTGGACTTGGATAGTAATTGGGATTTGCACAATGGCTATTTGCTATTTGTTGTATATTACGCACAACGCAGGTCCAATTCATTTAATTGCAAACATATTGATGATTGCGGGACTATTATGGTTTGCGACAGGGTATGAAGTAAAACTTGGATTCAAATCATTTTTAGGTTATGTGTCCTTTCCAATTTATTTGGTGCATTGGAAAGTAATTCTCTTGTCTTCCAGTCTCGGCTATATTGCACCTTTATGGCTTTATCTATTGCTGATTATTTATTTGGCTTGGTTGTTACAAAAAACTTTGGAAATATCTCTAATAAGGAATTATTATGTCAAAAATAACAGAATTTGATAGCAATGTCGTAAAACTGACAAATGGACCAAAACACCATTTATTCGGTTTCCACGACTTGATTATCTCGAATAAAGCAGACACGAAGTATCTATGCCTGGAAGTGAATACTATAAACAGACCGCCACTACCGGGAGAACAGTTCGGCGTGGGCTATGTTGAAGATGGCCAGTTTGTGAAGGTGGGTGAAACCACAGCCTTGAACTACCCTCAGGGTGCCAGGCAGCAATGGGTGGCTGATACCAACCTGTTCACAGTTAACAATCGAGTTGGCAACATATGGGCTGCAGATTTGTATGATGCTGATACTAACACCCTCGTTGAGCATCTGCCAGCTACAGTCCACATGCTGACAAAGGACGGGCAATATGCACTTGGCTTGGACTATGCGCGTTTGCACAGACTTGGGGGCTATGGCTACACGGGCATCGAAGATAAAGGGGCAAACGATCCATTCCCATCGGATACCGGCATCACCATTATGGACATGAATACCAAAGAGGTGAGGTTGCTGGTATCGGTAAAGCAGGTGGCGGAATGTGGCACGAGTAACCTGTCGGGTAAGGCACATCACTATCTCACCCACCTTTGCATCAATCCTGCCGGAACAAGAGTCGCATTTTTGCATAGATATTTCATGCCAGATGGTGGTCTGATGACAAGGCTGATGACAATAGGTTTGGATGGGAAGGGCTTACGCTGCATAGGACAGGGATTCTTGAGTCATTTTGATTGGAAAGACGATAGCCATATCTATATCTTTGGACGTGCTGGCAGTTCGGTTGATGCCATGCGCAACAATCCGATTATGTCCAATCCCGTCGTCAAGTATTCGTTGAGGTTTGCCAAGAAAATAGTGAAAATTGTCATTGGCAAGGGGAAAGGCATTGTTGGCGGAATGTCGTTCCTAATGATAGAGGATTCAGAACTAGCGACAGTATCACCTTTTGCAAAGGATATTATCCCTACAGACGGACATCCCATGACAAATCCTTTAAACAGAGATTGGTGCATCTGTGATAACTATCCTGACGAAGAAGGGTATAGGGATCTGTTCTTATATAGTTTCTTGAAAGATTTAAGAATAAACTTAGGTAGGTTCAAACGCTTGTTTGAAGACCCGGATTTAACCTTGAAAACAGATTACTTCAAAGGGGTTGATGCTTCCATATTGAGATCTATTTCGGAATGGCAACTATCATTTACCAGAAGTGGACTCCACTGTGACCTTCATCCACGTTGGAATCATAAGGGTGACTATGCAGTGTTTGATTCTATACATGAAGGCAGTAGACAGGTGTACATGATCAATGTAAAAAATATCATATAGCAGGATGGGAAAGATTTGCTTTATATTCAACACTCCTTCGCTATATCGAAAACTCATCTATACAAGGATGGATGAGGAATTTGATTGTGACTGGTATTTTGGGGATTGGGATGCTAACGTTAAAGGCTTCGACACTCAGTGCTTAAAGCATCCTGTACAGTATCTACATGTAAACAACCCTGGGAAGGCATGGTATTCTGTAGAAGGCATAACCTGCTTGCTTAGCGA
Organism: uncultured Bacteroidaceae bacterium; assembly: GCA_905234605.1. Classification (GTDB taxonomy): domain Bacteria; phylum Bacteroidota; class Bacteroidia; order Bacteroidales; family Bacteroidaceae; genus Physcousia. The sequence continues at coordinate 107,328 of CAJOIE010000006.1, read as the reverse complement.
TAAACGCTATGAGCGTTATTTGATGATTGGTGATGTCCATGACCTTTCGACATGGAGGATGCTTATTTTAAAGAATCTACTGTATCGAAAGAAGCGGATTTTTTTCTGGACTCATGGATGGTATGGAAAAGAGACTAAGATAGAACGTATTATCAAACGGATGTTTTATCGTATGGTAGATGGCGTATTCCTTTATGGTAATCATGCTAAGAAGGTAATGATGCAGAACGGATTCAATGGGGACAATCTGTTTGTAATCCACAATTCGCTGGACTATAATGCCCAGTTAGAGATTAGACATCAAATTAAGCCAACCAATCTTTACCATAATCATTTTAAGAATAGCAATAGGAACTTTGTTTTTCTCGGTCGCTTAACCACAGTGAAGCGTCTGGATATATTGCTGGAAGCCATTGCTTTGTTGAAGAGTAAAGGTGCTCTATATAATGTTACTTTTGTCGGAGATGGCGTAGAAAGAGAAAACTTGGAGCAAAAGGCCTCTGATTTAAGAATCCAAGAACAAGTCTGGTTCTATGGAGCTTGCTTTGATGAGACTAAAAATGCAGAATTCGTCTATAATGCAGACATCTGCGTTTCTCCGGGAAACGTTGGATTGACGGCCATGCATATGTTGATGTTCGGCACACCGGTCATCACCCATGACCGCTTTGAACTACAGATGCCGGAGTTTGAGTCTGTAGTCCCATATAAAACAGGACTCTTCTTTAAATATGGAGATGTAAATGACCTATGTGCGAAAATTCAGGAATGGTTTCAGGTGAATGGTAATTTGAGAGAACATGTGCGTTCAAAATGCTACGAAGAAATAGATAATAGCTGGACACCAGAATATCAACTTAAAATTTTACATGCAGTTTTAGATTAATTATTCCTATATGAAATTCAAAATAAAAGAAATAGTCAAAAGACATCCAGGTCTTTTCTCCCGTATCTATTATTGCTTAATGAATAATAGGGTGCGGGGTGTGAGGGGGAATGTGTTTAGGCATCAGAATGTATTTCTTAAAAGAATGCGACTGTCGTTCTATGGGGTAGATAATGAGGTCGTCTTGGGTGGGAAGAAACCTTCTGCTATGAGTAATTTACATATTGCCATACATGGGTCTAATAATAAGGTGATAGTTGAAGGAGGTGTCGGTGCCAAGGATTTGACTATTTACTGTGGCGACAAGGGATGCTTAGTACATGTTAAGGAGGATACTATGATTTCTGGAAAAACGGAATTGGCTGTGATGGAAGGATCGAAGATTGTGGTTGGGCATGACTGCCTATTTTCTGCCAATATTACGTTGCGTGCTGGGGATAGTCATAGTGTGATAGATGCTAAGACTGGGCTGCGTATTAATCCGAGTAAAGATATTATTGTGGGCGAACATGTATGGATTGGCAATACAGTAATCATAACAAAAGGTACCATTTTGGGAGAAAACTCCATCGTGGCTACTGGTTCGGTTGTGACAGGCAAAAGCTTCCCTAAATGCTCAGCTTTAGGAGGTAATCCTGCAAAGTGTATTAAAGAAGGTGTCAATTGGAAATCAGAAAAAATTTAAACTGGAAATGAACATCGTTGTATCTGCAGCTAGTCTGCGTATGGGTGGAGCTGTAACCATCTATAACCAGTTTATATCACACCTTCGGGAGGAAATAGATGATAATCGCTATTTCATCTTTGTGAACAGAGTGCTACAGCAGCCTGAGATAGCGGGCGTACAGTATTATGTTCCCGACATCGAGTCAAGGGCGAAGCGCAGCTGGTTCGATAATCAAGGGTGCAGGGAAATCCTTGAAAAAGAGGGCTTTACTCCGGATGCGGTGATTTCTTTGCAAAATACGGCAGTCCGTTGCCTGCATGGTTTGCCACAACTTGTATATTATCATCAGCCGCTGCCTTTCTTCAAACGTGAGTGGAATCCCTTCAAAAGGGAGGATTTGGAAAAGTTTCTCTATAAGCATTTCTATTTGTATTTCGTTCGAAAGTCGATAGACAAGAATGTGCAATTCGTAGTACAAACAGAATTTTTGAAACGCGGTTTGGTGAAGCGATTGGGAATAAGTGAGGCTCGTGTGCATGTTTCTTTCCCTGATGTAGAATTGCCGGATGTACATAATATAGAGTCGTTCCCATTCCCTAAGGAGTATTGTAACATGATTTTCCCATCACTGTATTCACCCCATAAGTCTCACATAGTGTTGTTAAAGGCACTGTCGTTGTTGAAGAAGAAAGGCGAGTTGGGGAATGTCAGACTGTACTTTACGGTGAGTAAAGAAGAAGCGCCTGTACTGAGAAATTACGTCGAACGCAATGATATTGGTCAGTATGTTGTGTTTCTGGGACGTTTGCCATATCAGACAACATTGACATTGTACAACTCTGCAGATGCATTACTTTTTCCGAGTACAATCGAGACGCTTGGACTACCACTTATCGAAGCGGCATCTTTTGGTTTGAGGATAGTGGCTCCTGACGTAGAATACGCCCGTGAAGTGCTGGAGGGATATGAGGGTGTTCAGTATGCTAAGGCAGACGATGCTGAAGCGTGGTCAGAGGCCATACAAGCTATTATGGGGGGGGGCAAAAATGGCATATACGACATTTCGTCCGAGGAAGCAAAAAGGCTGGAAGGAGTTCTTCGCCTTGATTTAAATAACACGCTTTCATGCTCTGCTGCATGATGCCTAACTGATTGAGCAGAGTATGATACTAGTTGATGCTATATACGTAAACTATGGAGGAGCACTAGAACTGTTAAAGTACTTGGTGGAAACATTTGAAGTACGTAACAATCAGTTTTACCTGTTGGCGGATGCCAGGTGTAAAGGGATGTTCGACCAGCTGTCGAACGTGGAATATCAAGATGCCAGCGAGAAAGGCAGAAAACTATTTTACAAATGCCATGAGGGTGAATTTAGTGCAGTGTTCTGTTTCGGGAACGTGCCTCCGACCTACAGATTGAAAGTACCTGTTTATACGTACTTCCATAACATCAATATGCTGACTTTGGCTGATTGCCGGGACAAGAAACAACTGGTGAAGTTTTGGTTGAAAAGAGCATTTATAAAGCACTATCGTAAGAACACGGATGAATGGTTCGTGCAAACATCCAATACTGCCACAGAGCTGATTTGCCATCTTGGCGTGCCATCCGATAAGGTGAGGCTCTATCCTTTTTACAAGCTTCCCAAGTTCCCGGAGGTAGAAGGTCAACGAACAGATTATATCTTTGTGGGTGAGTATTCTGGTTCCAAAGGGCATGACGAACTGCTGGAGGCATGGAAGATTTTACATGAACATGGCATCGATTTGACTCTGCATCTGACGGTAAGTCTCGGTGATGCATTCCTGAGGAAGTGGCAGGAATCTGTAGCGCAGGGAGTACATATCATCAATCATGGTTTTGTATCTACAGATGAACTTGCAAAGTTGTATATGCAGTGCAAGGCGACTATCTATCCTTCTTATAATGAGAGTTTCGGCTTGGGGCTGATAGAAGCCATGGAGTCCGGATGTGATGTTATTGCCTCCGACCGTCCTTATGTTCATGCAATATGTCAACCTTCAGAAGTTTTTGACCCGGCATTGCCTAATACCATAGTCGATGCCGTTATGCGATATGAGAAAGAAATAAGGCGGCAAACCGTTTTGACTGTTTGCGACAAAGTTGATGACATGATAGACGAAATCTGTAAAGAATGAATGCTTCAAGTACTACATTAAACATAATCCGTGTCGTCGCAATGACGGGTATCGTTGCAGACCACTATTTTCAAACCTCAGGGGTCCCGATTCTTGTGAACACCGGGCTTCAATGGGGGGGGTATTTCTGATGGTATTCTTCGCTCTGTCTGCCTATCTGTTTGGGATGAAATGGGCCAAAAGCGGGTATGAGGGTTTCGGCGTTATTAGTTTTTTGAAGAAGAGATGTCTTCGTATTTATATCCCGCTTTGGCTAACACTACCTGTAGTAATCGTCGTCGAGTATTTAATTTGTCACTCATTTGACGCAAAAACTATCGTGTATAACATCGTGGGGTTAGGGTGGGCAAAGCCTTTCGGAACGGGCGGACATCTATGGTATATCACGCTGATGATGTTTTTATATTTCGTCTTTGTGGCGTTTTCTCGGCTAAGATTGGATAAACTTTGTTTGACCTACTGGTTGTTTGGCTATGTGGCACTGCATGCAGCATATGTTTTGGGCGAAAGTCATTTTGCGACCTTTTCTTCTGTCGCCCCTGTAATTACAGTGTTCCTGGCAAGTCTGTTGTTCTTCAAAAGTGATGAGTTGATGGAGCTATGCCATCGGTGGCCCAAAAGCCTGCTCTTCGTGACGATGTTAGCCTTAGTGCTGTCGTGGTGGATGTATGCTTTGGGATGGCATAATACGCATAAGGCGATTGCTACATTTTCAAGCTTTAGTGCAGGTTTCTGTCTTTTTGTATGTCTGTTGACCTTCATCATGTCACCGCAAAGCAACAGATTTATTTCACATCTTGCAGATATCAGCTACGAAGTGTATTTAGTGCATCTGCCGTTGTTACCCCTCACTTCTTGTGTGTTAAGAATGATGGGACTATATGATAGGGGCTTTACAATAATTCCCTGGCTGGCACTCACTTATGCTTTGGCTGTTGGCATGCATAAGGTAACGCAGCGGATAACTGTAAATTTTAGTAATACGCAATAAATATGAATGGTATTTCAGCAATAGTCCTTACCTATAATGAGGAGATCCATATCCGTCGTTGCCTGGAGAATGCGTTTAGGGTAACGCAGGATGTTTTTGTGATAGACTCTTTCTCCACGGACAGAACCTGTGAGATAGCCAGAGAGATGGGCGCTGTCGTCCTACAGAACAAGTGGACGAACTATGCCACACAGTTTAACTGGGGACTCGACAATGCCCCAATTAAGACAAAATGGGTATTGCGCTTCGATGCGGACGAGTACCTGGAGGATGACCTCATTGAGGAGATTAAAGAAAAGCTTCCCAATGAGCCGGAAGAGGTTACAGGCATTGAGTTCCATTTGAAGGTGAAATTCTTGAATAAGTGGATGAAACACGCTTCGCCATCGGTTATCCTTATGCGTTTGTTCCGCTATGGTATTGGGCGTAGTGAGGTGCGTTTGATGGATGAGCACATTGTCCTTTCTAAAGGCTTGAGCAAGACATATAACGGTGCCTTTGTGGATCATAACTTGAACAACATCACTTGGTGGGCACAGAAGCACATCGGTTATGCGAAGCGTGAAGCTGCGGATTTGTTGAACATTGAGTATGACTTTTCCGAAGTGTCCGGCAATGGTCATGTTGAAGGACAAGCTGGAGGAAAGAGGGCTCTGAAAAACAAATATGCCCATAAGAAGTTGTTTTGGCGCTCCTTCGCCTATTTCCTGTATCGCTACTTCTACAAAAAAGGTTTCCTTGATGGCAAGGAGGGTTTCCTGTGGTGCTTCATGCAAGGATGGTGGTATCGCACGTTGGTGGATATTCAGGTGTATCAAATAAAGAAGAAATGTCATAATGACAAAGCAAAGATACAACGCTATCTGAAGGAGCAGTTCAATATTACGTTCTAAGGTGAAGGTGTGAGAGAAGTATGTGGAGGTGTATGAAGAACTGATAACAAGATAATAATATGATGGACAATTAAGGACATTACGACACAGAGGAGGAGATACGCCAATTTGTATTGGATGATATTGCAACAAGAAAAGGCAACACAAAATTAGCATTTATCGCAAAGGACTGTACTAACGAAGTACAGTGTATGGAGGTAATCAACAAGATGATTGCAGAAGGTCTCATCAAGTATGATGAGCCGTTCTTGCACTTATAGAAGGAATCGAAGCTTTGGTATATACAAATTCAAATAGAGAGCAGTTACCCACCATCAAAGAGTTGCTGGGGATGGTGAGAAACTTGACGAGCCAAATGCCCGTGCGACATCGTATGCCCTACGACGAACCAGTAGATGGAGATGTTTTTCTGCTGAACAGGACGGCAAGTGGTCTGTTCACGTTGAAACCGAACATCACCAGACAGCCTTGCCTATACTATGGGGATAGTGAGTATCACGAGGAACTGAGAACTACATGGAGCAGCCTTGACAAGGACAACCTGATTGTGAATAACGTGCTGCGAGAGGAATTTGAGTTGACAATGCTGTCGCATCCTCTCTACAAGTTGCTCTGTCAAGGAATATCCACCCGCAGAAAGACTGTCAGGATTGTGAACCCCTTTGGGGTGGCAACAGCATACGGATTTCCTTCACCGATGCTCCCTCTGACTTCATCTCTTGATGTGGCTGTTTTTTTTGCAACACACCGCAGAGACGGGCAAACAGGAGAATGGACTGCCATCCCAGAAAGGAATGAGAGAGGGGAGGTGAATATAGGAGTACTCTATCTGATGGAGTTGGCTTTGCCATTCCCGATGATGCCAGGTCTTTCGGTGATTGGTATGCAGGCATTCAGAAGACCAGGGGCACAAAGGATGTTTGCCCTAAATATGGCGGATGATGAGAATTTTAATAGCCATCGCCTTGTGAGGGGATTTCAATTCAGGCAGAATCCGTCTGAGATAGCAGATGTCAGTAGTAAGTTGCAAGGTGGAGACGTGCTTACCCCCGATGAACTGATTGCCCGTAAGGCGAATGATATACTCGCTACAAGACGTGTGTCAGAAGATGCCTTCATCCTGAATTGCAGGAACAATCCTCATCAGGACCCAAATGTTAACAGGAGAAAACTGGAAGCAGCAGGTATTAAGATTGAGAAAGATGCAGGACATCGGTTTACGGAAGAGGAACTGAATCAGGAGTTCTATCCTACGGCTTTAGAGCAGTGGAATGATATGTTCAGGCGCGTGGTGGCTGTGCATCCGGGATTCGACCGCTTACTGGATGACCTCAGAGATTTCCCCAATACGCCAGTGGGCCATAATTTCTTCATAAGATGAAAAGGTTAGCAAAGCAATCCTGGAGATACTCCAAATGGCCGCTGTTCTTCGTGTCGTTGGTGGTTGCCTTCCGGCTTTGGTTTGTGCCTTTCGCCAAGTGGGTATTCGTGGGCAAGACGCTGGAGGTGTATCAAGAGGTGGCGAAGGACTACTCTACGGATGATGATGTGGTGATATACCAAGGGGTGATAACCGATACCTTAATGCGGCAGTCGGTGAAGGTGAAAGGAAGGGTTGATACTGTGGTTCACAGGCAGTCGATACAGTTGATGCCGCAGACAAAGGACTCGGACGGGAAACCGAAACTGGAGGATGTGGGTGTGTTTGGTGACAGTGCCGGACTGCTGAACGCATTCTTCTCGTTCTTGGCTTTTATGGCTGTGCTGCTGACCATCTATCTCCAGTCGAGGAAGGACGGCCACGACAAGCAGAACGGGGCGAGAGTGTTGTTTGAGCAGGAGTTCTTTGCGATGGTGGGGATGCTGGAGAATATCGTGTCACACCTGAAGTTTACGGATAGGAAGCCAGTGGAGGACAAGAAGATGATAAATGACATTGTAAAAAAACTCTATGGGAATTTTCAATCGGGGACAGAGGATGAAGATAAATTGCCAGAGCCTATTGTCGTAGAAGGCAGAGAGGTGTTCAAATATATCTATGCGGACAGAGAGAATTATAACTTGCTGCAATATGTGAGTAAGGAGAAGGACTTGCGACAGTCTGCAGAAGCACAGGCGATGTGTTTCGACGGTACATTGGACCATTATTTCCGCTATCTGTACAGGATACTGAAACATATAGACAAGAGTGGGCTGTTGGATAAGCTCGACGAACCGGAAAAGGAAAGGGAGTACTATGCGCATCTGCTGAGAGCACAGTTGTCGAATTTTGAGTTGCTGATGCTGTTCTACAATGGTTTGTTGGGTGAAAATCCCCATACCATCAAGTTGCTGATAGAGAAGTATGCCATGTTCAATAACCTGAGGGCATGGGAGTTGGGGAAAAATCAACAGGAATACTATCAAACTATTCAAGATGACTGTTTGTATGAAGATCCTGTGGGCTATGAAGCAGAGACAACCTACAGTGTGAAGGCATTCTGGGATGCGGAGAAGAGAAAGGAGTTCAAAGTTCTAGCGCAGAAGGAGAATAAGAAGGACAAAGAGTTTTGTATGAAGATAAAGAAGTGGCTTGAAAAGAAGAAAAGTGTGAAGATAGAAGAGGTCGTCAAGCCTGCAGAACCAATAGAACTTGTTGAAACGGTGGCGAGAGTGGTGAAGCCTGTTGAACCAGAGAAGGAGACTGCGAATCCGGAAAAGCCGGTTAAGCCAGTGAAAGTTGGCACATCAAAGAAACAAGGACTGAAGGATAAGGACAAATCTAAGTCTAAAAATCTGGAGCAAAAAAGGAATAAGAAGAAAAGGAAATAATGAAACGAGTTTTAATACATACTTTAATATTCAGCCCCGACGGCGTTTCAACAGCTTATCTATATAATGATATTGCGTTGCGGCTGCAACAGCGGGGCTACGAGGTGGTGGTGTTGACAACGACACCGCACTTCAACATCGTACCGGAGCAGGTGGAGAAGCAACCCATGCGATGGAAGGTGTGGGGATTCTGCAAGGTGAGTAAGTTTAACGGAATGACCGTGCTACACGTGCCTCAGAAGAAGTTCAAGAGTACAGTGCTGCGGTTGCTCGGATTTGTCTATTGGCATATCGTGTCGTTTTTCATAGGGCTGACTATAAAACATGTTGATTTGATTCTGTCACCTTCACCTCCTTTGACTGTTGGTTGGATGAACCTTGGGCTGGCTAAATTGAAAGGCTGTAAGGTCATATATAATGTACAGGAGATATATCCAGATATTCTGAAACTGAAAGGAGGCTTTGTGCTGAAGTTCCTGAGGTGGATGGAGCATAAGGTGTATAATGGGAGCGATGCGGTGACGACGATAGACCAGGTGTTCTATGATACCATTGAGCCAAGGTTTGAGGATAAGAGTAAATTGCATATTATTCCCAACTTTGTAGATACGGAGCTATATCACGAGGTTTCATATCAAGAATTAGAGGATTTGAGAGGCCGATGGGCAGACCTGAATTTATCGACTGACCCGAATACTATTAAACTGATTTACGCGGGTAATATTGGGCATGCGCAATCCTGGGAACCGCTGATTGAGTTGGCAGATAAGACGCGTGACTTGAATGTGGAATATATCGTGATAGGTGAAGGTGTAAAGAGAGGATATGTTGAGGAGGAGATACATAAACGAGGGCTTGACAAACTGCATCTGTTGCCCTATCAGCCTCGTGAGTTGATGCCTGCAATCCTTTCGTATTCTGATGCATCGTTTATCTTCATGGCCCCAGAGATGGATGGTGATGGGTTCCCATCTAAAGTTTATACTATCATGGCTTGTGAGCGACCGTTGCTCGTAATGAGTAGTGAGGGGACACCTATCATTAACTTCTTAAAGAAGAAGAATTGTGCAAAGTTAGTAACGGAACAAGACTTTGACAAGAAGGTCTCAGAGGCGGTTGAATGGCTAAAAACAATAACGAAACAGGAGTTGATGGCGATGGGTAAATGTGGGCTTTCAGATATACAGGCGAATTATTCGAAGGAGAAAGTTACGGACGAGTACATCGAATTGATTCGCAATGTCATCGGTTAAATAGCAGCATAGCTGCCAGCAAAGCCATGTGCTATGCAGACTCGCCGGGACAGTCATTAGCTGTCATCTTTCATCATACTATGTAACATTAAGTTCAACATTAAGCAACAGACATGAAAATCCTTATTACAGGGGTTCACGGCTTCGTAGGCTCCAATCTTGTTAAGGCTCTGGCAGATGGGCACACTATATATGGCTTGGACATCGTTGCGCCGGAGAAGGCAGGTATTGCAAGGACTTATTCATGGGAAGACCTTGAGCAGAGACAGCTGCCAGAAGTTGACGCCATCATCCATCTTGCCGGTAAGGCACACGACACTAAGCATCAAGCCGATGCTGATGTCTACTTCAAAGTCAATACTGGTTTGACTCAGCGTGTGTACGACTATTTCACTGCATCTTCAGCCCAAAAGTTCATATTCTTCAGCTCCGTGAAGGCAGCCGCCGACCATGTGGCAGGTGAGTATGTCGACGAGACCGTTACGCCGTCTCCCGTCGGCCCTTATGGCGAAAGCAAGATTGCAGCAGAGCGATACATACAGGCACATGAGGTGAAACATACCTACATTCTCCGTCCATGTATGATACACGGTCCTGGCAACAAGGGTAATCTGAACCTCCTGTATGCAGTGGCCAGTAAGGGATTGCCCTGGCCATTAGGTTCATTCGAAAACCACCGTACGTTTATGTCAATTGACAATCTCTGCTACGTTATCTCATTGTTGTTGACCCGTAACATTGAGGGCGGAGTGTACCATGTCAACGACGATGAGGCAGTATCCACGAACCGATTAATTGAATTGATTTGTGAAGGAGTTGGCAAAAAGCCTCATATTTGGCACATAAATACGGAGGTCATGGAGATGTGTGCCCTACTTGGCGATATTCTCCACTTACCCCTTAATCGTGAGCGCCTGCATAAGCTCACAGAGAACTACATATCCGCTAATGCTAAAATCAAACAAGCATTGGGTATAGCTCACATGCCTATATCCGCAGAAGAGGGGCTACGCAGAACTATCCAATCATTTCAAAGAACATAACTGGCATCTTTTTCCATCATGGTAACCTATCTCATCATACTGGCTCTTCTCTTTATTCTTGAGCTCATCTACTTCCGTATAGCCGACCGCTTCGACATCATCGACAAGCCTAACGAGAGGTCGTCGCACAAGACCATAGTGCTCAGGGGTGGGGGAGTGGTGTTCCTCTTCGGCGTGTGGCTGTGGGCTATATGCTTCGGCTTCACATATCCGCTGTTCCTGCTGGGTCTGACTGCTATATCCGTCATCAGCTTCCTTGACGACGTACAGTCGCAGTCGGTGTTGCTAAGGCTGTTTGTCCACTTCACGTCGGTTGTGCTGCTCCTGTCGGAGTGCTGGATGGATAGCGGACAGGCTGCTACATCGGCTCACATTGTGATATATGCCACGGTCGGCATCATTGCGCTCATCGTTGCGGCCGGTGTCATCAATGCCTTCAACTTCATGGATGGCATTAACGGCATCACAGGCGGCTATGCCATAGCCGTGTTGCTACCTCTGCTATACCTTGACACCGAGGGCCTTGCGCTCACAGGGCTCATCCAACCATTCGTGGAGCCATCACTCATCATCGTGACGCTGTTGGCAGCCTTGGTGTTCTGTTTCTTCAACTTCCGCAAGCAGGCCCGTTGCTTTGCGGGCGATGTCGGCAGTGTAAGCATAGCATTTATCATTGTGTTTGTGCTCGGCAATCTGCTTTTGCAAACCCACGACTGCATCTATGTCCTGTTCCTTGCCGTCTATGGTGTAGATGTCGTTCTGACCATCTGCCACCGCATTATGCTGCATGAGCACCTCGGTGTTGCCCATCGCAAACATGCTTACCAGTTGATGGCTAATGAGTTGCACATACCGCACACTACCGTTGCTGCGTTCTATGCCATTCTGCAGCTCGTCATCTCGGCAGGACTCATCTTTGTTCCATGGCCATGGCTTTATTGCGCATGCATCCTGGCAATGCTGTGTCTGGCATATATCTGGTTTATGCGCAAATACTATCACCTGCATGCCGAGTATCTCAAACAAATACAGCAAGATGCTGATTAACAGCTGCATCGCATAGAGGCACATCGCTGCCTGCACGTTGCATGCCAAACACCCTGCATGGTGGTTACCTGCCACCACGCAGGGTGTTTTTGTTTCTCCATGCAGCCACCGTGCAACCACCGTGCAGGGTGTCGGCTGACACGAGAAGAGGAGAAACGCAACCGCTGTGCAGGGCAGTATCGGACAAGGTGATAAGCGTCGGTGGTGTATGAAGAGGAGAAACGCCTACCGCTGTGCAGAATGTCAGCAGGCACATGGAGAGGAGATATATAACACCCTGCACATATTTACGCTAATGGGTGTTATGTTTAATAGATATACGACAAACCAGTAATGATTGGCTTAAGAAGTGCATTGATGCAACAATGGCTCAAGCAGGTTGCAACCATAGCATTAAGAAGACTGCAATCAAAGCAACAAGAACGTGGCTCAAGCATGATGCAACAATGGCTCAAGCATGATGCAACAATAGCTCAAGCAGGCTGCGACCATAGCAGAAGCAGGCCTTTGAACAAGTGCATATTACCAAATGATACAACAAATGGAATGCCGCAAATCCAGTAAATGCTATGTAATTCATGCGAGATTGATAACTTTGCAGAGTCAAGAGGCGTTTTACACTGTGCTGCATGCACAGCCAAACAGCCTGAAAGCAATCAGCATTAAACCTAATTCTTCATTATACTAATGAAACTAACAGCTACAACATTTGCATTGGCCGCTGCATTGTGCTGCCCGCTTGCTGCATCAGCACAGACAGATGCGTCGCAGCCCGTCGATGTAACATCGCAGTTTGTTGTCAACCCCAGCTTCGAGTCGAACACTGACGGCTGGATAGCGAACAACCTGGCTACGCAGTCCAACACCAGTTTCACGCTCAAACAAGGCCGCATCTACTTAGAGCGTTGGGTCGCGCAAGGCAGTGCTGCCGGCAGTGCCTCTATCTCACAGACACTCAGTGACATACCAGCTGGATATTACACTCTCACTGCAGCTGCACAAAACATTCAGCAGAATAGTGCAGATGTGCAGACAGGTGCTGTTATCTTTGCAGGCAGCGCGACCACCGATATAGCACAGGCAGCGACCTACGAGGTGGACTTTTCCACCGTCGGCACCACATGCGCCATCGGCTTCCGTGCCACCAACGCCACTGGCAACTGGCTGGCTGTGGACAACTTCCACCTCGTGTACGCCCATGCTGAGGCCTCTTTGCTTGCCGATGCCGTGACAGCAGCGCAGTCTGTTGCGAAGCAGGATATGCAGGACTCCTTTGCCCGCCCGCTCGGCGAAGCCATTGCCCATGCCACGACTGCTGCCGAGGCCGACGAGTCCGCCATGCGCGAGGCAGCTTTCAATCTCGCCGCCGCCGTCAAGCTGGCACGCGCCAATGCCACGGCGTTCACAGCACTGAAACGGCAGCTCTCCACAGCCCGCACGACGCTGAACCGCAACATGGCCGCAGGCTCAAAGGCACGTTTGCAGCAGGCCTACGACGTAGCCAATGCCATCATCAACGAGGGGTCGGATGCCGATATTGAGAGCGTAGCCGTTGCGCTGACCGAAGCTCTGGCCGAAGCCAACGCCAGCTATACAGCCTATACAGCCCTCAACCGCGACATTAACACTGCATCACGCCTGAACACCGACGGCAAAGAAGGTGCCGAGGCACTTGCCGACGCCATCGCCGCAGCACAGCAAGTGCTCAACGATGACAATGCCACGCCTGAACAGCTGACGGCCGCCGATGTGGCCATGCAGAAAGCCACTCTCGCCTACCGCCTCGCCAACCCCACCGGCACCACGGAGCCCAAAGCCACGACGCTCGGTGTCATCCAAGGCTCACAGATTATCTTCGCCCGCGGCTCCTTCTCGTCGTCCAACATCAAGGAGAAAGGCTTCTGCTACAGCACAGAGCCCGAACCGACAGTGCTCGACGACTGCACTTCGACCACATACACCAACAACGGCGAGATATACTACATTGACAATGTCAAGCCTGCAACAGTCTATTATGTGCGCGCCTATGCCATGACTACGGGCTACCGCGTGGCCTACGGAGCCGTGCAGAAAGTGGCCACGCTGCCCGCCGGAAACGTGACATGGAGCTATGACTATGCCGGCGACAACGCCACCAACAACCGCATCGTTGCCGCCATAGAGCAAGCCGTGACGACATGGAACAAAGCCACCGGCATACGCGACTTCGGGCTCAACGTGCACTACGTGCCAGGTGCCGGTGCCGGAGGCGGCACCGCCGACTGCTCCTACGGCGGCTACATGCGCATCAGTCAGAACCAGCCATACCAGGCCACCGGCACAGTGATGCACGAAGGTGCCCACGGCCTTGGCGTAGGCACCCACTGGCACTGGTACAACAACGCCATCTACCGCGAGAACACCACACGCGGCCTGTGGCTCGGCAACCGCGTGGACCGCGTGCTGCGCTTCCTTGACAACAACCCCAACGCCACGCTCACCGGCGACAACACCCACATGTGGCCCTACGGCATCAATGGCGCACAGGAAGACAACCACACGCAGATACTCTACTACGCCAATGCACTCATCCTTGAGGCACTTAACGAAGACAACCTCCCCTCCCCCAACCACGACTTTGCCATACCTGCCTACACATTCGTGCAGGATGATGCCGAGCGCTACTTCATCAAGAGCGAGAGCGAAGCCACAGGCTTGAAGGACAGCTACCTGCGCGTAGCCACTGGCAACCGTGTGCGCTACGTGGCCATGAGCACCGCCGAGGCCATTGACAACGACTCGTGTGCGTGGACCATCACCTACGACCCCGCCACATGCTTCTACACCCTGCGCAACATAGCCACCGACCGTGTGCTAACCCTCAGCGGTACAGCCGTCAGCACATCGGTGAGCACCTCGGTCAACAGCCGCTTCCAGCTCATGCCGGCACGCAAACAGACCACCTCCGAGGGCTTCACCTTTGCAGGCTATGGCTACTGGCTTGTGTCGCCCAACTCCTACAATGCCATCCTCGCCGGCAGCAACGGTGCCGTGTCGGCATCAAGCTTCAACCACGCCAACACGGCCGTCACGCAGCGCTGGATGCTCCTCACCACGGCCGAGGCCGTCGCCTACGCCGAGGCTCTGGGCGAGGACACTGCCGTACGTGGCCTCGTGCAGAGCAGCAACGAGGCCGACATAGATGCCCGCGGCGGCATCGGTGCCCTCGAGATCACATCGACAGGGACGTCGCAGGCTGTCAATGTCTACACCACCGACGGCCGCACCATGGCACGCCTGCACGTAGCGGCAGGAGCCACAGCCCAACTGCCGTTGCCTAAGGGCATATACATCGTGCGCGGCAGCAATTCGTCGCAGAGGGTGGTTGTCCGCTAAAAGGCACACAGGCAGCCTCCCCCCACCCTTTCACTAACACCAAACATCAGCCCCCAAACCATGTACATTATAGGCATAGCAGGCGGCACCGGCTCAGGCAAGACCACCGTAGTGCGCAAGATTGTCGAGACACTGCCCAAGACCCAAGTGGCAGTAATCCCACAGGACTCCTACTACAACGACAACTCACACCTCACCATGGCCGAGCGTCGCCGCATCAACTACGACCACCCCAATGCCTTCGACTGGAACCTGCTCATCAACCAAATCAACGACCTGCGTGCAGGCCGCGCCATTGAGCAGCCCACATATTCCTACATCGAGAGCAACCGGCTGAAGGAGACCATCCACATCGAGCCATGCGAGGTGATAATAATAGAAGGCATCATGGCACTATGCCGCAAGGAGCTGCGCGACCTGATGGATCTCAAGATATTTGTCGACGCCGACCCCGACGACCGCCTCATCCGCGTCATCAGCCGCGATATGGAAGAGCGCGGACGCACAGCACAGATGGTCATAGACCGCTACGTCGACGTGCTCAAGCCCTCACACTTGGAATTCATCGAGCCCACCAAGCGCTATGCCGACCTGATTATCCCCATGGGCGGAGCCAACCAGAAGGCCATCGACATCATGCAGACATTCATCACGCACCGTCTGAAACCGTGAGCAGCATAAGCCATCTGTCATCTTCGGACAGGCCGAAGCCACTCCCACTGCCGCCTACGACATCGCCGACGTGCTCACGTCGGGCGAGCTGCTTGTGGCCACACTCTCCGGCCCCGACACCTACTATGAGTTTCGCGGCGCAGGCTTTGGTCCGCAGTATGTGCTGGCATCAGCCTTTGCCTCACATCTCGGCGCACGCCTGCGCATGGAGCTTGCTCCCGACACGGCGGCTCTCATTGCCCGCCTCATAGCCGGCGAGGCCGATGTCATTGCCATCGACTTCCCCGACCCAAGCCATGCAGCAGCATCTGCATTGCCCGACAGCGTGCAGGCCAGCATCGTCCGCTGCTCATCGCGCTGGCTCGTAAGGAGAACGGCCGCAGGCCTCGCTGCCGCCATCAATGAGTGGTACAGCGACGACCTGCGCCATACACTCCTTGCTGCTGCCGATGCCCGCCAGAAGGGAGCCACACAGCCGCGCCGGCGTCGGCAGTCCGCGGTGCTCGACCGCGCCGGCCACCGCCTGAGCCGCTACGACACCCTCTTCAAGCGCTACGCCCCCACTATCGGCTGGGACTGGCGCTTGCTGGCCGCGCAATGCTACCAGGAGTCGGGCTTCGACGCTCATGCCACCTCGTGGGCTGGCGCACAAGGCCTCATGCAGCTTATGCCTGCCACCGCTGCCCGCTTTGGCTTGACTCCGACGACCGTGTTTGAGCCAGAAGGCAACATCCGCGCTGCCGTGAGCTATTTGCATCACCTGGAGCTGCTGTTCGCTGACATAGACCATCCGCAGGAACGTCTGTGCTTCGTGCTTGCGGCCTACAACGGCGGCGACGGACATGTGCGCGATGCCATGCGCCTGGCAGTGCGCGACGGGTTCGACAGCAGCCGGTGGCAAACCGTGGAACCATATATAAGGAAACTGACCCTGCCACGCTACTATCGCGACCCGATGGTGCGCTACGGCTATCTGCGCGGCGACGAGACCGCAGGTTATGTCAGCGACATACTCGCCCGCTGGCGCCAATACCGCAACATCGCCGACGGCACACCCATCTCGCGCCCTTCGGCATCGCCCTCACAATCGCTTGTGCGCCCCCGCTCCTACTTTGAGCTACGCGACAGTCTCTCCGACGTGCCGTCAGCACATTCTTAGGGCGATACGCCATGCTCCCCGTCCGCCGAGCGAAGTGTATGCCCGCAGCAGTGCAGCCATCATGCGATGCCATGCCGACACGGCGGGCAGAGAATTGTCCACCCAGCGACGCAGTTCGTGGGCTACCGCACCATTGCGCTGTGCCGCCAACTGGCCTGCCACGATATTCGCCCTATAGCGCAAGGCCAACAATGCCTGCCGACGTTCACCATCAGGAATAGCAGCTGAATTGATGTCGGCCAGCACCTGGGCAAAAGCGGGCATGAGAGCTTCGCCACGGGCAGCCAGCGACGGACCCGTGATGCTGTCAGGGTGGACAAAGATTGTGTGATATGCAACAGGCTGACCGTCAGCCGAGCCATTGGCAAGCACACACGTAGCAGGCTTCTGCAAGAGCACGCGCACTCCCAGTTCCCAGTCTATCCACAGGCGCAACCGCACATCACTTCCCCCAAGCCTGCGCAGCCACGCTGTGCGATATACCACGGACTGGGTGCTCAACGTGGAGGCTATGATGTGTGAAGACAGCGTGTCGGGGTGTCCGAAGAAACGGTCTGCCACCACGCCGTTCACACACTGCCTGGTCCGGACGAGAATGATGTCGGCCTCGGCACCATCGCCTGCAATGCAATGAGAAAGCTGCTCTATGAAGCCGGTGCCGAACAAGTCGTCGCTGTCGAAGAAATAGACATACTCCGTAGCACATTCCTCCAGGCCCCTGTTGCGCGCATTGCCGGCTCCGGCCCGCGATTCCTCCACCATGCGTATGTCCATCCCGCCATGGGCATGCGCGGCAGCCCATTGCCGCACGACGTCGGCCGTGGCATCGGTTGAACCATTGTCCACAACAAGCAGACATGCCGGCAACACCGTCGACGCAGCAATGCTGTCGAGAGTGGCGGCAATGCAATGCTGCCTGTTGCGCACAGGGATGATGATTGTCAGTGATGGAGTCATTGGCTGATGTATCGCACTCCGCAGATGAGCAGACGGAGAGGCGTGAGAGGATTGACATGTAGGTGCACGGAGAGGCTGAGAGACTCTGCAAGACAACGACAAAAAGCCCGCAGAGTGTTTGAGCGGTATCTGTAGAGGGCTCCCTTCGACATCAGCAGATGTGGCTCAAGTAGCTGTTTGCCTGTGGTTTGTGCATTGGTTGTGCACAGGTCGATGGGCACGGCCACGACAGTCAGCCCTTTGCGCATGGCATCGGTGAGGAACACCTCTTCCTCGCATGCACACAACAGCTCTGCTCCTAACCCGAAACGCTCATCGAAACGCAAGCCTGCATGCCACACCCGAGGCCTGAAGGTCATCTCCATCGACGTGACGTAGTATGAGCGTGGACGTTTGCGGTAGCTCACGGCTTTCTTGGGATATGGCTTCAGATAACTGCCATCGGCGGCACGGGCACGCATCAGGGCGATGTCGACACGCGGGTGAGCTGCATAGAACTCACGCACTTGCTCAAAGGCCGCGTGGGTGTAGCTGCAATCATCGTCGGCAATAATGAATACAGCATCCTGCAAGCTGTCTGTCATGCTGCCTGCGGCTGCCTCCAAGGCATGATTGCGGTTGCGCGACAGACCTCGCCCTTGCAGCGTTGTGATGAGAACATCTGTCCTGTCGCAGACCAATGCCGGCTGTGGATACGTCTGCTGCCACGACACCACATAGCACACTCCCGCGGCAGGTTGCGGCAACGCACTCATGGTCTGAACGATGCCTGCGTCGATTGTGGATATGAGCACATACAGGGGCAACATGGCAGCAAAGGTAGGAGTCAGTCGGTTGGGTTGAAACTGTTGATGGCTGCTATTACACGCTCCACCTCACTGTCGCTCAACAAGGGGGAAATGGGGAGACTGAGCACATCACGATGTATCTGCTCGGTCACAGGCAACCTCAGATGAGCAAACTCAGCCAGGGCTGCTTGGCGGTGAGGCGGTATCGGGTAGTGTATGATGGTCTCTATGTGATGCTGCCGCAGCCACTGCATGAGTTGCTGCCTGTAGCCGGTGAGGATGGGATAGACATAGAAGACATGCTCACGCTCATCGCGCGGCATGGCGGGTTCCACGATGAGCGGGTTGTCTATACCTTCCATGTAGCGACGGGCTATCCAGCGGCGACGCTCATTGTCGGCATCCAATCGCGGCAGCTTCACACTGAGCACAGCAGCCTGCAACTCGTCTGTGCGCGAGTTGATGCCTGGCACCTCGTGGACATACTTCGTTGCCGACCCATAGTTGGCCATACGGCGCACATAGTCGGCGAGCGTGTCATCGTCGGTGCACACACATCCGGCATCGCCCAGCGCACCAAGGTTCTTGGCCGGATAGAAGCTGAAGGCTGCCGCATGGCCGAGTGCCCCTGCATGCCTGTCGCCTTGCATGGCACCATGAGCCTGAGCTGCATCCTCCACCACAAGCAGATGGTGTTCGCGCGCAAAGGCATTGATGCGCGGCATGTTGCACACACGGCCATACAGGTGAACAGGAACGATGGCCACTGTGCATTCATTGACTAACTGCGGCAACAGCTCAACATCAATAAGCTGGTCGCACAGCCGCGGCTCGGCAAGCACTGGCCGCAGCCCTGCCTCGCGAATGGCCAGAATGGTGGCAATAAAGGTGTTGGCAGGAACTATCACCTCGCTGTTGTCGGCCCACTGGTGAAGCGTCTTCAGTGCCCTGAAGATAAGCACCAGAGCCTCCATGCCATTGCCGCAAAGCACACAATGGCGCACGCCTATATAGGCTGCAAACTGCTGCTCAAAGGCAGCCGTACAGGAGCCTTGCAGATAGCGCCCGCTGCGCACCACACGCTCCACCGCCTCGCTGAGCAATGGCTCGAAACTGGCATTGAGCTGCTGCAAGTCGAGATAGCGAATGCTGCGGTCGGGCTCGACATCGACGGGCAGCATCTGTTCCACGACAGCCCTGTCCACATCTATCTCATAGGAGTCGTAGCACACTGACCTCGCCCCAAAACCCTCTTTCTGGAATATCAGGCCCTCATTCAGCAACTGACCTCCATTCTCGGTTGAAACACCAAAGTCAATGTAGGCCATCTGCTTGAAACGCTCATATATGAGATGACGGAACAGCAAGTCGAGTGCACCATGCTCCCGTCCCTCGTCGCCCGATGCTATATATTGTATGTGAGCAACATTGCGCGTAATGAAGACCACGCAGCCAGCCACAATGCTCTTGTCGGCCTTACGCACTAAATAGAGCTTGATTTGCTGGGGGAAACGTGACATGAGCAGACGCATTTCCTCTTCAGAATGCACAGGGGTCACGGCATGATGGCGCAAGAGGACATCGGATAGCAGCTGCCAGTACTCGTGCAGCGTGCACCAATCCTCATCTGTCATGCGGTCTATATACAGGCCATTGTCAATGGCACGCCTGGCACCACGCATACGCAATTTGCGCATACGCAAAGGGTTGGACATCGTGATGACACTGCTGACGCCACGTGTGCGAAGCCTGGCTCCGGCCCTGAACAGAGCATACAAATCCTCCTCGGCCGCACAATCACTATATATATAAGGTATAGGCTTGTACACAACACGAAGCACCTGCAAGTAGCTTATGCTCCACAGCAAGATGCACTGCATCACTTCAAGCACCTGCCGCTGAGTGGCCTCCGTCGTGAGCAGCAGGCCACCATACGTCAGCCCTTGATGGGAATAGAGTGTATGCGCAGATGCATCCCAGTTGGCAGGAAAGACGGAAATAAGGGTGTTGTCATCGTAGACCATCAGGGAACAGTCCGTGAAACGGTCTGAATGATAATCCATGAACCGACGCTCATGCAGGAACGTCCCATTCTTGGACTGCCTCACAAAAGCATCCCACTCATCCTGCTGCTGGTTGGTATATTGTACGACTCTCATTGCTTTTCATTCTTTTGATACATGCGCGACATCCACTCGGCAGCCGTCATTCCCACAAGCAGAAAGCGTTGCGCGCCACTTACTCTTGTCATGCACGTAACCGGTGGCATCATACTCCTCTGACGCCAGAACCAGACAAACAGCATCAGAAGAGAAATGACGTAGCTCACACCATACGCCAGCAGGGATGAGCAAGCCCTCGCCATCATCACTGAGCTGAAAAGATGACACTGCACAGCCGTCATCAGTCTCCACGTCAAAAGTTCCATGAACTGCAAACAGCACCTCATGGCTCGACCAATGGGCATGGCAACCACGCACAGCTCCCTCCGGAACATGGTCTATCCAAAAGACACGCTCAACAGTAAATGGCAAATGTCTCGACACCTCCAGCAAGTGCAGCCCGCCCCTTTCATCCACAAAATGAGGTACATATACTTTGCAAACTGCAAGAGAAGACGGTGAGCGATACATGAGTTGAGTGAACTAATTTGATGCAAAGATATATTTTTCCCGTTCCATCTCTTGCGCAATATGCCCAAAACATATATCTTTGCACCGCATTTGAGAGATAGAGGTCTCTCAGCAATGTGAAACAGCATTGCGGATGCATACCAATGGATTGGAAGTTTGGGTGAGTGGCTGAAACCACCAGTTTGCTAAACTGACGTACGGGTTTACCGTACCGGGGGTTCGAATCCCCCAGCTTCCGCACTGAACAGCCGGCGCTTTCGTCTAGCGGCTAGGACACATGCCTCTCACGCATGGAACACGGGTTCGATTCCCGTAGGCGCTACTAAAGGGAGTTGACGAGGCCATCCTCGGAGCTCCCTTTTTTTGGGCTTTGTCCGGGAGCTGCTATCACCAACCTGCTAAATCCGCTGAGCCCACTTTATTCTTGATTAATCTGGCTATCACCAACCGGATAAATCCGCTGAGCCACTATGCACATGCCGGACAAACAAGAAAGAAGTGAAAGAGCTATCAATGCTTCTTTCACTTCTCTCCGGTGAGCCTCTTGTCGGATTCGAACCAACGACCCCGAGATTACAAATCACGTGCTCTGGCCAACTGAGCTAAAGAGGCGGGTGGGAATGCGGTCTGCATCGCGCCGCTACAACCAACTACCCTTGCTGCGATCAAGCCCTGGGGGATTCGAAGGGAGCTGGCCGTACAGGACATTCCCGTGTCTGTACGCTTGCTTGTCAGCAGTGGGTAGAGCCTGAAGCGGAGAGAGCGAGATTCGAACTCGCGAACCGCTTTTGACGGTCACACGCTTTCCAGGCGTGCCTCTTCAGCCACTCGAGCATCTCTCCATGCGGCTGCTGCTGATTTGCGGATGCAAAAGTATGGCTTTTGATTTATTCCTGCAACGTTTCGACACAGAAATATTTCTGTTTTCACTTTGCAGGGTGTTGGCAATGGCCATGCAGGGGGTTGGCAATCATCATGCAGGGTGTTGACGAACACTGTGCAGGGTGTTGGCAGTCATCATGCAGGGTGATATAAATGCCACCTGCAGGCCCTTGGGCGAGAATTGACAGGGGCTGTTGCTTGATAGTTGTGGGATGTGGGATGATGGTGCGTGCCTCTATGCCTGCCCTATGGCGTATGGGTTGTCGGCGGTGTCGAGGTGCATCCCTTCGATTTTAGCGAGGCGTTCCTTGAGGCGTGGCATAGCTGAAGCTCGCAGGCTCAGGGTGAGCGAACAGAGGTTGTCGAACTCTTGGGCGAGTATTGCCGGCTCTTCTTCTTTGATGATGCGCATCACGGCACTAAGCTGTGGATAGGCGAAATGGATGGTCAGTTGCTCGTCGACGGTGCGCTCCACAATGGTGGCTGCTGCTATGGCAGCCTGCGCTGCCGTCTTGTAGGCTTGTATGAGGCCGCTCGTGCCAAGCTTGATGCCGCCGAAGTAGCGGACTACGATGATGAGCGTGTTGGTCAGCGAGGCTGAGCGTATCTGCCCGAGGATGGGGCGGCCTGCCGTGCCCGAGGGCTCTCCGTTGTCGTTGGCTCTGTATTGTGAGCCGTCGGGCCCGATGGCGTAGGCATAGCACACATGGCGGGCATCATAGTATCGCCGCGCGTGCTGCTCCACAAGGGCGCGCACCTCTTCGGTAGATGCGACAGGAAAAGCGAAGGCCAAGAAGCGGCTTCGCTTTTCCACATACTGTCCCTCGGCGGCTGCCGCGATGGTTCTAAAGGTGTCGGCTGACAAGTGAAAGAGGCTATTTAGTCCAACTTGTGCACGACGAGGCCGCTGCGCAGCTTTGGCTCAAACCATGTGGCTTTTGGGGGCATGATTTTGCCATTGTCGGCCACGTCCATTATCTGCTGCATCGTCACTGGGTGCAATGCCAGTGCTGCGCGCATCTCTCCGCTGTCGACGCGTGCGGCGAGCTCGCCCAAGCCGCGTAGTCCGCCTACGAAGTCGATGCGCTTGGAGGAGCGCAGGTCGCCGAGCTCAAGGATGTCCTGGAGAATGAGGCGCGAGGATATGTCCACGTCGAGCGAGCCTATGGGGTCGGCAGCGTCGAAGGTGCCTGGCTTGGCGTCGAGGGCATACCATAGTCCGTCAAGGTAGAGGGAGAACTGGTGCACACGGGCTGGCCGATATGGCTCGGCCGACTTAGGCTCGATGGTGAACGACCGTGACAGGCGCTCCATGAACTGTTCGGACGTGAGACCGTTGAGGTCGCGCAGCACGCGGTTATAGTCGAGGATGGTAAGCTCAGAAGCCTGGAAGGCGACAGCCATGAAGAAGTTGTACTCCTCGTCGCCACGGTGCGACGGGTTGGCCTTGGCTTTCTCGGCACCGACGAGGGCTGCCGCTGCTGTGCGATGGTGCCCGTCGGCAATGTAGAGGGCAGGCATCCTGGCAAATTGCTCAGTGATGACAGCCTTGTCGGCCTCGTTGCTGATGACCCAGAACTGGTGGCGGAAGCCGTCGACGGGTGCAATGAAGTCGTACTCGGGCTCGCTGGCAGCATAGCGGCGGATGAGTGCGTCGAGCTCGGCATTGTCGGGATAGGCAAAGAACACGGGCTCAAGGTTAGCGTTGCACACACGCACGTGCTTCATGCGGTCTTCCTCCTTGTCGCGACGTGTGAGCTCATGGCGCTTGATGACGCCATTGAGATAGTCGGCCACGCAGGCGCCGACGACGAGGCCATGCTGCGTGTGCCCGTTCATGGTCTGGGCATAGAGATAGTAGTTCTCCGTCGGGTCTTGCACGAGCCAGCCCTGCTCCTGGAACTTCTGGAAGTTGGCTGCTGCACGGGCATACACACGCTCATCGTGCTCCGACGTGCCCTCGGGAAAGTCTATCTCGGGCAGGGTGATGTGATAGAGCGACTGCTCGTTGCCGGCGGCCTCAAGGCATGCCTCATCGCTGGTGAGCACATCATAGGGACGACACTCCACGCGCTCCACTAACTGACGTGGCGGGCGCAGGCCACGGAAGGGTTTGATTGTTGCCATAGTTGTATCTGTTCTGCACTGCTTGTGTCGGCAAATGTACACTTTTCTCTACGAGCCGTCAAAAGAACGGCACAATACTGCCATTTTTGAATGTCCGTCCACACATATACTATAAAGGAAACAGGAGGCACATGGGTTGGTGCCCATGTGCCTCCATATTACAGTGCCACTGCGCCTGCATCTGTCAGCATGGCGCAGTTTGCTTACTCACTACTTGTTGACCTGGAACCGTGTGACTCCGTTCTCGATGAAGTCGACGATCTGGCGCGCTGCGGCGATGCCTGCATTGACATTGGCCTCGGCCGTCTGGGCACCCATCTTCTTGGGTGTCGAGAAATACTGACCGGTGAGCGCGGCAAACGCGTCGTGGGCAGCAGGCTTTATGTCTGTGACATAGCGAAGGTCGGGACGCTCCTGCAGCAGTGCCAACAGCTCGGCCTCGTTGATAACCTCTGCACGTGCCGTGTTGACGAGCACGCCACCCTTTGGCAACTTGTTCACAAGAGCACGGTTGATGCTCTGCTTCGTCTCGGCCGTGGCGGGTATGTGCAGGCTGACGATGTCCGACTGCTCAAAGAGAGCATCCTGCGATGCAACCGCCTTGACGCCTGCTGCTTCGATGACTTCGGCCGGGCAATAGGCATCATAGGCCAGCACTTCCATGTCGAAGCCCTTGGCTATGCGTGCCACATTGCGGCCCACATTGCCGAAAGCCAGAATGCCCAGGCGCTTGCCTTTAAGCTCTGTGCCGCTGCCACCGTCATAGAAACGGCGCACCGCCATCACCAGCAGGCCGAAGACGAGCTCGGCCACGCTGTTGGCATTCTGCCCTGGTGTGTTCATGGCAACGACGTTGTGCGATGTGGCTGCTGCGAGGTCGATGTTGTCGTAGCCGGCACCTGCTCGCACAACGATTTTCAGCTGCTTGGCGGCAGCGAGCACCTCGGCATCGACCTTGTCGGAACGTATGATGAGGGCATCTGCATCCTTCACGGCATCCAGCAGCTGGGCCTTCTCTGTATATTTCTCAAGGAGTGCAGTCTCGTAGCCGGCAGCATCGAGCACTTCCTTGATGCCCTTCACGGCCACGCCGCTGAAGGGCTTTTCTGTTGCTATGAGTACTTTCATAAATATTTAGTGTTGTGCCTCAAAGTCCTTCATGCACTGTACGAGTGCATTCACGCCTTCCATGTCCATGGCATTGTAGCAGCTGGCACGGAAGCCGCCCACATCGCGGTGGCCCTTCACGCCGACCATACCCTTGCTGGTGGCAAAGGCCATGAACTCGTCCTGCAGCTCCTGATACTCGGGCTTGAGCACGAAGGTGATGTTCATGCGTGAGCGGCTGTCCTCCTGGGCTGTGCCCACGAAGAGCTTGTTGCGGTCTATCTCGCCATATACGGCCTCGGCACGCTCTATGGCGCGCTTCTCCATGGCTTCCACACCGCCCTGCTTCTTTATCCATTTGAGGTTCTGCAAGGCACAGTAGATGGGCACCGTGGGTGGTGTGTTGAACATGCTGCCCTTGCTGACATGCGTGCGGTAGTCGAGCATCGTGGGTATGGCACGGCTCACCTTACCAAGCAGGTCTTCCTTGACTATGACGAAGGTTACGCCTGCCATGGAGAGGTTCTTCTGTGCACCGCCGTAGATGAGGCCATACTTGCTCACGTCAATAGGGCGTGAGAAGATGTCGGAGCTCATATCGGCCACCATGGGCACAGGGCTGTCGTAGTCCTTCAGTATCTCAGTGCCGTAGATGGTGTTGTTCGTGGTGATGTGGAAGTAGTCGGCATCCGTGGGGATGGTGAAGTCCTTGGGGATGTAGGTGAAGTTGCGGTCCTTGCTCGAAGCCACTTCGACCACATCGCCGAAGAGCTTGGCCTCCTTCTCGGCCTTGGTTGCCCATACGCCGGTGTTGAGGTATGCGGCCTTCTTTTCCAGCAGGTTGAATGGCACCATGCAGAACTGCAGGCTGGCACCGCCGCCAAGGAAGAGCACGGAGTAGCCTTCGGGAATGCCGAGCAGTTCCTTGAACAATGCTACGGTCTCATCGACTACGGGCTGGAAGTTCTTGGCACGGTGGCTCATCTCCATCAGCGAGAGGCCGCTGCCTTCAAAGTCTATACATGCAGCTGCCGTAGCCTCCATGACCTCGCGTGGCAGCTTGGAGGGGCCGGCATTGAAATTATACTTCTTCATATTCGTGGTTGTGCTTTGTTTATGGCTGGCATGATGCATGGTTGTGCGTTGCATCATGCGTGCCTGGTTAAATATGGATGCTTGTTTCGCTATTACTTCTTGGCGAGCAGGTCGCGTATCTCCGTCAGGAGCACTTCTTCCTTCGAAGGAGCTGGTGGTTCGGGAGCTGGCGCGGGAGCAGCAGCCTTCTTGCGGTTGGCGGCATTCATACCTTTAATAATAAGGAATATGCAGAAGGCTACAATAATGAAATCGATGGTATTCTGGATGAAATTGCCATACTTGAGCACTGCAGCACCCTCGCCGTCACCAATCTGGAACTGGAGGTCGGTGAAGTCGATGTTGCCTGTGAGCATACCCACGACAGGCATAAGCACATCGTCGACGAGCGACGAGACGATCTTGCCGAAGGCACCGCCGATGATGACACCGACAGCCATGTCCATCACATTGCCGCGCATGGCGAAATCCTTAAACTCTTGGAGGAAGCTACTTTTTGCCATAATTGAGAATAATTTGTGTTGGTTGATGGCGCGAATGTACTACTAAATATATACTTTTGCAGCGATAAAGAACAAATAAATGTCGTCAAGGGTCATTTTTTTCCTCCTGTGCGCCGTGAGCGTCATGCTTATTGTCGCCTGCAAGGGAGCAGACTACTGCAATTGTGGCTGACAGGAGCTGCAAGAGGCTGCTCCAGCAATAGCACTGAGTTCACACTGCCGCCCATCGCGCCATGCACAGCCGCCGCAGCACACACACGATGCAGCCAACGGACACGTCGCGCCACACAGACAGCCGCCACACCCTGCACCCACATGGACAGACACCCTGCACCCACACCGTGAAAGACCATGCACGGACAGTGCCATGACCCTGCACCCACATGGACAGACACACGAAGACAAATCACAACAACCCTGTTTTATAAACATCTAACCCTAAACACCAAACAACCAACAATGACTAAAGTTGCTATCAACGGCTTCGGCCGTATCGGTCGCCTCGCCTTCCGTCAGATGTTCGAGGCTGAAGGCTACGAAGTTGTCGCCATCAACGACCTCACCAGCCCCAAGATGCTCGCCCACCTGCTGAAGTACGACACCGCTCAGGGCGGCTTCGCAGGCAAGTTCGGCGAAGGCAAGCACACCGTGGAGGCTACAGAGAACTCCATCATCGTCGACGGCAAGGAAATCACCATCTACGCAAAGCCCAACGCAGCCGAGCTGCCCTGGGGCGAGCTGGGTGTTGACGTGGTGCTCGAGTGCACAGGTTTCTACACCTCCAAGGAGAAGGCTTCTGCCCACATCACGGCAGGCGCAAAGAAGGTTGTGATTTCCGCCCCCGCAGGCAACGACCTTCCCACCATCGTCTACAACGTCAACCACAAGACCCTCACACCCGCCGACACCGTCATCAGCGCAGCATCATGCACCACCAACTGCCTCGCCCCCATGGCAGCAGCCCTGAACAAGTATGCTCCCATCGTGAGCGGCATCATGTCGACCATCCACGCCTACACCGGCGACCAGATGATTCTCGACGGCCCGCAGCGCAAGGGTGACCTCCGTCGCAGCCGCGCCGGTGCCTGCAACATCGTGCCCAACAGCACAGGTGCAGCCAAGGCCATCGGTCTCGTGATTCCCGAGCTCAACGGCAAGCTCATCGGTTCCGCACAGCGCGTGCCCACCCCCACCGGCTCCACCACAATCCTCGTGGCCGTCGTGAAGGGCAAGGACGTGACCAAGGAAGGCATCAATGCAGCCATGAAGGCCGCCGTCACAGAGAGCTACGGCTACACCGAGGACCAGATTGTCTCCAGCGACATCATCGGCATGAAGTACGGCTCGCTCTTCGACGCAACACAGACCATGGTCAGCAAGATTGACGACGACACCTATCAGGTGCAGGTCGTGAGCTGGTACGACAACGAGAACAGCTACACCAGCCAGATGGTGCGCACCATCAAGTACCTCGCCGAGCTCAAGTAAGCCCTGCGCGACACACATCACTCTACAGAGCCGTCCGATGCCACAGCGTCGGGCGGCTCTTCACGTAAATACACCCGTCAGAGCCTTGCACGACGAGCAAATCTCATTTCCTTTGCCTCGTCAACGCCCTACAACCGGAGCCCACGTGGCAAGGAATGATGACGGGGACACACATATAATGTTAAGGCGTTACTTGATGCCCTGTCACCGACACTCGAGCAGCAGGCAGTTCCCAAACAGTAGTCAACACGACAAGGCAACAATGACGTCCATGGGTATGTAATAGCAGCGTACCACTGCCTTCCATGCGTGCGACATGCACGCTGTGGATGGCTTAGTACCTGCATATACATACAAACGTGGGCTTCGGCGTTGTCCGTTGCGACTACTTAGCAATGCCAGAGCTATCGAGTGTGGGACGGACAGAAGGACTGACACTCACGCTTCTGCCATGCCGCTGCCATGGCTGCACTCATGGTCTGCTGTCGGCCGGCGAGCCCGTGGTGCTCAACATCCTCTTAGCCGACGGCACCACCACGAGCCTCCAGCTATACACCCGCCCGCGCATCACCACCGAACAGGGACGCGCCGCCCTACCCCTCTCAAACCTTCCAACGGGAGTGTATCTGCTTAACGTGAAAGGTCGCACCTCCAAAATCGTGAAACCATGAAACGCCTATACCTTAATAATATATAGTGCCCTCGCGGCAGCCGGCCTCTCCGCCCAAACCATTTCTTCATATACCGCAACGACGGCGGCCGGGGGTGCCTTCTTCCGCGACGAAGTCGACAGCATAAGCTTCGTGCAGCCGGAGACACGCTACAAGACAGCCGTCACCCGCCTTGAGGGAGACTTGCGCACACATCGTAGGCTCCGACTCCCTCACCGTCTACTTCGCCGCCGACACCCCGACCTCCATGCTGCCCAAGGTGGGCGACAACCTGTTCACCGACGATGTTAGCCCCGAGCTTCCCATTGGTTTCATCGGCAAAGTGGAAAGCATCGAGCACAGCAGTGGGCACTGAACATATATGCCAAGGGCGGTGCCTTCTTCAACGCCAACGCATCAGTCAACGGCGAGAGCCACTTCAGCCCGCCACACTCCTACACGCTCCACGCCGAGGC
This sequence comes from uncultured Bacteroidaceae bacterium, assembly GCA_905234605.1. GTDB lineage: Bacteria > Bacteroidota > Bacteroidia > Bacteroidales > Bacteroidaceae > Physcousia. The sequence goes on along the minus strand of CAJOIE010000006.1, from coordinate 77,663 downwards.
CTCATCGCGCCATCCGTTTGCCACGAGGGCTTACATCGCCCACCTCCGTCCGTCACACACCGAGGGCCAGATGTTTGTGGATGGCAGCATAGAAGCAGGCATCTTTGCCGAGATTGGAATATCCTATGTCCACAGCAAGCTTGCCAGCTTTTCCTACAGGTTTGAAGCGGGCAAAGGCTTAGAGGGCAACACCATGCTCTTCCATCACGATGCCAACGAGGCACTCCATTCCACTACGCTCTACCAGCAGCTGCGGGAGTGCAACATCAACCTCAAGGGCTTCGTCAGCGGCGGCCTGCCAGTGAAGCTGCTGTGGTTGCGCTGGCTCAACAACCGGAAGCAATATTGGGAAGACCGGCTCACCCTAAACCTCGTGCCAGCCTTTGCCGACACATGGGGCGAGACCCGCGAGAAGAGCTATTACTCATGGGATACCTACAAGTACTACGACAGCAACATTGGAGAGCGTATACACATCGGCGACAACATCTCCGGCACGGGCTACGACGTGGCCCGCGTGCGTTGGAGTGCGCCATGACGAATGCCGACACTCAAGGAGATTAAATCTCTCCTTCAGTACTACACATCCGAGTGGACAACAGTCAATGGCATCTCTGGCCGCAAGTTCACCTCCGCCATCAACGGCAACAGCATCTTCCTCCCCACGGCGGGCTGCAACTGGGACGACGGGCTCAGCTACCGAGACAGTTGGGGCTACTACTGGTCGGGCACGCTCTACCCCGACAATGAGTGGCGCGCCGGCAACCTGGGCTTCGGTAGCAGGAATGCGGGCTATAGCCGCTGGAGCGAGCGCAGCGTTGACCACTACGTCCGCCCCGTCGCAGAACTGACACCCAGCCATCCCGCCGACAGCCCTGTCCTTCCCTTCACCATCATCCTCGAGCAGCTGCTTGCCGACCTCATCCATGCCTACTATGACGCTCGCCGGCACAAGCGGCGCAAGGTGCGACAGATACGCTTTGAGATAGGCATGGAAGCAGAGCTTGTTGCTCTGCGCGACGAACTCTGGAATCGTTCATATCATCCTCGCCCTTCCACGTGCTTCATCGTTCACGACCCTAAGCAGCGCGAAATCTTTGCCGCCGATTTCCGAGACCGCGTTGTGCACCACCTCCTTTACAACTATATACCCCCCCTTTGGAACGCACGTTCATCACCGACAGCTATAGCTGCCGCGTAGGACGCGGCACTCACTATGGTATACGGCGTATGGAACATCACCTGTGTTCCGCCTCACACAACCACTGCCGCCGCGCCTTTGTGCTTAAGATGGATGTCTGCGGCTATTTCATGGGCATAGACCGAAACATACTTTTGCGCATAGTGCGCGAGTCGCCGGCCACGATGTCACTGCATCACACACACAGGCGTATGCGCCGTATCGTACACCGTCTGCACATTTTAGAGACAGAACTGCAAGTGCACACGCCACAGCACACCGCCTCTGTGCTCAACTCATATCTTGGCGTTTTGTGCCACTATCACACATGGAAGTTGCGCAACAGTTTCTTTACTGATGCCGAATGGTCACACGCAGGCCTCTTCAGCATGTCGCTCTCACGCTTTGCAAGCTATAACCGCTGGTGGGAAAATCCTCTATATGGAGTAAGGTTACTGAAATAGAGCGGTTATATCTGTCATCACCACGAAAAGGCTAACACTCTATCAGGGTTTCAGCATATCAACAGCAAAGAATGATTATATTTGCAACTGGAACAATATAGACACCTACAAGGCCTATCTTGACAAGCTGCATAAGCTCCACGCTAAAATGAATAGATAACGTCTATGACTGTGACCGTACCACTTATCAAGTCGCAAGGCATCAAGACGAAGCTGGTGCCTTGGATAAACGACCTCGTACTCGCATCTGGCATCGACCTGAATGCACGCTGGATTGAGCCATTCTTCGGCACTGGAGTCGTAGGCTTCAACTCACCCATGCACGGTTGTCACATTGTGGGCGACACTAATCCGCACATCATCAACTTCTACCGAGGCGTACAGAGCGGCCGCATCACCTCATATTCCATGCGCGCCTACCTTGAGGGAGAGGGCTCACTTCTTGCAGATGCCGATGAGGGTGGCTATGCACACTACCGCAAGGTGCGTAACCGCTTCAACCATGAGCACAGTCCTTATGACTTTATCTTTCTTTCGCGCGCCGGCTTCAACGGCATGATGCGTTTCAACCGCCACGGCGACTGGAACATTCCATTCTGTAAAAAACCTAACAGATTCGCCCCTGCCTATGTCACCAAAATATGCAACCAAATACAGCATGTGGCGCACATTATGCAACGCAGTTCATGGGAGTTCAACAATGTGTCATTCATTAACACAATAGAGCGTGCCGAGTCTGGCGACTTTATCTACTGCGACCCACCATACCTTGGACGCTACGTTGACTACTACAACGGCTGGACAGAGCAGGATGAGCACGAGCTGTTCGAAGCCCTCCGACGGACTCGAGCCCACTTTATCCTATCAACATGGCATCACAATGCCTATCGTCCAAATGAGATGGTCAAACGCTATTGGAACTGCTTCAACATAACCACACACGACCATTTCTACCATGGTGGCGCACACATTGAGAACCGCCATTCCATAGTAGAGGCCCTTGTCTTCAACTTCGACATACAAAAGGTAAAGGCAAACAACCGAGTACGACAGCTCAGTCTATTTGCAGAAGCGGTATAGATATGCGCCAATATCCCCATGCCCCTATGTACGACCTCATCACCATACTTGGCCCCACGGCTTGCGGCAAGACGGCCGTAGCCACGCGGGTGGCACGTGCCATCGGCGGGGAGATAGTGAGTGCCGACTCGCGGCAGGTGTTCCGCGGCATGGACATAGGCACGGGCAAGGACCTGACGGACTACGGCTCGGGTGCAGACGCGGTGCCCTACCACCTTATAGACACGCGCGACGCGGGCGAGAGCTATTCTGTCTACGACTTCCAGCGCGATTTCCTGCAGGCCTACACCGACATCCGGCAGCGGGGCAAGGTCGTGGTGCTCTGCGGCGGCACGGGATTATACATAGAGAGTGTGCTGCGTGCCTACCGCCTCGTGGAGGTGCCTGCCAACGAGGAGCTGCGCACCCGCCTTGAGGGGTTGCCGCTCGAGGAGCTGACGCGCATACTCGCCACATACAAGCGGCTGCACAACACCACGGATGTGGACACGGCGCGCCGTGCCATACGCGCCATCGAGATTGCCGACTTCTACGAGCGTCACCCTGCCGAGGCTGCCGATAGCTTCCCCACCCTGTGTCCGCTCACCATCGGCCTCACCCTGCCCCGCGAGCTGCGGCGGCAGCGCATCACGGAGCGGCTGCATGCACGCCTGGCTACCGGCATGGAGGATGAGGTGCGCGGTCTGCTGGCGCGTGGCGTGGCTGCCGAGGCCTTGCTCAACTATGGCCTGGAGTATCGCTACATCACGCTCCATCTCACGGGCCGACTCACGCGCGAGCAGATGGTGAAGCAGCTGGAAACGGCCATCCACCAGTTTGCCAAGCGCCAGATGACCTACTTCCGCGGCATGGAGCGTCGCGGCGTGAGCATACGCTGGGTTGATGCCTCGAAGGGAGCCGACGCCGTGGCCGCATGCATCCTGGAGCAATGGGACAACGACATGAGGAACGAGTTACACGATAAGCCATGATAGACAACGACCGCTGGGGCATCATCTACTGCCCTAAACAAGGCATACGCCGCTCCACCCGCCGGTGGGAGCAGCTACAGGAGGCGCTCGACGCAGCAGGCATCGCCTACGACTTCGTGCAGAGCGAGAGTCCCGAGTCGGTGGGCCGCCTGACGACAATGCTCTGCCGTGCAGGCTACCGCACGCTCATCGTCTGCGGCGGCGATGGTGCCCTCAACCGCGCTGTCTGCGCCGTCATGGAGCAGCCGGCCGACGAGGTGGCCCAGACGGCCATAGGCGTCATACCTGGCGGGCGCGGCAACGACTTCGCCACCTTCTGGGGCTTCAGCGAGAAAGACGACCGCCAGACCGTGGCATGGCTGCGACAGCGGCGGCTGCGCAGGATAGACGTGGGCTACATCAGCTGCACCGACGGCTCCGGCACGACCTATTTCATCAACTGCGTGAACATAGGCCTCGTGGCCAATATCCTGAAGCTCAAGTACCGTTCACGCCGCATTGCAGTACTGGCCACGCTGACCTACATCGGCAACATGCTGCAGCTCATGTTCCAACGGCCGCAGACGCGTGTGCGCCTGCACGTCAATGAGGAGACCATAGAGCAGAAAGCCATGAACATTTGCGTGGGCAACGCCTCGGGCTACGGACAGACACCGAGCGCAGTGCCCTACAACGGGATGCTCGACGTGAGCATAGTGTCGCACCCCAAGGTGACAGGCCTCATCATAGGCTTGTGGAAGCTGCTCACACGCCGTTTCCTCGGGCACAAGAACGTGCGTGCCTACCGCACACCGCGCCCCATAGCCGTGGCCGACATACACAGTGCCGGCGTGGCTACCGACGGACGCGTGCGGCCCGACATTCACGCTCCCTTCGAGATAGGCATCCTGCCCGAGCACCTCAACTTCATCATCCCAGCCTGACTGCCGTAGCGCAGAATGCATCTGGTGCCGCAGCAAATGGCTTTGTTGCTGCCACAAATTAGCACGAATTAAGCAGAACGGGTGCGTAAGCGAGACGCCAGCGTGCCATGGCCATAGCCGCGGGCCAGTAGGCCTGCAGGAAAGAGCCCGCTTGTCAACGGCAAAACACCATGCAGGGCGTCACGAAACACCATGCATAGTGATGCAAAACACCATGCAGGGTGATGCCCTGTCAGCATGCAGGGTGACTGCGAAGCGGGTGCAGGGTCATCCCAGACGACTTATCTGCTCAAGTCGCTGCACGTCGAGAAACTTTATCTTGCGGCCGTCGACAGCCAGGATGTTCTCTGTGCAGAATGCGCGCAGCGTGCGTATGGCGTTGGCCGTGGTCATGTTGGAGAGGCTGGCCAGATCCTCACGGCTCAGATAGATGCTCAGTGTGGAGCCGTCCTCCTCCATGCCATAGCTGTCGCGCAGGAAGAGCAGCGACTCAGCCAGCCGCCCCTGTATGTGTTTCTGCGTCAGGTTGACCATGCGCTCGTCGGCACGGCCGAGGTCCGTGGCCAGACGCTGCACGAAGAAACATGCCAGCGAGGCATTGATGCGCATGAGCAGCATGATGGCCGCGATGGGCACCCTCAGTATCACCGACGGCTCGAAGGCAGCAGCCGTGTTGACATAGAGCTGTCGAGCGAAGGCAGCCCTGTAGCCGAAGAATTCGACGGGCCTCACCACGCGCACTATCTGCCGGCGGCCGCCAGCTCCCAACTTGTGTATCTTCACCTTGCCGGCCACGAGGCAGTGCATGAACTGAGGGTCGTCGCCTTCGCTGTAGATTACCTCGTTCTTCTTGAAAGTGTGCACCGTGGTCTGCTCTATCAGCGAGACCCGCTGCTGCACGTCGAGCAGGCTGGTGAGCGGCGAGAGCATGGGCGTGAGGTCGGCCACCTGAAGTTTACGCTTGGCCATATTGCAGGGTGTTGAGTCTTTAATTATGCTGTTGGGCACAAAAATATGCAAAAGAGTCATTCACACTGCACAGCATCCACACAAAAAAGCATGCAAAAGTTTTTGCCACCCCATGCATTGTGCTAATTTTGAAGGCGTAAAAGGCATGGCACAGAGCAGTGCCTTAGAGAGCAAACGACTAACCTATCCATAATCACTACCTTATGAGCTATTTACAGTTTGACAAGACCTTGATGACAAACTTGGAGGAAGCTCTGAAGAAGGAGGTGCTGCGCAGCAACCGCTCCGGCGCCTACTCCTGTAGCACCATTCTGGATTGCAACACACGCAAGTACCACGGCCTGCTCGTGGTGCCCGTGCCAGAGCTCGACGACGAGAACCACGTGCTCCTCTCGTCGCTCGACTGCACAGTGATCCAGCATGGTGCAGAGTTCAACCTCGGTCTGCACAAGTATCAAGGCGACAACTACAGCCCACGCGGCCACAAATACATACGCGAGTACGACTGCCAGCAGGTGCCCACGACCATCTACCGCGTGGGTGGCGTGCTGCTCAAGCGCGAGCAGATGTTCCAGCATTTCGAAGACCGCGTGCTCATCCGCTACACGCTGCTCGACGCCCACTCCAAGACCACGCTGCGCCTGCAGCCCTGGCTGGCCTTCCGCAGCGTGCGCGAGTTCACTCACGAGAACCCGCGCGCCAGCCGCGACTACAGCGAGGTGCGCAACGGCATCAAGACATGCATGTACCCTGGCTACCCCGACCTCTACATGCAGACGAGCAAGAAGGCCGCGTGGGTGTTCCGCCCCGATTGGTACCGTGGCGTGGACTATCCCAAGGAGACCGAGCGCGGCTATGCCTCCAACGAAGACCTCTACGTGCCTGGCTACTTTGAGGTAGACATCAAGAAAGGCGAGAGCATCGTCTTCGCCGCAGGCACCAAGGAGATAGCCCCCACAAAGCTCAAGGAGCTGGCCGAGTTCGAGGTCAACATACGCACGCCGCGCGACAACTTCTACCACTGCCTCGTCAACAGCGCACACCAGTTCCTCAACTACCGCGACGGCGAGACATATCTGCTGGCCGGATACCCCTGGTTCAAATGCCGTGCCCGCGACATGTTCATCTCGCTGCCTGGCCTCACACTGACCAATAACGAGGAAGACCACTTCAAGCAGGTGATGGCAACGGCCGAGAAAGCCATACGCGAATTCATCGAAGGCAAGCCCCTCAGCGTGCATGTCTACGAGATAGAACATCCCGACGTTCTGCTGTGGGCCGTGTGGTGCATACAGCAATACTGCAAGTTCGCCTCCATGGACAAAGGCATAGAGCAGTATGGCACACTCGCTCGCGACATCATGGCATGGCTCATCGACGGGCGTCACCCCAACCTCTACCTGCACGACAACGGCCTCGTGTATGCCAACGGCCGCGACAAAGCCATCACATGGATGAACTCCAGCCAGGGCGGCCATCCCATTGTGCCCCGCTCAGGCTACATCGTGGAGTTCAACGCCCTGTGGTACAACGCCCTGTGCTTCACCGCCCAGCTGGCACGCAAACAAGGCGACGAGAGCAGTGCCGAGGACCTCGAGAAGATAGCCGCCAAGTGCCAGAAGAGCTTCGTTGGCACCTTCCTCAACGACTATGGCTACCTGCTCGACTACGTGGACGGCACCATGATCGACTGGAGCGTCAGGCCCAACATGATATTCGCCTGCGCCTTCGACTACTCACCCCTCGACGCCAAGCAGAAGAAAGGCGTGCTCGACATGTGCACAAAGGAACTGCTCACCCCCAAGGGACTGCGCACCCTCTCGCCCAAGAGCGGCGGCTACAACCCCATGTATGTGGGCCCACAGGTGCAGCGCGACTACGCCTACCACCAAGGCACCGCCTGGCCCTGGCTCGCCGGCTTCTACCTTGAGGCCTGCCTCAAAGTGTTCGGCTACTCACGCGTCAGCTTCGTGGAACGCCAGCTCGTGGGCTACGAGGAAGAACTCTTCTACCACTGCATAGGCACACTGCCCGAAGTGTTCGACGGCAACCCGCCGTTCCACGGCCGCGGAGCCATGTCGTTTGCCATGAACGTGGCAGAAATCATGCGCGTGGTGAAACTCTTGGACAAATACATCATCGAACAATAACCACGGGAGGAACCCCATTACACTGCAACGACTATGAAAGTACTAATGTTCGGATGGGAATACCCACCTCACGTGTTCGGCGGACTGGCCACCGCCAACTACGGCATCACACACGGACTGGCAGCCCAGGGCGACATCGAGACCCTGCTGTGCCTGCCCCGCCCCTTCGGCGACGAGGACCGCTCGGCAGCCAAGCTCATCGCCATGAACTGCGTGCCCATCGCCTGGCGCGACGTCAACTACGACTACGTGCAGCAGCGCGTGGGCAACATCATGGCCCCGGAGGACTACTACCGCTATCGCGACCACCTCTATGCCGACTTCAACTACATGCACGTCAACGACCTGGGTTGCATGGAGTTTGCCGGCGGCTATCCCTCCAACCTCAATGAGGAAATCAACAACTACTCCATCATCGCAGGCGTGGTGGCACGCACCGAACAGTTCGACATCATCCACGCCCACGACTGGCTCACCTTCCCCGCCGGCATACACGCCAAGCAGGTGTCGGGACGCCCGCTCGTGATACACGTGCACGCCACCGACTTCGACCGCTCACGCGGCAACGTGAACCCCACCGTCTACGGCATAGAGCGCAACGGCATGGACAACGCCGACTGCATCATGTGCGTGTCGGAGCTCACACGACAGACCGTCATCAACCACTACGGTCAAGACCCCGCCAAGTGCTTCGCCATGCACAACGCCGTCTACCCACTCGCCCCCGAGCTGCAGGAGATTGTAGACAAGCGTCTGCCATACAAAGACCGCAAGGAGAAGGTGGTCACCTTCCTCGGACGCATCACCATGCAGAAAGGTCCCGAATACTTCATCGAAGCAGCCCGCCGCGTGCTCGACCGCACACAGAACGTGCGCTTCTGCTTCGCCGGCTCGGGCGACATGATGAACGCCATGATCGAGATGGCCGCCGCCTACGGCATTGCCGACCGCTGCCACTTCCCCGGCTTCATGAAAGGCAAGCAGGTGTTCGAGACATTCCGCGACTCAGATGTCTACGTCATGCCATCCGTGTCGGAACCTTTCGGCATATCGCCACTCGAAGCCATGCAGAGCGGCGTGCCAAGCATCATCTCGAAGCAGAGCGGATGCGCCGAGATACTCGACAAATGCATCAAGACCGACTACTGGGACATCGACGCCATGGCCGACGCCATGTACAGCCTGTGCACCAACCCAGCACTGCACAAATATCTGCAAGAGGAAGGCAAGAAAGAGGTGGACGGCATCACCTGGGAGAAAGTGGGGCAACGCATACGCAAGCTCTACGACCAGTGCCTGGCCAGATATTAAGAGACCATCGCTCTCCACAAGGGAGTGACCACCCATTCAAGAATAAACATAAATGGTACTAACAATTCAACAATGAACATGTAGACATCCTCTCAGCTGCACTGCGCCATCACAGCGCGAGGGTACGCGTGAAGGGTGTCTGGTTCCCACTAAATCGTCATGAAAACAATCTGCTTATACTTCGAGATACATCAGAACATGCATCTCAAGCGCTACCGTTTCTTCGAAATAGGTAAGGACCACTACTACTTCGACGACTACGAGAACGAGCGCGCCATCACCGAGACGGCAGAACGCTCCTACATACCGGCTCTGAAGACATTCATCGAAATGGCCCACATGTATGGCAAGGCCTTCAAGGTGTCATTCTCCATCTCAGGCGTTGCCCTCGAGCTGTTAGAGAACTACTCGCCCGAGGTCATCGAGCTGCTGCAAGAACTCAACGAGACAGGCTGCGTGGAGTTCCTGGCCGAGCCCTACAGCCACGGCCTGAGCTCCCTCATCAACGAGGATGTCTTCCGCGACGACGTCACCCGCCAGGCAAAGAAGATGAAGGAACTCTTCGGCAAGAAACCAACAGTGCTGCGCAACAGCTCACTCATCTACAGCGACGACATCGGTGGTCTGGCAGCAAGCATGGGCTTCAAGGGCATGCTGACCGAAGGCGCAAAGCACATCCTCGGTTGGAAGAGCCCTCACTTCCTCTACCACTGCAACCAGAACCCCAACCTGAAGCTGCTGCTGCGCGACTACAAGTTCTCCGACGACATCTCGCTCCGCTTCAACAACTCCTCATGGAACGAATATCCACTCTTTGCCGACACATACATGGACTGGATTGCAGCCCTGCCCGAAGAGGAACAGATAGTGAACATATTCATGGAGCTGTGCGCACTCGGTATCTACCAGCCACTGAGTTCCAACATACTCGAGTTCATCAAGGCACTCCCTGCATGCGCCAAGGAGCGCGGCATCGTGTTTGCCACACCAAGCGAGATAATAGCCAAGACCAAGAGCGTAGGCCAGATCGACGTAGCCTACCCCATCTCGTGGAACGACGAGGAACGCGACACCTCATGCTGGTTAGGCAACGTGATGCAGCGCGAAGCATTCCAGAAGCTGTACAGCGTGGCAGAGCGTGTGCTCATCTGCAAAGACCGCCGCATCACACAAGACTGGGACCGCATTCAGGCCTCAAACAACTTCCGTTTCATGACCACCAAAGCCATGAACGTGAGCATGTATCGCGGCATCTACGACTCGCCCTACGACGCCTTCACCAACTACATGAACATCCTCGGCGACTTCATCAACCGTGTCAATGCACTCTATCCCTCGGAGATTGAGAACGACGAGCTCAACGCCTTGCTCACCACCATCCGCAACCAGGCCGATGAAATCAGCGTGAAAGACGCAGAGATAACACGCTTGCAGACACGACTCAGCAAGCTGCAGCCAGAGGCCGACGCCAAGCCTGCCGTGAAAGATGCGGCAACCCTGAAGGCAGCCACCAAGAAGGCTGCGCCGAAGAAAGCAGAGCCAGCCAAGGAACAACCTGCTGCCGAGAAGAAAGCACCCGCCAAGAAGGCTTCTGCACCCAAGGCAGCAAAGAAATAAGCCGCAGACCTGACCACCGGCAGCTGCACGTCACTACTCAAGACACAACATCCAGCATAAGGCTCCCCCGAACAGCACACGGTGGGAGCCTTAAGCTTGATAAAGCCCTCATCGCGACCTTCTTTCAACTCATATGCCTTAAAAAACCTAAATGCCATGCACCTTGCCCGAGAAAACCCTACCTTTGCATGGAATTGAACTTAAGTAAGACCTTATTGATGAGCATGAATTACTACATCAGATACTTCAACGACGAAGTGCTTGTACACACAGTGGAGGAAGCTCTTGCATTCATCCGCACCATACCTGGCCTCGCCGTCACCCCGCAGTTTGAGAGCGACTTCCGCCAATATGCCGAGAGCTCTATGCCCTACCCTAAAAGATATAAGGTACGCGCACGCGTGTACTTTATAGTTATTAAGACGACAGCAGCCACCATAGAGGAATTCAAGCAGCACGGCAAGAATGCAGAACAACCTGCCGAGGAGGTTCAAGACACCCCCATGATACGCTACCGCGAGCAGGTGAAGATGCGCCTGGCCGACGAGCGTCCGGGATGGTATGAGGGCATGATTACATTCAAGCGCGTGGTGCCGGCACGCCAGACAGGCAAGTTCGACTACTGCGACACCACCTTCACCGCACGTGTCAAGGCTCACAGTGCCCAGGAGTGCTACGACCGTATCATTACCTATCTGCAGGAGCGCAACGACATCGACCGCCGCAGCCAGTTCCCCTCAGCCAAGGGCAAGAACTTCCAGTTCAAGTACCTGGGCCTTAAACCTCTCAGCGAGCTAACCGTCTAAACAATATACCCCCACACACAAATATCCACCCATCAACACACATACTACAATGAAAGCAAGACAACTGTTCCTATCCATAGCATTAGCAACATTCGCCATGCCAGCCATAGCCCAGTATGAAGGCACCTCGCTTGACGACCGCATCGGCCACGGCGAAGACAGCCTCAACACACGGCGCAATCTGAGCATGTTCAATATGGACATATCCAACAACCAGTTCACCGAGGCCTACGAGGTGTGGAAGCCCATCATGGAGATGGCTCCCTTTGCCAACCTGCGCATCTACACCGACGGCTCCTACATGCTCCAGACACTCATCACTCAGGAGAAGGACCCTGCCCTCAAGAAGCAATACTTCGATGAGCTGATGCACCTCTACGACCTTCGCCTGCAGAACCTGGCCGGCCTCAACTCGTTTGCCAAGGCTCACCTGCAAGCCACAGAGGGCGACGTGGTCTACCCCAAGGCCTACTGCTACGCTGTCTATGGCCCGCAGGCCGACCCCGAAGGCTACACCATCGACAATGCCTACTCACACTTTGCCACAGCCAACCGCCTGCTGGAGCAGACAGGTGGCCGTGAGGTGAAAGGCTATATGCTCGACATCTTCTTCCGCATCAGCTATGCCAAGTACCAGGCCGACAACAACGGCTTCCGCGAACAGTTCCTGCAAGACTACCTCGACAGCAAGGAGCTCTGCGAGAAGATGCTCCAGATGGCCAAGGAAGAGAGCGACCCGGAGCGTGCAGCACGCATTGCCGCTGAATACGACCAGCCACTGAACAACATCGAGGGCATCTTTGCCCAGTCGCGCGCTGCCGACCGCGAACAGATTATCGCCATCTTCGGCCCCAAGATTGAAGCCAACAAGGACAACCTGGCCTACCTGAAGAGCGCCCTCACCCTGATGGCCGCCAACGACTGCGACGACGACCCCGTCTATTACCGCGCAGCCGAGTATGCCTACAACATACAGCCCACCTACGAGTCGGCCATAGGCACGGCACAGAAGTACTACAAGGAAGGCCGCAATGCCGAGAGCGTGCGCTACTACAACGATGCCATCGAGCTCTGCCAGAGCGAGGCACAGAAGGGCATCATAGCCCTGCGCGTCGCTGCCGCCATGCGCAAGGCTGGCGACTATGCAAGCGCATACGCCTATCTTGACCGCGCACTGGCCTATAACCCCGACCTTGAAGGCAAGTGCTTCATACAGCGTGCCAACATAGCCATCAAGGAAAAGAAATACACCGAGGCCAAGCAGTACTGCGACCGTGCCGCCGCTGCCGACATCACCCTCGCCGGTCAGGCACAGCGCCTGAAGGCCAACATCCAGACCGTTGAAGCCCACAATGCCGAGTATGCCCGCCAGAAGGCTGAGTACGACCGCCAGCAGGCTGAGATACGTGCCGAGGAAGAGTTCTGGCGCCAGAAGTAACCGCATGAGTCACTGTGACAGCACTACCCACACACCTGCCAATCACACAAATCCCAACAATATGACTACTACAAAGGCAAAGATTGTCACTCTGGGCGAAATCATGCTGCGTCTCTCCCCCCAAGGCAACGACCGTTTCATCCAGACGGAGAGCTTCCGCATCATACCAGGCGGCGGCGAGGCCAATGTTGCCATCTCGCTTGCCAACTATGGGCACGATGCCTGCTTCGTGTCGAAACTGCCCAAGCACGAGATAGGCCAGATTGCTGTCAATGCCCTTCGCCGCTATGGCGTGGACACACGCTTCGTGGCTCGTGGCGGCGACCGCATAGGTCTCTACTATGCCGAGACAGGTGCTTCCATGCGTCCTTCCAAGGTCATCTACGACCGTGCCCATTCATCCATTGCCGAGGCCGATGTTGCCGACTTCGACTTCGATGCCATCATGGGCGGTGCACAATGGTTCCACTGGTCGGGCATCACGCCAGCCATCTCCGACAAGGCAGCCTTGCTCACACAGCGAGCCTGCGAAGCTGCCAAGCGCCACGGCGTGACCGTCAGCGTTGACCTCAACTTCCGCAAGAAGCTGTGGACAAGCGAGAAAGCCATCTCCGTGATGCGCCCTCTCATGCAGTATGTGGATGTCTGCATCGGCAATGAGGAGGATGCGGAGCTCTGCTTAGGCTTCAAGCCCGATGCAGATGTCGAGGGCGGACAGACCGATGCCGCAGGCTACGAAGGCATCTTCCGCCAGATGCGCGACCAGTTCGGCTTCAAATATGTTGTGTCCACATTGCGCGAAAGCTTCTCTGCCACACACAACGGCTGGAAGGCCCTCATCTACGACGGCAAAGAGTTCTACCAGAGCAAGCGCTACGACATCAACCCCATCATAGACCGTGTAGGCGGCGGCGACAGTTTCTCTGGCGGGCTCATCCACGGCCTGCTCACAAAGGCCACACAGGGCGAGGCCCTCGAGTTTGCCGTAGCAGCCAGCGCACTCAAGCACACCATCAACGGCGACTTCAACCTTGTCACCGCCGACGAGGTAGAGGCTCTCGCAGCAGGCAGTGCCAACGGCCGCGTGCAGCGATAGATGCCCGTTCCGCACCATGTAGAGAGTGTTTCACCAACATCTGCTCACAGCATAACACCCTACCCTTTTCACCTTTATAATAATTGCCCCTTATTTCACATCATTCCGCTTTCCATCTTACAGGGAGCTATAATGGGGCGTATCCACCTATGGCAAAGTTCGACAAGCTGGCCGTGCTGGCCAAAATCAAGGAGGCACCAATGGTGCCCGTGTTCTACCATAAAGATACCGACGTTGCAAAGCGCGTCATCAAAGCCTGCTACGACGGCGGCGTGCGCGCCTTCGAATTCACTAATCGTGGCGACTTCGCACAGGAGGTCTTTGCCGAATGCGTGAAGTATGCCGCCACGGAGTGCCCCGAGCTGGCGTTGGGCATAGGCTCCGTGGTCGATGCCCCTACAGCTGCCCTCTACATCCAGTTGGGAGCATGCTTTGTGGTAGGCCCGCTCTTCAATCCCGATATTGCCCCCGTGTGCAACCGTCGCCTTGTCCCCTACTGCCCCGGCTGTGGCAGCGTGAGCGAGATAGGCAAGGCACAGGAGCTCGGCTGCGACCTCACCAAGCTCTTCCCCGGCGACGTCTACGGCCCCAACATGGTTAAGGGGCTCATGGCACCTATGCCTTGGTCTAAGATAATGGTCACGGGCGGTGTCGCCCCCGAGGCCGACAACCTGCGTGCCTGGTTCAAGGCAGGCGTGTTCTGTGTCGGCATGGGCTCCAAGCTCTTCCCCAAGGAGCGTGTCGCAGCTCAAGACTGGCAATATGTCACCGACAAATGCCGTGAGTGCCTCGCCGTCATCGCCGAGGTGCGTGCATGAGGCTATAGCCATGCACACATAACGGTCAATCCAAATGCTACCATGGTTAAGAGACCACTACTCACTACGCTGGTCGCACTGCTCACAGTGAGCAGTGCGACCTTCTTTGCTTCATGCCGTCAGCCCAAGGGCGGACAGCAGGATAGCATCGGGCTCGCCCCAGACACCTTTGCCACCGAGTGCTACACCTTCACCGACACGCTGCAAGTCATCGGCTCGCAGGTGGACGTGTCGCTGAGATTAGCCTTCCCAGCCAGTGCCGACACCTCAGCACTCGCCGACTCCATACGCCGTTTCCTCCTGACGGAGCTCGTGCAGGCAGCCCAACCATACTTTGGCGAGGACGAGCCCTCTGCCATTAAACTGCCAGAGGGCATTGCACGCACACCAGCAGTCCTGCTCGACACGGTGGGTCGCATCAGCATGGCCTATCTCACAGCCTACGTCGACGAGTCAGCGCGCGAGGGACTGGAAGTCACATGCACCAACGACTACAGTGCCGCCCCCGAGCACCAGACAGCCACCTTCGTCACCTACTCCACCCAGCTATACACCTACTTAGGCGGTGCCCACGGTTCCACCATCTCGGCAGGCCACACCTTCCGTCGCAGCGATGGCAGACACATGGGCTGGAACATGGTCGACACCACACGCAAGGCAGAGCTGACAGCTCTCATCCGCGACGGACTGAAGGAGTATTTTGCCGAGGGTGAAGACCTTAGCACACCACTCACCGATGCCGAACTCCTCGACCGCCTGCTGCTATGGGACGACCCCGACACCCCCGAAGACGAGCTGTCCGACGGCATACCATTGCCGCATACGGCCCCATGGCTGACTCCCACGGGTGTGGCATTTCTCTATCAGCAATACGAGATAGCCCCCTACGCTGTCGGCATGCCCAATATGACCATACCCTTTGAGGTCATTGCTCCTCTGCTCACCGCCGAAGGCCGCTCACTCCTGCCTTAAACCCATTCAACGACAGATGCGCATCAAACTGCTGACAGCCTTCGCTTTAAGCCTCTGCTTCATCACTCTTCATGCACAAGTTGACCTCATGCATGAAGGCAGTCTTGTGGCTCACGACGTGGAGCACTGCGGCACGCTCCCCCCTGCCCTCGAGGCCATGCTTGCCGGCCGCCAGCTCACCAAGCTGTCGCCAGCAGTGCGGCACATGACAGCACGCCGTCAGCCCTCACGCGCCAAGGCTGCCGGCTACGTCAGCGACACACATGCCACCGTGGGGCCGCTCCTCACCTCCATACGCAGCCAGGAGGAGCCCTACAACCTCATGTGCCCTTACTGGACCGACAGCAACGGCAAGGTGTCGGCCAAGCACTGCCTCTCAGGCTGTGTGGCCACAGCCATTGAGCAGGTCATGGCCTACTACCGCTATCCCGAGGCACTCCTCGACACGCTCCACGGCTGGCAGACCGCCAACTACGTGCTTGCCGACCTCCTGCCTGGCACACGCTTCGACTGGGAGCACTACCTCTCCGACTACCGCAACGGCTGGACCATAGAGCAAGGAGCCGCCATTGCCCTGACATCGCTTGCTGCAGGCATGGCCGTGCACATGCAGTATGGTCTCGATGCCTCAGGTGCCAACATCTGGACGGCACAGGAGCCACTCCAACGTGCCATGGGCTACGGCATGGTGGCCTACCGCGAGCGCATGCTCTACACGCCGGCCCGCTGGCATGCCATGCTGCGCCACGAGCTCGACGCTGCGCGCCCTGTGGTGTATGCCGGCCACACCATGACTCTCGCGGGCCATGCCTTCAACATCGACGGCTACGATGCCGACGGCTACTATCATGTCAACTGGGGCTACGACGGCCGCTACGACGGATGGTACGACCTTGACTGGCTCAACCCGTGGGAGCGCAGCGACTATGCTGCCGGCGGCATAGCCCAAGGTTTCTTCTGCAACCAGTGCGCCCTGTTCATGCACCCCTCAGCCGAAGCCCGCCCGTTGGAGCCCGACACTCTCAACATCGCGGCCTTGGGCATCGAGCTGAAGGACATACGTTTCCTGCGCGAGCCCGACACGCAGCCGTATGTCATGGCCGACTTCACATTCGTCAACCACGGCACAGACAGCGTCACCTATACCTACGAGGTGATGACCTTCCTGCCCACCGACACCGCCGTGTTCCAGCAGGCCGACTATGTGGGTCTTGCAGGCTTCACCATAGCCCCATGCGAGGAGCTCACGCAACGGCTCTACCTGCGCTTCAACGAGGCAGGCGAGCGTCTCATAGGCATCTCGCACGACGATGTCACCATCCCCTTCACCCGTCCTGTATACATACAGCAAGGCACAGCCCCCATCCTGCAATGGGGCACGCCCGCAATCACATCCATGGAGTTCGCTGCCGACGGCCGCGTCAGCCTCACCGCACAGATCGACGTAGCCAACCAGGCAACCAGCGGCACCGCCGGCTCGCTTGTCACCTTCTGCCTCCGTTCCACCCAGGCCAATGCCGACGACAACCGCCACTACACAGCCTTGCAGCTGCCGGCCGGCGAGAGCACCACGCTACATGTGACCTACACAGGTCTCATGCCGGCCACGGCCTACACGTTACTCGTGCGCTGCCCGTGGACCATTCAGGCTCAGACGGCAGTCACCACGCCCGATGCCAGCAGCATAGGCAGCATTCACCACGCCGCCGTCAACCCTGTGCGCTACGATCTGGCTGGCCGCCGTGCCACATCGCGCACGCCAATCACCATTGAGCATGGACGCAAGAGCTATCATCGATAAATACTACTCCGCCAACGAGCCCTTGCGCCAGCTGCTGCTCACCCATAGCGAGCTCGTGGCGAAAAAGGCACTTGCCGTGGCAGAGCGTCACCCCCGGCTGCATGCCGACACAGCATTCCTCCTTGAGGCTGCCATGCTCCACGACATAGGCATCATCTACACCGACGCACCGGCCATTCACTGCCACGGCACAGAGCCCTACCTGCGCCACGGCATCCTCGGAGCCGAGCTGCTGCGCCGCGAAGGCCTGCCGCGCCACGCCCGCGTGGCCGAGCGGCACACAGGCACCGGCCTGACGGCCGCAGCCATCGTGGCACAGCATCTGCCACTGCCGCCCGTGGACCTCGTGCCCGAGACGACAGAGGAGCAGATAGTGTGCTATGCCGACAAGTTCTTCTCAAAGACACGCCCTACGGAGGAGAAGACACCCGAGCACGTGCTTCGCAGCCTCGCCCGCTTCGGCGACGAGAGCGTGCATCGCATGACACAATGGATGGAACGCTTCGGCTGAGACGCCTGTCGGTACACTGCGGGCAACCTTTTTTCCACCCTTTCGCTTGCCTCTTCACCATGCAAGACCTACTTTTGTGGAGCCTCTGCGCACAGCACGTGCCAAGGCCTACGACAACTGACACCATACCAACTAACTAAACCACACGAACTATGAAGATTTCCAAAATCGAGCACATCGGCATCGGCGTGCAGAGCATCGACGAAGTGCTGCCCTATTTCGAGAACGTACTTGGCCTGACCTGCTACAAGACCGAGGTCGTCGAGGACCAGAAGGTGAAGACCGCCTTCCTCCGCGTTGGCGAGGTGAAGCTCGAACTGCTTGAGCCCACGAGCCCCGAGAGCACCATCCAGAAGTGGCTCGACAAAGGCAACAAAGGCGTGCACCACGTGGCATTCTGCATCGAGGACGGCGTGGCCAACGCCCTGGCCGAGTGCGACAGCAAGGGCATTCGCCTCATCGACGCCGCTCCGCGCAAGGGTGCCGACGGCCTCAACATCGCCTTCCTCCACCCGAAGAGCACCGTGGGCATACTCACCGAGCTGTGCGAAGACCCCGCCAAGAAGTAAGGCCATAGCAGCAGCACACCGCTCTCCCGACAGCGACGCGCTGCACTCATCAGACAAGCCCACAGCACAACAGACGCAGACACCCTGCACCCTCTCGCCTGAGGGAGTGCAGGGTGTCTGCGTCAGACCGTGCAGGGGTGCAGGGTATCTGGGTGCAGGGTGCCGGCACGACAGCACCACGCCTCCTACACACTACAGCCTACAGCCTGTATTCTCAGATGGCATTGTTCTCGTCGGGAAACAGCACTATGGGCTTGAAGGTGCGTGCCTCCTCAAAGTCGACAATGGCGTAGGACATGATGATGCACACGTCGCCCACCTGCACCTTGCGTGCCGCCGCTCCGTTGAGGCAGATGCATCCTGAATTGCGGGGGCCTGCAATGATATACGTCTCGAAACGCTCGCCGTTGTTGTTGTCCACCACCTGCACCTTCTCGCCGGCCACCATGGCGGCGGCCTCCATGAGTGCCTCGTCGATGGTGATGGAGCCCATGTAGTTGAGATTGGCCTCCGTGACGCGCACGCAGTGGAGCTTGCTCTTGAGCACCTGTATCATCATAGCCACTCGCCCTCCTTGCGGTAAGAGATATGGTCTATGAGACGTATGGGTTTGCTGCCGCAGTAGACGGTGATGCAGCCCACGACCGTGGGCACGTCGGTCCATGCCTGCACGTCGGCCAGCGTCAGACCGTCGACAATGCTGTAATATTCCACACGCAGACCCGCTACGGCGTTGATGCGCGCCACGGTGTACTGGATGGTCTGCGCCACAGAGTGTGCATGGGCAAAGGCGCGCGAGGCCACCAATGCAGCATAGATATGGGCAGCCATGGCACGCTCCTGCTGCGTGAGCAGAGTGTTGCGGCTCGACATGGCCAGGCCGGAAGCCTCACGCACCACAGGGCAGGCCACTATCTCCAGACTAAGGCCGAGGTCGGCCACCATGCGGCGGATGACGGCTATCTGCTGGTAGTCCTTCTCCCCGAAATAAGCACGCGTGGGCTCGGCGTAGGCAAACAGTTTCGACACTATCTGGCATACGCCGTTGAAGTGGCCCGGGCGCATGGCACCCTCCATGACACTGTCTGTCGGCGGGTAGGAGAATACTCGGTGATCCGGCTCGGTGTAGACCTCTTCCACCGACGGCGCAAAGGCAATGTCCGCGCCGCATGAACGCAGCAGCTCGCAGTCGGCCTCAAGCGTACGCGGGTAGCGTGCCAGGTCCTGCTTGTCGTTGAACTGGGTAGGATTGAGGAAAATGCTCACAACAGTGACATCGCATTCATCCACGCTGCGACGCACAAGCGAGGCATGCCCCTCGTGCAAAGCCCCCATGGTGGGCACCAGGCCAACGGTCTTGCCCTCGGCGCGGGCTGCGGAGAGGAGCGCGCGCAGCTCGCTGATGGTGGTGACTACATTCATAAATCTGTACAGGTGATAATCGGCACCTTGATATAAAAGTGGTGCAAAAGTAACTCAATATAGCATACCGCATAGCTTCCGCACAGCCCTTTTTGCGCGAAAAACAACCTGCGGGGTCACTTTCCAGCCCCTCGGGTTGCAAATACACCACATTTTATATATATCTTTGCATTGCAATTAAGCAACAGAACGATGCCATGAAGTCCAAAAGAGTGCTCTTCATCACTCAGCGCATTACACCTTATGTAGCTGAAGACCCATACTCCCTGCTGGGCCGCCGCTTGCCGCAGGCCGTGCAGGAGCAAGGACGTGAGATACGTACCTTCATGCCTAAATGGGGAGTAATCAACGAGCGCCGCATGCAGCTGCACGAGGTGATACGCCTCTCGGGCATGAACCTCATCATCGACGGCACCGACCACCTGCTCATACTCAAGGTAGCCTCCATACCCAGTGCCCGCATGCAGGTATACTTCATCGACAACGACGACTACTTCATGCGCCGGCTGGAGCTCGGCGATGCCGAGACAGGCGAGTATGCCGACAACGGCGAGCGTGCCATCTTCTACGCCCGCGGCGTGCTCGAGACAGTGAAGAAGCTGCGCTGGGTGCCCGAGATCATACACTGTCAGGGATGGATTTCCGCCCTGGCACCGCTCTACATCAAGACATCATATCGCGAAGAACCATCCTTCCGCGACAGCCGCATCGTGTTCACACCCGCTGCCGAAGACCTCAAGCTCCCCATGGACGACCAGTTCGTGCCCAGCCTGCTCTTCAAGGGCCTGCCCGAAGGCCTCACAGAGCAGCTGCCCGCGACCATCACCATGCGCGACCTCTACCATCTGGCCCTCGACTACAGCGATGCCCTCCTCCTGCCTGCCGGACTCAACGACGACGAGCTCGTGGCCTACGCCAAGAAGCGCAAGCTGAAAGTGGTCACCAACTTCGACATTCAGGCCGACGACATAGGCACCCGCGCTACCGAATTCTTCGACGCCGTGTGGAGCCACGGCAAGAAAGAGTAGGCCCACACCACCATCCTAACACACACCTCTCCATGAGACTACGCTTTGTCCACTCGGCCATATTCGTAGCCACATTGCTGTGGCTCACAGCCTGCGACGAGAGCACCTCCTCGCTTGGCATCTACCCTGCCGGCGATGCCGTGACCGAAACCTCGCAGACCTTCACCTTCACCACACGCACCATTGCACTCGACTCCATAGTGCCATCAACATCCACCTGCTACCTCGGCCAGGTGCAAGACCCTGAGACAGGCGCCACCGTCAAGGCCGAGTTTGCTGCACAGTTCCATACATTCGAGGACTACACCCTGCCTCCCGACAGCCAGCTCGTGGCCGTGCAAGAAGGACGCGACGACCTGGCCGACTCCATCGACCTGCGCCTCTACTACACATCATACTACGGCGACGGCTACAACCCCATGAAGCTCTCCGTCTATGAGCTCGACCATGCGAACACGATGCGCGAGGACTACACCTACTACTCCGATGCCGACCTCACGGCCTACCTGCCGGCATCGGCCAGCCCCATAGCCACCGTGGCGTTCACCCCTGTGGACTACACCGTCGACGCATCCGACCGCACCGCATCGACCTACTACCCCAACGTGCACATCCCGCTGCCCGACACCCTCGGCCACCGCATACTGCAAGCCGCACGGCAGCACCCCGAGTTCTTCCGCGACTCATGGCAGATGGCACACCATGTGCTGCCTGGCTTCTACATCAAGCTCGAGAGCGGCAACGGCACCATGCTGGCCATCGACGTGTCGGTGCTCAACGTGTTCTTCACCTACCATGACGTGGATGCCGACAGCACCGTGGCTGCCATCGCACGCTTCTCGGCCACGCCCGAGGTGATGCAGCTCAACAGCTTCTGCTGGCAAGGCCTGAGCACAATCCTGACCGGCAATACCGACGAGGCATTCACCTACCTCAAGACCCCTGCCGCACTGGCCACGGAGCTGACATTGCCCGTTGACGAGATATTCGCCACCCACGAGGGCGACAGCATCAGCCGTGCACGCATCGTGCTCTCGCGCATCAATGCCTCCGAGCCCGACTATGCCCTGCCCATACCTCAGCAACTGCTCATGGTGCGCACATCACAGCACAAGACCTTCTTTGCCGAGCGCAAGGTGACCGACGGCACAACGTCGTTCATCAGCACATACGATGCCACCTACAACACCTACACCTACGCCAACATAGCACGCCTGCTCTCAACCATATATCGCGAGAAACAGAGCGTGATGCGCGAGCAAGGTATGTCGTCGGAACAATACAACGCTGCCTATCCCGACTGGAACCGTGTGGTGCTCATGCCCGTGGCCACCACCACCGCCACCAACGCATCAACGGGAGCACTCTACTACACATCGGTCACACCCGACCTCTCGCTCACCACTGCCAGACTGCGCGGCGGCACACAGCCGCAGACCATGCAGGTGATATACTCCCGCTACCAGTAGCAGGCACAACAGCAGCATACCACCTGAAGCCCGCAGCAGCATCTGAAGTCACAGCGGGCATTTGCTGCTGTTAAAAAAGCTTAAGCCATACGGCCCGCATGGACAGCCAAAGAGGGAAAAGCGTAATATTGCGAAAGCATAGGCAATAGCCTCCGCAGCCACATGTATCACCCCTTTTATACCACTGCTATTATGAAGCACATCTACCTCTCCCTCGCCATTGCCGCCCTCACGGCTACGGCAGCACATGCCCAGCGCATGCAATACGTATCAGCATCCACACCACAGCTGCCCATGGAGCGCATTGCCACAGAGCAGCCTGTGACCCTCAACCGCATACTTCTGGCCGGCTACAACAGTCTCTGCGTGCCATACACGCTTTCGGCCGAACAGGTGGAAGCAGCATCGGCAGGCCTGCAGGTGGAGCGTCTGGCCGCCATCAATCAAGAGGGCAGCACATTGTGCCTCTACTTCGTGGAGTGCACCAATGAGGGCATCGAAGCAGGCGTGCCCTACCTCGTGTATGCTCCCAAGACCACCACAATGCACATCCGCTCCACAGAGACCATGGGCATGTCGGCAGAGTTGCGCACCATCAGCATGAGCGATGCACGCGGCAACAGCATCAGCTTCGGCTCATCATGGGAGAGTGTCAAGGGCGACGGTCGCTACGGCATACCGGCACAGCAGGACACCGAGGTGCTTCAGAGCATGCTCGTGCGCACCAGTGCCGACAAGACGTTCCTGCCCACACGTTGCGGCATAATGTGGGATACTCAGGCAGCAGGTGCCACCGACATTGAGATACGCCATGCCAAGAGCCTCGATGCCATCACCGCAGGCATCGCTTCACGGAGCGGCAACGGTCTGGTCGATGTGACCGACGTGCGCGGCACCACAGTGCGCCGCGGCGTGGCTGCCAACGGAGCACTCAACGGCCTGCCACGAGGCATCTATGTGGTTGGCGGCGTGAAGATAGCCGTCCGATAAACAGGAATAACGACGGACGAAACCTGAGGAGTGAAGAATGAGGGTTACCAACGGCTATGGTAACTCTCATTCTTCACTCCTCAGGTTTGCACTCTTCACTCCTCAGGCTTCATTCTTCACTACTCACTCCTCAATCATCGACAGCTCCAGCCAGCGTGTCTCCTTGGCATCGAGCTCCTGCGCTATGGCAGGCAGACGCTTGCTCTTCTCGGTGAGGGCCTCCACCGAGAGGGTGCCGCTGCACAGGTCGGCCTCCAACTGTGAACGCTCCTGCTCCAATGCTGCAATCTCTGCTTCGAGCAGCTCACGCTCACGCCGCTCCTTGTAGGTGAGACGCTGTGGACGCTGACTGCCACCGTCCCTGCCACTGGCTGGAGCGCTGCCCTTTGCCGGCTGTTGTCCTCTCTTGGCGGTGGCGGTGCTGTCGCCATTACGTGCGAGCTGTTCAGCAGCTTCATACTCGCGATACTGAGTGTAGTTTCCAGGGAAGTCGCGCACATCACCGTTGCCACGAAACACAAGCAGATGGTCAACCACCTTGTCCATGAAGTAGCGGTCGTGGCTCACCACGATGACACAGCCGCGGAACGCACGCAGATAGTCCTCCAGAATGTTGAGCGTAGGAATATCCAAGTCGTTGGTGGGCTCGTCGAGGATGAGGAAGTTAGGGTTTTGCATCAGCACAGTGCACAGATGCAGACGGCGCAATTCGCCACCCGAGAGTTTGCTGATATAGTTCTGCTGCTGCAAAGGCGAGAAGAGGAAATGGTTGAGAAACTGCATGGCAGTGAGACGGCGACCGCCGCCAATGTCCACGGTCTCGGCCACACGGCGCACAGCATCGATGACACGCATCTGCGGGTCGTAGTGCATACCCTCCTGCGAGAAATAGCCGAAACGGACCGTCTCGCCTACCACGAAGCGGCCGCTGTCGGGGCGCACCTCGCCAAGCAGCATCTTGACAAAGGTGCTCTTGCCTGTGCCGTTGGCTCCCACGATGCCCATCTTCTCATAGCGCGAGAAGTTGTAGTAGAAGTTGCGCAGTATCACCTTTTCCTCGCTGCCCGCCCGCTCGGGGTCGGCGGGAAAGGTCTTCGACACATACTCGGCCTCAAATATCTTTGAGCCAATATATGAGCTGTTAAGCTGAAGCGTGACAGCATCTTCCGTGAGCCGTTGGTGAGCCTTGCGCTCAAGCTCCGTGAAAGCCTCCTCGCGGTAGCGCGCCTTGTGGCCACGCGCCTGCGGCATGCGCCGCATCCACTCCAGCTCAGTTCGGTAGAGATTGGCGGCACGGGCTATCTCGGCATTGGCCACATCAATGCGCTGGCTGCGCTTCTCAAGGTAGTAGGCATAGTTGCCGCGGTAGGTATAGAGAGTCTCGTCGTCCAGCTCAAGGATGAGCGAGCACACGCGGTCGAGGAAGTAGCGGTCGTGGGTCACCATGAGCAGCGTCATGGCCGAGCGAGAGAGATAGGTCTCCAACCACTCAATCATCTGTAGGTCGAGATGGTTGGTGGGCTCATCCAGAATGAGCATGTCAGGCTCTTGGCAAAGTGCGTTGGCTAAGGCCACACGCTTGAGCTGTCCGCCAGAGAGATGCTCCACTGGTTGGTTGAAGTCGGTGATGGAGAGACGCGTAAGGTACTCCTGGATGCGGCGTGGCTCTTCCTTGCAATGCCACAGACAAGCCTCCATGACCGTGAGACCCGCAGGGAACGTCGGCGTCTGCTCGAGATAGGCCACGCGCAGGTCGCGCCTGTAGGTGACGGTGCCGCTCTCCGGCTGTTCACGCCCTGCCAGGATATTGAGCAACGACGACTTGCCGGTACCGTTGCGAGCAATGAGCCCCACATGCTGCCGCTCGGCAATACCGAAGGTGATGTCGTGGAAAAGTGTCTTATCGGCAACACGGTAGGTGAGGTTGTCTACCTGCAAATATGGATTTACAGCAGCCATGTGATGATAATAGGTAAATGGTTAGAGCACCTGAGGCACGGTTATGGGCGAGATGAAGGTATCTGTTTAATTAAACATCTCACAAATGTACACCTTATTCTCCATTATGCCGTATTCGCTCTCCTTTCCCATGAAAAAAGACACTGCGAAACTTGCCATATAGCAGAGAATAGCTACTTTTGCAGCGGTTTTAGAGGAGGGTTACGCTTTGGGACGTATACACCACATGCGTGATACCGTCTACCTGTTAGTCGTAGCTTTCCCTTTATATCCCCACTTCTTTTTATATTTTCTATTCACACCTACACAAGCATAATGCTTATAAAGGTATTTTCTACGTATGCACACCAAGCATGAACTTGAAGAGATGTCGATGGAAGCTCTTGCCACCTTGGCCAAGACACTCGACGTCCCCTACTCCAACTCTACCGACAAGCTGGACCTTATATACGACATAATAGGAGCTGAAAGCATTGCTCCCGTCGTGCCTCCCGAACCAGAAGAGAAACCCAAGCGGCGTGGCCGCAAGCCCAAAGCTGAGAAAGAGGCCGAAACCCAACTGCCGTTCCCTGAGGGTGACACAGCTTCACCTGCACAAGAGGGGGCCACGGAAGACGCAGCCCCTGCTCCAACTCCCAAGAAGCGCGGCCGCAAGAGCAAGGCCGAGAAGGAGGCCGAAGCCAAACGTGCCGCCGCTGAGGCTGAAAGTGCCCTTGCGCCACAGGTGGAGGAAGCACCACAGACAGCTCACGAGGAGGCTCCCATAGGACAAAGCACTGAAACGGATGCACCCGCATCAACATCAGAAGATGAAATAGTGGAAGCCGCCGCAGAGGCCGATGATGCAGCAACTGTTGAGGCGTTCTTTGCGGCCGACGAACCTTCATTCGTGATAATACAACCTGTGCCAGAGCTACCTGCACAGCCCGACTATGCAGATGCCAACCGGCAGACCGTCGCCACAGAGCCTGCCTATCTGCAACACCTTAATACTATAGGCAAGCCAGCAAAGGACAAGACACCATCCACTCCTGCACCCGCCACAGAAGCCAATGCAGCCAACACACCCATGGCTCCCTACGACTTCAGCAATCTGGTCAAGGCCGAGGGCGTGCTTGAGGTGGTGCCCGACGGATGGGGCTTCATCCGCTCGTCCGACTACAACTACCTTCCCAGCCCCGACGATGTCTTCGTCAGTCCGCAGCAGATAAAGCAATATGGCCTCAAGACAGGCGATGTGGTGGAAGCATCCATACGTCCGCCCTACGACGGAGAGAAATACTACCCCGCAGCAGCCATACAGCAGGTGAACGGCGTGTCACCCTCACGCATACGCGACCGTCAGGCCTTCGAGCACCTCACCCCACTCTTCCCCGATGAGAAGTTCCAGCTGTGCCGAGGCTTCAACGACCCGCTGAGCGTGCGCATCGTGGACCTCTTCGCCCCAATAGGCAAGGGACAGCGCGCACTCATCGTGGCTCAGCCCAAGACAGGTAAGACCATACTGATGAAGGAGATTGCCAACGCCATTGCTGCCAACCATCCCGAGGCTTACCTCATGATGCTACTCATCGACGAGCGGCCTGAGGAGGTCACCGATATGGCGCGCACCGTCAATGCCGAGGTCATCGCCTCGACATTCGACGAACCTGCCGAGCGCCATGTCAAGATAGCCGGAATAGTGCTTGAGAAGGCTAAGCGCCTCGTGGAGTGTGGACACGACGTAGTAATCTTCCTCGACAGCATCACACGTCTGGCACGTGCCTACAACAATGTAGCTCCAGGCAACGGCAAGTTGCTCTCGGGCGGTGTCGATGCCAACGCACTGCAACACCCTAAGCGTTTCTTCGGCGCAGCTCGCAACATAGAGGGCGGCGGCTCGCTCACCATCATTGCCACAGCACTCATTGACACAGGCTCACGCATGGATGAAGTCATATTCGAGGAGTTCAAGGGCACAGGCAACATGGAGCTGCAGCTCGACCGCACACTGGCCAACAAGCGCATCTTCCCTGCCGTGAACATCGTGGCATCAAGCACCCGACGCGACGACCTGCTGCATGACCGCACCACACTCGACCGCATGTGGGTGCTGCGCAAATTCCTCTCCGACATGAATGCCATCGAAGCCATGAACGAGCTCAAGAGCCGCATCGAGAATACCAAGACCAACGAGGAGTTCCTAATCTCGATGAACTCTTAACCATTTCACTACGCCTTAAGGCTGTCAGCTTATTAGTCAGAACGCAAAGACGCAAAAGTGTATATCCTTTTGCGTCTTTGCTTTCTTATATATGCAGGGCCATCTAAGGCGGTGTGTTTACTCTGGCAGCGTGACACTGAAATAGGGGTTGTCGACGTGTGCCTGCCGGACGATTTCCTTCATGGCATCGACGAGCTCAGGGTAGTCAGCCGCAAGATTGGTGTCCTCGTGAATGTCGGTGGCGAGGTCGTAGAGCTCGCATGTGCCGCGCTTCACGATAAGCTTCCAATTGCCCTGGCGGACAGCTATCTGGTCGGTCTCGTCGAACTCCCAGTATAGGTAGTCGTGCGACAGCTGGCCGGCATCATTGCCAGTGAGCGTGGGCAGGAATGAGATGCCGTCGAAATGGTCGGCGGCACCGAGACGCGGGTTGCGATAGCGTGCTTCGTAGTTGTCGGCTCCAACGATGTCGGCGAAGGTGGGCATGATATCGTAGAAGGCCAGTGGATGGTCGTTCCTGACACCTGCAGGCACATGGCCCGGCCAGCGCACGATGAAAGGAATGCGGATGCCACCCTCGTGGCAAGACCGTTTAAGCCCCTTGAGCAAACCGTCGCGGTTGAAGAAAGTGGGGTCGGCACCACCTTCTTCATGAGGGCCATTGTCGGAGGAGAAGATGACGATAGTGTTGTCGGCAAGACCCTTTTCTTCGAGCTTGTCCATTATCTCGCCTACATAGGCATCCAGACGGGTAATCATGGCAGCAAACTGGGCATGGACGTTGGCCACGGCGTGATACCAGCTGCCATCCTGCCCTGCAAAAGTCTTGTCGTCGCAGAAGCGGGCGCGATAGGCATTGAGGATGGAGTCCTCGGGCTGCAGCAGTTCGGCATGAGGGATAGTGTAGGTGAAGAGGCCGTAGAATGGCTGGCTGCCATCCTGACGGTCGAGCCACTCCATGGCCTTGCGGTGGATGATGTCGGCACTGTACTGGGGGCGCAGATAGTAGTCGTCGCCGAAGAAGTCGTGCTCAATGTTCTGCTGCATGAGCTCGCGTGTCACACCCTCGTCGCCATCGAGCGAGCTGTACTTGTTGAGGAAGTTGGGATAGTAGGTGTGAGCCTCAAACTGGCAGATGTAGCCGTAGAACTCATCGATGCCGCGACGGTCGGGCGTGGAGATGCTACCCTCGTAGCCTCCTGCCCACTTGCCAAACTGCGCGGTGGTGTAGCCATAATCCTTCATTATCTCAGGCAGTACGACATGTGCCGTGTCGAGCGGATGCTGCCCGACAACGGCATAGTCGGTGGCGCGGCCGTAGGTGACAGAGCCAGAGCGGTACTCCTTGTTGCCACGTATCTCACAATGACCGGTGTGCTGCCCCGTCATCAGTGAGGCGCGCGAGGGTGCCGAGACAGGACTGCCGGCATAGGCCTGCATGAACTGCATCCCTTGCGCGGCCAGACGGTCTATGTTGGGCGTGGCTATGTACTGCTGCCCGTAGCAGCCCAGGTCGCCCCATCCCATGTCGTCGCAGAGCACGAAGATGATATTGGGCTTCTCATTCTGAGCGGCAGCCAGTGCGGGTGCCATGGCCAAGCCGTATAGTAGCTTTCTTGTTATCATGGTGTTTTCTTGTTAAGCTGTTAGTATATTACCGGTTTCTGAGCCATTTCTTTCCTTTGGTTATCACGATGCCTCTTGCCGCAGTGCAGAGGCGGTGCCCCGATGCGTCGTAGAGATGAGTGCCGGTGCCCGTGGGTGAATGCACCTCGCCCACAGCAACAGGCTGCATATCGGTGTTTGGGGTGAACACTGCCACGATGCGCGCGCTTTGTGTCAAGGGGAACTCATACACGGCATCAGTGCTGATGAGCTCACCTGCAAAATAGCTGTGCATCAGTCGCCACCCAATGAACTCGGCATTACCGAGCGGTGTGGCCTTGAGCAGAAGAATACCATTGTCGGCCTCAGCAGTCACCACACCGCGCGCGGGGTCGTTGACAGCTACGCTCCATGTGACGATGGCATCGGCCGCCACGACATTGACAATGAAGTCGGTGCACGAGCCTATCACATCGTCCTCGGCTCCATCTGTGTCGGTCTCGGTGACGCGGACACGTATTCGGTACTGCCCTGGAGCCGTCGTGACAGGCACAGCGAAGGTGATGCCGCCCTGTGTGTGCTCAACACACGTCTCGAAAACTCCGTCACGATCCCAATCGGCGTAAGCAAATGTTCGTATGGCAGCAGTCTCGCCAGCCACGGCAACCGTGACTGGCAGATTTCCTCCCTGACGGACATCGGCCTTCTGTACGACATAGACAGTGTAGTAGCTTGCCGGAGCCGAGGCGGTGGAGTAATGCAGCTCGGAGAGGACATCGTCGCCAGCTATATCGAAGGCAGACAAGTAGGCGCCACCGGCAGCACCGCATGGGATGGAATAAATCTGCATGGCACGTGCATAGTCGGTTTCCTCGACCACAGGAGGCTCATAGGCATAGTCGCTCTCCTCTATCTGCCAGTAGGAGTTGCCACGGCCTGTCTTGATATAATATGCCACAACGCCTGTGGCACCGAAGTTCAGACCAAGCGAGCCATCGGTAGCTACGGAGATGGTCTGGTCAGTACTGGCAATATAGTAATAGCCATTGGTGGCTGCGCCTGCCGTCTCGTCCTTCTTTATCTGGAACTCCACAGGCGTGCTGCCCATAGGCACGAGACTGCTCAACGTCTGGACTGAGCTCTGCACATATTGTCCTGTGGTAGCGTTACGGATATAATAGCTGTCGGCATTCCCCGTTGGCTCGAGCACCCACCAGAAAGATTTGGTATTGTCCATCTGCGCAGTGCCCATAGTGCTGCCTTTCTGATAGATGTAGGCCGAGGCGTTGCCGTTGCGGTGGATGGTGTAGAACTTGTCGGCACTGAAAGTCTCAGGCTCTTCAACATCTGCTGCCTTCGTATAGAGCGACACCATGCCTATTCCGGCATAGCACCCGAGGGCAGATGTCTTTGTCAGCGTGACCTTCACGTAGAGCGGGTCAGCAGAGCTTGCAGACGACTCTGCTGTCATGGTCTGTATGCTGTGGTAGAGGCCGTCGGTCTGTTCTGTCACAGTACAGATGTCGGTGTCGGCATCCTTGCTCGCAAAGGCGGTGACATCAGCTGTGCTGCCTGTTGCCACGGCAAAACGGAAGTAGCGGACGGTGTTACCCGTGTTGCCTTGAGCTGTGCCGCCAGCTGTCAGGGCATATACATCAATGTCGGCAGAGTCGAAAGAGAACGTTGAAGGAAGTCCTGTGATGCAGAACAGGTAGCAGATTTGCGCATTGGCATCGTTGGCATAACTGTCGGGTGCCAGCACGCTGCCGTTTGTGATGGCTGCTGCACCTGAGGTCTTCAAGGCTGCAAACGAGGTACTGACCAGTGTTGCAGCTGCCCCCTCCACGGCATTGCCATCCTGGTCGGCAACAGACACCTGCACACTGGCCGCATCGCTGCCGGTTCTGTTGAATGTCAGGCGCACCTCATCAAGGGTGCCTGCCGCATGCAAGGCACTTGGCAATAGCAGTAGAAGGAAACCGAAAACAGAGGAGGAATAAACGGAGAGGAAACTTAGTCTGTTCATAAGGCATAGTAGGTTAGCATAGCTACATAAGCATAGAGAGCTACGCCCCGTATGCATGTGAACACACACATACGGGGCATAGAAGCACTTATCCGCCGAAGTTGTCGAAACGGATCATGTCGTCCTCAACACCAAGACTGTGGAGCAGGTCGAGGACTGTCTTTGCCATCATTGGAGGACCGCAGAGGTAGTATTCGATGTCCTCAGGAGCTTCATGCTGCTTGAGATAGGTGTCGCCCATCACGGGAGCTATGAAGCCCGGCGTGTACTTAACCCCGAGAGAGTCGGCCTTGGGGTCGGGACGGTCGAGTGCCAGATGGAAGTGGAAGTTGGGGAACTCCTTCTCCAGAGCGAGGAAGTCGTCCATGAAGAACACTTCATCAATGCCGCGTGCACCATAGAAGTAGTGCATCTCGCGGTCACGGCACTTGCGTGTCTTGAGCATGTGCATAATCTGTGCGCGCAGAGGAGCCATGCCGGCACCACCGCCCACCCATATCATCTCGCGCTTGCTGTCGTAGACCGGACGGAACTCACCATAAGGACCGCTCATGATGCACTTGTCGCCCGGCTTGAGAGAGAAGATGTATGTGGAAGCTATGCCGCAGGGCACGTCCATGAAGCCAGGTCCCTGGTCCTTGGGCTTGAAGGGCGGCGTGGCAATTCGCACGGTGAGTGTGATGATGTCGCCCTCGTCGGGATAGTTGGCCATGGAGTAGGCACGGATGGTGGCCTCGGTGTTCTTCTGTTTAAGTCCGAAGATACCGAACTTCTGCCACGTGGGCACATAGAGCTCGCCAATATCCTCCTTTGAGAAGTCGCGGTCGTAGTCGATGTCATACTCGGGTATGCGTATCTGGGCGTAGGAACCAGGCTCAAAGTCCATGTGCTCGCCCGGAGGCAGAGCCACCTTGAATTCCTTGATGAAGGAGGCAACGTTCTTGTTGGAGATAACGGTGCACTCCCACTCCTTGACGCCGAGGACGCTCTCGGGCACCTGAATGCCGAGGTCGCCCTTGACCTTGGTCTGACAGCCCAGCCGCCAGTGGTCCTTGATTTCCTTGCGTGTGAAGTGGCCGCGCTCGGAGTCGAGTATCTCGCCACCGCCTTCCACAACCTGACATTTGCACTGGCCGCATGAGCCCTTGCCGCCACAGGCCGATGGGAGATAGACACCCTCCTGAGCGAGGGTGGAGAGCAGGCTGGCACCCTGAGGCACGGACAGGGTGTCCTTGCCGTTCATTGTGATGGTGACATTACCACTCGGAGAGAGGTATGCCTTGGCAACAAGCAGGATGATGACCAGCGCAATGATGATCACGAGGAACACCACGATGCTTGTTAATATTAAAGGAGTATTCATGATGATATTAACTATTTTATCATTTACCAGATAGTAAATGGCAAATATGTTTATAGGTTAAGTCCACTGAAGCACATGAATGCCATTGCCATGAGACCCACGGTGATGAATGTGATGCCCAGGCCCTGAAGCGGCCGTGGCACATCGGTGTACGCCATTTTCTCACGTATGGCAGCCAGACAGGTGATGGCCAGCAGCCAGCCGATGCCGGAGCCCAGAGCATAGGCCACGGCATCCCATACTGAGGTGATGGCCTGCGAGTTCGTGTCGGGCATGGTGACACGCTGCTGCATGAACAGCGATGCACCCATGATGGCGCAGTTCACGGCTATGAGCGGCAGGAATATGCCGAGTGCAGCATAGAGCGATGGGCTGAAGCGTTCCACTATCATCTCCACGAGCTGCACGATAGCGGCAATCACGGCGATGAAGAGTATGAACGAGAGGAAACTCAGGTCGACACCCTCAACCAGGCAGTCTGGGCCGAGCACGTATTGCTGCAAGAGGTAGTCGACAGGCACGGTGATGAGCAGCACGAAGGTCACTGCCACACCAAGGCCCAGGGCTGTCTTCACGGTCTTGGACACGGCCAGATAGGAGCACATGCCGAGGAAGAACGCAAAGATCATATTGTCCACAAAGATGGAGCGGACGAATAGGCTTATTAAATGTTCCATAGTCTTAATTATTGCAGTTCCTTGTTATACGCACGGTGTGCCCACACGACACAGCCCACTATGATGAGTGACATGGCTGGCATGGTCATCATGCCGTTGTTGACGTAGCCATGCTCATAGCACCATTCGGGCACAATCTGGATGCCGAGCAGCGTGCCTGCGCCGAGGAGCTCACGCACGAAGCCCACGATGACGAGTATGATGGCATAACCGATGCCGTTGCCGATGCCGTCGAGGAACGATGCCCACGGCCCGTTCATCATGGCGAAAGCCTCCAGACGTCCCATCAGGATGCAGTTGGTGATGATCAGACCCACATAGACAGAGAGCTGCACGCTCACATCGTAGGCAAACGCCTTGAGCACCTGCGAGACGATGGTGACGAGGGCTGCCACGACAACGAGCTGCACGATGATGCGTATGCGGTTGGGAATAGTGTTACGCAGCAGTGAGATAATGAGGTTGGAGAAGGCGGTAATGATGGTCACGGAGAGTCCCATCACGATGGCAGGCTCGAGCTGTGCCGTGACGGCCAGTGCCGAACAGATGCCGAGCACTTGCACCACGACAGGGTTGTTCAGATTGAGCGGCCCTGTCAGTGCCTCCATGTTTGCTTTGGAAAATAGTGCCATATCTATTTACTTATTTGACTGTTTGCTATTTACTGTTATTCAGCTTCGTTCTGGCAGCACGGACGGTTGCAGTCCTGGCCGTCCTGACAGCGTGCACGGTCTGCCTCGGGGCATCCGTTGCAGCCCTGCTGGCGCTTGCCACACTCAGGCTCCTGTCCACCGAACATCCCGTCGAGATATGCGCTGAAGGCATCCACATATTGCTGTATGCCGGCAGTGACCATCTCGCCCACGCCTTTCGATGTCAGCGTGGCTCCCGTGACGCCGTCCACCTCGGTCTGGGCTGTTGCCGTGCCCTTCTTCACCACAGTGAGAGCCACTTGCAGCTCTTCGCTGCCGAAGACGGGGCGACCGATGAACTGCTCCTGGAACTTGGGCTCCTTGATGAGTGCACCCAGACCGGCTGTCTCGCTCTCATGGTCGAAGTAGGCTCCAAGCACCTGCTTGAAGTCGGGCGTGACGGCTACATAGCCCCAGAGGCCGCCCCAGAGGCCACGTCCTTTGAGCGGCAGCACGAAGGCCTCGTCGCCGGCGGCCGTGGTGGCTTGATAGATGGGGAATTTCTGGCCTATCTCCTTTGTCTCCACGCCGAAGGCATCGGCACCTTCAATCATCTGGCCGTCGGGAGTGAGCACACATGTCTCCTCTATGAGTTCGTCGTACTTGGCTTCCACCTCGCTCTTGGCCAGGCCGCGGACATTCAGTGAAGCAAGTATCTGCGACTTCTTGTCGATAGCCACGTTGGCATCCTGCGCAGGCTTGAGCGCACTGCTGACGAAGGCCAACAGGAAGGCTACGAGCACCACCAAGACTGCTGCATAGCAGATGGTATAGACATTGCTGTTTGTATTTATCTTTGCCATGGTCTTCGGGGTTATTTAGAGGTTGCACGTTTAGCACGACGGCTGATGTTGCGGCTGACGAAGCAGTAGTCAATCAGCGGTGCGAAGAGGTTCAAGAGCAGGATGGCGAGCATCATGCCCTCGGGGTAGCCTGGGTTGAGCACACGCACGGTCACTGCCACGAAACCTATCAGGAAGCCATATATCCACTTGCCGCCTTCGGTGCGTGCGCTGGTGACAGGGTCGGTGGCCATGAACACGGCACCGAAGCAGAAGCCGCCGAGCACGACGTGCTGACAGGCATCGAGTGGCGAGAGGCCGAGGGCGTTGTAGAGCCATCCTGTGCAGGCTCCGCCCACGAACACGCTCAGCATGGTCTTCCACGAGGCCACGCCGGTGTAGAGCAGCAGCAGTGCGCCGAGGGCTATGGCGACGACCGAGGTCTCACCGATGGAGCCTGGTATGAGTCCCACCACCTGGTCGCAGAAGCTGGTGGAGAGCGCGGTGGCTCCGGCTGCTATCTCACCGAGGGGCGTGGCGGCAGAGAAGGTGTCGGGCACGGCATAGCCAAGGCCCCAGATGGGGCTCTGTGCCACCCACACGCTGTCGTCGCCAGTCATGCTGGAAGGATAAGAAAAGAAGAGGAACGCGCGCGTGATGAGAGCCACATTGAAGATGTTCATGCCCGTGCCGCCGAATATCTCCTTGGCGAAGATGACGGAGAATGCCACGGCTATGGCCAGCATCCAGAGGGGTGTGTTCACGGGCACTATCATGGGTATGATGATGCCGCTCACGAGGAAGCCCTCCTGTATTTCCTCGTTCTTCCACTGTGCCACGGTGAACTCTATGCCGAGGCCCACCACGTAGCTCACGATGAGCTTGGGCAGCACGGCCAGCAGTCCGTAGCAGAACATGCCCCAGAAGGTGGCGTTGTCGAGTTGTCCGGCAGCGAGGGCATTCTGATAGCCCACGTTGTACATGCCGAAGAGCAGTGCAGGCACAAGCGCTATGACCACGAGGCTCATTATGCGCTTGCTGTCGATGGCATCGTGCACGTGGGTGCCCATACGGTTGGCTGTGGTGTTGGGCACGAAGGCAAATGTCTCGAAGCCATCGTAAAGCGACCGGAAGGCATGGAGCTTGCCACCCTCCTCAAAGTTCGGCTTTATCTTGTCGAAGAATTGTCTTAGCGTATTCATATATGAAATCGTCCTTGTTTATGCGTTCTCCTTTCTCAGTATGTCCAGGCCCTCGCGCACTATGCGCTGCAGCTCGAGCTTGGAGCTGTCCACGAACTCGGCGATGGCAAAGTCCTCGGGAGCCACCTCGTAGATGCCGAGAGCTTCCTGACGGTCGATGTCGCCGGCAATGATGGCCTTCACGAGGTAGCCCGCGTAGATGTCCATGGGGAAGACGCGGTCATATTCGCCCGACATTATCATGTGGCGCTCTCCGCCCTTGATGCGTGCGTCGAGGTTGTATTCGGTCTTCTTGGGACGGAGCCACGAGAAGTAGCTGCGGCTGGTGGAGAACTCCTTGAGGCGTGGAGCTATCCATCCGAGCATCTCGTGCACGTCGTCGCCCTCGGGGATGACGGTAACCTCGGTGGAGTGTGCGAGGAGGAAGCCGTCGCGCCCTACCTTTGTGCCTACCATGGGGTTGCCGCTGATGATGCGCAGGCTCTTCTGTGCGTCGGTCTGTCCCTTGAGTATGGCATCGATGCTCTGGCCCACGAGGGCACGCACGTAGCGTGGCTCGCGCACCTCGGAGCCGGCCACGGCTATGGTGCGTGTGAGGTCCACGCGACCTGTCAGCGCAAGACGGCCAATGAAGATTACTTCCTCGCCGGCGAGTGTCCATACCACCTCGCCCTTGTTGACGGGACTGACATGGTTGATGTGCACGCCCACGTTGCCGGCGGGGGCCGGACCGTCGTAGACGGTGACCACGGCGTCCTTGGCGGCAGTGAGCGCAGGGGCTGTCTGCCTGGAGCTGATGCCGAGGTGCACGGTGGCAATCTTGGAGAGCAGTGTCAGGCCTGCCTGGAACTCCTTCTCCTGCCCCTTGAGGGCGAACTCAAAGTCCTGTGCCAGTGGCATGGAGTTGAATGCCGTGACGAAGACAGCCTTGGGCTTGTCGTCGGGGTTGGCCACTACGTCGTAGGGGCGCTGGCGGAAGAAGGCGAAGAGTCCGCTCTCCGTGAGCAGCTTCAGCGGGTCCTTCTCAGAGAAGACCTTGGCGTCTTGCTTGCCGTCGGCAGCCACACGCACGCTGAGCACCTTGCGGCGCTCACCGCGCTCCACGAGCGACACCTTGCCGCTCACGGGGGAGACGAAAGCCACCTCGGGATGTGCCTTGTCGACAAAGAGAGCGTCGCCGACGCGCACCGTGTCGCCCTCACGCACAACCACTTTGGGCTTCATGCCGCAGAAGGCGTCGGGCACGAGTGCATACTCGCCCGCCACAGGCAGCGACTCAGCAGCCAAGCGTGCCTTGCCCTGAAGGTTCACATCAAGGCCTTTGCGTAACTTGATTACATTTGCCATATCGTAAAAGGATTGTAAAAATGTGGGTTGATGATTTGCATATAGGTTAAACCGCGCAAATTTAGCTCTTTCCGCGCTAACTTCTTCAGCAAATAGGCGGAAAAGATTTTGCCACCGCGGGAGAAAAAGCCTACTTTTGCTCATGGAAGCTGCAAGGGGGTTGCACAGAAGCTTGTGCGCCAGCCGCACAAACACCATGCAGGGCGACGCGCATCACCATGCAGGGTGCCGCGCCATCAGCATGCAGGGTGCACGGCAACACCATGCAGGGCTCCGACCTCAGGGTTGCCGCCCGCACCCCCGACAGACAATATCCGCCATCCGCACTGCATAGCCTTGCCACGCACACGTTCCATACTACGCTTCACCTACGCCACGCTGCGCACCGTCGTGCTCATTGCCGTGGCGTTCTATGTGGCCCTGTTCGTGGTCACCACGCTGCCGGCATGCCAGCGCTGGACGGCACGCAGCCTCTCCGCGTGGCTCACTGACCTGCTCGGCAGCGACGTCAGCATCGGCGCGGCGCGCATAGGACCGGCCAACAGCATCGTGGCCACCGACGTGCTCGTGCGCGACCAGCATGGCGACACGCTGCTCGCTGCGGCACGCCTGAGCGGCAAGGTGGACCTGGTGGAACTCACCCGCGGCCGCGTGCGGCTGCCCTACGTGCAGCTCTTCGGCTACGACATACGCCTGCGCCGCGACTCAGCCTCCGCGCCCTACAATTTCCAGCACATAGTGGACAGGCTACAGGGCAGCGGCGACGGGCCGTCGGCCACCGACGTGGCCATCGAGAGCATACTCATACGCCGCGGCCGTCTGTCGCACCACATTGGCACAGGAGTGGCAACGACGAGGTTCACGCCCGAACACTTCTGCCTCGACAGCCTGTCGCTGCGTGCACATCTTGGCAACCTCACAGACAGCACACTCAGCATCGACATCAGCCGCCTCTCGCTATGCGAGAAAGCATGCGGCCTCGCCCTCACCGACGGCAGCATGCACATTGAGCGCGCGGGCACACAGCTCGCCATGTCCGACGTGGTGCTACTGCTGCCCCACTCCACCATAGCCATGCCCACAGCGTCGCTGCTGCTGCCCGGTCCGGCCGGTGACTCAGACATCAGTGCCGAAGCCAAGGTCGACGCCAATCTCCATCTGCCCGACCTGGCAGCACTCTATCCGCCCCTTGCCACATGGCACGCACCCATCGCCCTCTCAGCCGGTGCCACGCTGCACGACGGGCTGCTGACAGCATCTGCCACAGCAGGCAGCAGCAGCGGCATGGCACTTGCAGCAGCAGTCGAACTACTGGCAGACAGCGTCGTGACACTCACCTCGTTGCGCTCAGTGGAAATATCTTCGCTCCAACTACAGCCTGCATTCACCGACGAGGTGTTGCAGTGGCTCGCAGAGCTTCCTGCCACGAGCTCAACGGCAAATGCGCTGAAACCCATCATGCAGCAGGCAGGGGCTCTGACCGCGACAGCCGCCATGTCCGGCAACGGCACCACACAGCAGGCCACCCTTTCGCTCGACAGCGAGGCAGGCTCACTCACGGCAGCCGGAACACTCACAGACAGCGACAGCTTCACGGCCAGCGTGCGGGGCAACGGCCTCAATATCGCAGCCATCGCCGGCGAGGCATCACCCCTGAGCCGCATCACGCTCGATGCCGACATCGAAGGACACCTTGCCGCACGCTCGGCAACGGCCACCGTGCACTCCACCGGCCTGACGGTGATGAACCGCCACATAGCGGCAGCCGACGCCCGGGTGAGCTATGCACCAGCCTCGCTCACGGCCGCCATCACCGTCGACGACCCCGCCATAAGCGGCACCATGACAGGCGAGGTGCACCCGTCGGCCGCGGCACACACCGGCGCACCGCTGTGGGAACAATACGACGGGCATGTGGCCCTGCGCGACATAGTCTACGCAGCCGACAGCACACACCTGCACCTCGACAGCCTCGTGGTTGACATCGCCAGCGGCAATGCCGGCATGCAGCGCCACATCAGCATCGAGGGCGACGGCATTAGTGCCCACGCTGACGGCCGCTTCACCCTGTCAGGACTGCAACAGGCAGGCATGGACGCACTCGCCAGGGCACTGCCATCCATCATGCCTGCGCATGCCCTTGCCGGAAGCCGTGAGCACGAGGCACAGGACGTGGTGGTCGACATACGACTCAGCCCCTCTGCCAATGCGCTGCTCTCACTCGCCGGCATCGGCATCGAACTCGGCGACGACGCCCACCTGCACGGCCGCTTAGACAACCGTCAGGGCGTGGTGGCCGTGTCGTCGTCACTGCCACGCGCCAGCATAGGCGGCAACGACCTCCGCCAAGTGTCGCTGTCACTCATCGGCCTGAGCGACGACGTGACGGCATCGCTGTCGCTGCAACGCATGGTGAAATCAGGTCCCGTGGCCATCAACGTAAGCAGCGAGGGCCACGCCGACGAGCTTGCGACGAGCATCATCTGGGACAACCACCAACAGCCCGCCATGCGCGGCGAAGTGAGCACAACAGCCAACATCTTCCGCTCCGAGGCCGACCGCCTCGGAGCCAACATCGTGGTACACCCCTCGCAAGTGGTCGTGCAGGACACGGCGTGGCACGTGCAGACATCGACCCTCACGCTGCACGACGGAGTGCTGGACATCTACTCCCTGCACGCTGCCCAGATGGGGCGGTCGCTCGACGTGAGCGGACGCATCTCCGACGCCGACACCGACACCCTCCACGCCGACCTGCACGGCATCAACCTTCAGTATGTGTTCGGCATGCTCAACTTCCACGAC
This sequence comes from uncultured Bacteroidaceae bacterium, assembly GCA_905234605.1. Lineage (GTDB taxonomy): Bacteria > Bacteroidota > Bacteroidia > Bacteroidales > Bacteroidaceae > Physcousia. The sequence goes on along the minus strand of CAJOIE010000006.1, from coordinate 37,417 downwards.
CTGGAGTTCGCCGGACATGCCACAGGGCACGTGGCGGCATACAGGCTGGCAGGCAGTCCCGCCGTAGACGCGCAACTCCGTGTGCCCGACTTCAGCATCAACGGAGGGTCGCTGAGTGAGCTCAACATCACAGGCGGCTTCGGACGGCAAGGCGAGCGCGCCATCGACCTCGATGCCTACATCACCGAGCCACGGTCGCACGCCACGAGCCGCGTGCTGGGCATCATCAAACCCGGACGTGCACCCGGGCGAGGCCTCGACCTCGACATAGCCGCCCGACACCTCGACATCTCCTTCCTCAACTCCTTCACGCACTCGTTCATGACCGACCTCGAAGGCAATGCCTCAGGCCACGCCCGCGTGTATGGCCCATTTGCAGCCATCGACCTCGAGGGCGACCTCATGCTCGACACGCTGAGTGCTTCGCTCGACTATCTCGGACACCGCTACCATGCCAACAGCGGCGACAGCATACACCTGCGCCCCGGACGCCTCTACACAAGCGGCCTCACCCTGTGCGACGCCCACCACAGACCCTCACGCCAAGGACACACGGCGACCATGGCGGGCGAGGTGCAATGGGAACACTTCAAGAACATACGCTACGACTTCGACATCACTGCCGACGACGTGCTGGGCTACGACTTCCGCGACTTCGGCGACGAGGTGTTCTGCGGCACCATCCTCGCCCGTGGCAATGTGCACATAGCAGGCCAGCCAGGCTCTGTCAACATCGACCTGACAGGCTCGCCCGCGGCTGGCTCAACATTCACCTACAACGCCACGTCGCCCGAGACACTGACAGATGCCGCCTTCATCACCTTCACCCCGCGCCGCAATGCCGACGACGGCAAAACAGACAAAGCCGCCTCAAGCACTGCCCACGACGAGGATCAACGCACCGACCTGCACCTCAACTTCGACATCGACATGACTCAGGCCGCCACCATACGCCTGCTCATGGACGCACGCTCAGACGACTACATCACACTGCACGGCGACGGGCACCTGCGGGCCACATACTACAACAAGGGACGCTTCCAGATGTACGGCACATACCGCGTGGACCACGGCTCATACCGACTCTCGCTCCAGGACGTGATACGCAAGGACTTCCAGTTCGAGCGCGGAGGCACAATCGTGTTCGGAGGCACACCGATGAATGCCGACCTCAACCTCCGGGCCATATACACCCTGCCGTCGGTGTCGCTCAACGAGCTGGCCACGGGAGCCAACTTCTCCAGCTCCAACGTGCGTGTCAACTGCCTGATGGACATCACGGGGCAGGCATCGGCACCGCAGGTGGCATTCGACTTCGACCTGCCCAACGTGAACGAGGACGAGAAGCAGATGGTGCGCTCACTAATCTCCACCGAGGAGGAACGCAACATGCAAGTGATATACCTATTAGGTATAGGCCGCTTCTACACCTACGAGTATGCCGCCGAACAGAGCCAGACAGGCACAGCCATGAACGGCCTGCTCTCATCCACCCTCTCCGGACAGCTCAACGACCTGCTCACCAATGCCATAGGCAGCAACAACTGGAGCTTCGGCACCAACCTGACCACAGGCCAGGCCGGCTGGAGCAACGTCGACGTGGAAGGCATGCTCTCCGGCCGCCTCCTCAACAACCGCCTGCTCATCAACGGCACATTCGGCTACCGTGATACACCCATAGCCAACAACAACTTCATCGGCGACTTCGACGTGCAATGGTACCTCACACCATCCGGAGGCCTGAGCCTCAAGGCATACAGCGAGACCAACGACCGCTATTTCACCAAATCGGCACTCACCACACAAGGCATAGGCGTGCAGGTGCGGCGCGACTTCCACAACCTGCCCGACTTCTTCCGCCACCGCCAGCAACGCGTGCAACACTAAATTAGTGATAAGCACACTCGCCGGATAACAAAAATGTGACTACTTTTGCCACATCATGGACATATCAGTAATCGTTCCACTATACAACGAAGCCGAGTCGCTGCCCGAGCTGCACGCATGGATTAAGCGTGTGATGGATGCCAACGGCTTCTCCTACGAGGTCATCTACGTCAACGACGGCTCCACCGACACCTCATGGCAGGTGATAGAACAGCTGGCACACGAGCACAAGGAAGCCAAGGGCATACGCTTCCGCCGCAACTACGGCAAGAGTCCGGCCCTGTACTGCGGCTTCCACCGCGCCGTGGGCGACGTGGTCATCACCATGGATGCCGACCTGCAGGACTCGCCCGACGAGATACCCGAGCTGCGCCGCATGGTGGTGGAAGACGGTTACGACCTCGTGTCGGGCTACAAGCAGAAGCGCTACGACCCGATGTCGAAGACCATTCCCACCAAACTCTTCAACGCTACGGCCCGCTGCGTGAGCGGCATACACAACCTGCACGACTTCAACTGCGGGCTGAAAGCCTACCGCCGCGATGTAGTGAAGAACATCGAGGTATACGGCGAGATGCACCGCTACATCCCCTACCTTGCCAAGAACGCCGGCTTTACACGCATCGGCGAGAAGGTAGTCCACCACCAGGCACGCAAGTACGGCAAGACCAAGTTCGGGCTCGACCGCTTCGTCAACGGCTATCTGGACCTGCTCACACTGTGGTTCCTCAGCCGCTTCGGCAAGCAGCCCATGCACGTGTTCGGCCTGTGGGGCAGCGTGATGTTCATGCTCGGCCTGGCGGCCACCATTGCCGTGGGTGCCATGAAGCTCTACGCCATGGCGTCGGGCCACGCCTACCGCCTCGTCACCGACTCGCCCTACTTCTTCATTGCCCTGACCATGATGTTGCTCGGCACACAGCTGTTCGTGGCAGGCTTCCTCGGCGAACTCATCAGCCGCAACTCCCAACTGCGCAATGACTACCAGATTGCAGAAGAGATATAGCCGCCGGCCACGCTGTGCACATGCTCTTGCCGCCGTGGCAGCTGCATGCAGCCTCGCGCTCGGCAGTTGCGAGCAAGTGACGTGCCCGCTCAACAACACCGTGGCTGCCGACTATGTCTTCTATGCCTCTGAGCGCGACGATGACGGCTCGCTTTCTGCAACGCCGTCGGCAGTGACCATCGCCGACACGCTGACGGTGACCATCCTGGGCACCGACGTGGTGCTGCTCAACAAGTGGTACGGACAGTCGGCCATGAGCCTGCCCGTGAGCTACTATGCCGGCACCGACTCGCTGCTGCTGCGCTTTGCCAGTGCCGACGGCCTCGTGGGCTACGACACCATCTACATGCACAAGCATTCATATACCCACTTCGACGACCCGTCGTGCCCCGTGCACGTATGGCACCGCATAGAAGGAGTGGAAAGCACGCGCCACCTCATAGACACCGTTGCTGTCATGGATGCCGCAATCACCTACGACAGCGGCACCAACGTCGCCATTTATGTCCGCACACAATGACCCGTAAGAGCCTCATCATAACCGCCCTGTCGCTCCTCGCCTGCTGCCACCTGCGCTCTGCCGAGCCGGAGCGCCAGCCGCCGTTGTTCAGCGGCGTAGCCATCGGAGCCGACATTGTGGGCCCTGTGATGCAAGCGGCAGGCTCTGACTGGTCGCAGTTAGAGGCCTTTGCACGCATCGGGCTGCACGACCGCTTCTTCCCTATCTGCGAGCTGGGCCTCGGACGCTGCGACCATGAAGGGCGCGAGCTCGACAACCGCTGCAGCCTGACGGCGCCCTACATACGTCTGGGCATGGACTACAACATGGTGCACCTCCATGAGGGCAACCGCCTGATGCTGGGGCTGCGCTACGGTTTCTCCCGCTACGACTACGACCTCGACTCGCCCGTTCCGCTCACCGACCCTTACTGGGGCGAGAGCCGTCCCTACCGCGAGCACTCGCTTGCCGGCAGTGCCCACTGGGCCGAGGTGTGCATCGGGCTGGAGACACGCCTGGTGAGCTTCGTCAGCGTGGGCTGGGACATGCGCTTCAAGCTCAAGGTCTCACAACACGCCTCCGAGCATGGCCTGCCGTGGTACATCCCCGGCTACGGCCGCAATGCCGACGGTGTGGGATGGGGAGGCACGTTCAAGATAATGTTTGCCATATAGACCGGCACAGCCAAGTGCACGGTGCCTGTATCGCCACGGCACGCGTAGAACCTTCAACACTCAACCCTCAACTCAACCCATGCACATAGCCATAGCAGGTAACATAGGCAGCGGCAAGACAACCCTCACCAACATGCTGGCCATGCACTACGGCTGGAAGCCGCACTTTGAGGCCGTGGACTATAATCCATATTTAGAGGACTACTACAAGGACATCCCACGATGGAGCTTCGCCCTTGAGGTATACTTCCTCAAGGAGCGCTTCAAGGACCTCATGCAGCTTGCCACGACAGCTGAGACCATCATCCAGGACCGTTCCATATATGAAGGTGTCTATGTGTTCACACAGAACAACTATGCCATGGGCAACCTCTCCGAGCGCGACTTCACGACCTACATGGAGCTCTTCGAACAGATGACCTCCATCGTGCGCTACCCTGACCTGATGATATACCTGCGCGCCTCGGTGCCGCACCTGGTGACCAACATACAGCGTCGCGGGCGCGACTACGAGCAGAGCATGCCTCTCGACTACCTGCGCAACCTCAACACTCTCTACGAAGACTTCATCTATAAGCATTACCGCGGCAAGGTGCTCACCATCGAGGTGGACAATCTCGACTACCAGCACAGGCCTGCCGACTTTGCAGGCATCATCGACCGCATAGACACTGAGCTCTTCGGCCTCTTCCCCTCCGTCGGGGCCTAACCTCTCACCCTCCGCCTGGACCCGAGCCCCACACCCCTCAGCCTGGGCCCGAGCCTCTCACCGTGCCGCAGGCACCATAATCCCTTCGACTCTCACCTTTCAACTCACCCCCATGCACATCGCCATAGCCGGAAACATTGGGTGCGGCAAGACCACACTCACCAAGATGCTCGCCGCCCACTACGGATGGACTCCCAACTTCGAGAGCGTGGAGCATAACCCATACCTCGATGACTTCTACAAGGACATGCCACGCTGGAGTTTCAACCTTCAGGTCTACTTCCTCAACAAACGCTTCAAGGACGTGGTCGAGATAGGGCGCAGCAGCGACACCATCATCCAGGACCGCACCATATTCGAGGATGCACGCATCTTTGCCCCCAACCTCCACGACATGGGCATGATGAGCGACCGCGACTTCGACAACTACCGCGACCTCTTCGACCTGATGATTTCGTTGGTGAAGCTGCCCGACCTGATGATATACATCCGCTCCACCATTCCCAACCTCATCCAGCAGATACAGAAACGTGGCCGCGACTACGAGCAGAGCATACGCATAGACTACCTGCAAGGCCTCAACGCCCGCTACGAGGAGTGGATAGCCTCCTACACCGGTCCGCTCTTCATCATCGACGGCGACACATGCAAGTTTGGCGAGAACCCGCACGACTTCCAGCAAATCACCGACCGCATCGACGCCGAGCTGTACGGCCTCTTCCCATTAGCCACATCCCGCTGAAGCTGCCGCTCCATGTTGCACTGCGTCCTGCACGGACAGGCTGATGTGCGCTGCCTGCCACGGCACAGGCCATTATGCATGGATGCCTCCACCGAGAGCTGGCCGGCCATCATAGGCCGGCTGTCTGCCCTCCTACGGCGGACTGCATAAGCAGGCGCAACGACACGCCATGCGACGGTCGGCGCGAAACTCCCTGCACCAACCTGCACAAACACCCTGCACGCTGAAGACAGGCAGCATGCAGGGTATTTGGCGTTCACCATGCAGGGTGTTGGTCAGTCGGGCTGCGCCGACAGCGTCGCGCGATAGACTGTCTGCACCACGAGGCCTGCGAGCATGAAGCCGAACTGCGCCGTGGTGTGGGCCATGGTGCCGTTGAGCTGCGCCTTCTGCGAGCACCACTCATGGTTGAGCAAGTCCTGCCGTCCGGGGCCGACAGCAGCCTTGGGACACATGCAGGCCGCGGTGCCGCACGAGGCCGCCTGCCCGAGGTTGGGCAGCACCTCCGGCGAGTAGACCACGCAGAACTTGCGGCGTGGGAAGTCGTGCTGCCGCTTGAACTTCTGCCGCAGGGCACGGGCAAGCGGACAGCCCTTCACTTGCCAGAACTCATCCACGCGCACCTGCGTAGGGTCCATCTTCAAGGCTGCACCCATGGAGGAGAAGAGAGTGGTGGTGCGGGGCAGCGACGTGGCATGGCGTATGAGCTCGGCCTTGCACTCGAGGGAGTCTATCGCATCAATCACGAAGTCGTAGTCCTCAAGGTGGAACGAGGCGCGTGTCTCTGCCGAGTAGATGGCTTGCACGGCTTCGACCTCTGCTCGAGGGTTTATCTCTAACAGCCTGGCCTTCATGGCTTCGACCTTGACCATGCCTATGGTGCGCATCGTGGCCATGCACTGACGGTTCACGTTGGTGACGCACACACGGTCGGAGTCTACGATGGTGACGTGCGTCACCCCGCTGCGCACGAGGCTCTCGGCACACCAGCTGCCCACGCCGCCCACGCCGAAGACGATGACGCGCACGGCGGCCAGGCGCGCCATCACAGCATCGCCCACAAGCAGCGACGCACGGTTATAGATGGCCTTCTCAATGCTCATGTGTAAGTCGGGATATGTGTCTATCATGCTTCGGGAGGCAAAAGTAGGCAATTAGTTTGGCCACACACGGAGATTGCCTTACTTTTACACGCTAATATATGTATATGCGACACACCATCATCACCATCCTGACCCTCTTCGCCGCAATGGGCACATGGGCCCAGGGGTCTGGCCTGATGCCTATCCGCACCTCCGTCAGGCAGACGGCCGTGAGCGGTCACGACGACATGGTCGACATCACCGTCACCTTCGACATAGCCGAAGGATGGCACGTCTATGGTCCCGACAACGACGGAGGCCCCACGCCAATGACCTTCCACCTCGAGACAGCCGAGGGTGTAGCCACCGCAGGGGCCATCACGCTCAGCCCCGCGCCTACACGGCAGGACGACCCCATCTTCGGCTGCGAGGTGACCTATGTGGAGCACCGCGCCACAGCCAGCCAGCGCCTGCGCCTCACCGGCAACGGTGCCTGGCACGCCCAAGGCTACATCGAGTATGGCGCATGCAACGACGAGGCATGCCTGCCTCCCACACCCGTGGAGTTCGACTTTAAGGTAGCCGCCACAACGGCCTCCGCACCCGTCAAAGCCTCACCCGAGGCAGAGAAGCCACAGGAAGCCACCCCTCACGACATGCCCGACGCTCACACAGAGGAGGCCGTGAGTGAGAGCGGTGCCGCGCGAGAGGCAGGAGCACTCTGGACACCTGTCATTGCCGAGCTGCATGCCCTCGATGCAGACACTGCCACCAACGAGCGCTCACTCTGGGCCATATTCCTGCTCGGCATGGCAGGCGGGCTCATAGCATTGCTGACGCCATGCGTGTGGCCCATCATACCCATGACCGTGAGCTTCTTCCTCAAACGCTCCAAGGACGCACGCCGCGAAGGCTTACGCGACGCCATGCTCTACGGGCTCTCGATAATAGTAATCTACGTGGGACTCGGCCTGATGGTGACACTGATATGGGGACCATCGTCGCTCAATGCACTCAGCACCAACGCCGTCTTCAACCTCTTCCTCTTCGCACTGCTCGTGGTGTTCGCAGCCTCTTTTCTCGGCGGCTTCGAGCTCACCCTGCCATCATCGTGGAGCACACGCCTCGACGCCAAAGCCTCACAGACCAGCGGCCTGCTCTCCATATTCTTCATGGCCGCCACACTCGTGCTCGTGTCGTTCTCATGCACCGGCCCCATCATAGGCCTACTGCTCGTGGACATGGTCACCAGCGGCAGCGTCGTGGCACCCACCATAGGCATGCTGGGCTTTGCCATAGCCCTCGCCGCGCCATTCACACTCTTTGCCCTGTTCCCGACATGGCTCAAGAGCCTGCCCAAGAGCGGCGGATGGATGAACGTCATCAAGGTGGTGCTCGGATTGGTGGAACTGGCCTTCGCGCTCAAGTTCCTCTCCGTGGCCGACCTTGCCTACGGCTGGCGCCTGCTCGACCGCGAGACCTTCCTCTGCCTGTGGATACTCATTTTCGCGCTCATGGGCTTCTACCTGCTCGGATGGATACGCCTGCCACACGATGAAGACGAATACGACGACGAAGGCAACATCATAGTGCGCCCGCGCATCGGAGTGCCACGCTTCCTCGGCGCACTCTGCGTGCTGGCCTTTGCCCTCTACATGGTGCCCGGCCTGTGGGGAGCACCCTGCAAAGCCGTCAGCGCCTTTGCCCCGCCCATGTGGACACAGGACTTCACACTCGACGAGCACAGCGTGGAAGCTGTCTACACCGACTACGACGAGGGCATGGCCGCCGCGCAGCGTTCAGGCAAGCCCGTGATGCTCGACTTCACAGGCTTCGGCTGCGTGAACTGCCGCAAGATGGAAGCCGCCGTATGGCCCGACAGCCGTGTGCGCCGGCACATGACAGAAGACTACGTGCTCATCTCCCTCTACGTCGACGACAAGACTCCACTCGCCTCGCCCGTCGAAGTCACCGAGGCCGACGGCACCACACGCCGCCTGCGCACCGTGGGCGACCGCTGGAGCTACCTGCAACGCACCAAGTTCGGAGCACAGACACAGCCCTTCTATGTCCTGCTTGACCACGAAGCCCGTCCTCTGGCTGCCTCCTACAGCTACAACGAGGACATCGACCGCTTCTGCCACTGGCTCGAAAGCGGCCTCAAACGCTTCAACCACCCTAAATAGACTTAATAGGGCCTATAGTGACTATAGTTCCTATAGCTCCTGTAGTTCCTATCCCCCTATATCACCATCAGCCTAACCCCCACTCCCCACGCTATGAACAAACTAACCCTTACCTGCGCAGCCCTGACCATGACCATCAGTCTGGCTGCACAGACAGTGAAATGGGATAGCACCAAGTATCCCGACTACAACCCTGCCCCCCGCATCGACCATCGCCAAGTGCGGCAGATGCAGCAGCGCATAGCCACCCGCGCGGCACAAGGCTCCACCCGTCCCGACCATTGGAACAACGCCCTCTCCTCAGCCTTCCCCTCCGTCATCAACCAGAGCGGCGGCTCCTGCGGCTCAGCCTCGCGAGTGCACTACATGTTCACCCACGAGATGAATGCATCACGATGGGTCAGCGCAAGCGACGAGCGCAATGTCTACCCCACCCACTTCACATGGCTGCACACCAAGAGCTATGGTCAGACCCACGACAAGGAGCAGATAGCCATACACAATGGCATCCCCAACATAGTGGACTACGGCGGCCTGCTCTACAGCGAGCTCTTCGGATACCAGGAAGACACCAACAACGACTTCGGCTGGATGCAAGGCTACAGCAAGTGGTTCAATGCCATGCACAACCGCATCGTCACCAATGCCAACTTCCCCTACGCCCTCGACACCGACGAGGGGCGCGAGCTGGTGAAGAACTACCTGTGGAACCATTGCGGCGACGACACCTACTCCACTGGCGGCGTAGTGGGCGTCGGCGTGGCATCAGGCGGCACATGGGCTGCAATAGGCAGCACGCCGACCAACAACGCCCTCGGCGTCACAGGCCAGTACTACGTCAAGGCCTGGGGCTCCAGCATAGACCATGCCCTCACCATCGTGGGCTACGACGACCGCATAGAGTTCGACCTCGACGATGACGGCACATACGGCGACCCCGACAAAGACGAGCTCGGTGCATGGATTGTGGTCAACTCATGGGGCAGCGGATGGTGCAACAACGGCTTCATCTACTGCCCATACGCCGAGGCACGCCCCACCAACACCACCACAGGCTACTGGATGCCTGAATACTACACACCACGACGCGACTACCGCCCGCTGCGCACCATCAAGCTGCTCATGGACTACGACCGCCGCTCGGAGATAGCCCTCTACGTGGGCGTGGCCTCCGACCTCTCTGCCACCGCCCCCGAGAAGGAGACATGGATGCGCCACTTCCAGTACAGCGGCGAGGCCAAGGGCAACGACATCAGCGGCACAGCCCCCGAGGTGCCTATGCTCGGCCGCTGGGCCGACGGCATGATGCACACCGAGCCCATGGAGTTCGGCTACGACCTCACCGACCTCACCTCAGGCTATGCCGACGGCACCCCGCTGAAGTACTTCTTCCGTGTTGAGACACGCTCAGGGAGTGTCGGCAGCGGCCACATCTACAGTGCCTACATCGTCGACTACACCATCGACCGCGAAGGCATTGCCACGCCCTTTGCCATCGCCGACGGCGGCATGAGCATAGCCTCGGCAGGAGCCAAGACCACCATCACCACCACCGCCACGGGAGCGTCCCTGCCCGTGCCACGCAACCTCGCCGTCGAGGGGTCCACGCTGACATGGCAGGCTCCGGCAGGCAGCAGCTACCCCGTCAGCGCGTACAACATATATGCCAACGGCCAGCGCACAGCCACCGTCGGCGGCTCACTGCTGCAAGCCGCCATCGACGACACCAATGCCCGCTACACCGTAACTGCCACATATCGCATCAACGGCTACGACGTGGAGAGCCAGCCGTCAGGCTTCGCACTCGGAGGAGGCATGACCACCAATGTCATGGCCAACTTCGCACGCGGCACACAGTTCACGGTGCCCGACTTCACCACCTCCACACAGGAGGCCTACACCATCGAGTTCTGGGCCTACCCCTTCAGCGTCAACTCCGCATGCATGGGCATCAAGGCCAGCTCAGGCAAGTTCTTCTTCAAGGTCAACGCCTCGGCCAAGATTGAAGTGGGCTACGACGGCGGCGACTATGGCGTGTCGACACGTTCCGTCCAGGCTAATAAGTGGCAGCATTTTGCCATCGTCGTCAGCGGCACCAGCATGAAGGTCTACCTCAACGGCACGCTGGCCGTAAGCAAGACTTCCGGCTATTCCAACTCAGGCATATCAGGCAGCAACGCCCTCTGGTTCGGCAAGACGGAAGGCACCACGACAAGCTACAAGGAAGTGTGTGATGCAGGGTGGTATGGCTACTTCGACGAGCTGCACATCTGGAACTATGCCCGCACGCAGGCCGAGGTCACCGTGTCCTACCGCAACCCCATGCTGTCGCCGTCGCTCTATGCAGGCCTCACCCACTGCTACGACCTCTCGGCCGGCACCACCAACAACGGCACATACCTGACAGACATCGCAGGCGGTCACCACGCCCAGCTCACCACTCCCGACCTGTTCACACAGCGCGAAGCCGCCTACATCCAGGTTGGCGAGCCCTTCTACAATGTCACCTCCTCGGCGGCATTCAGCGTGAGCAACACCACGCCCGTGGCAGGCGAGGCCGTCGTCATCAGCAGTGCGTGCTCGCCGTCCACCACACAGTGGGCATGGACCGTCACGGGTGCCGACGTAGCCGAAAGCAGTGCACCGTGCCCTGTCGTGACATTCACGCAGGCCGGACAGCAGACCATCAGCCTCACGGCCACCAACCTCAAGGGCGCGACAGCCACCAAGACGCTCAAGGTCAACGTGGCTGCCGCCAGCGTGCCCGAGCCCTCGTTCACAGTGCCCGAAGGCACCCTGCGCGCCGGTGAGCACATCAGCTTCATCAACACCACGCCACAGCCTGAAGGCACATCCTTCGAATGGACATTCGAGGGAGCGCAGGTGACGGCGGCATCGTCGGTCGATGCCGGTGCCACCTACGACGCCTACGGCACCTACACCGTGCGCCTCACGGCCACCAACGCCGCCGGCACACGCTCCACTGAGCGCCAGGTGACTATCAGCAAGGTGGCTCCCGAGGCTGCATTCAACATACATAATAATGTAGCTCTCACGGGCGAGAAGGTCTACCTCGAGGATGCCACGCGCTTCGATGCCGCAGAGTGGACATGGAGCCTCTCCTCGTCGGCCGAGACCTACATTATCAACGGACAGAACACGAGCCTCACCTTCGACTCGCCAGGCGTGTACGATGTCAGCCTCATAGCCTCCAACGAGCTTGGCTCGACCACTGCATCGCGTGCCCGCGCCATCGTGGTGTGCAACGCCGACGGCGACAGGGGGCTGCGCTTCGATGCCGACGACGACGAGCTCGTGGCGGCATCGCCCCTCACCGCAGCTCAGGCGAGGGTGACCATAGAGTGGTGGATGTATGCCGGCACACAGGCAGAGCGCTGCCTCGGCATGGGCGACAGCGAGAGCACCCTGCTGCTCACCACCGACGCCACGGGTGCCATGACCCTGCATAAAGGCGGGCAGAGCGTGACGACTCCTGCCGGCTTCGTCGTCACCAACGAGTGGCACCACTACGCCGTGACCAACAACAGCAGCACCATCACCTTCTTCCGCGACGGTGTGAGCTTCCACACCGCCACCCTGTCAGGCAACGTGCCGGCCATGTCACAGTTCCGCATAGGCGGCACCGACGCTCCCGTCAACGGCATCATCGACGAGCTGCGTGTCTGGAAGATGGCCCTCACTGCGACAAACATCTTCAGATACTGCAACGCACCCCTCTCCACCGTGGCCAGCAGCATAGTGCTCTACTACGACTTCAACCAGAGCTCGGGCAACGTGGCCGACAACAGCGCATCGGCCCTCACCGGCACACGCAACAACTTCGGTCCCGACGGCGACGCATGGACATCGAGCAAGGGCATCTTCTTCCTCAACAGCAAGACAGCACAGAGCAGCAACGTCACCTCCACCTACCTGAAGAACTACCAGGCAACATTCGCCACCGACGGCACCTTCGTCAACGGCACCTCGCGCTTCAAGGCTCTCGCCACCGGCACCACCGCCTCGCCGTGGGTGCAGGAGAACGCCGTGACCACCGACGGCGTGACCACCGGGTGGCACGTGGATGCCAACAAGGGCAGCTACCTCACCCTCACCACACAGTGGGACGGTTTCGCCGCCGAGGTGAACAACCTGAAGCTCTATCAGACCGTGACCCTGCCCGCAGGCGTCTATGAGCTCACGGCAACCCAGGGCAGCTACGAATGGAACCCCTCGGGCAAATACCTCGCAGCCGCCGCAGGCACAGGCCTGCCCGACATCAACCAGCTCAAAGCCTCCGCTCTGGGCTATGCTCAATGCGGCTCCACCTGCACGTTCATCATCACCAAGGACACACAAGTGAGCCTCGGCCTGGTGAGCTCACAGAGCGGCTACACGTGCCACACCATCAAGAGCCTGGTACTCAAGAAAAAAGCCGTCACCACCCTTGAGCCCAACAATGAGGTGGGCATCGCCGATGCCACGGCATCGGCCACAGCCACACTGGTGGCCCGCGGCGGTCTCGGCACCATAAGCCTGAGCGTCAGCGAGCCGCAGCGAGTGGACGTCTACGACCTTGCCGGCCACACCATCTACTCCGCCCTCATCGACAGCCAGGCCACCATCCGCGTGCGCAAAGGCATCTACGTCGTGGGCCCCAGCAAGGTCATGGTGAGGTAGCCACGCCGCACGCGACACACACGCCCTGCGTGCCACAGACACCATGCACGGTGTGCACCACAGAGGGCGCATGGAGAAAAAGCTCTCCATGCGCCCTCTTCGCATTCTCCCTGCACCCTACCTTTTGCACAACCTCCTGCTGCTAAATTTAGTTAAAGCAAGGTGTCTGCCCGACTTATTGCACACTTTTTCCACTTCACCGCCGACACCCTTCGCTATGTCATTCGGCAAAAAGACCGTACCTTTGCAGCCGCTACGCACAAGCATAAAGCTCACATCACAAACACATCCCTACAGGAAACTCAACCATAACAACTTAACACTCATAGGAAAAAGCATGAAAAGAAGCTACACAGCCATGGCCGCCACACTGGCCCTGACAGGCATCACACTGCTGGCCTCCTGCTCCAAGAAGCAGCAGGGCCAGCAATCGCTCGGTCCCACAGCCTTCCAGACCATTAAGGTGAAAGCCGAGGACCGCACCATCGCCACCAAGTACAGTGCCACCATCCGCGGTCGCCAGGACATCCAGGTGCTGCCCCAGGTGAGCGGCACCCTCACACAGCTCCTCGTCAAGGAAGGTCAGCGCGTGAGCAAGGGCCAGACCATGTTCATCATCGACCAGGTGCCCTACCAGGCCGCCCTCGGCACCGCCAAGGCCAACCTCGAGGCCGCCACAGCCAGTCAGGCCACAGCCCAGCTGAGCTACGACAGCACCAAGAAGCTCTTCGACCAGGGCGTTGTCAGCGACTACGACCTGCAGACAGCCCAGAACACCCTGCTGCAGGCACGCGCCGCCGTGGCACAGGCCACAGCCGCCGTCACCAACGCAGAGAACAGCCTGAGCTACACCGTAGTGAAGAGCCCAGCCGACGGCGTCGTTGGCACGCTGCCCTACCGTGTCGGAGCCCTCGTGGGTCCCAGCATACCCACGCCCCTCACCACCGTGTCCGACAACCACCAGATGTACGTCTACTTCTCCATGACCGAGGCCCAGATGCTCGACAAGATACGCCAGGCCGGCAGCTCCGAGGCCGCCGTCAAGGCCATGCCCCGTGTGCGCCTCCAGCTCGTGGACGGCTCCGAGTATGAGGAGACAGGCATCGTAGAGACAGCCTCCGGCGTCGTGGACCAGCAGACCGGCAGCGTCAGCCTCCGCGCCGTGTTCAACAACCCCAACGGCCTGCTGCACTCCGGCTCCACAGGCAACGTGGTCATCCCCATCACCCTCAAGGGCAACATCATAGTGCCCGCCGCAGCCGTCAAGCAGCTCCAGACCGTGCACCAGGTGTTCAAGGTCGTGGAGAAGGACGGCAAGCGCGTGGCCCAGGGCACCAACATCACCGTAGCCCCCTACAACACCGGCAACGAGTTCATCGTGCTCAGCGGCCTCAAGGCAGGCGACGAGATAATAGCCGACGGAGCAGGCATGGTCAAGGAAGGCACCGAGGTGAAGTAAGCGAGCACGGTTCAATGCATAAGGCATGAAGCTTGAAGCCTAAGCCCTAATGCCCGATGCCAAGCGGCGCCAATGGCAGCACACTTCCCACAGACAGATGCCTGCAAGCACTCCATATCGCACCGCACGACAGAGCACCGAGCCATCAGGCCTCAGCCATCAGGCCTTGAGCATCAACCCTGCATCATTCAAACGTTAATCATCAAAACACGCGGCCACGGGCCGCATCACAAATGAAAGGCAATATATTCATAAAGCGCCCTGTGATGGCAATGTCAATAGCCATCGTCATCGTGCTGCTGGGTGCCATCAGCTACTTCAACCTGCCGGTGGAGCAGTTCCCCGACATCGCACCGCCAACGGTCATGGTGAGCGCCACCTACCCGGGAGCCTCGGCAGAGACCGTCACCAAGGCTGTAATCCAGCCCCTCGAGGAGAGCATCAACGGCGTGGAGAACATGACCTACATGACCTCCAGCTCCACCAACTCCGGCACGGCCACCATCACGGTGTTCTTCAAGCAAGGCTCCAATGCCGACATGGCCGCCGTCAACGTGCAGAACCGCGTCAGCATGGCCCAGGGTCTGCTGCCACAGGAGGTGACCATGATAGGTGTCACCACCTTCAAGCGTCAGACCTCCATGCTGCAAATCGATGCCCTGGTGAGCGACGTGCCCGAGTACGACCAGAACTTCATGGGCAACTACATGGCCATCAACATCACCCCGCAGCTGAAGCGCATACAGGGCGTGGGCGAAGTGTTCGCCCTCGCAGCCAACTACTCGCTGCGCATCTGGCTCAAGCCCGAGGTGATGGCACAATATGGCCTCGTGCCCTCCGACATCTCCGCCTGCCTGGCCGAGCAGAACCTCGAGGCCGCCGTGGGCAAGCTGGGCGAGAAGCCCATGGAAGGCGGCCACGGCAACGGCGTGAACAACGTGTATCAGTACACCCTGCGCTACACAGGCCGCCTCAAGGAAGTGAGCGAGTTTGAGAACGTTGTCATCATGGCCAAGCCCGACGGGTCGCTGTTGCGTCTCAAGGACGTGGCCGACCTCGAGCTCGGACAGGTGGACTACGGCTACAGCGGCAAGCTCAACGGCAAGCCCTCCGTCACCTTCTTGGCCTTTCAGCTCTCCGGTGCCAACGCCAAGGAGACCAACGACCGCTTCACCGCCGCCCTCAAGGAGATGGAGCAGACGCTGCCCAAGGGCCTGCACTTCGAGCAGATGATGTCGTCCAACGACTTCCTCCTTGAGTCCATTGCCAACGTCGAGGAGACACTCGTCATAGCCATCCTGCTGGTGATACTCGTGGTCTACTTCTTCCTTCAGGACTTCCGCGCCACACTCATCCCCTCCATATCCATCATCATATCGCTCGTGGGCACCTTTGCCGCCTTGCAGGCAGCCGGCTTCACGCTCAACCTGCTGACGCTCTTCGCCCTCGTGCTGGCCATAGGCACCGTGGTGGACGACGCCATCGTGGTGGTCGAGGCCGTGCAGGCCAAGTTCGACGCAGGCTACACCAGCGCCTACCAGGCCACCAAGGATGCCATGGGCGACGTGACCATGGCCGTCATCTCGTGCACCTTCGTGTTCATGGCCGTGTTCATCCCCGTGACCATGATGGGCGGCACGAGCGGAATGTTCTACACCCAGTTCGGCGTCACGCTGGCAGTGGCTGTCGGCATCTCCTGCATCTCGGCTCTCGTGGTATGCCCCGCACTCTGCGCCATGCTCATGCGCCCCGCCAAGAGCGACCGCAAGGCCAAGAACCCCGTGAGCCGCTTCCTTCTCAGTCTGAACAAAGGTACACGCAAAGCCTACACCACGACCTACGGTGCCGCCTCGCGCGGCTATAGCCGCCAGCTGCACGGCGTGATAAACCACCGCTGGGTGGCTCCGCTGAGCCTGGTCGTGGCCGTGGTGCTGCTCGTCTACTTCATGAGGAGCCTGCCCAAGGGCCTCGTGCCACAGGAAGATCAGGGCGTGCTCATGGTCGACGTCACATGCCCCCCGGGCAGCAACCTGGCCTACACCGAGTCAGTGCTCGACCGCGTGCAGGCCATCATCGAGCAGGACGAGGACATACGCACCTACTCCCGCACGGCGGGCTACGGCATGATGGGCGGCCAGGGCGCAGCTAACGGCATGGTGATACTCCGTCTCAACCACTGGAACCAGCGCAAGGGCCTGCAGCACAGCTCGAGCGTCAAGAAGCTCATGCTCATGCTCAAGTTCATGCAGGAGATACCCGAGGCACAAATCTTCTGCTTTGAGCCTGGCATGATACCGGGCTACGGCCTGGGCTCCAACGTCGACCTCCACCTGCAGGACCGCTCCGACGGCGACAAGGAATTGTTCCTCGCCCAGACACAGCAGTTCCTCAAGGTGCTGGGTGAGCGGCCCGAGATACAGATGGCCATGACATCCTACGCCCGCAACTTCCCCCAGTATCAGGTGGAAGTGGACGCCGCGCAGTGCAAGCTAGCCGGCATCTCGCCATCCGCCGTGCTCTCAGCCATGAGCGGCTATCTGGGCGGCAGCTACGTGTCCAACTTCAACCAGTTCGGCAAGGTGTACCGCGTCATGCTACAGACCGACCCGCGCTACCGCACCTCCGAGGCCGACATCTCCAACATGTATGTGCGCAACGGCACAGGCATGGCTCCCATCACACAGTTTGCCAAGCTCACGCCGGTGCTCGGCCCCGAGATAGACAAGCACTTCAACCTCTTCTCCGAAATCTCGTGCATGGTGCAGCCGGCCCAGGGCTACACCACGAGCGACGCCATGATAGCCATCGACGAAGTGCGCCAGCAGACACTGCCCGACCACATCACCTACGAGTATGGCAGCATCTCGCGCGAGGAGTACGAGCAGATGGGCAGCAACCAGACCATACTCATCTACGCCATCTGCGTGGTGCTCATATTCCTCATCCTGTCGTGCCTCTACGAGAGCTTCTTCGTGCCCTTCGCCGTCATCCTCTCCGTGCCGGCCGGCCTCATGGGCTCCTTCGGCCTGGCCTGGCTGTGGAACTTCGTCTCCGTGGGCGTTGGCCGCCTGCTGACCGGCAACGACATGTATGTCTTCGGACAGGTGGAGAACAACATCTATCTCCAGACAGGCGTCATCATGCTCATAGGCCTGCTGGCCAAGACAGCCATCCTCATCACCGAGTTTGCCCTGGAGCGCCGGCGCAAAGGCATGGGCATCGTGGAGGCCGCCTACGCCGCCGCCGAAGCCCGTCTGCGCCCCATCCTGATGACCGTGTTCACGTGCGTGCTCGGCATGCTGCCACTCGTCTTCGCCTCCGGAGCAGGTGCCAACGGCGACCGCACCATAGGCATAGGCGTCGTGGGCGGCATGATAGTCGGCACGGCAGCCATACTCTTCACCGTGCCCGTGTTCTTCATCTTCTTCGAGTACGTCCAGGAGAAGATACGCCCCGCCATGAAGGTCGAGGCCGACCAGCAGTTCCTTCGCGAGAAAGCTCACAGCGAAGCCGAGAAGGCCGAGAACCGATAGCCACGCGCGCACACATATTATATATATAACACACACATGACATCCAACCATAGCATGAAACGCATACGACATATAGCACTGGCCATGGCCGCCACGATGGTGCTCTCCTCGTGCTCGCTCTTCCGCGACTATGAGCGCTCCACCGAGCTGCCCGCTGCCGACCTCTTCGGCGGCCTGCGCTCGGGCGACGGCGAGCAAAGCACAGGTGCTGCCGGCTGGCGCGAGTTCTTCACCGACCCCACGCTGCAGGCACTCATCGAGCAAGCCCTGTCGCAGAACGCCTCACTCCGCCAGATAGACCTCCAGATACAAGAGGCACAGCAGTACCTGATGTGCTCCAAGCTGGCCTACATACCATCGCTGGCCATAGCCCCGCAGGGGCAGCTCTCGTCGCACGACTGGAGCTCCCCACTCCGCTTCTACACCATACCCCTTAGTGCCTCGTGGCAGCTGGGCTCCATAGGCTCGCTGCGCAACGCCAAGAAGAAAGCCGAGGTAGGCGTGGAGCAGGTGAAGGCCGCACGTCAGGCCGTGCAGCAGAGCCTCGTGGCCAACGTGGCCAACCTCTACTACACCCTCTGCATGCTCGACGCACAGGTGGCCATCAGCGAGCAGACAGCCAGCAACTGGCGCGAGAGCGTGGAGCGCAGCCGGCAGCTCATGGCAGCCGGACGCAGCAACAAGGCCGCCGTGGCACAGACAGAGGCCAACTGCCTCAGCGTGGAGTCGTCGCTGCTCGACCTCAAGCAAGCACGTGTCGAGGCCGAGAACGCCCTGTGCACACTGCTCGGCGAGGCACCCCACCACATCGAGCGCACCTCGCTGGACACATTCCACGTGCCCACGATAAGCACCGGCGTGCCCATGCAACTGCTCGACAACCGTCCCGACGTGCGTCAGGCAGAGCTCAAGCTGGCCTCCGCCTTCTACGACGTCAACTCCGCCAAGGCCAACTTCTACCCCTCACTCACCATCTCCGGCACGCTGGGCTACACCAACAACGGTTCCACCGCGGAGCTCGACCCAGCCATCTGGATATGGAACGCCGTGGCACAGCTCGCACAGCCCATCTTCCAGAACGGACGCCTCATAGCCGCCAAGCGCGTGGCAGTGATGCAGCAGCAAGAGGCACAGATAGCCTTCGTGCAAGCCCTCGTGGCCGCAGGCAATGAAGTCAACACCGCCCTCACCGCCCTCCAGACAGCCCAGGGCAAGACAGCCCTCGTGAGCGGACAGGTGCGCGCCCTGACCGATGCCGCACAAGCCACCGAAGCACTCTACTACAACTCGCCAGGCGTGAACTACCTCAACGTGCTCACCGCACAGACAGGCCTGCTCTCTGCACAGCTCGGCGAGGTGGCCAACCGCTTCGCCCTCATCCAGGCCACCATCGACCTCTACCAGGCCCTCGGCGGCGGCAGCGGCAGCGATGGCGAAGAACAGAGCGCACAGTGACACCGAGAGCCATGCGGCGTGGGCGTCAGGCACGCACACTGCCAGCATCAACCCCACGAAAAGAGGATGTGTCAGCACAGGCACATCCTCTTTTCTCATGTCCGCCAGACCCATCTCTGCCACTAACACATTGGCAGCATCCGCCATGCCCGCCATGGCAAGCATGAATGCACTCCGCCTGACGACACCCTCGCACACGTCGAGCACGTGATGCCGGAGGCCGCCGGCATCACCCTGCACCCACCCTGTGAACGAGAGCGCATGGTGGCAGCACACACCAAGCAGGGTCATGCCGCCGACGGTGCATGGTGAAAGAGAGGCACGAATGATGAGCAAAGAGCGAAAAAACCGGTGTCCGTGCTTGGCAGCTACGCCAGTAAATGCTACTTTTGCAGCCGATTCAGATGCCGAGCAGGCTCGCATAAGTGCCGCCACCGTGGCGACCGCCCCTCGGTGAAACCCGTTAAACATTTCATAATCACACATGTACGCTATCGTAGAGATTAACGGTCAGCAGTTCAAGGCTGAGGCAGGCAAGAAGCTCTTCGTGTACCACATCCAGGGTGCCGAGGCTCAGCAAGCTGTTGAGTTTGAGAAAGTGTTACTGGTAGACCGCGACGGTGACATCACCGTCGGTGCACCCGCCGTGGACGGTGCCAAGGTTGTTGCCGAAGTAGTGAGCCCGCTCGTGAAGGGCGACAAGGTGCTCGTGTTCCACAAGAAGCGTCGCAAAGGCTACCGCAAGCTCAACGGCCACCGTCAGCAGTTCACAGAGCTGGTCGTGAAGGAAGTCATCGCTTAAAACCATTAACCCTCAAGAAAACAGACAACAACCATGGCACATAAAAAAGGCGTAGGTAGTTCAAAGAACGGACGCGAGTCAGCAGCACAACGACTTGGCGTGAAGATATTCGGTGGCCAGCACTGCGTGGCCGGCAACATCATTGTGCGCCAGCGTGGCACTCAGCACTACCCTGGCAAGAACGTAGGCATGGGCAGCGACCACACGCTCTTTGCCCTCACCGACGGCATCGTGACCTTCAAGCGCGGCCGCCTCGACCGCTCCACCGTCTCTGTGGAGCCCGTGGCTGAGGCTTAAAGCCTGCCGCCAATCGGCTTATCATCATATAGGGGCTGTGTCACAATGAGCGACACAGCCCTTTTTCTTGCCACGCAAAGAACGAATTATGCGAATTGCCTTGTCGCAGGTTATCTCACAGCTGTGAATTCGTTTAATGCGTGGATTATCTCACAGCTGTGAATCCGTTTAATGCGTGCAAAGCGTGGCTACGAGCTGCCGCCATGCAATGAGGTTGCCGTCGGATGTCGTGAGGAAAGTCTCTCCGCCTGATATGACATTGAGGCAGCTTGTGGGCACCTGGGACAGAGAGGCTCATCTGTTGACACCCCTGAAGCTATCGGCAGAGAACGTAGCTCCCGACCTTAACCCATACGCTTGGGCTGTGTCGCCCTCATAGACGAGCAAGTCCACATCGGTGCCCTGACTGTCGCGCCAGCTCCAACTGAAAGACTGCACGTGCGGGCTTTGTGGAGGAGACGGCTTGATGTCTGCGCAAGATGCATCAAACAGCGGCACGACCTACGGCTGCACACGGTGTCGGCGAGCCGCCGCTCATGGCGCATAGCTGATGCCAGGCAGTGCGCGCCTGCCATCGGGCGTCGTGACCACGAAGGTGAACATCCATTTGTTGAGGCGTATGCCCGGCACGTCCACGTATGGCAGCTTGAGCATCACCAGGTTCCATCCGCGCCGCAGCTGCAACGGCACCGGTTGCCGCGCTGCGGCATTCTCGTTGGTGAGCAATGTCTCATGGCCCACTCCACCGCCGGCATCCACCTCTGTCGTCCACTCCGGCGGCATCAGCTCCGTGCCGTTGAGCCATACGTGCGAGCCCTTACCGTCCCACCGCCCTGGCGGCGGCGGCACGTCGCGCTCCGAGCGGCTGTAGTTCTGCAACTCTATCATTGCCGCAGCACGCTGACGCCGTGGTGAGTAGATGTATGTCCAGGCGTAGGCAGTGGCTCCGGGCTGCGGCTGCTGGTAGAAAGCCGGCACCACGGTGCCCCATGTGTGACGCAGGTAGACGGCGGCTCCGGCAGCGATGTGCGTGGCATAGCGGCGGCCGTCGTGCACGAAGGCGGTGTCCGCGCCACTGCCTGGCGGCGTGCCTGCTGGCAAGGCGAGCAGGCTCTCCGGTGGGAATGAGCGTGCGGCATCGCCGTCGTTGGGAAAGGCATCGCTGATGCGCCATCGCACATTAGCCTGCCGCACATAGGCTATGGGCTCGTCACGCAGCACGTGGTCGCGATGGTAGACGAAGCGCCGCTCCCAGTCGGCAAACTCATCGTGCTCCGCGCCGTCGGGCGGCAGCAGAGCCCCTCCCTGCTCGATGTAGGCCGCTCCCCCGCCCTTCCATGCACGCTCGCATGTGGCCAGCACGCAGGCATAGACATTGTTCTGGGCCATGATGTCGGCGGCCGAGGGCAGGCGGCGGTCGTTCCACACGGCAGCGATGGCACCTGCCACCTCTGCGCTGCCACGGCTGGCATAGTATATGTTGCTGCGATATATGCCCGCCAGGTCGGCAAAGAGGTCGAAGTGGTTGACATAGTTGTAGCGGCAGTCAATGTTCGGCACGCCCTCGACGGCGCGGCCCGCCGTGCTCCACATCTGCGTCATGTCGGCACCCGTGGAGCGGTCAATGCTCATGCCGCGTATGGGGTTCCACACCACCACCTTGCGGCCGAGGGCATGCACATGGTCGGTGAGCTGGCGCAGGAAGCCGGGATAAGTGATGGTCTCCTCGTCGGCACCTATGTGTATGTACGGCGCATGCCCGAAGGTGGCAGCCAGCTCCGTGAGCGCCACCTTGAGCTCTTCCACCCCCTCCGGCGTCTGCATGGAGTGGCCCATGGCGCGCTTGAAGGCAGCACTGTGGCCGGGCATATCCACCTCCGGCAGTATCGTCACGCCGAGCAGCCATGCGATGGAGTCCAGGCGGTGCAGCTCGCTCTGGGTGTAGAAACATCCCTCGTGGCGTGTCATGGTCCCAGCCCGCGTGAGCTGCGGGAAGGCTCGCACCTCGAAGCGCCATGCTTGGTTCTCCGTCAAGTGGAGGTGCAGCACATTGACCTTAAAGCGAGCCATGAGGCACATCTGCCGCTCCAGCATGTCGACAGGGATATAGCTTCGGCCGCAGTCGTGCATGTAGCCACGCAGCTTGAAGGCCGGCCAGTCTGTGATGCTCACAGCCTCCATGCGTCCGTGCCGCGGAGTGCCCTCCGCCAGCTGTGCCAGCGTCTGGAAAGCACGTATGGCACCCACCTCCGTCACAGCCTCAATGGCTATGCCCGACGCCGTGACACGAAGGCTGTAGGCCTCGTTGTCGAAGCCCGCGAGCACATGGTCCCACGCCCCGCCGATGCTGTCCACGAGCGCAACCTCCACCGGCAGAGCCTTGCGGCCGTCGTCAAGGCTCCACCCCGTGGCCAACATGAGTGCCTGCCGCAGGCGCGGCGTGACATGTCCGCACATACGCACCTTGCCCGTGACACGCGGCCCGGGCTCTTGATGCTCCGCCATGTGCACCACTTTAGGCACAGGCAACAGGTCGGACACACGCGCAAACGCCGCTGAGGGCAAGCACAAGAGGCAAAAAATGGCAATCAGAAGAATACGCATGCACAAATGTAGTTATCTTTGCACGCCTATACGTACACATCAACGTTTAACTTTCAAGAAACACTCCATACATGCTAACACTGAGACTCATCAACGAGGAGACCGAGCGCGTGGTGCGCGGTCTGGAGAAGAAGCACTTCCGTGGTGCCGCTGAGGCCATTGCCGCCGTGCAGGCCACCGACCGCCGCCGCCGCGAAGCACAGCAGCAGCTTGACCAGCTCCTTGCCGAGAGCAAGAAGAAAGCCGCCGAGATAGGACAGCTCATGAAGCAGGGGCTGCGCGAGCAGGCCGATGCCGCCAAAGCCGCCGTGGCCGAGCTCAAGGAACGCTCCCGCCAGCTCGAAGCCGCCATGGACGAGGCCCAGCGGCAGCTCACCGAGCAGCTCTGCCAGATACCCAACATACCCTACGACGAAGTGCCCGAAGGCTCCTGCGCCGATGACAACGTGGTGGTGAAGAGCAACCTGCGCGAGTGCCAGCCCGGCGACACCGTGGGCAACTGGACAGCCAACCCCGTGGTCGAAGCCGCCCGCCTGCCCCACTGGGAGCTGGCCAGGAAATACAACCTGATAGACTTCGACCTCGGCGTCAAGATTACAGGTGCAGGCTTCCCCGTATACATAGGCAAAGGCGCACAGCTGCAACGCGCACTCATCAACTTCTTCCTCGCCGAGGCCGCCAAGGCAGGCTATACCGAAATCATGCCGCCCACCGTGGTCAACGCCGCCAGCGGCTACGGCACAGGCCAGCTGCCCGACAAGGAAGGCCAGATGTACCACGCCGAGGTCGACGACTTCTACCTCATCCCCACCGCCGAGGTGCCCGTGACCAACATCTACCGCGACGTCATACTCGACGAGCGCGACCTGCCCGTCAAGAACTGTGCCTACACCCAGTGCTTCCGCCGCGAAGCCGGCTCCTACGGCAAGGACGTGCGCGGCCTCAACCGCCTGCACGAGTTCTCCAAGATAGAGATAGTGCGCATCGACACCCCCGAGCACAGCCGCGAGAGCCACCGCGAGATGCTCGCCCACGTGGAGAGCCTCCTCGTCAAGCTCGAGCTGCCCTACCGCATACTGCGCCTCTGCGGCGGCGACCAGAGCTTCACCTCTGCCATCTGCTACGACTTCGAGGTCTACAGCGAAGCCCAGCAACGCTGGCTCGAAGTGTCGAGCGTCTCCAACTTCGACACCTACCAGGCCAACCGCCTGCACTGCCGCTACCGTCCCGAGGGCAGCAAGAAGCCCGAGCTCTGCCACACACTCAACGGCTCGGCACTCGCACTGCCACGCATCGTGGCAGCCCTCCTCGAGAACAACCAGACGGAAGAGGGCATACGCATACCAGCCGCCCTACAGCCCTACACTGGCTTCGACATCATCACCTGACGCATTCCACTTATCACCTTGATTATATAAACGTTATTAACTTTCATCATCAACAATGAATAACACATCACGACTCTTCTTGGTCATGATGTTGTTTGCCACATCGCTGTGCACACGCGCACAGCGCTATGTGGGCGGCGACATCTCAATGCTGCCCTTCTACGAGACGGCAGGTTCCACCTACCTCGACAGCAGCAGCACCACTATCAGCAGCAGCCTCATAGCCTACCTCAAGGCTCAGGGCTGGAACAGCATGCGCGTGCGCCTGTTCGTAGACCCAGCCACCTACAAGGCCACCGACGCCACCTATTGGAACGAAGGGGCATGCCAGAGCCTGAACGACGTCAAGGCACTGGGCAAGCGCATCAAGGATGCCGGCCTCAAGTTCATGCTCGACATTCACTACAGCGACACATGGACCGACCCCGAAAAGCACCTCGCTCCGGCGCGCTGGACCAACAGCAGTGCCTATTCCGACTCGATGTATGCCTACACCAAGGAGGTGCTTGAGACACTCGTGGCCTACGGTGCCACGCCCGACTTCATCCAGGTGGGCAACGAGCTCAACAACGGCATGCTGTGGGACGCGCTTTCGTCGAGCAGCGCAACCAACCTGTGCTACGCCAACTCCACAGGCACGGTGATGACCAACTTCATCAGCTACATCAACAGAGGTGTGGCAGCCTGCCGCGAGGTGTGCCCCAGGGCTAAGGTCATCTTCCACGTGGCCATGGACTACAACACCACCCTCAGCTATGCCAACTGGGCAGCCAAGACATGGCCTGCGACACTGGCCTCCAAGGGCGTAGACTACGACATCATAGGCCTCTCCTACTATCCCTACTATCACGGCCCGCTCAACTATCTCACCACCCTGCTCGACTACCTTCAGACGAACTACCCAACGAAGGAGGTGCAGCTCGTGGAAGTGGGCTACCCACATGCCTTCTACCCCACAAGCACCAGCTACGACTACACCGGCACCTATGCCGCCACCGACGCCGGACAGCTGGCCTTCACCAACGCCTTGCTTGACTCGCTGAAGACCTACACTCAGGTGACCGGTCTCTACTGGTGGTGGCCCGAGGCCAACGAGCATGGCAACAGCGGCTCGCAGGTGACCACCGCCTGGTACAACTACGGTCTGTGGGACAACAGCACAGGCAAGGCCATGCAGTCGCTCTACGCGCTGCAGGACTTCACCACGACTCAGGTGGGTGCCACCGACAACACCACGTCATGGCTCGGAGCCACATCCAACGTGCACACCGTGACCGACGGCGGCTCCATCCACTACACCTTCACCCAGACACGCAACACCGGCAGCAACGACTACGGTTTCCTGCTCTATGCCGGAACCGCCGGCGCAACGCCTTCGTGGAACAACGCCAGCGTCATACTCAGAGGATGCAACTATGAGGAGAAGGCCGCCTCGAGCACCGGCTGCACCAACGACTTCGACTGGACAAACTTCGCCACCGACATGAACGGTGCCACGGTCGACATGCGCGTGAGCTACATCAACGGCACGCTCGCCATGACCTCCACCATCACCACCACAGGCAGCACCACCTACAACTACTCCTACACCAAGACCTTCGACACAGCCCCCGACAGCATCGACGTGTGCCTCTCCGTCAACCAGGCCTGCCTGACGCTGAGCACCGACGACTACGAGCCGCCCTACACCTATCTCAACGACTTCGAGACCATCAGCGGCACCACGGCCGTCAACGCCATGGGCAACGCCACCATCACCGGCAGCGGCTCCTTCGACGCCACCACCTATGCCGCCTCCACCTTCGGCACCGTGTTCCAGAACACAGGCGGCGCCATCCGCACCAACTACCTGATGCTGCCCTCCGACGTGCTCGCCCACTCGGCCTACACCCATCAGCTGACCATAGGTTTCTGGGTCAACAAGAGCTCGGCCTCCGACTACTTTTTTACCCCCATTTTCTCAGCCCACGACAAGGCTCCCTACTCCGGCACGCTGGCTGATGAAACCACCGGCCTGGTCAACGACTGGACCATGCTGGCACTTGAGTCGCGCGGATGGGGCTGCTACAACCTCAATGCCTACAGCGGCGGCTGGAGCGACCTTACGGGCGAACAGAACGATGCCGGCAGCAACACGGCAAGCACCGATTGGCTCGACGATGCAAAGTGGCACTACTACACTTTCACCATCACCGACACGTCGGCCAAAGTCTACATAGACGGCAGCGTGATGAACTCATGGACCATCGACGCCTCGGCCTTCTTCAGCCAGGTGGGCAACCTGACCTACGTCACCCTCGGCGGCAACCAGTATGCCAACTGGGTCGATGCCGACCCTGCCTATGCCTTCGACGACGTGAGGATATGCAACAAGGCCCTGTCGGCCACTGAGATCAGCAGCATCATGGCCGAGAAGGTGTTCGCCTATACCGTCACCGCCAAGGACGGCAACGGCACCACGCTTAAGCAGATAGCCTCCGGGCAGTCGGCAGGCCAAGCTGTGACCGTGGCCTATCCCCAGTATATCTATCAGGGCACGACGCTCTACCAGATAGCAGCCAACGGCTCCGGCGACTACTACCGCACCACCTTCACCCCCGATGCCGACGGCTACGACAAGGAGCTCACCTACAGCGCAGCCACCGTCGCCGACGTGGTCTACTTCACTGAAGCCGAAGACATAGCCGCAGCCAGCGAATGCACCTACACGCCGCGCGCCTCCAACGGCAAGATGGGCCGCACGGCCAACAACAGCACCTACGTCGCCGTCACAGAGCTGCCTGCCGGCACCTACCGCATCTATGCCCGCCCCGTGCGCACCAACGATGGCACCGGCACCTGCAACTTCAAGGTGGGCGACGACGTGAAGTTCAGCATGACCATGTCGAAGGGCACCTACGTCGTGCAGAACTCCGACGAGTTCACCATCAGCACCACCTCCACCCTCTACTTCGCCTGCGACGGCAGCAGCACCAGCGGCCTCGACTGGCTCTATGTCAAAGGCACTCCCGCCAACAAGGTCATCGGCAAGGTGGACAACTCCACCGCCTACCTCGGCGACATGAGCGACATCGTCACCCTCAAGCCCGGCCAGGCTTACCACTACCGCTTCGTCAACCACAACAACGGCGGCACGTTCAACTGGCTCAACTGGGTGCTGCCCGTGTACAACGCCAGCGAGCGCGTCATCACCGTGCGCGCCGACTTCTTCGAGGACGTGAAGGGTGCCAACACCGGCTGCACCGCCAACATCGTATGGGACGACTTCGTCAACCAGATGAACGGCGCGACAGTCGACATGACCGTGAGCTACTCCGCCGCCAACGTGCTGACCATGTCGAGCACCATCACCACCTCGGGCGGCTCGGAATGGTGGTACAACTATGAGTCATCCACACCAGGAGTCACACTCTCGGGCGACCTCCAGGTGGCTCTGTCCGTGAGCAACTCATGGCTGGAGCTTGAGGAGGAAGGCTATCTGGTCACCGTCTCGGCCAAGGCCGGCAAGTATGGCACCGTCATCTTCCCCTTCACGCCCGACGTGAGCACCGGCTTCACCGACATCACCTTCTACAGCTGCGATGCCGTGAACACAACCACCAGCCGCGTGCAGCTCACAGAGGTCGATGAGCCTGCTGCCAACACACCTTATATAATATACAACGCCTCAGAGAGCGACTTCAGCACCACAGTCTTCGGCAAGGCCTCCATCTCCGACGTGAGCTACACCGCAGGCCTGCTGACCGGCGTCATTGCCACTACCACCATCGCAGCCAGCGACGGCTCCGCCACACGCTACGTGCTTCAGACAGCCGACGGCACCCAGGCCTTCTACACCGTCAGCTCGGCCTTCACCGCCACTCCCTACAAGTGCTACCTGACCGTCCCCACGACCTCCGTCAAGGCCTTCTATCTCGGCTTCGGCCAGACCGACGGCATCGACACGCTCACTACCGTCCTGCCGGCAGCCGCGTCCACCGTCTACGACATCGCCGGCCAGCGCACGACAGCCGTCCGCAAGGGCGTCTATATCGTCAACGGCAAGAAAGTAGCCATCAAGTAAGCACACAACCTCAAATCCCTATGCTACAATGAAGAAATCACAATATATAGCCCCCATGCTGCGCTGCGTGCGCCTCGGTTCCGAGAACATCATGGCCGTCAGCGGCCCCGAAACCAGCGAGACAGCGGCCCAGCAGAGTAATGGCATGGACGTGAAAGCCAACCGCTACAACGGCAACAGCGTGAAGTGGGACACGTGGGAGTAAGCCTCCGCGCGCCACAACCCATACGTCAGCCCACAGGCGGGGTAGCACTCCGCCAGACACCCTCAAGGGTGCTGCACATCACCGTGCAGCACCCTTTTCTTCGCCATGCACCCACTGAAAATGCCACCCTGCATGCTATTTCGTGGCAGCAAACGAGCCCCGTTCATCGCTTTAATCGTAACTTTGCATTATCTAATGCGCTAAACAAGCACAACCAACACATACACTAAGACAGGAACCACTTAAAAACGAAAGAACAGGCATGAACAAGATTGTTAGCAAAGAGCAGTTCT
The DNA here is from genome assembly GCA_905234605.1 of uncultured Bacteroidaceae bacterium. Classification (GTDB taxonomy): domain Bacteria; phylum Bacteroidota; class Bacteroidia; order Bacteroidales; family Bacteroidaceae; genus Physcousia. The sequence goes on along the minus strand of CAJOIE010000006.1, from coordinate 7,853 downwards.
CAGAGAAAGTATACAAGCTGGTGGTGGAGGCTCCCCTCATCGCCAAGGCTCGCCGTGCAGGCCACTTCGTGATAGTGCGCGTGGGTGCTAAGGGCGAGCGCATACCGCTCACCATCGCCGATGCCGACACGCAAGCCGGCACCATCACCCTTGTGGTGCAGAAGGTGGGCTACTCCACCACCATGCTGTGCGACCTCAACGTGGGCGACGAGCTCACCGACATTGTCGGTCCGCTGGGCCGTGCCACACACATAGAGCAGTTCGGCACCGTGGTGTGTGCCGGCGGCGGCGTAGGCGTAGCCCCCATGCTGCCCATCATCAAGGCCCTGAAGCAGGCCGGCAACCGCGTCGTCAGCGTGCTGGCCGGCCGCAGCAAGGACCTCATCATCCTCGAGGACGAGGTGCGGCAGCACTCCGACGAGGTCATCATCATGACCGACGACGGCTCCTACGGCCAGAAAGGCGTGGTCACCGTGGGCATCGAGCAGGTGATACAGCGCGAGCGCGTGGACAAAGTGTTCGCCATAGGGCCGGCCATCATGATGAAGTTCTGCTGCCTGCTCACCAAGAAATACGACATACCCACCGACGTGTCGCTCAACACCATCATGGTCGACGGCACGGGCATGTGCGGAGCCTGCCGCATCACCGTCGGCGGGCGCACACGCTTCGTGTGCGTGGACGGCCCCGAGTTCGACGGCCATCAGGTGGACTTCGACGAGATGCTCTCGCGCATGACAGCCTTCAAGGCCGAGGAGCAGGACGCCATGGCACACGCCGCCGACACACACGCCACAGCCGCCACGACAGCCACCCCCGCTGCCGCCGACACAGTCGCCACGACAGCCACCGCGGCCATGCCGCAGCTCACCGCCAAGGAGCGCGTGGCCATACCACGCGTGAAGATGCCCGAGCTCGACCCCGTATACCGCGCCACGACCCGCACCGAGGAAGTGAACCGCGGCCTCACACCCGAGATGGCACAGCGCGAGGCACAGCGATGCCTCTCCTGCAAGAAGCCCACATGCATGGAAGGCTGCCCCGTAGGCATACAGATACCCCGCTTCATCAAGCACATAGAGCAAGGCGAGTTCCTCGAGGCAGCACACGTGCTCAAGCAGACATCGGCCCTGCCCGCCGTGTGCGGCCGCGTGTGCCCGCAGGAGAAACAGTGCGAGAGCCGCTGCATACACCTCAAGATGGGCAAGGAGCCCGTGGCCATAGGCTATCTGGAACGCTTCGCCGCCGACTACGAGCGCGAGAGCGGACAGACAGCCGTGCCCGAGTGCGCTCCGGCCAACGGCAAGAAGATAGCCGTGGTGGGCTCCGGACCATCGGGCCTCTCCTTCGCCGGCGACATGGTCAAGCTGGGCTACGACGTCACCGTGTTCGAGGCACTCCACGAGATTGGCGGCGTGCTCAAGTATGGCATACCCGAGTTCCGCCTGCCCAACGCCATCGTCGACGTGGAGATCGACGGCCTCAAGCGCATGGGCGTGCACTTCGTGAAAGACTGCATCATAGGCAAGACCATCAGCGTGCACGAGCTCGAGGAGCAAGGCTTTGCCGGCATCTTCGTGGGCTCAGGCGCCGGCCTGCCCAACTTCATGAACATACCCGGCGAGAACCTCAAAGGCATCATGTCGAGCAACGAATACCTCACCCGCGTGAACCTCATGGACGCCTCGGCCGCCGACAGCGACACACCCATCCGCCGCGCCAGGAGCGTCATGGTCGTGGGCGGCGGCAACACAGCCATGGACTCATGCCGCACTGCCAAGCGCCTCGGCGCAGAGCGCGTGTTCATAGCCTACCGCCGCTCCGAGGCCGAGATGCCGGCACGACTGGAGGAGGTGAAGCACGCCAAGGAAGAGGGCATCGAGTTCCTCACCCTGCACAACCCCATAGAGTATCTTGCCGACGAGCAAGGCAACGTGCGTGCCGTGGTGCTCCAGAAGATGGAGCTCGGCGAGCCCGATGCCAGCGGCCGCCGCTCGCCACAGCCCATAGCAGGCGCCACCGAGACCATCGACATCGACCAGGCCATAGTGGCCGTGGGCGTATCGCCCAACCCCATCGTGCCCACCAGCATCGACGGCCTCGAGCTCGGACGCAAGAACACCATAGCAGTCAACGACGGAATGCAGACCAACCTGCCCACCATCTTCGCCGGCGGCGACATCGTGCGCGGCGGAGCCACGGTGATCCTGGCCATGGGCGACGGCCGACGGGCCGCACACAGCATGCACGAGTACCTCAGCAAATAACGCCCGAGGCAATCGGAGTAGTCCGGAGTATTCGGAGTACTCAGACTACTCAGACTACTCCGAGAACTCAGAGAAATCAGTCCACTCATCATGAAGCCCATCCAGATAGCAGCCATAGCCATTGCAGCACTGCTGCTCCTGCCCGTAGAGGCAGGAGCACAACGCCGCCGCCGTGCCGCACCACGGCCGAAAGAGCCTGCCGTGCCACTCATGGAGCAGGCGCGCCAGGCCATGGCAGTCTATGACTTCGCACAAGCCGAGCAGCTGCTGGACAGCGAGATAGCCGCCTTGCAGAAGAAACGCAAGGACACCTCCGAAGCCGAGGCCATGCGGGAGCGCGCGCAGATGCTGGCAGCCAAGCTGCGGGCCACAGAGCGCGTGTGCTTCGTCGACAGCGTGGTGGTGGATGCCGCCGAGGCCCTGCACGCCATACGCCTCACCCGCGAGAGCGGACGCATAGACACCTACGCCTCCACCTACCACACTGCCGCCACCACCGATGCCACCATCTACGAGAACGAGCTGGCCAACCGACGCCTCGTGGCGGTGGCACAGGACGGCGGAGGCATGCGCCTCGCCCTGAGCGACAAGGTGGGCGACGACTGGGCAGCCCCACTGCCGCTTGAAGGCCTCAATGCCGACGTCAAGCAGAACTACCCCTTCCTGCTCTCCGACGGACTGACACTCTACTACGCTGCCACGGGCGAGGCCAGCCTCGGAGGCTACGACATCTTCGTGACCCGCATCGACCCGACCGACAACCAGTGCCTGCAGCCAGAGAGCCTCGGCTTCCCGTTCTGCTCAACAGCCAACGACTACATGCTCGCCATCGACGAGCTGGCACAGTTGGGCTGGATGGTCACCGACAGACATCAGCCAAAAGGCAAAGTGTGCGTGTACACATTCATTCCCACAACAACACGCTCCACCTATGCCGACGACATCGCCCCCGACCGCCTGCGCCGGCTGGCACGCCTGGCATCGATTGCCGAGACTCAGACCGACCAGGCTGCCGTGGCAGCCGCGCGAGAGCGGCTGGCCAAACTGCGCGACGGGGGAATGGACACGCCGGCCACACCAGAGTTCACCTTCGTGGTCAACGACGAGCGCACCTACACCTCCATCGCCGACTTCCACTCGCAGGAAGCGGCGACACTGATGAAACAGTGGCTGCAGCTGCGCCAGACCACCGAGACCGATGCCACACTGCTGCTGCGGCTGCGCGACCAGTATGCCGAAGCCGACGCCGCACAGCGCACAGCCATCGCACGCACCATCGCACGCATCGAGGCCACCCACTACTCACAGCTGATGGGCCTGCGCGCACTGGCCAAGGACATTCGCAACGCCGAAATCAAAGCCACACAGCCCCACTAACACCTATTAATATATATATAGGAACTATAGTAGCTATAGTTCCTATAGCTAATCCCATCCTAACACTCAACCCACAGACTATGAACAAGCAATTCGCCCCGTCGGAGCTCATCATCAATGAGGACGGCTCAGTGTTCCATCTCCATGTGCGCCCCGAGCAACTCGCCGACAAGGTGATACTCGTTGGTGACCCCGGACGTGTGACCACCGTAGCCTCCCACTTTGAGCGCATGGAATGCGACATACAGAGCCGTGAGTTCCACACCATAACAGGCTACTACCAAGGCAAGCGCATCACCGTGCTGAGCACAGGCATCGGGTGCGACAACATCGACATCGTGGTCAACGAGCTCGACGCACTGGCCAACATAGACTTCAAGACACGCACCGAGAAGCCACAGCTGCGCTCACTCGAGATGGTGCGCATAGGCACCTGCGGCGGACTGCAGCCCAACACCCCCGTGGGCACATACATAGCCTCGGCCAAGAGCATAGGTTTCGACGGCCTGCTCAACTTCTATGCCGGACGCAACGACGTGTGCGACCTGGAGTTCGAAGAAGCATTCAAGCAACACATGCACTGGAACCCGCTGCTATGTGCCCCCTACGTCATCGATGCCAACCCCGAACTCATGGAGCGAATAGCCGGCAAGGAGATGGTGCGCGGCGTGACGATAGCATGCGGCGGCTTCTTCGGCCCACAGGGACGCGAGCTGCGCATACCGCTGGCCGACCCCGACCAGAACCGCAAGGTGGAAGCCTTCGAGCATGACGGATGGCGCATCACCAACTTCGAGATGGAGAGCTCCGCACTGGCAGGCCTGGCACGACTCATGGGGCATCGGGCCATGACGTGCTGCATGGTCATTGCCAACAGGCTGGCCGGCGAAGCCAACACCGGCTACAAAGGAAGCATCGACGGCCTCATACAGCTCGTGCTCGACCGCATCTGATGGAACACCCAACTCACCAATCACCCGTGCACTCATTCGAAAGCGACTACAACAACGGCGCACACCACGCCGTGATGCAGGCTCTGGCTGAGAGCAACGCCGCAACCAGCGCATCCTACGGCGACGACGAGTGGAGCCAGCGCGCGCGCCAGAACATACGCAAGGCATGCCAGACACCAGAGGCCGACATCTTCTTCCTCGTGGGAGGCACACAGACCAATGCCACCGTCATCGCCGCAATGACACCACTCTATGCAGGCGTCGTGGCAGTGGAGACAGGCCACATCAACGTGCACGAGGCAGGAGCTGTCGAGGCCACAGGCCATAAAGTGCTCACCCTGCCCCACCACGACGGCAAGATGCTCGCGAAGGAACTGGAAGCTCTCATCGAGCGCTTCAGGAACGACCCGTCGGGGCTGCACACCGTACACCCAGGCATGGTCTACATCACACAACCCACCGAGTTGGGCACCGTCTACACCGCAACCGAGATTGTAGCCATACATGCCGTGTGCAAGCGTTACGCCATCCCCCTATATATCGACGGCGCCCGCTTAGGCTATGCACTGGCCTCGCCGGCATGCGACTTCGACCTGCCATGGATGGCACACCACTGCGATGCCTTCTACATCGGAGGCACCAAGATGGGAGCCCTGTGCGGCGAGGCCGTGGTGTTCCCCCGAGGCAACGCCCCACGCCACTTCTTCAGCATCATAAAGCAACATGGCGCGCTGCTCGCCAAGAGCAGACTGGCCGGAGTGCAGTTCGAGGCGCTCTTCACCGACGACCTCTATCTCAGCATTGGCCTCGAAGCACTCTACTACGCACAGCAGCTCGTGGTCCTCTTCGCCGCAGCAGGCATACCGACACACATCGCATCACCCACCAACCAGCAGTTCTTTGCCCTGACAAGACAACAGATGGCAACCATCGGCAAGCATGTGCGCTTCGAGACATGGGAACCGCTCGATGCAGACCACACCGTGTGCCGCTTCGTCACCAGCTGGGCCACCACCGACGCCGACATGGAAGCCCTGCGAACAGCACTCGACACACTATGACCGACACCATCTGCGCACCCGCAACGGCAGCCGGAGGAGCACTCACCATCGTGCGCATCTCCGGAGAGGAAGCCATAGACCGCGTGTCGGCCATCTTCTCACACGACCTCACCAAGGCACAGCCACGCACCGTTCACTACGGACACATACACACACCCGAGGGCGACATCGTCGACGAAGTGCTCGTGAGCATCTTCCGCGCACCACACTCCTACACCGGCGAGAATGCCGCCGAGATAACCCTCCACGGCTCACCCTACATAACCCAGACCACACTGCGGCTGCTCATAGAAGCAGGATGCCGGATGGCAGAGCCAGGCGAGTTCACCAAAAGAGCCTTCATGCACGGACGCCTCGACCTGACACAGGCCGAAGCCGTGGCCGACCTCATAGCCTCACGCAACGCCGCATCACACCGTGTGGCCATGACACAGCTGCGCGGAGCCATGCGCACCGAACTCGAAAACCTGCGCCAACAGCTGCTGCATCTCACCACACTGCTCGAACTCGAGCTCGACTTCTCCGACCACGAGGACCTGGAGTTTGCCCCACGCAACCACCTGCTTCAACTCACACAGCAGCTGCACCGCCACGTGCAGGCATTAGCCGACACATTCAGCACCGGCGACGCCATCAAGAACGGCATACCCGTGGCCATCGTGGGAGCACCCAACGTAGGCAAGAGCACACTGCTCAACGCCCTGCTCGGCGAACAACGAGCCATCGTCAGCGACATAGAAGGCACCACACGCGACACCATCGAAGACACCGTGCTCATAGGGCAGACAGAATTCCGCTTCATCGACACCGCAGGCCTGCGACACACAGCCGACAGCATCGAACAGCTCGGACAAGAGCGCACACGAGCTGCCGCAGAACGCGCTCACATCATCATCATGCTCACCGAGCCCGGCGTGCCCTTCCCCACCGACATAACGCCACGTAGCGACCAGACCGTGCTGCGCATCGTCAACAAGACCGACACCTTCAGAGCCATCGACGGCACAGGCCTCGACACCCTGCGCCGCCAACTCGCCGATGCCGCCCCACACCTCGCCGCCACCGACGTCGTGGTGACATCTGCACGTCACTATGAGGCACTGCTGCGTGCCGCCGACAACCTTGCCCGTGTGGAACAAGGCCTCAGCAGCAACCTCACACCCGACCTCGTGGCCGAAGACCTACGCCATGCCATCGCACATCTGGGCGACATCACCGGCGGTGCCATCACCCCCCAAGAAACCCTCATCAACCTTTTCTGGGAAATAGGTTTAGTTTATCCCTCTTTATATATAAAGTGGAGTAAACTAAACTACTTTTCCAAAAGACAATTATCACCTTATCTCAAAGCCATTTCAACTTAAAACTAAAGTAAAACTATAGAAAAACACATATTTTTCAACCAAATATTTGGTTATATCCTGAAAACATTATATCTTTGCAGTTGAAATATTCAACGTATTATAAAACATGGCTATAGAAACGAAGAGCAAAATCAACTCATTACTAATGAATATACTCCCTGGAGGAATACTATTTTCTGAGGGGGTAAAGAAGCAGGGGTATTCTGATCAGTTGATGAAGCAGTACCGTAAATCTGGCTGGCTGACATCCTTATCTAAGGGTGTGATGTATCGTAGCGGAGATTCTCTATCAGCCTTGGCAGCTTTAGCAAGTTGCCAGGAGCAAACAGGAAAACAATATCGTATAGCCGCCCACTCCGCTCTTGAACTATCTGGCTATTATCATTTCGTACCGATGGGAAAACCTCAACTTATGGTTGCTAGCAATGAGCCAAGAACTCCTCAATGGGCAAAAAGTGATTTGTTTGACATGACTATAGAGTTTTTTACGACATCGGCTTTCGGCCTAATCCAGAAACAAGCAATAAAGCAAAATAATTATACCGTACAAGCATCTTCACCTGAACTTGCTTTCATGGAATGTCTTCTATTGGCCCCAAATAGATATAGCTTCATGGATTTATATTACATCATGGAGCAATTAACAGCACTTCGCCCAGCCAAAGTTCAGCAATTGCTTGAAACGACGAATAACATGACTGTGAAAAGAATGTTTCTTTATATGGCAGAAAAGGCTAATTATCCTTGGTATCAAGCTATTGATGTTGGCCGAATAAACCTTGGCACTTCTAAAATACAATTGTGCAAAGGTGGTGTCTATGTCTCAAAATA